>NZ_PNCJ01000099.1 GCF_005887115.1 Pseudoalteromonas rubra | reverse complement strand
TCTACGTGGTACTAAGCGTGATGAAGTTGAGCGTGGTCAGGTTCTTTGTAAGCCTGGTTCAATCAACCCACACACTAAGTTCACTTCAGAAGTATACGTACTGTCTAAAGATGAAGGTGGTCGTCACACTCCATTCTTCAAAGGCTACCGTCCACAGTTCTACTTCCGTACAACTGACGTAACTGGTAACGTTGAGCTGCCAGAAGGCGTAGAAATGGTAATGCCTGGTGACAACATCAAGATGACTGTTGAGCTAATCGTTCCAATCGCGATGGACGAAGGTCTACGTTTCGCGATCCGTGAAGGTGGCCGTACAGTTGGTGCTGGTGTTGTAGCTACAATCGTAGAATAATCTACAGATTGCAGTAACACTGTGAAAAAGGTCGCTCAGGCGGCCTTTTTTAATGCCTGAGTGAAAGTCATCATGTGAAGGTGGCGCCTTCCACAGGGTAATGTAGGTGCTAGTTGCAACTATCGTTGAGTAATATCGACTTTAGTTAATGCAATAAGCATTATAAAAAAGGTCACCTCGGTGGCCTTTTTTAATGCCTGAAATATGGCGATGGAAAATGTGGTGTGGAAGTACATCCATGTAGCGACGCCCATCGCGCATCCGTGCGCTCACCTCCTCATGCTGCGAAGCGGTGCTTCGTTCATGCGTCGCCCTTGCGCAAAGGAAATGCCAGTGCAAGCACTGTGTCATTATCCTTTGCACGATAGGTGGCGCCTTCCACAGGGTAATGTTGGTGCTTGTAGCTACAATCGTAGAATAATCTACAGATTGCAGTAACACTGTGAAAAAGGTCGCTCAGGCGGCCTTTTTTAATGCCTGAGTGAAAGTCATCATGTGAAGGTGGAGCCATCCACATGTTAATGTTGGTGCTTGTAGCTACAATCGTAGAATAATCTACAGATTG
>NZ_PNCJ01000098.1 GCF_005887115.1 Pseudoalteromonas rubra | reverse complement strand
AAGGTCTCGCCTGAATAAAGCGACACACCGTGTATTTGATTCACTACGCAAATCCCCTAAGAAAACATCCTGGACTTTGGTAGACGTTCTGGTTCGTCCTAAGAAAACTTAATTTTAGTTTTTACTAAATTAAACTTTTGAAAAGCCCCGGCCTTTTGGTCGGGGCTTTTGCGTTTGGGGCGTTTAGAATATGTAAGGTGTCGCCTGAATAAAGCGACACACCGTGAATGTGCGTCACCACCCAAATCTCTAAGAAAACATCCTGGACTTTGGTAGACGTTCTGGTTCGTCCTAAGAAAGCTTAATTTTAGTTTTTACTAAATTAAACTTTTGAAAAGCCCCGGCCTTTTGGTCGGGGCTTTTGCGTTTGAGGCGCTTAGAATATGTAAGGTGTCGCCTGAATAAAGCGACACACCGTGAATGTGCGTCACTACCCAAATCCCCTAAGAAAAAATCTTGGACTTTGGTAGACGTTCTGGTTCGTCCTAAGAAAGCTTAATTTTAGTTTTTACTAAATTAAACTTTTGAAAAGCCCGGGCCTGTTGGTCGGGGGTTTTGCGTTTGTGGGGGTGATGATATGTTAGGTG
>NZ_PNCJ01000097.1 GCF_005887115.1 Pseudoalteromonas rubra | reverse complement strand
CTAAGAAAAAATCTTGGACTTTGGTAGACGTTCTGGTTCGTCCTAAGAAAGCTTAATTTTAGTTTTTACTAAATTAAACTTTTGAAAAGCCCCGGCCTTTTGGTCGGGGCTTTTGCGTTTGGGGCGCTCAGAATATGTAAGGTGTCGCCTGAATAAAGCGACACACCGTGAATGTGCGTCACTACCCAAATCCCCTAAGAAAACATCCTGGACTTTGGTAGACGTTCTGGTTCGTCCTAAGAAA
>NZ_PNCJ01000096.1 GCF_005887115.1 Pseudoalteromonas rubra | reverse complement strand
AGACTCTTACCATACGAGTTTGGTACTTACTAAAAGTAAGTGGCGTCCCCTAGGGGATTCGAACCCCTGTTACCGCCGTGAAAGGGCGGTGTCCTAGGCCTCTAGACGAAGGGGACAAAAAATTTGCTTATTGAAGCACCGCTTCAATAATTTTTTGTTAGCGTGAAAGTCGAGCCAGCGAGACCGAACTTCCTTTAACAAAATCTTTTGTCACTAGGACTGGCTATTT
>NZ_PNCJ01000095.1 GCF_005887115.1 Pseudoalteromonas rubra | reverse complement strand
GATCAATCCGGCTAAGCGGGTTGTTTAGTACATAGCTGTACGCATTGTAACTCTGGATGTTACTCGGCGCCTGCACCACAGGATCCGCCTGCATAAAGCGTCCGGTGTCTGCATCGTAAATCCGACCATTCATATGAATGATGCGGTTGTCTCCGTCCAGTGACACCGGCTCGTGACCTGTGTAGCCGCGCAGGTTGGCTTCTATGTGTCTGAACGCGCTCAGTGTCAGGTGCAGTGCAACCCGCTGGTTAATCCGCTCCTCGCTGGTAAAGGCCAGTGTGCGTTTTTTGCCAAACGGATCGTATTTATACCTGGCCAGCAGTTTGTAGTTGCTGTCTGTGACCGCGACGATTGACCCCTGGTGATCGGTAAACAGCCACTGTAGCTTGGCAGCCCGCGTTGAGTAGTACTGCTGTACCGCATCATTTCCTATGTAGCGCTTGATGAAGGTGTCGGAGCCTTCATTTTGCTTGCTCAGCTCCAGTGCGCCCACATAATAAACGGTCTGTTTACCATCGGTACGCTTATAACGACGGTTGTTGGCGTCATACGCAAAGGT
>NZ_PNCJ01000094.1 GCF_005887115.1 Pseudoalteromonas rubra | reverse complement strand
TCTACGTGGTACTAAGCGTGACGAAGTTGAGCGTGGTCAAGTTCTTGCTAAGCCTGGTTCAATCACTCCACACACTAAGTTCACTTCAGAAGTATACGTACTGTCTAAAGATGAAGGTGGTCGTCACACTCCATTCTTCAAAGGCTACCGTCCACAGTTCTACTTCCGTACAACTGACGTAACTGGTAACGTTGAGCTGCCAGAAGGCGTTGAAATGGTAATGCCTGGTGACAACATCAAGATGACTGTTGAGCTGATCTGCCCAATCGCGATGGACGAAGGTCTACGTTTCGCGATCCGTGAAGGTGGCCGTACAGTTGGTGCTGGTGTTGTTGCAACTATCGTTGAGTAATATCGACTT
>NZ_PNCJ01000093.1 GCF_005887115.1 Pseudoalteromonas rubra | reverse complement strand
CACTTTTGCCAGCGTCAGTAGCTTTTCTTCTACCCAATCTCGCCGGTGCTCATATGAACGGCCTGTGAAGCGGTCTTCGCCGCATAAAAACGCCCGACGTACACACCGGGAAATACAGTGATAATATTTGGTATCGCATAAGCTGACCTGCTTCTTCCTTGCTGTTGGCATAGTCCATTGTCCTCAATCCTTTGAGCGTGTTCTAAGCGTAGACGCCACATCAAAAGTGTGCCATTTTTAGGTGGGTGTCGCTTGTTTCCCTTGTTTCCCCATGTCGCTTGTTTCCCCTTCTTCTCTTCTTCTTCTCTTTCCTGTAATGTTATTATTAAAGTGTTTGATTTATCAATGAAATGGATTGGAGTGTCCCCCCCTTACTAAGTCAAGCTGATATTTACACCTTTAAAATATGGGAATTTTTATTTCTTGGAGAGCTTATGAAATTCATCTTTGCATTATTTTTATCTGCATACTCTTTTGCCAGTTTTTGTGGCACTAAGATGGTCTACCAAAATTCGGTTACTGGCTGGGATCCAGATTTGTTCTGGGAGATGACGCCAGTACCTGGCTACACAAAAGAAATTACTATTAACTCAAAGAGTCATTTATTTATTCAAGGTCATATCGATGTAAGAAGTAGAGCCGAGAATTTTAACATTTGTGGTAGAGACGGAAGTGAGGCGATTGGTGTCGCATTTCAGGTGTTTATTGATGATGATGGCCTCAATATCGGCAATGATAAACAATTAATCAGAGGGAGCACCACGGGTGGCAACATCTCCAATTGTGATGATGATTATTATTCAGCATATATACATGGTTACAAAGTGTTAGAAGCGGATGTATATCCAGCTACATTTCATGTCTGGGTTGAAGGAAGAGCTTATTCAAGCGCAGTTATCACCAATACCAATGGCATTGCGGAAGTAAAAGGGATAGACCAGTATAATGAAGTTTTATACATAGTTGAAAGTATCGACTAAATTTGAACAAATATGATTAATGGGTAAGTCAAACCTGATTTTAGTCATACAAATTAGTACATTTTATCTGGTTATATCAGTCTCTCATACACATTAGGCGTAATGAGAGGCTGGTGAGTTACTTTAAGTTTAATGGGCAACTAAAATTGGCCGCTGTTTTATTGTCTAACCAGAACCTGTGTTCTGATTTATTTAGGGGATAACGGCGATAACGGCGACACCCACCCTTACACTCACCTAACCAATGAGGCTATGTTCTAAATTGAATTTGAAATATA
>NZ_PNCJ01000092.1 GCF_005887115.1 Pseudoalteromonas rubra | reverse complement strand
GCTTTTTAGGGATAAGGGATGGGGCAACGACGTAACAGCAATGACCAGAGCTGGTAATTAGCGATAAATCCAGTAGCCGCAAGGGCCAGCTTCATAAACGAAGTGCAAAGTAGCATCGGGGTATTTGGACTCAAAGTGACGAAGCAATTTAGTAATCGACATTTTGGCGGAAGAAATTCGGCCAAAATGAATGGGTTGGGCACCTCGTTGTTCTTCACAATAAGCGACCTCAACAAACTCTTTATGAGTATCTAAGCCAATGAAAAGTATGTTATGTTTGTTCATGCTAGCCTCTGCTGTTTAGTTATTTGACAAACTAATTATGGCTCTGGCTTTTAGCTAACCCACGAAGATGCGGAGGCTAGCACCGTGTGGGAGTCATTATGTCTAGGCGAAGTAGACCCAGCTCCGTCTAAACTTTTAAACTTTGGGTACAACAAGGAGATTGTTATGAAAGAAGTTTGTAATCACAGCAGTAGACTATCAATGCAAGCGTTTTTTGGCTTTCTTGTATTGATTTTTGCCTTATCGGGTTGCTCGATAACATTGATTAGCAGCTATGACGAAAATACTGACAAAGCTGTTACTCAGTTACAAAAGGATTTTGAAACATTCTTTGTGACTGTCGATGGTCAGGCTGGACTGCCTGAATGCAAATATGACAACCACAAAAAGTTTTATCAAGATTCAAAAGTGGCAATTAGTGCTATTGCAGTTCGGGCGAAAGCAATTCCAAAAAATGAAATTTCAGTTGAGCAAGTAGGGCTGCTTGAGGAAAGTCTACTTTCCCTAGAAAAGCTACACAAAATCGATTGTTTTTCTAACGATCAAGTTAGCAGTTTAAGAAGTAGCTTTAACACTAGCATAACGGCTATTTTGAAATTGGAACTCGCGAAAAAACGCGGTGAATAATCATACTGATTAAGGAGAAATGTTATGAGCTTAGATGTCGGAGAACTCGCATCAAAAATGTTTGAGGCGTTTAAAGGTGAGCTTTCAGATAAATGGCCTGATGTTAAGGATTACGCTGAAGCAGAGTCAAAAAAATTAGCCGAGAACTTTGTAATGATTGAAAAACTAAAGTTAACGGGTGAAATAACAGAGGAGCAAGCAAAGTTGCACCATGAAATTCAGCGTAATGCCTCAAGGTCAGTTCTTCTTACCATTGAAGGTCTTGGGCTAGTCGCTGTGGAACAAGCAATCAATGCCGCTATGGATGTGCTCAAGGAAACTGTAAACGGGGCTTTAGGTTTCGCGCTATTGTAAATCGCCTAACAAGGCCAGTCAGCAGGACGCAGCATAGCTGCGCCTATGCTGGCAGCGTTGAACTAAGCCGCTACGCGGAGCTTGTCGGCACGAATACACCGCGGCCTGTAGGGTTCAAGCCGCTCAATGTAGTAGTTAAGCTCAAAGGGGAGCCCTTTGGGCATATCCAGCCCTGGGTTACAAGCAAAGTGCAGAAGGCTCTTTGGTTGTTTGCCGTGCTGGGCATGCACAATGTGCACTTTGGTCCGGATAAGATTGAGAACAACGTAAGCTATACTGGCGGCCAGGACGACATAATCGAGTAATGCCAGGGATTTAAACCAGCCTTCCCAAAACCCGCCTGTGCAGCCATCTTCTCTATTGGCGTTAGGCACTATAATCGATCCTTCAGTTCCGAATGTGGCGAGTATAAAAATACAGAGTATCTACAATCATGCTTTTGATTTTACAATAGGTAATTGACTATGAAGACTGATTTCAAGATTAGTGGGATTGATAAGCACAGCTTTTCTGAACTTTTGAATTTAAATGAGCAAGAATTGGAAAGTCACAATGCTAAATGGATAACGGCCGATGCGAACCCAGGGTACCCGTGTAGGGTTTCACTGATAGAAGCAAATATAGGGGAGAGGGTTTTAGTATTGCCCTATTTACATCATAACGCTGATTCACCTTACCGCGCATCTGGTCCGATTTTTGTTCGAGAAAATGCTATAGAGGCAAAGCTGGACATTAACGAAATACCTGAAATATTAAGAGACAGGCTGCTTTCTATAAGAGCTTATAATAAACAGCAAATTATGATTCACGCAGAGATATTGCAAGGCTCTGAATTGGAGCCCGGTATTAGAAAGCAGCTCTCAAACCATGAGGTTGAATACATACATATTCACAATGCTAATCCCGGTTGCTTTAACTGTTGTGTACATCGCGCATAACAAGAGATTATGGCGTCAATAACTAAAATTCAGCATTTGGCGCTTCTCACATTGCCCCGTCTCTGTGTATCGGGTTCAAGGTAGCAACCATTTTTATAACACTGGCAATTAGGGCAACTTTTTATCAACCTGTCTAAATCTGGTATTTCGATCGCCAGCATAGGTCACTATGAGTGGAATACATTTATCAGGCAGGCCCTCTATGGAAGGGTAATGGCAAGTTCATCAAGGACCAGCTGGTGGGACTTAGGTGAGTTATATTGAGCAAATGTGAAGGTGCGTTCATACACTATCATTGAGCATCCCAGAATGCTGACGGAAGCACGCAAAGTCATCAGCCGCAGTTTTGTTCGTGCACATCGGCCCAGTCGACGAGGGTGTTCATAATTCTGT
>NZ_PNCJ01000091.1 GCF_005887115.1 Pseudoalteromonas rubra | reverse complement strand
CACCAAGCTTGAAGGTCTTTCAACTTGAAACTAGCTGCCATTCGAAAAACAGTTCAATTGGGTGTCTTTATTCCACTTACCCCACTGTATCTAAAGGATAACAGAAGCAACTGCGAGCAAAAATACCAACAGAACAAAGTAGCAAAGCACTCCCAGGTGGTAGCCAACCAATGATTTTTCGATTGAATTTCCTTTTCTGTAAGCCAGAAATACACCGGCAATATAAGGTGGAAGGCTTACTCCGAAGCCTGTTAATATCAGCAAAATAAAAAACGCCTGGAAACCATGTTGTTCTTTTAGCCCGCATTCAAGCTCACCCCAGTTCCCGCCCCCCCTGTTAGCACCAGTACCTCCGGGCAGCCCATCTTTACCATATGTCCATATATCAAATCCTTCCGGGTTGTTTTTACCTGGCGATAGGTATAAATAGTCCCTGCCCCAAGGGTCTTCAGGTAGACCATTAATAATCTTATCTTTTTTACAAGGGCAACTTTTACTAATAAATACTTCCTGAGCCAACACACCTAAACCTTGTTCATTAGTTGGATAACGACCGAATTCACGATGGTAAAGCTCAACGGCTTCAGCCAACTGTTTAATATCTAGATAAGCTATTTCTTCCGGTGATAGCTCTCTACTTGAGCTTTTAGCAAAAGCTGAAATTAGAGTAATGATTACTAATGCTATAACTTTAACTTTTTGCATTGAAGTTTCCTTGTTTCCCCCAGCATTGTGACCAGGCATAAAACCACCATGCTTGTAAGCCTTTCAGTTTGGCATGGCCTTATAAAAGCATTGTTCGACTGGGTGTCTCTGGTTTAATCTGACTATTCAGGTGTTGGGTAATGATTTGCACGTTTCAAGCTTTGTAAGTCATCAAAACGTACTCCATGTAGCGCCATAATGGGCCGTATTTTTTTGCTTATTAATTGCCGAATATAAAAAGGCTGATTCGGCACAAAGTGATGAATTGTGTGTGTACGGCCAAAATCAAAACAAAAGAGTTGAAATGGTAAGAACCAGCGACTGGTGATCACATGCGTTTGCTCTAGCACATTGCTCACTCCACCATAATAATGCATTGAAGATGTGATCAAGTTGAGAGACGTCGAGCGGACAATATTTGGCACAATCAAAACCACCATCAGAAATTGTGCAACGGCCAGTAGCTCAACTCCCCACTTAGGTAGTTCAAATGGATGAAAAAATTGCAGCACATGAAAAGCGATTACACCGTATAAAATCGCAAAGTATGCCGACGCAATGGGAAAACCGGCATTGAAGACCTGAAAAAACCTGAAGTCGCGAATTTCCCGACTAAAGCGCTTTGAATTAATCAATAAGCCTAGCAGGCCATCAGTGATGACGACCGCTCTTAAAAAAGGAGATTTAATACCATTACCCACTAAGCGCTCTTCCAGGTCTTGTGGGGTGCCAGACACTTTATGATGGTGTAAATGAATTTTTCTGCGATACCAGGGGTTCACAGTGTTTGGCCGCATCAGCCACACGACTAACATCATAAAGTTATGTATAAGCGGACGTTTACTAAAATACAGCTTGTGGATCAGGTCATGCTCAAGTTCATGTGTAATGGAAGTAATAAAGGCTACCAAAAGAATGCACAACCACGCGGGAATAGCGGCAAAATAATAAAGCGTAGCAGCCCCAGTGAATGAACATAATGACAACAGCAAAATAACCATAGCTATGCCATTTTGCTTTTTAAGTATAGGATAACGCGCTCTGAGCGATTTCTCTTCTGCTTTAATCGCCGTCACTATCGCTGTTATGTTTTGTTTCGCGGTTAACTTTGACATAGATAGTTTTTGCTAACTTATTGATGCCAAAATCATACCTCAGATTGCAAGCTTTGGGGACATCTATGCACAAGGTCCGCCTGACTGTCACTCAAGTCAAAAACAACGAGTTCCAAGTGTCAGTGCATTTATAGCAAACAGAAACTCGCTCTATTGCTCACTGTCCATCTCGTATTGCTTTAATACGGTCAACATGCTCTCTGGAATGGGCGATTTTTGCCCTGTTTTCATATTAAACATCACCACATTCGCATACCCTGTTGTGCATATTGCCTGCTGTGACTCACTAAACGCCTCGTAACGCATGGTGAAGCGGTCTTCTTTGATATCAGTGATATATGAGCCAATATACAAAGTATCTGGAAAAGTCACCGGTCGCTTATATTGCGCATACGTATCACGCAGTACCGGGCTGTGGGAGGGTTCTGATAAGACAGAAAGTAACCCTGTTTGTTTCAAAAAATCAATTCGCGCGGTTTCGAAGTAACGAAAGTAAGACACATTATTCACGTGCCCCAAAGCATCCATTTCACCCCACACCACATTTATTTTGGTATTAATTGCAAATTTCTCGAAAAATTCCTGCATGATGTTGCCTTGAATTATGATTATTTGCTTTGAGGGTAACAACTCATCGTACCAGTAACAAGCGCTATGCGATATTTCTGCAGTCCAACTCAATAAGCGCAACTAAGCCAGTTTTTCATGCTGAACATAATTCAGTGGTGAACCAAAGAACCCAAATAAGGAATAATTAAGACTGGGTGTCTTTCCAAACCTTTCCAAAACCCCAAAAGAAC
>NZ_PNCJ01000090.1 GCF_005887115.1 Pseudoalteromonas rubra | reverse complement strand
TATTAAATCATTGGATGAATGAAATGTATAAACCATTAATAATCACGGGGTTAGTTACAACAACTTTCAGTTTGAGCTTGAATGCTCAAGCTATTGATTTCCCCGAATCAAAACGCGCTTTAAATGAGCTTTGTATAACACTGTATAGTCAAAAAGATTACCTAAATGCACAATCTTGCTTTACAGAACAAGTGAACCGTAATGAGAAAAACTATCATGCTTTAGGTAATTTAGCCCTTGTTAAGATAAAAAATGGGGATTTTAAAGGGGCTATAGAGACCGCTGATATTGTTTTGCAGCAAAGTAACAACAGAAAACAACAAGCCAGCGCAGCCTATAACCAAGGACTTGCTTATGAGCGTTTGAAAAATAAAGAGGCTGCGCTCGC
>NZ_PNCJ01000009.1 GCF_005887115.1 Pseudoalteromonas rubra | reverse complement strand
TTCCGCACCGGAACCCGCAATCAGCACATCGTTATCTTCGGCGGCATTGACAATACCGTCAGTCTCAATCGGCGTGGTGATGGTCACCGCAGATGGCGCCGTATTATCCAGCGTAATACTTTGCGTTGCTGCACTAGATGTGTTGCCCGCGGTATCTGTTTGAGTTGCCGATACAGTTAGAGTGCCGTTATTCAGACTACTGACGTCCAGCTCACTGCCACTCAGCGTCCAGTTACCAGATCCATCAGCAGTCACCGTACGGCTTACTGAGCTATTATTGTCGGTAATAGTCACGGTCACACTGTTACCCGACTCCGCGCCGGAGCCCGCGATCAGCACATCGTTGTCTTCTGCCGCATTAACGATACCATCTACTTCAATAGGCGTAGTGATACTGACCGCAGCCACGCTGGTGTCCACTGTTACAGACAGGCCTGAGCCATCAGCAGTATTACCAGCTGTATCAGTTGAGCGAGCTGTCATCGTGTGTGTGCCTGCTGATAAAGCAGACGTAGTGATAGTCCAGGTACCTAACGTTGCAGTGCCGGTGCCCACAGTACCATCAATGCTTGAAATTAACGTAATAGCACCGCCATTGGGGCCAGAACCGGTAAACGTCGCGGTAGTATCGTTGGTTATATTGTCCGTATTAGATGTACCAGTATCACTGCTTGCATCCAGATCAGGTGTGCCGGGCGCTGAAGGCGCTGTTGTATCTATTGTGACACTTAAGCTACTGGATGCCGCACTCTCGTTGCTGCTTGCATCCGTTGCTTTTGCTGTGATGGCGTGCGTTACACCAGCAGTGAGCGCACTGGTAGTAATCTGCCAGTTGCCGCCTGTTGCAGTACCGGTACCTATTACGGTTGTACCACCGCCTTCCTGGTCACTGTACAATCTAACTGTTGAACCGCTTTCGGCTGTACCACTGAAGGTTGGTGTGGTGTCGTTAGTGTTGTTGTCACTGTCTGACGAACCCGTGTCTGAGCTGGCGTCAAGGTCTGGCGTAGACGGTGCATTAGGTGCAACATCATCATTCACAGTGATCGTGAACGCTTCTTGGAATGTGGTTGTAGAATCACTGGTTTGTATACAAACGACATAGCTTCCGGCAGATAACGCAGCTTGTGTTTCCAGGTTAGACCCATTGATCTGGAAACTACCGTTGTTGGTGTCTGCACTACAAGTGCCATTGGCACTGGCGCCACTGCTGACAATAGAGTAGGTGTGACTATCGCTGGTATCAGGATCTGTAGTACTCAAAGTGCCTATATTGGCCCCCGCGCCAGTCGCTGACTGGTTGATCGACGTAGTATCGAGGCTAATATCTGTTGGATCATCATTTTGCGCAGTAATGGTAACAGATGCCTGATTAGTACCTGTGCTGTTTGCAGTCCCATCGTTAAAGGTGTAATCGAGCGTTACAGATGCCGGTGGCGCTTCTGAGCTGTTCTGATAAGTAATATTTTGCAACACAGAATCAACGATTGCAGATGTCGCATTGGTGTTAAACGTCAGCACCAAGGTGCCCGATGAATTGGTTGTTACTGTACCAACCGTGGTTGAGTTATAAGTAAAGGTACTACTTTCTGTAAGGGTTCCCAACAGGCCATTATTACCAAAGACATCCTGCGAGCTAGCACCGCCGTTTCGGGCTATGGTCAGGGTTGCATTGTTGTAATTACCCGCGCTGCTGTCGAGGGCATCCAGCTCAGTATCTGCAATCAAAACATCTGAGTCAATGACAATGGCAGAGCCATTTTCAGTAAATGTTTGTCCACCATTGAGGTTGCTAAAGGCTGGAACATCATTCGGCGTAATAAAGGTGATATCTGTATTTGCACCGTTGTCTGCCACTGTAAAATCAAGTGAATTAGCAGGTGCATTTGACAGGCTAATTGCCACTTCAATGGAGCTAAAGTCTGTCGAATTGGTATCTATCTGAAGTGTGCTGGTACCGTTAAAACGCACGTTGCTGGTTGTCAGGCCAGTGACACTATTTATAGTTATGATGTCGCCAACACTCAAATCGGTAATGGTGTCGCCGTTGAGATCAGATGCGTCGCCAACAAAATTATCGTTGCCTGCGTTACCTGTCATCGAGTCTGTACCACCACCCGGGCGGATGGTATCGGTACCGCTACCACCTGTGATGGTGTCGTTGCCGTCAAAGTCCGTGGCGGTCATATTGATGGTATCGCCACTCAGTGCACTGGCGTTCAGCGTAATAGCGTTACTGAGCGCAAAGCCCACTGCATTAGAGATAGTGACCGAGTTACCGTTTGAATCAAAGTTATCAGTCAGCGTAATATTAAAGATATTATTGGTACCAATTGCCAGGTTTTCGATTTCAGAAACGCTGGTATTGGTAAAGTTAAACGTGCCCCCGTCCATCAATTTGAGCGTTTCAGAGCCGGCAGCACCAGTAATCGCCGTAGTGAAGTTATTTGCCACGTTTGCCACGTCAATGGCCACCGTCGCCCCACTGGCCAGTGACAGGGTGCCAATATTAGTAAAGCCCCCACTACTGACATCAGCCCCATCAGACGCACTCACAGTATCCCCGGTAGTTGGGTCGCCTACCAACGAGCCATTAAAGGCACTACCAGCAATATCGAATGTAATAGCATCGTTAGACACGGTTGCATCTATTGTGGCAGATGCATTGGTGACTGTGATGGTCCGGGTGTTGGTGCTGTCGTCGTTTACTGAATAGGTCTCTATACCTGTCAGCGTTGTAAAATCGCCATCGCCACTAATTGTAATGGTCTCAGAGCCTGCAGCTGTCACTGTGCCCGTAAACGAAGCATTTTGCGCTGGGGTCATAGTCACAGATGCGCCACTGGCCAATGTCAGGTTAACGATATTCGCAAGCGTACCGCCTGAAATATTCGCCCCTGAAGACATAGATATAGTATCAGCTGTCGTGCCGTCGCCCGTGAGTGTACCGGTGTAACTCAAAGTGCCGATATCAAAAGTAACGGCGTCTGTAGATGACGAGGCCGTTACTGATGTACCAGCAGCCGCAACAGTGACCGTTCTGCTGTTAGTCGATGAATCGCCAACCGAGAAACTTTCCACATTTGCAAGTGTGGTAAAGTTACCATCACCCGAAATATTAATGGTTTCGCTGCCAGCCGCTGTGATTGTGCCTCCAAACAAGGCTGGCTGAGAGGCTGTCATGGACACACTTGCCCCACTGGCCAGCGTCAGGTTTTCAAAATTAGACACGGTTGCACCAGCAATACTGGCGCCCGAACTCATAGAAAGCGTGTCTGTACCTCCGGCGCCGTTGAGAGTGCCGGTTGCTGTCAAAGCGGCAATGTTTATGGTGTCGTTGCCGCTGCTTCCCGTGACATTTTGACCTGCTGAGCTAAGCGTAATGCTGTTTGCCGCGCCTAAAACATAGGTTTCGATGGCGCTTGCAGCGGTGAAACCGTCGGTTGCTGCAGAAATAGTTATACTTTCCGTCGCACTGCCGTTAACCGTGCTAAAGGCATCATGTTGTGCCTCCGTCATTGTCACAGAGGCATTCGCATCGACAGTTAGAGTTTCAAAACCGCTCACTGTCGCACCGGCAATACTGGCACCATTACCCAGTTGCAATACGTCGGTACCGCCGCTGCCAGACAATGTGCCTGTTGCTGTTACAGAGCCTGTTACAACTGTGTCAGCTGAGCTACTGCCCGTCACATTTTGCGCCGCACCGCCCAATGTAAAGGTAAAACCAGCACCCAAAACGTAAGTTTCAATGTCGGCATCACCAGAAATAGTTCCATCTCCATCAGCACTGCTCAGTGTAAATTGGTTAGTTCCTGCACCATTTATGGTGGTAAAGGACTCGTGCTGAGATTCGGTCAACGTAATGGACGCACCACTATCCGGCGTCAGCGTCTCAAAGCCACTCAGGGAGGTTAAATTTGCCAGGTTCGTACTGGTTGGAACAGAGAGAATATCGGTACCTGTTCCGCCACTTGCGGTAGAGCCAGAAGTATGGCTGGCATTGGCGATTGTTAGGGTTTCGTCCCCTCCCGCAAACGTAATAGCCGGGCTCAGATTTGTGCCATTGCTGGTATTAAAGCCCGCAGCTGTCGAGCTGGCAGCAGTGACATCCGTGACACTCACGGTTGCCGTGCGCGTTGTACTGCTCGCAGAACCATCGTTAATCACCACAGTCACGGTACGTGCCGTCTCGTTTGGCGTACTCGAAGTATTATTATAAGTAATAGCCTGAAGGAAAGTTGTGACTTCAGCAGGCGTTGCCGTTGCGCCCGTGATTGAAATGGTATCCTGCAAAGTGATATCAGAGGCACCCGATACACCAGTCAGGGCATTTTGCGCGGCGGCCGTTACATTCAGACCTTCAGATGCACCATCCTGATCATTGGTCAGTGTTATTGTTATGGTTTTTATGGTGTCACTGTCTGCATCCGTTGCAGAGGCGCTGCTGGCAATGTTAACCGCACCGCTGCCCTCAGAAAAACTGGCGCTACTGTCACTACTGCCACTCCCCGTATCCAGGTCAACAACTGGCGTGGTATTGGCGGTAGTAAAATTAAAGGTGGTGTCGTCACTGATCCCCGTGAAGGCGTTGCTGGATGTATCTGTTACCGCGCCTGAATCAATGCGAATAGCGTATGTCCGGTTACCGGTTAAATCACTGGTTGGGTTGAGGTAGACTTTGTCGCTGGTAATACTTACCCGGCCAGCCCCTGGTGAAGTCGTTGTACCATCGCTTTCGCTTGCAACATCAAATACTTCAAAGTCACTGCTATCGGTGACATTACGTATGGTGATATTACCACTGCTCAGCGCAATATCTTCATCAAAGTCTATGATGATGTTATTACTTACAGAAACATTGGTGGCGTTATCATTGGGGGTTGAAGTACCTCCTTCAAACTGAGGCGCCGTTGAATCAGACGCTGGTGCATCATCCACTGTGATGTTGCGGATTGCAAAGCGTGAGTCGTAAGCACTGGCGGGATCTGTATCCGGAAATGAAATGATCAAGGTATCAATGTCTTGCCAAAGCGCGTTATTAAAATCACTACTACGCGTGAAGCTAAAAGTCGTGCCCACTCCGGGCCCTACCGGTGGCGTTAAGTCAACCGTGACCGTTTGCCCACCGTCTTTAAAGCCGGTAAATCGAACCCGGTGTTCTGCATCAGTGGCAGTTGCGCGGACAAAGGTAATGCCATCAAAACTAAAATGTGTGCCTGCATTCTCCAGGAGTTTATAGGCCTTATCAGTCGCGCTTGCTCCAGAGTTACCAATAAAATTTGCTGCATAAAACGAGCTAAAAGCAACAGCAAAGCTCTCTGCTGTATAACTGTCTCCGCTTTCGCCACCATCCAGAATAAAAGTAACATCGCCGGCCGAATCGAGAGAAATATCCGGTACGCCACTTGCGCCATCTCTCACATCCGTTGGTGTACCTGTGCCGGAGGAATAATCCAATATCTTTTGGCCTGCCCAGATATTGCCGGAAAACAACGCTGCTGATATACCAGCCGACGTGACGGCGGTGGCAACTTTACTTAATCTCATTTAACTACTCCGTTAATTTACCTGGCCCAGTGACATTTTTTTGTTTTAATATTTACTTTAGTTTCATCGCAATTTAATGACATTCCATTGCTAAAGCGGGCCAACCCAGTGCATGGTCAGCCCATATCCAGTACTGATTAGTTACGAGGAGGGAACACCCCGTCCGTTGCAATCAGCCAGTTAACCGGTAACACCGGGTTTAATATATTCAAAGGTGCAGAGCCACCTGTGTTAGTAACAGTGACAGTGCCGCCCGCTGAGCCACCACCAGATACAGTGAGCCCCTCAATAGTCGTCAGATTTGCTGACTCAAAACCTGGTTTGAAGAAGCCGTCACTATTGTTTGCTGCTATATAAGAGCTAGTATCCGGGGTTTTGGTATTTGCTCCATTAGTAGCGACCTGTAGCGTACCACTGACTGGGTTTGTGCCACCAAGCGGCGTAAAAATCGCGGTGTGAGAGTGCGCAGGCATATGAATAATCTCAATACCTACCAGTTCAGTACCTTGTCTTTCACCTTGACGATAGTCCATACCACCTGGGCGCACACCAGCACCCACAGGGCTGCGACCGCGCAGATCTGGCAACGCGTATGTAGTACGCGCATCACCGCCATAAATGGTCCCGATTAACGCAAATAACGCCTGATTTTGTGAAATAGCCATAGTCTGGCCTAAACACATTGCAAAATTTCTGATTGTAAAAGCACCGCCGAAGGTACCCATTGAGCCAATATACGGGTCAGTAGACATATGAATTCCTCTCTAATTCGTAAACATACCCTTTAACGATAAACGCTCAGTACCACTAAAATTCACTCAGTAATTTATCGACTTGTTGCGACGAGTTCGCACCTACTACTTTATTTACTGCTTTGCCTGAAAGGCATATATGTGTTGTAGAGCTATCACTGCTCAGCTATCAATCAGGGTTTCCTTCTGGTAAATGTGGTGTAAAAACAGGTGGAATGAAAAACTCAGGCAATTGCACCCTGCGCGCTTCTCCACTCAGGACCTTATCAAGGCAGATTGTCCCGATATCATTAATGCTGACATTGAGCTCAGCCGGATCATCGCTGTCTGAAAAACGCCAGTATAATTCTGTGGTCTTATAACGTAAGAGTGCCATTAACGGGTAACCGTCAAACTCGCTGGGGCTATCGCAGAACCTTTCGTGACAGTCAACGAGCTTCTGCTCTCCCAAAAACTGGACTAGCAAGCTGCCCATTCCGGGGACTTCTAAAATACTGCACTCGCCCTGTGCGACAACTATCTCGCCAGTGCCTTCAACTTTCGCAATACGCTGCCCTTCACCGCTTGGTAAAGCACCTCCGTTATATGGAAACAACGTAAGATCATAACCATATCGGTTGGTCAGATTGATCTTTATATTCATATCTATCTCGCTTCTGAGTTAACGTTCAGAGCATAGTTAGAAATGCAGGATAATAAGTACATCGGCCAGGCCACTCACAAGTCCTTCTCAACTAAGCTACCATTGTAAAAGTTAGTACAAAGGTATAGGTTTGCAATTGATATACCTCAATCAAAACAACTAATTTTAGAACCCTACATTCTGCCCTCAGATGAGGCTGCCACTTCTAAACCTGGTTCAAGACCAAACAGCACGGCAAACCGATAACCATCAAAAATACCCTGCTCAGTTAAAATCGTATCCAGGCGAATCGCACCATCAACCGTTTTAATTAATAGCCCTTTGATCCTGTCGAGCTCTAAAATTGTGCCAGGCTTAATGCCTGCGAGCTTACACTCCATACTGCTGGCTTGCATAAGCTGCAGCATACCCTCACGAAATTTAAACCGGGCACCACCTAATTCGGCATTTGCTGCGCGCGCCAGATTCACAATCTCGGTGCTAGTATGATGTCGCCAGTCAATCAATAAATCTTCCACCTGAACATGGGCAGCGTAGCGAGGTTCACACTGCTCGCCATCAATGTCGATATGCTCGTTTTGCGCTTGCCAGTTCAAAGTTCCAGCGGCCTGCTGCTGAGCAAACTGCTCAAGCAAGGCGGGTACTGCCTGGGCTATCTTCTGATGAAAACATTGTGAAGTATCAAAAGGGTGCACGGGTAAATCAATATGCGTAGCAATATCGCCAGTATCAAGCTGCTCAGCGACTTTGTGTAAAGTCAGTCTCACTGTGTCTGCGCCCCTCTTAAGCTGCCAGAACACAGGCATTGGGCCACGATAATCAGGCAATGCACTGGGGTGAATGTTAAGTACATCACCGGCAAAAAAGTCTATCAGCTTGGCGCGCAGCTTATGCTTGAACAAATAGGCTATGCCACTGTTTGCACCCAGCCTGTCGAGATCGGCAATCAAGGCGTCGTCCGACTCTGTTTTATATTGCAGCATGGGAATTTGATGGTGGTGCAAAAAGCGCTGCAACTGAACAAGATCCGGATTGGGTTCAGCTTCTATCAATACAACACAACTAAGCTGGCCCCTTTGTAATAGGTACTGTACGGCAGTCAGGCATAAGCAGCTACCGCTGAATAAAGCGTATTTAACTTCCATGACAATCTCCTATGCTTTTACCGGAACAAACCCGGGCATGCCGCTCAGTTGGTAGTAAAATTGCACCGTATCGCCGCTATTGGCGACAAAGTGCGTGTGCTCAAGTTCACGGGGCCGGGCATCAACATAGAAGTTCATATCAGGTTTAGGGTGTGTAATGCCTGAGTCGTATTGATCCAGTCCTTCTTCACCAAACGTGTTGATTTGGGCATAAATCGCCAAAATACGTGTCGACATGTCCTCAACGCCAGTTGGTATTGTGATTGTATTCGCCGCAACAACCCGAATGTCATCTTCAAGCTCTATCTCTGTCATCTCTAACAACGCAGACTTATCAATACGCATCAGCTCGCCCAGTTCAACACGCTCATTTATGGCGCTGTCACGCAAATGGTCTGAGTGACAATACTCGGCGTCTTTCCACTGCTGATTATATTCCGTTTCGCCGTGGATCATCATGCCTTTAATCGATACAGAGCGCGGGATCATCCAGCCATCGAGTGTCAGGAATTTAACTAGGTGTTTTGCAATAGCCAGCTGCCCTTCGCGGGTAAAACCGTGTTGCATGGCTTCAAGCACCAGCAAGTCAACAGCCTGCTCTGGCTCATATACCGTGGCATCTTCTTCGATGATGTCTGCGACAAACTCACCGAGTTGCAAATCATCAAGCAGCTGTTTTAGCGTTACGATGGCACCTGGGTGTGTATCTACAAATAGCACCTTTATTTGCTCATGGTTAAACTCGTTGTGATTTTTATAGTAACTGAGTAAAGGCAGTATCAAAGGTGCGAATGGGCCACAGGCAGGATACAGAATAGTGATAGAGTCCTTATGAGACAGCATGCCACGTATTGCTTTATCAATGCCTTTTGCGTAGCCCTGAATACGGTATATGTCTTTAATAGTATGGCGACTATTATAAGGAGACATGATCAAACCCGTCGGTGCAATATATTGACGAGTCAATAGTTCTTCACTGAGTTCAGCCATCGACATTGACTGCAAAGCATGTTCGTACATGGCTTCGAAAGCAGCTGTAAGCTGCGCGTGAGTTGCTTGCGTGGTGCTAAATATGAGTGCCATCGCATCCACAAAGCTCTGAGTAAGCGCCTGTTGTCTTTGTGCGGTGGTGAGTTTGGCCTTGAGTAAAGATTCAAGTTGATTTCGGACGGTGTGTTTTAAGAGTTGATCAATTTTTGGGTCAGCATAATCTGTTACTGACATATTACGCATCTGATGTTTTTCCATAGGGCGCTACCTAAGTATAATATTTCCGTGATTACATGGCGTTACCCGACATACTTTAGTGTCATAAGTAACGCCTGTCAGCGTTCACTGTTTAGTCTAGTTGAGTGCCGACAATTTGCGAGTGTCGATATTAAAGACCCATTTTCGGTCGTTCAGTTTGCCTCCTGAAACCAGGATATGCTGAGTCCCATCCAGTGATCTGTACAGCGGCTTTTTACCTAACCGTGAACGGCCGTACGAGTATAAAAATACGCCATTATTACTGAATACTTTGATGCTGGCAGTGCCCATTTCAAGAATATGAATGTGGCCATGGGTATCTAATGTAATTTTCTTAGGTCCGTTTAATTGGCCATCAAGTTCAGTACCAAACTCGCTGATCTCTGTGAGTTTTTCACCATAAAAATTTGCTACGGTGACAGAATGCTGGCCTCTTTCAATGAGATAAAGCAATTGCTGATTTGGCTCTATGGCAAAATCGTTAAGGCTGCTAAATCCTTGCGGCAATTTAATCGTTCCGCTAGGGTTACCAGACAAGTCGAATACGTGTATCTCGCTGCTCGTCTCAAAGTAAATAAATATTTGTGAGTTATAGCGTCTTGCCACAGCGGGTTTTAAGGTGAGTTGCACAGCATCTCCATTGGGAGATTCTATTGAGACTTTCGGCGCTTCAATTGCCAGTGTGTCTAGCAGCTCGCGACTCACACGTTGCGTGTCCTGCTCTGAAAATGTAAATGAAGTGCTATTTGCGGCAAGTGCAGTGACAGGCAATACACCACTCGCACATAAGTATGAGCTTGTTTTAAGAAAAGTACGACGTTCCATCTTTATACACCATTAGCGACCGAAAAACTGGTTTATTATTACAAACTACTGAATAATTAGATATTACACTATATTACACTTCAAACAACATATACCAATTAAGTACTGGAACCAGCCATAAACGTAGTAATTTAGCACTTTTCCTTGGTAATTTATCCCAATACTAAGCCAGAAGCATTTGACCCTCTATTGATAATCGGTGAAGATTACCGGCAAGAACAACAGCATGTTTCAGACCAATCAGTAACTATTGAAATTGTTGAAATTTACTCAAGTAACGAGATAAGTTGCCGATAATCGATACGACCTTCATCTTAGTGAAATCTGTCTGATGTCAAATAAAAAGATAGTAATGGCAAGGATGTTGAAAAAACATTGTAATAATCGTAATTCTTAACAATAATTTAGAGCTTAGGTTCGAACCCTGTTAACAAATTAGATAAAAATAAAAGACTATGCCACTAACTCAATTTTCTGATCCTTACATTCAGGATCGCTTTCAGTCGACGCAATATGAGCTCATCCACAAGATAGGCGAAGGCGGCTTTGGTAAGGTTTACAAAGCGAAGAATAAAAACACGGATCAGGTCGTGGCAATCAAGTTTCTGGCACTTGAGCCTCACCTGGACGAAGCTAAAAAGCATCGCTATGTTGAGCGATTCAAACGCGAAACCTCTCTCAGCAGCCAGCTGCAGCACCCACATATTGTGCGGCTGCTGGATAAAGGCCAGGTAGACGAAAACCTGCTGTACGGCGTATTTGAATATGTGGAAGGTCAGTCACTGCGCGAACACCTTATTCAGGAAGGCGCGTTAGACGCCGTAGACGCCACCGACATAATGTTGCAGGTACTGGATGCCCTGATCCATGCACACCAAAAAGGCATAGTCCACCGGGACATTAAACCCGCTAATATCATGCTGACCCAGGCAGGCGCAAAAACCTACGCCAAAATTCTCGACTTTGGTATCGGCACGCTCAGTCAGGAAAGCCGCCATCAGGACTTTGCCACACTGACACTCACCCAGGAAACTCTGGGTACACCTTCGTACAGTGCCCCCGAGCAATTGCGTGGTGAACCAGCTTCTGCCAAAACGGATATCTATGTTTGGGGTCTGGTATTTTTGGAGTGTCTGACCGGGTTACCAGCCGTTACCGGCTCCAGCATTGCCTCGATTTACCACAAGCAATTGAGCGATGTGCATATTCCGCTGCCCAGTGCCTTGCTTGGCCACCCGCTATCGGGATTGTTGCGTCGTGTGCTACAAAAGAATGCCACAGAGCGGGTTATCTCAGGGGAAGAAGCCTTCACCGAACTGAATTCTATGAATGTGTCTAACCTGGTGGGCGTGCTGGCAGATGTACAGGCGCAACATGGTTACGACGATGCCACTGTGGTGCTGCGCACCGATGACCCTAGTCACCCCGGCCAGCAAGATTACACTACGCTGACAGAGCGCAAACAAATCACCGTTATGGCACTGCGCCTCAGCGCCAAAATACTCGATGAAAACGCCAAAGACCTGGATGTAATCGATACCCTGTTCAAATCACAGCGCAACACCTGTATTGATATTGCAACCCGCTTTGGAGCTTATCATGTGGGCAACCTGGCCGATACTGCGCTGTTCTACTTTGGTTACCCCATTGCCAGCGACAACGACACGCGGCTGAGCGCACGTACCGCACTGGATGTGATCAGCGAACTGGGCAAGCGTAATGCGCTGATGCAGGAAGCCCACGGCGTGCAACTCAACGCCCATATTGGCCTGCACTCGGGTATTTTTGTCACTTACGCCAATGCCGTACCAGAAGGCCATATTGCTAACACAGCCATGCAACTGGCGCGCCATGCTGGCGAACGTCAAATATTGTGTACCGCAGAGTCACGCGCCATCCTTGAGCCATACAGTGAGTTCGATTATTTCGACAATATGCAGCTGGGTATGGCGTTTGAACAGCAAGCCATTTATAACCTTAAAGGCGAAAAACGCGTCGAAGCCTTTGGTTTTATGCGTGGTACGCGCCATCACCACAAACTGATTGGCCGTCAGAGCGAGCTGGATAAAACACTATCCATCATCAATAACGAACAACAAACCACCCGGGTTGCCCATATTTACGGTGAAGCCGGCATTGGTAAGTCGCGATTACTGCAAGAAATTCGTGCCAACGCCGGTAAATACCAGCACCTGGTTGCCCAGTGTTTGCCGGAGCACCAGAACAACGCGCTCTACCCTATTCTGACGCTGGTACGTTATCTGTTTAACACCAGCAACCTCAGCAATACCGAGGTCATAGACCTGTTTGTGTCGCTGCTTAATGAACAGGACAGCACACTCAACACAGAGACCATTTTGCCAATCCTGCTGGTGTGGCTGAACATTGAGTTGCCCGAAGACATGCAGCCATCGTCACTGGCGCCGGATGCACAGAAAGAGTTACTGTTTAAAGGCCTGAGTGCCCTGCTGCTGTCGCACAAATTCAGCCTCAGCAACCATAAGCTGTACATCATTGAAGACATTCACTGGGCAGACTCCACTACTTTGGAGTTTATCCACCACTTTGCAGCCAACCTGAGCGATGGCAGCGTGCTGATCAGCACCTCGCGCCAGCCTAAACCAGACAGTCTGCACGACCTGACATTGCTGGAGCTGGAGCTACACAAGCTCACCGCCAAAGCAACTGAAGACTTCATCGAGCAACTGTTCGAAGGCAAAGCCGTCTCGAAAAACGTACGCGATATCCTGGTTAGCCGCACCGATGGCATCCCGCTGTTTATCGAAGAGCTGGTTGACATGCTGAAACAAAAAGCACTCGTCAGCGAGCAAAGCGGCGAAATCAACTTCGTCAGCCCGGATAAACTCGATCAGGTCCCCAGCAGCCTGCGCGAATCACTTCAGCAAAAACTCGACAGCCTGGTACACGCTAAAGAAACCGCACAACTCGCCGCCACCATAGGCCGCGAATTCGAATACGACCTGCTCGTCGCCGCGTCATCACTCAGCGAAGATCAGATCCAAAACGACCTGAATGAACTGATCGAGAAAGACCTCATCATTCAACAGCGCCGGGTTGAAAATGATAGCTATATCTTTAAACACGCGCTGGTGAGAGATGCGGCTTATGGGAGTATGTCAACTCAAGTTAGCAAAGAAAATCACACCAAACTAGCTGCGACAATTGAGCGACTCAGAGATGTTAGCAATAGCTCCGTTATCAGCATTTTAGTTATACATTTCAGTGCTGCAGAAGACTTTTTAAACGCATCAAAATATGCAAGGCAAGCCGCTAACATTCTTATGAACAGAAGTGCATATGTTAATGCGCTGCACTTTGCAGAGACCGCATACGAGCTGATGGAAAAAGCAAATTGCCCTATAAGTGAAAAGTTAGAGCTTAACAATTTGATCACTACAGCCTCAATGACAGTTCATGGCTGGGCATCAGAAAAAGTTGAGAGCCTTATGGCACGAGCACAACAGTTGCTAAGTGCTATGCCAGAAAAAACAGTAGCACAAAGCTTTCCTATCTATTGGGCATCCGCAACATACCACAATGTGCGAGGAAACCACCAAAAAGTTGCAGAGTTGGTTGATGCTGCATTCAAATTAGAAAATATAGGTGATAGTGAAGAAAGCGCTTTGTTTGCTCTCCAGGGCCACACAAACTGGATGCAGGGAAATCTAGACTTATCTTACGAGTGTTGTTCAAAGGCAATAGAGCTTTATTGTGAAGAACGAGATAGAGACCACGCGAGTATTTTTGGGCATGATACAAAAGTTTTTGCACTGAGTGTTCAGTCATTGATTCAAGCCTGCTGGAACAACACTGAGCAGGTTACCGCACTGTACATTGAAGCAAACCAATACGCGGAAGATATTGGTTCATACCATAGCCAATGTATGGCAAAAGTTTATCAGTGCTGCTGTCAATATCAATTAAGAAATCCAGAGAACATACTTAAGTTATCCAGGGAAATTACCGAACTTTGTAACCGAGAAAAACTGATGAACTGGACAGGTTTAATTTCGCTACTGGAATCTTGGGCTAACAAGGATTCGAAAACCGCAGATACAGCTTATCAAGGTATCCTTTCAATCGGTATGACTCAAATGCAAGGTTATTGGTCTGCTTTAATAGCGGATATTGAGATTTCTGAACAAAAACACGCTGAAGCAAGTCAGAGACTAGAAAAAGTAATAGCTCACTCACTTAATGTAAATGATAACTTGTTTGTTCCAGAGTTATATCGGCTACAGAGTATAGCGTTGGCACACTTAGGTGAAACTGAAAAATCCACCCACTATCTCGAACTTGCTCGTGAAGCGGCTGCTTCAATAGGTATAAAAACGCATCAATTTTTAGACAATAGTGAAAATAGGACATAGAAATGACAGAACCAAAAAACGTCTCTTTAGCTGGAGATGAAGCTTTCTTACCGGCTGTAAATCTGATTTATAACTGGCGCTCAACATGGGTACGTGCAATAGCTCGAGCATGGGTTGATGAAGAGTTCAAAAAGCTACTGGTAGAAGATGCGAAGCAAGCTTTTGAAAAAATGGGCTTTACCGGCACTTCAGAGATTCTCTCTGATGGCGAGGTAGATCTATGGAACCTCCTCGACGTTGAAGTAAAGCTTGCCGATGATAACCCTGACAATCAGTACGTGAACCCAGGTGATTCTACAGATGCCAACGTAGAGCAATTTACCCACAATGGATGGTACAGAGCTGTTGAAGAAGGCTTGTTAAAAATGAAGCTAACATTAACTCTGCCTCCAGAGCCTAGTGATCCTAAATGGAACGCATTAGCACTGGGTGATTACGAAGCCGCAGGTAAGATTTATCCAATTACTGGTTGTTAAATAACTTGAGTACTTCCCTTATACAAGGGAAGTACTCAAAAAATGAGAGAATAATGTATAAAGTTTTTGATTCTGACCGTCATGTCGTAGAACCTGTAGAATTATGGGACAACTATATTGATGAAGAACAAGTAGGTGAGTACCGTGTTAGCCTAAAAGAGGATACTCTTGAAGAGGCGCAACTCAGAGCAAAAAAATATGGTAACCTGCGAAGTGCAATTCAATTGATACCAACCCTATATGTTGGGCAACACCCAATCTTTAATCATTGGAGCGAAGAGCTTCAAATTGAATCAACACACCAACAAGACAGTAGCCAGTTAGAAAGGCTTTCAGCCATGTCAGGGAAAGGGCAATTAGCTTCTATGGACCTGCATGGAATTGAAAAGGCCGCTATCTTTCCGACATTCGCATCATATGTTATTAATCACGCAGAGATTTCAGCTAAAAGCTCTCTTGCATATGCTGAAGGCTACAACGAGTGGTTAAATGAATATGTAAGCGCTGACAAAACAAGGCTTCTTCCTGTCGGTGCTGTTAGCAGGCACGACCCAGAAACTCTTGCACAGCAAGTTAAAGCAATCGCTAGCTATGGCTGGACTACTATTTCAATAAGACCTGAAGTTATCAATGGGCATTCTTTGGGATCTCAAGCATATGAGCCATTTTGGCAAGCTTGTGAAGAGTATAATATAGGTATCTGCCTCCACGGTGGATCAAATCTGCACGGCAGCACTGCTGGTAGTGAACGATTCACTTCCAGGTTCGGATTACATGCTTGCTCCCACCCAATTGAACTGCAAATGGCATTTGTTTCTCTATTGGAAAATGGCGTTTTTGAAAAGTATCCGAAGCTGAAATTTGCTCTTTTAGAAGGCGGAGGCTCTTGGGTTCCATATTGGCTGTGGAGATTGGATAACATTTGCTACCCTGAATATCCAAACTTAGTAAAAGACAATATTAAGAAATTACCATCTGAATACTTTAAGTCTCATTGTTGGGTTAGTATTGAAGATGGGGAACCATGTATTAGAGAACTAATAGATTACATTGGTTCAGATCGTCTTCTGTTCGGTAGTGACTATCCACACCCAGACCACTTGGACTCTGAGAGCTCGGATGACAAAGAAGAGTTTTCATTTCTAACAGAAACTGAAAAAAAAGAAATTTACGAGCTTAATCCAAGTAAGTTTTTTAATTTTTAAATCTAAGCGACTAAGCCTTGAAAGAAATTTATCTTATCAGTGATGAATTCAGCACCTATCCAACAGACTATGGACTATTTTTATTAGGTGATAACTCTCACTACTTCATAGACAGGCAGTATCTGCCAATCGCAAATTCACTGAAATCAGGGCTTTCAGCTTCTGATTTATTTGGGAGTGATATAAGCATATATGAATCAGCCGTTTTATTTAAAAAAATTGAGGATTTAAAGGCTTCTGGCATAATCGTAGAGCACAGTGGCCAGCGATTAGAAGGCGTATCACAAGTTAGGGAGACATTTGAAGGTCTGTGTATTTCAGAATCTCTACAATCCTCTTTTATTCCGGTGGAATTTTGGCGAGAAGTCGTTGAGTCAAGCCAACTCAATGGTCGTTTAAACGTAATCCTTACAGCAAAACTAGATCTGTCACTAATCCATCTGATAGAGCAATCTGTAAAAAAACCTTCGATAGTTATAAAAATAACAGGCAAAGATATATGGGTTACCCGACCTTTCGCCCATACAGAAAGGCAGAACGTTGAAGCTTTGATTAGTCAAGTTTCAGCAAATACACCATTCGAAGGATATCTTAAAAGCCTAGGCCACGACCTCTACTATGCTTCTTATAAATCGAATCTAGATCTTTTAAAGGAGAATAAAGCCAGATTAGTTTCTCTTTTGAATTGCATTGACTTAAAAGAAGACACAATAACGACATTTTGCCTAGTAAATACTAAAGAAGCCAAACATAACGTCAACACATTTATCAGGCAGGGATATGATTTTAATAAAGAATCAAGTCATGTTGAGTTGGCGGATTGCTTTGTAAACTATAAGCATGATTGCGGTACCAGAGTGCAGTCTCCACATAGTACGCTTGATAAATTAATGCCGCTTATTAGTCCAATAACAGGTGTTATCACGCATTTAGAAAAAGAAGAACTAGGCGCTTACTCATCTATACCTGTATACAAAGCGGCGTATAACAAGCCATTGTATAAAAATAGTTTTGAGCGCCCTTCAAATGAGGCTTTCATTCAAGGAACTATGGGCAAAGGGGAAACAGACATTCAATCTCAAGTCAGTGCTATCTGCGAGACAATAGAGAGATTTAGCGCTATTTTTAAAGGGTATGAAATTCCGATAAAATCATGTCAGAGCAAACTCGACCTTTACTCTTACTCATATCATGACTTAGCACCTTATTCAGAAGCCCAATATCGAAACTTCAATACTCCAGAGCATTCAGACTCCAAAAGAAAACAAGCTTGCAGAAAATACACCGACCAAGAAACGCTTTGGTACAAAGCAACCTCTTTGATAAAAAAATCACCAGTATACGTTCCCTTTACCTTTTGCTTTTCAAACACACCTTTTGAAGATGAGAAATTTGGCAGGTGGCATTCAAATGGTTGCGCAGCGGGAAATACAATAGAAGAGGCAACGCTACAAGGGTTACTAGAACTAATTGAGCGAGATGCAATCGCCATCTGGTGGTACAACAAAGTAGCTCGGCCTGCATTTAGTATGGACAAGCTAGCTACCACATTACTCGAACGATGTGATCAAACCCTGGGGAAAGACTTTGATTATTGGTTATTAGATATCACAAACGATGTTGGCGTAACTGTGATTGCAGCAATTGGAAGAGAAAAAGCTTCAGGCAAATATAGTTTTGGATTTGGTTGCCACATTGTTGAGGAAATTGCAGCACAACGAGCACTGACAGAACTTTGCCAATTAATAGCAGCAAAAGAGCAAAACAGCTGTATATTTGATAGAAGTAAAATCGATACTGGCAATTATCTAATGCCACATGAAGACGTTTTACCTGCTAATAAAAGTATACAGTTCTCTGAAAATTTGAAGGTAATGATCGAAGCTATAGCCAAGCAGCTGGATACGTTGAATATTGAGGTATTGTTGTTGAATTACACAAGGCCAGACATTCCTATCAATACAGTCAAGCTATTCGCTCCGGGCCTATGTCACATGTGGCCACAACTAGGTAACCCCCGGCTTTACCAGACACCGGTAAAACTAGGTTGGCAGGAGGAAGCATTGACCGAGCAGACGATTAATCAACAAGGGTTGTATATTTAATTACGTTGGCCTTGATGGATGGGAATAACTCAAATTGAAACACCCTCTCGCCATTGGAAGATACCGGCTCAATGCCGGTATGACTGTATAGAGTGAGTATATTTGAAGTGAAAAAGGGACGTATTTGTAGCGAGAATACTCTGTTTACATAGCCCCAGAGTCCAGGTTCGACGTGCTTCACCCGCCCCAAAATTCTGTGCCCTACTCCACGGCTAAAGCCCGCTGGTAGTTCACCTTGCGGGCTTTAGTAACACTTGGCGATTTACCCCTTGGCAAACTTAGCGCGTGCGGCGTGGAGCTTTTTGTAGCTATCGATTAAGCGCAGGTGCTTGTCCAGGCCTTCCAGTTGCATATTGGTTGGTGTCAGGCCATAGAATTTCACGTCGCCGTTGATAGAGCCGATCACGGCGTCCATCACTTCTTTGCCGAACATGCGGGTAAAGCTGTGGATGTAGTCTTCAATTTCAAGCTCTTCATCCAGTGCCACTTCCAGCGTCGCGTGCATTGCCTGATAGAACAAGCCGCGTTCAACGGTGTTGTCGTTGTATTGCAGGAAGGTTTCGACCAGCTCAATAGCGGCTTCAATGTCACCCAGCGCCAGATAGATGAGGATCTTCAGCTCTAAGATGGTCAGCTGGCCCCAAACCGTGTTTTCATCGAACTCTACGCCGATCAAAGTGATGATGTCGATGTAGTTATCAAGCTGGCTTTCTTCCAGGCGGTTAACCAAATCGGCCAGCGCTTCGTCTTCCAGCGAGTGAATGTTCAGAATGTCTTCGCGGTATTGCAGGGCTTTGTTGGTGTTATCCCAGATTAGGTCTTCTGCCGGGTATACCTCTGAGTAACCAGGTACCAGAATGCGGCAAGCTGTACCCATATCGGTAAACTCGGCAATGTAGGCTTCTTTGCCTAAGTCTTTCAAAATGGCGAACAATTTGTCGCACTCTTCTTCGTTGGTACCTGTGAAGTCCCACTCCACAAACTCATAATCGTGCTTGGCACTGAAGAAACGCCAGGAGATCACACCGGTAGAATCAATAAAGTGCTCTACAAAATTCTCCGGCTCAGACACTGCCATGCTGTTAAAGGTTGGCTTAGGTACGTCGTTCAGACCTTCGAAGCTACGGCCCTGTAACAACTCGGTCAGGCTGCGCTCCAGCGCAACTTCCAGGCTTGGGTGCGCACCAAAAGAGGCAAACACACCACCGGTTTTGGGGTTCATCAGGGTCACACACATAACCGGGAACTGGCCGCCCAGAGAAGCGTCTTTTACCACAACCGGGAAGCCCTGCTCTTCAAGACCTTTAATGCCCGCCACAATGCCCGGGAACTTGGCCAGTACCTCTTCAGGTACGTCCGGCAGCACGATTTCCTGTTCTATGATCTGCTTTTTCACCGCACGCTCAAAGATCTCAGACAAACACTGCACTTTGGCTTCAAACAGGTTGTTACCTGCGCTCATGCCGTTACTCAGGAACAGGTTTTCAATCAGGTTGGACGGGAAGTAAACCGTTTCACCGTCGCTGTGACGGGTGTAAGGAATAGAGCAAATACCACGCTCGATATTGCCCGAGTTGGTGTCTATCAGGTTTGAGCCGCGCAGCTCGCCTTCCGGATCGTAGATTTCGCGCGTGTAGCCGTCGAGGATCTCGCTTGGCAGTTCATCGTTGTCACCCGGTTTAAACCACTTTTCATTCGGGTAATGCACAAACTCAGCGTTGGCAATTTCTTCACCAAAGAACTGATCGTTATAGAAAAAGTTACAGTTCAGGCGTTCAATAAACTCGCCCAGTGCCGAACAAAGCGCGCTTTCTTTAGTGGCACCTTTACCATTGGTAAAACACATAGGTGATGCGGCATCACGAATGTGCAAAGACCAGACGTTAGGCACAATGTTACGCCACGACGCCACTTCGATTTTCATGCCCAGATCAGACAAAATACCGGTCATATTGGCGATGGTCTGCTCCAGTGGCAGGTCTTTACCCAGAATGAAGGTACTGGCATCTGACTCTGTGTTTACCATCAGCATAGCCTGTGCATCGTCATCCAGGCTCTCTACTGCTTCCACCTGAAACTCAGGGCCGGTCTGGATCACTTTTTTCACAGTACAGCGGTCAATGGAGCGCAAAATGCCCTGACGGTCTTTTTCAGAAATGCTCTCTGGCAGCTCTACCTGAATTTTAAAGATCTGGTTATAGCGGTTCTCGGGGTCAACAATGTTGTTCTGCGCCACGCGAATGCCGTCGGTCGGAATGTCGCGCGCATTACAATACACTTTCACAAAGTAAGCCGCACACAGCGCAGACGAAGCCAGAAAATAATCGAACGGGCTGGGGGCTGAGCCATCGCCTTTATAGCGAATAGGCTGATCGGCAATGACAGAAAAATCATCGAATCGAGCGTCAATTCGAAGATTATCGAGATAATTTACTTTGATTTCCATGGGGAAGGTTCCGGTGTATTGCAATCGAAAACCCACATTGTACTTGAGGTTGCAAGGCGGTGCCAATGCTGATGAAAGAAATCTACAAACCTACACAAATTAAGTCGCTAAATCCCTGTTATTAGATACAAAGGCGTGTTACTTTCTTGGCAATTAAACTCATCCGACAACACACTAGATAACAAGGATTTATTATGCGCAGCTATGTGTGGTTAGCACTTGGTTTAGGGCTGTTCTCAGGCTCTGCTATGGCTTCTAATACAGGCTTTGGTGTCACCCTCTACGGTGGACAAAGTAGTAACCAGGATTTACATACCAGTCAAAAAGCAGTGGTTGAGCTGGCCGATAAAAACCACTTTGGGGTAAGCTTTGACCGTTATTTGGATAAAAAACGCTACGGCTTTTTTTACAGTATGGTCGAAACTGAGTTCGAGGACTCCCCTATCTATAAGGTGGATATGGAGTATTTGATGTTTCAAAGTGCCATAGATGTGGATATTACGGATAATCTGGACAGTTACATTGGTGCGCAGATTGGTGTGAACAAGGTCACCCCTAACTTCGAAGAGCCCGACCACTTTTTTGCCGCGGGTTTTTATGGCGGTCTTAAATATGATTTGGGTGCCGGGTTCAGCGCACTGACTGAGTTACGCTGGCTGGCTTCGTCTATCAAAAACTCCTCTAAGGTGCGCTGTGATGGCAGCGACGAAGATGTCTGTGCGTGGCATTTCGACGGCGATGTGCTCAATCAGTTTCAGTTGAATGTGGGCCTGACTTACCGTTTTTAACTCGCTCGGCCGGCGTTATTTCGTCGGCCAGCTCTGTCATTGCGTATGGCGTATGTGTGCCTCTTAACGCTGCTCTGGATGCGGTTCTACTGGCCATCCGCTCCTAATTACCTTCCAGCTAAGTGGTTCCCGGCTCGTTGGCCGGGATGACGAGTTGGGTGGTTCGTTCAAACGACTAACCTGAAAAATCGACGGGCCCTGACTCAGCATAATTCACGACCCAGATATAACCGTTCGCAAGCCCTAACACACTTACCTGAATCATGCAGTGATACACCTAAGTCATCCCGCACTTGATGTTGGATCTACTGACTCTCAGCACTCCCTTTCAATACTGAGTAGTTCCCGGCTCGTTTGCCAAAATGGCGCGGTGTGAGGGCATTTTCAAGCCGGTAAATCCCCTCCTTCACCGCATTGCAGCGTGGCCTTAAGGTGCTCAATAAACAACCGGGTTTTACGGGGGGTATAGCTTGCCTTGGGGTAATAAGCCCAGAGTTGTTTTACCTCAGAACGAATATCCGGCAAGATGGGGACCAGTGCCCCGGAGCTTAATTCTCGCTCAATATAACTGGGTGCGATAAATAGCAGGCCAATCCCCTGCACAGCGGCCTTTAAAATGGCATCCAGATGATCGGTCACAAAATTATAATTTGTGAATTCAAACAATCGGCCATCTTCGAGCACTACCCCGCCAATTTTGTGATAATAGCTGCTCAGTAACATTTTGTGCTGCGCCAGGTCGTCAACACTGGCTATCTCATCACAGCGTGCCAGATATTCAGGCGCACCGAATAACTGCATCTGATAGTCGAACAAACGAGTACCCTTGTGTGACACTGAATCAAATGACTCATTGTACCTGGTGATCACCACATCATGCTGAAGATCTGGCGGCTCTCCTGGTGCCAGAACATTCAGATGAATCGTGATCTGCGGGTATTGCGCCAGAAATTGCTCTATTTTAGGCATTAACACACTACTGCCCACAGCCTGTGTGGCGGCAATCTTCAGGCTTCCCTGCAGCTCGCATGGTTCAGACTGAGCGCTTTCAACCAGTGCTTCAAATTGCGCCAGCCAATCTCTGGCACGAGGAAAGAAGTGCTGCCCTTGCTCCGTCAGATTGACCTGTCGGGTGGTGCGAATAAACAAGCTTTGTCCCAAGTGCCTTTCCAGCCAGTCAATGCGCTTACTCATAGCAGACGCTGATACACCCTGATGTTCCGCCGCTTTGGTAAAGCTCCCCAGCTCCGCCAGAACGCAAAAACTGCGTGTTGCCGTTAACCAATCCACTTAATTAATTCCTTACAGGAAATAGTATTTTAATTATTACCTTATTTTTAGGACAATGAAAGCGGCGTATAGTGCCTGGGTCAAATCTTCTGCGCCAGGAGTGCCTGTGTACTTATTTACTATGCTCGCTGTTTTACTGATGTCCTGCTCTCAGCTGGTCAGCCAGGTGTATATGCCTGTTTTGCCTGATATAGCAGATAGCCTGTTACTATCAAACAGCATGAGCCAGGCCATGATAATCAGCTACTTTATTACCCTTGGGGCGGCGCAACTGGTTGTCGGTCCGCTGCGCGATAAATATGGTGATCGGCCATTGTTTATTGCCGGGCAAATCATTCTGCTGGTCGGTACCCTGTTATGCGCCGTTGCACCAGATAGCAGCACCTTTTTAACTGGTCGAATATTACAAGGCGCAGGCTCCGCGTCACCGGTGTTGATAAGCCGCACTTTACTGGCCCAGCATCTATCTGGCGCAAAGCTCAAAAGTGCCATGGCGACGGTAGCCATCTCAGCCAGTGTCACCGCCATTATTGCGCCGTTACTCGGTGGCATGCTTAGCAGCTGGTTTGGCTGGCAGGGTTTATCTCTAGTGCTCATCACTTACTATTTGTTTATCACATTATTTGGCCTGAGCCTGCTCAAGACCCGAACCCCTCAGCCTATTGCAATTAACCCGATAAGCCTCATCCGACACTACCAAAGTATGGTCAGATGTCAGGTGTTTCTCTCCCTGGCAAGCTTCAAATGGGTGCCCACCTTTTTGTATTTAACGCTTCAACTGCACTTACCATTTTTACTTCAGGAGCGCTTTGGCTTTACCACCAGCCAGACTGGGCAGGCTATGATGCTGCCCATGGTGGGCCTGTTGCTGGGCGCCGTGTTTGCTAAGGTTTTGCAGCGTCATGTCAGCTATATGAAAATTGTCTTGTGGCTGTGGCCGGTATTATTTATGAGCGCACTGACTTTTCTGCTGGCCAGCGACAGCGCACTTGCCATACTGCTGGCGTATGCCGCCATCATGCTGGTATTTGGCGGGTACTTTCCCAGCTATATGCACTTAATCGGCTTGCTCCACCCCAATCAAGCGGGCACAGCAAATGCCCTGGTCGGGGCCATCGAGTTACTGATTTTTTCTGTGATTGCCTGGCTGGTTAATCTGTGGCTGCCAGACAACACACAAACTCTCTCACTGTTGATAGCAGTGTGCGCCGCGCTGTTGTTATTAAGCTGGCGTACTATCCGCATTCAGCGACCACATTTTGAACACACTTAACGTATACTTTTTGGGATCATTCATGTTCGAAAAACTCCATTTTAACACGGCCCGCCTTACCATTCGGCCATTGCAACAAAGTGATCTGCATGGCGTTTACGAAAGCAGACGTAACCCCAAGACATCCAGATATATTGGCGAACCGGCCACACTGGCAGATGCCCAGGCTCGCATTGACCGGGCCAGAGCCCCCTGGCAGGCAAACGAACACGAGCGGCTGCTGCTGGCCATTATCAGACGCGAAGACAATGTTCTGGTTGGCGAACTCATGTATAAGTTTTTGTGTCACAACGCTAAAACAGCTGAGATCGGATATCGTCTGAATGAAAAATATATCGGCCAGGGCTATGCCTTTGAGGCTGCAAACGGGCTTATAGAGGCTGCTTTTGCGCAGTTTGGGCTAAACAAGATCTGTGCATTCTGCGCGGTTGAAAATCAGGCTTCGTGGCGGCTGATGCAAAAGTTGGGTATGCAACAGGAGGCGCATTTACGCCAGCACTTCAAATTCAGCCATGGCTATTATGATGGCTATATGTATGGTCTGCTGCGCAGTGAGTATAAAATGACAGCAACGGCTTAATACCAATTTCACTAAATACCTGTTCAATTTGACGGAGCAAATATTACGCTAACGGCGTTAAAAATTTCTCATTTAGAACCTTTACCTAAGGTATAAGTTCGCAAATTTTTGCCTCGCCTATATGGATGTAGGTACCTCAGCGGTAGCAGGACGCGGGAGCGGTGTTATCGACAATATTTTCTCGCCTCAAAATAGAACACTTAATTAAGCAAATTGGTATAAGAAACGAAAAAGGCTCCCTTATCAGGAGCCCTGGCTCATGGAAGGATCCATGAAGACTGTTGCGTAAAAAAATACAAAATTGGGAGTGTGCCTGTGTTATGTCAGGCAGTTACAGGCGAAACTCCTGCTTAGACAATTTGCCATCGCCATTGCTGTCGAGTTTATCGAATTCAAAACTCAGTTCAGTCGATTCTGCCGCTTCCGACTTACTGATAAATCCATCGTCATTTTTGTCGAATGATGAGAATGTGCTTGCGGCATGCGCACCCAGGCTGGCCATCATCAATACTGCTGTGATCATTAACTTATTCATACTTAGCTCCTTAGCGTAAGATTTAAAGGTGAATTTGGGGAAATAGCGCGAAACGCGCCACTTGCTTTATTCTGTTATTGACGAAATTCCTGCTCGGAGAGCTTGCCGTCGCCATTGGCGTCAAGCTTGTCGAAGATGACCGTTAACGTTTCTGAGCCTGCCGCTTCAGATTTTGAAATAAACCCGTCGCCATCGGTATCAAAAGATGAAAATGAGCTGCTTGCTGCATGTGCGCCCAGGCTGGCCAGCATTAATACTGTGCTTAACATTAGTTTGTTCATCATTATTTCCTCACTAAATTGGCTTAAAAGTGACTAAATTCTTTGGCGCTCAGCGCACCGTCGCGATTTTTGTCCAAGCGTCTGAATGCCTCTGCGACCTGAGGGACCTGTTTCGCTTCTGACATACTGATCAACCCATCGCTGTTAATGTCCAGTAGCGCAAAATCTACCTCAGAGGCAAACGCAAGTGCGCTGGTGAGCATACCGATTGTCAGTACAAGTACATGTTTTATCTGCATAGTAACTTCTCCTTTGTGAGCACCTGTTAGCTGTTAAAGCCTGAAAATTCACTTCTGCTCAGCTGGCCATCGCCGTTGCTATCCAGATCTTTAAACTGGCCCATCAATCTGGGGTTGGCTTTTGATTCACTCAGACTGATAGTGCCATCGCCATCTGTGTCATACTTTTCGAAGTCACTGCCTGCAATCGCACCGGTTGCCAGTACAGTCAGACCCAAAGCCGCAATCATTGTCAGAGATGTTTTCATGTTACTTTCCTTCTGTTTTTGAATGTTTGCTGTTAATTCAGCTGCCGAGAAACCGCTGGGAGTTTGTTGGCTGCGTTTGACATGACTATTCCAACTTTGGTGCCAATTTAATTTTGTTTATTTATTTCATGCACTTATAAATTTATGGGTAAAAAAGTTCAGGTGGGATTAAGGCGGTTTGTTGCTAAATGGCAACACGGTTTAACCTGCGTTTTTGGCTCAACTATAAAAATCAACAAGTTACGTCTGTTGCTATTTGGCAACAGCGAACCAAAAACGTCCACAATAGCAAAGTCATTTATGCAGCAAGCCAGTTCAGGACTGCGCTCATGCGAGCCACTCCAACAATTTTTTTCTCAGGCACTATGGAAACAGGCACTAATCGCACTATTGCTGGCCCTGGTTCCTCTGTTATTGCTTACTCTGTGGTTTATTCAGTCGGTCGCCTACCAGCAGCAACAGGTTCAAGATATTTATACTAATAATCATAAGGTTACGTCAGAATTTAACGAACTGCGAAATGCCCTTATAGCGCTCGAAAAAGCCCAGCTGAACAATCAACTGCTACAAAGCGAAAAACTGCAAAAAAGTATCAATAAAAACTGGCACAAGCGTAAAAATGCGCTCAAAACACTGCTGATCACACTGGAAAAAAGCGCAGCCGTTGCAAATTGGCAACAGCCCCTGTCACAGGCCCAGGCTCCCGACAGTAAAACCTTGTCAGCCATGGTCGCAGTTCTGGCCCGTGAGTCACAATCGCTACAGCAGGCCCTCGACAAAACACTCGACGAAGCGCTGGCACAACAAAGTAAGATCCGCCAGCGCTTTTTAATCGGACTGAGCATGCTGTTACCGACCCTGATTGGACTCAGTATCTGGCTGATCAAACGGATCTCCCGCCAGTTATTTCAGCTGGAGAAGGTCATTGCCGTCGTTGGTGACGGTCAATTTACTTCTCCCATTCGATTATCAGGAAGCCATGAGTTCACACAGTTGGGGGAGCGTCTTGAACAGGTTCGCAATGAGCTGACCGCCAGTAAGCAACAAAAAGAGACCTTTTTGCGCCATGTATCGCATGAGTTAAAAACCCCGCTAGCCTCCATCAAAGAAGGCACAGAGTTACTGAATACGCCTCACCTGGGGCAGCTCAACGACAAGCAGCGGCGCGTAACCGGCATTCTGAGCTCCTCAGTGACAAAGCTCACTCAACTGATTGAAGATCTACTCACATTTAGCGCTGCCAGCCATCCGCATAATCAACAGGCGCGTTGTAGCGCCCAGGCAATCAAAGAACAGCTTGAGGAGCACTTTGCACAGCGACTACAAGGCGCAGGTATTCAAATTGACTGGCGCTTTAACCCCGCGCTCACTCAATTGCCCGAAATGCCTGTCAAACTGGCACTGACACACCTGCTTGGCAACGCCATTCAGTATACCCATAGCCAAATCAGCATAGATCTGACAGACACGCCAGACCACTGGCAAATCAGTATCCGTGATGATGGACCCGGGCTCGACCCACAAGAAGCCAATCACCTGTTTAAACCCTTTGTCAGAGGCAAACAGAGTGACCCGATTGCAGGCAGCGGACTGGGACTGGCCATTGTCGAGGAATGTGTGAATCAGATTGGTGGCCAGCTAGGGTGGCAAAATACCCACCCGGGCTGTGAATTTAGTTTAACTTTGCCAAAACAAGGAATAAGCAAATGAAAATCCCGTTGTTGAGCTTAGTGCTCGTTGTCAGCCTGAGTGGCTGCCAGCTGAGTCCCAATAAACACAAAAGTAGCTTTATCGGGCCAAGCAAAACGGTGAGTCCGGACTATGCACCACTGACAGTTCTGCTCGAACGTTATTTGCAGATTTGCCAGCAGGCTTTGCCTGCGAAGCATAACAAATCGGCGCGTTATATCGGTCAGGCTGCTATTGAAACCTTTATGTACGACTACTGCAACACAGTGTCTACGACCAAGCAGTTGCGGGCAATTACCGCCATAGAGCAAAGCCAGCCCTGGCCACAGCACTATCAGCTGTGGTTTAGCACGCTTAAACAACAGACACAGGTGCTGCGGGGACAAAAAATCCGCCTGCATCGCAGCAACGCGAAACTAACCCAGATCCAATCACAACTGAGCCAAACCAGTCAGGCACTAATGACGCTCAAACAGGAGCTGGCCGACATAGAGCAGCAAAGACTTCAGGACGCGCCCCTGATTGAATCCCCTCAAGCACCCAAGGAGCAACAATAATGTCTTATGCAGAAATCGATATCACAGCTCCTCTGCCCGCAACGCGCAGCACCTCCATTTTGCTGGTAGACGACGACCCGGCCCTGAGCGAATTACTGGCAATGCGGCTGGAAAGCCATGGTTTTGAGGTTACACTTGCCAGCAGTGGTCATGCGGCATTGCGACAACTTGCAAATACGTCCATCGATTTGGTGCTCACAGACTTACGTATGGATAATATGGACGGTCTGGCCCTCAACCAGAAATTACAGGCCAACTACCCGGGCCTGCCCGTGATCATGATGACCGCACATGGCTCAATCCCCGATGCCGTTGATGCCATTCAGCAGGGGATCACCGCCTTTATCACTAAGCCTATCGACAGTGATGAACTGCTTGCAGCCATCAACAAAGCGCTGCCAGACAAAAGTACGTTACACGCGCCAGATCCAGATAATTTCCACGGTTTGTATCACCAAAGTGCGAGCATGCGCCAGCTGGTGCAACAAATCAAAGCCATCGCCCCCAGTCAGGCCAACATTCTGATCCAGGGCGAAAGCGGTACAGGTAAAGAAGTGACGGCTCGGGCTATTCATCGCGCGAGCAGCCATGCTGAGGGACCATTTATAGCCATAAACTGTGGCGCCCTGCCCGCGCATCTGCTGGAATCTGAATTATTTGGCCATAAGAAAGGGGCGTTTACCGGTGCAATCACAGATAAACAGGGACTGATCCAGGCCGCCGATCAGGGCACATTATTACTGGATGAAATCGGGGATATGCCGCTCGACTTACAAGTAAAATTGCTGAGAGTCTTGCAGGAAAAAACGGTTCGTCCAATCGGTGGGCAGCATGAGCAAGCCGTTAATGTTCGGATCCTCTCGGCAAGCCATAAAAATATTGCTCGGGCCGTGAGTGAAGGAGCGTTCAGAGAAGACCTTTACTACCGGCTTAACGTTGTGCAGTTGTCTCTGCCAGCGCTCAAAGATCGTGTTGAGGACATTCCCTTGCTCGCCAGCCTGTTCTTAAAGCAGCTCAGTAAATCACCCAAGCGCCTCTCGCCGGATGCTGTCACTGCACTGTTAAACTATGCCTGGCCCGGCAATATCCGCCAGTTACACAATGTAATTGAGTATTGTGTCGCAATGACATCTGGTACTCATATTTCAGAGGACAGCGTATTCAATGCCTTGCCGGCACAGGATGATCGTCAGGCGTTTGTCGGCCTCAATGATGCCAAACGGCAGTTTGAACGAGATTACATACTTAAGGTGCTGGCCTTGTGTCAACACAATGTGCCGCAAGCCGCTAAACTTGCACAACGAAACCGCTCCGACTTTTATAAGCTCATGAAAAAGCACGACATTCAATAATCTCTTGCTCAAAAAGACACACTTTGCAGAAGCGCTAATATAGCTTGGCGCATCGCTCAGCCTCAGACAGCCACAGTTACTTTTCTTACAGTGCGCCTTGTTCAACCCTCAGAAGTTTGCAATATTAACCGAAAGCCCATAAATTGGGCTAATTCGGAGCAATCTGCTCCGTTCACAACTACACTATTATTACAATAAAAACCGAGGTGGTTGCCCATGAGAATGCGTAAAAAGCTGATTTTAAGCTTTGTAATGACTGTCATCATTCCAATTCTTGCAATATCCATCATGAGTATCTCGCGAACCAAACAAGAGTCACTGGACCGATTCTTAGAGACGTCAGTCAATGAGATACGACAAATAGAAAACGCGTTTATCATCTTCTTTGATCAGATGAAAAGTAATGCCCGATTCTTAGCGCAAAGTAAAACCGTGCAATCCGTCAGCAAGGACACAACCACCTATTTTGGTGCAGAGAAAATGATGACGCCGGAGGCCTCTGGTAAAGCAGAAGCAGAGATTTTTGACCTGTACACCACCTTTGGCAAAACTCACCCCGAGTTGCTATTCGTTTATCTGGGCACCCGTGATGGTGGTTTTATTCAGTATCCTGCGGAGCCATTAGGCAATTATGATCCGCGCAAAAGACCCTGGTATCAACAGGTCAGCTCCAATCCATCTCAGGTGGTGATCACTGAGCCTTATCAGGGTGTTACCGGACAGGCAATGGTTTCCGTTGCAACCGGGATCATGAAAAACGGCCAAATGCTCGGCGTTCAGTCTCTGGATGTGACCTTGTCGACACTGACCGATATTGTCAGCAACATCAAACTGGGCAACACCGGCTATTTGTTGTTACTCGACAATCAGGGCACTGTGCTGGCAGACCCCAAAAACGCCGAAAATAACTTTAAAAATATTCGTGATTTGAGTGACGCCCGATATCAGGCTATCCGAAACGCGGGGGATGCACCTTTCATTACACTGGAACACCAGGATAAAACCTTTAATGCCAAGTTTTATCGCTCTGAGGAACTCGGTTGGACCTTTATTGCTATCATTGAAGAAGATGAGATCCTCACCTCGTCTTACAACATGACTTACAGCATCAGCATCATCGCTGTGATAATGCTGGCCTTGTTCGTCGTCATCGCCATTGTACTGGCCAACAAAATTGTCTACCCCATAGAAATGGTTTCAGATGGCCTCAAGGAAATCGCCCAGGGTGAGGGCAACTTATCTAAACGACTACAGGTGATAGGTAATGATGAGATCAGCGAGCTGGCAACCTGGTTTAATCAGTTTCTAAACTCAATAAATGCGCTGGTTAAGGACATTCAGAACAACGCCAGAACACTCAATGGTGAAGCGCAAACTTCTCAGTCACGGATAAACGACATCCGGGACCAGTGCCGCCATCAGGAAAAAACCTCACAAACCGCCACGGATACCACGCAATCCATGGCGAGTATGGCGATGACGGTCAGTGATAACTGTGGCGATGCACTCAACGAAATTTCGACCACAGAACAACACACTCAAACCGGTAACCAAATGATCCAAAGTACAGTGACTCAAGTGGCTAAGCTCAATGATTCACTTGGCGATTCGGCCACCGCCATGAGCAAGCTCGAAAACGAAAGTAATAACATCACCAACATTTTGGAGGTGATCCGTACCATTGCCGAGCAAACCAACTTACTTGCTTTGAATGCAGCCATTGAAGCCGCTCGTGCCGGCGAACAAGGCCGTGGTTTTGCTGTCGTGGCCGATGAAGTACGAACACTGGCTCAGCGTTCTCATGATGCAACTCAGGACATTGAACAAGTCCTGACTAAACTGATTGAACAAACCCGCAGTGTTTCTGAACGCATGACTGCCAGTGTTGATGAGTCTAAGCAAGCCATCGAACAGTCGGAACTGGCTCATCAGGCCTTCGACGACATCGCCAGCTCGGTCTCTCGTGTTAAGACCATCATCGCTGATATTTCCCGTCAAGCCAATGCTCAGGGTGAGGCCGCCGAGGAAACTCAGTCTCGCATCCAGGGCGTCAGTCAATCGGTGCAGCAAGTAGGAGACTCCGCCGATGCGCTGCATGCTGGGGCAACGCAACTAGTTGAGCTGGCCAATAACCTTGACCAACTAGTGGACAGATTTGATGTTGACGACTGATTTGGAGATCTTGCAATCACCACCCGCAGCGACCGAGTTCAGTGCGCTGCGTGCCAGTGTCGGGTGGCAAAACCCGCCCCTGGAGCAAGTAGCAGTCAGCATCGAATCTTCACTGTACTGGGTGCAGTGTCGCAAGGAGCAGCAACTGGTTGCCTGCGGTCGGGTCGTTGGTGATGGCTATATGTACTTTTACATCCAGGACGTCATTGTGCACCCGGATTATCAGGGTTGCGGCCTGGGTCATATCGTTATGGATAACATTGAGCAATACTTATCGACACAGTGTCACAGTGGCGCAACTGCAGCATTGCTGGCGGCACATGGTAAAGAGGCTTTCTACCAGCGCTACGGCTACGCCTTGCGTGATGGCCAATCGCTGGGACTGGGAATGTGTAAGTTTTACTGAGTTTGTAAAACGTGTGTATCACTGCCGCAACCCACGGAGCTTGGCAATGGCCCTCGCGAATACCAGAGACTTTCGCGAAGGCTCGCAGGCATTAATGTGTCAGGATCGTACATTCAGACGGTACCGATAAATCACGGCACAGAAATCCCCGGATCTGCCCTTGATTAATGATCAAAAACTCTCTGGCCTGGTCGCTCAATTCGCTCCCTGCAAGAAATAGCCTGATATTTCGCTGACTGCCTGTTGCAGTCAGACTGCTCAGGGTATTGCCTGCAAAATATATCTCTGTGTTTTCCATACCATCAGGCAGGTGCAGTTCAGTCACCTCAGTATTACTTATATCCAGGTGCTTTAACCGTGCCTCAAGTGCCAGTTGTGATATCGGTGTATGGTTTATCACTAAAGTACGCAGCTCATTCATAGTCGCAATATCCACTTCCTCGAGCTGCGTGTAAGACAAGTTCAGGGTGTGTAGCCGAGAATTAAACCTAACACCAAATTGCGTCAGAGGATTATGTGACAAATCCAGTGAATTCAGGTTCCGGAGCCCCAAAGCCTCAAACGTCGACAACTGATTACCCGACAGACTGAGATTATACAACCACGGATTATCCTCTGGTAATTTGACACTTGCTATCTGATTATCGTCCAACCACAAACGACGCAATTTAGCATCATCAGGCACAGTCAGCGAAGTCAGCTGGTTCCCCTTGGCACTTAGGTGCTCAACATGCGATCCAGTTAGATCCAACGTGGTTAAACGTGCGTTATCAATCTCTAACCAATCCAGCGCTGGCATGGTCGTTAACGCTATACTGGTCAGGTGTGTGCTTGACAAGATCAGCTTTTTCAGCGGCACATTTCGCGCTGAAACAAAGTACTCAAGCGGCGTATGCTGAGCACTCAAGTGATATATTTCACGATTTTCGGTGATATCCAAAGCCGACAGCTGAGTATGGTCGAGTTTAGCGTGCGTCAGTTGAGGAAAACGGCTCAGCTCCAACTGGCTCAGAGGCGTGTTGTCCAGCCACAGCATTTCTACTGGCAAAGTCGCATCCACAAAAGTAATTTCTTCCAGCTGACTGTTGCTTGCCTGGAGCGAGGTCAGGTTTTGTAATCCGCTGAGATCCAACCGGCTTATTGCACTGCCAGACAGATCGAGTCTGGTCAAGCTTGTTTGCCCGCTCAGTGCCAGACTAGCCGGGCCGCCTTGTGTTATGGACAACGAGGTCAATGCACTCCCTTGTGGCAAGGTGAGTGCTGTAAGCTCAGGCAACGCAAGGCTGAGCTTCTCTAAACCGCTCATACTACTTAGGTCCAATTCTGTAATGGCAATATCACTCAGTGATAACTCATTTATCTGAGTCAAAGTATTGAGTTCGGCCAAGGCTGACGGGCTGATCTGTGCCGCACTACGCAGCTGCAAAGAGGTCAGCTGCGAAAACTGCGCCAGACCTGAAATATCCGTCAGTGTTAGATTATCTTGTCCATTGCAGGACAAATGCGTTCTAAACTCAATGTGCCTGTCGGGAGCCTCATTGTACTGATCAACACAGGCACCCAGGAACGGATCGGTCATTTCCAGCCGTGCAGATTGGCTGCCGAGCCAGGGTTCAAACCGTGCGCTGATATGGCAAGCACTGGCAATCCCTGGGCCATAAAAATGCAACACCCGCTCATTTTCATAGTCAAAGGACAAATCACACCCAGATAAAGAGGACAACACCTGATCTTGCTGATATGAGATCTCAACACCTATCCGCCTGCCGTATAATATGTAAGAGCCGGATATGTCGGTTACAACCTCTCCGCCAGGACCCACATCTAACGTCACCTCATAGGCTGGTACCTCGTAGCGAAGAAAGTGCTGATCAGCAACTTGGCAGTAATTGCCCCGCGCATAGCGGCACACCAAAACCCCTTCGCTTGTGCTCTCTATGATTTCAAGCTGATATTGCTGTGCATCACCAAAAAGCAATTTCCCCTGCTCAATAGCAACCTCAGTGGCACCTTCTCCCTCAATAAACAAATACTGTTTGATGCCCTGCTCATGCTGTTGTTCAAAGAAACGCCAGTAGCGCGTTTGCTCTGCCGTAACTTCATATAGATAATTAGAAGAAGGCGTATCAATACCGGCTTCAAGTTCAAGCTCAGCACGGAAAAATTGCGCTTCAAACTGTGTCAAACTGGGGTTGTTATCCAATTCAAACTGGCGTATCACAGCTTCAGAATTGCTTAAGCTTTCATTGATCAGCACAAATAGCGTATCGTCTTGCTTACTGAGTACGGTGTACGTTTTGTGGTACCCCAATACACATTGAGGGTCATCGATACTGCAAATCGGATCGAACATCTCAAGCTCAGTGTTATACGCCGCAGACACAGATAAAGTCGAACCACTTATTGACGCCTGCTCCGCCCCATTAAACTTACTGGTGCGATATGTACCATCTGTATACAACTCAAAACCATTACTCTGATTCGCAGACTGATAGCGCCACTTACCTGCCAATTGCGTCAGTTGCAGTGGCTGCGCTTCGCGCTTGATCAGCAAACCGGCCCCCTGTTGAAACCAGTCATTGTGATATCCCGAGCTGGTCTTCTTAACATCCTCAATCACGAACTGATAGCCCCATTTGGATTGACGAATTAATTTAAACTCGGCTATCAGAGTGCCAGAACGTGCAGACAGTCGCAGTCGGTTTTGCTCTGTCAGCGACCAGTTCAGTTCATGGTGCTGTGCCCAGGGAGTCTGCTCTCCCGCACGTAACTCACCGGTGTGGTCAGCATTTAGGTTAAACAACAGATGCTGCTGAGTATGTGTTTGCTGCGACTCGGCATACTCGCCAAAAGTCAGCGCCCATTGGCCTGCCAAGACTTGTGGTTCGATAGCAAGCGCTTCAAGGTCTTTAGCAAACTGGATCTGAGTCGTGTATACCGTGCGTTTGACCACAGAGTCATGGTGCCAGCTCAAATAAACACCGTCCGGTTGATACTCAAATGCAAACCCTGTGACAATGTGCGTTTTGCCCTGACCATCGCGCACTGACACGGTTCGGCCGTCATTCAAACGTGCAACATAGAGAGACTCGCTCTGTTGGATAATTGTAAAATCAACAACGTGTGTTCGGGTTGTCAAAGTGCCTGTGCCATTGCGATGGATATTCATATACCAGCTATGCGGGACATCTCCACTGTCTACAAGCACTACATTCCTGCCGATATGTGGAGCGGTGCGCTTAAAGCTGGCGTTAATGGTGCAGCTCTGTTGGGGCTCAGTCACTGAATACAGTAACGTGCCATTGTCGCTTTCTTTGAGCACGCCCTGGCAACCCGATATCTCGTCAAGTTCAAAGCCTCGCTCTGGTAAAATCAAGGTTTCAAAGCTTTGTTTATAGCTCACTGTATTCACCGAGGGCTGTAAGGCCCCCTCACCCGACACCACATACTCAATATCCAGATTTGGGGCTAAAAACTGGTAATAGAGCGAATTTGTCTCATTACAGCTCTGCAGGCCCACATCTTCGCGTAAACACAAAGTGATACCCTGCTGATCTGCATCGGTCAGTGTTAAATAACGTGTTGTGCTACGGTCGATTGTTACAAGTTTAATGTCTTCACCGGCCATAGAAGCCCAATACTTTTGCTCGCCAATATAGATTGCCTCTGCACAGTCGGGTTCAGGAGAGAAAGGTTCGCAATGCTGACCTCCCTGCAGGTGCACTACGCCTTGTGCAGTCAGGCCAAATAAACTGGCTGTGCTGGCAAATGCCCCGCTGCTGCTGGCCTTAAAAATGCCATCGGTCAATCGAGGTGTGCTCAGCACATCATCGCTTAACTCGAACACGTACAGCTGACGTTTGGATACCTCAGCACTCAGCAGATTGCTGGCCGTTGCATACTCCACCGCGATCAGGTCGTCCTGAACACTAAGTAAACGATACGCGGCGGTTAGTTTGGCTTCGCACTGTAACAAAGATACATCACACCAGGGAGTATCTAGGCCTGCAAATTCAAAACGCTGCTGTATCAGCCTGCCGTCTTGTTTGTCGCCCCAAACATTGCGGCGCCAGAGGTAATGGTAGTGATTGTCCTCATCAATGCTAAACACTTCGCTTTCACCTTGTCTGAAGAGCAGGTTCCAGATGCGAGTGTAGTTAAGCTCGTCGAAGCTGGTTTTTTGATGGCGTACCATCACGCCTGGCACCATGACTTTACCTTGTCCGGCGTCGTACTCAATCAGCAGCTGGTACCCGAGGGGAAACTCTCTGAGTATGTACATACGGTAAGGTACAGTGTCCAGGTTAAGTTCAAGTTGCGCGCCCTGAAGCTGCCAGTGTATAAAATCAGTCGTCACTCCCGACTCAACGCGCGCCGAGCCATCGCTCAACAGGTTTATATCATAGTGGTGTTCCTGGCTTGCAGGGTGAGCAAAACTCATTGACCATTGGCCAAAAAAGTCACTTGCTGAATACGCCCGTAAATCATCCACGGCTACCAAACGGGTGTACCATGAAGCACTCTGGCTGCCAGGTATACTCACGCTTGCAGCAAGGTTGCCATCCGGGTCTTTGCTCAGTGACAGATGCAATTGTTCAGCAAAATAATCAGGCTGCGCAGCAACCCCGTTACGATAGATGCTAAGTGACTGGCTGAGTGTAAGCAGGATATCTGACTCCACCTGAGACCAGTTAAAAGGTACGCTTGCAGTGGCGTTCAGCACACCTGTTCCGTCCTTATTCAATGTCAGCGACGCAGCAAAGCCATTGAAATAGCTCAGTTCACTCAACAAATAGCGGCCCTCAGGCACCGCTTTGGCAGGCTCGAACAAATTTGGGTTTTGGGCAACCTGATGGCGTACTCGGTCAGCGGCTTCACCATATTCACGCTGGTATTGACGTAACTGACGTTTGGTGGCGGGTAAATTTTTTGCCAGAGCGACAAGATCCGGATAGCCATTGGGCAGGTTTAAATTTCGTTCAGACACACGACTGAAGTCATAAAACAGACCCGTTAAGGCGCGTTTTTCAGTCGGGTCTAAACTCGCACGCGCTTCACGCAATTGCTGCTGGGTGATTGGTAGCCCCAGGTCGCTTTGCAGTAGCGCAAATTCTGCAGTCGTTGCCGCGTTGATATTGACAGCAAACAACTCCTCTTCTGTCAGGACCTTGTCGTCCCCCCCAAGCGCAATCAGGTGCTTTACTTCCCCCAACACAGAAGCCGCTGCACGCATGGGGTTATTCTCTTGATGTGCTGTTAATGCAATCATGGCGTTCGCTTGCGACTCATCCAGCTCCAATGTCAGGACGTAACGCCCTGCTTCATCGACAGCCACAGTCTGCGCGACGTCGTTAACCTGTGCGGTCACTTGGGTATTGCTGACGGGGGGTTCCTTAGCAAATACCTCACCTGAAATGGTCAACATATGCTTGAGCGCCTGAATTGTCAGCTCTGTCTGTGCCTGTACCTGATTACCCAGAGTATCTTTGACCATAAGACTTACTGTAACAGGTAAGTCTTCTTGAATATCAGTACTTTGCAACGTCATTTGCTCGCTAAGATCCCCTTCAGCACTTAGCAGATCTTTACCGTTATGTGTCCAGGTATAGTTGGCTACCCGGTTATGAGGGTCATAAAGTTGCGCGCTAAAGGTGACAGGCTGCTGCTCTATGAGCGCTTGTGGCCCTACGTTTATGGACACCTCCGGCAGAGCACGTACCGTTATACTTGTCTCTGTACGGCTTTGAGCACCATCGTCATCCGTCACGATGACAAATATGTTCAGCTCTGTGTCCTGCCTGACGTCCATGTGGCTGAGCACCAACTCGGCCCCCGTATTATCACCAATACTGAGTGATACATCACCTTCGTAGCCCCAGTCATAGTGACTAATTACACCGTCAGGATCATTCGCTTGTGCGGTAATAGTCACACTTTGGTTTTCCATCACTTGCACTGGGGACACCAAGGTCACTTCGGGGGCACGATTTGGCAGAGGAAGTAACTCGACCAAATGGGTAGCCTGAGCCGACAGCGCCTGATCATCACTGACCACAAGCGTAAAGGTAACGGTCTGTGGTTCATTCATCTGTGGAACAGTAAAGCTAAGCTCAGGTGTATGAACGTTTGACAATTGCAGTGGCAGGTTGCTGTCTGAAGACCATTGGTATTGACTAATCTTCCCATCCGGGTCGCTGGCATTCGCACTGAGTATTACGGTTTCTTGCACACGGGCTTGGCCAGCCCCTTCAATACTGACAATGGGTGCTTTATTTGGCTCGGGGTCTGATGGTCCGGTGCTGTTTGCAGCAAATTTTACAACGTGTGCAAACTGATAAGTACGCCCATGTACATCTTTCACCGAAAGGGTAAAAGTCACAACCACAGGTGAGGACAATGTCGGTGTCGCCACCGTCAACACCGCTGATTCTTGCCCTGAGAGGGTTAGCTCAAGCTCGCTGTCATGTTGCCACTGATAACTGATCACCTCCAGACCGTCAGCCTGCCCTTCAAATGTCACGGTGTCAGCATCCGTGACTGCTTCAGGGCCAGCTACTGAAACAGTCACCGACTCACCTGCTTTGAATACAATGGTATGACTGGCTTGCACTGTCCTGTCCAGCTCATCTGTTACGGTTAACGTAAACACCGCATCGCCATCTGCTTCAATGTCCTGGCTGGTTACAGTCAGACTCGACTGCGTCAGGTCCGATACGTCCAGCGCCAGTTCTGATTCATAATGCCATTGATAAGTTACCGCGCCAGAGGAGTTATCAACACTGGAGGTCAAGGTGTGCGAAGTTAATTCTGCGACTTCGTTATTACCTGTGACCTCAACGACCATCGGCTTTATGGTGGGTTGCTGAGCTTCATTGCTACTACCACCACCACAGGCAACCAGCGTATTTATAGTCAGAATAATAAAAAAGAGACGGGAAAAATAACGGAACGATTCCATGAGCTAAACTAAATCCTTGAAGCATAAGAGGGAAATAAATCCAGCCAATTATACCCTTTTAAGAAACAGCTTCAAGATGAAAAGTTTATAAACCTATGATTACATTAACTTTTGCATGATTTCCGATCAATGATAGAAAATTTCCTTGCGACTCATTTAGCCAGAATACCCCGGTAACAGGCTTACAGACTGTGGCTCATCACTATAAGCTATTCACCTACCGACTCTTCTATACTCAGTCGGCGTCAGCCCCGTTTCCTTTTTAAATGCCTTATAAAATGAAGAGCGGGCGTTAAATCCAACCTCAAGCGCAATATGCAACACTGAGTCTTTGCCAGCCAGTAAACGCGCTTTCGCCACCTCGATGCGCCAGTGATTCACAAAGTCAAAGAAGTTCATTTTCAGTGTTTCGTTTAACACCTGAGAAAGGTAGTTGGCTGAAACGCCGCTTGCATCAGAAAGCTTTTGTAGCGTCAGATCGGCATCCAGATACAGCTTATCATCCTGCATCACTGAGGTGACTTTTTTGACTATCCGGGCAGAGCGTTCCTTATCCAGAGCCGATTTATGATACTTATTGAGTCTATCTTGACTACTTGGTATATCCAGAGCATTCAGACTGTCTGCCTCATTATCCAGTGCAGGAATAAGCAATGGGGTGGCTTGCTGCATAGCAAAAAAGGTCAGGCTCCAGGTAAGTATCAATGCAATCAGTATTTCAGTGCCAAGCGTCAATATGGCATGTCCAAACAGGCTGGACAAAAAAGCGCAGCTCAGCGCTAACACCCAGATACACGTGGCCATAAAAATAAGCCGTTTTGTCGCGAATATCCTGGGGTCATCAAGGTTAGAATAGTGGGCTTTTAGTTCAGTCCTGAATACCATCAGACGTTTTGTTATTACCACCAAGGTCAACCCACATTCAACCAGCCAGGCACATATCAGGGCCAGCATCGCACCAGCCAGTACCACAGCATGCAACCCAGTAGGTATTTCATCGGTAACAAACAGTGCCCGATGCTGTTGTGATGGCAAGGTAGCTATGATGCTTGCAACCACTATTGCGGGCCATAACAAAACAAACTTTTTCAAATTCAGTGTGTACTGAGTCCGGCTTTTTTGTGTGGTAACTCCCTGAATGTACAAACGTAACGCAGGGCAAAGCACAAAGAGTACAGGAAAACCAATAACCGTATAAGCCTGATACCAGTCAGGTAAAACAGCCGGTACGATTGCATTCAAGGCCAGCACGCCACAAGCACTGAGAAATATCACCAGCGGTATTCGATAAGTGCGTGTTGACTGTTTGATCAGCAACACAGGCACACTCAAGGCGACTTGCCCAATTAGCATCGCCGTCAGCACCAACACAATAGGTTCAGCCACTTCTCCCCCCTGACACTTGAAACAAAGTTATCCGTAGTTAATTGTTTTATTTACTTTTAATTTTTCTTTCTTGCAAAACTGTCCGCGCCTTTACGCTGGGACGACGCTTTAGCTCAGCGCAGTTAGTCTGAGTGCTACCTGGATATAACCGGGTAAACCTTTTTACATGGACCCCAATATGAACTAAGGAACCACGTATGACAAATCCAAATTCAACCGCTGGCGAAATACCCGATGGCCGTATTCGCTTTAAACTTGCAACGCTTTGGTTGCTGGTGATGCTCAATATGGTTTATGCCGATATCCTGGCCTTTGTCTCGGCTTTTATCACGCCTGGCGTCATTGAGACATTGATGAGTGGTTATTCCGGCTCGGTCAAACTATCACAGCCGCTGCTACTGGTCAGCGCCATACTCATCGAAATTCCTATCATGATGATTTTTTTATCCCAGTTTCTCGGCTACCAAATAAACCGGTTATGTAACCTTGTGGCCGTCCCGCTCACCTTTGTGTTTGTACTGGGGGGGATTGAAACCGATCCTTTTTACCTGTTTCTGGCCGCCATTCAACTTAGCTTACTTTTGACTATTGCCTGGACGGCCGTCCGTTGGCGTACCCCTGCCGCACACCCAATCGGAAGCCCCATCAATTAAGTCGCAAACCGGCGCGTTCACTGAGCGACAAGTTAAAAAGTAACACTATTTATTTTAGATACTTAGAAGGAAACATACACATGAATAACACACGACTGATGCCCCTTGCACTGCTTATTTGCAGCACTACAGCCACTGCCAGTATTGAGCAAGGACGGGCAGAATTTGAAAAAGGCAATCTACGCCTTGCACAGTCTCTTTTGCTGCAACAGCAGACCTCTGATTATCATAAGCCGCTGCTTCTGGCACGTATTGCGCTGAAAAGTGATCAGGATGAAGTCGCGCTACAATATATAGAAGATGCACTCGCTCAGCACCCAAACAATCCAGAGCTCTATTTTGCCCATGTTGAAGTGGTCGCCAAAATAGCCGAGCAGGCAAGTATTTTCAGTGTCTCTGGTTATATTAAAAAGCTCAAAGCATCGTTCATCAAAGCTGTGGAATTGGCCCCGGATAATACAGAATATCGCACTGCACTGATCAAGTTTTATATCAATGCCCCTTCCATGTTTGGTGGCGATGAACAGGCCGCTCTGACACATATTGACGAATTAGAAAAAATCGCCCCTTTTGAAGCCTTTCTGACACGCTTGCACCTGCTTGGTAAAACAGGTGAACAAGATGAGTTCGCTCGCGTAATTGCCATCGGACAGAAGCGCTTTGCTGCAGAACCTCGATTCTTTTATACCCTGGGTCAGGTATATCGCGAGCACGACCAGAGCGAAGAAGCCTTAAACCAGTTCCGCAAAGCAGCTGCCATGAAAACAGCGACCACTCAGCAGGAAAAGGCCAGGAACCATTCACTGGTACTCATTGGTGTACTCAGCAAGCAGCTAGGTAAACACCATGATGAGGGTGAAGCGGCATTGCGGCAGTATCTGGATGAAGCGTCGCACCACTACGATATGCCAGATAAAAGCCTGGTTAAATTCAGGCTTGCCGAAATAGCGATAGACCGCAGCAAAACCGCAGTTGCAAGACAGCTTTTAAACGAAGTCATTACTGAAACACTGAGTGAGCGCCTCAAGAAAAAAGCCCGCTCTGCGTTGAAGAAACTGGCCAGAGCATGATGTCATCAACCATCACAGGCTTTATTATGGAGCCTGTTTTCAAACTACAATAACCCCGATACAAGCAGAGAAATGGAACCGCTCCCGGTTAATATCGCAGGAATGGCGTCCTTGAATGTGTCATATTTGAAATGGAAATAACATGCACCCACAGAGGTTGTCAGGATCAGAGCCGCACCAAGCTGCAGGGCTATTTCGTGCTCGGTCAGAATGGCAAAAATTATCAATCCGGCAGCGGTTGATTCAATCATACCGATCCCATACATGTGTCCTCTGCCAAGTCCGTATCGCCTGAGAAATTCGCTTTGTATTTTGAACACAACAGCGCTCCAGGCAAAAATCTTTTGGGAGCCGGCCAGAGTAAAGAAAATAGCCAGAAAAGTAGCAATTATAATCATCAATATCCTCCTAATAGGGTTAAGGAGTAGCATTAGAGCATTCCAATTAAACACAATGAATAGTATTGTTCACCTAGATGGTATTCCAAAATGGAATGAATATGGACAAACTGATTTGTATTAAGCTATTTACCGAAGTGGCTAAAAGAGGCAGCTTTACCCACACAGCAAATGCACTCAATATGACACAAAGTGCGGTAAGCAAAAAAATCGCCTGGCTTGAGCAACACCTTGGTTTTACTCTTTTCCACAGGACATCTCGCGCTATTTCATTGACCACGTCAGGAAAGGCATATCTAAAATATAGCCAATCGCTGCTTGATACTATGAGCGAAGTGGAGCACCAGATCCGTGATGAGCAAACACAGATCAGTGGCCATATTAAAATCTCTGCTCCCAGCGCTTTTGCGACGCAGCGTCTGGCAGATCCGCTTTGTGAGTTTATGCGCCGCTACCCTAAAGTAACTCTGGATGTAGGTGTAAGCGATCAGCATGTAGACCTGATAAATGAGGACGTAGACATCGCAATCCGGGCTTCAGCCCTCAAAGACTCAGGGTTGAAGGCAAAAAAGTTACTGGACCACTGTGCTTGCTACTTCGCAGCCCCTCAATATCTAAAGCGTAACGGCACCCCGCCCACTCCTGAAGCACTTAAAACCCATCAGTGCATCACCTACTCTCTCAGTAACCCCTCTAATATCTGGCGGTTAGATAACAAACACTACACTGTTAATGAATATATCAGATCTGACAGTCCGGAAATGATTGTTAAATTAGCCCTTTCAGGGTTAGGCATTGCAGCCATGCCGAGCTGGATGGTTGATACACATCTCGCTGACGGCACGCTCATTAACTTATTTGAAAACAAGCAAGGCCACACACTACCTATGTATGCGCTCTATAAAAACACCGAGTTTACACCAGCAAGAATACGCGCAATGCTTGATTTTCTTCATGAATATTTCACCAACTAAATTGCCAGATTATTAATTATCAGAACCAAGCAATTAATTCATAGCAAGGTCGGTAAATTTTACACACTCTGTAAAACTCTCCTACGCTGAAGTCTGGAGACGCTGTTTTGAGGGCCTGCAAAGCGGAATGAGAATTGAATAGTGTCTATCAGTCTCTCACATTAGGAGTATTCATGAGCACAGCACACTACTATCTTGTTTTACTGCTGTTTACCCTGCCACTAATCATATTGAACCTGAACAACTTGATGCTTTTGCCATCTATCTGGCTCAGTGCGTCTATTGCCTGCGTCTACGTAGCCTATGCGCTGGACAGACCAGGACTGTTTCGTAAACGCACCACAGGACAAGTGCCATTTTATATCAAAGCACTGCTGCTGCCCTATTTTATAGGGGCGCAGCTCTATAATGCCTGGCAACGATACCAGGACAGTGTGCCACCGGTACAAGAAGTGAAAGACAACTTATTTTTAGCCTGTCGTTTGTTTCCCAGCGATATCCCCATGCTGCAATCCAAACAAGTTGATGCAATACTGGATGTTACTGCCGAATTCGACGGTCTGAACTGGTCTGCCGAAGAGCAAGGCTTGTACTACCTGAATATACCCATTTTGGACCATCAAACTCCCAGTGAAACCCAATTGCGACATGCGCTGAACTGGATTACCGTGATGCATCAGCTCAACAAGAAAGTAGTCGTCCATTGTGCGCTGGGACGTGGCCGCTCGGTATTTGTCGTTGCTGCTTACCTGATGCTGCAGGACCCGTCCTTATCCGTGGATGATGCCATGCAGTTTATCAACAGTAAACGGCAGACAGCACGTTTAAACCGCTATCAGCACCATCGCCTTAAAGCACTGATGCATGATCTGCGCGATACGCCGGGTTCGCGCCTGGATTTGATCATTAATCCCGTTTCTGGCGGCGGAAAATGGCACCTGTACGACAATCAGGTGATTGGCCTGCTGTGTAGCAAGTACACCCTTGTTCTGCATTTTACCGAACAGGACACGGATGTTGCAGCACTGGCCGTTGAGCTAAGCCAAGACGCCGAGCGGCTGATTGCCTGCGGCGGTGATGGCACACTGACCGCCGTTGCTCATGCACTGGTCAACAGTGAATGTAAACTGGGGTTTATTCCGCTTGGGACAGCCAATGCACTGGCACATGTACTGCTGGGGATACGCAGTAAAGTGGATCCAATCAGTAGCGCCTGTGAGGTGCTGTTAAGTGAACATTACATACAAATAGATACTATGACCTGCAACGGCGAAACGGGACTACTGGTTGCCGCCTTTGGGTTTGAAGCGCAGATGATTGAGCACGCCAATCGCGGCGAAAAAAACCGCAGTGGCCAGCTGGCCTACATCAGTGGCTTTATTAATGCCGTCTCCGATGGACAAAAGCAGCGCGTGACATTGCGCATTGATAATCAACCTGCACAAAGCCTGGATATTGCCAGTCTGGCGGTGGCTAACGCAGCCCCCATTACCACAGTGCTGGCGCAAGGCGGTGGTGAACCGGATTATCAGGATGGCTTGCTGGATCTGACGCTGATCCATCATGAACCAGAGTCTGCGTCTCGCGCTCTGAGTGTGGCACAGCTGATTGCAACCGGCGTGTCTGGCCCTTCTGCAACACAGGAGAGTGCCGTTTCACACACTCGCTGCCAGCGAGTCACTTTACACGCAGACTCAGAGCAAATACAGTATAGTATTGATGGTGAAGTAAAAAGTGCCGACAGCCTTAACATTGAAGTGAATCAGGCTTCCTTGTGGATCATGGCCCCAGAGTCGACACATTCAAGCTAACAAGGATCCCGAATGAAGACCGTTCTGCTGGTTGATGATGACCAAGAATTTACGACTATCGCCGCTCGGATCATTGAGTTTATAGGCTGTGACGTATACACCGCGGGCAGCATAGGCGAAGCAAAACAGTGGCTTGCTGATATGCGCTTTGACCATCTGTTTCTCGACTTTATGCTTCCTGATGGCAGTGGTTTACATCTCATAGACCATATACGTAGCCTCAAACTCACGGCACAAATAACCCTGATAACAGGCCATCCTTCGGTTAAGGCGGCACTGGCCAGCATGTGCGATGAGCAAATCAATTATCTGACCAAACCCATAGAAGCCAATGACGTTAAACGTGTTCTCGACACCAAAACCGCCAATCACCATGCCCAAACGGATCCCTTTGAACGCCATTTTGGCTGCCTGATCGGCCACTCTCCCGCCATGAAAAAACTGGTTACTATGATAGAGCGGGTCGCGAAAACCAATGCCAATGTATTGTTAATGGGAGAAAGTGGTTCAGGTAAAGAAGTCGTTGCACAGGCTATTCACAATGCCAGCCAGTGCAGCGGTGAGCAGGTGTCGGTGAATTGTGGCGCAATTGCCAAAGATCTGATCGGCAGCGAATTGTTCGGTCATGAAAAAGGGGCTTTTACCGGCGCAATCAACCAAAAGAAAGGCGTATTTGAGCTGGCACAGAATGGCACTTTATTTCTGGATGAAGTCACAGAAATGCCCATTGAAATGCAGCCTAATCTGCTCAGGGCGCTGGAAACGCAAACCATTACCCGAGTGGGAGGCGCTAAGCCTATAGAAGTCAATTGTCGCGTGGTGTCTGCGACCAATCGGACGCTGGCCGAAATCGCCCAAAAGAACGTGCTGCGTGAAGACATTTATTTTCGTCTGGCCGTATTCCCCATTGAAATCCCGCCGCTGCGCGCACGTCCTCAGGATATACCGCTGCTGAGTGAGTTTTTTGTCCACCAGCTCAATGATGAATATAAAACACAATATCAACTCACCGAGCAGGCTCATGCTGTACTGGCAGCACACAGCTGGCCAGGCAATATCCGAGAGCTGAAACACTGTATTCATCGCGCATTTATTATGGCAGATCCCGATACGACCACACTGACGATAGACGAGATTGTCAGCTCGCCATTCGCGAGTACGCAGGAGCCTGACATTCAAGTACCGGCCCGGGCGCCTGCGACATCAGCCACGACCCTGTCCGCGCCGGTCAAAGTCGGCGAAACCATCGAAGAGGTCGAACGAAAACTGATTTACCAGACTCTGGAGTCGGTCGATGGCAATAAAACTTTGGCCGCAAAAATGCTGGGGATCAGCACCAAAACACTGTACAACCGCCTGAATGCGTACGAACAATCAACACCTGAAGAAACAAAGTAAAGCGAGGGGGAAAGATGACAGACAAATCTGATATCGCAACACTCATTCATGATGCCAGAAAGCCACTCAATCATATTTCTATGCACGCGGAGTTGATTAAGATCCTGAGCCAGAAGCCAGGTTCAGAAGCCGAAATTCAGCAATCAGCCGACGACATCATTAAAGCCAGCAAGGCCTGTAGTGAATTGCTCCAAACCTTGATGACACAAGATTGACGGAAACGACTGTGCACGCATTCAATCACTCCCGGTATCTACAAAGTATGGTGTGGCTAATCCCGCTGTTGATCCTGACAGGGGTCATATTAGTGGCCACTTTGGGATTAAAAAACACCGATGAAATCGCCAGAATTCAACACAGCCTGCAAAATACCGGCGAAGTCATGCTTAGGGTCGATCAATTGCACATTGACATTCTTAATGCCGAATCCGGGCAGCGAGGCTATCTCATTTCCCAGCGCGAAAGCGATCTGGCTCCCTATAAAATTGCACTGAAAAAATTTGAACACAGCCTGAGCGAAGCCCAGACAATCCGCTCGGAAAGCCCTCCTCAGCAGCAACGCCTGGAACGTTATATTCAGCATGCCCGGATTAAATTTGAGTCTTTATCTGCCAGTGTAGCGCTGGCAAGGGACAATGAGCAGCTTGAACCACACAGAATGCTGGACGATGTGCGAAGTACCGGGATTGACTTGCGCACCCTATACGCCACCATCATGACTGAAGAGACCGAGATCCGAAACCTGTTGATGGCGCGCCTGACGCAGGCACGGGAAACCGCAAAAGACAACCTGATCTGGTTCACGGTGTTAAGCACCCTGATCAGCACCCTGTTTTTAGGGTTTTTAATTAAACATCTGCACAGTGTTCGTCGTTCAAAAGAACAGCTGGAACGCTACAATGAGCAACTCGAAGATAAAGTGAAAGAGCGCACTCAGGCACTGGAGCTATACGCAGATGAGCTGACCCGTAGCAATCGCGAGCTCGAAGACTTTGCATTCATCGCTTCTCATGACTTACAAGAGCCGCTACGAAAAATTCGCGCGTTTTCTGATCGTATCAAGGCCAATTACGAAGCGCTGCTTGATGAAAAAGGCAAGGATTACCTGTCCAGAATGGACAACGCTGCCAAACGGATGTCAGTGTTAATCACCGATCTGCTCTCTTTGTCCAGAGTAACGACCAAAGGAAAAGCGTTCGAAGATGTCGCACTTAGTCCACTCGTAGAGACTGTACTGGATGACCTGGAGATCACCATCAGCGACACCAATGCCCGTATTCAGGTTGACCCCTTGCCGACCATTGAAGGCGACCCTGTCCAGCTCCACCAATTATTTTTGAATTTGCTATCCAACGCCATGAAATTCCGCCGCGAGGGCGTGCCGCCACAGATTGCCATAACCATGAGCAAAACCACAGCACCCAGCAAGTTACTTGAAGACATTGAATGCGACTGGCTGGAAATTGATCTCACCGACAATGGTATTGGCTTTGCCGCCGAATATAGCGAAAAAATATTTACCCCGTTTCAACGCCTGCATACCCGTAAATCTTATGAAGGTACGGGTATTGGTCTTGCCGTATGCCGACGCATAGTCGAACGTCATGGCGGGCAGATCAGTGCGCACAGTATTCAAGGCCAGGGCACCACTTTTCGCATCCTGTTGCCTGACCTTGCTTCCACTCTCACATTAAAGGACACCGCCGATGAGTAGCTTATCAACCAGACGCATTAATATTTTGATGGCAGACGACGATGAAGACGATCGTCTGCTGACCCAGGATGCCTTGCAAGAAAGTCGAGTACTGAACAATCTAAATTTTGTGCACGATGGTGTTGAGCTGTTAGCTTATCTGAACAATGAGCCGCCGTTTGAAGATAAAACGGCATATCCGCGGCCCAGCATTATTTTGCTGGATCTCAACATGCCACGAATGGACGGTCGTGAAGCGCTACAAAAGATTAAGGCGGATCCAACACTGCGCTCAATCCCCGTGGTGATCCTCACGACCTCAAAGGAAGAAGAAGACAAACTCAGAGGCTATGATCTCGGTGCCGCGTCGTATATTTCCAAGCCCGTGAACTTCGATGGACTGGTCGAACTGATGCGTCAGCTTGGCAAGTATTGGATTGAAATCGTCGAATTACCTTAGGAGACGCAGATGCAAAATGCGCAGGTGGTTAAGCTACTGCTGGTAGAGGACGATGAAGACGACTATGTACTGGCACTGGATTACTTACAACAAGTGCCCAATTATCAGTTTGATGTCACCTGGCTCAGCGAACATGATGACGTGCTGCAGGCACTGGAATCTGATCAGTTCGATCTCTGCCTGCTTGACCACCAGCTTGGCGGACATACCGGCCTGACCATTCTTGAAGCCGCCAAAGCCCTGCCCATCAATACCTCGTTTATGATGCTCACAGGCCAGGCCGATGAGGTGCTGGACGCAGATGCACTGGCACTGGGTGCACAAGATTTCTTGCTTAAGTCCGAGATCAGCAGCCCACGATTTATCCGCGCTATCCGTTACGCCTTATCCCGCAGGGAGCTTGAAAATGAGCGCCTGGAGCGGCTCCGAGCGCAGGCAACGAGTCGCGCTAAAGATCGCTTTCTGGCGCATCTTAGTCACGAGTTACGCACCCCTCTTACTTCCATCATGGGCTATACCGATCTGCTACTGACCCGCAGCGAACTGGACAATATCAAACCCGAATTATCCATCATTCACAATAACAGTCAGCATTTGCTGAACCTGCTCAACGACGTGCTGGACTTGTCAAAAATCAATGCTAACAGCCTGCAGGTGGAGCTTAATGAGATCTGCTTAGCCTCGTTGCTTACCGATCTGCATAACCTGTTTTCTATGGCTGCTGAAAAGAAAAACATTCAGTTCGCTATTCATGCTGACGACAACTTGCCTGCCTGCATTGAATCTGACGAAAAACGTCTGAAACAAGTGTTGATCAACTTGGTATACAACGCCATAAAATTCACGCCAAGTGGTCAGGTTGCAATTCGGGTGCAGACAGCGGCTGAAGAGAAACTTTGTTTTGCGATTGTAGACACCGGCATTGGTATCCCACAAGATAAACTGGCACATATTTTTAAACCCTTCGAGCAAGTACAAGATAGCACAACTCGCAGTGAGGAAGGCGCAGGCCTTGGACTGGCTATAAGCTGCGCACTGATCCGCCTGCTTGGCGGAAGTTTACAGGTTGAGTCAACCGTAGGAAGTGGCAGTACCTTTACCTTTACCATCAGGGCAGGTCAATGTTCAGGCCGACTTGGTCAGTTAGACTTGTTCGACCCGCCTGTCAGTCAGCCATCTGGTCAGACAACGAATTTGTCTGGGAAAGTGCTGGTAGTAGAAGACTTACCCGAAATTCGCCAACTGCTGGGGCAACTCATAACAGCCACAGGTGCCGAAGTCAGCTATGCCGAAAATGGCCAGGTTGCATGGGATTTGCTCACTCACCCTGATGCCCGCTTTGACCTGGTGTTTATGGACTTGCATATGCCAATATTAAACGGCAAAGACGCCATAGTTAAATTGCGCGCACAGGGCATTACCACACCAATTATTTCGCTTACAGCCGCAGCTCAAAAAAGCAATTTGGCAACACTCAAAGCACTGGGTTTCAATGATACGCTGACCAAGCCCGTTAACCTTGTTCAACTTGAGTCGTGCCTGCAAAGTTATCTGTCGGCGCACTCAACTGAGGAGCGCCATTCTACTGAGCCAGCTATGGCTAGTGCTCAAAAAAAGCGTATCTTACTGGTTGAAGACGATCCGGATGCACGCAATTTAATGAAGATCCTGCTAGAGTCTTTGGAGTGTGAGGTCGTTGTCGCGGGCAGTTGCGCTGAAGGTCTGCACGAGCTGGAAAAGTGCGCTACATTTGATATCGTGATGCTGGATATGAACTTGCCCGATGGTTCAGGGCTGGCACTGGCTGCAGCTGTGCACAAGCACCAAAGCCCAGCCAACCTGGTAGTAGTGAGCGGCAGTGAGCCCGACCCTGACGCCCTGCTCTCTTACCCAATCAATCAGGTATTACTCAAACCCGTGTCGCTCCCTGATCTGGCTACCGTTGTACAAAGCGCATAAAAAAGGCACGCTAAGCGTGCCTAAAAGTCAACGGAGTAATTGTATTGCTCTATGAGCGTTCATCAACAACGGTCAGCTTGTTGCTAACACGCTTTACATCGTCCGCGTTCGCTGCAATATTGACCACCAGCTGCTTTTCAGCGTCTGATTCAACTTCACCGGTCAGCGTCACGGTTTGATTGTCAACATCAACATCGATGTCGGTACCGCTGATGTCAGTATCAAACAGCAGACGGGTTTTAATCACTGTCGCGATTTTGGCATCGACAAAGTCAGACTCAGCATCGCCTTTGTCATCTTTATCTTTGTCCTCTGATACCACAGTCAAGCGGTTGTCTACCTCTTTTACACCGTCAATACCGATCAACAGCTCAGTTGCCAGTTTTTTATCAACGCTGTGGTCGACCTTACCTGTGAGGACCACCACGCCGTTTTTCACATCTGTGTTGATGTCGAACGAATTCAGGTTGCCATTGAACAATAAAGTGGCTTCAGCTTTACCGTCTATCCAGGCGTCGCTGGCCTCTTTTTCCCACTGATTGTCAGCAGCGTTAACCGCTGAAGTTGAAAAAGCCGTAGCAAAAGCAAGTGTTAGAATTGTGCGTTTCATAATCATTCTCCTTGTGGATGAGTTCACTTTGACAGGTGCAGCTTGCGTGCCAACCGATTTAGCCATTTAAAATCATATGGTTAGATAATTCCCTCTGCCTTTTGCCTGTATCTTTTACATACCGGTGTGGAACTATTTACTGGAAAATTCTACACAGGCCTCCGCGACTTTCACTAACCTATTGAAATTAAACATATAGCCCAATGGCACGCTCCCTGCTGCTATCACTAGATACAAATAAGGAGGCGTTATGTCATTTACATTTACCCCACAAGACTTCTGGTCGCTGATCAATGAGAAGCTCGTCCACTGGGCCGAACTGACAATTAAGAATTTACCCAACCTGGTCATTGCAACACTCATTTTTATTGTGTTTGTGATTCTGTCTAAATTTCTTGCTCGCTGGCTGCTGACCTTGCTTAAACGCTTGTTTGAGTCAAACCAGATAGCCGGGCTGATTGCAGGGATCTGCCGTATGATCCTGGTTGCGATCGGGTTTTTCTTTGCCCTGGATATTATGGGGCTGTCAAAAGCGGTGGCGTCACTACTTGCCGGTGCCGGCATCATAGGACTGGCAATCGGTTTTGCCTTTCAGGATATGACCGAAAACATGATAGCCGGGGTGGTGATGGGCATTCGCAAACCTTTCCGGGTTGGCGATGTGGTCGAAGCCGGCGACACCTTCGGCACCGTCCGCCGGGTTAACCTGCGCAATACGTTAATTGAGAACTTTTATGGTCAGCTGGCCATAGTGCCCAATAAGATCCTGTTTAAAAATGAATTGATCAACTACTCGCGCCTGGCCACCCGACGGATAGAAATAGAAGTAGGGATCTCTTATGCCGATGATATCGAGGAGGCCGAATCTGTGATTGTGGAAGCCATAAACGAGCTGGATGGCGTCATAAAACAACACGAAACCGATGTCTATGCCTGCGGGTTTGGTGATAGCTCAGTCAACCTGCTGGTGTGGTTCTGGATTGACTATCCTGGTGAGATTGGCTTTATGCAGATGCGCCACAAAGCCATTATTGCGATCCGCAAAACCCTGGAAGAAAACGATATTCTTATTCCCTTTCCTATTCGTACGCTGGATTTTAATGCCAAAGGCGGTACTAATCTGGGGGACATGCAAGTCAATATGCGCCAGCGTGCTCACAAACAGCAAAGTGGGAAAGAAGTACCCAGTAGTGAAGCGTAAAAGTTACAGACACAAGGTAAAGCTTGCATCGCTCGTTTATCATAAAACCATTAAGATATTGATATTTAATAACTTTAAATCTGGTACGGGCAATGCATTAGTCAAAGCAACTAACAAGCTTAAGCAATCAAGTAAGGAGTTAAACGATGACACATTCAAACTACGATATGAAACCTTTAAAGGAGTTAGTCAAGGTGCTTAATGGTGGTGTTGAATTTTACAAAGATGCCAAAGAGAAAGTGGACGACGAGCATATCTGTGCCATTTTCAACACCATAATCACGGAAAAGGTTCAGGCAATTTCGACGCTGCAAACGTACGTTCTGATTGACGAAGGCGAGCGCGAAACAAACACAAACAGTCTGGTTAAGCTGAGGGAACATTATACTCAGGTATTGGGCGGATTGAGCAGCGACAAGACTCACACTTACATCGCACAACTGGAAGAAGTTGAAGACAAGGTGCTTAACAAGATCAGCGACGCACTGGAGCAAGCATTACCGCCTCAGTGTGTTCAGGACTTAAGGCAGGTCCAGGTTCGCATGCAAGCATGTCACAACGAAATGAAAGCGCTGCAGGAGCTGACTGCTTAGGGCGTCACGGTCGCACCTTTGGTAATGCAGGGCGCAGGCCCTGCCTGATTAAACACAAACAGGAGGTTCACATGTTACGTTGGTCACTCGGATTTTTAGTACTTGCACTGATCAGTGCCATTCTGGGTTTTAGTGGTATCGCCGGTGCCGCAGCAGGCATTGCACAAATATTGTTCTTTGTTTTTATTGCCCTGGTTTTGCTGTCGTTTGTGCTGCCTGTGATTAAAAAGCCAAACGCTTAGCAGCCACAAGTTACTTCATTAAATTTTAAGGAGCACAATATGAAACACATGATTACTGCACTTAAGGCCACTTTTTTTATCACTATTTTGGGTCTGACAGGTTGTTCTGATGGTCCTGCTGAGGACGCTGGTGAGCGCGTAGACGAGGCCATTACAGATGTACAGAACAAGGCTGAAGACTTGTGTGAGAAAGCCAAAGAAAACCTCAATGCAGAAAACGAAAACTGCTAACATCAGGGTATGCCAGCTCGCCAAAGAGCTGGCCCTTACCAAATCATTGCACCTACCCGTCAAACCTCCCCACTTGTCTCAGGCCCTTTGTACTTTTGTTAAAGATGAGATTACAATCCGACAACAATCAAATTAAACACATTTGAGCATCGGCTCATTTGACTGACCAACCGAGGCTCGCCTCGAATGTCAAAAAAGGATAGACATGACAACCCTCAAATTCAGCGCCATTGCAGGTGCGATTATGCTGGCCAGCGCATGCAGCCAGACAACACCAACACAAAGCACAGACACTCAGGCTATTCAACAACAGGTTCAGCCACCGGTTGCACAGAAAATACCTCATGTAACCGAGATCCATGGCTACAAACTGGTCGATAATTATCACTGGCTACGCGACGACACCCGTAGCTCAGAGCAAGTGCTGTCTCATCTTGAGCAGGAAAACCGCTATGCCGATTCTAAACTCGCGCCCATTGAGTCACTGCGCAAAGACTTGTTTGAAGAAATCAAAAATAAGATCGCCAAAGATGACCGCAGTGTGCCGTACAAACGCGGTGACTATTACTACTTCAGTGAAGTAAAAGGCGATCAGGAATATCGTATTTACTATCGCAGCAAGAATGCAGATGGCACCAAACCGATCCAACTTTTCGATGCTAACGAGCGGGCTGAAGGCCAGTCTTACTATGGCCTGGGTGCACTAAGCGTGAGCCCAGACGGCAAGCTTATGGCCTTTGCAGAAGATACGCTAAGTCGTCGCATCTATACAGTCAGTGTGAAAAACCTTGAAACGGGTGAAATTTACACTGACAAATTAGAGGGCGCATCCGACAGCATCCAGTGGGGCAATGACAACCGCAGTATTTATTACATCAAGAAAGACCCTGTGACCTTACTCGGTTATCAGGTGTACCGTCACGTACTGGGCCAGGATCAGTCACAAGATGAGCTGGTGTATGAAGAAAAAGACAATACCTATTACACCTATCTGGAAAGAAGCAAAGACGGCAGTGAAATTTACATCGTCCACCACAGTACAGAGGCCAAGGGTCTATCCGTTATAGATGCCAACAACGGACAAGCAAAGCCATATCGCCTGCTGCCTCGAACCAAAGGGCATGAGTACAATGTGCTCAAACAAGGCGACTATTACTTCGTCTATACCAACGACAATGCTGTCAACTTTAAGCTTATGAAAGCGCACAAAGATGAGGTGTCGGATAAACGTAAATGGAAGACCATCATAGCCCACAACCCTGAGGCGAAGCTGGAAGACGTAGAGTTATTTGACACTCACCTGGTATATCAATCACGGGTTGAAGGCGTCGGTACTCTGAACGTATTGGACTTAAAAACTCGCTCACATAAGACCCTGTCGTTCAATGATCCGGCCTATATGGCAGAGATGGCTGGCAACCGGGAGCTGGGTAGCAGTTTTGTCAGGGTGAGCTATGAGAGCATGACGACGCCTGAGACCATCTATGATATCGACCTGAACACGCTGGAAAAAACGCAGCGTAAGCAAACCAAAGTACTGGGCGATTTCAATGCCGATGAATACGCTTCCGAGCGTCTGTTCATTACAGCCAGAGATGGCGTGAAAGTCCCCGTCACACTGGTCTACAAAAAAGCCATGTTCAAAAAAGATGGTACCAATCCACTGCTACAATATGGTTATGGTTCGTACGGTTCAACCCGAGACCCTTACTTCCGTGTCAGTACGTTGAGCCTGCTGGACCGGGGCTTTGTTTATGCCATTGCCCATATTCGGGGCTCTCAGGCACTCGGCCGACCTTGGTATGAAGATGGTAAAAAGCTCAATAAGAAGAACACTTTCAATGACTTCATCGACGTCACTAAGGAATTGACTAAGTCAGGTTATGGCGATCCAAAACGTTTGTATGCTCGTGGTGGCAGCGCCGGCGGCCTGTTAATGGGTGCGGTGATCAACCAAGAGCCTGAGCTGTATCACGGCGTACACTCGGCAGTGCCCTTTGTGGACGTGATCAATACCATGCTGGATGAGTCATTACCGCTGACAACCAATGAGTATGACGAATGGGGTAACCCGAATGACAAGGTCTATTTTGACTATATGCGCTCTTATTCACCCTATGATCAGGTCAGTGCACAGAATTACCCGAACATGCTAGTCACAACCGGTTTGCATGATTCTCAAGTACAGTACTTTGAACCCGCCAAATGGGTTGCCAAGCTACGCGAATATAAAACCGACGATAACACGCTGTTGTTAAAAACCGATATGTCTGCCGGGCACGGTGGTGCATCGGGTCGCTTTAAGAAAATCAACGATATAGCGCTGAGTTATGGCTTTATCATTGGCCTGGCTGAGGGCAAACTGTAGTACCAACACTTCCCCGGTGTTCACCGGGGATACATGCCATAGCCCATATCTGAGGGTTATGGCATGCCTCTCCCACTTCAGATTCACTGCACTTTTTTTGACAGTCTGTGACACATTCAGGTCCTGAGCATTACTAACCAAATAACATCAACAACAAAAAGCAGGGACATAGTGAACACACAACCTTCATTCGAACAAATGCTCGCTGAAAACGATGGACGAATACGGTATATCGCTTCACGCTATGGCGGCCCCGTAGAGCGCGATGATATGTATCAGGAGATCCTGCTGCAATTGTGGCGCAGCTATGAAAGCTTTTCGGGGCAATCCTCCATCGGTACCTGGGTGTATAAAGTGGCGCTCAATACGGCCAACACCTTTGTCAAAACCCGAATTAAACACAATGACATTAAACAATCCGTTTCGAGGCACTGTGGACAGCAACCTCAAGCTGAACATCCCGGCTGTCAGGCCGATATTCTTAATCAATTTATGGACACACTCAGTGATATCGATGCCGGTGTGCTGATGATGTATCTGGATGGCCTGAAGTCGGAAGACATTGCACACGTATTAGGGATAAGCGACAACGCGGTACGCTCGCGGATAAAGCGCATTAAACGTGAGTTTGAACAAAACTTTGTAGGAGACGAGTCATGAAACTGGATGATCTAAAGTACAACTTTGAACAGCAAATTGAAACCAACAGCTCAGAAGCGAAACTGGCATTGCAGATCGATGAGCTTAAGACTAAAACAAAGAAATATCAGCGTGATATTAAAATGCGCGATTTCATGGAAATCTCCATTTCCTTGTTGCTTATTCCTGTCTGGCTGTACGGCCTCACAATCAGCTTCAACTGGGTCCAGTCTTTAGGCTGTGTTCTGGCCATCCTGACGAGCCTGTATATCCCTTATAAATTGCTTAAAGCCCGACGTATTTCCCCCTGCAAAGATGACAGCATCCGGGCATATTTACATCAGGAACAGCAAAGGCTTGCTCAGCAAAAGCAACTCCTGGAAGGCATAGTATGGTGGTACATTGCACCCATTTTTGTCAGTGTCATGCTGATCACGCTGGGCGCCAATATGGATGACAAAGGGATTATTCAACTCGATACGCACATGCAATTGTATTACCTGATCGTGCTGTTTGGCATGGTGGGGATCTACTTTTGGAATAAACGCGCCGCCGAAAAAAGGTTTGGACCTTTGCTGGCGCGCGTGGAGCAGCAGCTTGATGAGTTGAGCGGTGAATAAACACATCACGTTGAGCCCCGGACTGCTTACGCAACGGGGCTCAGCGCACTAGATTACCTGAGCGGGCTCCGCCTCATAAGCCTGATGAAGCAGCGTGCGCAAAGACTCAGACTCACTCAGGCTGTGCCCGGAAATTTCTGCCACCGTCACACCCGGCGTCCAGGAGTTCATCACTACAGCCCCGCGCAGCGATGGCAGACGGCTCAAGGTGACCGGCTCGGTACGCTGCTCGGTATTAAGTAACCTTAGCTGCCGCTGTAGCACACTCATCATAGTGCCTTGTAGTTTAGGCGCCTGTGGCCAAATTACTGTTTCGCCATCCCAGAAGGCCAGATTCCAGATGGTTCCCTCACTCAGGCAACCTGTGCTATCTACAAATACCGCATCATCATAGCCCTGCTGCGCGGCCCTATGAAGATAGTAAGTTTTACTGATTTCGCCGACATGTTTAATTTCAGGTAACGGCCGACTATATTCCGTGGCCAGCAGTTTCAGCGGTCCGCCCGGTCCATTCGCAGGTTCACTAGTGCGAACCAGTACATTCGGCTGGCTGTTCATACTTTCTAGGGTGAACTCACCATGAGCAGAATACAGGGTCACCGTCAAAGACAAGTCCTTGCCCGCCGCAGCGATGGCAGCACGAACAGATGTCAGGATTTCGGCATCAGACAATGCCTGACCAAACAATTCGACTGAAGCATGACGTAACCTGTTCAGATGCAGATCCATGCCCTTTACCCTGCCATCACGTACCTGCATAGCGGTAAAATGTGCAAAACCAGAGAAGGCCAGCTGGCTCATCTGTGGCTCCTGAAGTAGCGTGCCGTTGACCACACTCTGCGATGTAAAGGTGTTTTCTTTCATACAATTAACTCCCAGTTTGAAACCCTTTTTGGAAGCCAGTACTATAAACCCTGACAGCACTGTGAGAGTCAAGAACGCATAATGAAAATCGGCGAATTATCGAAACAAACAGGAATCAGCATTCGCATGCTGCGGTATTACGAAGAGCAAGGCTTGCTTCACCCCAGCCGCTCCCCTTCAGGCTATCGCCACTACACATCGAACGATATCCAGACACTAACCCGTATTCAGTTACTGAGCGCGGCAGGCATGACACTCAATACCATTTTGCAGTTCCTGCCCTGTATTCGCGGCGACAGGCCCATTTTTGAACCCTGTGACGAGCTAAGAAACCTGTTACATAGCGAAATCAAAGCCGTTGATGAGAAAGCCGCGCGACTGGCTGAAAGCAAAGCAATACTCAGCCAGTTTTTAGCAGAGATTGAGCAGGGGTAAGTCAGCGCCCATACCCATTGTTGTTAAATCAAAGTAGTATGTTACTCATCTTGCTCAATGGGAATTGTGAATGAAGTGCCCTGACTGTGCCCAAAATGGGATTTCTCCGCTGCAGAAATCGCATCTTATCTTTGATACAAAAGTCCGTTGTAAACTATGTGGTTCGCTACTTTATCTTCACAAAGGCGCTTTATGGACGATAACAGGCGCAATGAACCTGAGCATTATGCTTGTATCAGTCTTTGCTTTTACCATACGGTCTGTCGACATGATTTTGTTGGGCGCTGTAATAACTCCACTGTTGGCCGCTGTTGCTGCATTGTTGTGCCCGATGAAAGTCAAATCCCAAATAGGCGCTAAACGAAGAACCGCGCGTCGCATTGCCTATGCGCGGAACAAAACGAAATAAACTCGTTTACGAATTGTCTGCTTAATTTTTAATATCAAAATCCAGCTGCACCTTTTGGTTGGTTTGTCTGACGGGTGCGCCATTTTCAATTTTAGGGTTATATTTCCATTCTTTTAGTGAGCGTATGGCTTCTTGGTCAAATAAGCCATTGTGACTTGACTCAATAATACGGATGTTCTCGGGCCTGCCTTGCTCGTTAATATCGAATTGCATCTGGACATAGCCATTTTTTATCTGGGGATCTGACTGCGAAGTTGACGTGCAGCCGCCGATAAGAACCAGGATAAACAGGGCGGTCAGTAAGTATTTCATATGAAGCTGCTCTTATTATTATAATTTATGTGTGAATATGGCAGTGTGACTTGCACACTGTCACTGTACTTTCTATCAGGCCATTACGCTTTTCGCAATTGTTTGCAAGATTTTCCGCCCAGATGCAGACGAACAAGCTGCGCTATCTTGTCTTTTAACCAGACAGGGCCGAAGTCGGCAATATCATCATGGCGCGCTTTGGGGATGGTCACCACACAGCCACCAAATTCGGCTTGCTCCGCCTCGCTGGGCAGCACGCCCGGGTCTGCCGGATAATCGCTGGCACGTATCGACAGCACCTTGATGTCCTTAGTTTTTGGCAGTGGTACACGACGGTGATCTAACGTAATGATCTGTTCTATGTAAGGCTTACCTTCAATACCCAGCCAGGCAGCAATATCGCCCCCATTTGAGTGGCCAACCAAAGTTAGACTATTAAAATCGTACCCAGTTATGCTGCTTTGCAATTCACCGTGTAGAAACGCCAGTGTTTTTGCACCCCGCTGCCAGTTTTCACTGCGCGTTTCAAACAAATTACCAGAGACAGAAAGCGGCGGATCGCCCGGCAACTCATGCCCGATTGCGACCACCAGATACCCATGCTTATTCAGCACTTTGGCTAAGAAGGTGTAATCGGTATGCGACATACCGTAGCCCGCGCCGAGAAACGCCACCGGACAAGGGGCTTTTTCACTGCATTGTGCGTGAGATTGCGGGTAGGTGATCTCAACCGGAATGGCCCTGTCACGGGCTTTATCGTAAATACTGGCAGGTTGAATGTCGGCCGCGGCTGTACTCAGCCAGCAGGCAGTTACCAGAGCAAATCCTTTTAAAAACTTCATACACTTCCTGAACTTCATCGTTAAAAAAACCACATTATGCGGCTTTGAAACTTCCAATGCTACATGTTTGTACCCGGTTTCTAACCTGGATCCTTTGCATAGACTGGACGGTGTAGCAAGCATCGACAAACTCCAGCACCAGTAAGATACTCTAACGATATTGTGAACAGTGAACTTGAAAAACAGGGACTTTCGTCAAAAGCTGCATTTTTTGATAGCAAGATTTACCGCATGTACGCCTATTTTTGTCTCGCATGACGAATAGGCAAGCACTTGCGGGAAGAAACAGTTACAGAGTATCGATTTTTTCTTTAATCTGGGCCTGCTGATATTCGTTATCAGCAACCTTCGCGACGTCTTTGAGCGCCAGTTTATAAGCCGTATTGAAAGCCGTCTCACTGGTCGTGACTATGTCCGGCTTCACGCCGACGCCTTCCCAGTTGCTTTTGGTTACAGGATTGACAGCCTTGGCAATAGGTATACTAGCCCTAAAACCGTTACCCAGCTCGTAATATTGCCAGGGGTTAGCGCCCCCTTTGGTAACTTCCCCCACCAACGTGGCTCTGCTCAGGTGTTTCAGGTTGTAGGCAAACTCTTCGGCTGCCGAGAAGGTTCCCTTGCTCGTGAGCACATACAACGGAATGGTCAAATTCGCCTTCGCAGCGATCTCTTTTAGGGTATAAAACTCGCGCGTGGTGTTGGTGGTGCGCCAGTAGATGCTATTTAAATGTGTACCGGGCTTTAAAAAATAGCTGCTGATCAGCTGCACCATTTCGCCACTGCCACCGCCATTTTTTCTCAGGTCAATGAGCAATGCATCCGCATTGGCCACAAACGTCATTACCCCTGCCACGGTGCGTTTTGATTCATCCGAAACATTATCAAAACCCCAGAAATCAATATACCCGACGTTGCCGGGCAAGATCTCGACCTTGCTAAAACCAGAGTTGTTGCGTGCCAGTTTGGCGAACCAGGATTCGGCTTTTTTCTGTGTCACAACACCGCTCGGATCGCGCCACTGAACGCCAAAATGCGGGTCGGTTTTTTTCAGCTCTGCGGACAACAACGCGGCAAATTCATCCTGAGTAACAGCGCCGTGAAAGGCTGGGTTATCTGTGAGTTGCTGCAAGCTCTTTGCCAGGCCGGGAATTTTGTCTGTTTCAACATAACTGTTTTCAATTTCATTCACTAAAGTGCTGACAACTGCCTGCTTGTTAAGTGCCTCATTGGCACTGCTGATACTAGATAGCATCGCCAGAGGTAAACCAAGATACTGAATAAGCCTCATTTGTAATTCCTTCTAATTATTAGTTATCAGGCAGTTAAGATACCCAGTTCAGGAAAACGTTCATTTTTTCTCACTGTTCAGGCTTTTTTCAGCTCATCGCGGATTGTTGTGCAAAATAAAGGCGCACCGAAGGGTTATTTTGACTTTTACTAGCAGGCATTAAAAAGCCGCATTGCGCGGCTTTTCTATTATTTTTTATATTTTTCGAACCACGCAAGCGTGTGCTCTATTTTACTGATCATCCGCGAAGGACGCCCAGCAATACCATGGGGTGCACCCGGAATTTTCACCAGCACAGAATCAATTTTACGATGTTTTAGTGCCTGATAAAACTGCTCTGTTTCAGCCATTGGGGTACGCAAGTCTTCTTCGCCCGTCATCAGCATAGTCGGCGTAGTGACATTGCCAACCAGAGACAGCGGCGAGCGCTCCCAGTAATGGTCAACATGCTCCCACGGCATTCCCGGGAACTGAGTGGGGATCTGCACCAGGCCACTGTCGGCCGTCAGTACTTTACTTAACCAGTTGATCACCGGCTTAACCACTACAGCAGCATTAAAGCGATCAGTCAGGCCAATGGCGTACGCCGTGGCAATTCCACCCGCTGATCCACCGGCGATAAACAGGTTATTCTGGTCGATAAAGCCTTTGGCAATCATGGCGTCTACGCCCGAGTTGTGGTCGGCAAAGTCTTCTTTTGAGCTGTACTTGTATTTCAGCAACATGGCAAAGCGCTCACCATATGAGCTACTGCCCCGGTGATTATCGTAAAACACCACGTAACCCTGCGCTGCATAGCGCTGCAGCTCGGCCGAGAAGTGTGGGCCGTAGGCCAGGTGTGGACCACCGTGGATCTCCATCAATAATGGATACTTCTTGCTCGGATCAAAATCCGGCGGCGTGATATACCAGCCCTGGATGGGTTCACCATCGAACGATGATTTATAAGTGATTTCGTGTACTTTGCCCAGTGATTTATGCGCCAGTAAATCCTCATTCAGGGCAGTCAGCGGCTTCACTTTACCTTTACTGGTTGTCACTGCCACATCCGCAGGACGTGAACTTGAGCCTTTGGTAAAGGCAATTTCACCATCAAAGTTAGCGCTGAACTGACCGCTCAGGTAAGGCCTGCCCAGCGTGGTGCCCGACAGCGTATCGGTGAGATCTTTGATTTTACCTTTGGTGGTAATGGTGGCCAGCTTGCGCATACCGTGGTCGTCATAGGCGATGGCAAGCGAAGCGCTGCCGATCCAGCTTGGGTTTTGGATTGAACGGTCAAAGTCCTTCGCAATCATGCGAGATTGCTTGCTTTGCCAGTTCATAATGTTCAGTTTGTGATTGCGATACGGATTCAGCTCGCCTGATGAGCTCAAAAACGCCAGCTGTTTGCCATTTTCCGAAAAGCTCGGAGAGTGCTCACGCCCCGGTGCATTGGTCAATTGCGTGATTTTCCCTGCAAAATCAACCTCAAACAGATCGCCTTCTAAGCGTTTATATTCCCAGTCAGCAATGCGGTTAGCCGAGAACACGATGCCTTTAGAGTCACTGCGCCAGGCCAGTTTGCCACTGTGGTGATAATTGCCTGAAGTCAGCTGACGAGGCGTGCCGCCTTCACTTGGCAAAACAAAAATTTGTCTATACCCTGGCTTGACCAGACCGCGCCCGTCCGCCTGATAGTAAGCTTTATCAATCACAATGGCCGACTCTGACCACTGCGCGCCTTTGGGCTTAGCGGGCATTTTGGCAATGACTGCCGGCTTTTCTTCTACTTTCTGGCTAAATGCCAGCCATTTACCATCTGGCGACCAGGTTAAGTCACTGATCCCAGACTGTAACTGGGTCAGCAAAGCTGTGCGGTTTTGCGCAATATAATGCACGTGCACCTGAGTGCTGCCAGACACATCGCTCAGAAAAGCAATTTTACTGCCATCGGGTGACCAGCGCGGCTGATAGTAGCGGTTTTCGTCTGAGAACAACGGAGACTGGACGCCGGTTTTAGCATCCACCAGCCACAGGTTTTGTCTTTTGGCGTCTTTCATTACATCGTTGCTGTTACGCACGTACACGACTTGCTCACCATTGGGCGAAATCTGTGGGTCACTTGCATACTCCAGCTCAAAAATATCTTCAGCCTGTAGCCCGGCATTTGCCTGCGCCAATACGGGTAATGTTGCAAACGCCAGCAAGGAGCATTGCAAAGTACGTTTGAGTCCAAAAGGCATGGACAGCCTCCTATTGTTGTCTTTTTAATAAGAGCCACATAGTTATGCAGTGCGCCAAAGATGTCACTTGATAAGCGATAAAAGCAGATAAAAACCCGATGTGTTATAAGGTCACACTGTTAATGCGCTTTCAGACAATCAGTTAAAGCCACTCCAGCTGTTTATAAGGCTGAACTTTAAGCGCATCCAGACGGCTCTTAAGATTGCCCGCATGCAATTCCAGTTTGTGTCCGTCCGGGTCCAGAATGTACAAAGAATTGCCTTCACTAGTATTTTGTTTCCACTGTTTTGTGCCGGCAGCCAGCACTTTCTGACAATAACCGGAAAAGTTGGCATCCGATACCGTAAAAGCAATGTGCGTATAGTCCGTGTTGGCACTTGGGGTATCGCACGACAGACAAAACCACAACTCACCGACTGATAAATATGCACCCGTTTCCCATTTAACGTGACCGGTAAAACCCAATACATCCATATAAAAATTTATAGATTGCTGTAAATCACTGACTGCTATAGTGATATGGTTCAATCCTGTGATCATGCTCCCCCCAAATTGTTACGAATGTGGTAAACGCTTGCACATCACAACCACATTCACACCGCGATAATTCACACGCTCCTGAGCCTGCCAGCCTAAACGTTTGTACAGCCCGCCGTCTTGCTGCTCGGTTTGCAAGTGCAACTCCCGGACGCCAAAAGAGGCTGCAAGCTGCTCGATTTTTTGTACCAGTGCCGATGCGACTTTGTTGCCTCTTGCATGGGGGGCAACATACACCCCACCCAACCAGTGGGTTTTATCCGGATAGATGGTCATTTCATGATAACGCAGCTGAGCCGCGCCAATGGGCACATTATCTTGCATCAACAGCACGATTAAAGGGATAGCATCCGTTTGCAGATACTCAGTGAGCTTGTCTTCAAACGAAGACAAAGCGGCATCGGGCACTAAGGCGCCCCACTGTTCAAAATACCATGTTGCTACCAGCGGCTTAAACTCAGGCCGCTCGGCGAGAAAACAAAATTCCAATGGTGTCATTCCTTGTCTGGATGTTGAGTAAGTTCACTGTCTCAATCTTGGTACAAACATGCAACAGAGAAGCTGCTCAGTTAAAGCGCGTGTATAAAGGCAAGTTGTTTATCTTTGATCACTTTTGACTATATGACTTAAATGCGTCTGAACATCAGAATAGCCTGATTTTTATGGTTATTTTCACCTATAGAAACGACTCCGTGTTATAGTGAGTGTTTTTAAACTTGCCGATTAATGCATAAAATAATTCTACCCACACTGCTTATCAGTAATGCCTGTTTTGCCGATATTAGTGTGAATAAACATAGTATTGTCTATCAGGGTACACTCAATGAACCTGACAATAAGCAAGTACAACTCCTGCTGGAAACACACAGCGCAATTGATACTTTGGTGATTTCGAGTGGGGGTGGCCCTATAGAGTTAGGTATTGACCTGGCTGAACTCATCCAGAAACACGCATTACGCGTAAAAATCAACGGGTTTTGTTTTTCTTCTTGCGCAAATTACATATTGCTCAGCGGCAGGCCAACAGAAGTGGCTAAAGGCGCTGTCATTGGCTGGCATGGCGATGCCAGTTCAGCCCGCTGGAGAAACAGTGATATTGATGCAATGGTTGCCAATTTGCAGGGTGAACAGCGTAAACAAAAATGGGCAGAGCTGCGGGCGCACTACGACGCTGTTATAGAGCAATTAAGTGCCAGAGAAAAAGCGTTTTATCAAAGTATGGGGGTGGATCATACTTTACTCACCTATGGTTTTACTGCCCATATCGTTAAGCAGGCTAAAACGAATAAAGCCAGGGGCTGGAGTTACTCACCCCAGGCTCTCATGTCTTTTGGTGTGAAAAATATCACGTTCAATGACTGGCAGCCTCGCTCACCAGCTAATTTCCCCCTGGTCATTATCGACTCGGTTAAGTAAAACCACTTACCTGCAAATTAACACAGCTTAATGTGTCGCTGTGCTTGCAGTTCGACAACCCCCACTGGTCAAACACTAAGAGGGGTTATCGACCTCAGACCCTATTCAATAATATACAAGCCGCTTTATTAAAGGATTTTTAGAAATTCCACCAGATTATCCACCTCTTGATCTGTCATATGGGTGGGCTGGATCAACTCAGAAGTAACAGGAAACATCTTGTCACCTATAAAGCGGCCTCTTGGTTTAGGTTTAAATCCACCGCGATTGTATTGCTCTATCATTGGCCTGAACTCGGTGAACAAGCCATTGTGCATCCAGGGTGCCGTCTTTGAAATCGCCAGCAATGTCGGTGTGCGGAATTTACCTACATCAGCAGGGTCCTTGGTGTGCTCGTAACGACCTAAATCCTGAAATCGCCTGCCATAATTATGAAAACCCGTAACGTGGAATTTATTATCGCTGAGCAGCGCACCAGAGTGGCAGGTCATGCATTGTGCTTTTGTCCTGAACAAATGCATGCCTTCCAGTTGCTGCTTGCTAAGCAACTCGACGGCTGTTTCCGGATCCGTATATGCCTCAGAGATAAAGCGCTGAAATAATGATTCGGGTTTATCAATGCTGCGCTCAAAAGCAACGAGCGCTTTAGCCAGATGTGTGCGCTCAATTTTGTTCGTTGCAAATGTGTCCTTAAACGCGGCAACATAGCGACTGTCACGGTTTAGCCTTACCAAAGCCGTATCAATCGGCAAGTCCATTTCAATTGGGTTTTCTATTGGCATTAGTGATTGCTCTAACGCCGTTTTTGCTCTGCCATCCCAGAAAAAACTGGTCCAGTGATCAAGACCAATAATCGCTGGCGTATTTCTGTTGCCAACCTGGCCGTCTATTCCTTTTGCCTGCCCTATCCCATCTGCAAACGTTTTGCCGTCTATATGACAACTTGCACAACTCACCGAGCCGTCTCTGGACAGAATTTTGTCATTGAACAGACGCTTTCCAAGCGCGACTTGTTTGATATCCGGATCGGGAAAAAGGTTGCTTAATGGCGCCAGATCATCCACCTTGCGGCCATCCGACGTTTGCACAGCAGGCCATAAACTGGGATGACGTTTATATTGTTCAGCCAACTGATTTTCTACAGAGCTGGCACTTGCATGCCCCCAGGTCAAGCTGCCGATAAAAACTGTGACCATACTAAATTTGTTCATATACTTTTTCACTACTACAATTCCATCCCCACTGAAAACCAAATTGAACGACCCGTTTCAACACCCGACGTACCAAAATTGACCGAGTGGGTCCTGCTATTAAACAGGTTGTGAATATCCACCCCAAACTTCACGCTTTTTTCTGAAAAAATCGTCGGCTGCCAGTTAAACGATAAATTGGCCAGAACCCTGCTCGGGATTTTCGTTTCCTGGTACACCTCAATAAAGAGTGATTCATCTGACTGGCAAACAGGGCATAGCCTGTCAATCTGGCTACTCTCTCTGGACAGATCGAGCGCAGAAATTGCATGGTAACTTTGTCGGTAGCTGGTATTTAAGCTGGTTGTCAGTGTTTCAGTCCAACTTGCTGTCCAGCCCACATTGAGTGACAATGGCTCACCAAACTCAGCTTCTCTAAGCTCGATATTACTTTTAGTCGTTTCAGTATAGGTGTAACCCTTATTTGGCGTTTCGGTCCTTAAAAATACCAGCTCATTTAAGGCTGCAGTTTCAATATCTTCCAGCTGCGTGCTACTGGTATATTGGGAAAGTTGATAAGTCGTATTTGCCCACAGGCTGTGAGCATTCACATTCCACGCCCAGGACAGGGAGACCCGCTCATTGTGAGCATGGCCCTGGTTTGTCATTTGGCGATAATAATAGCCATCTACAGGATTGTATTCTGGCTCACTGAGTTGTCGTAACTGCTTTTTGCTCCAGCGCTTAACGTATTCAACTGAAAAATTGCCATAGTCAGTCGCCTGTTTCCAGCCTATGACAAGTTCATCACTGTAAGGGGTTTCTGCATCAGTAAAACGATATCGGTAATCAGTGGCAGAGCTCAGGTCCTGCCACAATTCAACCACCCCCTCTGAATTAATACTGCGCCTTTGCAATAAACTGGGTAGCTGCTGCTCACGGATTTTATAGGTCAGAAGATTACTATCGTAATATCGATTCAGCCCCATCACTAACATAGTATCCTGGTGGCCATTTACCCGATAACCAAAGCTCAATCTGGGCGCCAGGTTGTGATTCTTCAGGAAGTTGTCGTAATCATATCGAAGCCCGGCGCGAAGCGTGATGTCTTTCCACTCTATGTCATCTGTGACATAGGCACTGATATTTTGCACATCCACATCAATGTGTTCTTGCTGATAAACGGTTCTCAAAGCGAAATACTGCGGGGCTGTGTCAACAATCTCGCTATAAGCCAGAATATGATCAGGGTTAGAGAGGTCCAGTGGGCTACCAAGCTGTTTTTCCAGCTCGGCCACAGACATGCTCGTGGTTAACTCGACACAGTCGAACAATGCAGCCGTACAGTTGAGCTGACTTATTCCGGTGATCGGGGAGTTGTAACTAAAGCTACTATCAAGCCGTTTTCGGTCTATCACTTCTTTTTGCAATTGAATACCTGCTTGCAAATAGTGCTGAGTCGACATCACCGAAAACTCATCAAACTTAGCGCTAAAATCCCCATTCAGTGACTTTTGAGTTTTATAGAGTGAGCCATAGCCGCCCTCTCTGGATAACAGGGTAAATTCTGCGGCATCACCCACGCCCCAGTCTTTCCCTTTTGCTTTGTACCAGGGATAAAAATGCGGCGGTGCCTTACGCGAGTTTTCACTGAAGACGTATGACAGCTTGCCTGCAAAGAGGATATCGGCAACTTCTTGCTCCATCAGCAGCGTTGTACTGTAGCCCCCACCTTCACTTGTAAATTCGCTATGCTTGACGTTTTTACTCACATCCCGAGACTCATAAGGTGAGTAGTTCAGGCTCAGGCTAAGTTTATCCAGCCACAGATCTTTTTGCGTCAACTTTACCAGATAGTTTGCGGTTTCCCGCGTTGAGAGTACAGTTTCGTTTAATGAGATAGTCGATATTTTGCTGTCGGTATAATTGGCTGCGAACAACACACTATGGTGTTCGCCGACTGTGGTGCTGAAGTCTAAATTATAAACGTTTTTCTCGAACACAGGTGCAAGAGGTAAAGCACTAGAGGCCTCATTATCTTCCTCAGTCACTATGATGTGATACTCGTTCCAGTCACTTTGCGAAGTACGGTAATTAACACCAAATGTGGCGGCGCCCGAATCGGCCTCACGCGTATTTACTTCAACCACACCGCCACTGAATCCACCATAGTTTGCGGGGATGTTATTGGTAAATACATCTATCGACTCAACGATTTGTTGATTTACATTAAAAGCCTGTACAGCCCCCTGAACATCATTTGGTGTGGATTTTTTGCGATCATATGCACTGGGGTCTTGTCGGCTATTAAAGTTTACGCCATCAAGAAAAAACCCAGTTTGCCATGGCTGGCCCCCTGAAATAGAAACCCGCTTTGCGCCGATTTCAGCTTGTAAATCTGCATCATAGGCATCATCTCCCAGTATAACCCCGGGTAACAGCCCCAATAACTCAGAGATATCACCTGCATTGTGTGGTGTTTTTTCAAGAAAATTACGATCCAGTACGTAACGGCCGTTAACTTCAGGGACTTGTAAACCTATATATTCGCCATGGACTGCAATACGCTCAATTTCTTGTGCTCTTTGCTTGTGTGCAATGCACTCTAACAGTTGCTCGCGGCTTTTTTTATTCAGTGCAGAATCACCCACACATTCAACAACGAGCGCTTTCGGTAATTCGTCGGTCTCTTCAGGGGCGAGTTGTTTTGCAGCCAAAGGGAGACAGACTACCTGAGCCACAGGCAGGAATATAAACCTAATTTTTTTCATCTTTACTACTATTTAGTCTTTGGAAAGGGGGGTGAGATCTTCCGGATCGGGCTTACCATCATTATCACTATCTTGATCCAGGCTCAATCCTGAGTCTGTCCTTTGCTGCTCAGTTGCTGTCGGCAAAAAGAAGTTAGCAAGCCCGTCTTTGTCCGTATCAACATTGGCGATTGCAGATGCCGGAAATTCATCCTGCGTAGCCTGACTCTGAACAATTGTCAGAAGCAGTTGTTCTTTGTCAGCCTCGGTATAAACAGGGTCCGTTGCCAGGGAGCGTGCCTTGTCATATAGGCCGAGTGCCGAATAATGCTTAATCAGAGATTCGTAAATATCCTGTCGGTCGTTTTCTGACAGAGCGCTTGCTAAAGATTCAACTTTGTCAAAAACCTGAGTGAGTTTGAATGTGATACTTTCTCTGACAGTGCGATAATCGTCATGGGTGCCTGCCCGCTGCATGATTGCAAAGTAAAGCTTGTATATTTTCAGGTATGACGCTTCTTTATCCTGTGACGTCACCAAATTCAGTTGGCCCAGAACATCGTCGATCAACTCAATCAACTTAGCCGTCTCCAGCTCTTTATTCAGCTGCATGAGGGTGTTTTCCAAAGCCGCTGTGGCGACACTCTGACTTTGGCTCAGCTCTGCGCCAGTTGCCAATGCACTGGCAACATAAAGGTGTGCCTTAAGGGAGTCTTCGAAATCAGTAATATCGGCAGCGATTTTTTGTGCTTCAGCGCTCGTGGCCAGCGCTAAATCAGCCCTTTGTCCCTTAGACCAGCCTATTGTCATGGTATTGAAGGCTTCGATTTTTCGCTCTGCGGTGAGCGTGCTATTGTTTTTATATTTCTTCTCAACAATCTCTGCACAAGTTGCGAGCAGGGCATCAGTACGTGCTTGATTGCCACCAAATACAGTATTTAATTCAGCCAATCGCAAACAGCCATGATTACCCACCACCTGGCTAACCACCAGCCCAACATCGTTCTGATACGCCTCACTTTGCAACAATTTGTGTGCCTCATCGATTAGCAGCAATGCCTGCTCTTTGTAGCCTGCATAATGGAGCAACCAGCTGCCGTAACGCTCCATTGAGTTGGTTGGGCCAAACTCAATCAGGGTATGGAAAATTTCGGCTTCATTACCCCCTGCAAAGGTTGCATTGAGCTCAGTCAGCGTAGAGGTTAATGCAAGCCCGGCTTGTGCATTGCTCAACAAAGCATGCGCATACATATGACGATGGGCATAGCGCAGATCTGTACTACTGCCAACCTCCTTAATCAGCTCATAAGCAACATTACCTGAGTAATCTGCGGTTTTGTTCGCAGCTACATACTCTGGGTACAAAGATAAAAACAAGCCACTAAAAAACTGCAGTGGCGTGTCAAACCGTGCCAGCGTTGTTGCTGCGTACTGTTCAGCCTCTCGTTTATAGTTAGGGTCATAGGAAATATCAGTATAAAGAGCCAATCCAGAAGCCAGATTAGCTTTGGCAAGCTCAACCGCCTTTTGCTTTTGTGCTCCTTGTGACACCAGGCTTAACAGGTGCGCAAGTTGCGCCGCCTGGCGATAGTAATTGGCTCTGTATTTATGTGTTATGCCTCGGCTCGATTCGTCAAAGCTCACAGTGGCGGTAATATCTGACAGATTTTGAATGGCATTAAATGCGTTTTCAAACGTTGTGCCAGCAGCATTGTTAAGGAAATCCTCCGTCATGTTTTGCGCATGCTCAAGATAGGCCCCAACAAACGCGCGATGCGCACTTTTCGATTCAAGGCTTAAATCGCTCAGCGCTTTTACATATAAACGCGTTGTTGCCAGCAGCTTATTAGCTTGCTCATTTTGTTCTGCATCTAAGTAATCCCGAGTGACGACAAGATAGAAAAGCGCATTCGACGGCGTAATGTTTTCTGTGCCGATTTCAGCGATATATGTGTTGTATTCAACTGTGGCTTTTTCACGCAATTCATTGGCCAGCACCAGGTTAGATTGCTCGTCCAATGCGGTAGCGACTTTTTGATATGCCTGTGCCTTAACCGTCCTGCTTAAAATGTGCTTTTCAATTATCCCAATCGCCGTTTGGGTAAAACCGGACTGTGCATACCCAACGGCAATGTCTAAATACCCCAGTCCGGATAGTGCAGCATCAGATATGGCCTCTTTATCACCTTGCTGGTTGACCTCAATTAACGCTGTTGCCCTTGCAAGGTGTGAACTGTCAGAGTTGTAGTAGTAGTTGCGTTTGTCATCATTCGTGACAAAAGAAGGCCGAATAAATATCTCAGCCTGGGTAGCTTCGCCTTTTCCGTCACTTACGCCAACAGTAAAGGTATCATCTATCTCGCCATTTGAATTTACTTCATATTCAAAACTACCATCGCTAGTATTGAGAGTTAAATCCCCTTTTTCAGGCTCTCTTATCACGCTAAATTTTAATGTATCTTTATCATAATCGATTGCAACAATCTGACCGACGGCTCTGCCTACCTCGCTGACGGCAACATGGCTCGAAATAACAACAGGTGCATCATTAATGTTTTCAACAATAAATGTTATTTCTCTGGTCGTCGTAGCAATACGGTCTGAAACAATGATGCTTGCCGTGTCTTCTCCAAAAAAATGTTCTTTTGGCACATATACAAAGCTGCCATCTCGGTTAACCGTAAGTACGCCATTTCGCGGAGACTTCCCCACCCCAAACGCCAGCGCATCACCATCCGGATCTGATGCATAAAACACACCATTGAAACTAGTATCTTCATCCAAAGCAAAACGGTTTTCGGAAGAGGTAAAAGTGGGTTCCTGATTCCCCTCTTCATTAGTTCCTCCACTACAGGCACACAAAAAAACGCCCACATTAGCCATAAAAGCTAAATTTAATAGATACTTATTCATATTTCATCCGATTTAAAGTGGAGCTTGCCAGTCGAAAGGGTTAGAGTAAAAACTCATTTTAATTGCAGTTTATTTCTCAAAATTAACATAAAAAGCACTGAAACGCGGCGCATATTAATACCAATGAGAATCATAATCAATAAGCCTCATTGATTTTTATGCAAAAAAAGTGGCTAATTAACCTTTGATATACCAATAAGTGAGCATATTTATGACTTAACTCATAATTTCGCAATTTAAGGCATTACCCATTGCAATCCCTGCTTGCCCAAAACAAAGCTCAACACCATTAAGTTAAATTTTTTCAACTAAGAGCTACTGCAGACACAGCGCAAAACTGAATCTTCGTGACAATAATTGGAAAACAGGTAATCGGATGGAGGGCAGAGAAGGTAAAAAGCAACCTGCCATAAGACAGATAGAGCAACAATGCTTTACCCCTCACTGATGACATTGCTCAGGCAGCTTTGTTTATCCCGCAACAGCCATAAATAGTCAGCTCTCATCGTATCGGCTCGTTAGGTTAATATTACTATTTCGTTACATTGATAACCAAGATTTAATAGTCCCTCAATCTCGCGAGTATCAAAAGCACCCATTCCAAATGGGTGCTTATCCTAAACAATGAACGAAAACAGCCGTACTGCCTGGTATGGCTGGGGGATTAGTATGACTACTTTACACGCAAGATATAAAACCTGGCTGATTAGAGTCAGCAGTTTAGCGCTGGTGCTTGTGAGCCTGGGCACAAAAGCAAATAGTGACTGGATCGTTGGCTCAGGGATCTATGATATTACCGGACCGGCCGCCGATCGGGGCATGGTAGGGTATGGCGATGTTGGGCAAACCACCAAAGGGATACATACACGCCTTTGGTCTCGTGCATTTGTCATTGGCAAGCCAAATTCCAATCAGCTTGTCACCTTTGTCAGTGCAGATCTGCAAAGCATCACCCAGGGTGTGCATCAGGGGGTGCTCAAAAAAATCGCAAGTGACCCGATCATTGCGCCATTTTTTAATCAAAACAATGTGATGCTCAGCGCAACGCATGTTCATGTCGGGCCAGGTGGTTATGATCACAATATTATGCTGAATATGAGTGCGCTGGGTTATGACGAAGATAATTACAACACCATAGTCAATGGTATCTACCTGTCCATCCGTAACGCCTATCTGAGCAGAGGCTTAGGCAGTATTCATATTAATCAGGGGCAATTATCCGGCGCGGCAGTGAACCGTAACCTTACCGCCTACAACCAAAACCCAGATGCCGACGAATACGACACTCAGGTTAATGAAACCATGACCTTGCTAAAGCTGGTGAAAAGCAATGGCCAGGAGATTGGGATGATCAACTGGTTTGGCGTGCATAATGTGTCGAGCAACCAGAGCCAGCGCCTTATCACCGGAGACAACAAAGGCGTTGCCGCCCAGCTATTTGAAAAGCAAAAGGGGGCTAACTGGCCACTGTCAGGTCAGTTTGTTGCCGCCTTTGCGAACAGTGAAGAAGGCGATGTTTCGCCCAATGTATGCGGTCCTGAAAATGGTTGTGCGGGTAGCAATGAAGCCAATGTTACGCTATCGGCAAACAAGCAATATAACAAAGCGCTGAGCCTTTATAACAATGCAACAGACACGCTTAGCGGTGCATTAGACGTACGCTTTCAGTACGTTAAATTACCTGGACTGACCATCTCGGGGCATTACACGGGCAATGGAGCGCAGTCTTTATGTGAAGGTGCCATTGGCTTTTCAATGACTGCGGGTGCCACCTATGATGGCCCTTCTGGCCAGTCGGGTGTATTTGAAGGCATGACACAGGATAACGAAGGCACCAGCTGGGATCGCAGTACGGTGATTGGTGCTGTGGGTGGTGCGTTTAAATTCATCAATGATTTTGCAGGCCTGCTCGGGTTTGATAAAAACGTGCTGGGCAGCAAAACCCACGAAGTATGTCAGTACCCCAAACCCACCTTTTTGCCCACTCAGCTGGGCGCCGGCGCACACCTGTATACAGATACCTTACCTTTCCAGCTCTTTCAGATTGGCAACATGGCACTTGTGGGGATCCCGGGTGAGATGACAACCATGGCGGCACGTCGCCTGCGCAGCGATTTACAAACAGCGCTTGCTCCTCGTGGCATCACCACTGTGGTTTTTGCCGGGCTGGCTAATGCCTATGGCGGGTACATCACAACCAAAGAGGAATATCAGATCCAGTACTACGAAGGTGCGCACACCTTGTTTGGTCAGCACAGCCTGGCGGCATATCGGCAAATCTTTAGTGAACTTGCCAATGCTTTGGTAAACGGTGATGCCCTCGACACAGGTCCAAGCCCGCTGGACTGGTCCAACAAACAAAAAGTCTATGCCATTGGTGTAGTGTACGATGATAAGCGGTTGTGGGAGTCTTTCGGACAAACCTGGAATGATGCCAACAGCAGTTACATGCGTGGTAATACGGTTAAGGTGAAGTTTCGCTCCGGCCACCCTCAGAATAACTTTAAAACCATGTCGAGTTTTATGGAGGTGCAGCGATATGAAAATGGTAGCTGGTCAACCGTCTTAACGGATAATGACCTGAGCACTAAATTTACCTGGACCCGCGATACCGCAGCGGATTGTATGGCCTGCTCGTTCGCACAGCTGGAATGGACCATAGATGCGGCGATGCCCACAGGCACCTATCGCATAAAACACAATGGTCACTGGAAAAGCGGCTGGGGCGGAAAAATAAAGAGTTACTCGGGCAAGAGCCGAACCTTTACTGTCAAATAAGCTGGCAACATTACAAGCTGACCAACCAGGCCAACTCTGTATGGCCTGGTTATCCAAGTGACCTCATCAGGCAGGCCACAATATCAAGCCCTCAACGCAACCCCACCGGCGCCACATAATCCGCATTGGGCAAATCAAAACACGCATTCATTGTTGCAGCATAGCGAAACTGAAACGGCTGCGGATCAATATCCAGCGACTTAAGCATCTGCGCCCTGGGACCCTTACCCAGGATCAGCATTTTAGGATCATCCCCGCCTTTTTGCCAAAGCCGGCTGAGGTATTTATTCACCCTGAAGGTGCCTTTAAAATGGGTGGGACTTTGCAACAAGCGGTTATCGCGCAGAGAATACAGGTTGGATGAAACATCAAACGCTGTGGTCTTGCCCTGCGTCGGCACCCGCAGCGTAAAATATGGCTTGTCTTCACCATCGTAAGCCTGTGTCGTGGAGAACTGACTATCCTCTGCTATTTCCACTGTTTCAACAGCTTTAGGCAATCCCCAGATCTGCTGGCCGCGAATGCGATTCTCTTCTGAGGTAACCGGCATATGAAACACGTAAAAACCAAACTTTTTGAAGCCAGGCACAACCATTGGTAATACAGGTACATTTACCGCTGCGCCAACCATCACCGGAATTGTCATGGCAATTTCATTATAAGGTGCCATACCTAACACTTGCTTATATTGATAGCATGAGAACGTAACCAGCGCCCTCCCTTTGGGCATAGCCACGGGTTTCATCTCAGGGTGTGGCAACAATGCCTGCGCTTTTTGGTAGTCACACAAGAACACCCCAATCGCGCAACTGACATCGCCGTAAAACGTAGGAAATAAGTAATTTTTGCTTATATGGGTATTTAATTGCAGTGGCGCCCGGTCATGACGAAGTGTAAAACGCTGAAAAAATGGCGCACTAAACTGTGTGCGATTATTTAACAGTTCAGGTGAAAGCTGATAATTAGGTTTCATATTGGGCCCTTCAAATTTATGACGGTCAATAGTGAACAGCCAGGCGGAGTTGGCCAATAGTAGATTTAACCTAAAAACATGCCGATTGCATGGCCATCCACCCGCTTACTGCCAGAACGGCGTAAAAATACAGATAAACACAACAGGTATTATCAACACGGACAAAATAACATTATGACAACCCCTTTGAACTTTGCCGCCTCGGATCCAGAAGCCTTTATCAGCAAACTCTACCGTGAAGCCGCGCGTGTACCGCCGAATGAATATCGTGTATGGGCTTTAGAACAGCTATCCCGAGTCATCGACTTTGATGCGGCATTTTGGGGCAGTGGCAACAGTGCAGATATTCACTTTCATTATGTTTGCCATATTGGGTTGGATGAACATTATGCCCACCACCTGCAAAAAACACTGTCGATCAACCCTATCAGAGACGCCGTGATCAATAACCTCGGCAAACCGGTTAATATGCAGGATGTGATTGCTGACGAAGACTTTTACCAGTCTCAGTTATACCGACAATTGTTTCAACCATATGGTATTGAGCGTATCCTGGCTGCCGGATATTTTGATCAGGACAATGGCCTTTATTCATTGATCAGTTTATATCGCTTCGAGCGCCAACAAGTTTTTACCGAGCAGGAGCGCCATTTACAGGAACGGCTTGTATTTCACCTGGTCAATGCCGCCTCACATGCCTTTTTTCTGCACTTACACGCAGGTAATGTGCTCCACACCAAAAAACACGCCGCATCTGCGATATGCGACTTAAATGGATGTTTTCACGAGGTCCAGCCCCGCTTTGTCACTTTGCTCAACGAATATTTTCCCAATCGCTCAAGCGTTACCCTGCCCTTTGCTATGGGCAAAGATAACTCTACAGTGCAGATCAATAACCTGGCAGTCTCTTTTAAAGCACAGGGTGAGCTAATGACAGTGACACTGCGACTACCGGGCCCGTTAGACTTGTTAAGCCAGCGCGAAGCACAGATTGTTGAATGGGTATGCAAGGGCCTGACTTTCAAAGAGGTAGCCAGGCAACTGGATGTTGCCCCGTCAACCGTGTCTAATCATCTGTACCGTATTTACGACAAAATTGGCATCAACAGCCGTAGTGAGCTTGCACAACTAGTTGATAGCCACAGACAGGTGTGACAGTGCTAGTGTATATGATTCTTGAAATTCCGTGATGACTAAAGTTTAGAGACACCTGGTTCAGGAGATTAACTGCGACTAATTGAGTAGTCTTTTCTAAATCCAATTCTCTTTACCTGCATCACAGAAATATTGAATTCGCTCCAAAACAGATTTAATTACTCCATACTCAGATAAATAAAACGAAAACACCCTTATTATAGCTAGCATATAAAAACCCTTTTACTCACATAAAATCCAGTAAAAATTTAATGAAAAGTTTCTAGAAGCATCAAAATTCAAACTTCATTTACCACACTTTCTAAGAGGTAAAAAAGTATTATTCCCGTGTCACCACAGGTACTCATCACGCCAGAACAAAAATCTCAACACCATAATTAAGAAATAAAAACAACTTGATACATTTTTTACGTAGTGGAATACTATATTCGCAGAAGGTGAAATTCGATGCTGTGGCCAAACTGACGAATCCAAGTCTATTGGCTTTTATTTACTATAATAATTAGCAGTATCAACTACTTTTTTCTTATCAAAATACACCCAATGCCTCAAATTATAAACTCTACTCAAAAAGGAAGTTTCTTCATGAAGAAATCTTTAATCTTAGCTTCTCTTATTTATTCATCTGCAGCACTTTCAGGAACAGGACAGGCGCTAATTCCACACTACTACGTTGGAACCAACTCTTCATGCCACCTCCATATTACCAATATTTCTGATAATGATGTTCAGGTGAAGATAGACCTATTCGACCAAAATGGTAATACATATTCATCAAACATTACCTCTTGGTATGCTTTTTCAGGATCTAACCCAGTTACTGGCACTGTTGCGTTACCTGCCAATAAAACCGGCGCTATCTCAATGAACAAAATGGGTTCAGGCTATGTAGGGTATGGTTATATCCGCTGGAGCAACGAACACAACCAGAATGATGCTCTGGTAGCTAACTTTCACTGTGATGCGACAAGTATCGGACAAAGATCGATATTAATTAACCAACAAAGTCCGTTCTAACAAAGCAGAATTATCACCGCTGACTCTTCTGTTCGAGGCGGATTTTTCAGGGAAGCTAGAAGCGACTTTTGACGCTCTTCTTCCCGTCTTTAACGCTATTCATAGCACTCGGTGAGCAAAATAAAACCTGCCGAACATCTTGCCTACCTGCTATCTTGCCCCTCCATAACGTCAACACAGCAAAGCTAGTAGTGGTAATTACATTTAACCTAGAGTAACGCCGCCTGCTCAACCACAATGGCATGACGTTGAGCCAGACGTAAATGGTCTTTGTCGTAGCCACCGCCGATCACGGTTGCAATCGGGATGCCTGCTTGCTGGCAGGTTTTAAGTACCAGAGCATCGCGCTGTTCCAGACCGCGCCAGCTGATATCCAGCTTGCCCAGACCATCGTGCTCCCAGATATCCACACCGGCGTCATACAGTACCAGATCTGGATTTACGTCTTCGAGCAAGCCTTTCAGAGTGTCTTCTACAATACAGAGATAGTCTGCGTCCTTTAGGTTGTTCGCAAGACCAATATCCAGGTCACTGCTGTGCTTTCTAAACGGGAAATTCTTTTCGCAATGGATGGAGCAGGTAAACACATAAGGGTGATGCTTTAACATAGCTGCTGTGCCATCACCCTGATGAACATCGAGATCAAAGATCAGTACATTATCGACCTTACCCTGCTCAATCAGGGTTGTAGAAGTAAATGCCAGGTCATTCACCATGCAGTAACCGGAGCCAAAATCATAGTGTGCATGGTGAGTGCCGCCAGCAAGGTGACAAGCCACACCATGTTGTAAAGCCAGTTCAGCCGTTTTGAGTGTGCCAAGCGGTGCAGTAAACGTCCTTGCCATCAGCTGCTCAGACCAGGGCAGACCAATACGCCGCATGGCTTTCCCACAAAGTTGGTTATGCCAAAGGTCCCACAGGTAGGTGTCACAATGGACCGATTCCAGTGGCTCTGGCGAGCCCAATTGAGGCTGATGCACATTATCACCAATCAATCCCATTGCCTTCACCTGTTGATATAAATTAGCGAATTTACTCATTACAAAGCGGTGCGTCGGGTCAAAACTAAATGAATAGTTGGGGTGATACACCAAAGGCAGACTGGTATTAAGAGGTTGGCGATTTATATACATATCCAAAACGATACAAAACACGGATGGCGTGAGTGTAACCCATCTTTCCACCCAATCGTTAGTGTGGCACCATGGTTGTCCCTTAACTTTGCGTACTTGTGTTTTATGGAACTGAACTTTGCTGACTTTTCGCCCACCCAGATTTATCACCTGATGACTCAAACAGTGATCCCTAGGCCGATAGCCTGGGTGCTTACCGAGTCCGGTGCTCAAAACTATAACCTGGCACCCTTTTCTTATTTTACGGCGGTGTCCAGTGCACCGCCTTTATTGATGTTTTCAGCCGGAAAAAAGCCGACAGGTGAGATTAAAGATACAGTCATAAACATCCAAGCGACACGCCGATGTGTGATCCACATCGCCTCAGAACACGACGCTGAGCTAGTGACTCAGACTGCCGCAACCTTGCCCCATGGCGAATCAGAAGTCACAGCAAACAACATAGCGCTTGCTGAATTTAACGGCTTTTCAATGCCGCGGATCGCCCACTGCGATATTGCCTACGGCTGTGAACTGTATGAAGTACAGGAGATTGGCGATACGCCGCAAAATCTGGTATTTGTGAAAATAATCAGCTTGTATCTGAGCGATAGAGTCACCGAGCTGGATCAAAAACAGCGTATAAAAGTACACGCTGATAAAGCCGCCCCTCTGGCGCGCCTTGGCAGTGCAGAGTATTCAGGAATAACTGCTCCGTATACCAAGACAAGACCGGAATAAGCTGCTCTTCTATCCTTCCTCTTCAGTGAGTCTTATTACTGAGACTCACTTTTAACCACTTAACCCCAAATTACCGGCAAAAAAATACCGAAAATAGCATAAAGGTTAATCACTTATGCTCCAAACTTGATTTAGTTCCTTGTTTTGTACCATGTATAGGCGATAGAATATTTTATGTCTAATCGCCCGATTAGACTCTCATAAAAGGAATGAATTAATGAAAAAAATAGCTCTGAGTTGCTGTTTAATGATGTCGTCAATGGCCAACGCATTTACCCTCATCGAGGATATTAAAGTTTCCAGCGATCCTATTACTGTTGCCATACACGGCTATACCGATCCGGTTATTATCGCCTCTGTACCAACCATGAATGACAAACAGGCTGGTGTTGTATCCATTTCCAATGTGACCTCAAGCAGCTTCGATGTGCAATTCAAAGAATGGCCTTATCTGGATGGCGTGCATGGTGAAGAGTCGGTCTCTTTCTTTGTTATTGAAAAAGGCCGTCACACACTGGCCGATGGCAGCGTATGGGAAGCGGGTAAATTCCCGATGCACAGTGGCAGCAGCCATGTATTCTTCAAAGAGAGCTTTGAGCACACACCGCATGTATTACTGACCGCGCAATCCCAAAATGAAAGCGATGCATTTGCACTGCGCGTTTCAAGTGCTTCCAGCCAAACTTTTGGTGTAACGCTTCAGGAGCAAGAAGACGGTAACGGACATGGAGAAGAATCCATTGGTTACCTTGCGGTGTTTAGCCAGGATAAGCGCGGTGCACTGGACACCGATGGTCTTTACTACACACTGCGTCAGGAAGCCATTAACCAAGACGGCCTGAGTGTAGAACCAGGTACTTTACTTATCCAGGAAGAGCAATCAAAAGACCAAGAAACAGCCCACCTGCTTGAGCTAACCAGCCTGCTTAAAATTGGTAACCAGTTGTTTGCACAAGACAACACCCGTTACGGTTCTGATCCTATGTCATTGCGCTATAGGGCGCCGGTTGACTATATTATCGAACCTGGTGAACAAACCGGTGAATTTGGCAATATTGCACTGTTGGGCACCAATGGCCTGACTGAAGCATCATATACAGCCAGCAGAACTCACTCACATCACAAAACCGCAGGCGGATTTGACGGCTACAACAGTGGGACCTTGATCAATAGTGACTCTCCGGGGAAAGTGACTAAAGGGATTTGGATCTCAACCGTCAAAGAAAAACACTGGCTACAGGTTGCATTTAATCAGGCTGCATATATCACTTCCTTCCGGATCGTCCAGTACAGCGGAGCATCAGACCCAGGAATGGGGCCTAAAGATGTGACGTTACAAGTCTCATATGATAACCAAACCTTCATCGATCATGAGTCTTTTGAACTTGAAAAATCGCTTGATCAAACCGTTAAGCTCAGTAAGCCTGCTGTCGGCAAATACATCCGTTTGAAGATCGACTCAACTCAGGGACACAGTTATCACGTGATCAGTGAGCTTGAGTATTACGGCGGCTTTGTCAAAGGTGAAATCACAGATCCCGTAGAGCCACCCGCAAGCGTTCAGGGCACGAGCTGCGAAACCATCAAAGCAGCAAACCCGTCAGCTGCCTCAGGTCTCTATCAGGTTGATCCAGACGGTCAGGGTGGTCACGATGCCTTTGATGCTTATTGTGAAATGAACCACCTGGGTGGCGGCTGGATGTTGGTTGCCAGTCACCAAGACGGGCTGGAATTGCTAAACAGCGTCACCCCTGTGGTTCCTCAGTCTATCGGTGTAACCGGTACTACTGAGTGGCAAAGCGCACGTGATAATATGACAACAGGTATGATGTTCATAGATGAGCACCAGCGCGTTTCTATGATCAGTAAGGCCAAGCTGGACAATGGTAACTGTGCCAATCTGAGCCAGACTTCAAATCTTATGAGTCCTGCAGCGCCTTACGACACGTATGTATTGTGGCAGAATGAACAAAATGGCTGCAGCCTGAGTGGGCTTGACTACTCTTATATTGCTTTAGGCACCAAATACGGTGCACGTGGTGAGAGCTACCTGATCTCTGGCGCATCTTTGTTCCAGTTCGACGTCAAGTTCGACGTCTGGCCCTATGCGGATGAGCGCTTCAGTGCTCAGGAACAAAACGCTTTATGGTATTACATTAAATAATCACTCAAAGTAAATAACGCTCTTCTCAGTGCACACTCGGCTGAGAAGAGTTTTTGTAGGCCCCAGAAAATTATGCAGCGTCCCAACATAAGTTTGACTTAGCAACTTATAATGCACTCAGCCTTTCCATTTAGTGGCTGTCTTATTCACCACGGTTTGGTGGAGGAGTAACAGGACTAATATTGACTACCTCCTCATTGAAACATCGAAGAAAAGACAGACAAATTCATTGCAACGACAAGTATTCTTTAGGCACTTTTCACAATTTTTATTCAGCTAAAGCTGCTACTATGTCTCTTTCGTGTGGTTTATGTATACTAGCCGCTTTTAGTTCAGTAGAAGAATAATAAGATGATTGGAATAGGTGAAGGTGCAGCTATCAGCGCTGCATTTGTTTGGGCGTTTTCAACCCTTTTATACAAACGGTTTAGCCATCATCTGAGTCCATTCGAGTTAAATGTCAGTAAAGGCGTCATTGCATCGGCACTGATGGCACTATGCCTGTTCGTTGCACAAGACACTCTATACCCTGCACACTCATCAAGCTGGGCCTGGCTGATAGCCAGTGGCGTATTGGGTATCGCCATCGGTGACAGTGCCTACTTTGCAGCGCTCAGAAATATTGGCCCGGCGCGCACCTTGGTGGTTGAAAGCCTGGCCCCCGCTATTGCCGGTATTCTGAATATCCTGGTTCTGGGCGTTTACCTTGGGCCTGTCGCCTGGCTTGGCATCGCAGTGACCACCTTTGGTGTTATTCTGGCTATAAAACCCAATAAAGCCCAACCGCTCCCGGACAAAACCCATTACCTGCTGGGCGTAACTTTTGCGCTAACGGCGGCAACATGCCAGGCCGCAGGTATGGTGCTCTCAAAAGGCGCATTAAACAACGAGGAGATCAGCAGCTTGTGGGCCGCATTGATCCGTCTGGCATCTGGCACCTTATTTGTTGCTTGTCTGGTTGCCTGCCTGAAATCTCATAGCCTTAATAAAGCACTGACATTAAGGCAAATATCAGGAAAGCGCTGGTTGTTTATCGCGGTATTTTTCGGCACCTTTATCGGGCTGTGGTTACAACTTATTTCCGTGAACAACACGGACCCGGCAATTGCGCAAACCATTTTTGCGACTGCCCCACTCATGGTGATGACCTTAAGCCTGATCCGTAAAGAAGCCGTTACCAAAGCCATGTTGTGCGGCGGTGCAATTGCATTATTTGGCGTGTTTTTGCTGTTGCAAGGGTGAGACTGCGTAACACGCACAGCTCTCATCTATCTGGGTCACGGCGAGGCTGGGACAAAATACTTGAACAATATCTTTACAGGCTATAGATCAAGCACTCTTCACACTCCACTTAGAGTAAACCTCATAGCAGTCGCATACGTATAGTGCTCCAGTTATATAATGAATGAGAATGAGACATGGCTAAGAATGTACTGGGTGGTGAACTAGAGTCTTGCTGCACTGATCCGTTAACCGGCTTTTTAAGAGATGGATTTTGCAACACTAATCATATGGACATTGGCACTCATGTAATTTGTGCGACCGTTACAGAAGACTTTTTAACCTTTACCAAATCAAGAGGCAACGACTTAAGCACGCCCTATCCGGCTTATGATTTTCCGGGGTTAAAACCGGGCGATGGTTGGTGTTTATGTGCACTAAGATGGAAAGAAGCCTATGAAGCCGGTGTGGCACCGCCCGTCAATCTCGAAGCAACGCACGAGAATGCACTAGATATTATCCCGCTTGAGGCATTGCAGGCGCATCAAAACTAGTAAAGCTGAACATTAAGTCAAAGGCCTTTTTTGGCCAAATTCGATGCATACTTAAAGTAAAAACCCTGCACCACTTAGCTTGCAGGGTTTTTAGTTAAAGCACTGTTCAGCAAACGCATGCGTCATACAGAAAGTTGCTTTTATTTAGTTATCAAGTACTTCCAGCACTTTCACTTTACACCAATGTGATTTCTCACCTCTGTCTGCATACCAAATATTGACCTTTTTTTTGCCCATTAACGCGGCCAATGCCGACCCATGTACTAATGAACTGTTGGTCCATAACTCACAGGTCACTTCCGGGTTTTCGGGATTGGGCCCGATCCTGGCACTGCCATTAATGTGCATCCAGACCCGTACAGAGTCATCGTTTGTTTCATATACCTTCAATGACGTCACCGAGGCATTTGACACAAGCCGCTCTGCAGAGAGCACATCGCAGGCAATCAGCAAAAACAACATAAAGAACACATTTTTCATCGTATCTATCTCTTTTATTCTCTTTTATTCAGCCTGTCTAAGTATGACATAACGGTGTTTCAAACCACCAGAATTGACTTTCAGTTTCAAACTATGCGTTCCTGCTTTTTAAAAGCCTGGTTGCTATTCTTGTGACTATTAATCCCACATGAGTATTTTCGACATGCTAATGACTAAACGTGACGCTATTGTATATTGAACAAATATTTGTTCAATAGCTTATCCAGCTCGTCGGTCTTAAACGGCTTTCCAAGGTGATCGTTCATACCAATATTCAAATATTTATCCACCTCACTTTGCATAACATTGGCAGTTAACGCAATGATCTTAAGCACTTCCTCACTGTATGTTTCTCGCACAATGCGTGTGGCCTCCATTCCATCCATTACTGGCATCTGAATGTCCATAAAGACCAGGTCAAACGCGCCATCACACGCCATGATTTCATCAACAGCTTGCTGACCATTTTGTGCAATTACTATTTCCAAATTAAACCGGTCAAGCAGTTTAGTAGCCACAATACGGTTGATATCATTATCCTCTACCAGCAGCACACGGAATGTTTGAGTTTGTGCAGTACCTGCGGCTTCAGCTGATAGCCCGGATATCACCCGCTCTTGTGTTGCCACGTACTCGTTAGGACTATCTTTAATAAACAGACTGATCAGATCTCTTTTTAACAAGGGTTTATACAATATAGGGTAATCAACTTTAGGCGTTATGCTTTGTTCTGTGTGTGCCGTGTAGATCACTACTTTGGCGGGCAGTATCGCGAGAGCCTCAAGTCGCTCCAATAATTCATTGGCTTCACAGTCAGGTAGCACCCAGTCCAGCAGTAACATATCAAATGTTTCGCCCGACAGCCGCGCTTCTGCTTCCCCCCCTGTGTGAGCACGCGCAACCTTCAGCCCAACCGAATTCGCAATATTAACACTGACTTCCATATATACTGGATCGTCTTCCACAATGAGTATTGAGCCGTCCAGCATGATTTTTTCATTTGTTTCAGTTGCCTGAGGAGCGTGATCCAGTGTTGCCATCGGCAAACGGACCATAAATGTTGAGCCAACACCTACTTCGCTGGTAACGCGTATTTCACCTTGCATCAGCTCAGCAAGTAATTTACATATCGTCAACCCCAGTCCGGTTCCTCCATAACGCCGTGTAGTCGAGGATTCGGCCTGCGTAAAACGTTCAAACAACAGCGCCACTTTGTCCTCTTCTATGCCAATGCCCGTGTCGCACACCGAAATTTCAAGCCACTCGCTGGCTGCATCTTTGGGGTGCCTGTGTACGGCTAAAGTAATGGTGCCCTCTTCAGTGAACTTTGCGGCGTTAGAAGCAAAGTTAAGCATTATCTGATTAATTCTAACTGGATCGCCGACATACCACTCATTGAGGTTTGGGTCGATATCGAAAATTAACTTCACCCCCTTAGTATTAGCGATGGGCGTGATCAGCGACCGCAAATTATCCAGCAGCTCCTCAAACTGAAAGGGGATTTGTTCAATATTGAGTTTTTTGGACTCAATTTTCGAAAAATCCAGAATATCATTGATGATGGTGGTTAACGCATTTGCCGAGAACCTCACTTTTTCCAGGTAATTCCTTTGTACGCTGGTCAATTCAGTGGATAATAGAATATCCGTCAGCCCCATGATGCCATTCATCGGTGTTCTAATCTCATGTGACATATTTGAGAGAAATAAAGACTTGGTTTGAGCAGCCTGATTAGCCTGTTCATTGGCACGCTTTAAACCACCCATAAGCCGTAATAAAACGATTAAAATCAGCGTAAATACCAGTAAAAGAAACCAAAATACGGACCGTATCATCTGCCAGTAAACACTATCTACCTGATTATTGAGTGCCTGTGTTTCCCGCAAAATAGCAGTTGATAAGGTACTGTTTTGTATTGGCACCAACAAATTTGAGGCCATCAAAGCATTTTCCAATATAAACTCTATATGCAAACGCATAACCCTGAAGGTACGCCTTTCCTGCTCAAGCTCAGTGAGTATCACCATAGACTGTGCAAGTTGCTGACGGACTTGCTCAATGACCCTATGCGAGTTTGTCACCTGCAAATTAGACACCAGTGCCGCACTTTTGCTGACAATGAGCTGTGCCTGTGGTGAAAACGCATCGCTTTCCAATTCCTGTTTTGCAATATAACGGTAAGATGTTTTGAGCATAGAGGCGAGTTGCATGTAAGTATCAATGGCATCATGAAAGTGCGAAATAGCTTTGTTCATCTCATCACTGAGCAGCTTCCGTGATACTAACTCATTATAAACACTTTCAAATTCAAGCTGCTTCTGTGCATGCTTGTCAAAGTGATAAATGTTGCTATCCATGGCTGACAGGGTCTCTAGCGATAACTCAGTTGTGGCTCTGTTGAGCCGCTCTTTCAATGCCAGTGTAGTCTGTACGTCCCGTAGTTGATGGTATTGGTCAATTGCGTTTGAACCGAGCCACCAAATCAGCACTAGGATCATCCCTTCAAGTATGTATTTCACTCTTTCAATGACCTCGGTAATTCACCTGAAAAAGCATGCAGCAAGGCTTCCAGATCAGCGATATCTTCCTCGTTGAGTTCTAAACCCAACTGCCCTTGTGCCATCAGCCTTATTGCATCCGACAAATTCGCCACTGAACCATTATGAAAATATGGCCCGGTATTGGCTACATTGCGTAGACTAGGGACTTTGAATACAAACCGATCCTGCTCGTTACGGGTTAACTGATAACGACCAAAGTCATTTAACAATTCATTGGGCATACGCTCCAGGCGACCCATTTTCTGATAGATATTACCGCCAATATTGCGGCCCTGATGGCAGGTCACACACCCCAGTTCAACAAATTTACGATAGCCACGCTGTTGTTGTGCCGTTAAGGCGCCCTTGTCTCCAAGCAAGTAGGCATCAATGGGGGTATTTTCAGATACCAGTGACATTTGGAATGCAACAATGGCTTTAGTGATATTTTCGGGCGTGATCCCGTCATCTGACACCGCCCTGAAACTGCTGACAAAGTGCGGCTGCTGCTGGAGTTTTGCAATAACCTGAGACCAGTTACTGGCCATCTCCAGCGGGTTATGGATGGGCAGAGGCAACTGACTGATCAGGTCGGCACTTCGCCCATCCCAAAACTGCCTGAAATTAAACACTGCGTTGATCACGCTCGGGGCATTACGGCTGCCCAGCTGCTGATTTATACCAACGGATACTGGAAACCCATCATCTCCTCCGTTGTACACATCATGGCAAGATGCACATGAGGTTGTGTTGTCCGCTGAAAGCAATGGGCTTTTAAACAGAGCTTTACCAAGCTGAACCCAGCCAACATCATACTGTTCAATGTGTGGCAGAGGCTGAATCGCGGCATCGACCCATTGCGTAGAATAAGTGACCAACTCCATGCTGCTATTCACCGCGGTGTCACGGCCATGATTGCCATCGTATAAATAGAATTGTACCGCAAGGCTCATAAACACAGCCGTCAGCCCACTGAACACAATCACCACATAGTTGGTACTCATACAGTTCGTATCCCTGAAGCGTTTCTCAGACCACCGATAATAAAAGTAAGTATAGACCACTCAAATAAAAAACTTTCCAAGCGACTGAGATATAACCAGCAGGACAAGACAACGGCCCCGCGACTAAACCAAGCAAAATAAACAAACTCAAACAACGCGACTTTTAGAAAAAAAATATTACACAGCAAAGTCCTCAATTGTTATTGAAAGACACATAAGCAAATGAATTTAAATGCTTTAATTCTTTACTTTGGATGTTTAACAAGTAGTATTCACAATTAAAAATAACAACCTTAGTTAAGGAAAAATATGCTAAAACTACTCGGGCTAAGCTCAATTGCTCTTCTTACATCTATCCATGCTCAGGCATTCACGCTTATTGAAAATGTCACGATTACCGATCATAAAATCACTATTCCAATCAATGGTTACTCTGATCCTGTGATATTTTCTTCTGTACCTACATTTAATGATCAGGATGCCGGTGTTATTTCCATCTCAAATGTCACCGATACCAGCTTTGATGTTCAGTTCTTGGAGTGGCCGTATCTGGATGGCGCACACGGTGATGAGCAGGTGTCGTTTCTTGTAGCAGAAAAGGGACGCCATACTCTGAACGATGGCAGTATCTGGGAGGTGGGTGAATTTGCCATAACAGGTGGCGCCGCACATCAATTTTTCCAGGAGAGTTTTGCACATACACCCCATGTTATCTTGAGTGGTCAAACTCAAAATGACCCGGATGCTTATGCATTGCGAGTGTCCAGCACATCGGCACTGACTTTTGGGGCAACACTCACCGAGCAGGAATCAGGGAACAATCACAGTGAAGAAACGATTGGATATCTGGCAGTGTACAACAACAGCAATGCCGGATTGACCGATACGGGTGAAGCTTACAACCTGACTCAACAAGCAGTCAATCAGCAAGGTTTTCAAACTATCAATGGTAAGCTAATCGTACAGGAAGAGCAGTCTAAGGACTCTGAAACCAGTCATTTACTGGAAGTTATTCATCTTTTGTCAATCAAAAACCAGTTGTTTGCCCAGGATATTACCCATTATGGTAAGGACACCATGGCTCTGCGCCTGGATACTGGCAGTGAATTTGCCATTGATCCGGGTGAAGCCACTGGTCAGCATGGTAATATCGCCTTAATTGGTACTAATGGACTGACAGAATCGTCTTACACAGCCAGTCAAAGTTACGGGCTGGATAGTGCAGCTGGTGCCTTTGACGGCTACAACTCATCAAGCAAGATTAATCTTGATGCTGGCGCAAAAATTAAACGCGGCATTTGGCTATCTACTTATGCGCAAGACCACTGGTTGCAGGTCGCCTTTGAGCGTCAGGCATATATTACTTCTTTCCGGGTTTTTCTCTATTCCGGTGCATCGGACCCAGGTATGGGCGTCAAGGACGTAACGCTTCAAGTGTCTCAGGACAACATCAATTATGTTGACCACGAGTCTTTTTCACTTGCAAAAAGCCTCGACCAGCTCGTGACCCTGGCCGAGCCCGCGATTGGAAAGTATATCCGACTAAAGATAACCAGCACTCAGGGGCACAGCTACAGAGCGATCGGCGAATTGGAATACTACGGAGGCTTTGTTTCTCATGATCCAGTGACACCGCCAGAAGACCCCACACCTACTATCGGCACGACCTGCGCGACCATCAAGCAGCAGCATCCTGACGCCACAACCGGCTTGTACCAAATTGACCCAGACGGCAACGAAGGCGCACCTGCCTTTTATGCCCATTGTGAGATGACTTTAAATGGAGGGGGCTGGACACTGGTTGCACACCATCAGGACGGCTTAGACACAATTTCCGAAACCACCCCGGTCACTCCGGCCAACACTGGTGCACTCCCCGCCCAACAATGGCAAGCAGTCCAACAAGGTATGATCACGGGAATGATGTTCGTAGATGAATATGCCAAAATAGCTCAAATCAGCAAATCAAAGCTGACCAATGGAAATTGTGTGGCCGTACAACACACTGCAGACCTGACTCAGCCACAGGTGCCCTATGATATTGGCGTATTATGGCAGCAAGAAGGAACGGGCTGTAGCCTTTCAGGGTTGGATTATTCATTTATCAGCCTGAGTACCAAATCGACCAGTCGGGGAGATGGATATCTAAGAGCCGGCGCTTCTTTGTACCAGCACAATGTAAAATTTGACCTCTGGCCATACAGCAGTGGGGTATACAGTGGTGCGGAGCAAAATACCCTGCTCTACTATGTGAAATAAGCACCTGCCGTTATAGTTACGCCGGGGTACAACCCCGGTTATCTGGTAAGGTGTTCGCCCTGAAGCTGAGCGAGTATGACCGCCATAAAGTCGCGCGCACCAAAACAGCGGAAACGATAAAAGCCATACGGTGTTGTCAGCACAATAATATTGGTCAGTAAACCTGACTCAAGACTGATGTCCATAATGTGTGACAATGGTATGGACAATGAGTAATCCCCTTTATGAAAAAGTATATTTAGCAGGTTGGGAGAGAACTTGATATGGTGCGGGGTCAGCAGAACAACGCCTCCTACCCAAAGCCCGTGATGAGCTTTACGGTACTTATTAAGCGCCGTTTCTGCTGCCCAGTCGTCAAAGTGTATATCCTCAAGATAAGTCAGGCCATCTGCCAGTCTGAAATCTGCAGCAGCATTTTCAATCAAAAAATTACAGAGCTTTTTGGCAACGGGTTTGTCGGACATTCGATTTCCTTTCATATATCACACTTACCTGGACGGAATTTTTCCATACATAATGTACTGCGGCCCTGCAGGTCCACCTAAGTACTTATCTTCACACACTGTCAGCCCGGCTTTTACATAACAAGTGTGAGCCCCCAGATTTTGACAATTAACCCCCAAATACAACCATGGGTATGACGCATAGTGGACAGACAGATAAGCCAGAAGCGCTTTTACTGCCGCAGTCCCCAGCCCTTTGCCCTGATACTCTTTATCAATTACAAATGCACGTAACCCCAAAGCGCCAGCCGGGCAATACTCATATTTTTTGTCATAAGCCAAATCGAGCTTAAAGTAACCAATCAGTGTATCATCACGCCTGATCACATGTCGGTGTGTGGTGTCACATTCGTCTTCTAAAAACTCATCTGAGGTACCTGCAAAACGGATCTGTTCTGGTGCCAGTTGTATCTTTTTAACATCAGCTATGTGTGATGGAGACAATTTTTCAATGACAACCATACCTATCCTTTTATCGTTATGACCTGTCAGTCCTAAGTGTATTCAACACCAATTTGGGAACAAAAACAGTATCGAACAATTGCTCAGAGATCAAGCAAACGGACGATTGAACATTACATACTTACACAGCACTGAATCATACGATGGGTTTAATTAGACGGAAATGGCAAACCGGCTTCGTGGACTTATACCAGGGTGCGTTAACCCCGGATTATCAGGTCACTCGACAAACCAACCAGCAGATTTGCCTTGTTTTGTTACGTATACAAGAGAATGTTGCGTTTCAATCTAAGCTTATTGAGCGCCCAACTGTTTCAGAAATGCCAGTTTTTGTCGTTCCTGTTCAGTGGGTGTATAAGGCACTCTGCTCAATTCAGATAGATCCACGCCATCAAGCATATAGGCATCCACGTTACTGCGGCCATAGCGGGCTTTCTCCTGTGGCGAACCAGACATACGCTCTACTACAAAGGTTGTCAGCTTGAGTGCCGAAGCATGTTGCGGCAGGACGCTCTGGTGGATCTTAAGTGGCAATAATTGCGTTCCTTCACTCAGGCGTTTTCTCGCCACAACATGAGACAATGGCTGATCGCCCGAAAACAGATTGGCCCTGAACCGATAGATCCCGGCCTCCTGAACTTTAAGCCTGGCATATACAAGCAGATCACTCCCCTGTACCTGCGGCTGTTCCAGGTTAAGTAATTCGGCACTGGGTTTCATATAGTGGATCTGCGCCACCAGCGGAATTTCGTCTCCTCTGACGTGAGCACGAACAGTCAGTTGCAGTTCCCGGGGAAACGTTTTCTTTCCCTTAATACGTGATGTGTAGCTGCCTTCTTGCTCTATCAGACTTTGGGTAGTCAGCACTTTATTGCTGTCGACTTCGCTGACCGTTACTGTGGCGCTGTATATATCGCTGCCCGTCAGCACTAACTCTATCGGCTCTGGGTATACGAAACGATATTGACTGAGTTTGAGTGTCAATACCTCGTCTATATTTTGCGTCGGGATAGTGACAGGATAAAAATGATTAGGCGTGAGTCTGTCAGCATCTGCCGCTGTCAATGGCTGCGAATAAGGCGCAAACTGCAATTGCTGTTCATAATGCTGAGCAATGTGTTCTGCGGCTTCCGTCATTTGCACGGGAATATGTCTGTCTCGTTTTTGCAGGGGTGTTGTTTGTGGCGCTACCTCAGCAGTGGCGTTCGCTTTTATAACAAGGGGCGCTTTAGCAAGCGTGTTTTTGTTAGTGTCGGTTTGAACCTGAACGGGCTCAGCGTCACCGCTGAGCCACCAGTAACCAAGCCCGACTGCCACAAACATCAGAATAATGAACATCCGGGGCTTCATACCTTTCTCTCCTATTGCATCGCATTAAGCATTAGGCGAGACAGGCTGTTGTTCCCTGAGTTCTCAACATAACGATAAGTACTCTTCCAGAACCAGGCACCCGTTTCTTCGGTGTATGTATTGAAGTTTACTGTGTTACCGTCAAGCAGCTGTCTGCTAGTCTGAGCGGCAGTCACTTTGCCTTCTGCACGGTCATTGATCACAGAGAAATGGTCGTAGTTATCGCTCATCAACATTGGGTAATGATATGGCATGAACCCACTAACAGCATCACTTTGAGACGCGATTTTTCCGCTGGTTGCGATACTTGTGCTACAGCTGCCAAAATCGTCGGCACGACTTGCCCCACACGCAGAGTGTGTTGCAACAACACTATCGTCTGTTCCTTTAAGGAAAAGCTTAGTCGCGCCCAGAAACAATGTGCCATCCGCAACAAAACGCAGTCTTGGTGTTCTTGCTTCAGGCAGCGCAGCTATTTGTCTGGCATTGTTCACTTTCAGGTCATTCAGTACACCTAACCGGCCTTCTACAGAGCCACCCAACCAGGCTCTGATCGCCGCTTCAAGAAGTGGGTTCAGACCCGCAGTTCCCTGTGCGACACTGACAGCGAGGTCGGCCAGTTCACTACCACCACCGGCTCCGGCAATGTCAAAGGTGGCAACAATATTCAGCGGTGTAAGACCGGCATTTTCCAGCCAGTTAGCCTGATTATCCAGTAAATAGCGCGCAACTAAATCACCCGTTGAATGCGTGACAAGAATACAACCCGGCTGACAGGTTCCCTGTTGTGACATTTGCTTTAGTTTTGGCCAGACATAATCACTGGCTATCTTGCCTTCAATGCGCTCTAATGCAGGCCAGTCAATGCGAACATCGGCGTGTTGACCCCAGAATTCTGACCAGTATGACTCACCATCGCCCGTTACATCAATTGGGTAACCTGAGGTCACTTGACTGGTCTGAAGACCATGAATAAGTACGACTTTATAACCACTTGCAAACGTATTAAATGCCACCGAACTCAGCAGGAAAAGCCAAGACAGGCGCAGATAGTATTTGATTTTGTGCTGCATAATTTCCTCTTTAATCCTATTAAAATCATTGTGTTCTGTGACCAGCCTTCAGATTTCTATCCGCTGGCAATCTGCCATACCACGACACTACCTACTGGCGTAATTGCACAAATATGACACTCATCTGACGTCTGACCTTTTGGTAAAGCGAATATTAAGCTAATGAGTATATGATCAAAAATCAACCACAAAATGAATAAAGATTAAACTTTTGTTAACGTATGTAATATGGGGAATAATATATATGAGGAAAGTTGATGTATTTTTTATTGGCTGAAATCGTTACACAAGCACAGTGTGCTGAGCCGGCTAACCGGCTACCTCTACCCTGTCACGGCCATGAGATTTGGCCAGATACAGGGCTCTGTCAGCTAGCTCAATAAGCGTTTGCCAGGGTGCGCCTTCTTTGTACAGTGCAATACCAAAACTGGCAGTGATTTGTCTGATGGGGTTACCCGTTTTCTTGTCTTTTACCGAGAGTTTTCGAATATCCTGGCGGATCATATTAGCAAAGCTGACTGCTTCACTGACACTGCTGAGTGACAATGTCAGACAAAATTCTTCACCGCCGTAGCGATAAGCATCACCGCGACCCTGCGCATGGTGCGCCAATTTTTCGGCCACTTTACGAAGAATATCGTCACCTTTTTGATGGCCAAAGTCGTCATTAAATTGCTTAAAGTGATCAATATCAACAAACACCAAGACCTTTTGCTTACTCATCGGATGAGTACAAAAATTGACAATATCTTCGTCAAATTTACCACGATTAAGCAGGCCGGTGAGTTTATCCGTGTTGGCCTCTCGTTGCGATGCAAAAAGTGCTTCTTTGAGCAATTTGATTTCGTCATAGGCCACCTCCAGCTTATTCTGAAAGCCTAATGCATTTTGCTGCATCATGACCGCTTCTCGAGTCAATCTGGATACATACTCCAGTACTTCGTCGTAAGCACGAGGATCCTGCTCAGAGCCCTGCCTTTTCAAATTGTGCAATCCATAGTGGCACTCAGATAAAAACGCTGAAAAATCCTGTGACGTCTCCAGCGTTTGCGAAATTTCACTCTGAACTTGATCTATGGTGCCCTGAAATGAATGAGATATTTCATGAAACAATGCCAAATCTTGCTGAGAAAGATACTTATCAAACAACTCTCTGGCCAAATGAGGAGGACAACTTTGATAACGCGCCAAGATCTGATCTAGCTCTACATTCAATTCAGGTTGTGAGCCGACGACGTAGCAATAGCAAATCGAATAATTTAACGGAGTCAGCGGGATCCGATAACGGATCATGATCGGCAAAGCCTGTTTCAGGTAATGTGCAGAGCGCGTCAGTGTTGTTTCAAATTCCATATAGGTCCGTAAAGCCACATTGTCAGGGCAATGTTTTATTGTTTAATTATTGTTCTACTTTTGGAGCCAAGCGAATGCAATACTAAATAATTAGAAAAAATTAATCAATGATATCGTGTCATTTACAATTAAATTCATGTTACCCTTTCTAAAACATAAAGTATTCTCGCAATTAGATTCAGGAAATATATTATTCGCCGCCCCAGATAAAGTAGACAAAATGTATTTAATTAGGGAACACCCCAACCTTAATTGTTGCTTATTACCATATAATGAATCTTCACTTACTCAACACTAATCGTGCTGATAACGCAATAAACAAAGTGCCTATTTCATAACAACAAAGAAACCTTGCGTCGGCTTAACTAGTAGAGGTATGTCTTTAATCATCCCGTCTGAGGTCATTAAATAGCCCCAGTTGCCATGGGCGCATTGCCATAAACAGCCCCACACTCTGACGCTTGTTCAGAGGTAACCGTGCATCCTGTTGGTTAAGCTGAGCAACCTCTTTGGTGAGCTGCTCAAGACGACGCCGTACCACACTGATGGTGGCATCACTGTAGCTTCCACGTAAATAAAACCGAAAGCTATCCTCACGGTTAAAATCTCCCTGTAAAAACTTGGTCAACACCTGCTGTTCGATAAACCGCTCAAGCGGGCCGCCGGGGATCCAGCGAAAATCCTGGGCTACTAATGATTTATAGCGATTGTTAGGCAACAGCTGGATCATATTCAGGTTATCTAAGCGCGCCAGCAAGCGGATACACTCCAGTTCATCTATCTGATACCGAGCAATGATGTCTTCAAACTGCCAGCCATCACGCACGCACACAGCCACTAAAAAGAGCTTTGGATTCTCCATCAACTCCTGCTCCTGCGCCTGCGTGAGCTGGCTGATAAGTGATTGCTTTTGCTCTCCAAGTGCAAACAAATCCGCCAAAGACAATTGCATCAGATCACAGATCTGCTCAAGTCGCTGCAAGCTAAACTGCTCGCTGGCAAAGACCCGCTTCACATTGGCCTCGCTCATATCCAGTGCATTAGCAACCTCTTTATAGGTCAGTTTGTGTTGCTTCAATAGCTGTTTAAGCATTGAAGTGATTAATGGGATCTGGCTCAAAGTATTAAATTCCTATACTTATAGTCTCTAATTACTATACATATTAATTTTGAGTATACAAATTCAATCCCTCCGGTAAATTGGAAAGCAAGTCAACGCAAACCACATGGTTTGCTTACCAGGAGGGAAAGATATGACTCACTTACTTCGTTCAGCTTTATGCACAGCACTATTAAGTATGGTTTGTACGCAGGCAGCAGCCAATGACAGCCATGCATCACAGGCAAGCCATCATGGTAGCCAGGCCAGTAAGTACAGTGCACTTAGCGTTGGTGAAAGCGCCGTTGAAGGTGCAACAGTGTCTATGGTAGCTGTTGCCATCCCCGTCGCAATAATAGGATTCAGTGCCATTTCAGTAGGTATTGCCAGTACCCAGGCCGCGACCGGCTTATCTGACGCTGCCAGTCCAAAACCTTTGCCCATTTGTGACGATGTATTAATCGCAGGACCTGCACCTTCACAAGCCCTTAACGAGGAGCTGTAATGATGAATTGGATACAAGGATTGTGCGTGGCCGCAGCAATATGTGCCAGCACACATACGATTGCAGGCAGCCAAAACAGTGGTGAAGCCCGCTTTGAAGCTAACCAGATTGCTCAGTTTGCCAAACAGGTTGAGCGCTACAGCGCACAACAAGGCGCACATGTCTTTGTTATCGGCCGGGTCGGTCGTCCCGAGAATGACTTACCTGAGGGCATAGAATTTACCCATGTCGCACTGGCGGTCTACTCAGAGCTCACGACCACAGAGGGTGAGAAAAAGCAGGGTTATGCCATTCATAATTTATATCAGTTGAGCGACGACCCCGGCACCAGTCAGCTGATAGTAGATTACCCCACAGACTTTTTCTGGTCAGTGCATGACCTCAAAGCGGCCATTGCAATACCCACGCAGGCATTACAACAAAAGTTGTTGGATGCGTTTGCGCAGGGAGTACCTGCCAAGGTCCATAACCCGCGCTACTCGGTGGTAGCCAACCCATTTAATAACCAGAAGCAAAATTGCACCGAGCATACACTGAATGTGATCAACGCGGCTTTATATAACACCACGGACATGGCACAGCTTAAAGTGAATACGCGGGCCTATTTTGAGCCGCAAACACTCAATGTCAGCCGCTTTAAACTGGCGCTGGGCTCGTTCTTTAACGATGGGATCGACAGTAGTGATCACCAGGGTAAGGTGAAAACCACCACTTTTACCTCTATTGCCCGATATCTAAAAAACAATCAGTTGCTGGCCCACAGTACCGTGCTGACACCGAATGGTCCGGTTGAATTGAAATACCCGCTTTAGGAGAAAAGATTATGACGCATTCAACCCCATATGCACCAAGTAACGCTTTTAAACTAGCCTCTGTGGTAGCCCTGCTAATTGGTATTGCCTGTTACCTGATTGGCCTGTTCAACGCACAAATGGCATTAAATGAAAAAGGATATTACCTGATAGCCCTCTTGTATGGTCTGTTTTCTGCGGTATCACTGCAAAAGTGTATTCGCGATCGGCAGGAGCAAATCCCAACCTCAAACATGTATTATGTCTTGAGCCTGGCTTCCACCCTTCTGGCCATAGTACTGCTGGTATTTGCCCTGTGGCGCGCCGAGCTACTGCTCAGTGAAAAGGGCTTTTATGGTATCGCGTATTTGATGAGCCTGTATGCCGCTATTGCCGTTCAAAAGAACGTCAGAGATAGTCAGGGCTTAGTGTCAGATACTCCTGCACCAACCGCGAATAGTACGGAGGGCGAGGAGTAAGCAGAGATTATAAGGCCGCACTGTGCGGCCTTATAACATATAAGGATTGTCTCCTCTTGGTTCATTACTGTCAGCAGGCGCCAGCTGCAAATTATCAAGCTTATCAAGGATCTCTGTGAGTTGCGCCCGCAACCCCGCATCATTACCCTGCTGCGACGCCTGATGCATTTGGCTCAGTAACTCAGTGACCGCTGCTAACGCCTGGGCACTGGCATCATCACTGTAGTTATCTACCTGTACATTAGCCGACTGAATGCGTGCCAGCTGCGCGGTTAATTCGCCAATCAGTGCTTGCTGGGCATCACTTTGCTTTCTCTGTTCAGACTGTTGCTGACTGCTCAGCGATGCCAGCACGTTATCCAGCGCGTTTTGATGATGTGCTAACCCTGCAACGGACTGCGCCAGTGCATTCGATACATCCTGAGCCTGAGCCGACATGTTGGTTTGCTGCTGCCTGAGCACTGAGTCCAGCGCGGATCGCAGCGTTGCCTGATTGCTGGCAGCAAGCTTATCGCTTTGAGCCAACGCCTGACCAACTGTCTCGCTCAGTGTCTGCACCAGCTCACTTTGCCCTGACTGTTGATAAGCCACCAGCACTTCGAGCACTTCTTTGAGCTCAGCCTGCCCCTGACGAGTGGCACTGTCACTGTTTTGCGCCGCCGAGTTTATTGCCTCAGTGATGGTCTCCAGCCAGTGCGGTAATTGCTGGTTTTGCGTCATGTGCTGTTCAGCAAGTTGCTCCAACGCCGTCAGGATGGCTGGCTGCTCAGCCTGTCGGGTCAGTTGTTGCAGCTGTGCGGTCACGCCCTGTTCACCAAGAATGGCTCGCAACCCTTCAAATTGCTCACTGTAATTGTGACTTAACTGCGTTTTATCCAGACGAGACGCTATCTGTGACAACGCACCGCTTACTTCAGCTAACTGCTCAACCGCCAGCAATGCCGGACTTCCCGCGTCATTAGCCCGATGAAGGCGCGCATAGTCCGCCTTGATCTGAGCCCAGCGCTCATTTTCCTGTGCTGTCAGGGTATTGCGCAATTCCCCCAGTTTAAGCAGGTTTTCCTCACTGCCCTTACTCAGTGTTTGCGCTTCACCCCGATAGTGATCCTGGATCAGGTTTTCCAGTTCTTCCTGATTCATGGCGGCAACTACCTTTTCGGCCATCTTGTTCATGTTGCGGTAACTGCCCTGCAACTTAAATGGTGGCTCAGTACGATAATTATCGTCCTGCGCAGCCGAGGCAATATATTGGGCGTTTACTTTAAGCACGGTTTCGCGAATGACCAGCAGCTTCTGAAGTACCGCTGTAATTTCATTCGCCTGGGCCTGAGAGTAGCCATATTCCAGCTCGTTCAGAGAAATGTCTTCCCCTTGCGCAATTCGGACCAGCTTGTACAAATCAGCCATATTGCGGTTTGCCAGTGGCGCCAGCACAGCATTGGAAGTAAGTGCATTCTCCACAAAGCTCATGGCAAACTCTTGCTCACACCCGGCCAGTGTATCGCCCAGGTTGTAAATGTCAGCCCGGTTCGCCAGCATATCCGGGATCTTAAAGCTTTCACCCGATTCGGTATACGGGTTACCCGCCATCACTACGGCAAACTTTTTACCACGCAGGTCGTAGGTTTTACTCTTACCATTCCATACCCCGTCAATGCGTCGTGAGCCGTCACACAGCGAAATAAACTTCTGTAAAAACTCCGGGTTGGTATGCTGAATGTCATCCAGATAGAGCATTACGTTATTGCCCATTTCGAAGCTCTGGTTGATCTTATCTATCTCTTTGGCGGCGGTCGCATTGATTGCCTGCGACGGGTCTAAAGAGACCTGATCATGACCAATAGACGGACAGTTCACTTTAACAAAGGTCAGCCCCAGCCGGTTTGCCACATATTCAATCAAAGTGGTTTTACCGTATCCCGGCGGCGAGATCAGCAACAACATGCCCATTAAGTCGGTACGCTTAGCACTGCCTGAGGCACCGATTTGCTTGGCCAGGTTATCGCCAATGATTGGAAAATAGACCTTATCAATGAGCTGGTTACGCACAAATGAGCTCAGCGGTCTGGGCTTAAACTCTTCCAGTTGCAGGCGCGCTTTTTGCGCCTGCAGCACATCCGCTTTTAACTGCTGATAGCGCTGATATGCAGGTAAAGCCTGCTCAATGTAAGCACTGGTCCGGGCCAAAAACTCAGCATAATCAAGCGTCAGAGTCTGCTCCTCAATACGCAGATGTTGCCCCATTAGACCGGATACGTGCGTCTGCGTCTGAACATCCTGTACCTGATAACTGAGTGCCTGGTGTTCCACCAGCAACAGGTAACTCGCCGCTTCAATCTGACAATCGAGGCTCGCATTGTGTTGCTCGCCATAAGCGCTCAGCCAGCCGGAAGCCAGACGGCATTTTTCTGACAAGCTGGTTAACTCAGCAAAGGTCTCTTGCAGCGTCTGCCAGAAGCCTTTGGCTTTAGCCATACTCTGGAACTGCTCCGTCAGTTTACGTGCCTCTGCCTGCACTTCAAACTGTGGCAGGCTGTTACTGCTTGCCAACACTTGGATGAGATATTCAGCGCTCAGCTGCGCAGAATACTGTGCCAGACTCGTGGTGTAATCACCCAGCTGCGCTGCAAAATCACTAATCTGCTCACTTAGCTCACCAATCAGTAACTGGTTAAAGCGTGGATCGCTGAGCGTCGTGGCCATTAGTTGCGCCTGAGTGGCTTGTTGCTGCAACGGTTGTAATTTCTCACGCTCTAACGCAGAGACAAACAGCTGCGCCATCACCCGGCAGCTGGCCGGATAGATCAACAACCCCAGCTCGCTTTTCTGTTTCAGTAACACACTCAGGATCTGGGTCGCATCAAAGTCATGAATGCCTTTTTCATAGCCTTCCTGATATCTTGGCTCAGCAAACGCTTGCACTAAGGTTAGTAACGAGTCATCTTGCAGTGCACGCTGCAGCTGTTCCATCGACAAGTCGGACTCACCTCGTTGCGCCGCACGCAGGATCTGCGCAGCCAAAAACTCACCGCGATAAATCTCTGCACTTTCGGAAGGCAAGGTTTGCGCCCAGTAATCCGCGGCCTGTGCCAACTGTGAACGGGCTTGCTGATCAGGAATCACATCGAAGTACTCGGTACCGGTCAGGTGCAGCATTAACTCGTCATCACGAGGCAACAACGTCAGGTCCAGCACCTGTTTATTAACACTAAAGCCATGCTTGCCGATTTTGACGGTTTTGCCGCCATCGCTATAGATATCCTGTTTATCTCTGAGCGAGCGGATCCCCTGATCTTTACTGGCTTTGAGCTTAGCGGCAATGTCATCTGCTTTAACCTCATCGCCAAGCTCTTTTAGCTCCTGAGTCAGACTGCGTAATTTACTGATCATAGGATCAGAGGCAAAATAACTGTTTATCTGGTCCAGCTCGGTAAAGCTGTGGGTGCGCCGGCTTACCCCCTGTAAAATCCGCTCGGCTGCGGTTGCCAGATTCAGTGCCCGACGTTGGCGTTCGTCAATCAACTGCTGTTTATGCGCTTCAAAGCTTTCGTAAACATCATCCCGCTTTGCCAGGATCTCACCCAGAAACTCATCGTACTCACTGAACTGAGACTCCAGCTCCTCAAGTTGTATTAGCAACCGAGATAGCTGCTCGTCACATTGTTCAGGCGTTTTAGCGGCGCTCAGGGCACTGGTGATACTCTGACTGAACAGCTTAAAGCGCGCGGCAAACTCGGCCTTGGCCTCAACACTCCCGAGGCTTTTACGGCGGATCTCGACGGCCGCTTTAGCACGGTTAACCAGCGCATAGACGCCGCTCACGTCTTCAAGAATTTGGGTCCTTACCCGGCTGTCTTCAATCTCCAGATCCAGCATAGTGTGGTTGAGCAGATCCAGCTCGCCACCCAGCGTTTCCAGAGAGCCGAGATACCCTTTGAGCTCAGTGACACTGTCGCTTTGCTCACTTTTCTCATTGATCTCCTGCAACTGCTCATGATACGGCGCCAGTGCTTTATCCTGCTGCAGGAAAGTCGCCGTGGCATGGCTGAGTATGCGAGTCTGCTCATCAATATTGCTTTGAATGGTACTGAGTACATCCAGATTAATGTATTTCACTTCCTCCAGACTGATCACTTTCCCTTTGAGCAGTTTCAGCGCATCCAGACTGGCCACAAACTCGCTGGCCAGTTTAAAGCTATCGGGGCGTACCTCACGCAGTACCTGATGGCTTTCCTGTTCAATATCCGCTTCGGCCTGTCGGGCACTTTGCTGGATCTGGCTGACTTTTTCAAACTCATCCAGTACCTGCTCTGAGGTTTCAAAGATGTCATGCAGCTGCGAATTAATGGTGCTGAAATCCGCTTCGGCCAGCCAGTGGTAACGGTCAAGTATGCCACGGGTATGAGAGATCAGATCTTCGTAATGAAAGACACTGGGGTTTTGTTCACTGATGGCCTTACAGACGCTGTATAAATCGGAGATAGCTCTGACCAGATCCGGATTGCCTATCCGGCCAAGGCCGCTTGTGGGTGCCGGCGCATTGGCTGCAAACTCTGCTGAACAAAAGGGGCTTTGCCAGATCTGGATGGGATGAACCCGCTCAGCTTCTTCCTGCTCCGCTTTAAACGTCAGCGTTAAACCGTCTTCATAAATGCCATAGCCATGGCAATAAATGGGGTTTTGCAGGTTCTTTTCGATGATGTTGTAGGCAAACAGCGCATAGCGACCTTCGGTAGGCTCATAAAAAACGTACAGCACGTCTTCACCATTAGGTGATTTCAGCTGACGATGAAACTCCAAATCCTCTATTTTATCTTCAAAATAGCGCGTCTGACCGGATTGCAAATAATAGCCACCCGGGAAAATAATACCGTGGTCTTCAGGCAACTGAACACATGCCTGACCGATGGCATCCTGTCTCATTACCTGTTGGCTGCGGCAATTGTAGATAAAGTAACGCCACTGCTTTTCACGATAGGGTAATACCCTTAGGAGGATCAATTCCCCCACCTGAGCATAATACAATTCACAGTCTGCCAATGACTGATTGCTGTCTTCCACCGGCTCGCTGTAGATGCCTTCGCCAGTTCCCGTATTGTTCTCTATTTTGATGGTCAGGTCGCCACCAACGGTTTCGACAAACACTTTGTCGAGCACATTAATGTGCGGATGTCGGCCTTCCTCATGCTGGGCACGGTCGGTCTTGGTCCATTCAAAATCAAAACCGCTGTGCGCTGAGATGTCGCGCTCACCACGGTTGTCGATATAGTCGAGCGTATTGTCTGCGGCAATTTGCCAGCGGAATACCCTGACATCGCTCAGCCTGTCGCCAATCTGGAACAGCGCAAACAGCTTGCCGCCCTGTACAAACAGATGCTGCAAACGGGTTTCTTTGTAATAGGTATAAAGCTCTTCAAAGTCTCGCAAAAAGCGGGCATCGGTCAGAAACTTGGTCTCTGAAGGGTAAGACTCAACTTCATAGTGGTCATCCTGCTGCACCAGCTTTTGCACACTGAATACATCACTGACGTGGGTGCTTTGCTTGAGGCCCATAAAGACGTTGTATGCAAAGATCAGTTTATCACCGATCAGAACTATATCTCTGGGAATACAATTATGCTCAGTGCGAACCCGGGCACGACCCTGAACTTTCAGCTCAGTGCTGCCAAACGCGTCAATACGCTGGCCATTGAGGTCATCCACCTGAGTGCGTAGCTCACTACCAAAGTTACTCAGACGGCGCTTTATCAGTTGATAGGAGCCCTGCTCCAGCGCGCTGTGTGATGCAGTGTCCTGGCTTGTTGGTTCCGTCATATCACTTTCCTGTAATCATATCCGGTGCGCAATACCGGTTCGCTATCACGCACCTTAAAAAACATTGGGGCAGCGCCCCGGCGCAGGGGTTAATCCTGTGTTGTGTTTTTAGCTGAATTACCGTTCAGTGAATTGCCAAGCAGGCTGAGCAATTGCTGTTTTTCAGCATCTGAAGTATTGCTCAATTGCTGGAAAAACTTACTCATATTAATGTTCTTCAGTGTCTCAGACGAAGCATTGGCACCTGCCAGCACGCCTTTGAGGTCATCCATCAGATTCCGCTCACCGTTAAGGTGGTCTTTAAACACGGTCTGCATTGTCTGGCTTTCATTAACCAAACCATCGATGGATTTACCCAGTGTGATGGCGTTCATAAACTGGTTGAAGAACTGACCGTCTCCCCCCATGAAGTTAATGTCTGCATCGCTCAGTGCTTTAGCCAGCACTTGTGCCTGGTGAGCTGCAATTTCTTTGTTCGCTTCCAGCTGTGCCAGCGTCAACTCTTTTTGCTGGTTCAGTTGCAGTGTAAAGCCTTCGTAGTCACGGGCATCTTTATCCATAGCATTCAGTGCCTGTAGCTTCTCTTCCAGACCTTTGGCTTCGGCTGACATTCTGCGCTCAAGGTTAATCGCTTCCGCTTCACCCTGTTTCTCCATGGCTTCTGCCATGGCAGTTTGAACTTCGGCATCTGCCAGGCCAATATCGCGCTTACCGTGCGCTTCTGCTTCCATCTTCTGCTGTAGTACTTTGGCGTCTGTTTCACCCTGCAATGCATTGGCTTGTGCTTTTGCCTTGATCACATCGGCTTCCGCCAGACCTGAAGCAGCCGCTTCAACCTGCATTGCCTCTGCCAGAATTTTCTTCGACTCAGCTTGCTGGTTTGCAATACGCAGCTCAGCTTCAGCCATTTTTTCCATTTCACGGGCTTTAAAATCAGCTGCCTGCTCTTGTGCTTTTGCCGCTTCAATGTCTTTCACCAAAGCTTCCTCTGCTTCAGCCTGGGCACGGATCACAATGGCTTGCTTGTCACGCTCGGCAGCCGCCAGTGTCTGCACGTCTTTAATACGCTCTTGCTCTTGGGCTACGGTTTTCTCAACCGCAACACGGTCACGTTGCACGTCAGCAATCTCTTTGCGCTCCACTTCCAGCGCTTTTTCTTTGTTAATGCGCAGGATCTCGGTTTCTTTTTCACGCTCAATGACTTCAATTTCACGCGAACGGGCGACTTTTTCTTCTTCAATGGCCAGCACGCGCAGACGATTTTGCTCAGCAATATCGACTTCACGCTGCCTGTTCTGCTCTGCAATCTGGATTGCTTCATCGGCTTTGAGACGCGCTTCTTCAGACTTCAGGCGCTCTTCTTGCTTCACGCGCTCAGCTTCGGCTTCTTCGCGTGCCTGAACGGTTTCAATCTCACGCTTTTGCTTCGCCTTGGCATCTTCTTTCTGGCGCTCAATTTCCAGCGTTTTTTCCAGAGCTGCCTGATTCTGGATCTCGATTTGCGCCTGCTCGTCACACTTTAACTGGTTGGTTTCAACGTTTTGCGCTGCGGTTTTTTCAGTGATACGGCGAATACCTTCCGCATCGAGAATATTGCTTGCATCCAGCTTGTGGATTGAGGTTTGTTCCAGATAGTCAATCGCCACATCTTCTAATGTATAGCCCGACAGGTCCTGACCAATCACTTCTTTGATGCTGTCGCGGAACTCATTACGGTGTGTGAACAGCTCCTCAAAGTTCATCTGCTTACCCACAGTTTTCAGTGCTTCTGAGAACTTAGCTTCAAACAGCTCTTGTAGCGTTTCCGGCTCAGATGCGCGCGCACAGCCCACTTGTTTGGCAACCCGCAGTATGTCTTCTTTATTTTCGTTTACGCGGATATAAAAAGTGATAGCAATATCAGCACGGATATTGTCTTTACAGATCAAGCCACTGCTGTCGCGGCGCTCCAGCACCATGCGTTTAGTGGAAATATCCATCACTTCCATCTTGTGGATCACCGGATAAACAATGCCGCCCGTGGTGGTGACATCAGGTTCATTTTTCATTTTATTGATGATCAGGGCATGCCCCTGCTCCACCTTTCGATAGAATTTACCGATCAATAAAATAACAGCAAAAATGACGACAATCGCAGTGCCGACTATGGTCAAAACTGGGCCAAGGTTATTTAAAAATTCCATATTTCTTCCTGATTAGTTTTATTAGTTATTCCCGGGCGCTTATCCGACGCCGTTTAAAGTTGAGCTGTCACCAGGGGTTGGTGACGATTGTATAGCTATGGGTTGTTGTGTTGTGTTCAATCAGCAGTGCTTTATCACCCTGAGTAAACGTATTTTCTTCATCACATCTGACTTCGACTAACTGCTCGCTGCCCTCATGGGAAACGCGCGCCTGGCCAAATGTTGCGGTGACTTTTCCGGTGGCAATCACACATTCCAGTCCGACTAACGCGTCTTTACTGCTTGTTTGCTGACTATCAAATACGCCACGCAGGGGTCGCACTGCTGCTGCAGCCAACGGCAATGCCACGAACAAGCTACCCAGCATAAAGGCGCCGCCTGTCAGGTAAAACATCACACCATCACCAAGCAGGTACGCAAATAGCTTTTGGGCATAAAAGCTAACCACCCAGCTCAGTGCAACGATTAGACTGATTGACACAGTTAAAGGCACACCGCCAAAGCCCATTTGCCACAACGAGCCGCCGTCAGCACCGCCCTCAACTTCGATATCGGCATCGCCGTCGAGCATATCGGGGTCGGCAAAGCCTGCCAGAGAAATCAGCCAAAACAGCAGTACTATCAGCAGTAATGTAGAGTAGACCACCGTGGGAAAAGTGAAGGCCGTGTTTAAAAAGTCCATATTTCCTCCTTACACGGGCAATTATTGCGTTTATAAAAACGAAAGGAGCATAGCGTGGTAATGGCAATCATAACACCTGCTAAACGCCAGCTTGGTAAACAAACGTAAAAAGCGCCGCTTTAAATCGCCAGATAGCGCATGTGAGAATGGGATACCATATGCCCAATTACAAACAGCATACCTAACCATGGGAAGATTCTTTCGCACCAATTAAGCTAGAATCTTCAGGCACTTATTTGACAAGTTCAAACACCAATGATGTCTGTTTACCACACAGTCAATCTGCCACAGCAAGACATAATATGTCAAATTCTTTGTTGCATAATTCAGAGATATGACTCGCTCCTCTTCATTCTTTTACTTGCATTTCAGCCCTGTTAAGTTTAAATGACAGGAACAAGGAACTGATATTGTGAGAGACTTATGGAACCATTGCTGGCTGGCCGTAAACTGCTATTGGTCGCACTACTGCAAAGCTTTTTTCTGATCATCCTGCATCAATCTGTCGACTTCGAATTTTGGCCGGGACAATCACCACAGTGGCTGTTTGCCGCCTATTCGTTGATTATATTTCTGCCCTCAACCCTGGTTTTCTCAAGCTTTACTCAGCTTAGAGCGTCGTTTTATGTCCAGCTGGGGCTCTATGCACTGATATTCACTCTGTGTGGCTTTTATCTGGGCAGCCAGCTGCTTCCTGAACGCGCACCTTTGCCTTCTCAGGCCTGGCCTTACCCACTGATCGTATTTCTGGCCTCTGTATTACTGGTGCCATGGATAACCCAAAACAGTCGAGCAAACTGGTTGCCCGGCTACGAGATACTAAGCATCTCGCTGGGTCGCTTTTTATTGGTTTTCGGCGCGGCGCAATTATTTACGCTGTCTGTACTGATGTTGTTAATGTTGTGGGCCAGCTTGTTTGAAGTGATTGAAATCGGGTTTTTCACCGATTTGTTTTCTGAGCCCTGGTTTTTCTACCCAGCCATTACACTAAGCCAGGCCATTGGCGTTATCCAGGCGCGCAGTCGCAGCCACTTCGCCAATCAGCTATTCGCCATTTGCCGAAACTTTGCCACCTTGTTATTACCTGTACTGGTCACTGTGGCCATGCTGTTTTTCGTGGCTGTGTTATTCAGTGAGTTAGACACACTCTGGCACAACGGCGGCAGTGCCCTGATCTTTGTGCTGGTCGGGGCCATCGTATTGTGCTTAAACCTGTCGGGGGACGCGTTAACTCAGCGCCTGTGGTATCGCCATTTCATTGCAATAGGCCTGCTCCTGCTGCCCTGCTATCTGGCGTTCAGCGGCTGGGGGTTATACCTCAGAATCGATCAATACGGCCTGAGCCTGGCACGACTTTGGGCGGTACTGATTGCAGGCGTTAGCATGGCTGTTTGTCTTGGTTATGTGTGGCAACTCGCAGCTCACAAAGCCAGCTGGCACAAGCAATTGGGCGCGGTTAATCGACCGCTGGCTTTGTGCTTGTTTGGACTGCTAATAACGACCCAAACGCCATTGCTGGATTTTCGAGGTCTGAGTGTTAACGCTCAGATAAACCGCCTCAATGCCGGGATTACCCAGCCCGAGGACTTCGACCCTCGCTACCTGGTCAATGAGCTGGGGCGAAAAGGTCTGAAGGCACTCGAGTCGCTACTGCATGAAGTCAGCGACGAGCAACTAAAGCGGCGGATCCAAACTGCACTGACCCTGGAAACACAACCACTGACGACGCAAACCTTATTGGATCTGATTGAAATGCCTGAACAAGATAAACAGTCACTACCAGAGGATTTAGTGACCACTCTGGAGACTTTTGCCAGACACAACACCCATTTGTTTGACGACGTCTCAGCGCTAATGCTGCGCACCATTGAGCTCGATAATACACCTGAACCTGAATATTTGTTCATTGCCAAGACTCAGCGCAGAGTTGAGCTCAGAGTGTTCTATCTGGGCACTGTAAAGGGTGTACAAGGCTGGCAAACAGGCTATCTGGATCAGAAAGTCTATGGTGAGCAGCCGGATGACCTGATGGATACCATCAAGTCAGGTAACTTTGAGATTGTAGAGCCCAGATTTAAGGACATCCAGATTGGTGAGCATCGCTTTGAGCTTCACAGCCCGTTTTAACGGGCTGTGAGTTTTGCTTTAAGATGGTTGCGAACCGCTGGCCACTCAGAGGCCAGAATGGAATACACGGCGGTATCACGAACAGAGCCATCCGCCAAAATCTGATGACTTCTGAGTACGCCATCCAATTTGGCCCCTAAACGCTCGATTGCTTGTCGTGACGGGTGATTAAAAAAGTGCGTCTTGAATTCCAGTGATAACGCACCACACGTTTCAAACAAGTTTGCCATCAACAAGAGTTTTGCCTCCGTGTTGACCGGTGTCCGCCTAACCGCTGCGCTATACCAGGTATAACCAATCGAAGCGCGTTTGTGCTCGGGCTTAATATCGTAATAGCGGGTAGTACCAACAATGTGCCCGCTTGCTATCGATCTTACAACGAAGGTCACCTGATCCTCAGCAACCTTACTTAACGCTTTTTCGACATACTGTTGCATCTGTTGGGGTGACGGCACATTTGCATACCAGAGCTTCCAGCTTTGGCCATCCTCAACAGCTTCTTTAAGCTCATCAACATGCTCAAGAGCCAGGGGCTCAAGCCTGATGTACTGGCCTTCCAGCGGCGTATTCTTAATCCACATTATCTACTCCTTTTTCAATTAGGTTAAAAATAGCTCAGCTTAAGCTGCGCGTATTGCTCAGACTGAATAAACCCACTATCACCACTAAAATCTGCCAGTTCCTGCTCGGTAAATTGGATTTCAAAGGTCTTCTTAATAAAAGAAAGTAGCTCTGCCGAGAACTCATGCTCACCTGAGAACAAAGAAACCTGTAGTAACATCAAGTATCCATAAGAGTGGCCCGACGCTCGGTATAAGGCATCAAGCGCCAGGGCAAAGCCCTCCTGCTTATTCCCTTGACGGGCCTGTAAAACGGCCGCTTCCATTAAAATTGGCGCGCTGCTACGTATTGCTTCGGGCACTTGCTCGTACTCAGACAAAGCCTTGTCATATTCGTTGAGGTTGCTGTACATGTTTGCTCTTAGCAGGCCCTGGTATTCATGCTGGCTGTCCGATAAAACGCGGTTGCAAAATGCTTGATACGCCTCTGCGTTGCAACGCTTAATAAAGCGAAACAAAGATTCATGTACGATCCCAAGCATACGCACCTCTTCGGGCAAGGCCAGATAATGTTCCAGTGCTGACTGAGGATCATCATTCTCAACCTGCTCTTCTATTTTTGTAAGTGCGTCACCATATCCTTTTTGCTCAATCAGTTGTTCATATTCGCCCAGATAATTGACGACACTGGAACGGAACACATGGTTGTGAACATCCACCAGTTTCTTGCCCTGCTTGGTTAAAACCAGATCTACCAGAGCATAACTGCCGTTGTTATTGGAAAAGATATAATGACTGTACCAGTAGTTCCCTTTTGCCTGGCTATGTGAGTAGGCAACATGATCAAAACGACTCAAGCCCTTCAGCGCACCAACCGTGACAATGGCGCTGTTCAGTGCAAAGTCTTCCTCGCTAATGCCTATCTCATCTTTGGCATAGGTTTCACTGGCTTCTTTGTCTATCAAGTCGAACAGCATGCGGGGGTCGGGATCATTTAGCACGTATTCCAGCGTTTTATTTGCATCATAAATAGACTGAGTGTCGTTAAGTAGCACCGTTTTTTTGGTTGATGCACATCCGGACGTAATCAGGATCAGCAATAATGTTCCAATTAAACGCATCATAATGACTCTCCAACAAACTTCATCTTAGTCGTACGTTCCATTTGTTCCACGAATTCTTTGAATACGGTGTGATTCGGGTTGGTCGTCACCTCAGATACCGAGCCGCCAAATCCAGTGAACTTACTAGCTTGTTTTAATTTACTCAGGTGAGCAGGCACCGCTTCAACCGGCACATATTCTGCAAGTGCCTCATACTGGCTGTGAAAGGTCACACGACGGCGATCATATTCCATTGCACTGTCAATACGCATATAGGGGTCGGTGAAAGACTTTTGATAAGCCAGGGCACTAAAATCAACGTCCATAGGCATCAGCAAAGTAACCCGTTGAGACGTTGTCATTGGGTATACTTTTGCCAGCGGTTGCTTGCGCCGAACCGTCTGAGGTAATTTGACATACTGGCTGACATTGCCTGCACCAAGATAAAACTCAACAGCGCCGGCATCTCCTGATTGCCAGAAATCGGGCACCCAGTAAGACTCAACAACCGTGATCACATTGTCGCGGCGATTGTCCGAAAAGGTAATGGGGGTTTTAACCTGAACCCCAGGATAAAACTGCGCGTAGTAATTCAGCGAGTGTTCCTGAAATTGCTTCTTTTGCGACGAGGCCAGCTGATAACGCAGACGCTCGGCTTGCCAACCATAATACTGTGACTCAATACGCCATTGCACTGGCGAAACATAATCGGGGGCAATGATCATTTCATTGATGTCGATACCATGGCGTGCCACTTTAACCTCAACTTCTTTCAAAGCACCAGATTGCGCATCGACTAACAAAGCCCTTCCGTAATCGGGCTGATATAAAGCGTTCAGACTGTTTCCCTGATAGCTAATTGTCGGGTCTACCCAAAACTCCTGTCCGTCCAGAGTAAAATAAGTAATGACATGGTTAAACGCGCTATGCGTCGGTAAAAACTCATTGATGTAGTCTCGCTTTTCGGTAGATACCAATGCAGGTTGCGCTTCGATTTCAAGTGCCTTAAGCAGGGTGTTCAGCAACAGGGTTTTGTCTTTACAGTCACCAAAACGTTTCTCATAAACCTGATGTGGCATATTAGGCTGATGCGAGTTCACACCAAGCTCTAAGCCAAGATATCGGATTTCATCCTGAACAAACGTAATCGCCTGCTCAATGGCCTGATCTTGAGGCAGTGCTTTTAGTTCATTAATATACGCCTGTAACGCCGGGCTCAGCTCTGAATCTACTTTGAACAGCTCAGCCGCCCAGGCTTGTACTTCAAGCCAGGAATTGAACTCAGTAAACTGAATATAGGGAAAAGGGCTAAACCAGCCAGGAAGCTCGTGCTCTACTGTATGCGCTACGCTGTTCTCCACACGCACCGTGTAGGTTTGCATGGTATCGCTTTGTTGGTGTTGCACCTGAGCATTTGAGTCGCCGAACACTTTATACGCTACTTTTTTATCTCCGGGCAGCGTCAGCTTAAAGGTCAGTAAATCCACAGCGACACGCCACCCCAGATTATCAAAGTAACTGAAGCGCTCTCCCAGCACCGGGTTAGTACCAGACAAACTATAACTCACATCCAGTTCGTCACCAACGCGCACATCCTGAAGCAAAATCAGTGCATCAAACAAGCCTGAATACATATTGTTTTGCTGATCATCTTCCGCGTTGATCACCTTAATGTCTTGCTGACTTAGCTGATAAACCGCCTCCCCCTCTCGTAATATCGTGACGTTGTGAAACACCAGTTGCTGAAACGCAGGGTTAAACCGCACTCGTACGGTGCTCCCTTCCTGAACACCTGCCGCGTCAGTAAATACATAACGATTATGAGAAAAAGACGTTTGCTCAGTCACATCACTCACCTGCTTGTCCACCAGCCGATAATGAAGTGGTTTGTGCAGGGTAACGGGTAATTTTGCCAGTGTTTGCGTTTCGACCCAGTCAGGTGCAGGCATGATGGTTACATCCGGGCGTTCACCCAACGCCCGGACAGGACTAATCCACACCATCAAAATGATAGCCAGGATGGTAAATAGCTGCTTCATAATACTCAACTTATGTATTTAAATTAATTACTTTTGACTAACAAGGTTTTCTGAATAGGCCTGAGTGCCCCACAGTGGCACAGTCGATAAACTGTGTTTAAAACTTCCCGAGGTTTCTTTGGTTGTATATGACAGGTACATCAGGGTTTGATGCTCAGCATCATAAATCCGTCTGACCTTCATGGATTTGAAAAACACGCTTTTAGACTGTTTGAACACCACTTCACCAGATTTGCTCTTATCTATTTGCGCTATCATTTGCGGTGTAATCTCCCCAGTCTGACGACAAGCAATGGAGCTATCGCTTGGGTCCGACAGACTAAGATCGGCTTCAACACTGGCGACGTGGCAAGTAACCCCGGTAACAATCGGGTCTGTCATGGAGTGTAATTTGATGTCTTTGAGCGTAAACAAACCAAGGGATACATCGCCGACTTCGCTGTCAGAGCAGGCGCCTAGCAAGGTAATTAGAGGAAGCAACAGTAGTCTTTTTTTCATCATCTTTCCTGAGACGTGTGTGTTTCTAAAGTTTACCATTGTTGCACAAACCTGCTATCAAAAATATCACTCGGATTTAAATGTACTGGTATTTACCCAATACTGGTCTAACTTTATGAATCTATTCATCATAGTTCAAGGTAAACCATGGAACTGACAACCCTCTCGAAAGGTATCGCAAAAAAGCTCAAATTACTCGTAGAACGTATTGAGCAGAGCGATATTCCACCATCAATGTTGGACGAAACCCTTAACATCGCAACCTGGAATATTCGTGATTTTGGAAAGCGACCACGTAGTGAGCTGGCGATTTCACTTATAGCGCGTACTTTGTATCAATTTGATTTAATTGCAATCACAGAGCTCAGAGACGACTTAACAGATTTTAAACGGGTGATGCGTTTGCTAGGACCTGACTGGCAATTTGTGATCAGTGACTGGCAAAGTGACTTTGGTGGCAACTGGGAGCGCACCGCCTTCGTATTCGACAAACGCATGGTACAGTTTACCGGCCTGGCGGCTGAGGCACAGCCCGACCGGCAGAAAATCGAGGGCCAATATATCAGCGAGCAATCCTGGTGGCGTGCGCCTTATATGGCCTCTTTCAAAGCGGGCAATTTTGATTTTGTGATGCTGGCTATGCATGCGCGTTGGGGAACGCGTCCTGGCCGGGAGCAAGAGCTGGCAAGCTTTGCTGAGTGGATCAAAAGTCGCTGGGTCGATAACGCCGACAGCGTATTCGATGAAGATCTCATTGTAGTGGGCGATTTCAACATTCCCCGCATTGGCGACCGCTTTTATCAGGCACTGACTCAGTCAAGCGGACTCCAGATGCCGCTGGCTCTGGCCGACATCCATGACACCGCCGCAAGCGCAGGAAATAAACGCTATGATCAGATTTTACATCGTGCCAGACTGGCCTTTAGCTATGCCGACAAAGGTGGCGTGATTGACTTTGCCGCCAACGGTCTGATGGCTGCGTTATTTGATGACAGTGGCATTCCCGAGAGCAAGTGGACCTATGAACTGAGTGATCACTTTCCACTTTGGGTACAGATAAATACCAATAATGAATTAGCAATACTGGATCACCTAATCCAAAATAAGTAATACAATATTACCTGAATAATAGACAAGTATTTCATTTAATAGCACAATGCATTTTAACGAATGATACCCGTCTGCTTAATAGCATAGCCAGCTTTGAGGTGTGGAACACTGTCGATGACGCAATAAATTGTGCCAATACCGGTTTACAGTTAAGGTGCCGAACAGCGTATTTTTGGTACAGGTGGCATCGCCCCCCCCAAACAGGCAGGATATTAACGCATTTTGTTATGATATTTTCGTTAATCAATTATAAGTGTAACGATGACTTCAATAAGGAAGAAGCAATGAATAACACGAAAACCTTCACGTTAACTCTGATCTCGGGCGCACTGGCGCTATGTAACATCCCTCAGGTACTTGCTGCTGAACAATGTGACGTCGTCATTCCTTCAAGCCATCATTTGGTGGACGGTGACACACTTGGTATTGTTGCCGGAGATACGGTTTGTTTAGCTGCCGGTGAACGCGGCCCGCTGCGCATTCGAAATGTACATGGGGAAGCAGGCAAGCCCGTGGTGTTTCGCAATGAAAATGGCACCGTCACAACGCGTCCATACGAGTATAGCATCGCCGTTGAGAAATCATCTCAGCTGCGCATTACCGGTAGCCGGGATGAGGCTGGCTACGGTATGCGCCTTGGCGGCACAGTCGGAATTGGTGGGCTAAGCGAATACATTGAGATAGACAATCTTGAAATTTATCGCGCACGGTTTGCCGGATTATTGATTAAAACCGATCCAACCTGTGACCCGGCTACCTGGCAGGAAAATTTCACCATGCGTGGACTGCGCGTTCACCACAACTATATTCATGACACTGAAACAGGCGAAGGCATGTACATAGGCTATACAGGGAAGAGCCGCAAGCTGGAGTGTGATGGTGTTGCCACTACTGTCTATCCACATAAGTTGACTGATGTGGACATTTACAACAATACTCTGGAAAACATTGGTGCCGATGGTATTCAGCTCAACTCGGTGGCAAGTGATGCAACAATCCGCAATAACAAGATCTACCGTACCGGCGTCAGCCCGTTTGACCCTAAATATCAGAATACCGGCATTCAGGTTGGCGGTGACCATGTAGCGGTGACGGGTAACCTGATCTATCGCAGCGGTGGTAACGGTATGATGCTAGATGGTGATGGTCTGACAATCCATGATAACCGTATTCTGTATGCCGGAGAAAATGGTATTTTTGCTCGTAACCCAGCTCAGCAAGACAGCACTGTAAGCGGTGGTGATGCACACGTATACAGTGAAAACCTGATAGTCCATCCTGGCAGTTATGGCATCAAATTGTATGCAACGAACACGCAAACCCCGAACCTGATCAAAGAAAATACCGTCGAGAACCACGGTCAGGTCGATGCGGCCAACCGCCCGATGACTTACTCTTACCTGAACAATAACGTGCTCAGACAAGAGCTGAACAATCGCCATTACGTGGTTGAGCAATAATCTATCAGTTCCAAAAAGTAGAGCATCTCCTATGCTCTACTTTTTAAAAGTGGAGTGCTTTTTCAGCAACCAGATCTACTCCACTATGAAGCTTGTGGTTGCGAAATGTCGATACATCACCAAAGAGTGAACTGACGCGATACTCATCCATTGGTCACTGCCAGCTCAGTGCCTGAGGGCAAAGCAAAGGCTTCACCTGATAAGAGATAATTATGATAAAGGCGCAAGCGATTCACAAAGGCTTGCCTGCAGAGGCTCTGCACTGACCACTAAAGCGTGTAAACTGACAAGCCTGTTAATACACCTTAAAAAAGCTTCTATTTACTGAAAAGTCGCTGCATGTTCATTTTTCTGCACCTGCTTGCGATATTGATTTGGAGTCGTTCCCGTCACGGATTTAAAGGCTCTGGTGAAGGGTCCAACTGAAGCAAACCCACTTTCCAGTCCGATCACCAGTACCGGCCAATGTTGATTTTTGGGGTCCTGCAACAGTTTCTGCGCATACTCTATACGTAACCGGTTAATGAACTGGTTAAAGTTGGCTTCTTTTAGCTGTGGTTTAAGTGCACGGCTCACCCTGTACTCCGGCACATCAAGCGCTCTGGCCAAATCAGCAACTTTCAGGTTAGGTTGCAAGTAGAACTGCTCCTCATGAATAAGCCTGTTAAGCGCCTCAAGTAGCGGGCCACCGTCGTCGCTACAAGTTACCGACTCTGTATTGGATACAGCGCGAGACGCTGGCGCTGAACCAGAATTTGCGTGTTTACCTGAAAAACCAAAACGCCACAACAACTGAACTTGCGTGCTAACAAGCACAAACAGGGTAATGATTGAGACAGTCCAGTCTTTTAACTCCGGCGATTGAATAAAGTATGGCTGCATCGATTTACTAATCCCCACGGCCAGGCCAAAAGTGGCCAAAAATAACACACGCTGTGACTTTTCAATTCTGGTGCAATCATTAAAGCCCCTGCACCCCTCCCAGAAAGTCAGTACCAGTACGCAAGATGAAAGCAACGTTGTGAGCTCAGACAACACCCCCGTCAGCAAGGTGAAACGGTTATCAGCAGACATCCATTGCGCATTGGCAAACAAGTAGCCCTGCTTAATCACCACCAGCAACGCAATGACAACAGCCACAGCGATATGGACCAGCGCTATCGGCTGATGTTTACGAAACATGCTGCGGGCCAGCAACCAATAGCAGTTACATGTTGCGCACGCTCCCATGCCGATGAGATATTGGTAGGCACCGACCGAATGGCCGGTAATTTTCTTCGCGGCAATCATCGCCAGCGAACCACAAAATATAGCAAACAGTATATGGGCCGTTTGTTTATGTTTAACCCGCAGTTGCATCAGCAGGCAAGCCAGACAAATTGCAAGTGCCAGATAATGAAAAGAAACCAGGGTCATAAATGAAATTCTCAATTTGGTGCGCTTTGGTGATCATAATTACTTCACCAACTTGCTTCAATGTGCGGTTGTAAGAAAACATTACAAAGTACATGTTTAAACTTCGGCAAATAAGTCAAAACCCTGTGCCGACTTTCAAATACGGTGCGACGATTTACGAATAACATGCCACATTAGCATTTAAATCAAACAGTTAAATTGTGGTGACTACAATGCTAACCTTATTAAAACAACAATCATCGCCGTTACTTTCAGCGGATAACGCCCTTCAGGGGTCACTCAAAACCTGGATTGTGATTGCGCTTCTCGGCCAGTGGGCCTTTGCCATTTATATTCTCAGCCTTTATGCACTTCCTTTGCTCATTGGGGCAGCAGAACAAGCCGACAAAGTTTCTCCGACCCAGGGGTTTGACAGTACTGGTAGTTTTAACTCTTTCATGTTCTTTGGCCATATCATTCCTGCGGCATTTATGGCCATCAGTGGTATTTTTCAGCTTTCTCCCGGCATGCGCAAAAAATACCCTCGCTTTCACCGCTATAATGGCCGAATGTTCTTGTTCTTCGGTTTATGTGGTGCACTGACTGGTTTATATCTTTCCTGGGGAGTGGGTATCCGCCTCAGTGATATAGGCGCTATGGGCGTCACACTCAATGGCCTGTTGATACCTGTATTTATCCTGCTCGCCTGGCGCAGTGCAGTAAACAAACAATTTGCAGCGCACCAGCGCTGGGCTGTCCATAGTTTTATTCTGGTCAACGGTGTATGGGCATTTCGCCTGTTTCTGATGGGCTGGTATATGATCAATCAGGGTTCCAACGGTAACACCCGGAACCTTGATGGCCCGGCGGATATCACCTTGTCGTTTCTGTGTTACCTGTTACCCATGTTCATTGCAGAGCTCTATTTCTGGGCCAAAAAACGCCGCACAGACACAGCCAAATGGCTTGCCACGGGTGCTATTAGCATTGCTGCTGTCATAACTCTGATTGGCGTGGGTGCTGCGACCATAATGATGTGGAGCCCCCGAGTCATGATGATTTTCAATAGCCTGTTCTGACAACCGGCTTAAACCGGGTAACTTGACTTTACCCGGTTCTGCTTATATCCCTAAATATATGTTAGCGTTCAAAAAGTTGACCTCAGACAACGCCTTTTTTAGCAATCATGGTACTTTTTAGGCGCTATAACAAAGTGGCCTGAATGTACTGTGCCACTGCAATGGGATTGAGTATGATGGATACACTGCAACTAATAGGTAGCTTGCTTGGCGGCCTGGGGATTTTCCTGGTCGCCATCAGCATGATGACAGATGGATTGAAACTCGCTGCCGGCGCGTCGCTGCGTAAAGTGCTGGCAACCTGGACTCAAACCCCGCAACGCGGCATTGCCTCGGGTTTTTGCATGACAGCACTGGTGCAATCGTCAAGTGCGGTAACCGTTGCCTCGCTGGGCTTTGTTAATGCGGGCCTGATCACCATGCATCAGGCGCTGGGCATAGTGTATGGTGCCAATGTCGGCACAACCATCACTGGCTGGCTGGTTGCCGCGATTGGCTTTAAATTCAATATTCAGGCCATTGCTCTGCCGCTGATTGGCATAGGTGCACTGATGAAGTTATTACGCCCGCAATCCCGACTGGCATCAGCAGGTCTGGCGCTGGTTGGCTTTGGTCTGTTTTTCATTGGCATCGACATACTCAAAGGCGCGTTTGAACATGTCGTCGCCGCTTTTGATTTAAGCCAATTCACCGCCGCGGGGCTGACTGGCATGCTGACATTTTTACTGGTTGGTATTGTCATGACCACCCTGACTCAGTCATCCAGCGCGTCCATCGCACTAACAATTACGGCAGCAGCCAGTGGCATGATTGGCCTGTATGCGGCCGGCGCCATGGTAATCGGAGCCAATATCGGCACTACCTCTACCTCAATGCTCGCTGCCATTGGCGCCACATCCAACGCCAAGCGCGTCGCCGCGGCACAAATTATATTTAACGCGCTGACCGCTGCGGTGGCCTTTGCCATTTTACCTGTGCTGTTTTATCTGATCACCGAGATCACTGGCTTTTTCAATCTGACCGCCGATCCGGCGCTGTCACTGGCGCTGTTCCATACTCTGTTTAACGTGCTGGGCGTGCTGCTGATCTTTCCACTCAATAACCGCCTGGCAGGCTTTTTAATGAAGCGCTTTTGCAGCGCCGAAGAAACCGCCTCCCGGCCACGGTTTTTGGATAAAACCATTGCACAAACCCCCGCCCTGGCAACCAACGCACTGTTGCTCGAAACCAAGTTAGTTGCCGATAAAATACTGGCGCAGTATGAAAAGTCCCGTCAACCTCTGGACAGCCTGGCCATTGAACAAGCAATCCAGACCATTCAGAAGCTCTGTCAGCATATTGGCAACTTTATTGTCACCGTGGAGCAGTCAGCCCTCTCAAAGGAGACCACTGATCTGCTCGCAAAGCTGATGCGCGTTGAGCACTACCTGTTTACCTGCAGTCACTGTATTGAAAAGCTCGCTCATCTGCAGCCACAAAAACAATTGGCCGAACACCCTGAATTACACGCCCAGCTCCAGGAATATCAGTCGCAACTGGGGTATTTTATGAAAACCAGTCTGGCAGCCGAGGTGGTGAGTGAAAGCATGTTAGACGCCCAACTTAATCAACTACAACAACTCCATGACGACGTTAAAGACGATCTCATCCTTGCCGGAACCAATGCAACCCTGCCGATAGACAATATGGTCATAAATATCAATGGCCTGTCTGATATGTGGCAGCTGACACAGCAATGGCAAAAAGCTATGTTACTGATATATCTGATTGATGCTCAGCTGAGCCCCGACACTCGACATAGTAGCACAACATAGGGGAATGGTTTTTAATGTAAAGGGTTGATAAAGCCGGATAATTCCGGCTTTATCAGTAAGATGAAATGATACCGCCTGATTAAATCCGCCGATACCTTAACAACTTTTGTGTTGAGATATCACACTGTTCATTTTGCGAATATTGGCATACCAGCAACCCTTCCTCACTGACTGAGACCAGTTCAACATAATAGGTCAGTCCGTTGTCGGTGTATTCCAACTTACCTTGTTCATTCAAAATGACCTGATAGACGTTAAAATCAATGTATAGGGAAGTAGACCCCGTATAGTACCCGGGCGTGGACCAGTCATAGACTTTCCCACTATCCGTGTATTCAAACAGTCTAAGCCCAAACAGCATGTAAGGTTCAAAACGTGTCAATTCAGCGATTTCTTTGTGCTCTATCATACGAAAAACAGGGTAGGCATATTCGCCCTCTGAATAGGCTGTTGTCATCACACTATAAAGTCTGCCCGGTGCACTGGCGATGAACTCATGTTTCACACCGCGTTGAAACACACAATGCGAATTATGGCTAGAGCAACTCGGATCCTGCAACCCAGTGTCTTCGTTTCGATAACTTTCCAAAAGCACTTGACCCGGTGAATAGGTTGAATGATAAAGCTCAGTCGATGCACTGCTGTTCACAGTGCCACTTGGATAGAGCTCCAGACCTTCAAGAGCAGTACGCTCAGGACCGCTGACAAACCGCCACGCCCCTTGATATTGACTGACATGTAATGGCTCGTCTTGTTGCTTGATAATAAAGCCGGCGTCTGTCATAAACGGACGATCTTGGCCACCGCGCTTGTAATCAAGGTTGTATCGATATCCGCCTTCGATCGTTTGGGCCATATTCATCTGAAAGTCGATGCTTGTACCCGACATATCAGTAAACAACACACCACCTTCATTTTGTTCCCAGTGGAAAGTCACACTGGCGCTACCGTTATCCTCCCAATTCTGATACCAAGCAGTTCCGTCAGGTTGTAACACAAGCCGGTATGGCTGCAGATGAGAATTGAGCATATCTGAATCATAAGGGTCATGCGAAAACAGGCTGCCAGCATCGCCGTTAACCAGGATCCAGGTACCCACCGGGTTCTCGATACCAACGGGCTTTATTTTTCGCTGATCATGTACAATAGACAGCTGAGTGTAGGTCTCAAAAGCTTGTTGTTCACGACGAGTTTCAATGTGCCAGAGCAATTCTACTTCAGGGCTTTTCCCTGGTTGTAATTCAAACCCAATCAGGTAATGCTCTTCTTTAATCTCATTGCCATTCTCCATAGTGTAGCGTGTATCAACAAGGTAGCCCTCACCCAGAACAGCTGTTAATCCATCGTCCTTTGACTGCCAATCAAAGTCATTGGGGTAAAGGCCGCCTGAGGTGAGTCTACCTTTCCCTGATGCCTGGATATCAAATTGGAGGGTTCTTGGTGCATAATATCGGTTATCCAGCAGGTTGAACTCTCCAAGAAAGCCATTGTCCTTGATAAATTTCGCCTTTATTTCGCATATACGCGGCGCACTGTTTACATAGTATGCCTTATTCGCCTCGTCATAAAACCCGCCACATCCACTGATCTCTGCAATAACATAGCCCTCATCCGGCTCAACACTTAGAGCAAAGTTGTCCAGGTACCTCAGTTCACCGTGAGCAACAAGCTGGCCTTGCCCCTCAATGTCTATATCCAGCTGTATTACAGGGGCAACATTCAAGTACCTATTTGTATTCGTATCGTTGCAAACACCATTAAACTGACGAACGCACACGTCAAACTCATTGGCAGACGCCATCCTAATGTTCAGTATGAATCTTTCGCTGCTTTGTATATCAGTCAATATAACTGACTGCCCCAACCTTTGTGCTGTGTATGTGCGGTCATTGTACGCAACAGTAGGAACGCAAAACGCACTTTGCGAGCAATCATACCAACTGCGAAACTTCACAGAGCTGCCAGTTTCCAGGCCATACAACATAATATCACTAGACTGCACAAATGGATCCAGTGCAGTTTGCATATCTGCCTGGTTCAAGGCATATACTTCTAGCTTGTATCTGGGGACATCACTGTGCATCGACCAGGGCATATTGGAGTATGCACTGCGAACCAATATTTTGTTTTGCCAGGTCGCAAGCAGCTCGTATTCAGCCGACGTTTTGAGCACACAAGATGGATGAGAAACATCACATTCTGACACCCATGCTCCAAACCAATGATATTCCTTAACGCTTACTTTACCCTCAGAAAGCGACCACAGCTTAGGAGCAGACAGACCCTCGACAACGGTGTTATCTGCTAAAAAGTTGTATTGGTTATAATTATGAAACTGGTTAGCCTGTTGCCACTGACTGGAAAAATCACTTTGGTCAAAGCTCACCTCTTGCGGTTTAACAAACAGAGTGTGATTTAGCGGGGTTTTGTCTCCCCACAAAGGCGCTGAAGTGAATGTGCCGGATGCCGCAAATCTCAGTCCATACGCGGCCTGTCGCAGTAACGATAGTCGCACCGACTCCACACCATCAGAAATAATCAACTCATTATCAGCGAATTGCCAATGCCATATTTTGTTTGTAGCAACTTGTATGGCTTGCCCATCTGCAGAAAACTCAAACTGGATAGGCTGGCTCATATCGTGCGAAAAGCCAAAGTGCTGAATGTACCATGTTCCAGTCAGGGCCGAACTCGGCAGTTCAGGTAGTTCACTCTCCGGTATTAGCTGGCTGTATGCTTCTACCTTGATATTCTTCTCGTCATCCGAGTAGCTAAATGCCATCGTATAGTCGAACTCAGAAACGACTTCGGTGTAAGGGCCGCGATCATTGAGCATTGTCAGCGTAAAGCTATTTAAAGAAAAAGTAGCCCAATCCTGCTGACCGATCTGGGGTGATGTTCCCAATGTGAGCTCAACCTTTTTCCCTTCTTGTTTCCAACTAAAAGGGACCTCCTGCCAAGCATATAATATACCCGTTCCATCTGCGTTAAATGTCAAACGAACAAGCAAACCATCGAAAACATCGGGGTTAAAAAGATAGTAAACCCCTTTCAACTTGTGTTTTGAGCCCGAGGTAAGCATCGGATCGCCAAAGAGAGCTGTTTTTATCTGTGCTACCAAAGATTCGTCATTCGCTGAGATCTCAGAGTATAGACGCTCGTTAATGAATGTATTTTCAGCTAAGGCCAAAGTAGAGCTCATGTTGTCTGGCAGTAACGTCATGTCGTGATCAACAATGACCTTTAACAGGGTAGCCAGCTGATACTTTTTATTCGTATCGATATTTTTCTTAGCTGCCCGAAACTGTTCTGCTGAGTCTAACGCACCTTTCATAGCTTGCAATTGCGCAAATTCTGCTGTAGTGACATTGGTTACGTTTACATCAGACAACTCACTGAATTCGAGTAATGCGTCATTACCCGCAGCTTGGATCAGGCTCGCCAACGTATCCATTTGCGAAATAAACTGAACTTTTTCCTGAGCTCCGACACCTGTTGCGCTAAGTCGTACTAGTGCCTGTTCACTGGCCTCATCAGCTCTGACTTCCAGATGATAAACCCCCTCCTGATTGGCCTGAGTTTCAAACCGTTCATCACCTACCTGAGCCACTACATGCGCATTCGCTATGGGTTTATCCGTTACCATCCCGGTTATATTCAGTACTCGCTCATTACGCAGGAACATGACAGTGTGCTCTGCCTGACTGACAGCCCCGGAAGCTCCTGTCACAGTCGCTGTGAACGTGACATTCGTATCATTGCGGATATCAGGTGATGTGACCTTAAGCTCAGCACTATCAATTCCATCCAGTTTCACATCAAGCTCAGAGCTTGCCTGCCAGTGATACTGAATTGCTTGGTCAAACTCATCACTTGCCTTGACAGACAAAACGATCGTCTTACGTTCTTGAGTCTGCTCTACTCCTGAGATACTGATTTCAGGTAGCTCATTGCCAGAGGTCCCCACAGTGCCTGAGTTACTCATATCCTGGCCTGAATCAGGTTGCACCACTTCCGTACTACCAGATTCTTCTGGCACAGTCGGTGTTGCATCACCTCCTCCACCACAACCAGAGGTCAGGACCAAAAGCCCAAACCACAGCCATTTTAACCTGAGTTTAATCAATGCAGTTCTCCGCTAAATAATAATCTGAAGAGGTAACAGGATACCAAATCCACAGATCTCAACTTTTGTAAATGCGCGGATTCTACGCATTACCTATCCCAATCTCAATGACGTTTTATTAGTCTCTTGCTCAACAAATCACCAAAGACACAAAAAAGAATAAAATCAATAAAATAACTCAGTAAATGAATGTAAATGTAGACTACCTGTGGAAGCCAACTCGGTGTATTTAATGTGCTTATTGACCATAAATGAACATCAGAACAGACCCCCTCATAGCTGTATAATATTATTCATTTGCAAATGTTGTAATTTCAGGGCCAAATAGCGCAGACAACATCATTTTAACATCCTGTCTGTACCCTATAAATACACTGACGGCGCTTACCCTCGTCTTTTACACTGAACAAAACGGAGTTATACAGTGGACAGCCATACAAACCTGTTACCCTTGCACCCTTCTCAGGAAAACATTTACCTCGATCAACTGCTTTATCCGGATGAACCATCATATAATGTCGCTTGTTATCAGAAGCTGACATATGATTTGGACTTCTCAACAATGCAACTATGCTGGCAACTGTTACACAAGCACTTGGATGCACTTAGAATAGAAATCATAGAACAACCGGATGGTCTTCCTAAGCAGCGCATAGCAGATGATAAGCGAGTCGCACTCGCCTTCGAAGATTTTTCTCATCTTGGCTCTCCGGAGCAACAAGCACTGGATTGGATCCGCCAACGTAATGCTCGACCCATGTCGTTAATGAACAATAATACCTCTGAAGCTTGCCTGCTCAAACTGGGCGAGCAGAACTGCTTTTTGTTCGTACAATTTCATCACTTCATAATTGACGGTATGGGAGGGTATCGGCTGGTAGAATATTGGCACAAGCTTTATCATTGCCTGACACAGAACCAAAGTATAGATTGGTTACATGACATTCCGCAATATCATAGCAGCGTTCTAAATGCTCACAGATACCTTAGTAGCCGACGGTACACTAAGGATCAGGAATATTGGAAAAAGCAATTTTCTGGAAGGAGTGTCATGCGTTTACCCGCCTACTATACACAATCTGGTAGCGGTGAAATTAATCTGCCCTTAAGTCCCGATTTAAACCAGCAAATGCAGAAGCTAGCTCAAAACCATAACCTGAGTCCATTGGCTGTCATGAGTGCGGCACTCTCTATTTTACTGGCACAAATGACTGATAACGACAAAGTTGACCTCGGCATTGCTGTACATGGGCGTAGCACAAAAAGTGAAAAGCAAATCGTTGGCATGTTCGCGCAGACAACCTGTATCACGTGTGAGACAAACAGCCAGCTTTCATTTATGGCACTCGCTGAACAGGCTTCTCAGGCACTGGCAAGTGCATTTCGACACCACAAATACCCTTCTTCTCATCTGGCACGGTTACTTGAGCTCACTACAGAGCGACTGGCCGACGTGATCATTGGCTACGAGCACTATGACCACGAAAATCTGGAGCAGGATACCAAAGCTCAGTCCTTTTTATTAAGCAACCAACAACAAGCCCAGCCGCTTGCAGTACGCCTGCTTGACTTCGACTTCAATGATAACTTGATCCTTAAAGTCATTTATTCCAGAGCGTACTTGTCAGCAAAAGAAGCAAAACAGTTTTCAAAACGTCTGCTTGCGATAATGGAATTTGGCACACACGCCTCTCATCTGAGTGCCGTTGAGCTGCTCGGAAAATTAACTGATGAACAGCAGCTGCCGGCTGACAAACAAACTTTGTGCCCAGTCCGAAATAACAATCAGGACACGTTGCATGGCTTGTTTGAGCAACAGGCGCAGCAAACCCCAGACGATATTGCGGTAGTATATCAGCAGGACAGGCTGAGCTACAGAGCGCTTGATGAAAGGGCCAATCGCCTGGCACGCGCGATAAGGCAAGAGGTGAACTTAGATACACAATCATGCCCTCAGCCTGGTTTTCTGGTTGCCTTGTATTATGAACCATGTATTGAAATGGTCATCGCTAAACTCGCAGTATTGAAGGCTGGCGGCGCCTATGTTCCAATCTCACCAAGGAACCCTCATACACGTTCCGTTCATATTATAAAAGACACAGAATCTAAGTTGGTACTTACACACAAATTGTTGTGCGACGCACTCTCAAACATTATTCAGACGCTCCCTTCGCCACCGTTAATACTCACCACGGATTGTGCGCAAAAACATTCAGCAACACCGCTGCCGTCATATAGTAAACATACTGATCTTGCTTATGTAATATATACCTCAGGGACCAGCGGTAAGCCTAAAGGGGTGATGATTGAACACGCCAGTATCGTGTACTCAACGCAGTACAGAGTCTCCTCGTATGGTCAATACCAAGCATTTTTACTTGTCTCCCAGTACGCGTTCGACAGTGCCATCGCAGGGATATTTGGAACCTTGTGTAGTGGAGGTATGCTCGTGATTAGTCCAAATCACAATCCTGCCACAGTACAAGTTCTGCTGCATGAGCACCATATAACCCATACACTGATGACACCGTCACTTTATCAGGTACTCATTGAAAGTATCGCCGAAATTGCGCCACTGTTACACATACAGGCAGTTATACTTGCTGGCGAAACGCTCAGTATAGACATTCACCAACAACATCAGACACTGTTACCTAATGTTGCACTATACAATGAGTATGGCCCCACCGAAAACAGCGTCTGGACCAGCATGCACCGATGCGATAAGCACTATCAAATTTGCCCGGGAAATATCGGAAAGCCGCTAGCTCATTGTAGTATTTATGTGCTGGATCGCCACGGGTATCCTGTGCTGACAGGTAGCCCCGGTGAGTTACACATAAGCGGTCCAGGACTGGCCAGAGGCTACCTAGGACAACCAGAGCTAACTGCGCAACGGTTTATCGAGAATCCTTTTTATGCCGGCTTGCCTGACGCCACTGTAACACCCCGTCTATATAAAACAGGAGACTGGGTCAGACAGTTACCCTCAGGCGAGTTAATTTATCTACACAGAAAAGACAGCCAACTTAAAATTCGTGGTCATCGTATTGAGCTCGGTGAAATAGAACGCGTCATGTGTGATATAGAAGGAGTAAAGCAAGCCGTTGTCATCACATGGGGAAACTCGTGCAACCCTCAACTGGCAGCCTATGTTGTCGTTCATCCGGGTCAGACTTTTTGCTCAACGGATTTAGCGCTAAAAATGCAGGCTTCGCTCCCGATGTACATGCTCCCACATAGCTATACACAGTTAACAGGCATACCACTGACCATCAATGGCAAAGTTGACCTGACTGCGTTACCTGAACCAACTTCTGATACAGGTAAATCTTACGTGGCACCGGTTAGCTCGCTGGAACGAACTCTGGCTTTACTTTGGCAAGACATCCTGCAACGCGATCGGATCGGGCTTACCGACAATTTTTTGTCTCTGGGTGGCAGCTCCCTATCGTTGATCCAACTCAGCGCCCGAATCAGAAAGACTTTTCAGGTCGAGTTGAGCGTTATGATGCTATTCAACAACAGTACACTGACTGAAATGGCAAAACTGATAAGAACTGCGACCTCAGATAATCCCGGTGAGGTGAGCGATTACCTTCATCTGCTAAGTGACGATAACAAAGCTGAAATTGCGTTGATCTGTTTGCCCTATGCCGGCGCTGATGGCCTTATATACAGGCCGCTGACAGGGCAACTGCCACCGTCGATAGCCCTTTACACTTTGTCCTACCCCGAGGCTTCCAGTGAAGACTATCAGGACTACTTTGCACAGTGTATTCTTGATATTCAGGCACGCATATCATTGCCAATAGTGGTGATGGGGCACTGCCTCGGCGGTGCCGTTGCTATGCTGTTAACACAGGCCATGATAGCGAAGAACATAGACGTTAATGCGCTGATCGTTAACGCTTTTACTTTGTCTGAACAAGATTTACCCGAAACAGATACGGACGCTGAGAACGGGCTTCCTCTGGACCACGACACCATTAAGGGCCTGCTGCTCAGTGCAGGGCTGCAAACTAATCAACACCCATTTACAAATGAACAATGGGATAGCATCATCCAGCGCTTTCGTCGCGATGCCCAGTTGGCCGAATGGTGCCGCCGTGTGTATTTGTCGCACTACCTGAATAACAGATTAACCTTGCCTGTTTTCAACATATTGGCAAAAGATGACCCCTTAACTGAGGGCTATTTGGATAACAATTCAATCTGGAAGCAATTTGCCGATGATTATCATATAGTTGAACTAGAGCAAGGTGGGCATTACTTCATCAATGAACCAGACCTCGGCTTCGTAGAAAAGTTACAGAATATTTGTCAACTCACCTCAGAGCAGACGATAAGCCCAACCATCTAGCTGTTCAGAGGCTGCAGAGTGACTATTGGCTTTGATTACTAGCGCAGTAAAAGTCCAGTTGTAATAGACAAGAGCTTGCAATTATGGCTCTGACTGTATGGTACATCGCTTACGCACTTTGTCTGAAACAGCACAGAGCTGCCATAAAAAACACCGCCATCATATGCAGGATGGCGGTGTTTGCATACTATGCTGGGGAAAATATACTCCCTTGCAAGCTACTTCTTTACACGACGGGTGAACAACACCAAAGACATTAGCATAAGTGCAAAAGCGCCTACCGAACCACTGTCTTTTTCTGGCTGATTAACTTTCACTGTGATGTTTTCCGTTGATGATGCACCGAAAGAATCCGTAACGGTAACTGCAAATTCAAGCACTTCGTTCTGATTAACTGAAGGTGCCGTGACGCTCAGTTGTGCATTACTGCTCGATACACTGACATTTTTACCTGATACCTGCTCCCAGCGATATGTTAACTCGTCCCCTTCAGGATCGACCGTAGCTGCGTTAAGTACAATATTCTGTCCCGGTGCAACAAAGTTAGACTCGGCTGTTAATGTGATCTGCGGCGCTTGGTTTTCAACAAATGCAACAGCAACGCGGCGTCTGGACTCAGCACCCAGCGCATCTTCGACAACGAGTTCATAGATAAAAGTTTTCCCAATATTGGCTTTATCAGCCTTGAGCTTCACAATGGCTGTCTCACCAACGTTGATTGGCTCACCCCCTGTGCGTCTCAACCAAGTGTAAGTTAGGGTATCGCCTTCAGGATCAGTCGTACCGCTTGCATCTAAGGTAAACTCAAGCCCACCTCTTACATCGAATTTCGCTTGTGCTACGTTAAGTACAGGCTGCTTGTTTTCATCAATAACTACGGTAATACTTTGTTTTGAGGTCGCACCATACTGATCGGTGGCGGTTACTTGATAAGTGCGAGTCTGCGTCTCACTTACAACTGGCGCGATAGCCTTAAACACTTCGTCTGTACTCAATACACTGTCTGGTGCGGTCGTGTCAGTCCAGGTCAGGGTATAGCTATGCCCCTCAGGGTCCACTGTCCCAGTTGCATTAAAGTCCATGCTCATCCCACTTCTTACCCTGAAACTGGTTTGTGCCAGTTTGATAGACGGGCTCAGGTTTTCACGCATTTTGACATTGAATGCTTTAAGCGCCACATTATCGTTACCTGAGCTAACGATAGAATCTTTAATGTACTCAAATACGACTGTGTTAAGACCTTCATCTAGGTCAAAAGACGCTTTCTCAAATTCAACGTATTCACCAGACTTCTCCAAGACTCTCTTTCCGTTAAGATAGACATTGAAAAAATCATAACCATACTCCGACGACAATAGGTATTCAAAATCAATACCTAATGCTAATCCATGGTCAATTTCGGCCATCAAGATTGACTTTTGAAACGACTCAGTCAAGTCGGGGTTTTCTTCTTGGTCTGTAATGTCACCACTGACTAAAAGTGGTATTTTGATGTCCCCCTCAGCAACGTATTCGTCTAGCAACCAAGGTACATCACCGCCACTGTACCACTCAATAGTGGGTTCAGAAGACATATGTGCATTAACATCGGCATCGCTTGCTGGTACTTTCATGTAATTAAAGGTGCTGCTTCGCGATGGAATATCCTGGCTTGCCAGCTCCGCGACCAATGTGAACTGACCTTCTTCAGTGCTGTCCGATGCCATTATAGACACACTACATTGCTGGCCTGGTTCTACCAACTCTGTTGTGCAATTTTCTGATCCAATAAACACTCCGGCAGAATGGTCAGTGAGCTGAAAACCGGTAATTTGCACAGGGCTCTGCGACATGTTTCTTAAGCTAACTGACACTGAAGCATCCGGTTTATCCGCTATCATTGTCTGAGCTGATCCAAGCCCTACATATTGCTGGTTCCGGCCTACCCAACTATTTAGTACTGCTACATCAGCGTATACACCCGGCTTATTTGGAGCAGCACACCCTTCGCCCCAGCTGACGACTCCCACCTGAATCCACTGATTGTTGCGGTTAACGATGAGCGGACCGCCACTATCACCCTGACAGGAATCTTTGCCACCTTCATCAAATCCGGCACAAATCATACTCTCAGAAATACCGCCATTATAATGCTGGGCGTCATTACATATCTCGTTTGAGATATAAGCGACATCCACTTCATGCAATTGCTCTGGCGACGGGCCGCCAGAGTGCAAGGCTCCCCAGCCCATTACTTTAAAATTCTCGCCTACGACATAACTTTCTTTCAGCGCATCATCAGCCAGCTGGATCGGCTCGATCCCCTGAACTGGATTCTCAAGGGTCAGTATCGCAATGTCATTGTTGTAAGTGTAAGTATCGCGATACTGCTCATGCATCACAATATCGATAACTTGATAGGTCTGCCATTGGCCATCAACTGTGAGGTCATGACCTCCAAATTTGACTGTAAAATTCTCGGTACTCCAATACTCAACACAGTGTGCTGCAGTTAGTACTTTATTTGGCGCGATTAAAGATGAACCACAGTGATGACCACCATAAAGCTGCAAACTGCCCATAAAAGGGTAAGCAAATGGTGTTGTTTCCCCACCGCCGACGATCCGAATATCATTGTTTGCACCACGCTGTTGGAGAGGCTGTTTTTCCTTATCAGCAGCAACCCCACTAAATGTTGCTGACGCTAACGTGACTAGGAGTACTTTTTTGATTATCGATTCCATGCAAGTTTTCCTGTTTTCCTGAATTGAAACTTCTTATTACTTAAAGTCTATCTTTAGACAAACTATCATAAAAAGTCCCTAAATCTAACACAAAATGCATCCCCGTATCTAGCCAGCTTAAAAAACACCCACTACATCGACCATACTCGCAACCCACGATTGAAAACGACAGACTTTAACTCGTATCAACTTCACCTCGTTAGGTATAACTCTCTACCATTGACTCAACTTTTTGCTCTCATTCAGCAAACAGTGTAAATGGCATCACGGCAGACACGACCAGAAACTTTATGTCAAAACGCGAAAGTTGAGCTTTTCATGTTATTATTTTGCTTCACTTTGTATACCTCAAGCTACCAAAATGAGTCTCGTAAAACTTCTAATGGGTATACAGCCCTATGCAACAGGGTTACTCAGTTAACCGTGACGGGTACTTTCTCATTAATTAAAGGAATAGATAAAATGCAACAAATCACACGACATCTGTGTTTAGTGTTACTGTTTATGGCCAATAGTGCACTGGCCAATGTGAGCTCAAGTGGGCTCGTCGCCTACTGGCCAGGTACGACTGGGAACGACGCCTCAGTTAACAATCACTACGCCTATCTGCAAGGTGGTAGCGCTTTTCAGGCTGGTAAATATGGCATGGGCTTCTATTTTGACGGTGTAAACGGCCACGTCAGAATCGAAGACAGTGATGCCTGGCACTTTGCAGACCATGACTTTACGATCAGCTTTTGGCTTAACCCTTATGCCTATAATTCAGAGTACACGCGTGTTTTAACGCAGTGGCAGTGGAACGGAGGAAGCAACCGAGCCTGGGAAATGTATATCCACAATAGCAAGCTGACGTTTTCTGCCAAAGGTGCCTTTAGCCTGACATCCAATCGCGCCATTGCACTGAATCAATGGCAGCTCATTACGCTTGTTCGTGAAAATGGCGTCGCAACGCTTTACATCGATGGCGTTGCAGATACCAGCGTGACTAACGCAGGCGCAATGATGAATAACTCAGCAACCGCTCTGCTAATGGGGGCGGTTATGGACAGAGATGGTGTCACCGCACATGCTGGCGACATGTTCCACGGAAAAATGGATGAAGTACGCGTTTATCATAGAGCGCTAAACGAGACAGAGATTGATTCACTTGCTAACCCATACCCCGCAGACCCTGTTTCATGGCAGCCAGAACCCAATACCACCTCACACTATTATCCAGCGGCATCCAATTGTGATATGGAATATGAAGCTGTAACGCCTATCGCCCATGCTTATCGTGGCAGCTATAAAGTACAACGTGGCAGCACTATGTCCTGCGTTTTACCTGTTAACCCAGGCAAGTTTGTCGAGCGAATAGTGCTGGACCACAACCCTCACGAGATGGCCAGTAAACTATGCCGAGTCGGCTTTATGCATGCTTCCTATGCCACAACTGCACAAAATACGAATGCAATGACACTGACAAAAGACGGTGGGGTCGTAGATGTCTGGGTGTACGAAGACCTGGGCTCGGAAACAGGGTATAACAATGGCCACCCGCATAATGCGCTCGTTTTAACCTGCTATCACGAACCTTTTACTGGCGATTCCTGGATCCGCTATGGCGTGATCCGGGTAGATTACGCCGTCGAGTGATGATATAAACCTGAGCCCAGTCTGGTAGCTGGGCTTTATCCTGATGGACACTTACCATGCATTTCTCAAAGCTTGCAGTCCTTCCCGTTTTATGACGCTTGATTCGACATGATTTTACTCTTTATCTTGCGATTTTGCGCACGGCCCTGTTAAGCGTTATAACAGGCAGTTGGTTGAGATTCCCCATTACATAACATGATATCCATTGAACGACGCAGCATGATCAGGCTTATAGGCTAAAACATGCTTTTCGAGACAGAGAGTAATGGTTTTGCTAGGATGTTGCCCTGCCTGCATAACCACTGGAAAAAGCCTTTGAAATTGCCATTTGTATCTCGCCTGATTGCATTATTAACGTTGCTATTTACGTTTGCTGGTCATGCCGCCCCCGTCTATGTTCAGGCTGGGCCAGGTAGCTTTAATCACGCCGCACTCGATTTACTTGAAAGCCGCCAGAATAGCACCTACCAACGCCAGTACTCCGGCACGCCAGAAAAGACCTATGCCACTGCAATAAAGGAAACGACCTGGGCCTTCAGTGCGTTGGCCAATTCAACCATCGATGGACAGCTGGTCCCGGCCATTGTTAATGCAATGCGCAACTACAAGGTTACCGAACTCGGCGCGGCGGTGCGCATGCCCATTGAAATGTGTGTCTTTGGCGTAGACCAGACAAGTACAATCACACATGCAGCTTCTCACCCTGCCGCCCTGAAACAAATTGGCCTATGGCTTAACACACATCAACTACTAACCATTCCCGTGCCCAAAGGCACCAACGAAGCAGCTCGCTTGCTGGCACAAGGTCAGTTTCAGCAAGGTACTGTGGCTGTGGGCAGTTGCGCACTCAAATCGGTCTACCCTGAGCTGACACTGCGCGAAGTGGGTGTTCAGGACAACGCGGACAATCACACATTATTTGCACTGATGAAGGTAGAAAAAAGGCCTGAGCAAATCAGCGAGGACCAAGCGCGTACAGCTTTGGCACAAGTCGTTAAGCAGGCCAATATACAGGTAAAAACACGGGCCGACTCTGCACAAGTGCTGTTCTCACATATCAATCAGCGCCTCGCTCAGATGCAGAGCGTAGCACTGTTTAAAGCGCACAAACACAGACCCATTGAAGATTTATCTCGAGAAGCCGTGGTACTTTCAAAAGCGCTGGAACAAGCGCGTCAGCAATGCCTGGATACTGCCAGCGTGGAGGCCTTTTTCCAGGCACAAATGGACGCTGCCAAGGCCATTCAGTACAGATACCGAGCGCAATGGCTTGCTGAGGGCGTGCCAGATAAAGACGCTGATCTGGTCCAACTGAGAAACACACTCAATCAGTTAGGTGCAGCCATACTTGAAGTGCTGACTCATCATCTTGCTCAGCACGGCAACCTCACTCCGGAGCTGGGGCCGATATTTAATACAGAGCTGGTTACAGCTAACCTCACCGAAAAGGATAAACGAAAGCTCTACAATGCACTGCAAAGCGTGCGCAGAAGTGAGCATTGTCAGGCTACGGGCTAATACCATTTTTACTTAATATCAGCTCAATTTGAAGGAGCAACTATGATGCTAACGGTGTTAAAAGTTGCTCATTGAGGGCCTAAATCTTAAATACGGGCCACAAATTTTTGCCTCGCCTATGTGAATGTAGGTGCCTCAGCGGTAGCAGGACGCGGAAGCGGTGCTATCTACTCTATTTTCTCGCCTCAAAATAGAACACTTAACGAAGCAAATTGATATATCCTGAAAGCGATTTTATCTTCTACAGGCCCGATTAACGGGCCTGTGAGGGGCTAATTAGAGTGTATCATCCAGCCATTTGAAGAATTCACGCTGCCAGACAATGCCATTTTGTGGTGACAGGACCCAATGGTTTTCTTCCGGGAAGTACAGGAAGCGGCTTTTCAGACCACGCAATTTCGCAGCCTGGAATGCCTGGATCCCTTGCTCCAGCGGTACACGGTAGTCTTTACCGCCGTGGATAACAAACATAGGAGCGTCCCACTTATCTACATAGCTGATTGGATTAAATGCACCGTAAGTTAGATCAGTTGCGGCGTTTTTATCCCAGTATGCACCACCGAATTCGTGATCAACGAAGAACACTTCTTCTGTACTGCCATACATGCTGCGTAAGTCAAAAATACCGCAGTGTGCAATAAATGATTTGAAACGACCCTCGTGATTACCGGCTAAATAAAATGCCGAGTAGCCACCGAAGCTGGCACCCACTGCAGCAATGCGTTTTTTATCTACATAAGACGCTTTTGCTACTTCATCAATGGCATCAAGATAATCCTGCATTACTTTGCCACCCCAGTCCTGGGTGATGTCTTCATTCCATTTAACACCATGACCTGGCATACCACGGCGGTTTGGTGCAACCACAATATAACCTTGTGACGCCATGACCTGAAAATTCCAGCGGAAAGAGTAAAACTGCGACAGCGCAGACTGTGGGCCACCTTGCAGATACAGTAAAGTCGGGTACTTCTTGGATTCATCAAAGTTTGGCGGATAGATAACCCAGGTCAGCATATCCTGGCCATCTTTTGTCTTAACCATCTGCTTTTTAACCGTTGGCAGATCCAGACCCGCATAAAACGCGTCGTTCACTTTGGTCAATGCGGTTAACTTTTCGCTCTTCAGATCAAAGCGATAGATTTCTTTCGCTTTGTTCATGCTATTGCGCGTTACCACTAGCTGCTTATCCAGTGCTGCTACAATGCCGTTAACATCGAACTGACCTTTGGTGAGCTGTTTAATGGCAGGTCTGGCTTTAGGATTGGTGGTCACTGAAACCCGGAATAACTGAATGGTGCCATCGGTTGGCGCCACAAAGTAGATATGCTTGCCGTCGTGACTCCATTTAAAGCTGTTTACTGTGCCATCCCAATGTCTGGTCAGATTAATATCTCTATTGTTAACTCTGACGATGATGTCATTCTTATCCGCTTCATACCCCGGTGTGGTCATTTGTAACCAGGCGAGGTGGCCTTTTGGCGAGAAAGCCGGGTATTTGTCATAACCAGGGTTGTCTTTAGTCAGATTAGTGGTCTTTTGACTGGCCAGATTGTAACGATAAATGTCGGTATTGGTGCTGGCAACATACTCAGCGCCGGTGAGCTTTTTGCTCACATAATAGATATTTTCGCCTTTAGGGCCCCAGATGTAGTCCTTCGCACCGCCAAATGGTGAAGTCGGACTGTCAAAGGGCTTCCCTTTCATGATGTCGACTTTCTGCTCAGTTTTTAAATCCTGATAGAAAACATGCTTATAGCTACCATCTTTCCAGGTGTCCCAGTGACGATAGTTCAAATCGTCAAACACGTAAGCATTTGCCTGAGTGAGCGCTTTGTGCCTGTCGCTTGCCAGTACGGCTTCCACTTCAACCACTTCGTGGAACAACTTTTTACTGCCATCAGGAGAGATTTTGTCATCTGACAACAACCCCTGATAGGCGTCTAAAAGCTGAGAGGCGCCCCCGTTTAACGGCACCTGATAAACTTTGCTGGCAAAATTATTCTGCTCAACACTGGGCATTGTCACTTTATAAATAACATGCGTTTTATCTTTGTTGAGACCCAATGCACTGACACGTTTAACTTGCCAGAGTTTTTCCGGCGTCATCACCTCTTTGGCGGCAACACCGGTCGTTACTGCCAGCCCCAGGCCAGCACATACAAGAATTCGCTTCATCGCGACACACCTCCCAAAATTGAATCCGATGTAGACTACCTAAATAAACAGCAACTTAAAAGGGATAGCGATAAGCGGCACTCGCTACAACAGCCAATGATTCTGGAAAACACAAAATATGGCAACCTGGCTATATTGAGAGTATTTCTTTACCTGCTATCTGCGCATAGCCACCAACAAATACTTTAGATATCTTCTGCTTATCTGACTCAACCGATGCCGTAATGCGCGAGGGACATCCCATCTCCCGACCTTGTTCAAAGGTAAAGTGATTAGACTGACAAGGAAAAACATATTGAGTCAGATAGCACGCAAGGGCCCCACTGGCACTGCCAGTAGCAGACTCTTCAGGTATCCCAAATAAGGGTGCAAAATTACGACAGCGTGCTGTGAACGCCTCACCCTGAGCGCTCAACTCAAACGCATGCAAGCCAATGACGTTATGCTGACGAGAAAAATCGCTCAGCGCTGTGTCATTGACCTTAAGCTTATCGAGGTACCCTTTAGGCACAGGCACAATCATATCCGCCAAGCCGGTTGAAATAGCTTCAATAGGTAACTGGGTCGACGCTAATATAGACGTATCAAGTCCGATTAAGACTGATATTTCGGCATAGTCAAAGCGCTTAATATACTGCGGCAAATTTTGCGCCATCACAATGTGTCCATCTGCCTCTATTGTTACACCAAGCCGACCCGCTTTGGTACTTTGTTCGTAATGTCCCTGAGTGATCAGGCCCTGTTCAAACATGACAGAGAACGCAGCCACAGTTGCGTGACCACAAAAATCGACTTCAGCTGTTGGAGTAAAAAAAGACACTGCGAAATCGGCGTCGCTGGCTGCAGACACAAAGGCGGTTTCTGAAAAACCCACAGACTGTGCGATGGCCAACTTTTGCTCGTCTGTCAGTCCATCGGCCTGAAGTACCACGCCAGCTGGGTTTCCCCCTGTGCCTTGCTCTGTAAAGGCATTAACCAAATATACTTTAAGTTGATGCAATCGACTTCTCCCTCATTTTTAGCACAGACACGGCTTTACTCTGTGCAGCCCCGTTACTTAGTTATTAAACTATGCTCTGGTAACCTATCAGCAAAGTAAAGAACTTGCTATCACCATGCACACCCCTGCACAAAACTCTCCATCGGTACCAGCCCAGGAAGCAGCCAAGAAAAAGCCGTTAAAAGTACAGGGGGGTGAATAAGATAAGATCGCCAGCAGAACCATGTTGCCACCGATAATGGCATAATTCCATAACCCTGGATATCGGTTACGACGGCTACATAATATAAATACGATACGATTCGTTCATTAAACACCCAGCGCCATGGCTTTTTATACACTCAACGGAACTGAGATAAACTGACGAATCACACCACTTTCTTGCTATATTCTGAATAGTTGACATCCAACCAATCATTTATTCTTACCATCAAGTTTGTAATAACGTGTAATTGATGTTGGGTTTTTAACAAAATAGACTAGAAAGCCTGTTTAAATCGTTACTTTTGCCACCGCGACGTTGCACAAAATTAAGTCAATCGATATATACTCGATATGAGTATTAAATCGAGTATACCTGGCTTAAACAGAGTTAATATCAGCGAACTCATAAGATAAAATGTGCAGTCTTTTTCTGCTAATTGAGTTACCTGGATTGTAATAAAGCAAGACAGAGCGGGAAGTACGGGTCATGTTGAGAGGAAAAGGTGTATACCCACAATGCAGAATCCAATATATGCCTGATTAACTGTAATATCAAAGCACACAGGGATATTAACATGTTGGTATCACCACAAGGGTTTAGTACTGTGCATATCAGTGATAAGGAATTTAGCCAAAAAAGCTTTACTGTGACACCCGTGGCATTTTTAATTGATGTTGTTGCAAAAACCAAGATCGTCGCCAGTGCTATGCTGGATAAGGTAGTCGAGGGTATTCAAAAAAAATTTGGCTTTCTTGTACCTGTAATAGCTATAGTCAGCGAGTCATGCGGACATAAACAGGTGCTGTTTGAGCGAGGCGCGCTGGACTACGTGAGCTACCCTTTAATTCCCGCAGAACTACTACATCGGCTCAACTGTCTGAAACACATACTGGCCTTTAAACAGGGTAGCGGATTAAATAGCAAAGATCTGGGGAATAAAAAAGCACGTCTGGCGAACGACGCGGTTGAGATTTTGCGCGCCCGGTTGTCTGAGAATATCACTTTGGCTGAGCTGAGTGCGGCCCTTTCAACGAACAGAAATACCCTGGCCGAAGCATTTAAAACACATATGAATACATCGATTTTTAACTGGCTGAGAGAGCAACGGATGCTCAAAGGCGCACAATTACTGGCCGAAACGTCGTTGAGTGTGGTTCAGATTGCAGAGCGTGTGGGGTATACCGATGGCAATAATTTTTCTACCGCGTTCAAAAAACAGTTTAATATGTCACCTTTGAACTATCGCAAAGCGCGTCAACGCAGTGCCACGGCGCTGTATGGAAAAAATAGCATAAACCGATTGAGCCTTTAATGTACCGCCGCAGGTATTGATTGCAAAAACTGTCTGCGCGCCTCAAAGCGTGCTGCTGGTACATACGGCCAGTAATCTGCGTTGCATAAAGCCTGCGTAAAGCCGCTCAGGTCATTATTGACTATGTACTCCTGGATCACTTTACGACTGAGTGGTGTATAGTGCCCGCAAAAGTGTAAATCACCCACCATTGCTTTAATCTTGCTATCCAGTGCAGGCCAGTTTACCTTGCCATAGGCCGCCACACAGTCAGATTTGGCGCAAATGCTTTGTACGTCCCCTTCAACAGAGCGCCAGACCACCTCAAATAGATTTTGCTGTACTTGCATACTCAGCCTGAGCTGAGATAACTGCTCGACCAGGATAAAACGTTTCACGTCTTCGCCTGCTAAACCCGCTGCTTTAGCCAGCACACAGGTCGTGGCAAAATCTAATCCGGCTCGAGATAAATCATAAATGATCTGCTCAGCAGAGCGGTCCTTACAGTCATAACCTCTCACCAGTATCAGCCCGGCGTTGTCGCCCGGCGCGCACAAAACGCCTTTTTGGCAACAAGCCTTGCGGGTATGTTCCTGCCACCAGGTAAACTCACTGGGTGAAGTGGTCGTGTAAATCTCGGGCTGCACTGATGGTGCCGGTGCATCAATTTCTTCCATATCAGGCATAGCGGGCTCTATTTGTGTCTGCTCATGTGACCGAGTTTGACCTGAGTTGTCTTTCGACCGAAGCAAGCCCAATGCCTGAATGCGCTTGACCACACGATTACGAATAACCTGTAGTGCGCCACTCAGGCGCTTTAACCCTTTTACCATAAAATGAATCAGTAAAACCGTTGCAGCGCCGCCCAGGCAGGCCAGCAATGGTTTATCAATATCCAGAATGATTTGACTCTTTATGCCATGCAAGCGCTCAATCGGCAGATAGGAAGATAACAGAAACCCACAGCTCGTGCCGATACTCAGTTTTACCCAATAACAGGAGGTAAACTCGCCAAGGAAACGCATACTTTTCAGATAGTGCCCAGCAATTGCCCGGCTGATGGCCGCAGCCCCACAGCCGGCAGCGCACAGGTAAAGCATAAAGTTAGCTATCCGTGGCCAGCCATATAAACTGGACAGCGTTTGGTTTAATGTCGCACTGGTGACATAAGGTGACATTGCCAGCACGCCGACACTGAGTAAACAAACCAGTAGTACCAGAAGTAACCGGCGTACCAGTGGGATTGCCCCTAAAAACCTCAAACGGCTGTTTTCATGCGCCTGGATCAGCTGAATACAGTCAGGTTTTGCCGGGGCTATCAACCCAGTAAGCTGCTTGTGCGTTTGCTCAAGCAGCGCAATGTCTTGCTCTGATAACCCCTCACCATTTTGCTGCTTGCATGTCACAGCAGCGAGAAAGGCATTGGTTTCGGGTTTAACCGCGATACCCTGCATACTGGCGTAGCGGAGTATCGTGTTGAGTTCATCAATACGTTTATTTATTAGCATACACATTATCAATTTGAGTGGTGGAGATGCATTCGTGATTAAAGTGCGTAACGCATTAGCGATAGCACTCGGCCCCTAACAAATGGAGCCAATGCACTAGGTAAGGTCAAAATTGAATAGTTCCCTAGTCTGATCTTCCTCTCAGAAACGACTTTAATTATTCCCTGTGGGCTAACGCCGCTGCAGCGATACGCTTTAATCTTTGCCCTTCGATTTAGCGAGAATTTATCTAAAAAACATCATTTTATTTTCAACAAACTTGGAATTGATTTGTCTTCTATATTCCACTCTCGCTATATCAAGTGCTTGTTCGACTATCGTTCTGTCTATGGAATTCATAAGTTCCATGTCTCTTTTTAAGTGAGACCTCAAAGTCAATCCGTCTTTAAAGTCTGACCGGGAAAGGTCACTGTGCCTTTCCCAATCTACGATAAAGCTCGCAAGCTTTTTAGGCCCCCACTTTATATTTCCAATTTTACTTATCCTTTCATTTATTTGCTGATCACAGAAATGCAGTAAATAGTGGATCCTATCCATCTGGGCTAAGGTAATAGCCATATTCAATGAAGCAAAACCATAATCTTTTATTGCCTGAGATATATTCTTTGCATGCTCTCCATTGCCCGTTGGATATAAATACTTATCTATGTTCTTCAAGCAATCATGAGTGTAGGTTTCGACATAAGGGAGTCTGTCACCGCTTGACTTGGATAATTTCCCGCTGATACTCCCAGCGAACTTTATAAAGTCGGATAGGTAAGTAAAAACGGGTATTTTTGACAATGCATAGAGAAACAACGAACCAACTTTGTATTTATCGTAGTACTTAGTGGAGGTTACCTTGTTGATTGGCGCCTTCATTTTTTTAAAGAAAGTTACTTCAGGATTATAAACATCGCCATACTTGCCTTTATAAAACTCAGCTTTCTCGAGGTAGAACCTTGTTACACTATCATTTAAACTCAAACTCATTCTTTTCACCATTTAGCTTTAAAAAATTAAACTCTCAAACTCTTATTTCATATAATTATGACCATCCCCACCATGGCTCGTATTATATGAATAATGTTCAAACCGGATATTTCTGGCTTCATTTATGATTCTACGCTGTTCAAAGCGCATTTTTTTGCCGGCCTCTTTACGGTTCTTAAACCGCAGCCATAGCTCCCTTTCCTTTTTTGTTTTCTCGTCATCTGGCAGGTTTTTAATTCTTCTTTCGATATAGCTTTTGGGGCCTTTATCGTAAAATTCCGCAGCGGATAGCTTATGTCCTAAGTGGATTTTTCTTATTCTGCGGCCAGAGTTTTTTGACTGATAAGTGTCGGTTAGTTCTATCCAGCCACGGTGAGAATCTCCTGTTTTAGCTAATACCTCCCAGTTTCCAGAGTCACGCAATTGAACCGCTGTGGGCTTTTCTAAAAACTGCCCCTGATAGCGTGCTTTTTTTGCTTTGGCATAGCGTTCCAGTACAGCTAAACCTAATCGACTTGTCAGGCTGGAAGAGTGGCTAGGTATGAGCGCTTGTCTTCTTCCACCTGATGGAAGCCATTCATCATCATCATCATCATGTCGTTTTCCCATATTTTTCTCCGGTGATAGTTATAATCAGATTGTTTTACTAAGAATTTAAAGAGCCAGTGAATGCTACTTGCTGTGTGAGCATGATCATCCCTTTATCTGCACAGGGATCTGGCCCGGGCTGGTAACGCTGATCACGCCCGCCCACATGCACATCAACTTGCAGCTGTCGGTTAATATAGGCTTATTGGCGAGTAAAATCGTTGGTGCGCTGGGGATCCAGGGCGCAGGTATCGAAGGCACACAGGGCATGGGGGTGAGTACCCCAAATGCAGCGGCTGTTGCAGCAGCCACCGCAGGATTGGCAAGCGAGTTACACATACCAAAGGGCAGAATATTCTTAAAGGGAATGTAGTCCATAATATTGGCCATCGGGGTGTTTTGCATGACCTTGTTTTCTGGTGTCACTATCAGGGTTGAAGGTGCCATACCGCATGAACATTGCAGTACTGCTCCCATTGCTACGGCCTGTGCCATGGTTAGTCTCCGTCTGCTTCTTGTGTCTGAATGGTGATTTTTCCGTCCTGCCACTGCATTAGTTCTGTGTCTTTATCTTTAGTCCGCTTGATACTGAATACAGGCTTGTCGTCCTGATATTCATGTCTAATCGCAGTCTGATCTTTGTCATTATTACCCAGCAGCAAATGATTCCCCTGGGTGTTCTGCTCCAGAAAAACTGAAGCGCCCCAGTCCAGTACCCGGCAGACTCGCGCTTCAAATAAGCTTATTTCCAGCAGTACCCGGCACCCTTTATACAATGGAAAATAAAAATGAGGGGGCAAGAAATCTGGCCGGAATAATAGCTTAATCTCCTGATCCCAAAGCGGAATATGAACACGGTACTGGTTTTGTTTGGTACTCTCATCCTGTGCATACTGGTAGCTTTTGTCCTCGTCAGCACCTGGCTCTGAAAGGATCACCCCTTCAGCAAAACACGGCTCAGGTAACTGAGCATCACCATCGCTGCTGTGGTCTTGTTGATGTTCAAATATCCCCTGATACTCACACTGATATTGAGTCGCTGGCATATTAAGGTCATCCGGTGCGTTTTGCCGGGTGGCTGTGAGCTTAATCCCGGTTTTGACTCCCTGATAGGGTTGCTGATAGGCCAGCGAGACTTTACTCCAGCCTGGGTGTTTAAGCTCTAATCCCACACCGGGATAGAGCTGATTAACCGGTATCGTACGCAATGTAAACTGAAGCTTTGCCATCTTAGGTGCGCTATGACTAAGCTGTAATTTCTTTTGCGTATTTTCAGTATCAGTAAATGGGCTGCGCATTAGCCGGTCATTTTTAATACCCTGAACAAGCGGGTTCTGCGACAGCGGAATGATTTTTGCCTGCGCACTATTCGCATTCAGCAGGTTTTGCGACTGAATATCTACTTTGGAGTAATGGAGCTTAAACCTCGGCTTGTCGGCCGGAAGTAAATCCTGGTTTTGTGCCGGGCGCACCTTGTCATCGGTAATGGTGTAACTATTCTTTTTATAATCATAGCGCCAGAACACGCCCTGCTGTTTCAGATAGCTCACAACAAACTGGTAGAAGCTTTGTCCCGTTGCACCCATCGACAGGCAAATGAGTGGCTGAACTTGCTCTAATACGTTGCTGCCAAACTGGATGCTAAACGCATCGGTTGCCTGGGTGCTGATCACCTCTTTCATGGACTTACCCACGTACAGTTCACACGGAAAATGCTGTTGCCACAAAAACTGTGCAGCATCAAAAAAGCGACACTGATATTTGCGATATAGCACCCTGTTGCCCTTTACATCCATAAAGGTCTGCTCGTATACGGAGCGCTCAGCCACCAGCGCCTTCAGCGTCAGCGTGTCTTTGTCCGGATTGGTCGAATCCTGGGTCAACCCCAATGTCAGGTCAATCAACTGCTCGCTGGTAAAGTCACCGATGAGGGTGTCACTGCCCAACTCATCCGACAGCCAAAAATGTACTTCTCCGTTAAACCCTTGTTTATCCAGATGAAGCTGACAGAATTTTATGTTGCCGCCGGCCACCGTGTGGGTTTGGTGGTTAACTGTGAGTGTCAGCGTAAGCGCTGCTTTGTCAGTAAACATGGTGATTACTCGTAGAAAGAACTGAGTTCCAACGCAATAAAGGCATCCAGATCCATCTGGTACAACTCGTTCAGTGCATCAATACTCGCTTGTTGAGACAGCGCCATCTGCGCTTCCATCAAGGCCTCACCATGACTGATTTGCGCATGTACATAAGGACCGAATAGCGCTGGAAAATAAAGACGCGGATCAAAGTTTTCGATAATGTGCGCTATGTCTTCTTTGATGATGGCCGCTTTAAGATAATCCTGTTGCTGTAGCAAGTTTTGAAACACGGTCATTTTTTTGAGCAGCAATGCCAGAGCATGCGATGTTTCGGGCTGTGCAAATGAATTGTTCTGCTCTGGCAAGTCGCTATCGACTCGGGACTCTGTACTCGCTGGCTCAAGGTCCTGCTCGTACTCATCCTCGGGGACAGGCGCCGAGTGAAGCGCCTCAACCATACCTGGTGATACGTCTAACAGCGCAATTTTTTCCTGATACATTTTCAGGTACATGACAGAGCTCAGTTCAGTGCCATCCAGCTGGTGTAGCAGCCCTTGCGTAAAGTCCTCGATTTCTTCCAGATGTGCACTTTGCGTATCCGTATCCAGGTCATCAACAAGCTGTTGTAACGTCGCACCACTTTGCGAGAGCTGAAACCCTAGTTTGCGGGTAATTTTTTTAAATAGCAGTGCCAGATTAAGGTCAATTTCCGCAAGTTCGGCATCCGCATTAAACGTTTGTGGCAGTAATTGATGGCGGTGTTCTGTTAGTAACTCTGCCAGTAAGGGAAGCAAAGCGCACATTCCCTCTCGGGTCAGCCACACGTCACTGGCATACAAATACAGGCAAATCACCCTGATATCGCTGCATCCCTGAGAAAATAACGTCAAACAAGTTTGAGTGACCGCTGGTAATGCCCGAACGCGCATGTGTTCATCAATTGGCGCTAAAACCGCCTGGTCAAAATCATCAGGGTAAGGGTAAGACACTTGTAACGACTCATAGACCGCAGCGTAGACTTGCCGCTCTCCCATGCCCTCTGCCAGAGCGCTTAAGTGGTTTTGATTATGATTGTTCACCCGACCTCCCGTAGCCATGGGTTTGCCCGTAAAACAGCGTTACTTTGCCCGCCTGTTGTGTGCTGCCCAGAGCATGAAAACCAAGTGGGGTGGCAACGCCCGCATTGCCGGTTTTTAACGGTCTCAGCCGGCCCTGGATCCGCACTTCCAGATGTAATGATAAAGGCGCTAGCAAAGGCAGAATGTGTTGCTGGAGCCGCTGCTGTAGCTGCGCTATGTCAAAATGCCTGTGCTGCTCAAACAAAGTCACAACAATCCCTTCTTCTTTGACAAAGTCGGTATCACCCAGTAAGTAATGGCTGCCGGTCACGACCTGACCTAACGGGGTTCTGGCAAGCTGCTGTACTTTAATTTTGTGGTTGGGTTGAGTGTGTATGTGGTATTCAGGATAAATGTAATCAAACACACTCTGGATAGTGCGCACTGACTTGAGGTTGGTCAGTGCCAGCGCATGAGACTGATAATTGTGCCAGTGACCAAATGCACTATGATTGAACTCAGGGAACAGACTGTGCACCAGCTGTTGCAATATAATGTGATCAAAGTAGCCAATAAAGTGCCTGAACTCGTCAGCGCGGTCCATCAGAGTGTCTCTCAATTGCAAAATATATCCAGGCAGCGGGCTTTGCGGGCTCAGCAACCCCAGATTCAGACTGATCACCACGGCATCTGGGGTAAATTCAATCGCTTCTACAATGCGCTGTTCAGAGATAAGGCTGTCGTGACTGGCAAACCAGATGTTGCTGTAACCCAGATGCCTGAGTAATCGCAATAACGCAAGTAAGTCAAAATGCTGAATATTGTCTTTGATCTGTTGTGCTGTTTTATCCATGGGTCACTTGCCTTAGTACACAAACATCCAGAAAATCCTCTAGCAGCTGTAGTTGCTCTAACAGCTCTGTCTGATCAGCGCCTCCGAGGGACGACTCAAGCAGCTGAGCGCTTAGCATCACCAAGCAGGCTTCATGCGCAGGCTCCAGGGGATAATCCAGTTCGCTGATATCTTGTTGAAGCTGGCCAATAAGCTGTGTTAGCAGCGCTTCATCGTGCACGGGCGCAGTCATACTCTACATTCCCCCGCGGTTTGCCTGTTGCAGGTTTAAACGAATGTGCTGAACCCCAAACCAGTGATTAACCCCCATTTCAAATATCCGGATAAACAGACGAACGGTCAGCTCACTGGTATCCACATAGCGGATGACCATCGTAAAGTGCGCCGGATCTGAGGTTGCTTCAACCCCTCTGAATCCGTGTGCAATCACGTCAAACTCGCGCGCCAGCTGCGTGGCAAAGACATAAAAAAGCTCAGTCAGGTGCTTTGCCGTAACCACCTCGTTGCCACCAATAGCCAGCAAAGACATAGGTGGTAAGGCGCTGTTTTTATGGGCCAAAGCGCAGGTCTGTCGGGCTTCGTTTAGTGACCAGGTTACGCCGGGAAGTTCCATTTTATTCGGTGTTGCCGTCAGCTTATGCCACAGCCAGGGGCTAAACGCCGGGTTGTGTCCGTTGGCCTGAATGCTGACTGTGCGCGGCTCGGCGAAAGCATCGGGCAGATTCAGGTCCAGCTCCCAGTGTTGCTGGTTATTTATTGTCAAATTGTAGGTGTTGTCTGCCTGGCTGAGCAGTGAGGGCAATAAGGGCAACTTCTTATCGCCCAAATGCTGAAAGACCCCACGCACCGAATGGATCTCAACCTCTGGCTCGTCGCCGACAATGGCATATTGCGAGCGAGTGCCGTCACACCAGATACTTTTCGCCTGAGTTTGGTATAAATTAATTGCCGGTGTGCAAAACAGCCTGAAACAGTCTTTCGACAGTGCAGGCAACGTGCGGTGCTGTTTTAAGTGAATGCTCAGATAGAAACTATGCCAGTGCTTAGGTGCTTGCTTGATTGACAGTGCCAGACAAAAGTAAGCATAAGGAAAGTGCAGCAGGTTACGAACGGTTTCTATGGGATGCATCCCAAACTGACATTCAGGCTGGCGAAAAACCAGCGTACAAGGGACGCTCTGAGTGTCGTTATCAAAAGTCACTTCAAGGCGGGTTTCTTTGTCCTGCAGTGCAGTGAGTAACGCCAGTGTGGCATTAAAGTCATTGCATACATTGAGATAAACCGGCAGCTCCCCCGGTGCCTCCTGCATTCGGGTAAAAGCGTCAAACCGCAACCTGAGCGTCTGACCAGTTAATCCCGTCGGCGCACAGTCCAGATGACTAAGCTGCACAGGCTGCAAACTAAGTGCATTGCAAGCGCTAAACATGGCGGTTTTAAAATCTTCATTTTGTATCGCAAACTGTGTGCCCGCCTCAATCTGATAACGCATCGTCATTTTCGCATCCGGATGCGCCTGAATAATGGTTTTTGCTGGCAATGCGGTCGTCATGTAGGGATGTATCTGTGTCAGTAACTGCTGCTCATGGCTATGCAATGTGGACAGCGCAGCCTGTTGAGTATGCGCCGTGCAATAGGCAATGGCCTCTGTCAGCCGCTTGAGTTCCGGGTCGTCCCTGTCCAGCGCTGCGGTAGCAAACGCACTCTGATACTGAGACCGGAACTGCTCCAGACCTTGTAGCTGAGAAAGATAAATTTGATGGATATGATGACTATCAGACATGTGTTTAACCTTGCTTTATCAGCGCGCCTTTGATGTTAGTGATGCTTTGACCTTCCAGGGTCGTCATGTTGCCCGTCACATTTACCTGCGCATTGGCTTGTGCCTTAAAGTTGCTGCCTGCCTTAATACTGGTTTCTGACGTGCTTTCAACCGATACGCTGCCACTGGCTTTAAGCGAGAAGTTTGTGCAGCTCATTTCAATCGTCTCTTTGTTCATCGACAGCACACTCTTTTTTCCATCGACATCAATGCTCAGTGAGTCTGCGGTTTGCGTTGTTTGCGTGGTCGATGAGCCGTTCTTGCTGATGAGTGTGATACTGGTATTACTCAGTTGTATCTGATGCTCGTCGCTGGAATCTTTATTTTTGACATGCACAGTGATCCCTTCGCCCTCGTCTTTACTGAGCTCAATGGTGCAGATCAGGGTACTCATAATGTCGGCCCGTGTAATTGCACCCTGAACTGACAAGGCGCGCCGTCAATTTCACCGCACAGCAGGATGCTCGACTCACGCATGTCGAATTCGTAGCGCACTTCCGTCAGGCTAAAACGGCTTTCCCAACGATTTATCTGTATCCTTATATGTTCACACAGGCTTTGCATCAGCGGCTCACAGAGGCGCTCACCTATTTCACAAGGGATCCCATAATCACCGTCAAAATAGCTAAACCCGGCCGTGGCGTTAAGCAATACTGTGAGGTGATTTTTCACCGCATCTGTGACCGTGTGGGCGGCGTAAACCGGCTTACTACAAAACTTACCGACGAGCCGCATAGTTTTTGGTTTCCGTTATAAATTCAAACAAGTAGCCCCTGAATTCACTTTGTCCATAAAAGGCGAAGCTGTGCGCTTTCACGATGTCGTGCCACTCGCCTTCTTTATGTATCTCAAAGTATTGTGCGCCGCGATTATGCGGGCGATTTTCATTCAGCCGGGCCAGCACCGTATCGCTGGTCACCTGAGTCAGCTTCAGGCCCTCAATATTATCCGGTGTGGCACTGCGCAGCCTGGATTCCGACGAGACCAAACCCGGTACCGGACATTGTCCTACCTGAGTCTGGCTTTCATGATAAATGGCCAGATATAAGCGCGTATTTTCTTGTTCTGCATCGGCATCAACCACGCAGGAATATATGCCATTGGTTTCGCGCAAAGCGCTATGCCGGTAACTGTATTCTTTGAGGAAAATCACCTCATCCAGCAAGTCGATGAGTTTGTCAAACACCTCTGCCAGCGCATTGTGGCGATAGACGATGGCGTCCGTTTTGGGCAGTCCATTGCGATAAAGTTTACAGTCGATATAAAACGCTTCGAGCTGACAGAACAGTTCAAACGGGTGCAGTAATACCTCGCTGTCGGTCTGCGTGATGGTGTTGAGCATCCGCTGCGTTTTGTACAAGCTGCTCAACAGGCTCAGCTGATGTGTTTTGATCACTTCTCCTGAGTGCTGTTCACGGGCGTGCCTTTGTTGTTGGCACTCAATGGCTGATAATGCTGCCTGCTGTGAATTTCTGGCTTCGATTGCCTGTGAAATCGGCTCTTCGAGCTCTGTTTTGAAACAGGTAAGGTACTGTTGCAGTGTCTGAGCTCGCTTGGCAAACAGCGAGGAGTTTGAGAGCACCAGCAGTGGCGGTAAGTAGCGCTCGTCTGGCAACCAGTTTTGTGCGTTGTTCTTTGCAAAGTGAACCAGTTTAAACTGATGAAGCTGGGTCAGTTTGCCACGCCTGGAGAGCATTTCAACTTCTGACGTAGCCTCGTCTGCACAGTTTGGCACTGAGATGACCTCCAGCACATAGCCTTTGCGTACCACCTCTTCATTCACGGGCGCTATATTGCGCTCTGCGTCCTGTTGCAGCTCAAGCCGAATGTCTTGTGCTGTTAGCGCATTGTGTTCATAGATATTGATGTAAAGATCGGCACAAACAGCGCTTTTTGGCAGGATCACTTGCCCCCGGTTAAACAAAAACTCAGCATTGGCATTGAGCTTTATGAGCTCGCCGGAAGGTAAAATGCAACAAAACTCCGAGATCCCCACTATATCCTTTGCAGTTTCGGATAGGTCCAGGGCCAGCTGCGCCAACCCATAAAAGGGTTTACCAGTCAGACTGAACCTGATTGAACTGTCGGTTAACAGAGCGGTCTCTTGTGCGACAAAATGTTCCGGCAGCAGGGTTTGCCCAAGCTGCCAGTGGACCTGAGCCAGTTCTCCCAGCATGTGTCTCTCCAGATGTATAATATTAGAAGCAAAAAATGGGGAGCAACCGTCCAGAATGAGTCACTCCCTGAGGCGGGGTGGATTATTCAGCGACGCTGACACCCCATTTCTTGACGAACTTAGCACTGGTGTTGACGGCAAAGTGCGCTTCCTGTTCTTCCTCTGTTGGCATAACCCCCAGGAAGAAGCTGAAGTTTTTCGGCGAGACCACGTCGTCGGCCTGATCCAGGTCAACGCCAAAATCCAGTTCGCCGCCGTTTTTGGCAACCAGGCCATTCAAGTCGGTTTCATTGGTGTGGAAGTTGGGATAGAACTTCTTCTCTTTCGGGTCATAATCATAAATGACAAAGGAAAAAGACACACTGGTATCGCTCATCGAGGTATGTTGCAGCAATACACTGCTTTCCTTATTGTCTGTAGAAATGCGACAGCCGAACATGATCGGGTCTGCGTGTCCGCCTTCCCAAAAGATATTTGAGATAACCCCCACCACTTTAACCTTGTCACCACTGATGTCTGTCGGCACGGTGACCGCCAAGTCTTTTTTATATTCTTTGTCGCCAATTTTCAGTGAGGTAATGTGACCCACCTGAATTTGCGCATCTTTTTGAAAGTTAAATCCCTGCTCAACGCTGCAAGCCAGATTTGTTGAAGCCATAATAGTCTCCGCAATAATTAGTTAAATTTTAAAGTTGTGTTTCCAGTCTCAGCTCGGCATCCAGTCCTTCAAACTGCAGATGAGGAGAGACACTCACGGTACATTTATACCAGCCTATGTCCCCTTCCTGGGCAACGGTTTCAACATTAACGGCTTTGAACGGATAGCTTCGCAGGGTCAGGTCATCCGGGTTAACAACCGTCGTCACGTAGCTGTTCAGCCAGTTACTGATGGTGTTGGTAATGTATGGCGCATCGGCAGTACCACCTATGTTGTCGCGCATAATACATTTGATGTAGTGGGCGATTTTGGTAATGGACAAGGTGTAAGAGAGGTTTGTAACCAGCTGGGAGTTTTCCGTGTCTCTTGGGTCCTTAAAGCGCTTGGGCTTTTTGATGGACTGACAAGAAAAGAAACACGCATTGGTGGTGTCTTTTTGATAAACCAGTGGCATAAATCCGGCTTTGGCAAACTCCAGTTCACGATAATCCGGCATCACCAGTTCAACCGGTACTTTGGTCAGGGTCAGGCCATTTTGTTTAAAGGTATGACTGGCAAGATTTGGAATATGACCACCGTTTTTAGGGCCCCGAACTGTCTGGCACCAGGAAGTCTCTTCGTACGAATGCACAATGTTGCGGGCAAATAACATCGCCGCATTGGCCCAGGTATAATGGTGATGATCATCGACTTTTTCTGTGTAGTTGAGACCCGGTACCGGATTATCTTCAATATGATAAGGCGCCCTGATCATGAATCTTGGAACTGTAAAGGCCAGGTAGGCGGCTTCTTCCGAGTCTCTAAACTCGTTCCATTTAGAGAACTTGCCCTGTAGCATGTGTGATTCTAGATTTTTAATTTCTGCCAGCTGGTTGATGTCGTCCTGCCCGACAAAGAACTTGGGACCCACCGAAGAAACAAAGGTACAGTGAGATGCATTGGCAATTTTACCCATAGTTCTTAACCAGCCAATATCGCGCTCGCTGTTTTCAAACTCATAAAGCCCTATCATGGCACTGTAAGGCTGACCGCCATACTGGTCGTACTCTTGGGTATAGAGCTTTTTGAACAAGCTGCTGTTGGCGATATCGCGGCGATTTTCGGCAAAGTCATCTTCCAGCTCTTTTTTGGTGACATCCAGCAGGTCAATCTTAATGTCTTTGGAAAAGTCTGTTTGCTCAATCAGATACTCTAGTGCGCGCCAGTTGGCTTCCAGATGCTGAAAGGCCGGTTCATGAAGTACATTGTCGAGTTCTTGCTGAATGGCGTTGTCTATCGCCGTGGTGTTATTGGTAATGTTTTCTTTGAGCTCAAACAGTAGTTCCGCGCCACTTGCATCAGGGGCTTCGCTTTGCGGTAAACAGCCCGTGTGGCTTAGCGCAGCGATTTGCATCAGCAGACGGTCTACCTCTGTTTCCTTAATGCTTAGTTCAAACATCGGCTTGTCTTTGTCAGCAACCAACGCCCGCGCCCAGATGTCTAGTATGCCAATAGAGTCCTGGTACTCAGGTAATGCTTTAAGCGCATCAATGGCTTTTGTGATTTCCTCGGGTTCGCCCTTCTCGACAGCCGCAATCACTGCACTATTTGCTGTTTCAAGTGCCTTCAATTTTCCTTCATCGCCAACAAATGCGCTCAGTTTGGTCAGGTTATCTTCAAGGGCAGTGTCTGTCACAGCCAAAGAAGGTAAGGCAGTCTTGAGATCGTCGATATAAAATAGCAACGCGTTGCCTGCTCCATCATCAAAATGCGCCTCCACCTTGCCGAGGGCACTGAGACACAGCTGCCATGCTTGTTTATACTGCTCCAGGTTTTCCTTGCCGGGATCTTTTGGGACACTGACAAGATGGCTGGCGGCCAGTATCAATGCATCAATGGTCAGTTTCTGCTTCTTTTTGGCTAACAAAGCTTGTACAGCCGATGAATTACTTGCGCTCCCTTCGCTCTCTTCCTGGGTTATGAGGTTGACACTCTGGAGTACGTTATCAATAAAATTGGTTGCGGTTTGGTCGCTCATCATGAATTTCCTTCGCTCTGCTCGGTTTTCGGGAGGTAAATGCCAATAATTTCTTTAAGCTCGTCTTGCACCGTTTGTGAGTTACTGGCGGTCAGCAGATCTTGCAGTGCCTGTCGATAGCGCTTGTTGTTGGTCAGGTTTGACATCACTTCATTAAGCAGACGCTTGGTTTCAAGTTTGTCTTTGATTTCCGGGCGGCTGTTTTCAAGGATCCTGTCGGGGCTAAATGCATCCAGGTGGGTAAACTGAAGATCTCCACCTACCGCGCTTTTAACCCGCAATAACTTCATCACGGGGTTATATTGCTCAATGGATGTCAGCTTAGTGCCGTTTTCGCTGTGCAGCTTGATATCGGTGATTTCCGTTGCATCAAAAATATGCCGTTTATCCAGTGATAAGCGCTGGCCTTGCTCATCGGCCTGACCGATTTGCTTTTTGGCGACAGTACTTTGTTCATGACCTGAAAAACCGGAAAAATCGCCGGCGATGAGGATCCGCATCGGCAAAGTAATGTCTTCTGGTACACCGTTAATTTGGGTGCGATAACGCAAGGTTACGCGGGATTTTGGCATATTCTTATCATCTTGAATGGCCATAAAAACTCCTGTTTGTTTTAAATAAAGCGTCTAAGACTTTGTGAGACTGGTATCGAGTAGATAGCGAATTTCACTCAGGGTGTTGTAAATCGCTAATTTGGATTTGGCTGCCAATGCGTCCGGATTGGCCTGAAGGTCAGGTATTAGCATGTCGGGACTGCTTTCATTGCCCAGGTAACGATACGCATAGCGGATGTGTGTCAGAGCCGTTTCGCTTTGCTCGGGTGCCTCTGCATGCGCGTCGGTGAGCAGCCTTTGCGTTGAGTGCTTTACGTTGTGATAGCAGGTGTCTCTGTCTATGGCGTTCTCTGCGTCGGGCCTTGCACAATACAAGACCTGCAGTTGAGGTGGATTGTCAGCTAAAAAATGGTAAGACACCCACCAGCACTCATTGACTGTGTTGTTTGTCAGATACCCAAGGATATCGGTATATGGGTAGCTGGGTGTATTTATCTCATTGAAGTAACTGACTTTGTCGCCGTAACTCAGCTTGCCATAACGGGTGATATAAAGCGCATTATCAGACAACGGATATGCACAATAACCAAACCCGTTTAGTGACGCCGTGCCTGTTTGCTTGTCAACAAGGATATGCACTCTGCCTGGTAGCGGGAGCACACTGAATGTGTCAGTTTCAGCATTTTTATAGCTTAACGCACCGATCCCACCGAGTACTCTATGCCAGATTACGCCCATCAATGCTGGTTTTGCGTGCAGGTACTTACGCTGATAAAAGCGCTGCCAGCGCTGACTTTGATTATCGTCGTCCAGAATAAAGTAGCGCCTGCACTGCCGGATATACACGGACTGTTCGATAATTAAATCCCGAAGTGCCGGGGTCAACAGCAAAATCGTGTTGGTGCGCCAGTCTAGCAGTTTACTCAGCCACTTAAATTTGCGCAGTGTACCGTTGCCACGCAGCATGCTGCTGCCAGAGCTCAGTGTTTTAAAACAACCTCCGGCGAACAGGCTGGAGAGCATGAGCTGATATCGCAGCGCCCCGGGATTCAGTACCGCCAGGGTGTCGTTTTTTTTCAGATCCAGTGTATAAATACTGGATAACATCAGGCTCTCAAAAAACATCCCGGCCGTTAATTTGTAGGGTTTACAGGTGTCTGATGAGTCGGAGTCAAACTCGATACACACAGGCTCATCTGCGCTATATATGGCCGCGTCTTTTTTCACACTATTAAGCAGAAAATCGTCTGAACATCTAAGTGGCGTTGACACCATATCAGCGACATGAAGCCTGCACCTGGGCGGCTCAACAGACTCACTGAACCATAATAGCTCTGCCTGGGTATTAGCAATGATGTGATCCGGTGTGATTGACGCTATTTTTTGCCCGAGCAAAAATCGCTCAAAACGATTGTCTCTGGGCATATCCGCCACACAAAACACACACCCCAGATGCATCGCACTGAGTATATGAACCAGTAAACTCAGATCGGGCAAGTTCACCAACATCAAAGTATCGCCGCTGGTCACGCCGTTTTCTTGCAAGCCAAGTGTGGTAATAGCAATCGCCCGTGCAAGCGCTGAGTAACTGACATGCTCAGATCGAGACTCTGTCAGCTGCAGTGCCGTTTTTCCACCGTTTCGCAGTGGTTGTATGATCAGGTCCTGAATAAAATTGAATCCCAGAGCCGGGCTACTCTGTTTTTGCCTGACACGTTTGTCCAGATAAAGCTGCTGGATCACCTGTTCGGGCCGCTGAGCACTTGCTTCAACCTGCTCGATATCCAGCAAACTATCGCCCTTAGATTTCACCGACATGCCAGTACCTGCTTATTTGAAATATCACTTTGTCCAGAAAAGTACTTTCATGACGGTTCAAGGTTGAGCCTGAAGTTCTTGGTCCAGTAACTCAACCGGGACCGTGATCACCAAAGATTGTGACAAGCCTTGTAGCGCTAGCGCCACTTTATTGTCTGTTGCATCAGCCAGCAGGGCTCCGCGATAGCCTTTTAAACTGCCCTCACGGATAACCACTTGTGCGCCTTTTTTAAGGCGTCTGTCTTCATACATCAACGCCTCCGGGAACGCCTGCAAAACAGCCTCAATCTGCTCAATATCCTGATCAGTAATGTTTGGAAAGACCTTGCCATGACCGTTGTCGCCGCCGTCATAAGAAACGAAAAAACTAAATTCAGACAGTCGCTCGGCTAAACGCATTTCCTCGGGGAGAAGCTTGGCAAACAGGTAAGACTTAAACGCTGGTTCTTCGACGACCTTGACTCTGTCGGACCATTGCCTGGTTAATCTGCGCAATGGCAGATAGCTCGTAAACCCCAATGCTTCAAGCTTTCTGTTGAGCTTTTTTTCAGCGTGTGGCTGAGTGTAAATCTGAAACCATTTTTTTCTGTCATCGAACATCTGGGCAAGCTCCGCCACGTCAGTCACAGTGTGCTGAAGTGGTTATTGATTATGTCGGGTTGTGTTGGCTCTAACTTTGCGCACAGCACAAAGAGCGATTAGAAGTAGTGTAATGATCTGGGAAATAGGAAGCTTTGCCGGATACATGCATTTCTTTGTGTAATGCACAATGCATTGCACAAAGCAGAGAATGCCATAATAGCTGGCTGTATTCTGACCACCTGGCTGCATGGTCGAGTGCCACAAAATCGCTAAAAGTTAGTTACATATCGGAATATTATGCCCACTTACCGCGTATCTATTCCAAATGGTGTTACAACGTATCATAAATATGGATATTAAGCGGCGGTTTGTATTCCCAGTGCTGGTGTATAAGCGGTCAATCACTATTACAAATAGAGTACTAAAACAATGAAAAAACTATCTATTTTGACGTCTTGTATCGCACTGGCGTTGTCTGGTTCAGTGCTTGCCGCTGAGTCTGCGCACACTGACAATACGCTCACCTACCAGGATGTATTCAACATGGAATACGCCGCGAACCCGGTAGTCATGCCGAATGGCAAACAAGTTATCTATGAGCGCCGCAGTATGGATATCATGACAGACAGCATGAAAAGAAACCTGTGGACCGTATCGCTGGATGGCAAAACACACCTGCCGCTGTTGTCAGACACGCACAACCATTTCAGCCCGGTGTTTTCACCAGACGGCACAAAAATGGCCTATCTTTCCAGCAAAGAAGGCAAGGTCCAAATCTATGTACGCGACCTGGCATCTGGGCTAACTGCGCGGGTAACGGATGTAGCGATGACACCCAGTAGCCTGAGCTTTTCACCGGATGGCAGCCAGCTGGCTTTCTCCATGTTTACGCCGGGTAAGTCGAAGCCGCTATTCAGCCTCGACTTTAAACCCAAAGATGCTAAATGGGCTGACAATGCTCAGTACATAGACCAAACCCTGTTCCAGCGTGATGGTGCTGGTATGAAGCGCCCGGGCAATATGCACGTGTATGTTGTGCCCGCCATTGGTGGCTCGCCACGACAAATTACCTCAGGCAAACACGATTACGCCGGTTCACTGGCCTGGTCAAGCGATGGCAAGCAGATCATTGTCTCTGCAAATACACATGATGACGCCCAGTTTGACGTGTTCAACAGTGATTTATTGGCCGTCGATGTGCTGACGACTAATGTCACCGAACTGACTGCGATGTCAGGGCCGGAACATAGCCCTACATTGAGCCCCAACGGCAAAAAGCTGGCATTCCTTGGCTTTGAAGACAATGGCAAATCGAACCAGATCACTGAGCTGTATGTAATGAGCCCGGATGGCTCCGACATAAAGCGGCTGACACCCAAACTGGATCGCAGCGTTGGCAATGTCAAATGGGCTGACAACAGCAAAGGCTTATATTTCAGTTATGACAACGAAGGGAAGAAACACGTCGCCTATGTCTCTTTGTCTGGCAAGCTAAAAGCCCACACCGATGCGCTCGGTGGTATGAGCTTAGGCCGCCCTTATACATCGGGTCATTATGATGTGACCGACCATGGTCAGGTTGTTTACACCCAGTCTACTGGTGTGCGCCCTGCCGATTTAGCCGTGGTCAATAAGCGTGGCAAAGTCACTCAACTGACCGACTTGAACAGTGATGTGTTCGACCATAAAACACTGAATCAGCCTGAGCTGATGGAAGTAAAAAGCAGTGTGGATGGCAGACGCCTGCAAGCCTGGATTGTGACCCCGCCTGACTTTGATCCGAAGAAAAAATACCCGCTGATCCTGGAAATTCACGGTGGTCCGCACACCGCGTACGGCCCGGAATTTTCAACTGAAGTCCAGCTGTTCGCAGCCGCAGGTTACGTCGTGGTTTATGGCAACCCAAGAGGCTCAACGTCTATGGGGGCTGACTTTGCCAACGAGATTGATAAAAACTACCCGTCAGAGGATTACAACGACCTGATGGATATGGTCGATGGCGTCATTGCCAAAGGCTACGTGGACCAGGACAATCTGTTTGTTACCGGCGGCTCTGGCGGCGGCACGTTAACCGCCTGGATCATCGGTAAAACAGACCGCTTTAAAGCGTCGGTGGTTGCAAAGCCTGTTATCAACTGGACCAGCATGATTGGTGCCTCCGACATCTATACCTTTATGACCCGTTACTGGTTTAGCGACCTGCCCTGGAACGACTACCAGCAATACTGGAACCGCTCGCCGCTGTCTCTGGTTGGCAATGTGAAAACGCCCACCATGGTACTCACCGGTGAACTCGACGTGCGCACCCCGATGAGCGAAAGTGAACAGTATTATGGCGCGCTGCAACTGCAAGGTGTCGACAGTGCCTTTGTGCGCATTCAGGGCGCCTATCATGGTATTGCCGCTAAACCCTCCAACCTGGCACGTAAAGTGGGCAACATCCTGGCTTGGTTTGAGAAGTACAGAACCGACAGCAAAGAAGACTAAGTCTTTACAGCCGCCCGCATTGCGGGTGGCTTTCCCCCTATTGGTAGGCTTCACACTTTTTCTCTGTTAAGCTCAGCAATCCCATCGCTTGATCAGGCTCAACACTAGAAAGTTCATCCTCTACTTGAAAAAGCCTGGTGTTTATCTGTTTTGTTGAGCGCGCTTTCGCTAGCTGTTTATACAACGCAGGACTCGTACAGTTATAGCTGCGCACTTTGTTTTTATACAGCACCTTCCTCTGTTCGAATTCATCGTTGTCAACGGGCATATTAGAAAAGCTGATACTCAGTACGATCCGGGAGTGATCATCAAATACTCTGTCCAGTTCAGCCTGTTCCGGAAACCCCTAAGTTAGTTGACTGACCTCCTCCGCTATCACCTTTTGGGTATTATCTGAGTTGATATAGCCAAAGACAATGGAGGTAATCAAACTCAGGGCAGTCAATAGAACTCGAATTATGCTCGATTTATCCGCATTCGCTTTATCCATTACCCAACGACTTCAATTTGTTCTTCAATGCTGCGATGACAATCGGGAGAAAATGGAGCGACACGCCAATCGCCGCGCCGATAGAGAGTGCCCACGGCCCTCCAAGCCATAAAATCAAGCCAGTGTAACCTTGAGCTTCACTCAAATAGCCCTTTTGCCAGACATCTAAGAACATTAAGCCGTTCCAATAGACATAAACACATGTCGTTGCAATGAATGCATACAGACCGATTTTATGGAGCACTGGGTTAGCTCGCCCGAAATGTGTTCTGCAGAAAAAACACACCATGCACTGGGCAATAAGCATTGGCACTGACAACAGCAATACGACCAACAAAATACCGCCAAAGGACTCGTCGCTATACAGATAGGTGATCCCCATTAATAACATCATCAACGCTGAAACGGCCAGTGTTATTGCGATTGTAATATTCATCAAAATTCCTTTCCTACTGCAATATGCAATAATTGATTCACTTTCATCATTACATAAATTGGAAACAATCACTATCAGTTCGCGCAACCTTATAATTCACTGGTGCTTTTTCTGTGCTAAAATCGCGCGCTAGAATCATCATGGATAATATACGGAAACAAATATGGACTTCCCTCTAGCTGAACTGAGCTACTTCGTGCTCTTTCTTATCGTACTATTCATCGCAAAATGGCTTTATAACGCCACGACTTCGTACAGCACTTTCACGGAAATTGAACAGAACAAAAACCTGGCTTTGGCAACATCAATCAGTGGTTTCTTAATTGCGGTTACTATGATGTATGTGGCGGTGCTTCAGGGGCCGAGTAAAGGCCTGATAACCGATATCATCAATGTAAGTCTTTACTCACTGACGGGGCTTGGCTTATTAGTACTCACTCGGGTGATAAACGACAAGCTGCTGTTACCTAAGTTTTGTAATAAAGCACAAATTATCACCCATCAGAATTTGCCTGTGGGTATTGTGCAATTTGCCAGCTATATTACCGCCGGATTAATTGTGTCTGGCGCATTAATGGGAGAAGGCAGTTTTGTCTCAGCTATTGTGTTCTATTTGCTTGCGCAGATTGTATTGCTCATTGCAAGCAAGCTATATGATTTATTGACGCAATTTGACCTGCACCAGGAGCTGAAAAACAACAATATGGCGGCGGCCATCAGTTTTGCGGCAACCAAAATTGCCACTGGTATTATCTTATTTCACGCACTGCGTGGCGGGTTAGAAACCTGGTCACACAGCATTACGCTATTTTTTATCGACGCTTTAATTGCGCTGGCATTACTGCCAGTAGTACGTTTACTTACTGACCTGGTGCTCATGCCCGGTGTCAGGGTAAACAAAGCCATTGCACAAGGTAATAGCGCCGTTTCCCTGATTGAAGGGAGTGTTGCGGTGTCTGTTGCAATCGCGATTTTCTACACGCTTTAAAAGGGCCTGATATGAGTGTCATAAAGACCTTTATCCTGTCTTTGGTTATCGTGATTCTTTGTTTCTTTGGCGGTGCCTTGTTGGAAGAGCCAATAGCCGAGACCCCTTTTGCTTTGAGTACGGATTTCTCTAACAAAGACAAAGCCTATCAATTTGAAGTGCCAGAAGACGGCCAGATGATGCGCTTTGAAATTAAGGGCACAATGAAAATGAACTCCTGGCAGGCCATGGATATGGAAGTGTATGATGCCGGCGGTACCTATATATTCAGTTATCAGGATGAGCTGTGGTCAGAGTCAGGCAGAGATTCCGAAGGCGACTGGACCGAGCGTAAAACCAAAGCCTCACTGGAAATCCATTTTGCGAAAAAAGGGCGCTACACGCTGTATTTAACTGATTCAAACAGTTACGGGTTTAAGTTTAGTAGAGATAAATATTACTTCCGCGTTATCCCTATACGTGGGGATGCCAGTATGCTGCGCCCGCTCCGGACAATAGCCGGGATCATTGCTTTTGGCTGTTTTTGTATATTGGCCTATCGTCATGAAAACGGGTATGCCTTATCGGGCAAAAAACCTTTTGACAACAACACAAAATACAAGCGCGAGCCAATTTACATTGGGGCGATTTCACTCAGCTTATTTGCTGCGGTTTTCCTGTATGCCCAGACCAAAGATGATGATATCAATTATGCGCTGCATGCCTATAGCAATAAAAAAATGACGGTTGATCGCAGTATTCGCCAGCAGAGTTTATCCGGTGCCAATCATCGCGGTGGCAGCGGTCGGGGTGGTAAATAAGTGCTCAGAGAAAGTCATATCCTGCTGTTTAGCATCTTTATTGCCGGCTTATGCTCGATTGTTTACGAGCTGCTGATAGCAACGACAGGTGCCTATTTTCTGGGTGACAGCGTGACGCAGTTTTCCATTACCATTGGCGTGTATATGGCATTTATGGGCGTGGGCTCGTACTTGTCTAAATGGGTCAATGACAACAGCCTGCTGGCACAGTTTATTGTTTACGAGCTGATGCTGGCACTGATTGGGGGCAGCTCAGTCCCGCTGTTGTACTTTTGTTATGCTCAGGGCTGGCATTTTCAGAGCATGTCGGTTGCGCTGACCGCTCTGATTGGGATTTTTGTGGGCCTTGAAATCCCGCTTTTATCGCGATTAATGGAAAAACACTATACCTTAAAGGTGAACCTGGCCAATGTGCTGTCTATTGATTATCTGGGCGCGTTAATCGCCACCCTGGTTTTTCCGCTGGCACTGCTGCCCTGGCTTGGCGTATTTAAAACGTCATTGCTGTTTGGTCTTATTAATCTGTCTATCGCTTTAACCTTACTGTGGTATTTTTACGCTCAGTTTCCAAAGGGGCAGGCAAGCTTGTTGAGGTGGCTCCTGGCGCTGGTGCTACTCACGCTGGCAGGGTTGATGTTCTTCAGCAAAGAGTTAAATCATCACTGGAACGAGACCGTGTTTGAAGACCGTATTGTACACAGTGAACAGTCACGTTATCAGCAGCTGATCATGACTAAACACAAAGAGGATGTGCGCCTGTATTTGAATGGTGGCTTGCAGTTTTCTGCCATTGACGAGTATCGCTATCATGAATCGCTGATCCACCTGCCAATCCAGCGGCAAACAGCGACTCGCAACGTCCTTATCTTAGGGGGTGGTGACGGCCTGGCCGCCAGGGAGCTGCTCAAGTATCCTGATATTGAGTCCATTACCCTGGTTGATCTGGATCCGGCAGTGGCCGCGCTTGCCCGCAGCAATTTTCATCTCACACAGCTCAATCAAAACGCGCTGCACAACCCCAAAGTTAAGGTGATCAATCAGGATGCGTTTGTCTATCTGACTGACACGCCCGACAGGTACGACTTAATCGTGGTGGATTTGCCGGACCCGAAAACCATTAGCCTGGCCAGGTTATACAGTAAGCAGTTTTATACCCTGGTAAAGCACCGTCTTAGTGCGCAAGGCATTATGGTTACTCAGGCAACCAGCCCTTATTTTGCCAGGCAAGCGTTTTGGTCAATCCATAATACGGCGGCGTCGGTGGGTTTTCACTCAGTCACCCCTTATCATGTGGATATCCCTTCATTTGGCAACTGGGGGTTTGTTATGGCCTGCAAAGCTGCGTGCGAATTACAACACAATACGCTGCCGGACACGCGTTTTTACCATCCGGATATTGAACCTTTATTAATGACCTTTCCGGCTGATATGCATAACACCCACAGCAAGATCAGCAGCCTGGATCAGCCCCATGTGCTCTACTACTATCTTGACGGCTGGAAATACTGGAACTAGTTAAAACGGCCAGCAATCACAAGACAGCTCTGCCGCATCACAGCTTTTCCCTCTGCCACCACAACTGGCAATGTCACACCCCGCACTTGGGTCGCAGCAGTCGCAACGGCTCTCGTCTTTTTTTCGCCTGTCTTTTGACGCTGATTGCTCAAGCATGAGATAAGCTTGCTTACACGCGCGCATCCGTGCCCTTATCTTGCGATATCCCCCCCAGAGGCCATCTTCTTTTACAATGGCCAACACAGCATGTGAGCAACTCTCTCCCCCATGAACAACCGCATGGGCACATCGAAACCCTTTATGTGGAGAAATAAAACGTTGATAAAATCGGATCAATAGTATGGCCAGATAATCCATGGCAATTCCAATATTGTATTACATTATAGTTACGACGTTATGTTTTACTCTTGGCGACAAACAGTATGTTTCTTAAACACCAATATAAGTTGTTAATATCCACTTCCTTAGTTAATTGAAATTGGTACAACACAGTTCTGAGGGAAACGTAACAAGTAAATTGTAGCTGCTCAAGTGTGCATGCGATGAAGAGTCTAAACTTTAAGCTAATTTGCTTTTATGATTTTGAGAAAACCAAATATAACATTAAATATCAATTACTTAAAGATTAGCAAGTAGGAAGGAATTCATGTTCTGTTACATTTTGACCTGGCACAGTTAACCACTTATTCCGAGAACCTGTAGCGCGTGAAAACACGCAGGAGATATACAGGCAAGTGGCGTTAAAATCAAAAACGCCTGGTTAGAATTGCAAACCAGGCATTCGTCTTTTTTCTGACTGTATAAAAGCCCTGCCGTCCCTGGCCGGGCTGTCATTGCTCGTTAGAAGCGCACTTCAATACCGGCGGCTACTTCACCGATACGGTTGGCGCTCAGGCGGTAATGGCTGTAGCTGAGCGTCAGCGCGGTGCTGCCGCTCAGCTGGTAGCCCACTGCGCCACCAAAGTACGCACTGGTGCCTTTTTGTTCGTACTGAACCAAGTGACGGCCGTTCAGAGTGCTTTCAATCTGATAGTCCCAGTTGTAGGCGCCCAGGAACAGCTCGCCATGCACTTTATCAAAGCGTGCCACTTCCAGACCCGTTTGCAGTGCAAAGCCTTCAGGCAGAACCGGGGCGACACGCGCCATGCTTTGGTGCCAGCTGTCTGGTGTCAGCGTACTGCCGCTCAGCGTCACCCGCCCCTGGCCCAGGTCGATATAGCGCAGACCCGCATACCACTTAGGCATCAGCTGATAGAAAGCACCGGCTGACCACGACTGGCTGCTGTCGTCCACGTTCGAGACCTGAGTCCCCGCAGGCAAGGCACTGAACTGGCTGTTGGCTTCAGCCTGTCCTAACGTTGCCTGAACACGCCACGCATCTGCCAGTGCTGGTGCACTGACCAGGCAGCTGGCCGTTACTACTGCATAAGCCGGTAGTGCCGACTTGCGACGACGCAGTACCAGCGCCGATACCATGACCATTAACAGACCTCCAAGGCTACCTGATGATTTGTTTTCTACACTTGCAACCTGATGGGCCGTCACGGTCACTTTCGCGATACCATCACTCACCGCGCCTTTACTGTCTTTGACCTGATAAGTCACTGTATCTTCTCCATTAAAGCCGAGTTTTGGCTCATAGCTCAGCGTGCCGTCAAGATTAACGACCGCCTTACCATATGCTGCTGTTGCGCTGATAAGCGTTAATGCATCGCCGTCCGGGTCCATATCGTTGGCCAGAACATCAATGATCACGCTCGCTTTATCATTGGTGCTGGCAGTATCTTGTTGAGTTACCGGCGCGGCATTGACCACAAGCTCAACCGTTACCGTGGCGCTGGACGTACCGCCCTGACCATCGGCAATGCTGTAAGTAATGATCGCCGTCCCCACATAATCCACCGGTGGAGTATAACGCAGCTGGTTATCCAGGATTTCAACGTCACCAAAGTCGACACTGGCACCTGTGATAGTCAGAGCATCTGCATCTGCGTCAAGGTCATTTTCCAGCACATCAATAAACACTGACAAACCCGCACCCAGGATCAGCGTATCGGCCTGTGCAACCGGTTGTGTGTTATCGCTCTTGAGTACCGCAATACCACCGGGGTCCACCACGCTGCGGTTAGCAATCCCGTCGTCGTCGTTTGGACCACCATCGACAATTTGTAACTGCACACACCAGTCACCTTCGTTCAGGCCATCGCGCCACTCGTTGCTGCCCGGAGGCGGACAGTATCCCGGCTCACCCGTAGCCGAGAGCACGGCATTGCCATCTGTGGTCACAAAATTCACCCACTCACCGTCACGGAACTTACGATAAATCGCGTTAACCGGAATGGGTTTACGCTGCGGAATAACAATGCCGTACACATCGCCCGCCTTAGGCAATCCGGTTGCAATAAAGTCGAACACACCACCAATGTTGGTGGCTTCGGTATCTTCAGGCAGCTCAGTTTCCAGCAGCTGTGCACCACCTGTTGTGTTTTGTGCCACAGTTGCCCCTTTACGCAGACAAACACCTGGCTCACCTTCAACCAGATACTGCTCAGTGTCTTTCACTTGGCCAGGAATAACGTTACAGTCGCCATTGGCATCCAAATAGTCCGGAATACCGTCGTTATCCGAATCGGCAAAGCCTTCCTGATCATCCGGGATAAGGTCGCCATCACTGTCCACACTGCTTAGCTGTGGCAGGCTTGCAACTATCTCCAGATAGACATCCTGAGTAGACGACAGCGCAGGAGTGCCATCATCCGTTGCTGTGACGCTGAGTTTGTAAACCCCCGCAGCCAGCACGCTTGGGTCAAATTCAAAGCGCTCCGCAGCAACGCTCAGGTTAAGCATTTGTGCATCTGCAGCTTGCCAGCTGTAACTGATGCTGTCCTGTGGATTAGCATCGGTTGCGCTTGCCACAATCACAACCGGTTCACCACCTTGAACAATCAAGGTACGCGCCTGGCCATTTTGTGTGGTATCCACACTCAACGCAGGCGCGACGTTGTCTTCAACGACTGTCACTGTGGTGCTGTGCTTAGCACCGCGGTTAAGTGAGTCAGCCAGGGTGATCACTATGCTCTCATTGCCTTCGACCGTGCCATCGGCAAAAACGTTAAAGGTAATGCTGGCCTCAGTGCCTGACTCAATCACCACTTCGCCGTCAATCAGGTCGTGATCATTGCCGTTAGCAGAGCCACTCACTGTATACGGTACAGTGACCGGATAACTTGGTGCCGGACCATTGAGGAAGACCTTCACGGTGTGGCTTTGCTCTTCCGCAATCTGGCTGTCTTTACTCAGAGACACCAATGGATTTACCGCAACCGTCTGCTTTTTCACCGTCGACTGGTCATTACCATCGGTCGCTTTCCAGTACACCTGATGCAGGCCCGGCGCAAAAATCGTCACGCCATCCACCAAGGAAACCGCCAGCGGGTTACCATTACTGTCAAAGGCAGCAGCCGTACCTAAATCAACTTTAGTAAACAGGCCTGTTGCATCCAGGCTCAAATCGTCAGGTACGGTTAGAGTGGGCGCATTTGCAATACCTGAAGAAGCGGTGATCTCAACTGTTGCATTTGCCTGTGCACGCGCACCGGCACTGTCCGCTAGCATATAGGTGATCACAGCCGTATCCTGCGCGCTTGCCTGCGGTTGGTACACCAGCTGACCATCGCTGATTGAAACGCTACCGATGGAAGCGCTTGCACCGACCAGGGTCAGGGTATCGCCCGCATCCACATCGCTGTCGTTTGCCAGTACATCCAGGCTGTAGCTGCTTGCTGCCTGACTGAAACTAAAGGCATCGTTTTGTGCCACTGGCATATCATTTACGGCATTCACCGTAATGCTGACCTGCGCCTCATCCGAGTTCATTTCACCGTCATTCACCACATAGCTAAAGCTATCTGTGCCGTTAAAGTTGGCACCTGGGATATAGCTGAACAGGGTACCCTGTACGCTCAGCGTACCATTACTTGGCTGCTGGATAACTGAGATACTCAGGCTATCCTGATCCGGATCTGATACCGGCGCACTGAAGCTGGTGGAGGCATCTTCGTTCACAAACACTTGCATGCCCTGCGCAGCAGGTTTGGCATTCACATAGCCAACGTCGATGGCAAATGCAGGCAGTGATGCCGTTAATTCGCCATCCGACACGCTAATTACAATGTTTGCGTAGTTGCCCACATCATCCCGACCCGGTGTACCAGACAAAGTACCACTTTGCGCATCAAAGTTAGCCCAGACTGGCTGATTCTCAATACTGAAAGTGAGTGAGTCACCATCTAAGTCAGTGGCGTCTGGCGTAAAGCGATAAGCCGTGTCCTGATCCACACTGGTTGAAGGCGTACCACTGATCTCTGGCGTATCGTTCACGGCAGTCACATTCAAGGTAACTTGCACCGGCTCAGATTCTGCCTGACCATCAAAGGCCACAAATTGCAGACTGTCTTCACCGTTGAAGTCAGTGTCTGGCGTATACAGCCAGCTGTTTTCACTTTGCTGTGTCAGCGTGCCTGAGTTGACGCCTTGTACGATTTGATAGCTCAGTGCGTCTGCATCGATATCCGTGGCCGTCAGGGTGATTAACACACTGCCATCTTCAGAGACGTTCAGCACCTGGGCGTCTGCCACTGGCGCATCATTCACTGGTGTAACCGTCATGGTAACAAGCGCTTCATTAGAGACAGCACCTGCTGCGTCTTTCACCGTATAGGTAAAGGTATCCAGGCCATTAAAGTTCGCATTCGGTACATAGACAATCGCACCGCTGTCGGTCACTGTCACTTGGCCACTTTGTGGCTGGCGAATCACAGTCACGCTGCTGGGGTCTAACTGGTCGTTGGCATCCACATCGTAGTCATCACCCAGTACGTTGACTTCATACGATCCTTCTTCTTCGAGCTGCGCGGTGTTGTCAGTCGCGACCGGCGCATCATTCACTGGTGTGATATCAACGTTAACGGTTGCAGGCTCAGAGCTCAGCCCTTCACTGTCCATTAGGGTATAAGTAAAGCTGAAGCTGCCGTTCACATCCGCTTTTGGTGTGATCTCAAGCTGACCATCGGCCAGCACAGCGACGTCGGCAAGCGTATAGGCACCTGCGCCGTTGCCCTTGTCTTCGAGCATCACGTTGGCACCATTGAAGCCCTGATCTTCCACATCGGTGTCATTGTCCAGGATATTCAGTGTGCCGGTTTCGTCTTCGTTGAGCGTGACGCTGTCGCCAGCCGCCATCGGACGGTCGTTCACCGCGCCAATATTAACAATCACTTCAACTGGCTCAGACACCAGGCCTTCGCTGTCCGCAATGGTATAGCTGAATGCATCACTGCCCGTGGCGTTGGCGTTTGGTGTATACACCAGCTTGCCTGACTCCTGGTTCACGGTGACAACCCCTTTGGTCGGCAATACGCTCAGTGCAACCTCACCTTGTGGGTGGGTGTCTTCGATATCGCTCGATAAGGTGCGTACATCCAGCTCGTCGCTCGGCGTGTCTTCTTCTACCGTTAACGTCGCGCCTTTGGCAACTGGCTGATCGTTCACCGCCACAATACTGATGGTCAGCGTGGCCGCTTTAGAAGTATTACCCGCCGCATCTTTCACCGTGTAGGTTAGCGTATCCTGACCCGTGGCATTCTCGTTTGGCGTATAAGTCAGCTTACCATTGGTGATGGTGTAGCTACCCAGCTGAGGCTCAGTCACTACCGCCGCAGAGGCTGCTACCATGTCATTTTCTGCATCAGAATCGTTCTCCAGCAGATCTAGGGTGTTCGGCGTGTCTTCTGTTACCGTCAGGGTGTCGTCGAGCGTCACAGGCGCATCAGCCAGCGGGTTAATCGTCAATGCCACGTTACGCGTCTGAGACAGTTCACCTGCGGCATCTTTCACCTGATAAGTGAAGCTGTCGCTATGGTTTTCGCTGCCATCATGGGTATAAGTGAAGCTGCCGTCTGCGTTCAGTAACAAAGTACCAAACTGCGGCTGGCTCACCACCACGGCGTTCAGGCTGTCTCCGCTGTCTAAGTCGTCATCCGCTGCAGTGCTCAGCAAGCCCTGCTGAGATGCAATGACCAGCTGCTCGGCTTCATCCAGTGTAAAGCTAAAGTCCTGCGCCACAGGTGCATCATTGGTGTTGACCACTTCAATGTTGAATGCGCTCAGTGCGTGCTCGGCTTTACCATCATTGACGGTGATAACGATTTGCTCGTAGTTGCCAACGTGCTCATCGCCTGGCATGCCGCTTAATTTACCGGTTTGCTCATCAAAGCTTGCCCAGTCTGGTTTATTGCTGATCACAAAGGTATGGGTGTCATCGCTGTCCGGATCTGTCAGCTGCGGTTCAAACACATACTCAGCATCTTCGTTCACAGTGGTGTGTGGTGTGCCCGACAGCACAGGGGCCACATTGTACTTTTTGGTCACCGCAGCCGTCACAGGCTCGCCTGCGTTGTTTGCGTCGTCGTATACCACAACGGTCAGGATCAGACGCCCTTCTGCTAATGCAGAGACATCAATTCCGGTGACACTTTGTGTGGCTGCTGTGATGCTGATAGGCGACTGACTGCCCACCGACGTAGTACCATCACTGACCTGATAAGTCAGCATGCCTTTGCCCTCAAGCCCGTTCAGGGTAAAGCTCATGGCCGTTTCGTTATCACGGTTGATTAAGGTCTGGTCGATACTGACCGACTGACCGCTTGGGGCTGTCGTATCCTGGCTCAACACCAGCGGCTGTGCCGCCGTATTGGCGTTGCCTGCCGTATCATTGAATACGCCTGCCGCAATGCTGATGGTCACATCACCTTCCACATTCGTATCCGGCGTAAAGGTCGCCTGATAGGTGGTCGCATTCAGTGCTTTAAACTCGCTCAGACTGCCGCTGCTTGCAACGATGTCTTCCAGTGTAAAGTCTGCACTTGGCTCGCTCAGAACAATGGTGATCTGCGCTTGCTCACCGGCTTTCAGTGCCAGGTCGTTAGACTTCAGGCTCACCACTTGTGGCGCGGCAGTGTCAAGTATTGCCGTGCCTGACGCCACTTCAGAGACATTGCCTGCCGGGTCGGTCAGCGTCACAGTCACGTTAAGCTGGCCATCGTTCAGATTGCTTAGGTTAATACCACTGATAGTCTGGTTTGACTCAGTGACGTCACCTTGTGCCGATACCGGCAAGCCGCCTTGCGTGCTGCTTATCACATAGTGATAACGGGTACCCACTTCGGCATCGCTCAGCGTAATGCTGGCCGCATTGGCATTGGTGCCATGGTAGTAAGGTGCGCCAAACGCCACGCTGTGATTGCCCGGCGCCTGAGTATCTATGTTCAGAGTCAGGGTATCAGAAGCCTTATTCGGGTTGCCCGCTGCATCGTTAAACTTGCCAGCGGCAATAGTAATGGTGCCTGCTGCTTGCGAGTTCTCGCTCGGCGTGAACACGGTACGATAGCTGGTATCGCTGATCTGCTCCAGCTCAGACACAGTACCGCCCGCCACGTTCAGCGAGGTCTTATTAAAGTCAACAACGGCTTCGCTCAGACCAATGGTGATCACGCTGGTCTCGCCTGCTTTAAGGGCAGTCTGTGACGCACTCAAAGTAGTAATAGTCGGTGCGGTTGCATCCAGCTTGGCTTGTTTAACCAGCGCCTGGGCCGCATTGCCTGCGCTATCGGTAAGTACCACCGACAAGCTCAGCGTGCCGTCTTTGAGCTGGCTTAGGTTAGTAATATTAACTTGCTGGTTCGCCGCTGTGATGGTCTCAGTGCCAGTCAGTTCACCGCCGCCCGTGCTGGTCAGCGTGTAAGCATATGTCGCGCCCACTTCGGCGCCGCTAAAGCTAAAGCTCGCAGCATCGCGATTGGCCAGGTTATAGGTTTGCTGATCCAGGGTTACGTCGTGGCCACTCGGCGCCACGGTATCCAGGGTTGCCGTGTCTATTGTTGCCACGCCGGCATTGCCAGCCTTATCGGTCAGCGTCACAGACAGGCTCAGTGGTCCGTCGTTAAGGTTTTCGATATCCGCAATAACCACTTGCTGCTGCGCGCTATCAAGCGTACCCGTGCCACTCACACTGTGGCCGTCGCTGCTCAGCGTATAAGCATAAGTTGCACCTGCTTCGCCGCCGCTCAAATCAAAGCGAATGGAGCTCGCAGAGCTGTTATAAATGTCTTTGTCCATCGTCACCGCATAACCGGTTGGTGCCTGGGTATCGACGTTAAACTGCTTGCTAGTCAGTGCGACTTTGTTACCTGCTTTATCTGCAAATGCACCTTCTGCGACTGATACGGTAACTGCCCCACTGATGTCTGCTGCGGCTGTGTACTGAGCACTGTATCGATTGTTGCCCAGTGCTTTGAACTCGCTGAAAGAACCTGAACTGGCCTGTAAATCGCCATGTTCAAAGCCTGAAATTGCTTCGCTGACAGTGAACTCAAAGTTCACAGTAGACCTGCCAAACACGGTCTCAGAGGCGACAATATCCAGTACTGGCTTAACATTCTCGTACACAATATCCTGAGTGAACGGCTGCGATTCATTGCCATGGCCGTCAACCACAGTGACCGACAGCGACAAAGTGCCATCGTTCATGTTTTGGATACCATTGCTGTCTGAGTCAAAACGAACAACTTGCTCAGCGGTATTAATCGCACCATGGCCACTTAGCGACTGCATCGTCCACTGATACGTTGCACCTTGCTCTGCGCCCAGCAGTCTAAACAAGCCGTCTTTAATGGTGTCTTTATTAAATGCCGTGCCACTAACAACCACATTGGGTTGGTTTGGTGCCTGAGTGTCAATATCAAAGTTAAGCACAGGCGCTGCGGTGTTGGTATTCCCTGCGGCATCTGTAAACACACCGGCTTTAATTTTAAGTGAACCAGCAGTACTAGAATTAACTGCTGGCACATAGGTTACCTGATAGACGGTCGCGCTCAACTTTGTAAAACCAGTCAGTGAGCCGCCTGCGGCCTCAAGGTCGCTGATATCAAAGTCAACACTTGGCTCAGCCAGCACAATATCGACCACCGCAGTGCCGTCTTTGTTTAGCTTGGCAAGAGAAGCTTTAAACGTAGCAATGCCAGGCGCACTTGAGTCTAAACGGGCAAAACTGGTTTGTGCTGCTGAGGTGTTACCCGCCACATCAGTTAAAGTTACCGATAAGGTCAGCTCACCATCATTCAGGCCACGTAGATCAACAGGTGAAATGGTTTGCGTCGCACTTTCAATGATGCCAGAGCCGGTAACCGCCGGGCCACCTTTGCTGCTGGTAATGGAATAGTTAAATTGTGCCCCGATTTCAGCCGCGCTGATGTCAAAACTTGCCTGCGCCGCGCTTTGTTCGTTAAACAGGGTTTTATTCAGTGCTGCATTAAAACCATTTGGTGCAGTGGTGTCGAGTACTGCTGTGGTTGTAAATGGCGCTGAAATATTCCCTAAAGAGTCTCTGAGTGTCACAGCCAGTGTTATTTTGCCATCCTTCAGACTGCTGATATCGATATTTTTATTCTGCAATGAACTCGCAAGTGCATATTGCCCGTTAGCAGATACCTCGCCACCGTTTTCACTGCTTATCACATAGGTATAATCAAAAGCGACGTCCGTTGCCCCATGAAATTTAAACGCAACATGGCGTTTTTGGCTGTCACCATAGCTATCACGACTCAAAGAGACTGAATCGACAGATGGCGCAACATCATCAATGATGTTGATCAACAGTTTTTTACGGACAACAGCACCTGCGCTGTCCGTTGCAGTCACACATACTGGGTGCTCTTTTGGCTCAGCGTCTTTTCTGACATACAACACATTGTCATTGACTAAGAAAGACTTTGATGTCGTCGTATTATCGCAGCCTTGTGCCCCCTGACCGGAATAAACCAGCGTGAATATATGATTATCCGTCATATCGACATCTGTGGCGGACAGGGTTAACAGTGCTCCGGGGTTAGAAATATTGTATTCACCGAGCAAAGACTGCTTGAGCGGTAAGGTCACACCCGACTCGAGAGTCCAGGTGATATCCGTCGGCGCATCATTTAATCGAGTAACGGACAAATTAACCTGACTGTTGCCCGAGTTGTCTGCTTTACCATCATTAAAGGTGATTTTAAGCGCAATGGATTCGTCGGGATGTTCAGAGCTACTCTGATAGGAAATATTACGCAGCACATTGGTAGCAATCGAAGTGGTGGCACTACTGTTAAAGCTTAGTTTCAGCTCACCCTGCGCATTGTTAATAACGGTGCCCACCACCTGCTGTCGATAAACAAGCGGCAGCCCTGTCACCAAAGACCCCAAATCGCCCAGATTTGCAAACACATCTGTGCTGTCTGCGCCGCCTGTTCTGGAAACCGTTAACGTAGTGCCTGCATAATTACCTATACCTTGATTTTTTTCATCTAGATCGATATCAAATATGACCGCTTGCGGAGCAATACTCACTGGGTTTGCATTTTCTGTATACGGCAGCGTATCAGGCAATCTAAAAATGCCTGGTGCGGTATTCGGCCGCACGACGGTAATCGTCAATGGGCTGCGATTAGTTATCTCAAGTTCAGCATTATTACCAATGCTATTACTCAAATTTATACGTATAGCCGGGTTATTAAACCCGGTACTTTCTGTGTCAATCTCAAGCACATCGGCGCCGTTAAAGCGGACCTGCTCAAAATTTTCATCGACTGAAGCATCAAGCACCCGGATTGAATCTCCAATACTCAGATCGGTAATGGTGTCGCCGTTAAGCTGAGCTTTGTTGCCGTAAAACAAATCATTACCAGCTCCTCCGGTAACGGTATCAGCACCAGTACCAGCGTTAATTGAATCAGCCGCCGCACCACCAATGATCACATCATTGCCGTCAAAGAAACGTGCTTCAGTTGCAGATAAATCCAGTCGTGTTTTGCTAAATGCCGACGCATTTAAAGTCAGTGTGTGGTCACCTACAATATAACCTTGGGTAGTTATCTGAACCTGAACTTCACCAGACTCTCCATTATCGATATCTGGCAAGGTAATATTAAAGTCATTGTTATAACCAACCAGCTCTAGTCTTTTAACACCGGATATTTGCATATCCTGCCAGTTATAAGTACCACCTTCACTAAGCTTAAAGTACTTTTGCGCACTTAAGGGAGCCGTTACTTTTTTAAATGACACTAACTCTTGAGGTCTTAATTCTAATGTTTGTGTACTTTCGGTGCTTCCAAGTGACAGGGTATGAATATTCTCTGTGGGGAAGTCACGAAGCGCAATGTTGCTGGCATGAAGTTCAAGGGTGTCAGGGGCAGTCAGCTCGCCTTTAAATGTACCGTAGCCCTTTGCTGTACTTTCTCCAGCCACGATTGTGACAGCATCAGATGGCGCGGTTGCAACAACTGACACATAGCCGTTGCTACTAAGCGTGATCTTTCTTGTTTCTCGACTATCATCTAACAATTCAAACGTGACGTGCTTTGTTAATCTAGTCGCAGATAAATCAACATCGCCATCTCCACTTACTTTAAATGTTTTGCTAGCATTACCAACAAGACTGAGACTCGTAATCGAACCGAGTTGTCCCGGTGCCATTGTGATCACCTGCTCATCACTGCCCCAAGCATTGAAACTGAAACTACTGGGTAAAGTGGCCTTGCTGATATCCAAACTTTGGTTAAAGGTATAGAAACTAGGCAGGTTGGTATCAATCAATTGCCCTGTGAATTCAGGACTATCAAAGAAGTACCTGTTATTATAATTACACGTACCTTGATCAGCAATTAAACGAGAGGCATCTATCTTAGCTGCGTCACTTTTTAGCCTGATAGATGCATTAGACGGCCCACTGCATTCAACCAGATTATAGTTTTCTACACCCTCAATCGTGTTAAACGTATTACTGGTGCTGTATGGACCGAATGCAATATCGAATGTCTGTATGCCTTCCGCGCTGCTCTGAACAACATTTTCTGTTAAATACCGCCAGGAATTGCTTGAGACTGAAAGCTGTAATCCATCCTTAAACTCTAAAGTTTCAGCATTTGCATTATTAAAATTGGCATCTCGAGTATCGGTTGTTCCTGCAAAAACAATTTTATCTTGACCCTCTCCCAGGCTGAACCTTCCCTTGACCTGAGTGTTATTCAGTACAACGGTTTCATCAGTCGATGCACTATATACATCGAGCTCAAATGTGCCATTTGCTAGTTCAAGTGTACCACCTGTCAACCAGTAGCTTGAAGCTTCAGCAATAGCGGTTATATGCCCAGGCTCCCCTTTCATAATGAGTCCGTTTGAGTTCAGAAGAGCGATTTCAGAGAACGCACTATGTTGTTGATAACTCAGTGTTACTCTCCTACTAGATGAAGACTCTACCGTCAGCTTCTCAAAGCCCGATAAAGTACCAGCCCGGCTGATGTCGACAGAGCTACCATCAGCAATTACCAGCTCATCGATACCTGCACCGCCAATCACTTTGGCATTGGCGTCTAAGGATCTTTTTATAATAAGTTTCTCTGCTCCGCCACCAAACACAATTCCCGGACTTAAATTGGCGCCTGTGGTGGTATCTGGCACAGATGAAGAGGTCGTTGCAACATTAACATCGGTCACATCAATACTAACGTTGTAAGTTTCACTGTCTTGTGTTCCATCATTGATTACAACGCTAAGCGTTCTTTGTGATTCACCAGGTGATGAAGCTAGATTGTCATAAGTAATTGCTTTTAAAAAGGTACTTACCTGAGCCGGCGTTGCACTGGCATTGGTAATTGATATGCTGTGCTCACGATTGATATCAACCGCACCACCGATGCCGCCCAGCGCATTTTGCGCGTTGGCGCTCACTGTAAGCCCTTCGCTTGTGCCGTTTGCAGGGTTAACCAGCGTGATTGTGATGCTTGAAATTGTGCCGTCATCATTAACACTGGCATTAGGGGCGATAGAAGTTGCCGAACCACCTTCACTAAAAGAAACCTGACTGCCAGTGCCGCTTGCACTGGTGTCCAGGTCTATCGTCGGTTTGGTGTCGGTTGTTCCACTGTTGCCACCCGAATTACTGCCACCACTGCTATTTGAATCACAGTCAGGATCGCCGGGAATACCTGAGCAATGGCCGTCCGCCATAAATGCCTGAACGCTGGTGCTAGTGAAACCCGCACTCAGCGCCACCCCACCCAATAACGCGGCCTGAATATGCCGGGCTAATTTACTTTTTTTACTTATGCTTTTATCACTAAGAGACATCAAACTACCTACTAACACTTAATTTTAAAATATGTTGCCCGGCCAAATCCCCTTTTGGCCTGAAAGCTGTGTGGCTACGGGTAAACACCACACAGCCTGAATATGGAACGTTACATTGAACAAGCACAGCGCGAGCGCACTTGATTTGCCAGCCCGCTCAGGGCTAAATTCGCAAGCAAAACGGTACGTAAGAGACCGTGAGTCAGTTCACAGGAACCCACGAAAACAAGAAGGGACAGCCAAAATGGCTGATGGCTCTGAATAATAAGGACTGAACAATACAGTCTGAACACGACAGATATGCAAACCTATTTCTGAGCCTGGTACTACTTTAAACGCTCACCTGCACCATACGCAGGCAACATAAAGCCATCCGATTGGATGACCTACTTTTTACCTAACCCTACAACCTGAAAAACTGCGGTTTTTTGCCTGACAGAAGACAGCCTGAGCGCTTCAGGTGTCTTACATCTTACTTTGTAACTAAATTTAATTATTTAGATTATATACACAAAAAACGGCGGTTAGAATATTTTTTATCTTATTTATCAAATATTAAGAGTTTAATATTTAAACTTAAAATTGACATTTATGCACATTAAGGAAACAAATCAAGGCAATTTTGTTTACGCTTAAATTCTCATTAAAAACTATAAAGAGTACAGACAAATCCCAACACAAAACTATTACACTTTATTACACGCAAATAAAAACTGAGACATCATCAGATAAAACCAACACTTTACGATGAGGCTGCTGAAATAGTGACCATGATTGATTTTTACGAATGCAGGCATCTATAAATTCTATTAACAATTTTGCAAACCTGTAACTATACTCGCTGAGAATTAAGTAGATGTACTGACGGCCAGGTAGGGTTTGGCTGGTCGGCAGGCGTTTCACAAAAATAAGGTAACCACTATGACCACAAAAATATTCAGAAAATCAGCCTTAGCCGCGCTGGTAAGTATAGCGGTAACAGGCCTCAGCGCCTGCGCCAGCAATGACGACCTGCAACAAGGCAGCCAGTCTAATGGCGAGATCAGCAAACCTAAAGGCGCTGTTGGGTCCGGCAATGTACCTATGGGCGTGGCCAAATCCAACCAGTTCTGGTGGCCGGATCAGCTTGACTTATCTCCTTTGCGCGACCACGACGGCCGCTCCAACCCACTGGGCGAAGACTTCGACTATGCCATGGCATTCAATCAGCTAGATATGGCGGCGCTGAAGCGAGATATGAATGCGCTGCTTACCACGTCACAAGACTGGTGGCCAGCTGACTGGGGCAACTATGGACCGCTGTTTATTCGCCTGGCCTGGCACAGCTCGGGGACCTATCGTACATTAGATGGTCGTGGTGGTGGTGATGGCGGTCAGATGCGCTTTGACCCGCTCAACAGCTGGCCTGACAACGGTAATCTGGACAAAGCCAAGCGCCTGTTGTGGCCGCTTAAGCAAAAATATGGGGCGCAAATTTCCTGGGGCGATTTGATGATTCTGGCCGGTACCGTTGGCCTGGAAAATATGGGCTTTAAAACTTATGGTTTCGCCGGTGGGCGCACAGACGACTGGGAGCCGGACTTAGTCTACTGGGGTCCTGAGGTTGAAATGCTGGCCAGTGATCGCGAAGAAAAAGACGGTAAATTACAGCGCCCGCTGGGTGCAACACACATGGGCTTAATCTACGTGAATCCGGAAGGCCCCAAAGGTAAGCCCGACCCAGTAGGCTCGGCCAAAAATATCCGCGTGGCGTTTGGTCGTATGGCCATGAATGACGAGGAAACCGTGGCGCTGATAGCCGGTGGTCACACCTTTGGTAAAATGCACGGCGCGCATAAAGCCAGTAAATGTGTGGGTAAAGAACCCGGTGGTGCAGCGATTGAAGAGCAAGGCCTTGGCTGGAAAAACAAATGTGGTAAAGGCCACTCAGAAGATACCGTTACCAGTGGTCTGGAAGGCGCATGGACTCAGGCACCGACCCGCTGGACTACGCTCTATCTGCAAAACCTGCTGAACTTTGAATGGCAGCAAACACGCAGCCCGGGTGGCGCCATTCAATGGATCCCAACCGATGAAGCGTTGCATACCTCAGTACCCGATGCGCATGTCAAAGGTAAGTTCAACTCACCGGTAATGACCACGGCCGATCTGGCGCTGAAGTATGACCCGGAATATCGTAAAATTGCCGAGCGCTTTTTGGCCAACCCGGAAGAATACCGCCTGGCCTTTGCCAAAGCCTGGTACAAACTCACACACCGCGACATGGGCCCGCGTGCCCGCTACCTGGGCAATACCGCGCCTGATGAAGCGTTAATCTGGCAAGATCCCGTCCCGGCGGTCGATCATGCTTTAATTAACGAAGCCGATGCCAAAGCCATTAAGCTGGATATTCTGAAAACCGGGGTCAGCGTACCGGCGCTTATTCGCACTGCCTGGGCGTCTGCTGCTAGCTTCCGTGCCTCGGATATGCGCGGTGGTGCCAACGGCGCCCGCATTATGCTGGCACCACAAAAAGACTGGCCAGTTAACAACCCGGATGAGCTATCGTCAGTTTTAAATCAGCTGCAAGCGGTACAGGCGCGCTTTAACCGCGCAGCCGGTGGCACTAAGCAAGTCTCTATGGCCGATGTAATTGTACTGGCGGGTGCCGCCGCAGTTGAACAGGCAGCTAAAAACGCCGGTATTACGGTGTCTGTGCCCTTTACACCAGGGCGCACCGACGCGACCCAGGCACAAACCGATGTGGAATCATTCGCGCTGCTAGAGCCAAAAGCGGATGCGTTCAGAAACTACTTTGACGTGAATGCCAGCTACCGCTCACCAACCGAAATGCTGGTTGATAAAGCCGATCAGCTTAACCTGACTGTGCCAGAAATGACGGTGCTGCTGGGTGGTTTACGTGTACTGGGTGCCAATGCCATGGACTCTCAGCACGGTGTATTTACCGATAAAGTGGGCACGCTCAGCAACGACTTTTTCGTCAATCTGCTGAGCATGTCTCATCAGTGGCAAAAAACCAGCCAAGCCGGTTTGTACGAAAGCATTGACCGCAGCACAGGCAAAAAGCGCTTCACGGCCACCAGTGTGGATTTGATCTTTGGCTCAAACTCAGAGCTGCGCGCCGTGGCCGAAGTCTATGCCTATGACAACGCCCAGCAAAAATTTGCAGAAGACTTTGTTAAAGCCTGGCATAAAGTGATGCAACTGGACCGCTTTGACTTGCGTCATCAATTGTAATCCCATCCTAAAAGTCAGCGCCTGCGATAGGCGCTGACTTTTTAGTTAAAACACTCAGTCAATGGGACAGGTTACACGCCCGACAGCGACAACCTGACCATACTGGCGGACCTCGAATTCTACACCCGCTTTTATCGCCATAGACTTACTCAGCCTGACGGTCCCGTTAAGCTTATCGCCCGGCGCCATCGTTTCAATGTCGCTGGTCCAGCTCACCGTACCTGCCACATCAAGGTAATGCAGTCTAAAGTCACCTTCAAATCCATTGTGCAAAGGCGTTTTACGTCCGCCCTCTTCACCGGTCAAACAATAAAGCAGCGCTTCGAAACGTTTACATGACTTCATCGTGCCCTTTGCGCAAAGCACCATGCCTGTTTCAATCTCATCGCGTGGGATCCCTTTGAGCACTATCATTGTGTGGTCTCCTGCACCCACACAGTCTTGTGGCTGAGATCCAATCTGTATTCTCGAACAAGTTGTCTGTCGTGAGTCTCTAATCCCAGCAAGTTCAACAGAATCTTTTACTCGTAAAGTACCCGACGTAATCCTGCCACAGGTATATGTGCCACGAAACTGAATCTCAAATACATCTTCGACAGGCATTAAGAAAGGCTGATCTTTAAAAAGAACGGGATCCAAAAAGTGACTATCCATTGCCCTGACTAAATCCCGTATCTTATCTTCCCAAACGGGGTCTCCTTCAAGCGCTTGCAATGCAGAACCATAGATCACAGGTGTCCTTTCACTATCAAACCAGTATCGATCAAGCTGCTCTCTCACGAGCGGCTCGATAAGACCGATGGGTTCTTTGCCCTGCGCAACGTCGCACTTATTAATAAACACAACGACTTGGCTTACACCACAGTCACGCAATAGCGTCAGGTATTCGCCACACGACTCAATAAGTTCAGGCTCCGGTGTGACCACTAGAATTGCCACATCGACCCTGGATATGCCACTGATCAGCCCCTTGGCTTGGTCCATCAAGCTAGGATAATCATATTGAACGCACACTCGCGCTGAGGATTCGTACTCTGCTTCCGAGCGGTAAAAGGTCACGCCTGAGCGGGCTTTGTGTTGTGGCGCATTATTTAATGCGGCAAAGTCTTGTGCTGATGCCATATGGTCTTTTTCCAGCACCTTCGTGATAGCAGCAGTTAAGGTCGTTTTACCGTGTCCTTTGGCACCTATCGTATCGACAAAGATAACTTGTTTAATAAATTCATCGTTGCTTGCCATACTATAACTTCCTGACTCATGTGATATTTAACCATCATTATGGGAAAGGATATATCTAAATATCAATAACATCGTATTACACCTAAAATTCTGATAGTTCACAGCAGGCATGATTAACGCTCAGTTAGGGCGGCTTAAATCACGCCTGACACTGTAAATACTTAGCGCACTAACAAGATGCCAGTCGGTGCACTCGCTTGTCCATAAGACCAGAGGCTCGTGTCAGCAACAATGCCAATATCACGATAGTGCCCCCAACCCAGGGCGTATCCTGTAATGACATTTCTTCAACGACGACCCCACCGACCACCGAGCCAATGGCAATCCCGATATTAAATGCCGCGATATTAAGCCCGGATGCAACATCCACCGCATTGGGGGTATGCTTCTCGGCCAACTGCACCACATAAACTTGCAAGCCTGGTACATTACCGAATGCAAATGCGCCCCACAACAATACGGTGAATACCGCACCAATTTGGCTGCCCGCCGTCCATGTGAACACAAACAACACCAGCGCCAACGCGCTAAAAATAATATACAGTGCTTTCACAGGACCCAGACGGTCAGCCAACCTGCCGCCCCAAATGTTCCCTACGGCAACGGAGACGCCATAAACCAGCATAATTAACCCAACTGAGCTGGCGGCAAATCCGGAAACCTGCTCCAAGATAGGGGCCAAGTAAGTGAAAGTCACAAACGTACCACCATAGCCGACAGCAGTCATGGCATACACCAGTAACAGACGTGGCTGAGTCAGTACTTTGAGCTGTTCGCTCAGCTTGGCAGGCTCTGCTTGTTTAAGGTTCCCGGGTAGCAAAAAAGCGCTGCCAAAAAATGCCACCAAACCGAGTAATGACACAATCAAAAAGGTTGCTCGCCAACCAAACTCCTGACCAATCCAGGTACCCAGTGGGACACCAGTGACCAGTGCAACAGTCAGGCCGGTAAACATAATGGCAATCGCACTGGCTTCTTTTTCCTTACTGACCAGACTGGTCGCTATGGTTGAGCCGATAGAGAAAAACACCCCATGTGCCAATCCAGTCAGGATCCGCGCAACAATCAATGAATCATAACCAGGCGCTTGCCAGGCCAGCAGATTGCCGCCAATAAACAAAGCCATTAGTGTTAACAGTACCTGTTTACGGCGCCATCGCCCGGTCAGCGCCGTCAGCACTGGTGCCCCGACAGCAACGCCAAGCGCATATAAACTCACCAGCAAACCCGCAGAGGGAAGTGAAACCCCTAAATCTTGAGCAATCGTGGGCACCAGCCCAACAATCACAAACTCAGTCGTCCCGATAGCAAATGCGCTTAAGGTCAGCGCAAACAAAGCCAAAGGCATAATGATCTCCTCACAATAATTAAGTGAAAAGAGTGTGCAGCATTCAATTACCAACAAAAACAACACAAATAACAAAACCATTTTGCATAAAATGTAATAATATTACTGAATACGACTTTGCTAATCGGTAGTGCAAGGCATGGATCTAAAGTCCAAAACACAAGACATTAAGAGTTTTATTACAGTCGCTGACTGTGGCAGCTTCACACAAGCCGCTATTTTGCTTAATACCCACCCTGCCAAAGTATCCCGCTCTGTAGCCAGGCTGGAGCAAACATTGGATGTCACGCTGTTTATTCGCAGTACACGTCGGGTGGAGCTCACCGAAGAAGGGCTGGTCTTTTTGAGCCACGCAAGAACCGGACTCAATGCTTTATCGCAGGGTGAGGAAGCACTTAATAGCCTAAAAGGTGCGCCTAAGGGTAAACTCAGGGTAGATGCTGCCAGCCCCTTTTTGTTCCATCAGGTTATCCCGCATGTGGAAGACTTTGCCAGAGCCTATCCCGGCATTACGCTGGAGCTCATCTCCAATGAAAACATTGTCGACCTGATTGAAAAGAAAACCGATGTGGCGATCCGTATTGGCAAACTAAACGACTCGAACTTGCATGCTAAAAGACTCGGAACCAGTACATTGCACCTGGTAGCCAGTCCCCGATACCTGGCAAAACATGGCCAGCCAGGCTGCGAGGCTGATTTAAATAAACACATACTGATTGGTTTTGCTGATGCACCCAGGCTCAACCAGTGGTGCTTACAAGAGCAAATGACCATAAAACCAGCTATCAGTGCCAGCAATGGAGAAGCAGTTCGTCAGCTGGCACTAAATGGCAATGGTATTGCACTGCTGTCACGCTTTATGATTCAGCAAGACATGAAAAATCAGCGGCTTGAAGAGGTGTTACCCGGCGCGATTATGAGCCCCAATCCACGCGAAGAGGTCAATGCAGTCTACTACAAGCACTCGACTGTTTCTCCACGGGTAGGGGCGTTTCTTGAGTTTTTTACCCAACGCTTCGCGCTGTGAACGCAAACCGCAAAGTCTATAACTTAAACTGCTCAACACTGGATTTAAGGCTGTGGGCCAGCTCACTGATATCATGACAGGCATGGGAGATTTGATTGGCTCCTTGTGTCATCTCAACACCGGCCACATTAATGTTCTCAATATTGCGATTGAGTTCCTCAGAGACCACAGACTGCTCATTACAAGCCGCCGCTATCTGCGTGCTCATGGCTGCAATGCTGTCGATCTCCTGTTCAATCTGGCTGATGGTTTGGCTAACCGTCTCGGTTTGCTCTACGCACACATCAATCCCGGTCTGACAGGTGCGTGTGGCTTCCCCCGTTTCTTTGGACTTTTGTTGCAAGTCACTGACAATTTCAACGATTTGTGTGGTTGATTCCTGAGTACGGCGTGCCAGTGAGCGTACTTCGTCGGCAACGACTGCAAAACCACGGCCCTGCGCACCGGCACGGGCGGCTTCAATGGCAGCATTCAGCGCTAGCAGGTTCGTTTGCTCAGCAATTTCACGGATCACGTCGACCACCACGTTGATATTCTGCGCGTTCTTTTCAAGGTTAACCGCCAGCTCGCCCGCGTGCGTTATGGTTTCAGCCACGGCTGAAATATGCGACATGCTACTTGCCAGTGCCGTACTGCCCTCACGCGATTTCATATGTGCCTGATTAGCAGACTCTGCGCCCATTTCGGTGCTTTGTGCCACCTCCGAAACGGCAGCCTGCATCTGGGTCATGGCAGAGGCAACCGACTGCAATTCGTTTTGCTGATTTTCCATGCCTTGGGCGTTTTGTGCTGAGATCATATTCACTTCTTCAACCGCAGAAGAGAGCAAGATAGCGCTGTCATTAATTTTCACAACAAGGCCGTTTAACTGCTGACGCATTTTTTCCAGTGACACCAGCAAAGAGCCCAGTTCGTTGCTGCCAGCCGAGTCAATATCAATACGGGTACTTAAATCGCCATTTGCAATGCTGCCGGCCAGGTTCATGGCTTCTTCCAGGGGGCGTCTGATGGCCCCGCTGAGCACAACACAGATCAGCGCAATCATCACAGCGCACACTAAAGTACAAATGATAATGGCCGTGATCACGGTTTTGACGGCGCCGATGGCTGATGACTCAGCATGTCCCACATTGTCACTGTTGATTTTCTCCAGCTCACTTAGCTCGTTCATGGCCTTGGCAAAAACGGGATAGCTGTTCAACACCGTCTCATTAGCACGGTTGACCTCACCACTGCGCACCAGCGCGTTAAAATCTGACGTAGCCGCCGCATATTTTCGCCAGGCAGACTCAAACGCCTCGAACTGGCGGCGCTCCTTTACGCTTACATTAAGCTGACTGTACAGCGCAATTTTACGATTTACCCCGGCGCGTAAGTCACTCAGAATGCTCAGCCACTCGCTCATTTCGGGGTGGTCCGGGTTCATGGTGGCACCAAACTCATCTTTACGAATGGTGGTGAGCTCTATCTTTAAATCCTTAACGATTTCTACCGAAGGAATACTGGTTTGTACGATTGAATCAAGATCATCGCTGATCCCTTTCAGTCCGTTATAAGTCAACAGACTCACTGCAAAGAAAACAAAAAATACCGAAAAAAAGCTCAAACCTATTTGTTTGGTAATGGATAAATCTTTTATTGCCATGCTCTTTGTAAAGCTCCCTAATTTAACAATAATTCAGGCGAATAAAAAACCGCCAGAGATACTAAAACCAAATATCTCTGGCGGTTGTTTTTAACCTGAAAAAAGAGTGCAAAATACCAGTGGTTTTATGTGTAAAAATGGCATAACCATGCAGCATATTTGTACACAATAAAGTCGCAGCCTAACGCCTGAATAGGGATTAGCCCGGGCATGTTTTTTACACAACGACTCATTAAGTAATCGAATATTATAATTAAAGGCAGCCGCTGATTGAACACCATAATTATTAATGGTTTGAGCTTATGTTATTGATTAGATGATGAAACAACACTCGTGACAGAGAAAAAACAAACCAAAAGATCACCTTTTATACACTTAGATCACAAAGGTGGGACAGAGTTACAATTAGCCTTTTAAAGAGGAGAATAGCTCAGCTCTTGTGTCTGCTGAGTTCGTTTTTTACCGACATACAATTCGACAGTTACACGGTCTTATGAAGAGGATAACACTCTGAAATAATATGCAGACATACGCCGGCAATGATCTTATTATTTTACTCGTGCGTATTGCGTTAAAAACAACCGGATAAGCGAATGAGCGAACTCACCATATTTTATGACGGCACCTGCCCTTTGTGCGTCAAGGAAATGACCGCGCTGACCAAGCGAGATAAAACCCAGCGCATTAAGACGGTCGATATTTTCAGCGAAGACTTTGCCCACTACCCCGGCATTGACCCGGAAAAGGCAAACACAGTTTTGCACGCGCTGGATGCCAACGGTAACCTGTTGCTGGGTCTGGATGTTACACATCAGGCGTGGCGGTTAGTGGGAATGGGCTGGTTGTACGCGCCACTGAGATGGCCTGTCATTAAACCCATCGCTGATAAGTTTTACTTACTGTTTGCCAAAAACCGCTATCGCATTTCTTACTGGCTGACTGGCAAGTCCCGTTGCGATAGCGGCGTGTGCCGCAAGTAAGCGCAGCGCTAATCATTACCCAATAGTACCGCCAGACGCTTTTGTTCATTTTCACTAAACAGTGTCTGCTCAAGCGCGGCTATCTTGGCCTGACTTGTCGACTCTGAACCCTGGGCGAGCAGCACTTCGCGCTGCTGCTTATAGTCCGCCACCCGCTGCGCCCAGTCAGTTTGTGCCTGCCTTGCTTGCATCAGGCGCTCTGCCGCTTCATCCCCATATCTGGCGCTGAGCTGGTTATAATCCATGGTTTGCCAGCTTTGTTTTAGTGTGATCAGGGTTTGCGTTGCCACTATGGTCTCACGCTCTTCTTGTGGAAGCTGGCTGATGTGTGCATCAATGAGGCCGCGCCGTGCCTGCTCGCTGAGCGATTGATCAGACAGAATTTGCCAGCGCTCCAGTGTCTGCGCATTCCAGCGGTTCTCCTCCTCAAACCAGGCAGCGACCACCTCATCGGAAAAGTACTGACCCTGAAGCGTTTGCAGTGCCTCAAAACGCTCGTGAACAGTAAGCGTGTTTTCTACTTCTGTTAGCGCTTGTTTGTAGTTCATATAATCATGCGCCAACGCTTGCAAACACAGTGGTAAACGATGCGTATAGTGCGCCCAGTTTTGCTCCAGTTGCTCGCTTTGCAAAGCTAAGATCCAGTCATCAAGCTGATGCTTATGGGCTTTGACGACTGCGCCGCAATGCGCAGCCTGTGCTGGCATCGCGGCATGAGGTTGCTGTTCAACCGTTTGTGGCGCCTCTGTCACCGGGCGTTCACTGGATACTGCGACGTGAGCCGTGCCGGTACTGGCTGGCTGCCCAGCCAGAGCCCAAAGCCAGGCACACAGCCCGATACAACTGAGTGAAAGCAGACGCCAGTGCCTCATAGATTCAGCCCTTTCAGACGACGAATATGCTGACGGTAAATCGTGAGCGGATCGGTCTCGAACAAATGGTGAATACCAATAGTCTGATTAACCTGATCCAGGTGATTCATCTTGAAGTCGTTGCCAATCACATAACCCAGGTTACTGGAGCAAGCCGAGACCAGGCCATCATTGGCTTCGTCAAATACGCCGGAGAAGAGCAAAAGAGCATTGTCGGCAGGGTCCAGCAAATTCGTCCAGGCACGGCTGCCACTCCACGAAAAATAATAGACGCCATTGTTGGCCAGCATATCGCCCTGACCACAATAGTTAGCAGGCATGCCTTCCGGATACTTTTGATTAAACGCAAGTGTGCCCTCTGTGGTCAGAGCCTCGAGTGCTTCAAGCGCATCTTTAGGGGCTGTAGGTTTACCCGATAATAAGTCAATTAGGCCAGCCAGACCATTGGCCAGTGACGCTAAAAACTGCTCCGAGAAAGACCCCTGATCGACTCCCCCACGAACCACATCAGCAAAACGGCTGCCCCAGTTTACGCCACCAATGCTGGTTACCGAGGCTACCCATTGAGGCTTTACTGACGCAACATAACGAATGGTTTGTGCGCCCTGACTATGGCCAATCAGGTTCACTTTGTCTTTACCTGTCAGGGCTCTGATCAGCGCCACCTGCTCAAGCAGTTGCTCACCTCGCAGCTCTGAATTATGTGCGGACGACACTTCAGCCACATAAACATTACCGCCTTCCTGGCGAATAACCGAGGGTACGCGGTAAAAATAATCCACCCCCAACAGATTGTCGAAGCCAAACAGGCCATGAACCAGTACCACAGGGTACTCAAGCTGATCACTGCTGTGCGCCGTATGCGCAAATAGTGACATGATACTTAATAGAAGGGTAAATGTTATTCTTTTCATTTATTTGCTCCAAAAGTTACAATTTAGCAACAAAAGGCTAGCTTATTGTGGTAGGAGGTCAAGCCAGATAGAACAAAAAAAACACTAAATTGTACTGGTTCAATTAATGAACTCTGCGCAATCTTGTGAACACAGAAACATAAAACTCTTTTATATCAACCATATTTGTATAAATAAAAATCAATTCTTTACCAATAAGTGTGATGATGTGTTGCGTCGTATATAGGGTGATTGACCTATCAACGTAGTTAGGTTTTTTACTCAAAGTTTGCCTGGGGCGACGCCAAACCACCAGCCAGACTGAGTCTAAGTCGAAGGTAAATATGATTGTTCTGGTTTAACCAATATGACTGAGGACGCACAAAAAATTTCTTTGCAAAAGACGTTTGATTACACGCCCGTTGTGCCATTTTTCTCGTTGTTAAAACCACTACTTCTTCGTGAATCTGACTAAGACTCGTAAAAAATGCAGTATTAGCTTTTTTAAAAAAAAGCTTTAAGCAATTGATATATAATAAAATTAAAATTGGTATGTTACTTGTTATGTATGATGTTATCTTCACAATGAAAATGCGTAACGGAACTATCATGTACAAGAACAACAGAGTCTTACTATCCACCTTATTCTGGTTTGTCACCTTACTATGGTCGTCACTGGCAAAAGCGGAGCCGGTAGACAAGCTTATCAAGACACTCATGAAGGAAAGGCACATTCCAGGTTTACAGCTGGCAGTGATTAAAGATGATAAAATTGTTAAGCAGGGCAACTATGGCTTTGCAGACTTACAGCATCAGGTGCCTGTGACAGAAAAAACTGTATTCCCAATTAACTCAATGACAAAAGCCTTTACTGGCGTTGCTATTGTGCAATTGGCAGAGCAAGGCCTTATCAACATTGATGACGAAATTGGCAAGCATTTACCCGACTTACCAAAAACATGGCAGTCACTCAAAATTAATCAGCTAATGGGACACACTACAGGCTTGCCTGCGATCCTGGCAGCTAATCGAGGTCTTGAAACTCTCATACCTCATGACGCGGAAGCTTCCTGGCTGGAAGTCCAAAAGCATCCGCTTCAATTTACACCTAACTCTCGTTTTAGCTATAACCAAACTGGGTATGTAATCTTGGGCAAGCTCATTGATAAATACATACCAGGTGGATTTACCGATTTCATTACTAAAAATCAGCTTGAACGCGCTAAGATGCCGAAGACTGCACAGGCGGGCTTTGACTACCTGGAACGCATGGTACCAAACCAAACTCGTCAGTATATTCATTTAAGTGAAAATAATTATAAAAATTTCTATGGTGAGTTTCCGTACATTTTAAGAACCGCCGCGGGGATGAGCTCAACGGCAACTGAACTTGCCAACTATATTGTGTCATTACAACAAGGTGAGTTGGTTAAAGATCTCAATCTATTATGGACACCCGTTAAACTTAATAACGGGCGTACTGAAGGATTCAACAACAAAGAAAATGGATATGCAATGGGCTGGCAGGTGAACCAGCGGAAATACCACAGTGCAGTCAGCGCAAGCGGTGCGAACGCCGTTACCATGATCATATATCCAGAAGACAAGGTTTCTGTGGTGGTATTGACCAACCTATTAGGCAGCTTGCCAATTACTTTTGTCGACGAAGTTGCTGCTTACTATATTCCTGGTTTCAAAGATGAACATAAGCAAACTGCCTATCAGCCCATGGCATACTTAAAGTCACTGACAGATAAAAAAGGGTTTAAAGACTTTGCGATAGTATTTGCACAAGCACAGCAAGACACGGGCGTAACATATGATTTGGAGATCCTGGTTGAGTGGGGTAACAAGCTGGTGAATAATGGTCGAGTTGATGATGGTATTGCAGTGTTTGAATTCGCGCTAACTCAGAATAATGAACAACCGTACTATCATAGCAGTGTTGCTGAAGCCTATGAGCTAAACAAGCAATATCCACTGGCACTAAAGCACTATCAGCAAATACTGACAATAAACCCAAACAGTCAGTATGCCAAAAACAAAGTCGCGGCTATCAAGGGCTATTTATAACTCTGGCTACGTAAAAAATCACATGCAGGCATATAGCCCTGGCATTTTTAAATACCAATTTACTTAATTAAGTGTGCTATTTTGAGGCGAGAAAATATGTTCGATAACCAGGCAAAAACTTTGCTATTTATTTGTTTTAAATGAGAGGTTTTTAACACAGTTAGCGTCAAATTGAACAGGTATTAAGTGAAATTGGTATAACCTGTCCGTAAAAGGCTGAACTCAATACATAATTTAGGGTCGTAGGAATAACAAACAACACAAGGTTGAATGAGTGGCGATATAACCCCGCCACTCATGCTGATTATCAGCGGATAACAGTGGCCAGTCGCTTTTTAATAATTGGGTGTGTTGTTGTTTGATAAAACTCCGTCAGCTTTTCTATATTCTCATTGGACAGCGCATAACCTGCCCGTTCATACGTTCTTATAAATGCATCGATGGCATTGACATCAGACGTGCCTGCCAGACTGGCAATAACCTGATCTTGGTATGCTTCGTTGTGCGCAAGCGATTTAATCGCATTTCGCCTGACTTGTGTATCAATATGGTGCAAATAATCAGGCAGCCTTTCAATCAGGGCTGGATTTTTGCTATTCGCAATCGCGAGTATGGCCGTTGACAGTTGCTGAGATTCTGTCAGTTTACGATTCAGAAAACGCGCTACCTGCTGAGACTGTTGGGGAGAAAACTTGCTCATTGTGCCAATACTGAGCAGTGCCACATCGGCAAGCGCCTGCTCGGCAGTATCGTCTGCAACGGATTGCAAGCTGGCAAATGCTACGTTAGATGCATTTTCTATTCGCCCAAGCGCCATCGCGACTTTCTGCAATGATGACTGGCTGAGATCACGCTCCGTCAGCAGATCAGCAAGCGTTTGCTCGGCCTCCAGTGTCTGCGCTTTTTGCAATGAATAAATCAGTGCTGAGCTCAAGCCTGCGTGGTCCTTTAGGTACGCTTTTAAAGTGCCGTAATCATAATTTTCCAGCATAAACTGACCTATCGCTTTTGCCACAGCGGGATCTAAAGAATCAGCCAGTTGTTCCAGCTGCTTCAGAAAGTTGTCAGCGGTGATCTCAACAAGAGCCGATTGATTATCCGGTGACATAATGCCTTTATTATGAGAGGCACTCCAGTTCGTTTGATCTGTATGCATATGCTCGATAGGCAAGATAGTGACCGTCTGTATAACCTCATACTGTTGAGTACCCTGGTGCAAAATTTGTTGATTGCTATAGTCCAGTTTTTGCAGATTAGGCTGATTTGCTACCCTGTTGTCTGAGGGTTTTAAGATAAGTCCCCAACTTTCTTGCTCCTGTTGATCTTGCTGTCTTTGTTGTTCTATTTTTACCCGACTTATTGTATTCCCACTCTTTTGAAAACGGTACGTGCTCTTACCCAACGCATCTGTAAACGTCAGTGGGTCTGTTAGTGAATAACTCATCAAATCGAGCACTTTAGGCAACACCCACAATGGGTGTGCTTGAGTCAGCCCGAGCATATCTGATTGGGTAAATTGTTGCCCATTATAAGAAAAATAAAAAGGCAGCTGCTGGGGCATCGGCTGTATTTTGCTGTCAGAAATAAACTCAATATCCGTTAACAATGCGGGCGATACTGAAGAGGGATCTGTATTGGGATAAAAGTACATTTTCCAAGATAAATCCGAGTGCGCAAACGCAGTGCCTTTTTCGCTCAGTACCGCAGATTGAATAACGACCTGATAACCTGAAGTCAGTACCTCACCTGAGGTATTTTTAATATCACCAGTTCCGAGCGACTCAGCTTCTGAATGCTCATTAACACGCTGGTATGTCCCACTGAATACAAAAAACACGATCACCAACAGACTTAAGAAAGCCGATGTAATAATTATTCTTTTCATAACGCAATCTCGACATGGTGGCCTTGTTCAGGCCACCAGTTACAACAGTTTATAAATTTTCCCAAACAGGGCTCGCGTATTCGTAAAGGACGGTTTCGCGCTGGTACAGCGGATCCCATTTCATTACATCTACGTTAAATTGCAGCAGTCCCCAGAGCTTTTTGCAGTAAGCCTGAATTTTGCCGTCTCCACCTGTCAATTTAGTGCTGACCTTTAACTCCAAAAAGCCTTGCTCTATCACCGCCTCGTCTTCAACGATACGGCGCACACCAGCTTCTACATACCCCTTGCCTTTTACTTTAAGCAGATTAACCTTACCTTTTACGCCAGCTTCTGATATGCCGTGACCGAATGAACCATAAGCGGAGCTAGATACAACACCACCAACATATGGCTCTACAGATGCATAGATATAGTCTGGGCGTCTAACGCCTTCGGCTTCGAAAGGCACTTCATTTCCATGCCCACCAATCACTCCACCTACCGTGAATTCAGCACCAGCTTCGATACCCGCTCCAAATTTCACACCTAGTTTTAGTAAACCCAACGGGTCTAGTGGCAATTCCACTTTAGGTTTAACCGGTTCAGGGATCAGATCAAAGTAGTACTCAACAGGGTAGGTGATCGACGCATCCAACAAATCATCGCAGTTTGGTTTAATACTCGCGACAGTGTCATCTCCAACTGTAAAGTTGAAGTTCATGCCCTGTGTACAATCAAGCTTGCTGGGATTAAATGAAAACTCCAACTCACCAATCGACATCTTAAAATCACGATTGTGTAGCTTTAACCAGTTCCCTGCTTGATAAAACCCCTGTGTTGCCCCATTCTCAACCTTATCAACATACATCCAGCCTTGTTGATCTCGATATTGATGAGACTGGCCGATTACCCGATTCTTCTGAATAGTCCGGGCGTTACGTTCAACATAACCCGGATCTTTGTACAGATACGCTTCCACTGCCGGAGACAGTGTGGTTGCACAGAGCATGCCCAACAGTGCAGCAAATTTAAACTTCATAATTTCCTCATTAATTTATTAGTATTTTCGAATTTTGTTTCTACAGATGTTGCGCAACGGGAACAAAATAACCCACAAACTTTACATTTACTTTTCAAAAGTACCTTTTAGTGGGAAATGAGGTGTTTGTATATATGATGTTCAAAAAAACTAGCACTATAGTGCCAATCTTGTTTTACTTTGAATTTATTAGAGTTTTTATCCTACTAAATACACTTTCAGCAGCACTGTACTGTCACTTTTGTAGCATGTAGCCTTGTGGACAAAATCAATAGTTGCAATAAATGAAACAGCATTCAAATACACATCAGTAGGACAGGTTTAAAATTACTTGCTCCGTACTTATAGCCAGATAATTTCTAATACCTTGCCGTGTTATGTGGGGTTCGCTAATCCGCGGAGCAGATCTCTGTGGTGTTTACAAGAAAGACAGTGGGGCAGGTGCAACTTCGATGATGTCAGTGACATTAACGGCCAAAATGGCAAATACCCCTGTAAAATTCACAGGAATATGCGGAGATATCAGCGACAGCTTGAGATATATGCGGAACACGGGTATGCCCATGCAGAATTTGGCGCTCTCTTATTGTAAATAAAATATGGTTGCACCTTATTTTTTAGTCTCCAACTGAACAATGCCCGGTAAACCTCACCGAGCATTTTCAGGTGATAACTACGATGGTACTCATACTACTTTATCGTGATGAAATTCACGTCTGATAGCCCAGGATATATCGTGCACTTGTCTCTGGCATAAACCTCAACTCGTGCTTTAGTCGTGTAAGCCGTCAGAGCTAATGAGAGTAATGATTGCCCTATTGGGGTGTCAACTTTAAACTGCATGCGTTTAGCAGGCAGAGTATGGCAACTTCCCTCTTTTTCATGCAAAACAGTATCCGATGTAAATAGAATAGAACACATATCATACGTGTCTACATAGCCGCAATACACACTCTCTATCAAAGCATCTCTTACATGTACTGCTGCATTCACAGTTCCTGATACAACCAGAGTTAACGCAAATATAATGTATTTCATAATTCCTCTTCTCTCATAATTTCGACATTTAAAGACAAATTTAATTCCACCTATTTTAGTCATTGCTTAGTCGCTGGATTTGTTATGTTTCTTGATCATGTCATATGCATAAAACAGGTAGCCTGATGCAAAAATCAGCACTACTGACAAAAAGGTTAATACGACTTTCCTGGGAAGAGTACTAGCATTAAATGCTCTAGCAAAAGCATATCCCCACATCACAAGCATAGTAATCATAAGGCAAGCTTTTTCTATTGCTTTGTAACTATCGACACCTTTTTGCCCGTAGCTCTGAAGCACAAGAACAACAGTAAACTGTCCAACCAATGCATAAATAAACGTCCCCCAGAAAAATGGTGACCAGTACTTTCTAATATCCATAATCATTTGAAATTTATCTAAAGCAGGTTTTTCAACTAAAGCTTTATATATCTTCCCGTTAAAATCATGCCAATAACAAAGGCTAAAAAAAGTAATAGCTTGATGACCAAGGGAATAGCATCAGTTACTTCCTTTCCCAATACAGCCATTAAGAGCAAAGAGAAAAATGACCCCAAAATCATGATTATATCAATTGATTGTTTTTACATCACAACTTAGCCCTCATAAACATCAGTGTGTCGTGGTCAACTAATCCAGGACACTAATTTAGGTAGTGCTAGTACCCACCCAACAAGAGGTGCCTATGATCAGGAAGCCTCTTTGTCTCATAGAGCTACTCAGATTAACTCCACAGGAGCATCCATATAAAGCTCGCTATTTTCTCTGTCTATAACCTATTTTCTGGTTCGCTCAATATAATCACGCACAGATTTATGAATAGACAGAGCAACTTTTGCAATTTCAGCATAACCCTTTCCATCGTCTTCAGCAGCAACGCTGTTCAAGTACTCCAGATCCCTGATGTCACCCAAAGTACCTAGAGCTATTAATACAGACCTCTTGGTATTGAAATGGTTGTTATTTCGAACCTTAATAACATAATCCCTGATAGAATCCCTGTTCAGTTCAATTAAACCTCTGTTATTTGATTGGATAAGTACACTAGCTAAAACCAACTTAACCTGAGGCATCGAGTAGACTTCAATCAAGTCTTCATATTTCCCAATTGAGTCAAATTTATGATGATACATATCAAAAACAAAACATGCGTAACGTTCACTCCCCAAATTGTCCCACCCTGCATATATTAAATTAGCAAGCTTTGTTCTTTCAGATAAAAGAGGTGTAGGTCTAGGCTTTTCAACATCCTCTTTATTATAGACCTCTGCTGTTTTTAGTGACTGTTTAACAATACCTGATATCACTTTATTATTTGTGTCATAAAATCCACACGCAAACGAATTGAGACTAAAAAAAAGCAAAAAACAAGAAAATGCATTCATAGTTACTTTTACCTCATTCCGTTCAAGTGGGTAAGCCGTTTTTCCTCGACGCAGTCTCGTCGATGCTCATACGACTTACCCGTGAAACGGTATTTGCCAAACAGAAATGCGCGCCGCACACAACGGGAAATTCAGTGGTAGTATTTGGTATCCGATAAGCTGACCTGTCTCTTCCTTGTCATTGGTACAATCTATCACCCTCAATCCATGAGTATTATCTAAAGGTAGACGGCGTACATTATCTACGCCAATTTGGGGTGGCTGTCCGTGTAACCACGTGTAACCTACTGTCCACGTAACCCCCGTAACTAGTGTAACTCGCACTGTTAAGTTGGCTGCCCACGTAACCCCAACTTTTATGAATTTAAAAATCGCAGCTAGAGCTTCATATATCTGCCGACTAGAGCTATACCTAAAACAAAAATAAAAAACAAAAGCCATTTTAAAATTAATGGGACGGACTCGACCGCTTCATTTCCAAGAAGTGCCATAGTTACAAGGGTCAAGAATGACCCAAGTATCATTAACACACCAATTTTTTGTCTGTTCATTATATTTACTCTTTACATACAAAAACTGGAGCGACATATATGGACGCTCCATATATGTCCATGTGACTTGGCACGGCAACACGGGTAACATAACGAACGGGATAACGAAAATTCGCTATTCCGCAGACCTAATCGGCTTGACATCGCTGGAGCGTCCATATACGTCCATGTAACTTACTCATGTAACTCAATGTAGCTATTGATGACCATATAGCTCCATAACTTCTAATCACCTGTCCATGTCACTACCACAATTCCTATCCAAACTTACTTCTCAATAGGTAAATTTGGTAGCATTCCCATTCCTATCATTAACTTTTCAGCAGGATAATACCCATTTTCATAAGAACTAATTAGGTAGTAGTCCCTTTTTTCTTCATCGTATAACGGAGAATTTGAATAACCATAGAACCCAGCCAATACATAATAGTACTCTCCTTCATACCCTTTAAAGCTTATTCGGCTCAAATTATCTAAAACTTTTAGCATTCCAAGCTTGTCTTGATTCTCAATAAGCACATCCATCATCACCTTGCCATACTGAAGTGCAATTTCCTTATCACCTTTATCATAGCTTCTTCCTAGAATATCCCCGAGCTTATCTTTATTACTATAACGGCCATGATTGTACAAAGAGTATAGATTATATAATGCATCCAAGTCTCCTTCTTCAGAAGCCTTCTCTAGAAACATCACCCCTCTTTTAAACTTCTCTGGGTTACTGGAGTTAGACCAAAAAGTGCCAGCCACAAAGAAAACATCTCTATACTTTAAATCCAACAAGGGTAAAAAGTAATATTCAGACTTTTCAATGCTTTTCTCTACACCATAAAGTCCGTAACCATATACTAAAGATAGCAAATAGTTAGATAAATTCTTATCCTCATGAGAGTCTGACAACAACAAGCTCATTACGTCATCTTTCTTTAACTTACCTTCTTTAAAAATATCAACTTCAATATCCTTAAGAGTCAACTCAGCTTTCAAAGAAAAACTAAAAAGAATTAATAGCGACATTATTAACTTCATAACCTACCTCCTCATGGGGAATGAGACTGCAAGAGCATAGCCTCTGCAAAAGCAGTTAAATGTGTCATCACATTATTATATAAAGAGTTTTCCACCTGTATATAACTTTCTGTACCGTTTATGTTTATACTGGCTTTCACACCTACATTACCCTGATTATTAAGGTAGGCTTTGGCTCCAGCGCCATTGAGATCATTCAAATCTACACCATAGCCTATAGAGGCTTCAACTCCTCCTTTGTTGTCCACAGAAACTATCCACATACAACACAAGATGCGTGTGATTGCTCATCACCGCATAGCCACATACCTCAATACAAAACACCTTGACCAAAGCCAGTAGTTTTTCCTCGACCCAGTCTCGTCGATGTTCATATGACTTACCCGTTAAACGGTCTTTGCCATACAAAAATGCACGCCGCACACACCGGGAAATACAGTGATAATATTTGGTATCCGATAAGCTGACCTGTCTCTTCATTGCTATTGGCATAATTCATTACCTCAATCCATTGAGTATTACCTAAAGGTAGACGGCGCACATCCCGTACGCCAATTTGGGGTGGCTGTCCATGGGAGCTATCTGCACGCCAGCTTTAGGTGGCTGTCCATGTAACTCTTGTGTTCACCGTGTCTAAATACCTTCAATCTGTTGTCAATGGTTCTTGGATATTACTACAGAGAAATGAACCATATCAGCCGCAATAGACACAATCAGGGCAGCACAATGCATCAAGGTTTAGGTTGTCAGGTGAGCTCGACATGGACAAGGGTCACTGAACCCGTGTGGCTGTAGTGAGCCACTGACAACCGCTTATCTGTTTGCGAAAGTACGATGAAAAAAGGTCAACCCTGCCTGTGCAAAACCCGACAAAGGCACGGTCGTTACAGACCGAGTAAGTGTGTAATTTTAGGGTGGGCAGACTCGGGACTCATTAGGGGCGCTGGATAACCAGTCAAACCCGGATATATGTCGGAGCAACACATTTATAGCGGACTGGGCCAAACATCAGGCATGGCAACACGGGTAACATAACGAACAGGATAACGAGAACTCGCTACCCTGCAGGCCCACTCGGCTTGACATCGCTGGAGTGTCCATATATGTCCATGTGACTCATTCATAAAAAATGCCCGTCATTGACGGGCATTTTTTTATATTAAATATCAGTCATTCCAGTTGTTGGCTTACTCGCCACCTTTTAGCCAGTCCGACTTTTCGTAGGTGTACTCTATGTTAAAGCTGCTGTCCGGGTAGAGGGTAAAAGTCAATCCCCAGATCTGCTCGCCTGTCGTTTCCTGCAGATTATCACGAAGGAAAAAGGCTGCTTTGCTCAAATCCAAACTTGCCTGCAAAGGTACTTCCCTATCCAATACCGGAGGAAGCTTATCTCCACCTATATATCGCCACGCATTACTTGCGGTTGCCCCGTCACCTATTTGCAGTACCATTTCCAGCTTATCAAACTGCTCTTCCGGATAAAAATGTGCGTATAATACATTAGCAATAATGTTATAAGCTTGTTCTGTATTCATATTTGCTATAACCATCAGTTATTGAACAAAAGAGTATGGTGTTGGTACACCATCTACCTTAGCGGTAACCCGTATAATATTCGGCCTAGTCGCTGTTGGATTGTCAGGGTACCCAACTTTAATATCAACGTATACCTCTTTTCCATCTTTTAACGCCTGACCCAGTTCACGCTCCATTGATCGATACAAATCTCGATTGAGCTCGCGAGTCATTGGTACCATATTAATCTTATCACCGGCTCCACCTAAATGGGTGGCTATCAAATGACCACCATCATGTAGTTCATGGCTCTGTGCATTGCCGTCATGCCCGGTTTTTGTCTGTTGGTAGGTGTTTCTGTCAAGCTTAACCCCTTTCCCGGCTTCACCAGAGACAGAAATGACCCGACCATGTGCGTCGGTCGTATAGCTGTGACCATTGCTCAACACATACTTGGTGTCTGCTTCAAGTTTACCATTGACTCGCTTATCCCAATTACCTTTACTCCCTACGGGTACATGTACTTCATTAAGTAACCCTGAAGGTAAGTCGACATTTCCACCTTCTTTTCGATTATCGTCAAAGATATCTTTAATTTGTTTTGCCAGCTTGTCGTTGAGATAGTTATTGCGCTTTAACCAGTCGATCATCTCATCGGCTGTTTTAAACCCAGGAATAATGCGCTCTAATGCACTTTCTCCAAGGAAGGAAGCCAACCCTTTTGCAAGAGCAGTCGGATCGCCATTTGCTGCACGATAAATTGTCCACAACTCTTTTGCAGTCAGCGCAACATCAACTGCTTTCAATATCGACAGGAATATAGGTATCAGGAAAGCAGCATTATTCGCAGCAGCACCTTCCGCCGCAGAGGCTGCAATATCGACATCGCCATGTGCAGCAAATGCCCCCAGTGCGCCTGACAATTTGGCATAATCCACACCTGCAGCGAGAATCAAGTCAACCTGTTTATTGAGCTTGTCTGACACTTCTTCAGAGCGGAAGTGTTCAAGAACCTGCTCCGGAGTTTTTCCTTGTGCTTTTAAGTCATCAACAACTTCTTTGTTTTCCTCTAGCAGCTCTTTGATAGCACTTGCTTTGTAAATATCTGCAGTCATTTCGCCTATGACTGCACCACCAGCACCTGACGCACAACCATGACCTCCATTTGCATTGGTAACTTCAGACGTTAGTGCACCTCTGACGCAACCCGCACCGGCGTGCGCAATATATCTGACTAAGTTGTTGATATCCCCTTTCTTGAAGCTAATTCCGATTTCCTTAGCCATAGCGTCACCCAGCGTATTAACCGCTGTGGTTGCAAGTGATTGCGTTAGAGACTTACTAAAGTCACTTAAACTGCCACCATCAACGATCGTCGAAACACCCGCTCGAACGGTTGACGCCATCACAGCTTCAGCAGCCTGATTGGCTAGCTGAATTGCTTTTTCACTTTCAAACAGTGCACTCCCTATATCTGCACTATTAAAGAATTTCAGGCTTTTAAAAGTTTCACTATTTAATATCCCTGCAGTCGCTATTGCTGTAGCTAATGACCTAATGCCATCTGAGGACAACATTGTTCTGATAGTACCGTCCAGGCCCTTACCACTTGCAAGGCTCGTAGCAGCCTGAGACGCCATTGTCGTAGCAGCAGCCTGGATCATTGCGCTTGTCGCTGTGTGTGTAATTGCGCCAGATGCAGTCTGTGCACCGAAGTTTGCAGCTATCGATCCCTGCCCTCCGGTCCAGCCCATACCACCAGGTCCCATTGCAACAGATACAGCAATTGCAATAACGGCCATAGCTGCTGGCGACAAGGCACTGGTTCGTTCATGAACCTCTATACGCTCTAATTTTTGGAATGCTACGTCCAGCAAGCTTTCTGAACAGTTTGCAAAATCTGCATCGTTTCTTATGCTAAGCGGAAAATTTGCCAGCTCTGAGGCCGACGGACACGCAAATTCAGAGTCATTATAAATAGTCGACATCCAACCTAAAGAGTCTGTTCCTGTGAACCCACCTATAATCTCCTTAACGGTTTCACCCTGGTACTGTCCTAACTCCAGCTTAATACCATGTGTCGCATTTACTTTTACTCCACCAACGATATCATTATAAACAGCAGTATCAGAGGTATTTTGAATTGTCTCTGTTTTGATTTTCCATGTTGATTTCTGAACTTTATTATAAAAGTAATGGTTATGATCCTTTGCAAGCAGGAAGTTAACCTTGCCATTTCTGGCGTCAATTTCAGTACCCACAGCTGAAGATATATCTGCTGCTTTAAGTGTTATTTCTCCGAAATCAGAAGCAATCTTTATTCCTTTTCCAGCTTCAAGTGCAGAGCGAATAGCTATGGTCTCGAATTCTTGTTCCTGAACCGTTGTTTTACCCCACTTTTTCTGCCGGCTTGCTTGGTACTCATCAAATTCATTGGCAATGTAAATACCATTACTGGCAAGAATGTCTATTGTTCCTTTATCTGCATAAAGCTTTGATGCGTATAGCTCTACTTTGCCACCAGCCATCAAAGCGATACTGTCTTTTACACTCAATTCCGTCATGAGGTTTTCTACAGTACCGACATCCTCAGAAAAGCGAGGCGAAGAAAAGCTTGAAGAAGAACTAGCTTGCGCTGACTTAAGTATGATGTTATTCGCAGCATTAAAGGTAATGCTGTTACCTGAAACTGACGCACCTTCCAAAACAATGTCGTTACTTGCTTTAATGTATATATTATTGCCGTCAAGGCGAGCGATATTACCGAAGAGGGAGCCTTGAGAATAAGGCGTCTCATATCTGTGAACCAACGTTTTTTGTACGTAGTTATTTGTGAAAATATTAACATTATCCGCAGCCGAGAACTTGCTCGATAGGTTAGAAACAGTTCCACCTGCAACGATATTTAGGTCACCTTTGGCAATAACGGCTCCGTCCACCACAGTAACATTATTTGCAGCCCGAATAATCGCGTTACTATAGGTGTAGAGATTGCCAGTATCGACAGTGATGTTTCTAAATTCATTAGAATTTCCATGAAACTCAACCTGATGACCACTGACAGTCTGAGCAGTAATGGTTGAATCAGTTAAGTGCAATATTGGGATTAGCACACTTCGGCCACCAACTGAGCGCTTCTCGGGCCAAATAAAGTTGGAACCAAATGCATTCACTTGCGCCCTAGTTACTGCACTGCCAAACTTAACCTTGCCAGTTTTTGCAAATAAATATGCATTATTATACAGGCCATTTATTTGATTGGATTCACTTGTGTAACCAACTAACAAATTACGGTTCAACTGGTTATAGATCTGTGCACGCACAAACCTAGATTGCACAAAGCTATCCCCTATCCTCTCACCTAAAGGGTAGATAGGAAAAATGACAGTAATATCGCCAGTTCGGACAGGAACCATGAGCGGTGATTCAAGTGATTGCTTGTTTGTGGTTTTTAGCTTGTTAAAAAAACTCTCGATATTTTGCACTGAAGAGCTAACAACTTTATTGTCAACAAAATCAGATTTGGCGTACAGATACTCACCACCATTATATACTCTCGTATATTGAGGGTTATTTAGCTCTGCGTTTATTTGCGAGCTTGTCATTGCAAAAGCAATACTTGGCAGCATCACCTGCCAAAGTATTAAAAATATATTAAGAATGGCAACTGACTTTTGCCAAAGAGGAACTTTATGTTCAAAATCCCCATTTTCAATTCTGTTTTTCATAATCACAACTCTGTTTTACTTTGGCAACTTTGAAATTAAAATCTTCCCACTTCTTTTCATAGAGACTTGTCGACAAAAATCTCTACCAGACTGGCAGCTAGTCACTGTGGGCTGTCTTGTATCATGTATAGCCATATAACCACTTACAATATAGCCAAATTCAACCATGGTATCGTTTAATGTTATCTGGTAAGCAGTTCTATATGCTGTAGTTGGTAGCCAAGTATCATAACCATCGATTGGGTTTACTCCATATCGCAAACCACTAATATATTTATCAAGCTTTGCTTCGATCTGAGCAATCGTAAAACCTGTGTTTCCTACAAATTTATCTTTATTTGTATTGGTTAATAACTTATCCAGGTCAACTGTATGCTTTTTACTACTACAGTCAGTTCTAAAATCATCATCTGTATTAGGAATAATTACCCTTCGGCATGTTGACAACCAGAATGTTAAAATATCACCCTCTACTGAAAATGAAGTTACTGTTGCAGAATCATCTAGGCCCCGGTTATATACCAAGCTAGCCATGTATTGATTTCCTGCTTCTGCCTTGTCTACCTCAAGACCTTTTACGTTCTTTAGGTCAAGATCGGCTTTTGAAGGCAGATCCTCTCTCACCCCATAAACGCCACCATGAAATGACAGCAGAGTTTCGGCCTCTACGTGGGTCTCTATCACCTCGGAGCCGCAACGACCTGTAGATTGACAATATCTAGCATCTGCATATGTATAAGTATCGGTATCTGAAGAAAGTTGTAACCCAATCGAAGTTAATTTCAGATTGTTAAAATACGCTTTAGAGAATACTTCTACGTAAGAGAAAAGGTTATTAAACTCCTGTGTTGACCTTGGATTTTTTGTGCCATCACTTACTCTAAGCTTGCCAAACACAATTATCCTTCCAGGTGGGGAGTAATTTACAACTTTTGATTTATTACCTTTCTCTGATGCGTATACCTGTGTTTTTGAGTCGTTAGTTATGCTAAAACCAGAGTAGTATACAGTGTCAACATCAAGGCGATAACGTTCGTTAAAAACCTTGTTTGCATTGATATCAAAGGTACCACTTTGACTAAGACTTAGAATTGCAGATGAGTTCAAGATATAATTTTCAACATCAATTTCAAGATTGTTTTCCGCTTGAAATATCACCGAATTTGAGCGTGACGCACTCACTTTGATTGATGCACTCCAGTCGTTAGCACCTTTACTCAGTGTATATGGATTAATGTTCTCAAATGCCTTTGCAGAAACAGAAATTTTGCTCGCAAATATTTTAGCGCTAAGATCCGGCATTGATTTATATTGTATTTTTTCTTTTATTATATGATAAATACCCTGCTCTAGCTTTTCGTGGTCTTTTTCAAGTTCCAGCAACCCCCAAGATTGGGTGATTTCCTGTCCGCTTCGTCTTACCCCATTGGCCACTAAGCCATTTCGAGACTTAAGCGTTAATTCTTGACTTCTAATAATACCGCCATAGGCATTCACGATATCACCACTCGTATCCACAACCATTGATTTCGCATTAATACTTTGCTGGTTAGCAAACTTACTGCCCGATACCTCAATATCATGAGCTTCAATGTCACCACTATTAAACACACCCGAACTGGCAAAGAAAGAGGCTTTTCCAGACAGAATCACGCCAGTATTACTAAAGCTACCTGCGGATACCACTTGTACAGTTTTGTCACTGAGAATTGTTCCCCTGTTAATAACGGAAGGCGTAATCGGACGATTTGAATTAAACATCGGTCCAGGCATGCGAGAAACTGTGATATTACCCACATTTGATAAGGCAACTCCCTCATTCGGTACAAAAATACCATTGCTAGAGTTACTGGAAGATAAGGCCTTGGTTACGGTATCAATTTTAGTGCCACTCGATACCTCAATACCCATGGAAGATGCAATAGAGAAGCCAGCGGATTTATAATTACCGTTTAATGCCAGAGTAGGAATACGCCCATATCGATTGAGCATTGCATAGTAGTCAACAGGTGTATTGTCACTAGCGAGTATTCTTCCACCATTGTATTCAATAGTGTAATTACCCACATAGAATGAAATACCACCAGTTCCTACTTCAATATCACCTTTTTCATCCATAACAAGGTATTCCCCTTTCTGATTGAATGCCTTTAGGTTGATGTCTACTGTTGAGCTGCTATGAGTTCTCAAATCATGAGTATATATTTCAAGTGACTGTGCTCCTGGCGCATAGATTTTACCTAATGAGAACGTACTATAGTTATTCATTCTGTTGGAGTTAGTACGAATGTCACCATTAGAATAATACCCATTTACAAGACTAATTCGCTTTGCATTTTCAAAGCTACAATTTGAACAGCTTATCCCACTCGGATTAGAGATGATCAAATTGGTCGGATGCCCAAGCACCTTTATCTCTGTATCAATCACTTGCCCAGTAATGTTGATATGAATCAGGCTTTTCTTTGCATCGCCATTATAAATCAGCAGAGGTTTGCCCAAATCTAGTGAGGAAACCTGTAGCACAGCACTACCCGAGCTAGATTGCTCCGGCGTTATCGCATAAAACCCGTCAAATTCCTTCAGACTGTTCGCACTAGCAAACATTGAAGTACAATATAAAAGCAGCAAGAAAAGTAGCTTCTTCATAAATATTTGGTACCTATTTAACACCCATAACAAGAGTGCCCATAAGCACCCTATACTCAAAAGTTGCGCATCTTAACAATTGTATTTTTTACAATCAATTGAGTGACTCCTGCAGGACAGAGAGCGACAGTCGAGGGTAGGCTATTTTTTCATTAAATCAGTACATTAATTAATACATATGGTTGTAAAGGAATGTAAACAAGGTGAGCACGACACGCATGAACAATTTTCAGAAAAACGCAATGAAGATATCACCATAAGTGCTGCCAGCCACGCCTGTGCCGCTGCCGTGTGCCATGTGGTTGATCACTGCATCAACATAGATATTTACACCCGCGGCTTTACAACGCTCCACCATATCGGTGAACTGAGCACGATTACCGCTGCGGCTCTCAAGTAGATAGCTCACTGGCTGATAACGTGTCCACCGCAGCGTCAAGTCGTACGGGTCAATCACCACAGATAAAGGCTGGTCTATAGTTGAGCCTGCCGCGATTTGAATTTCCTGTTTTCCAATGATCGTGAAGTCAGACAAACCGCGAACGCTGATCAGGAAAGTCTGAGGCTCCTACGCCTTGTTGATCATTTTCAGCGTATAGGTATTTTCCACCAGGCCCTCTACATTAACCCGGTAAAGCTGATTTCTGTCTCTGATGATATCCAGATGAGCAACTCGAGCAGTGAGCAACTCGAGCAGTGAGCAAC
>NZ_PNCJ01000089.1 GCF_005887115.1 Pseudoalteromonas rubra | reverse complement strand
AAATAAAGAGGCTGCGCTCGCAGCTTACACACTATCTGTTCAGCTTTTTTCGACCAAAGTCAGAGCAGACAGCGTTCAGCGACTCACGCGTGCTATAGCTGAGCCCAAACAGAACGCTGAAATTACTAAGCAGCCAGCAACCAAAACATACACACAACATCATGCTGGTAATAAGCTGCACCTGCCACGTTTTAAACTCTCTAGAAATCATTTGGATAATGGGTTGTGTGAAGCCTTTTTGGCTGAGCTTAACCAAAGCCCCTGGGATGAATTACTGTCCTGTAAATTACCTACCATACATAACCCGGATATTAGAGAGTTGGTGTTTACTCCTATCGAAGGGGAAAGAATTAAAGAAATTGACCAACTGATATACCGCGGCAGACAGGCTTGGGAGCAAACTTGGCCTGAGAGAGAAAAGGATTACCAACTAGGCTACTTCCGACTCGGTGAAGCGTTTTTTGATGCCAATAATGATGGCAAGAAAGAACATGTCATTCGAAGGTTAATGCCTCTACAAACTTGTAGACCGCTTGAAAAAGGCGAGGCAGGGAATGATGTGGATGTTGTTAGTATGTCAAGGAGCCGAGTTAAGCAATGGGAAGCCATGACAAAAAAACAACAGTTACAGCAAGCAGAAATGAACGGTTTTTACAGTAGTTACACCATTTTAGAAAAGAATTATAAAAAAGGTACTTTTAGTGCTAAAGGCCGAATTTTAATATATCAGGATAAAATATATCCAACTTACCCTAGCGGGATGAGCTTTAAGAATATACCAGACCTTAATCATAGCACCTGGTTTTCAATTGCTGAATTTTCAGGGCATATCAGTTCAAAAAACACCTACGGCGCCACTCCGGTATGTTCCTACAAGTTAAATAAATAAAGATTAGAAGATTAAAATGAGTTTATTCACCGAAATTAAAAACCATGAAGACGCAGTCACAACTATCTATATCGATTCAAAAGGCATCCCCACCATTGGCGTCGGTTTTAACCTTAGAGAAGAAAAAGTACTAGAGGCCATACTCGAACAGTTTAATTACTCTACAACATCTCTATCAGAGGCGGACTTTAATACATTAAAATTAAGTTTGGAAACTATATTTAGAAGGGAATGGACAGAGTCTAATAAAGATGACCGAATAAAAGAAGTCAACGATGTATTAAAAATTTACCAGGCGGATGACAAACGGCTTGATAACTCCATTCCAGAGGAAACCTTTGCTTTTCCTGATGACACCAGCAGTATGGAAGCTGTATTCAATGGCATCCTGCCTACTTACCAAAAGCTGGCAATTGATGGACTAGATAATAATCTGGATGGAGACAGAGCTGCTGCACAAGCCGTATTTGATGGTTTATCGGATACGAGAAAGGCGGTGCTGATTTCTTTGACCTTTAATGGTGGCTCTCCTATGGTGGGGCCAGGTATCTCAAAGGCATTGAAAGATAAAAACTGGGCTGAAGCATACTACCAAATCGCTTATTCAAGTAACTCAAACACCGTTAATGGTGAAAAAGTACGCATAAATGGTTTGCATAATCGCAGATTAAAAGAAGCGTCAGCCATGATTGAAGGGATCTCGATTGCTGATAAGCAAAAACTTTACGAAAAGCTATATGAAAAAAGAGCAGAAATCACAAAATACATTGACGAGTTGCAAGCTGATAAAACAAATAATGTTTATGAGCCAATAACTAAAGCCAGACGTGATGAACTGTTTGCTGCCCTTAATGATCAAATGACGACTTTAGCCGCTGAGCTTGCGGCAGAAAATATAGAAGTTACGGCATACACTTTTAAAAGTGCAATTGATGATTCAGGTAACCCTGGAGATGGTGGCTCAGGCGACAATGGCTCGGGTGACAATGGCTCAGGCGACAATGGCTC
>NZ_PNCJ01000088.1 GCF_005887115.1 Pseudoalteromonas rubra | reverse complement strand
ATAATGAGGCGCGCATGAATGCGGTAAATAGCAAGTCGGTCGCTATACATCAGGGTTGCCAAGCAGTCGGTCGATACGTTTAATGTTGTGTTTTGCAGCGACAGGGCCCTTCCTATTTCGGCCCGGTTTTGTAATTGAGAGTTGATTGCTATCGAGCGAAGTTTCAGTTGTCAGCATCAATGAGTCAAGGCGCCCGGTTATGAATTTGGGGGCAGTTTTTTCTGAGCATATCGTGTAGGATGGTGATATGACGCATAGTGTTGTTATCTGGTGAGTTTTTTTGCGAAATAAATGAGATCAAACAATGCCGTGCGTATCCATAATATTGATTTGAAATATGAATATCTGGGGATTCCTCAGAGCAAGGCGTGAGAGTTACTCAATTAATGGCAATTTTTAAGAAACAAAAGATAGCCCAATACAGTGCTAGAGTGTTCGCAACCTTATTCGTGGCAGTCATGTACGCCGCTATTTTCCCTAGCTTCAACCCAAACTCCACCGACTATTATTTTGCGTTAACCATTTATTCTTTAGTTCTG
>NZ_PNCJ01000087.1 GCF_005887115.1 Pseudoalteromonas rubra | reverse complement strand
CCAAAAGCCATTATTGATATTGCTTGGAAGGCACAACTGCGGCTATGTAAACGCTATAAAAAATTGCTCGCTAAAGGCAAACATTACAATCTTGTCGTCACTGCTATCGCCAGAGAGATGATAGCCTATATTTGGGCTATCGCTAAAGAAGTGATACTCAGCCCCGTCAATCCCGGGCTAAGGCTAGCAAGAGTACCCGCATAAATGTTCGAATTAGAGTTAATGCATTGGATCAAGCATCGGGTGTGGCACAACCACCGACGGCGTTAGGATGGCAACTAGTGAAAACTGATTGACCCACGAACATAGACTGAAGACAGGTGTCACGTCGAATCAAGTAAAGTCTGCTCTGCTTATGAAAATAAGTAACCAACGAATACCAGCAAGATAACCGACGAAACTACTTGCTTCATCTATGCATTAACTCGCTTTAATTCGAGTTCCAAATTATGGCTTAAAAGGGTTAAGCAGGGATCTGTGCGTTTAACTTGACAGTGGGAGTCATACCA
>NZ_PNCJ01000086.1 GCF_005887115.1 Pseudoalteromonas rubra | reverse complement strand
CCAAACAAATCCTTTTGGACGAAGAATGGTTAACGGTAGAAAAGTCATCAGAATTATTTGAGTTTCATTCAGGATAACGGCGTACTGGATAAGCTGAGCGCATTTCTTTGCGTACCGCCAGTAATCAAGTATTTTGATAAGGTCGAGATTTAAGTATTGTCGCAAATACGAATGTGGCACGTTATACAGTGCTACACTCGATAAATTTACCCAGCGTGCTCTATTTATCGGTGAGCGCGCACTAAATGCAAGGAGAGAGTATGAGGTTAATCCTAATAACCCTGATTGCAATGATGTTTGCTAATCATTGCATAGCGAGTGAAGAGAGCGAGTTACGCGATAAAGGCGTTGAAGCCGCATCAAAAGGGAACTTTAACTCTGCAGCAAAATACCTGGGAAAAAGTGCAAGGCTCGGTTTTTATACAGCTCAAGTAGAGTTTGCCTATCTATTGGAATCAAGCCCTGAACCAATTCAAAATAAAGTTGAGTCTTATGCTTGGTATGGCGTTGTTTTATCCAGAAATGGCACCGATACTGACTTTGCAAAAGAAAGGTTAGCCAGCTTAACTAAAGCAATGAAAAAGGCAGAGGTGGTTCAAGCAAAAGAGATCGCTGCAAAGTATATTAAGCTGTATACAAAGTAGAGATTTAACAAGCTTCGCTGCTTCAATGTGCAAATACAGAGGCAACGCCCCTGATGTTGCCACGCTTTGAAGTTGGTGCACTATATTAACCAAAGGTGCTTCGGTGTATGAAACTGGTATCAGTCGTATTAGCTGTGTTGATATTGTATGGTTTTATTGAGTCACAACAGTGTGATTCAATCTGTCAAGCTAGCAGGGCGACCAGTTCGTTTTTAGGTAAAAACCAATCTAGTCAGCAGGTTATTGATTTCTTAAACGAATATAAGGGTGAAGCACTGGGAGCTGCTATCTATGGTGAGTTCGTAAACTGGGGTATCAGAAACTCCAACAAATTTGTAGAGATCACAAATCATCCGAATACCACTAAAAGAAATTTGGAGCTTATAGCTTATGCCATTGCTGACTATGGTAATCATGCAAAGTGGTGTGAAATATATAGTGATTTAACAGTAAAAGAGAATGATCAGTATATTCGATCACGGTTACTTGGCTGTAATTATAAGTTGTAAATCAACCAAAAATTTCCAGTCAAAGTGTTGCTTCGCTAAAAAAGCGGAGGGGTGTTGCTTTATCTTTTATTAGCTTTTCTATCAATAATATCAGTAGCGATAGGTTTCTACTTAGAAATTCTGGACGGCAATCTTACACACTTAAAGTGTGGTCGAGAGCCTGTTGCTGGTGTGGCTATAATGCCAACATTTCCAGTTGTGCCTGCAATACAGTTCGGCACGGCATATGGCTTAAACCTGCTGTATATTAATGCAGGCTGGTACGTGATTTTTGCTTACTTGATGGGCTCGATTCTTTATAGGTCTTTGTCAATTCGTAAGCTCAAAAGGGAATTTTCACGACTAAACAAGTAACCAGCCAACGTTTAAAAAACACTCAAACTGAAAGGCCAATACAGAGGCACCCAGCTAATTCTGCTCCTCTCTCATCGACGTTACTGCCAATCTGAATCTGTCTAGTTTGGATAAATAAGCTTTGAAGTGGTAAGTTTGTTGGAATGGGTGTCCGAACAAAGCCTGCAATCCCGCCGTGGTTCTTTTCCCATTGAGGTTGCAGCCAACCTCAAGTGACTGAGATTGGACGATCAATCTTTGAAGTGGATGTCCAAACAAAGCTTTGTTAGGTGCTACTTGACCATAGCTCGTATCTGCGACTTTGATGTCGACGCCCAACAGGGCATATGTAGTCGATAAATATTAGTAATTTATTGTCCGTAACATTGCGGATATAACCAAAGCTTTTTGGAGTAGCTCCCTTAGTAACTTCAGAAATACTTAAAGCAATGTCTAAATTCTCTTTATTTAGTATTGCAGTACCTACTTTCAAAGGCGCGCAGCCATTTAACTCTTTAGGGCCTTCAACGCTCAGATTAGTGGCCTCTTTATCACGAGACAACTCGATAATAAATCCAAGCTCACTTGCCAGAGTTTGCTCTAGTTTAACAGACTCAATCGGTGCAGATGCTTGAGTAACAAATGAAACTAGAAGACCTAAATTTAAAGCAATAGTTCGAAGCATAACCTTATAGCACCTAGACACAATGACTCCCACACGGTGCTAGCCTCCGCATCTTCGTGGGTTAGCTAAAAGCCAGAGCCATAATTAGTTTGTCAAATAACTAAACAGCAGAGGCTAGCATGAACAAACATAACATACTTTTCATTGGCTTAGATACTCATAAAGAGTTTGTTGAAGTCGCTTATTGTGAAGAACAACGAGGTGCCCAACCCATTCATTTTGGCCGAATTTCTTCCGCCAAAAATGTCGATTACTAAATTGCTTCGTCACTTTGAATCCAAATACCCCGATGCTACTTTGCACTTCGTTTATGAAGCTGGCCCTTGCGGCTACTGGATTTATCGCTTAATTACCAGCCTTGGTCATTGCTGTTACGTCGTTGCCTCATCCCTTATCCCTAAAAAGC
>NZ_PNCJ01000085.1 GCF_005887115.1 Pseudoalteromonas rubra | reverse complement strand
TACTAATGTCGATGATATTCATGGATGAATGTCTTTCATCGACCTCTAAATAGGAGCTTGGCAATGTCCTACTTTCACATGGGAAACCCCACACTATCATCGGCGCTATTTCGTTTCACTACTGAGTTCGGCATGGAGTCAGGTGGTTCCAAAACGCTATGGTTACCAAGCATAAACTGTGTGCAAGACGTCTATCAACATCTCACTAAAATCTGGAAAAGAGTATTAAATTCTTTTGTCTACTTTAATTCTTAACTTCTAACAATCAAAACCACTTTGGCGTTGTA
>NZ_PNCJ01000084.1 GCF_005887115.1 Pseudoalteromonas rubra | reverse complement strand
AACGAAATAGCCGAAGGGTCGGCCCCGGCCGATGATAGTGTGTGGGGCGGACGGCGAGTCTTTCCCATGTGAAAGTAGGACATCGCCAGGGCCTTATAAGAGAAACCCGTTGCAGCAATGCAGCGGGTTTTTTGCGTTTGGAGTAAAGTACTTCCATGTAGTATCTCCCCTTCGCGCGTCCATGCGCTCACTTCCTCGAACTGCGAAGCGTTGCTTCGGTTTCTCGTCACCCTCGCGTTCATTGCGCTGCGAAGCGGTGCTTCGGTCGCAATTCACCCATGTGAAAGTAGGGTGAAGGCGGGTTATGGAAAGTGAACAATTTCACTTTCCACTGACTGAACGCTAAGGCCTCTGGCCGCCAGCCGGACCATTGCCAAGCTCCTAATTAGAGGTCGACGCAAGACATTCATCCATGAATCTCATCGCCATTCTTACCTCCTGAAAATCAAAGCCCG
>NZ_PNCJ01000083.1 GCF_005887115.1 Pseudoalteromonas rubra | reverse complement strand
GTATCTCCCCTTCGCGCGTCCATGCGCTCACTTCCTCGCACTGCGAAGCGTTGCTTCGGTCTCATTTCGTCCATGTGAAAGTAGGGTGAAGGCGGGTTATGGAAAGTGAACAATTTCACTTTCCACCGACTGAACGCTAAGGCCTCTGGCTGCCAGCCGGACCATTGCCAAGCTCCTAATTAGAGGTCGACGAAAGACATTCATCCATGAATCTCATCGACATTCGTACCTCCTGTACATCAAAGCCCGATTCGAAAGAGTCGGGCTTTTTTGCGTTTGGAGTAAAGTACTTCCATGTAGTATCTCCCCTTCGCGCGTCCTTGCGCTCACTTCCTCGAACTGCGAAGCGTTGCTTCGGTCGCAATTCACCCCGTACTTGATGCTGTCTCTTGATCACATTTCCTGGAACATTTGATACCTTTCGACCAAGGATTCAAGTTTGCTCCAACCATCCCATAGACTAGGCCAACTAACACGCCCTGTCTTTTTACTGTCTTTCCAGCCTCCTAATCTCCCGAGCGACTGATACGCCCATTTCATGCTCGGTGGTTGCTTTGGAAGGCCTTTTTGTTTGTGTCTCTTTTTCCACAGAATCTTCCACTGTAAAGCGCTGAGGCAGGTTTCACAGCTCACTTTGAGCAAGATCAGATCACGGAAAACTGAGTTAGTTCAAAAAAATGTGACTAAGAGATAGCACTTGATGCGGGATCTTCTAACAGGTAACACTGTGGACGTGAGCTGTACTGAGAACCGACAAATCATTATCAGGTTCCAAACAATAAAAGCTTGAATCGAACGAGATAGGCTTTTTGCGTTTAAGTCATTTAAAGCCGTTGTAGACAGAATGGCGTTGTCTATTCATCCATGAAGCTGGGTTGGATTGTAATACCATTTTGAATAAATAACTGGTCAGATTCATCCAGTCCCTAAAGCACAATGATTTCACGCTGTCAGCACATGAGATAAACGCATTCCATGCTTCGCTGACCTGATCCAGAATGTCATCGTAGTTTGCAAAGGTTCTGTTTGATAACTTATGCTGTCTGAGCCAACTCCACACTTGTTCTATGGGGTTTAACTCTGGGGAATAAGGTGGCAGCCTAATGATCACGACATTCTCCAGGCCTTTTATCAAACCATCTTTGAAGTGCCAGGCTGCGCGATCCATGACGACCACAGCTATTCTTCCTGGTTGAGTCCTTTGTGATATTTGCTCCAGATGAGAGTACATGACTTCTTTATTCACTAAAGGTGAGATAAGTGCTTCTGTTTCGTCAGTCGTTGGACACACAGCACCAAATAGATAGGCATATTCGAATTGTTGCTGCTTTACAACTCTTGGGCGTGAGCCTTTTTTCAGCCCAAACCTTTGTGGTCGAAGTTTGTTGACCAAATCGTGCTTCATCCTGAAACCACACATCAATGCGTTCAAGAAGAAGGTGTCCCGGGGTGTGAAGGAGCGTTTCCAGCTCGAAGTTTTTTAAAAGCTGCTTGGTGAGCTTGGTTTCCTTTAGGGTGGATTGAGCGGCTGCTAATCCATGAGAAGTTTAGCCTTTTCAACAGTCTGTGAACAGCTGACAACTCGTACTCTATGTGAAAAGACTCAGATATATACTGCTGAATATCTTCTAGTGTGAGTCGACCACCTTCCGTGCGGTTTATAGAGTCGAGTACATATGCTTTAAGCTGCTTCAGCTGTGAATCATCCAGTTTGCAAGGGCGGCCCGAGCGAGGTAGCTCTTCCCAGCCTTCTAATCCTAGTCAAGATAGGCTTTCACCCATTTGTTCACGCTAGTACGACTGACCTTTAAGTATTCAGCAATCTGATAGCGAGGTTTACCTTCAAAGAAATGCGCCAGTGCGAGCATGCGCACTTTCCTTCTTGGATCTTTAGTTTTTGGAGAGTTTGATAAATTCAGAGGGCTGCAAAATCACTATCACATCGATGAAAATTGGATTTTGACATTAGGTCATAAATTTAATCAATTTGGCATAAACCTGGAGTCGCTGCTGGAACGCTACTTCGTAGGCATGATAAATACACCGAAACAAACCTATTCGACACCGAAAAACTGGTTTAAACAGCATCGCACGGCGTGCTGTATGAAGAGGGAGTTGTTGTTGAAGGTGGGATAGAGCTTTGTGAACTTGGGTCTGCTGCTGGGTATGGGTTACAAACCCAGTATATGCAGCGCTTTTTTGAATAAGCCGTTTATATTCCATTATTACAATTTGCACTATTGTCGTCCACGAGCCTCGACTTGTGGATGAGTAACTGGCTAACACTTCTTACTGAGCATGCTCCATATTCCCGTATTGGGTATTGAGCGACTTATGCTGAGGGTATTCATTACTCAGCGTGCAATTAGTACAGGAAGCAAAATGACTAAAGCCCACCGATGCAATTTTTATCAACCTTCTGGCTTTATTTACGTACAGTTTTATATCCCTGAGCAGAATAAGAAACTGAAGACTCATTCTGATCGTCTTTCACTATGTTACCTGTACTGTTGTTTATTCGCGATCTTATCCACATTTGGTTGTGTGTATCTTGTGTGTGTTTTGTGTGTGCTTGGGGTGGTAGGTGGTGGTGACATATTATCGAGAGAAAAATGAAAAAAGGGGTTGCATCGTTTTTCGATTTCCCTATAATGCGCATCCACCGACACGGGGCACAACGCTGAAAAGCAACC
>NZ_PNCJ01000082.1 GCF_005887115.1 Pseudoalteromonas rubra | reverse complement strand
TGGTGACCGCTGAAGGTGCAGCATTGTCGAGCGTAATCTTTTGCTTCGCTGCCGGGGAGGTTTTGCCCGCTGTATCCGCTTGGGTTGCCGATACCGTCAGGGTGCCATTGTTCAGGCCACTGACGTCCAGCTCACTGCCGCTTAGCGTCCAGTTGCCAGAGTTGTCAGCAGTCACTGTCCGGCTCACCGAGCTGTTGTTGTCCGTGATGGTCACGGTCACACTGTTACCCGCTTCCGCACCGGATCCCGCAATCAGCACATCGTTATCTTCTGCCGCATTGACGAGTCCGTCAGTTTCAATCGGCGTGGTGATGGTCAGGGCAGACGGCGCCGCGTTATCGAGCGTAATAGTTTGCGTGGCTGCGGTGGAGGTATTGCCCGCCGTATCCGCTTGGGTCGCC
>NZ_PNCJ01000081.1 GCF_005887115.1 Pseudoalteromonas rubra | reverse complement strand
ATGAACTTTTGAGTCAGCCAGCTTCCCTTAAATAACTTATGCCAGCGAATCACTATCGCTTTATCTGACAACCGTTCAGCCTTCTTATTATCCACATACAACACAAGATGCGTGTGATTGCTCATCACCGCATAACCACACACCTCAATACAAAACACCTTGGCAAGAGCCAGCAGTTTTTCTTCCACCCAATCTCGTCGATGCTCATAAGACTTACCCGTTAAACGGTCTTCACCACACAAAAATGCGCGCCGCACACACCGGGAAATGCAGTGGTAGTATTTGGTATCCGATAAGCTGACCTGTCTCTTCCTTGCTGTTGGCATAATTCATTACCTCATCCATTGAGTATTACCTAAAGGTAGACGGCGCACATCCTGTATGCCAATTTGGGGTGGGTGTCTCACAAATTCTTCACAATTTAAGGGACAATGCTGCACACTTGCGCCATTTTT
>NZ_PNCJ01000080.1 GCF_005887115.1 Pseudoalteromonas rubra | reverse complement strand
GGTGGAAGATAATCTGCTGGCTCTTGGCAAGGTGTTTTGCATTGAGGTGTGTGGTTATGCGGTGATGAGCAATCACACGCATCTTGTGTTGTATGTGGATAATAAGAAGGCGGAACGGTTGTCAGATAAAGCGATAGTGATTCGTTGGCATAAGTTGTTTAAAGGTAACTGGCTGACGCAAAAATTCGTTAATGGGAGAGTATTCGCTTGATTGCTTGTTATACCGGCAAAAATGGGCAGTATTCTTTTGCTCAGGAATTGGCTAATAGACTGGGTACAACGGTTGTAGCACCCACGGGGCTAATTATGATAAATCAAAGTGATGGCTCTATGTACTTTAAGGGTAAAGGTGAATGGGTGACATTTACAGGTAATAAGGAGTAATAAATGAAAACAATTAAGTCCTTACTTATGTTTTATTTGAGTATCAGTTTTCATAGTTTTGGGTGTGAGGCTACAGGGGGTATAGCTTTATGCATTAAACCAAAACCGATGCTTTCATATAAATTATGTGAAGAACATGGTGTGGATGTCCTTAACTCAGATACAGTTAATGAATGTCTTGATATTTATAGGTACTTAGTACTTGATGGCACGATTGATAAAGATAAATATAAAAATTTTGTTTATGAAGCTGTGAAAAAAGGTTTCTCTTCAGCTAAAAGAGTTGTTTATAGCGATAGAGGCAGGTTACTTGATAATTATACAAAGGGAGAGAGGGAGAAGCTATTGTATGAGTCTGCGTATCAGTGTGATATTGAAGCCATTCACAAGGTGCTAAGAAAAGAAGTAAAAATGAACTCGACAGAAGTATATAAATGGAAGTACGTGTTATTGTTACAGGATGTAGGCCTTGATAAGAAAGAAGCGATAGTTGAAGACTTAAAATCGGTTACCGGTGATCAAAATAAAATGATCGAGCTCCTTAACTTTCTATCGAAATTTAGTTGTAGTGAGGGGATAACCTATAGATAAAATATAGCTGAAAAAGTTACATGGACACCCACCCAAAGCTGCATGGACATCCACCCAAAACCTTTGCCTATGATCGCA
>NZ_PNCJ01000008.1 GCF_005887115.1 Pseudoalteromonas rubra | reverse complement strand
GATGTTCCGCGTTCAAGTTATTACGACTATAAACATCGAGTGAAGTCTAACAATACCGATGAACTTGCGTTACGAGCCAGGATAAACGAGCTATTCACATTAAGCCGGAACTCAGCGGGCAGCCGAACAATCATGGCAATGCTGGCTGACTCTGGAATAAAAGCAGGCCTTTTCAAAATCAGGCGCGTTATGAAGGGTATGCAGCTCATATGCAAGCAACCAGGTTCACATAGCTATAAAAAAGCAACCGTTGAACGGCTAGATATACCTAATCGTCTAAACAGGGAATTTGATGTTAGTTCACCAAATCAAGTGTGGTGCGGTGATATTACCTATATCTGGACAGGAAGGAAATGGGCCTATCTGGCTGTAGTATTGGATTTATGCACACGCCGTGTAGTGGGCTGGGCTATGTCTTCTCAACCAGATGCCAACTTAGCCGTCAAAGCGTTAGACAGAGCCTATGAACAAAGAGGTCGGTCATCGGGCGTGCTGTTCCATTCTGATCAGGGCTGTCAGTATGTTGCCACAAAATTCAGGCAAAAATTATGGCGCTATCGTATGACTCAAAGTATGAGTCGCCGGGGTAATTGTTGGGACAACGCACCAATGGAAAGGCTATTTAGGAGTTTAAAAACAGAGTGGGTTCCGTCAACAGGCTATGATTCCTTCAAAGAAGCTGAAAGAGATATTAGTTATTATTTAATGAACTACTACAACTGGCAAAGGCCGCATAGTAACAATGAAATGCTTGCGCCAGCAGTTGCGGAAGAAAAACTTTATTTACTGTCCGGGATTAGTTGACCACTACAAAGTGGAACTTGAACTGGTATGTGGGCTTTAGCCTTTTTATAGGAGGGAACTCATCCCAACTTAAAGAGTTAGCTTCTAAATATGACCAGTAAGCAAGAAGCGCCCTTGAATAAGAATTTATGTCTTTTAGTCTCTTGCAGGCTACCAGGTCAAAAAACCAAGCATTCACAGGGTGAACGAATTTTGCTTCAGACGTGTATAGGGTTGGTAGGGATACTAAACCTTCTGATTCAGTTTCTTGATCTTTTACCTTCACCATAGCTGAGCGAATAAGCTGAGCCATATTTGCCTCTGTCTAAAATAAAAAAGCCAACTAACTTCAAGCTTAAGTATAGCTGGCTTTTGAATTTTTCCAGATTTTTAAAAGTGTAGTGCTAAGTTTTCTACACTAACCTGTCATAGTAACAAACTCTTCTGACCCCGTCGGGTGAATTGCCACTACCGAATCAAAGTCTGCTTTGGTGGCGCCCATTTTCATGGCTACGCCAAAGCCCTGGATCATTTCATCTACGGCAAAGCCGATGCCGTGCAGGCCAACGATTTTTTCGTCCTCACCGGCACACACCAGTTTCATTTTGCATGGCTGGCGGTGCTGGGTTACTGCGGTATACATGGCCGCAAAGGTCGAAGTGTAGACCTTGATGTTGTCTTCACCGTACTGTGCGATGGCTTCTGGTTCGGTCAGGCCGATGGTGCCGATGGGCGGATGGCTGAAGACCACAGTCGGGACCAGGTTGTAGTCCATTTTGGCGTTGGGCATATCCGGGTTAAACAGCCGCTCTGCCAGCATACGACCAGCTTTAACCGCGACAGGGGTCAGCTCAATGCCGCCATCCATAATGTCACCCAACGCATAAATGCCAGATACCGAGGTGTTCTGATATTCGTCTACTTTGACGTAGCCGCCTTCTGTGATGGCCACATCGGTGGCAGCCAGGTTGATTTTATCAGTCACTGGCTCACGACCAATCGCCCAGATCACTTGCTCCACTGTGTGTGACTCGCCGTTTTCCAGGTGCAGCGTCACACTGCCGTCGTCGTTTTTGTTCAGTGATTTAGGCACGCTGTGGGTGTGTAGTTTGGGCCCTTCTTTGTCCATGACTTCGGTCAGGGTATCGACCAGGATAGGATCAAAGGTACGTAGCGGGGCATGTTTACGCACAAACAGATGTGTTTCTGTGCCCAGGCTGTGTAGTACGCCTGCCAGTTCAACGGCAATGTAGCCTGCGCCAATCACGGCTACGCTTTTGGGTTGTGCCTTGAGCTCAAAGAAATCATTAGAATCTATACCCAGCTCCGCGCCTGGGATATTCGGAATAGACGGGCGGCCACCCACAGCGATACAGATATGGTCGGCGGTGTAGTGCTCACCGTTGACTTCAACCGTGTTGTTGTCGACGAATTTAGCAAAGCCATTGATCACGGTCACGCCATTGCTGGCCAGGTACTTGTTGTAGCCCTGGTGAATACGACCAATGTAGGCTTCGCGGCTTTCAACCAGTTTGCTCCAGTCGAAGTCTTTAACTTCTACATCAAAGCCATAATCCGGTGCGTACAGCTTAATGGCTTCGGCCACCTGGGCACCGTGCCACATCACCTTTTTGGGCACACAGCCCACGTTTACACAGGTGCCGCCCATATGCTTAGCTTCGATGAGTGCCACTTTGGCGCCACGCATTGCAGCGCGGTTGGCTGAGGCAATACCACCGCTACCGCCACCAATGGCGATATAATCAAAATGTTGTGCCATGATTAATTCTCTATAAATGCTGATAAATGGCACTAGCTTAACACTATATTAGCCGGGGCAAAGTCCGGTGGGATAAATTTTTCCGATAGAGGTCATCGCTTTTTTCGATGGCACACGGATAAAGTCCATCAGGTCAAACTAACACCGACTGAACAAACCCCGATTTAATTTGTCCGGATTGGCTGGTGTACCTTGTTTTTTTTAAAGAAACACCCCAAATACAAAAGATAATCAAAGATCAACAGAGAGGCGTTATGACTAACCCGTTAATTGGCATGGAAGGCTTGCCACCGTTTTCAAAAATTAAACCAGAACACGTTGTGGAGGCACTGAAACAAGCCATCGCACATTGCCGAGACACCATAGACGAGGTGCTGAAAAACGATTCATACAGCTGGGAAAACCTGGTGCTGCCACTCGAAGAAGCCGACGATAAGCTGTCGCGCATGTGGTCGCCGGTTTCGCATATGCACTCGGTGGTTAATAACGATGCATTACGTCAGGCATTCGATGCTTGTCTGCCTTTGATCTCAGAATACAGTACTTATGTAGGTCAACATCAGGGCCTGTATCAGGCATACAAGTCGCTCAAAGAATCAGACACCTTTGCAACACTGAGCACAGCCCAGCAAAAAACCTTAGAAAACGCATTGCGTGACTTCAAGCTGTCGGGCATTGCGCTGGCACCAGAACAACAAAAGCGCTACGGCGAGATCAGTGCGCGTTTGTCTGAATTATCGTCTAAGTTTGGCAATAATGTGATGGATGCGACACAAGCCTGGACTAAGCATGTGACCGACGAAGCTGCGTTATCAGGTCTGCCTGAGTCCGCACTGGCACTGGCGGCACATACAGCGCAAAGCAAAGAACTTGAAGGCTGGGTGTTCACGCTGGACATTCCTTCGTACCTGCCGGTCATGACGTATGCTGATAATCGTGAGCTGCGTGAAGAAATGTACCGTGCTTATGTGACCCGGGCGTCTGATCAAGGTCCGAATGCCAACGAATTTGATAACTCAGAGTTGATGAGCGAAGAGCTGGCACTGCGCCATGAACTGGCTCAATTACTGGGTTTTGACAGCTATGCGCATAAATCACTGGCCACTAAAATGGCACAATCTCCTGAGCAGGTATTTGCTTTCCTGAACGATTTGGCGCTACATGCCAAGCCTCAGGCCGAAAATGAGCTGGCAGAGTTAAAAGCATTTGCAGAAAAAGAGTACGGAGCCACAGAGCTGGCTGCCTGGGACTATGGCTATTATGGCGAGAAGCTGAAACAGGCCAAATATGCTATTTCTGACGAAATACTGCGCCCTTACTTCCCGGCAGATACCGTGTTAAATGGCTTGTTCGAAACCGTGAACCGTCTGTTCGGTATTAAAGTGACTGAAATTCAGGACTTTGATACTTATCACCCGGATGTGCGCTTCTTTGCAATTCACGACGCACAAGGCACTCTGCGTGGTCACTTCTATCTCGACCTGTATGCCCGTGAGCACAAACGTGGCGGCGCCTGGATGGACGACTGCATGGGTCGTAAAGTACGTGCCAGTGGCGAGTTACAAACGCCAGTTGCCTACCTTGTGTGTAACTTCAATAAAGCGGTAGGTGATAAACCTGCACTGTTCACTCACAACGAAGTAACCACTTTATTCCATGAGTTTGGCCATGGTATTCACCATATGCTGACTCAGGTTGATGCATCAGCGGTTGCGGGTATCAACGGGGTAGCCTGGGATGCGGTAGAGCTGCCAAGTCAGTTCCTGGAAAACTGGTGCTACGAAGAAGAGGCACTGGCGTTTATTTCCGGTCATTATGAGACGGGTGAGCCATTACCAAAAGCACTACTGGACAAGCTGCTGGCGGCGAAAAACTTCCAGTCAGCCATGCAGATGTTGCGTCAGATAGAGTTCTCTTTGTTTGACTTCCATATCCATGCGGACTTTGACCCGGCCAAGCCATGTCAGATCCAGCACACTTTGAATGCGGTCAGAGAGAAGACTGCAGTCGTCAAGGCGCCGGAATTCAATCGCTTCGCACACAGCTTTAGCCATATTTTTGCTGGTGGTTACAGCGCAGGTTACTACTCGTATAAATGGGCTGAAGTGCTGTCGGCTGATGCGTTCTCGCGTTTTGAGGAAGAAGGGATCTTTAACGGTCAGACAGGTACCGATTTTATGCAGCATATCCTTGAGAAAGGGGGATCTGAAGATCCTATGACGCTGTTCACGCGTTTCCGTGGTCGTGAACCCAGTGTCGACGCACTGCTGCGTCACAGTGGCATCGAAAAAGCGGCATAAGCCGTCTTTCTGGCGGCTTTTTGAACATCTGTTCCCCGCATGCCGCCAGACCTGACTTAAAAACACCACATAAGTCGTTTGTGTGGTGTTTTCCATTCGCAAATTAGACAGTTCGCGCTATGCTGTTTTAGAGAACCAACCTTGTAGGGACCGCTGCATGAGCAATTTAGTACTGGCCATTGATGACGATAAACTGGTACATCACATTGTCGAACAATCCTTATTGCACAGCTGCAAAGTTATCCACGCATATAGTGGCGAAGAAGGGCTGAAAATGGCCCAGGAGCAACAGCCAGATATTATATTGCTCGACATAGAAATGCCCGGCCCATCGGGCTTTGAAGTGTGTGAGCGGCTCAAAGCGAATCCTCAGTTGTGTGATATTCCGGTGATGTTTTTGTCGTCTAAGAGTGCCATTTCTGAGCGAATGCGCGGCTACAATGCCGGCGGGGCCGACTATATTGTTAAGCCTTTCGACAGCGATGAAATGCTGGCGCGCATTAAGGTGCTGGATGAATACCGTCGCCAATCGCTCAAGCTTAAGCAGGATGTGCAAAAAGCACAGATCACAGCCGAAATCGCAATGTCGGATTCTGGCGATATGGGTCGGATCATGCGTTATGTGGGTCAGTCCTATCATGCTCATGACCTCAATACCCTGTCTGAGTACTTTTTTGAATTTTTTGTACCCTTGCAATTGCAGGTTGCGGTGGCGTTCTGGTATCACGAGGGCGAAGTTTTTTATTCTCAGGAAGGCGCCATTCAGCCACTGGAGCAGGAGCTGCTGGAGAAACACCGCGATGGCGATCGTTTTGTGGATTTTGGTCGTCGCACCATTATTAACTATCCCAAAGTATCTTTGCTGATTAAGAACATGCCGATGGATGACGTAGGATTATATGGCCGTTACAAAGATTTATTGCCGCATATTCTGGAAGCCACCAATGCCAAAATTAAGGATATGGAAGTCAGTGAGGTGGCTTTGAATAAAGTAGAGCAAATTGGCCTGGCGTTTGAGTCGCTGAGCGATCAACTGGGTGATGTTGCCACGGCATTTAACAGCAAGCTGACTGAGTTTTCGGCGTATGTGGCCGATGAGCACGCCAATGGCAAGCAGGCTGAAATAAAACAATTGTATGAGCACTTTTCACTGGTTAATGATGAATTCTCGATTATTCGCTATAAACTGGGTGAAATCACCGAAGTTCGGCATGAACTTATCCAGAGTTTAAACCAGATGGCTAAACCCTGGGGTGAAGAAGACGTGCCAGCACAGACAGATATCGAGCTGTTTTAATCGCAGCTCAGCATGCGCAAGACAGAGATTTCATAACCGTGATGATCCAGATATAATCTCTGCGTTACTATTTGCGGAGCCTGCTGTTGATCATCCATACCCCTTTTGCCGAAAACCGTCCTTATTTAGCGCGAATTGAACAACAGTTTGCCTTGCAAACCTGGCAGCAGGACAATCCTAATTTTCGTTTAACCTTTGATGAGGCCGGATTGCAGCTATTAAAGCTTGATGAGCCTAAGCTGGGGGGTATCCGGGTTGACTTTGTTACGGGAGCGAGCGCACATCGTCGTAAGTTTGGCGGTGGTAAAGGGCAGGCCATAGCGAAGGCGGTGGGGCTAAATAAAGGGGCAACTCCTGTGGTACTGGATGCCACTGCGGGGCTAGGGCGAGATGCCTTTGTGCTGGCAGCGCTGGGCTGTGAAGTGATCTTACACGAGCGCCACCCGGTTGTGGCGGCGTTGTTGTTTGATGGTCTGGAGCGCGCTTATCAGGATGCTGAGATAGGTAGCTGGATGCAGCAAAATATGCGGATGGTGTTCGGCTCCAGCCACGATCTGCTCGCACAGAGCGAGCTACAGCCAGATGTGGTGTATCTGGATCCTATGTTTCCGCATCGTGAGAAATCGGCGCAGGTTAAAAAAGAAATGCGGGTGTTCCAGTCTTTGGTCGGCGGAGATGCCGACGCCGATGCCTTACTACCGTTTGCTCATGCACTGGCATCGAAACGTGTGGTGGTCAAGCGACCCGACTATGCGCCATTTTTGAATGAGCAAAAACCCAGTATGCAGATCGAAACCAAAAAGAACCGCTTTGATGTGTATGTTAAAGCGGCAATGAAGTAATACCAACCTCCAAAATTCTGCTTGTTATCTCGCACTCGATTTGAGCGCTAAGAAACAGGCGGCTCATCCGGTCATCCCGCACTTGATGCGGGAACTACCAGCAGACGGCTCAGCAGATCACCCATGGCACCAACACCAAACCCACCTCCGGTCTTCCCGCACTTGATGCGGGAACTACCAGCTGGCGGCTCAGCAGAGCACCCATGGCACTAACACTAAACCCACCACCGGTCATCCCGCACTTGATGTGGGAACTACTAACAGACGGCTCAGGGGGGCATTGGTGGCCGATACAAAATGCTCATGGTTCCCGGCTCGGGGGCCGGGATGACAAAGGCTCGGGGGCCGGGATGACAAAGGCTCGGGGGCCGGGATGACGGAGGTTGTGAATCATCGATACCGTATTCAATGGCATTGAGCTGGTATATCGGCAGAGTAGCGAGCGGCAGAGCCCCTCAGTCAGGACCACACGTAAAGTCATAAAAATGGATGTCCAAACAGATTTTGACTACAACAGAAAGACTGCCAAAGCACCTGTCAGAGCTGCTTGTCATCTGTATGAAGTAAAGTTCCTGTAAAAGGTATTTACTTCTTCTACGCCAAAAGTATGTTTTTAAAATTGGCTGGTTGATTTCTGAGCAATCTACATCAAACTGTCATAAAACATTAATAGTCTACGCCCGAATTTGAATCAATATGGCTGTAGTATCTAATGCGTGTTTCTACTTTTACTCGGCTGCTTGCCGTGTTACTGGCTCTGGCCAGTATCGTGCTGGCCGCCACTTTGTTCTGGGCCAGTCAGGTCTTTAGTGAATTAGACAAACAAAACAACGCTTATGTTACGCTGAAAAACACCATACTGATCGATCTTGCCGGTACGATCGAAGATTATCTGAGCACAGGTGACAGCCAGGAGCTCAGCAAGGCCAGCGAACAAATAGCGACCCTCAAACAGCATCAATTGACAGCGTTGCCTTCAGTGCTTGCTTCTGACATGACGAATCAACTTGATGCACTCGATAGCGACATTAATGGTAAATACCGTGCCCTTGGTAAGCTGTCGGGCAATGAAATGGCGCTGCTGGACAACGCCATCAGACAAATGTCGGGCTCGGCATCCTCTTTAATGAGCTATACGGCCAAAGCTCCTGATCATCCGCTTGCACCACGCTATTACGCGCTGGCATCAGATTACTATGGGGAAGTCAGCAACCTCAGTATTTACACCTATCAACTGGTGATCCACTTTGAGCAGCAAACACGTCAAAACCTGTTAAACAGCGTGCGTCGCCTTCAGGATTTGGCACAGCAGATAGACCGCCTGGCCGACTTAGGGGTAATGAGTGAAATTGACGAAGACGAGTTATTTCTGGGGGCTGAGGCAGAAGATTTAGCATTGGAGATCAAAGCAGAGTTGATCAGCTGGCCTAAGCGTTTCAGTCGCGACCTGGAAAATACCTTGGCTCAGGCTGAACAGCGCCAGCAAGGCATAGCTCAGCTGCGAGGGGATATTAAGGCGATTTCTGCCTTGGTACTGAGTGCTGAAGAAGCCCTGCAGGCAGAGCAAAATACACTTAAGCAAAACGTCTTTACGATTTTTGGTGTGGCCATTGGTTTACTGGTGTTGTTGGCTATTGCTGTGTATATCGTGCAGTTTAGTCAGGTACTGACGCCACTTCGCCAGCTCCGCAATGGCTTTGCGTTCCTGATAGAAAGCAATGAGCTGAAAAATATCGACAGTCAGAATGCCAATACTGAGATTGGCGAAATAGCCAGTTACTTTAATCAGCTGATTGAACGTCAGCGTGGTGAAGCGCAGGAACGGGAGCAAATGCTGGCGGTGATCAATGACTTTATGCAGGATATGAACACCAATCTGGCCAGTATCAGTGAGCTGGCAGAAACCACCTCCTCTCAGGTAGAGCAGAATCAGCATCAGCTTGATGAGATCAAAGCGCTGGGTTCAGAGGCCAGTGAAATTAATCAGCAGGTCTCGGATAACGCCAGTGAAACTTTCTCTGCGATGAAGCAAAGTGTGAGCTATGCCGAGTCAATGCTCAGCGCAAGTTCCAGTACCCAGCAACGAGTGGAGCAGGGTTTGTCCAGTCTCAACGAGCTGTTAAACGGGGTGGCTGATGTGGGCAAAGTGATTGAAATGATCCGCACCATTGCAGAGCAAACCAACTTGCTGGCACTGAACGCGGCCATTGAGTCGGCGCGTGCCGGGGAACACGGACGAGGGTTTGCAGTGGTGGCTGATGAAGTACGTAAGCTGGCTCAGCAAACCCAGGACTCGTTGTCAGACATCAATGAACAGCTGAATATTCTCAGCGATAACTCAAGCAAAGTGTCGTCGCAGATCAGCGCACTGGCAGACGAAGCACAGCAACAAACTGAACATGCCCAGGAACTGAAGAGTAATTCCGAAGGGGTTGCTGAGCGCGCTCAGGGGGCCAGCCAGGTGGCTGAGCATGCCATGGAGCTGGCTCAGCAACAAAGTTCGCTGGTAGATAACTTCAGCAGTGCGATGGCCCTGATGAAACAACAGGTGAACGGCTCAAATCAGCAGGTAAGGGATATTCAATGCAGCTTGCAGGAGCAGATGATTAAAATTCGTGAAAGTATTGGTATTCAATAACTCACATAGATGTTCTTTGCTCGCTGACATAATTCATTGATGTCGGCGAGCAGCTGCTCACCTTTTCGTCTATTTCTGGTAACTTGCCGATATCTTTGCTACAACTTGGCCATGCGTTATCTGCTATTAAGGACAGCAAGATGAATTGGTTAGTTAACACGCTGACGGCAAGTTTATTTGCTCTGGCTCTGAGCGCCTGCTCCGACAGTGCACAACAAGCCGACCCTGATTTCACTCCGCAAAACACCGAGCGCAGCTTTTTATCCGACAATAGTCCGGTCGTTTTTATCGATGAAGCTCACCATAACTTTTTAACCATGAATGGCCGTTTCCGGCCTTTTACGCAGGTACTACAAAGTGATGGCTATACGGTTAAAGCGAGCAAGGTTGCGTTTAGCGCTGCGCACCTGAATCAGGCTGATATTTTAGTGATAGCCAATGCGCTGGACAAACACCGGGCTGACTGGAATCCCCCCTTTGGCAATGCCCTGACCATGCAAGAAGTCACAGTGGTGACAGAGTGGGTTAAGCAAGGTGGCGCGTTGTTTTTAGTGGCCGATCACACGCCGTTTCCTAAAGTGATAGAAAACCTGACCCATGCACTGGGGTTTGAATTCAGCCATGGTCACGTAGGTAATGCACAGTTCACAACTCATGATAATACCTTAGCACAGCACGCAATTACCTTAGCGATCGTGCCTGCGCTGAGAAAGCTGCCTGGTGCGGCATCCATGACAGGGTTTGGTCTGACGGGCGCAGTGGGTGGTGCAGCTTCAGCGGCAGCAACAGACCAATCGACAGGTCAAATCGAACAGGTTCGCTCGTTTGGCGGCTCGGCATTCAAAGCGCCAGAAGGTGCGATTTCATTGCTTACACTTGGCCCGCAAGCTATGTCGGTTAACCCTCAGGTTCCTTTTCAGATCACGGCGGACACGCCACGTATGTCTGTGGATGGCTGGAGCCAGGGTGCCGTACTTGAGCTTGGTAAAGGGCGGGTCGCCGTATTTGCCGAAGGCATGATGTTTTCCTCACAAGTGGATACACAATCAGGAGAAAAATATGGGCTGGCCTCAGAAGGGGCTGAGCACAATGAAGGGTTTTTACTTAATGTGATGGGTTGGCTCGCAAACGCCGAGTGATCGTCAGGGCATACTACGGGTGACTTGGTGTGTCAGTTTGTGAGCCGATTTAGTAGCGACTATCTTTATCAAGGTGAGTGTCTTACAAAAAAGTTGAAAGCAAGCAGGAGTAATAATGAGCGACAGTAACTTAACTGAGAACTTTGAACATAAACTCAATCTGCGCAGCCTGGAGGTGGAGGATTATGCAGATCTTAAAGAGGTGATGGGGATTGTTTACCCTGATCTGGGAGGCGCCCCGTCAGAGAAGCAGTTCAAGGCTCAGCTCAGCAGCTTTCCCGAAGGTCAGATCTGTATTGAAGACCATGGTAAAGTGGTCGCTGCGGCATTCTCCCTGATTGTGGATTATGACAAGTTTGGCGACCACCATACCTATGATGAAATCACCGGTGACGCCTATCTCACCACACATGATCCGCAGGGAGATGTGCTGTACGGTGCCGAAGTCTTTGTGCACCCTGACTATCAGGGCATGCGTTTGGGGCGTCGTTTGTATGAGGCCAGAAAAGAGCTATGCCAAAACCTAAATCTTAAATCGATTGTGGCCGGTGGGCGCATTCCTAACTATCAACACCATGCGAGCGAGATGTCACCACAAAAGTATATTGAGCTGGTAAAGAAAAAAGAAATCTACGACCCCATACTCAGCTTTCAGCTGTCTAACGACTTTGAAGTAAAGCGCGTACTCAATAAATACCTACCGGAAGACAAAGAGTCCAAAGGGTATGCAACCTTACTGGAATGGACCAACCTGTACTACGAGCGCCATGAATCTCCTTTGTTTGGTGCGGTCAAAAAATCCGCCCGAGTGGGCTGTGTACAGTGGCAGATGCGTCCGCTTAACTCCGTTGCAGAGTTGACTCAGCATGTGGAGTTCTTTATTGATGCACTGGCCGACTATCAGTGCGATCTGGCATTGCTGCCCGAGTTGTTTAATGCGCCATTGATGGGCATAGAAGCGCACGACAACTCGCTGGACTCCATCAAAGCACTGGCTGCGTTTTCCAATGACGTGGTGGAAGCCATTTCCCATTTGGCGGTCAGCTACAACATTAATATTATCGCAGGGTCAATTCCGGTGATAGAAGACAAAGCACTCTATAATGTGTCTTATTTTTGCCGGCGCGACGGCACCATAGAATCGCAAACCAAAATTCACCCGACCCCGTATGAAAAAAGTGCCTGGATCATGCAAGGTGGCGACAGCCTGAGTGTGTTTGATACCGACTTTGGCAAGATTGGTATTCTGATTTGTTACGATGTGGAATTCCCGGAACTGGCGCGGCTGTTGTCAGAGCAGGGGATGCAAATCCTGTTTGTGCCTTTTTGGACAGATACTAAAAATGCCTATTTGCGGGTACGTTGTTGCGCGCAAGCCCGTGCCATTGAAAACGAATGCTATGTGGTGACGGCGGGCAGTGTGGGGAACCTGCCCAAGGTGGATGGAGCCGATATTCAGTACGCTCAGTCAGCGGTGTTTTCTCCATCTGATTTTGCGTTTCCTCACGATGCGACTATGGCTGAAACCACCCCGAACACAGAAATGACCTTGATTGTCGACTTAGACCTGGAGAAACTGCATGAACTGCGTCATGAGGGGTCTGTCAGAAACTATCTGGACAGACGACGGGATCTTTACCGCATCAACTGGCTGGGTGAACAAAAAATTAAGTAAACGGGCTATGCGCTGTGTTGGTATAGCCAGTTCACCACGTCCGGCCACAGAGATGCCGCATGTTGTCTGCGAAAAAAGCCGAAGTGACCGACTCGGCCACCGTGTTGTGCGCTCGACTGAATATGCTCTATCTGTGTACTGGCATTGCGGTAATAGCTAGCCAGCGCATTGACTGCTCTAGGCGGCGCAAATGCCTGATCGTCGTCAATCTGGATAAACTTCATCGCGCAAGTCAGGCGCTCAAACCCATCTCGAATAGGTTGTCCGGCGTTATCGACTATATAATGCGGGTTGCGGCCCCAGTAGGCCCATTGTCGGGCAATGCGTTCCGGTAAGCATTCTCCACCGAGCAGGCGTCCAGGCACTCTGCCTAGCAACAAAGACAAGACAGGGATCACCGCATACCAGAGGGTAAATATTTTTGGTTTGTGAAAAGCTTCCCAGTGTTTCCAGTATCCGCTTTGTGATGCAATGCAGTAGACGCTTTTCAGGTTACTGTTGTTGTCGGCCAGCCCGACCAGCTGGCCTCCAACGCTATGACCAATGCAATGCCAGTTGAGCTCAGGATAATGTGTTTGGGTCCAGTCAATGATGGCAGCAAAGTCAAAGGCGCCCCAGGCATGCATTGTCAGGCGCGGATCGCGGAAGTTAGCGATGGCAGATTTGCCAATCCCACGGTAATCATAAGTGATCACGGCGAAGCCCTGCTGGGCCATAAAGGTTGCAAAGGCTTGGTAGTAGGTTTGTTTAACGGCGGTTGCGGAGTTGATCACAACACCCCCTGTGATTGGCTTATCTGGTAAGTACAAAGTTGCGCTCAACGCTATGCCATCCTGAGTCTGGATTGTGATTTCTTGCGTCATTTTAGTGCTCCGTGACTGTTTAAGTATTCAGCGGGTCTGTCTGAAGCGTTGATATTAGCAAGTCAGCTTTATTAATATTGGACTAAATAAGCCTTAAAGTGGTTCAAAATGGACAAGATAACCAGCTGTAGTGACGTATCCCAGCGGACGATTCAGATTGCGTTTTTTATGCCGGAACAATACTGGTCGGGGAGTATCGCACTCATTGTCGATGTGTTTACAGGTATCAATATGCTCAGAGAGCAGGCCGGGCACTATGATACGCCAACCTACAACACGCACTTTTTACATGAACCTGATATGTATCCAAAGGGCCTTTCGCCGTGTCAGTTTCCTTTGCGTCCACTCGATGCTGAGCATTACGATGTCGTTGTAATACCTGCAATCTGGTCTATCACACCCAAGGCGCTTGCGCAGTACAGTCAGGTTTTCGACTGGCTGAGGCACCAGCAGCGCTCAGGTGCACATTTTGTCAGCATCACCAGTGGCGCCTTTTTTCTGGCTGAAGCCGGCGTATTATTTGGTGAAGACATTACATTACACTTCGCGTTTCAAAGTCTTTTTCGCTCTTTATATCCGGGTAACCGAGTGAGGACGGATAAACAGTACCTGACGTCAGGAAAAGTGTGGAGTAGTGCAGGGCTCAGTCCAACATTTGAGGTGATATATCAGTTAGTACGCAAGTACAGTGGTGAGGCACTGGCTCAGGTATGTGCCAGATATTTTATGCTGGACTACCACGTGCAACCACCCGTTGAGGTCGCTGATGCGAACAGCCGGGATATGTTGATCAGTGCTGTCCGTGATTGGCTAGAGCGTCATTATTATCAGGCGCCGACGAATCAGGACATTGCCAGACAGTTTCATATGAGTGCTCGTAACCTGAATCGGCGTTTCGCCAGTGAGACCGGGCTGACACCTCAGGGCTATCTGCAAAACTTGCGTCTAGAGAGAGCAGCCAAGTTGCTGGTCAGCACCAAAATACAGGTCGAGCATATTGCGCTGCAATGTGGGTATAGTTGCGCAAGTGTGCTGGGCAAAAGGTTTAAAAAGCAGTATGGTCGCAGCCCCCTGGCGTATCGAAACTATATGAGCAGGCATAGGGGGTCTGATTGATTAGGTGCCGTTGAAGGGCGATATTCGGCGCCACTGCTGGATATCACGACTGGGTTAATCTGATTCTAATCCGTCGATTTCAATACCGAATTGTGTCCTGATGACGGGCTGCTTATTTGTGCAAGCCAGGATTCGGTTAATCGATTTACCGAGCAGTGTGTGCAATGAATAAACCACCCTGGTTTACGATCAAGATTAAGTCGCATACCCTGGTAAAAATACTACAGGCTTTCGCTTTTCGCTCATGTTTTGGTGTAAGCTGTTGTTTTTATGGTTTTTGGTGAGTGAGGTGTTTTGGATTACATTCAATTTGCAGCCAAGGTGGAGCGTTTAGCTTAAACAACAAAGGAAATGACTATGTTAAACAAGAATAAATGAAAAGTCTCTCTTCTGACTGCAATAACATGCCGCGCAATATGACCCCTCAAGTTGCTGGTGGTACGGATCCCCTCATCGTATGTGATACAACAAGTGGTTATGGGCTTACTCATTGTGTTGCCAAAACTTGTGGTATGCATAACTATCGGGTAGTTATTTAGGCCCACTTGCTCATTGCTTAGAAACGCTTCACCGATACGTTGCTATGTAATTAGATGACATAGTGGTGAAAGCTGAAGCTTACTGTTATTTTTAAACTGCAGTTGATTACAGACCATGCCCGATTGATATTCTACTAATTGCTTACTATCTAATATACGGTGTAATTACCTCACGTATTATCTTTCCCAGACTCGATATTTAGCGTTTATGCAATCATTCTGGATTTACATACCAAGGCTGTTACTAAAGCTGAATACGAAAGTTCATTTATTTCTTTGCGGTTTATCATGAGTGAATTGTATTAAAGGGAGAAACTCCTCGACACGGCTCTTTGCCCGGAATGCAAATCAGCGTTTTATTGCCTGAGTTCGTCCAGTCTCACTGTTAACTCACTTTAGCGTTTTTATGGCCTAAAAAAAGGAAGCCGCTTAGCGGCTTCCTTTTTTAAAATAAACAACAATTAATGATTGTTACAGGCTTTCAATTTTCGCTTTTTGCTCAAGCAACTTAGCTTTGGCATCGCTGTACTCGGCCAGTTTGGCCTTTTCTTTGTCTAGTACCGCCGCAGGGGCGTTGTTGACGAACTTCTCGTTTGCCAGCTTTTTCTCAACCTGTGCCAGACCTTTTTCTGCTTTTTCAAGCTGCTTGGCGATACGGGCCATTTCGGCTTCAACGTCAATCAGACCCGCCATTGGGATCATGATCTCCAAATCGCCGATAAAGGCCGTTGCCGATGCCGGCGCATCGTCTTTGCTTGCCAGTACCTTGATGTCTTCCAGTTTAGCCAGTGAACTCAGGAAGGCCTGGTTGTCGTCCAGACGACGCTGATCTTGCTCAGACACATTGGCCAGTAATACACCAAGCGGTTTGCTTGGGCTGATGTCCATTTCCCCACGGATGTTACGAATAGCCAGGATGAACTGCTTAACCCACTCCAGGTCTTCCATCGCTTGTGTGTCTACCTGCGACGCATCAAACTGCGGGAAGCTCTGTAGCATGATGGTATTGGCTTCGATCCCAGCCAGCGGTGCAACACGCTGCCAGATGGTTTCTGTGATGTAAGGCATTAGCGGGTGCATTACGCGCAGCAGGCCTTCGAGCACAGTGATCAGGGTATGACGTGTACCGCGTTGTTGCGCTTCGTTGCCCTTGAACAGAATTGGCTTGGTCAGCTCCAGATACCAGTCACAGAACTGGTTCCAGGTGAACTCATAAATGGTGTTCGCTGCCAGGTCAAAGCGGTAGTTGTCCAGGTGCTCACTGAAGGTTTTCACTGTGTTTTGGAACTGGCCCAAAATCCAGCGATCGGCCAGAGAGACCTGCATCTCGCCACCGTTGAAGCCACAATCCTGCTCTTCGGTGTTCATCAGCACGTAACGGCTGGCGTTCCACAGCTTATTACAGAAGTTACGGTACCCTTCGAGACGGTTCATATCCCAGTTGATATCACGACCGGTTGAGGCCATGGCCGCCAGGGTAAAGCGCAGCGCGTCGGTGCCGTGTGCTTCAATACCATCCGCAAAGGTCTTGCGGGTGTTCTTTTCAATCTTAGCGGCCAGCTGTGGCTGCATCATGTTACCGGTACGTTTTTGAACCAGGCTTTCCAGATCGATACCATCGATCATGTCCAGTGGATCCAGTACGTTACCTTTCGACTTTGACATCTTGTCGCCATTTTCGTCGCGGATCAGACCGGTCACGTAAACGGTTTTGAATGGTACCTGGGGCTTGCCTTGGTCGTCTTTCACAAAGTGCAGTGTCATCATGATCATCCGGGCAACCCAGAAGAAAATGATGTCGAAACCGGTTACCAGCGTGTCTGACGGGTGGAACATTTTCAGGTCGTCAGTGTTCTCTGGCCAGCCTTGCGTTGAGAAGGTCCACAGCGCAGAGGAGAACCAGGTGTCCAGTACGTCATCGTCCTGGCTCAGCACCACGTCATCTGCCAGGTTGTTGTCGCGGCGTACTTCGGCTTCGTCGCGGCCAACGTATACATTGCCTTCGTTGTCGTACCAGGCCGGAATACGGTGTCCCCACCACAGCTGACGAGAAATACACCAGTCCTGAATATCACGCATCCAGGAGAAGTACATGTTTTCGTACTGTTTAGGCACAAACTGGATGTCGCCGTCTTCAACGGCTTTGATTGCTGGCTCAGCCAGTGGCGCAACGCGTACATACCATTGGTCAGTCAGCAGCGGCTCGATGACGACACCAGAGCGGTCGCCGTATGGCACGGTCAGGCTGTGGTCGTCGATTTTTTCCAGCAGGCCGGCTTGCTCAAACTCGTCAACGATCAGTTTACGGGCATCGAAACGGTCCAGGCCATGGAAGCGCTCAGGTAATGGCGCATCCAGCTCCAGTGGCTTGCCATCAAAAGTGAAGGTTTCGCCTTCGCTTAAAATCGCCGCATCTTTGTTGAATACGTTGATCATAGGCAGCTGATGACGCTTACCAACTTCGTTATCGTTGAAGTCGTGCGCTGGTGTGATCTTCACACAACCAGTGCCTTTTTCCATGTCTGCGTGTTCGTCGGCAACGATTGGGATACGACGGTTGACGATTGGCAGTAAGATCTCTTTGCCGATCAGGTCCTGATAACGCTCATCATCCGGATTGACTGCCACACCCGTGTCACCCAGCATGGTTTCAGGACGCGTTGTTGCAACGACTATGTAGTCTTTACCGTCTTTGGTTTTAACGCCATCGGCCAGCGGGTAGCGCAGGTTCCACATGTGGCCCTGCTTGTCTTTGTTTTCTACTTCCAGATCAGAAATCGCAGTGTGCAGTTTCGGATCCCAGTTCACCAGGCGCTTACCGCGGTAGATCAGGTCATCTTTATACAGACGAACAAACACTTCTTTCACCGCTTCTGACAGGCCGTCGTCCATGGTAAAGCGCTCACGATCCCAGTCTACTGACGCGCCAAGGCGACGTAGCTGTTTTGTGATGGTGCCACCTGACTCGTTTTTCCACTGCCAGATACGGTCGATGAATTCATCGCGGCCCAAATCATGACGGGTTTTGCCTTCTTCGGCTGCCAGTTTACGCTCAACCACCATTTGAGTTGCGATACCGGCATGGTCCGTTCCCACCTGCCATAAAGTATTTTTGCCCTGCATACGCTGGTAGCGGATCAGGGTGTCCATGATGGTGTCCTGGAAAGCGTGGCCCATGTGCAGGCTACCCGTGACATTCGGTGGCGGGATCATGATCGAATAGGCATCGCCCTGACCTGATGGCTTAAAGTAGCCATTCTCTTCCCAGCCTTGGTACAAAGACTGTTCGATATCTTGCGGATTGTAGGTTTTATCCATTACACAGAACCTTAAAAAATACTTTAGTTGTCAATTTCTTTGGTTGAAATTTCAGCGCCGAGCTGACGCAGTTGCATGAACCGCTGGCGTGCCGCGTGTTTGGCATTGCTTTCAACCGGCACAAAATCATAGATTTTGTCGAATCGGCGCACAAAATCTGGCAGCTGTTGTGCCAGATTAATTAATATGGTGCGTCTGCCAACAGGTGGCATTTGGCCGATCTCGACCGGTGCGCCCCCTTTGGGGCCTTCGCCTTGCAGGTTATGAGGCACAAAACTGTCGGCCTCAAAACACCACAAATGCTCGTCAACCGCATGGGCATCTTCAACGCTGTCTACGTAAATAAAGACACGTTGTCCGGCGCGATACAGCTTAGCGGCGCTGCGTGCGGCGAGATCAAAATGAGCCGGCACTGGTTTGCCCGGCTCATTGTCTTGCTTTAATACAAAAAAGCGTGCGTTGATGGTCATGACATGTGGTTTTCTAGCTAGCGAAACGCCCTGTCATAGTGGGTAAGTCTGCATATGACACGGCGTTCAAAATAAAGCCGCATTCTGACACAGAATGCGGCTATCATCAATCAACGTGGCGGGGTGACATGGGATGTCACGCCATCAATTAGTCCTGAGGTTGCTCAGTGACGTCCACGCGGTTAAGCAGGTATTGCATTAACATAGGCACCGGACGACCAGTTGCGCCTTTGTTGGCACCACTACGCCAGGCTGTACCTGCGATATCCAGGTGTGCCCAGTTGTACTTCTTGGTGAACTTAGATAAGAAGCAGGCTGCGGTGATGGTACCAGCAGGACGTCCACCCAGGTTGGTGAAGTCGGCAAACGGGCTTTTCAGTTGTTCCTGATAGTCATCCCACAATGGCAGCTGCCATGCACGGTCACCACTTTGCTCTGAGGCTTTTAGTAAGTCATGGGCCAGCGGGTTGTGGTTCGACAATAAACCTGTTGCATGGTGGCCCAATGCAATAATGCAGGCACCGGTCAGGGTCGCCACGTCAACCACGACTTCTGGTTCAAACGCTTCAACATAGGTCAGTGCATCACACAGTACCAGTCGACCTTCGGCATCGGTGTTGAGTACTTCAACCGTTTGACCCGACATCGTGGTCAGGATGTCACCCGGGCGGTAAGCGTTGCTGCTTGGCATGTTCTCACAGCCAGCCAGTACGCCGATAACGTTGAGCGGCAGCTGCATCTGTACCACGGCACGCATCAGGCCCAGTACGCCCGCGGCACCACCCATGTCGTATTTCATTTCATCCATGCCTTCGCCTGGCTTAATTGAAATACCACCGGAATCAAATGTCAGGCCTTTACCGACGAACACGATAGGGGCTTGCTTTTGCGGGGCACCATTATAGTGGATCACCGACATCACGGATTCATTGTCACTACCGCGACCAACGGCCAGATATGAGTGCATACCCAGCTCTTCCATTTCTTTTTCGCCAACCAGGTTAACCGTGACGTTGTCGAATTCATCGGCTAATGCCTGAGCCTGCTCACCCAAGTAGCGAGGGTTGCAGATATTGGGCGGCATGTTGGCAACATCTTTACACAAGGTTGCGCCCGCAGCGATAGCCAGGCCATGCTCGATGGCGCTCTCACCAATCGGCAATTCGCGACGCGTTGGGACGTTAAAAACGATTTTACGCAACGGACGACGCGCTTCGCTCTTTTTGCTCTTCAGCTGGTTAAAGGTATAAAGGCTGTCCTGAGTGGTTTCGACGGCCTGGCGAACTTTCCAATAAGTATCGCGTCCTTTAACGTGCTGTTCAGTCAGGAAGCAAACGGCTTCCATTGAACCTGTGTCGTTTAAGGTGCTGATGGTCTTGGCGATGATCTGTTTGTATTGTTTGTCGTCCAGTTCGCGCTCTTTACCACAGCCCACAAGTAGCACACGTTCACTCAATACGTTTGGTACATGGTGAAGTAAAAGCACCTGGCCGGGTTTACCTTCTAGGTCTCCGCGGCGCAGCAGGTTAGAAATATACCCTTCGCTGATTTTATCCAGCTGCTCCCCGACGGGTGAAAGGCGGCGTGGTTCGTATACGCCGACAACAATACACGCACTGCGTTGTTTTTCTGGGCTACCACTTTTTACGCTGAATTCCATTGCGACTCCTGAGTCAATGTGCTGTCTTTTTTGAACTTTTTATGCCTCAGCCACTCAATTTCTGAAGGCTGAACTAAAAACCGGCTAATTGTCGCGTGCATTTGGCGCTTTAGCCTGTTGCTTTAGTAGGATATTTGGATCCGATGGCATATAATAAAGTGATTAAAATAACCAGTTTACTCAAAATTTCCTACTATTCCAGTGAAATGAGACGTTTTATAGGGGCGGACATTGCTTATTTTTCGATACCTGACTGCTGAGATATTAAAATCTCAGGTCGCCGTTTTTATGACCCTTATGACCATTTTCATCTCGCAGAAGTTTGTCCGGATCCTGGCAGAGGCCTCAGGCGGCAGTATTCCGGGTAAACTTGTCATGTCTTTTCTTGCACTTAATTTGCCCAAACTGGCGGTGTATATTCTGCCATTGAGCTTATTTTTGGGCATTATTCTGGCCTATAGCCGGGTCTATGCCGACAGCGAAATGACGGTGCTTAAAGCCTGCGGTGTCAGTGAGTGGTACGTCGTGCGGGTAACCTTGGTATCGAGCTTTGTGATTTCATTGATGGCGGCCGCGCTGAGCTTATATGTGGCGCCATGGGCTGGTGAAAAAGAAAACCAGCTGCGTGAACAGGCCAATGCAGAATCCGGACTCAGCCAGATCCGGGCCGGACGGTTCCAGCAAACGGGTAACGAAAAAGCCGTGGTGTTTGTACACAACACCAGTGATCAGGGCAAAGAGCTGAATCGTGTGTTCGTAGCCCAGTTACCCGATCGCGAATCAAATCAGGCGGCACGGATCGTCTTTGCTCAGAGTGGCCGAGTAGTGGAAGAAGGCTCTGGTGAGCAGCAACTGGTACTCAGTGATGGCAAGCGGTTCGAAACAGACGGCTTCAGTCAGGCCCTGAACAAAACCGAATTTAGCAGCTATCAGGTGCAGATCCGCGAGCAGGAAATTGAACAGCGGCGCCGCAAACTCGAAGACTTACCCTCGGCTAGCCTGCTGAAAATGGGCACACCCGAGGCCATTGCTCAGTTCCAGCTACGTTTATCTGTGCCAATTTCTATTATTTTGCTGACCTTATTGGCGGTACCGCTTAGTGTGGTGAACCCCAGGCAGGGTAAGTTTGCCAAACTGGTGCCAGCGATTTGTATTTATCTTGGCTACTTTATCATGCTTAATGCAGGTAAATATCTGGTGGCAGAAGGCAAAGTACCGACTTCGGTGGGACTGTGGTGGATCCATTTGTGTGTGTTGTTTATTGGTGCTTACCTGATTGCTAAAGGGCGGCCTTTTGGTGTCTGGGTGCGTTCCATGCTGTTGAAACGGGAGCCACAACAATGATGAAAACTTTGGACTGGTATCTCGGACGCAGTATTTTGCAAACCACTGGCTTTGCGCTGCTGGTGTTTGTGGGTATCAATACCTTAATCAAATTTATTGAACAATTGCGCTCAGTCGGTCGTGGTACCTATGAAGTGATGGACGCCTTGTTGTTCACTTTGTACAGCATGCCCAGCGATATTGTGGTGTTTTTCCCAATGGCAGCCCTGATTGGTGGCCTGACCGGGTTGGGCGCGCTGGCTTCGAGCAGTGAATTGGTGGTGATGCAGGCGGCGGGCATGTCGCGGTTGCAGATCATCGGCTCAGTGATGAAGTCGGCGATTGTACTGGCGCTGTGTATGATGGCGTTAGGCGAGTGGGGCGCACCACAGGCAGAACAAACCGCTAAGCAATTGCGTAACCAGGCAATTAATGGCGGCGAGGTATTTGAAGCACAGCAGGGGGTGTGGGCCAAAGATGGCAGTAATTTCATCAATATTGCCAATATTGAGAAGTCCGGCAATCTGCAAAATATTAATATTTATCATTTTGATGATGACCTGAATCTGCTGAAAATCACCAGGGCTAAGTCGGGCACGGCAACTGACGAGGGCTGGCAGTTACGAGCCATTGAAGAAGTGCTCATCGAAGAGGAGCAGATCCGTACAGAGTACGCGCAAACGCTTGTTTATGCTTCTCAGCTTACACTGGACCGCCTGGATGTCGCTTCAGTCGAGCCTGACGCATTGTCCTTTTCCGGTTTGTGGTCGTATTTACAGTACCTTGAACAGAATGAGCAGGATACCAGTAACTATGAGCTGGCGCTGTGGCGCAAGGTCATGCAGCCGGTGACCATTGCAGTGATGTTGCTGGTTGCTTTGTCCTTTATTTTTGGACCTCTGCGCTCGGTGAGCATGGGCGCACGTATTATCATGGGCGTGATCACCGGACTCATCTTCCACCTGAGCAACGAGATTTTTGGTCCAATCGTTATGGTCTATCAGATCCCGCCTGTGGTGGGGGCGGTGATGCCCAGTGTGCTATTTACCGCGACGGCATTTTACCTGTTAAACCGACAGCGCGGTTAGTAAAGGTATTGAACACAAAAAAGCCTGACTCGGTCAGGCTTTTTTGTTGCTGTTCTTGTGCTCGGCAAGCTAGTCCAGGCTATCGTAAATACGTTTATTTTCTTCTTTACTTAATACCACCACTTCGGTGCCACAGATCATATCCTGAAGCGCACGTTTGTGTTTGAAATCGACCAGCACCAGCAGGTTACCTAGGCCTAATAGCGCACATAATGCCCGTGCACAGGCTTTGGGCCAGCTTAGCAACTGGCCATCTGGGGTTTGTACTTTCAGTCGCCAGGCACGCATACCTATGGTCTGGCCGCTCTTGGTCCAGAAGTAAGCAAAAAACAGCACAGAGACGGCAATCAGCACAAAACCACGGAAAAATGACAACAGAGGAGAGGCCTGGATCAACGCTGAAACGTCTTCATGGTTGCCTTGTGAGAGCCAGCCTGCCGAGATAAAGCCTTCAATCACCAATAAAAAAACCACCATTGATAGCATTGCAAATGCAATCACGACCAGACCATCATAGATCAGAGATGCAAGACGACGGGTTAAGCCCGCACGGGGAAACGAAGCCATGTAGTTCACTCATTAAAGTCGAAATATGGCTTATTCTACCTGATTTTTAATCTAACACTAAAAAACCCGATTAGTTTTCAGTAGCTGTTCATTTACCAAGCACTTGAACGACGTTTTGTAAAAAACGCTTGCTACCCTCCCGCCAATTTGTATAATGCTGGGCATAGAGACGAAGGCATATAAAACAAAGCCTAAGCTCAAAGTGGTTTTTCTTTATTTTCTCTAAGTTAGAAGATAAAAGAAAAATTATGCCAGTGTGATGGAATTGGTAGACATGACGGATTCAAAATCCGTTGCCTTCGGGCGTGGCGGTTCAAGTCCGCCCACTGGTACCACTTTTTATAACCCAGCTTTTTAGCTGGGTTTTTTTATGTCTGAAATTCAAGGCAACATACTGAAGCAGTGTGGTGTCGGACTTGAGCCCCACGCCGGGCGTGGCACTGATGTAAGTTAAGAGTCCGCCCACTGGACCCACTTTTTATAACCCTGACCGAATAGGTCGGGGTTTTTTTATGCCTGAAACTTATATGTTAAGTAGAGTCGGACTTGAGCTCCACGCCGGGCGTGGCACTGATGTAAGGTAAGAGTCCGCCCACTGGTACCACTTTTTATAACCCAGCTATTAAGCTGGGTTTTTTTATGCCTGTAATTAGATATGTCATATTTATGCCGAGTGTGGAGTCGGACTTGAGCCCCACGCCGGGCGTGGCACTGATGCAAGGTAAGAGTCCGCCCACTGGACCCACTTTTTATAACCCAGCTATTAAGCTGGGTTTTTTTATGTCTGTTTTTCAGCATGAGATTTTTAGCGAAGCAAAGTGGAATCGGACTTGAGCCCCACGCCGGGCGTGGCACTGATGTAAGGTAAGAGTCCGCCCACTGGTACCACTAGCTATTAAGCTGGGTTTTTTTATGCCTGTAATTAGATATGTCATATTTATGCCGAGTGTGGAGTCGGATTTGAGCCCCACGCCGTGCGTGGCGCTGGTGTAAGGTAAGAGTCCGCCCACTGGTACTACTTCTTATAACTCTGACCGAATAGGTCGGGGTTTTTTTATGCCTGAATTTTGATTGCTACAAAATGAACTGCGCACTATTTAAGGACGTATTTTTGATACAGGAAACTGGTCTGACCGGTCCCCTTTTCTTGGGCGCAATAATCACGATTGTGCCGGATTTTGAGTGTTATTCTTTACGGAGGTATTGTGCGTCTTTTCCATATGATTTATCTGAGCATGTTGCTACCTGCCGGTTATGTTTTTTCAGCAGAGCAAGTGACAGCACAACAGTTTGTTAATTTACAGCAAGGTAATACCAGCGTTGCCGGGTTTCGGCGAGCGCACGCCAAAGGGGCTTGTGTTACGGGGTATTTTGAGCCCAATGGGCAATTGTCTGCTTTAACTCAGGTGCCGATTTTTGCGCTAGGCACAGCGCCCTTTATTGGACGCTTTTCAATCGCCGGTAATAATCCCACCGCGCCTGATCTGAAATCACCCGTCAGGAGTCTGGCTGTCAGCTTCAATATCAGCCCAACGCAGCAATGGCGCATAGCGATGAATACGCCACCGGTGATGGCGGTATCGAATCCGCATGATTTTTATCAGCAAATCGTTGCAATACAAAGTGGTCCGCAAGCACTTAAAGCGTTTTTTAACGCACACCCTGAGACCCAGGATTTCTTAAACTGGAAGGCGAGCTACACACCAGCCCAGAGCTTGGCGCTGGAGCGCTATCACAGCATCAATGCATTTTACCTTGAAAATTCACAAGGAGAAAAACGCGCGGTGCGTTGGTATTTTGAACCCTTGGGTCATCCTATGGGGCCGACATCGGATACCGACAACGCTTTGTTCGACGAGCTGTCAGCCAGACTGTTGAAGGGGCCCGTAAAATTCAACTGGGTTTTTATCCTGTCAGAAGAGACGGATGATGAGAATGACCCAGCTCTGCGTTGGCCAGAGAACAGAGAACATGTGGTTGCGGGCAAGATCGTCATTGAGCAGATTGATATGGGACTGAATGCGCAGTGCCAGTCAATAAACTACGATCCTTTAACTTTACCGAGTGGCGTTACGGCAACGGCTGACCCCATATTAAGAGCCCGCTCAGCGGCTTATGCAGAATCCTACCGTCGCCGGGCGAAGGAAAAGTTACTGGAGGTACTTCAATGATGACCGATTCAAAGTACAGCTTGGCACTTCGCATTACACATTGGCTAATGGCGGTCTTGTTAGCGTTTATGCTTGTTTCCGGGCTGCTCATGATCCGGTCTTTGGAAGGGTGGCAACTAAACGTGTTGGGGTTACATAAAGCGATTGGGTTTGTTGTGCTTGGGCTCTTTTGTTTGAGAGTTGTCTTTAAATTCACTCATCCAGCCAACCGGGCATTGCACAACGAGCTAGGCTGGAAAAATAAGGTGGCAGACTCGGTGCACGGGCTAATGTATGTGTTGATGGCAGGCATGCCAGTGACTGGTTTATTATCTCAGTACTTTGCAAGCAGGCCAGTCAGTATTTTCGGGCTCTTTAGTTTTCCTGCGGCTGAGCAGAGCAATATTATTTTGTATTCGATGGCCAGAGAGCTGCATGGTTTGCTGGCAGCTGGTTTAATCGCGCTGATTTTATTGCACCTGGGTGGTGTGATGTATCATCAGTTCATTAAACAAGATAATACACTCAAGCGGATGATATAAAAGTTGCGAGCAGGGCAATTGCAGCTAAGTCTAAAGCTTACGACTGACTGTATCAATCTTGCTCTGAAGAGAGTGAGTTGGCCAGACTTATCTGTTCTGGTTGGCTTTATATTGGCATACCTGACAGGTGTGCCTAGTTGGGTGTATTTGTGCTCTGATAAGTGTGCTAACACGTATTACGGGGGTTGAAATAAGAGCTGAGTTACTCCGGAACTGTGTCATAAGGTAACAAATGATAAATTTTTAGCTTTGCTCAACGTCTAATACTGATAGAGTAATGCGGTTTTTAGTGTGTGCTTGTATCGAAAGAAAAATGGACCGGATCAGAGTAAGTAGCAAGTGATGTCAATTGCAACGTGCATAATGCCGTCACGGATGTACGCCATTCAAGCTCTGAGGAAGTTCACTTTGTTGTATCTTAGGCCGATTATGGGCGGTTAAACAACTTCCATCATTTGACCGACTTTGTCAGTACGCCATACTTATAAACCATCTTTTTGACACTTATATTTCAACGCTAGAGAGATTAAATGAAAACGTTAATTGTATTGCTTATGACCGCTGTATTTGCTTTTTCAGCCCATGCAGATGAAAAATCCATTCAGCACCTCAAGGTCGCAAATGTGACGTCGGTTGAAGATGCGCGCAAGATTTTTATTGAAAAAACGTCAGAGATTAGAAGTAAAAGAGACCTGGATGCGGCCGAGCTTCAGGACATCCATGTTATCACTTACACTCTTGAGAAAAGCGTCGAGTTTTTCACACTCAACCTGATTGGTGACAAGAAAAAGCTGGCAGAAGACATTGCGGTTGTGGTTGAAGATATTCACATCAATTCAGAAAGAAACCGTAAAGAAGAGACACAAAAGCACTTAAATCAGTACTTTGTGCTGGCAGACAAATTCATCAAGAGTTTCTAATTTAATCCCTTTCTTTGATTCATGTCTTGAGTACGAGCCATTTCAAATGGCTCGTACTCATCCTCTGATAAACGACAAGTTCCGCAAACCGACTGATCTGGCCCTCTTGTAACTTATGGCCAGCATGCAAGTGTTATCGATGGGATAATAAAAATTTCACCTAATATCTATCCAATTTGATGGAGCAAATAGGATGCTAACTGTGTTAAAAATTTTTGATGTAGACCCTTTACCTAAGGTATGGGTTCGCAAATTTTTGCCTGGTTATTGAACATGTTTTCTCGCCTCAAAATAGAACACTTGATTAAGCAAATTGGTATGAAGCCCGGTCAAATTACCCAGCCTGGCTATCCGATGTAAAGGACTGCGACTTTGCATATTGCTTTGCCGTCATACCAAATTGCTTTTTAAAACACGCACTGAAATATGAAGGTGAATTAAAGCCACAGTGTTCAGCGGTTTGAGCTATATTGTACCCGGCAAGTAACTGTGGCAGAGCCTGATACAAACGGTACTGACGCAGATATTCATTGGCTCCGATAGACGTCACGGATGTTAATTTACGGTGCAGCTGACGTTCGCTCAGGGCCATTTCGCTGGCGACCATAGAGACGGTTAATGTTGGATCGCTGAACAGAGTCTCCAGCACCGATTCCAGTTTATCTAAAAACGCGAGCGTGGCGGGGTTATTGGCAAACTGTTGCTTCGGCGTTTCCGGTGCTTGTTTCAGGCGCTTAGTGGCAGGCATAAGCTGCGCTTTCAACTGAGCTTGCGTTGCTTCTATCAGTTTGAAGGTATTGCGTATTTTTAGTTTGAAAGCGTCCAGGTTAAAGGGCTTAGTGAGGTAATCGTCTGCTTGTAGTGCTAGTCCTTTAAGGTGTTTTTCTTCATTCAGGTTCGCAGTGACTAACATCAACGGAATATGGGCGGTCAAAGGGTCGGATTTTAGCGCTTGTGTGAGCGCAAAGCCGTCCATAACGGGCATCATGACATCAGAGATGACCATATCCGGTAACTGAGCACGAGCCAGTGCTAACCCAGCTTCACCATTGCTAGCTGTGAGCACCTGATAGTCCGGATCTAATACGGAATGCAAAAATTCAAGCATGTCGGGCGTGTCATCAATTAACAAAATACAGTGAGCCTTATCAGGTTGCACTTGCGAACTCGAGGCTTTGACGCTGCCGTGGGCCTGAGTATGCGCATTGGTAAGGGGTAAGCTCACGGTAAAACAACTGCCCTGGCCGATTGCAGACTCAAGCTGGATCTGACCACTGAGCAAAGTGACTACTTCTTTGACTCGGTTCAGGCCCAGTCCCAATCCGGAGCTAAATTCATGACCCGCCCGGGTTCGGTACTCGGGTTCAAAAATAGGATCATGATGCTCAGGTGCGATGCCAATTCCCTGATCCGATACTCTGAGTATCACATGCTGCGTTAAATGATCTGCTTCCAGAGAAAGATTGATTTCACCGCCGTCATAACTGTATTTGACAGCATTGCTAAGCAGGTTGCTGATGAGTTGCTGTAGTAGGTCTGGCGGTGCGCTCACCATTAACCCGGGTTCTATCTGTTGAATACAGCTAAGGGACTTGTCGGTCAATAAGGACGCAAAGGCGCTGAGCTGCTCTTGCAGCAACGCAGATATATCCTCACGTTGCCATTTTTCCAGCGTGATAGTCGCTGCCGGTGAGTTGTTCGATGAAATAAACATCAGATGCTCAATGAGTACTTTGAGTCGCTTGGTGTTACTGATCACCAGATTGACCATCTGGGTTTTCTGGCGTTCGTCAATACTATTGCGTAATTGCTCTGCCGGGCCCTGAATTAAAGTAACCGGCGTCATCAGCTCATGCGATAAAGTTTTAAGCAGGGCTGTTCGTTGTGCTTGTGCTGCCTCAAGCTGGCTGTTTTGCACTTGCATTGTATGCGTATGGGCACGAATTGTATCCTGCAATTGTTGTTGCCGACGTTTCAGTGCTGACACTCTGATGCGATAGGTGCAGTAAATCAGCAAAATTGCCAGCAGAACATAGCTTGTCTTGGCCAGTGCAGAGGCATACCATGGTGTGCGCACCTTAAAGTGTAATTCAGACACTTGTTCAGACCAGTTGCCCTGATTATCGGTGGCCTTCAGTCGCAGGGTATATTCTCCCCATGGCAGGCGTGGCATCATCAAGGTATGCTCATTCCCTAGTTCGACCCAGGTATCGGCCACGCCAGACAGCTGATAGCGAAACTTTTGTTTAATGTTATTGATCAGATCACCATTGGCCACGCGCAGACGCAGGCTTGCATGCCACGGGTCAATGGCTGGAACAGTACGGGTATTGTAATAGTGTTGCTGTTCTCCCTGAGGCGCCGTGATTGTCATAAGGCTGATTTGAGGACGTGGGTCAATCCGTACTAGCTTATCCGGACTCAGGTGCGTTATTCCTTCTGTGGATGCGAACCAAATGTGTCCGTCAGAGTGTGTCGCAGTGCCTTCCAGGTAGCCCTTCCTAAACAACCCGTCTCCATGGTTATAAAATGCGACTGCACCTGAACTATTCTGCCAATGCCATACCCCTTGTCCGGTTGAGACCCACACAGTGTGTTTATCATCAAAAGCCAGACTGGTCGCACTCAGTTTATTTAGTGGCTCGGGTAAGTCCTGCCAGCGTTGCTGCTCAGAGTTGTAAAGGCGCAAGCCGCGGTCTGTTTGCACCCAGATTTTTCCATCGGGTGCAGGCATGACTGAATATGTTGCAGTAAAGGGCTGACTGGCAGAGCCCGGAATGGCTTTAAACTGTTCAGAGCTGAGCGAATACACCTGTAACCCTGAATCGGTTGCCAGCCAGAGCGTGTCTTGTTCTTTTGCCAGGTGATGAAGCTGATTGCTCAGTAGTGGGCTATTTGTACTGGTGAAGCGGGTAGTTGCCCGGGTATCCGGAGCAAATCGACTCAGGCCATTAAAACTGTGTGCCAGCCACAGTGACCCGTCGTCGGATTGCACCAGGGTATTGATTGCCTCAGGAATCGTGTAGTCAGCCAGGTTGTAGCGGGCATCAACCTGTGCATTTTCCGGATTCACCACCAATAATTCGTGATACATAGCGGCCCACAGGCGTCCGTCTGGTGTCGGTGTCATCGCCTGAGCAGAGTGACTATCGGAAGACACGCAACGTTTAAACTTGCCGTTTAGTGTGTACTGACACAGGCCTGCCAGTTGATCTGCAAGCCACAGATAGCCATTGAACTGCATCAGCTGATTAATTTCATACTTGCCTGTGTCACTGGGGTGAGAAAATGCAAAGTTACTCATGGCGCTGTGATTAACGGATTCAATAATCACGCCTTCGTTAAAGGTGCCATAGATGCGTAGGCTGTTGTCTTTGTATAAAGATAAAAGGGGCGGATATGATTGTATGTGAGTTATCACTCCATCGCTAAGTTTTAGCATTCCTGTATTCAAAGACGCTGCATGTATTTCTCCTTGCTCTTTATACAAGTCAAAAACATAGCCAACCGTATCAAACTCATTGGGATCCCGGTAGGTGAGCTCAACCTTATTCTGGCTCTGGTTATACACACCCAGACCAAGCCCGTGCATTGCCACCCAGATTTGACCGTCTTCGACAGTCCAGAGTTTATTGGCCATAACGGACTCTCCGGGTGGCAAAGTGACGGGGGTAGCCTTGCCACTGGTCGGGTCAAATAAATACAAACCGCGTGTGGTTGCCAACATCAGAGTGTGCTCTGATGCCTGTGCTATCGAGAGGATCTTAAAGCGCTGCACCACGTTGTTAATATGAGTCTTGACGGGGAGTAGTGCATCTTGACTCACCATATACAGACCGTCAGCAGCGCCTGCCCAGAGTCGGTTGTCCTGAGCCAAAAACAAGGTATAGATATTTAGTGGCTGAGTGCGTCCGGCGATGCTGAGGGGGCGAAAGTGCTCGGAATGCGGCCTACGCACCTCCAGCCCCTGTTTGCCAGCAACCCAGAGCTGCTGCTGTGCATCAATCAGGATGTCTCTGATCCACAATGCGTTGCTGAGGGTCGGAGTATGGTCACGAGAAAAAACCTCAATGGCAGCGCCATCGTAGCGCGCCAGCCCTTTGTCGGTAGCGAACCAGGCAAACCCCGTGTGATCCCGCTCAATATCAAATATCCGGTTGCTTGGTAAACCATCTGCCACGGTTAATGTTGTGTAGGCGGTTGCAAGTGCACTAAAACTAAGTTGCAACATCAATAGAAGCGTTATGAGTTGAAGTAAAGCAGGTCGCGAGGCAAATCTCATGTATTTAAATCTTTGTTATTGTTGTTTTTATTTTTAATTGAGGGAAGTTTTAACCAATTATGAGTGGGTATCATAGCCTGCAAGCAGGCAAAAACAAACCGCCGGTTTTAGAGGAAATGGCTGGAAATTATCGAAATATGTCTGATTTCGGATACAGAACAAGACCGTGAACAAGGTACAATTTGAACCATTATCACTCCTGAACCAGTGCTTATTTGGGGGTTCTGTGTATCAGGTGAAGCAGTACAAAGGAAGAAACAATATGAACAACAAACAACTTAGCTCGCTCAGTTTACTGGCCTTATGTATCGGTACTCTCTCGGCATGCGGAGGTGGCTCAGATAATAGCCTCAATCAGCCTGACTCAGTCAATGTGGCTGCCAATAAAAATAGTAATACTCAGAATAACTCTGATACTGGTTCGAGTAATGGAGACCAGGTGACGGGTGACGAGAATAAATATAGCCAGCGTGGCCGGGTGATTGATGGCTATGTATCCGGGGCCAAGGTTTGGCTGGATCTGAATAATAATGGCTCGCACGATGCTGATGAGCCCAGCGCGCGCTCGACAGATCAGGGAAGCTATCTACTTGAACTAACAGCCGCTCAGAGACAATGTAGTGTGTATGTACCCACTTATGTTGATGTGCCAGTAGGTGCGATTGACGAAGATTTAGGTGAAGTGACTAAGGCCTACCAGCTGGTATTACCTCCTTCACTTGAGGCCATTGAAGATGACCGTATTGCGGCGCATGTCACGCCACTGACTACGGTATTGTGGCAGTCACTGAGTGAGTCTGAGACCTTCAAAGGAAAAAGCTGTGCTCAATTGCAACAGGAGCCCAGATTATTAAGTGAGTTGCTGAACATCTTACGTCAAACCACGAACGAAGTAATTGCACATTACAACATCTCTGAACAGCAGCTGTTCAGTGATTACATTGCGAATGAGGACGAGCAGGCAAAGCAGTTGGCAGAGCGGATTGTATTGGGGCTTCAGGCAAGTCTGAAAAAGCGCCTTGAGTTAGCAGAGCAATACCCGGATGCGGATGAGATCCGCGTTATTCACTACCCGAAAACGCCTCGGTCTGAGCACAGCAGCGAACAACTCTGGTATCGCGACATTGTGGTATTTGGCAAAGGCGATAGCACTTTTTTCAGTGAAACGGCACAAATGGATAGCGAGCTGGAAAACGTGGTATTTGTCGAGTATCTGAGAAACACGGTATACCAACCCTGGGGATCAGCGGGTCAATACAAGCAGCAAATTGACCTCATCAGAGAGAATGCGGAAGATACAGGTCGTTGTGTGTTTGAAGAGGGCGTTTCGGTATCCCTGCAAGGGATTGAATATAAGCTCTCAAACTCACTGGATCATAAACGTGACAATGAAGTACAACGCTGCGACTGGCAACAGGACTTTAGCGCGAGGACTGAGCGTTTGCTGTCGATCTCATATGGCACAGAATTGGTAGAAAAGCATACTCAGATAGAACAGCGCAACGAGATGCTTGACGGGTTGACTGACTGGCATTCTCTGGTAAACAAGCACACCGTACTGGCCCCGCAAGAGTTGGCAGACTATTTCGTTGCAAGCGGCTATGAATTAGAAAAGACACTGACCCTGCCTGCTTTTAGCTGGTATAAGCGGGTGACGGATGATAGCGGTGAGCACCGGGTGATGACGGAGCGATTTGCTGACAAAGACTGGCTCAGAACCACCTATCAAAGCGATGGCACTTACACAAAACAATGCAGTGAAGATGGTATAACCTGGGGATCATGTCAGTGATAATTGTGTTTACGCTCTAAGTGCAGAATCAGTAATTTCACGCCCTCTTGAATTTGATTGATTTGTTTTGCGCAATAACCGCGTTCAACTATGCTTATCATCAGACAGAACAAGGGGGTTGTGATGGCTTTAGTTGAGCTCATTTATGTCAGTACTGTTACTGCGCCTTTGTCGGACGAGCAGCTGATAGAGTTAAGCCGTTACTGTAAAAGTACCAATCAACTCATGGGGATTTCCGGTATGCTACTGTACGACGGTCATCATTTTATGCAAGTGATTGAAGGCGAGAGAGAGCACGTTGAGCGCTTGTATAAAAAAATCCAGCAAGATTCGAGGCATTCAGGTGTCGCTGCGCTGATTGTGAATGATATTGCCAGGCGTAATTTTGCGCGTTGGTCCATGGGTGTCATTGATCTGTCAAAGCATGCGAGCTATCGCAAGGTGAAAAACTTGCGTCCACACAGGCGCCTGCCTTTGAGTTATAAGCTACTTAAATCGTTTCGGGATCATGAAATGGAGTTCGATGAGCGAGTTCGCAAATCATTTGGTTAAATATATATTTTGGAAAACATAGCTGCTGCCACACACAGCAGCTATGTTTAGGTATTTGCGCTAAGCTAGCTTTCTTGACCTGTCTCGGGTTTTGGATGAGGAAGCACAAGGTTAAGCACTATGCCCAAAATGGCACACAGGCTTACCCCTTGGAGGCTAAACTCGGTGCTGCCAAGCTGCATACCGCCAATACCAAACACCAGGATCAGGGCGATGATACTCAGGTTACGCGGTGCACTGAGGTCAGTGTCTGACTTAACCAGTGTGTTTAGACCAACCACCGCAATAGAGCCGAATAACAGGGTCATAATCCCGCCCATAACCGGGGTTGGGATGGTCTGTAACCCAGCCCCCATTTTGCCAACAAATGCCAGTACAATCGCAATGACAGCGGTCCAGGTCATTACCTGAGGGTTGAAGTTACGGGTAAGCATCACCGCCCCGGTGACTTCTGAGTAGGTGGTATTGGGTGGGCCACCAAACAAAGAGGCCGTAGAGGTGGCCAGGCCGTCGCCCAGTAAGGTGCGGTGCAGGCCGGGCTTTTCCAGGTAATCTTTACCGGTAACATTACTAATCGCCATCATATCGCCTATGTGTTCAATGGCTGGCGCAATGGCTACGGGCACCATAAACAAGATGGCAGGCCAGTAAAACTCCGGCCAGACAAACGCAGGGACGGCCAGCCAGCTAGCATTGGTCACCGCATCAAACTGCACTATGCCGAAAAACAGTGATAAGGCATAGCCGGTAATAATGCCTGCCAAAATGGGAATGAGACGAAAAATCCCTTTGGCGGTGACGGCAACCACTAAGGTCACAACGAGTGACAACAAGGAAATGATCAAAGCCTGTTCATAGGCAACCAGTTGCATGCTGCCATCTCCACTTTTACCCATGGCCATATTAACCGCGACGGGGGCAAGCGCGAGGCCGATCACCATGATCACAGGGCCGACAACGACAGGAGGTAAAATTTTGTGAAGAATATCAGCCCCTTTAAAGCGTACCAGTAAGCTCAGTAAAATATAGGCAAACCCGGCAGCCATGAGTCCCCCCATGGTCGCTGGGATCCCCCATACCTGTACGCTGGCAATGATGGGCGCGATAAAAGCAAACGAAGAAGCCAGAAAAACAGGCACCTGTCCGCGTGTCACAAACTGGAACACCAAAGTACCCAGACCTGCGGTAAACAGCGCTACATTAGGATCCAGACCGGTTAGTAGTGGCACCAGTACCAGCGCGCCAAAGGCAACAAACAGCATCTGGGCACCGCTCACAATAGTTTTGAGCGATGTGAAAGAAGTCATTGATATGTTGGACATTCAGCGTGCCCTACACTGTGCCAAAGATTTTATCACCTGCATCACCGAGGCCAGGCACTATGTAGCCTTTCTCATTCAGGTGACTATCCAGTGAAGCGGTAAAAATCTCTACGTCCGGGTGGGCTTCCAGAGTTTTGTCTACCCCTTCAGGTGCAGCAACCAGCACAATGATTTTGATTTCTTTACAGCCCGCTTTTTTCAGCATGTCGATGGTCGCAATCATAGAGCCACCTGTGGCCAGCATAGGGTCGATCACCAGACTCATTCGCTCTTCAATGTTACCAACCAGCTTCTCAAAATAAGGCACAGGTTCGAGCGTTTCTTCGTTACGTTGCAGGCCGACCACACTCACCTTTGCGCTTGGGATTAACTGCATCACGCCTTCCATCATGCCCAGCCCTGCGCGCAGGATTGGTACAACGGTGATTTTCTTGCCTTTGATGTGTTGTACAGTCAGGTCGTCACCCTGCCAGCCCTTGATCGTGATATCTTCTAATGGAATGTCCTTTGTTGCTTCATAGGTCAGCAGGGTACCCACTTCCTGACATAACTCGCGGAAGCTCTTAGTGCTGATCCCATGCTCACGCATCAGGCCTAGTTTATGCTGTACAAGGGGGTGTTTGATTACATGAATGCTCATTGAAAAGATACTCCAGATAAAATTTATCGCTATTTTAGCTTAGCTCTCCGATAATTACCCTGAGATAACGCAAATAATTTATTCAATGAGTTAGGCGAAGTTTACAGGGGTAACCCGGGCTCAGTTCTGGACGAGTTGTTGGCTTAGTGTGAGGATAAAGGAAGCGGTATTGTCTGCCCCTGGTTTTGGGGTAAAGAGAGCGAAATGACACGTCTTGCTGACAGTTTGTGACGATGCTGCAGATAGCCAAAATGCTTGCTTAGTAACCGTGATTGTAAGCCATTGTCCCGGGCTTTTTCCAATGCCCGGGTCAAAATAGAGATATGCACTTTATTGTCTGGATGAAGATAGAAATGAAAATCCAGTGGATAGCTCAACACCAGGTGAGGTTCTATGATTAATCCATCACTGAGAGTGTAATCATCAATTTCATTGATACCCCGTGAAAAGTAATCAAAGCCACGGTTACCGTCGACCAACATGCGCAAAATAGTCGCGTGATCGCTGGCACTTTCAATGAAGGGTAGGCGGTTTGCCTGCCAGATTTGCGTGTCATACCAGCCTGGGGCAAAGACGCCAATTAATTCACTGGCTCGTAAAGCATCCAGTGATTGTATCGCGTCAAAACGAGACTGGTTACGCTGATGGATTAGCAGTAGTCTTTTACCTATCAGCCCTTGTGTCAGCGGCACTGCTATTTTGTGGAAAGTCGCATCGCGCTGTGGTGTTGCCAGGCGCATGATCATGGTGATCCGGCCACTGTTAAGCAGGCGGGATTCTCTCATGTATAAGGGGTTAGGTGTCATGGTTAGTGCAAGCTCATAGCCTAAGTCAGCCAATGCGCGATGGAGTAATTCACTGATATACTTTTGCAACTTAACCTGACGAACAGGCAGGGTGATCTCAATGGTATAGTTAGAGGCTGTGTCTGATTCCGACGCTTGGCTAACACCTGTCAGGAAACAGAAAACGCACAATATCAACACAGACTTCATTGACAACTCCAACCAGTTTACTTCAATCTGACATGGCAGGTTACCCTCACTGCCGTTGCTTAGAGTATAGCTGAGATGTACTTTCTCGGAAGAAAATTGGTCTAGTCAGAAAATTGGAAGGTTGGAGTCTTTCTAGAAAAAGGCGCATGGCGAGCAAACCCCGCCATGCTTTAGCGCATATTTAGAATAGTGTGCGGATAACACGTAGACCAGATGATGGAGCCATTTGGTCAGCGATGACTGTAGCACCATCTTGCGCTTTAAGCGTCCATGCAGGTGAAGAGTTGAGTGCCGGACTGTAAAGCGCGTCTTTTCTGACAAACCCCAGGTGAGAGTCAAAATAAACGTTGTAGATGGTAGAGGGCGAATATTCCATACCGATTGCATTAACAGACCCATCAGGATCCACATGCATGGCTGACTGCCAGGCTAGGTTAATGTTTAGGCTCTTGTTATGGCTGGACAGAACATTTAACTGCTGGTCCAGTTTATAAGTCGTGATAGTAAAGGCCGTATCCTCACCAAACACTAAAATGTTCTTCTGATCGTCTAACTTTATTGCTCTATGAAAATCGCTCACAATATTCTTACTTTGCCAGCTGTGTGTCGACTTAAACGTTTTGTCTAGCTTAGCGACAAACACAGCGACATAGTTAAGGCCAAATTCAGAGTGTGTTTCCTTTAACAAGCTACCAGAGATGGCTAGCTGATCGGAGTCGATAACCACTAACTGAGCGGCTTCAATTCTGTGAGCACCAAAATTATGTACGAATGGTTCACTGATCAGAATTTCACCAGAGGTCAAATCAATTTGTTGAATCGTGGTTGCGTAACTTTCATCCTGAGCACGTACGCTTTGCAGGCGGTAATACTGGTCATTCCAAAGCACTGCGGAGGTAATATCACCAAACCTTTCGCCGCCAGTGTTATTTTGCGTTTGTGTATACCAAACCTCATCTCCAGTTTCAGAGAATTTAGCTGTAACACTGTAAGACTTTCCAGCGTTGTAATCGGTAAAGTTGCCACTGGCGACTAATTCACCACTCGGTAGTTCTAACAATGTCTTAAGTGGCGGGTATCCGGGTTTAGAAATCGTCTTTTCCCACACCAGGTTGCCATACACGTCCAGTTTTGCCAGCCAGTTGTCATTGCCTTTTTGAGATAAGATGATGGTGCTATTGTCTGCGGTAGATATGGCGGTACTTGGATTAGAGCTTACATTTTCAAATTGTACATCATATACAGCAACCGAGAGGATCTTTGTGTCGCTCCACATGGATTCATTACCTGCGATATCAACAACCTGCATTTGCCAGCTATATTCACCAGCAGGCAGCATCAGATCGAGCGTATTTTTATCTGTTGCCTTGGCTGTATAGTGCTCATGCGTTGAGTTATTGGTTGCGCTCACTACATAAGATACTAAGTTGTCGTTGTTTTCCCAGTTGAATGTCACTTTGTGTTGTTCACCTTGTACATTCATTGTCGTGACCACATTTGCAGGTGCTTGCGGTGCTTCCAGTACAAGCTGCCATATTGTTGGCTCTGATTTGTGGCCATAGGCATTGGTGATGCTTGCCTCAAGCTGATATGAACCAGGCGTTAGCTCGCTAAACACCAGTGGCTGGCCGTCTTTTGAATCCAGGCTCAGGTTAGCCGGTCCATGTAGTGACAATTGCAGATATAAACCGTCTTCCTGCTCGGGTGGTGTGTAAGTCAGGGAGTATCCAGCTTCAGTCAGCTCAATGTTTGGCTCTGTCATCGCTGCTGGAGCCTCAGGGCCGAGCAAAGCAAACTCCTGCGCTTTTGACCAAGGACCAGCCTGACCCTGAGCGTTTGTTGCGCGGTAGCTCATCTTATAGTCGCCAAGGGTGAGCTCGGTTAACTCAACCTGAGCTTGTGCCGATCTTAAGATGGTTTCAGATTTATTGTGTTCGACTTTGAGTTCATAAAATTCAGCATGGTTCACTGGATTCAGGGAAACACTGAGCGAGTCTGTATTGCGCAGTTGTGCGTCTAGTTCACTAAACGTCAATGCAGTGTTCACTGCGTTGGTTACTTTGACATTGAAAGGTGCGGCACTGGTGTGTACTTTATTGTCTTTATCAACGGTTTCAATGGCTAGTGTTACGGATGAGTTACCCCAATAATAGGCATCCCAATCCAGTACCCATGGTGCAGACTGGATAGTGTCGACTTTCTTGCCGTTCACTAACAATGAGATCTCTTTGACTTGGCTTTCATCTGAGACTGACACGGATACCTGAGTAGCGGTTGCATTTACAACACTGTTTGCAGAGTGCGATACCACAGACACAGAGAGAGTCTGATTATCATCGTTACTATCTGGTTTTTTTTCAGTATCCTTATTGTCTGTTTTCGCAGTATCAGAGGCTTTCTCAACAAGCTGCGAGTTATCGGAACTCGAGCCACATCCGGTTAAGGCAAGGCATACTGCTAAACTGAGTGAAGAAAGAGGTAAGTTTATTATTTTCATTAAGTTAACTTCCGTGATTTTTGAGCGTTTCAGTATATTGTACCCCTTTTGTATCGGAATAGAAAACAGCATAGGCGGATGGCATTGTGCGCTAAATTGTATTCAACTGGTGCAATGTGTGTAATAATGTCAACAGGTGTAAACGGGGCAATTATGAACTACATAATTAAGTCAAGTGTATTGATGCTGGTTGTGCTGGCTTTTGCAGCTCAGGGCTTGTCCACAGTCGTGATGAACTGTGAGGTACATATGCAGGGTCATACAATGCATGGCTCTGCTATGCAGCACAAAGCTCAGACAAATCATATGCATGGTGGTGAACACAGAGCTGAGACTGTGCTTGTGCACACAGATTCCGCAGCAGACTGCTGTGAGAGTGATTGTGCATGTCCCGCAAATGCCTGTAGTAACGTACAATTATTACCTGTTGCAGAATTTTCTCTCACAACAGACTTAGTGTTCCTTGCTGCCATTTGGCATGACGATCAACTCCCCATTGCCGTCGCTCAGTCCTTATATCGCCCCCCCATTTTTGCCTGACCCAGGTGAAGTGCGTCTGAAATTCGGCGCCTGACCTGTCAATCCAACTTCTTAAGATGACTTCACTGCGCGGTGCAGTGTGATGTTTATATGATTCTGATCTGCTCTCGTTATTTGAATGGGCAGGCAGAAGAAGACGGAGGCAAATGATGTCTTTTACTACCAATAAATATGGTCTATTTCTGAGCGCCTGTTTGTGCTCGCTGCTGAGCCTGAGCAGCCAGGCTCAGCCGGGCCCGTTACAGGCGTTAACTGTTTATAAAACGCCAACCTGTGGCTGCTGTAAAAAGTGGCTGTCACACCTGTTGGCGCAAGGCGTTGCGGCGCAGGGCAGGGAGCTGGCGTCTTTAAGTGCGCTTAAATCACGTCACGGTATTGCACCGCGTTACCGCTCTTGTCATACCGCGCTCAGCCATGACGGCTGGGTATTTGAAGGGCATGTCCCGGCAAAGTTTATTCAGCAATTTCTGGCCAACCCTAAAGCGGATGCCATTGGGCTGAGTGTGCCTGCCATGCCGCTGGGCTCGCCTGGCATGGAAGTGGATGAGCGTTTTATGCCATATCAGGTCTTACTGCTGATGAAAGATGGCAGCCATCAGGTTTATGCGCAAATCGATACTTATGAGGAGCAGTTTTGATGCCGTTTTTAATTCCTGCAACAGCCCGTTGCGCGCTACTGGGCGCACTGATAATGGCAACCAGCTCTGTACAGGCCTCTTTGCCTTTACAAAAAGCCATAGAGCAGGCAATTGCTCAGGATCCTTTATTGCAAAAACACCAACATCAGCAGCAAGCGACTTATGCGCAAGGCCTCGCCGCTGGTACGCTACCCGATCCCAAAGTGTCCTTGTCTATGATGAATCTGCCGGTGGATGGCTGGCAACACGACCGCGAGGCAATGACTCAGCTTAAGGTGGGCGTGAGCCAGCATTTTGGCCGTGGCGATGAGTTAGCACTTAAACGCGAGCAACTGCAGATTGCCAGTGAAGAATATCCATTGCTTCGCGCCGATCGGGTTGCGCAAATACGGGCACAAGTCAGTCAGCTATGGCTCGATACCTATCTGGCCGAGCGTACCATTGCTTTGATTGAGCAGGATAAAGCCCTGTTTGAGCAACTGGTCGATGTCAGTAAAGCCAGTTATGCCAATGTGGTCGGGCGGACCCGCCAGCAGGATGTGATCCGCGCGCAACTCGAGTTGGTGCAGCTCGATGACCGCCTCAGCGTTGAATACCAAAAACGGGAATCTGCGCGTGCACAGCTGCTGGCCTGGCTGCGAGGCGCTCAGGCGCATATCGCCTGGTCTGATATCAATTTGCCAGAGACCTTGCCTCAGCTAAAAGTGGCTGTCCCGGCTATTTTTATGCAGGGTAAGCCGGATGCAGCGCGACTACTGGCACGGCTTACCAGCCATCCGGTGGTGCTGGCACAGGATGTACGTATTGAGGCGGCTGGCAAAGGGGTTGCGATTGCTCGCCAGCAATATAAGCCGCAGTGGGGTGTGAATGCCAGCTATGGATATCGCAGTGATATGCCAGATGGCAGCAGCCGCGCCGACTTCTTTTCGCTGGGGGTGACGCTGGATGTGCCTTTATTTACCGACAACCGTCAGGACCAGTGGCTGAGCTCTGCTCAGTCAAATCGCGAAGCCATCAAAACCGATAAATTGCTGTTGCTGCGTGAGCTGTCCGGTCAGGTTGAAAAAGAGGCGAGTCAGCTAAGGCGATTGTCAGAGCGTCAGACCTTGTATCGGGAGCAGTTGCTGCAACAAACACATGAGCAAGCAGAAGCTGCGCTCACCGCCTATACCAATGATAACGGCGATTTTGCCGAGGTCGTGCGAGCCCGCATTGCCGAGCTCAATGCCAGAGTCGCGGCCAAACAAATTGACGTCGATGCCCTTAAAGCCGTTGCCAGACTGAACTATTACCTCACCACCTATCAGCCAGGAGTGAATGATGAATAATACGCTGAAACTATTGCTAGCTGGCTTATCAGGGGGCGCGCTGAGCTATGTCCTGATGACGCTGACCGCCACACCCTCTCATACCGCTGATGCAGAGGTCGATAGCAACCAGCCGCTCTACTGGGTGGCGCCAATGGACAGTAATTATCGCCGTGATAAACCCGGTAAGTCGCCTATGGGCATGGATCTGGTGCCTGTTTATGCCGAAAGTGAAGAGCAGGTGCCCGGCGCCGTCACCATTTCTCCTGAAGTCGTGAATAACCTGGGCGTGAGAACCGCTGCGGTTGAAGTGGGGCCGATGCACAGCACGATTTCGACGGTGGGTTATGTGCAATATGATGAAGACAAACTGGTACACATTCACCCGCGCGTCGATGGCTGGGTTGAAACCCTGTACATCAAAGCGGCCGGCGAGCCGGTGGAGCAGGGGCAGCCTTTGTATTCGCTCTATTCGCCGCAGCTGGTGAATGCGCAGGAAGAATTTTTAATCGCGTTAAATCGTAATAATGCCACCCTGATCAAAGCGGCACGCGAGCGTTTAATGGCGCTGCAATTGTCGGCCGATTTTATCGCCAGTTTAGAGGCGCAGCGTCAGGTGCGTCAGACCATCACCTTCTACGCCCGCCAAAGCGGTGTGATAGCCGAGCTGAAGATCCGCGAAGGGTTTTATGTCAATCCAGGTAATACCCTAATGAGTATTGCCCAGCTGGATCAGGTCTGGGTGGAAGCCGAAGTATTCGAGCGCGATACCGCGCTGGTCAAAGCCGGTCAGCCCGTTACTATGACGCTGGATTATCTGCCCGGTGCGCGTTGGCAGGGCAATGTAGACTATGTTTATCCAACCCTCAATGAAACCACTCGGACCCTGCGGGTACGTTTGAAGTTTGACAATGCAGCAGGGCAACTGAAACCCAATATGTTTGCGCAGGTACTAATTCAGGCCGGCAGTAAAACACAAGCCATGCAGGTGCCGAGCGAGGCGGTGATCCGCACCGGTAAGCAGGACAGGGTTGTTGTGGCGTTGGGCGACGGGCGCTTTAAATCTGTGGCCGTTACTTTGGGTCGGGTAGGGCTGCAAAGCACTGAGATCCTCGATGGACTTCAGCAGGACGATCGGGTTGTCACTTCAGCTCACTTCCTGATTGATTCGGAGTCCAGCAAAAGCTCTGACTTTAAGCGTATGAGTGCGGATGCAAAACCAACTCAGGTCTGGATGGCCGGTACTGTGAACCACTATGAGGCGCAATCGGACGTGATCAACATGACTCATGATGCTGTGCCCGAGTGGGAATGGCCCGAAATGACCATGGATTTTCAACTTGCTGAGACGCTCGACAGCAGTGCGCTTAAAGCCGGTCAGTCGCTGCATTTTGAGGTCACCAAAACGGATGCCGGGTATGAAATCACCACCATTCACATCATGGCTGAACCGACCTTACCAACGGCGACCGTGGATGGCCATATCAAAGCAATAGATGCCGCCTCGCGTACCGCGACTATCCATCGCGGCGCCATAGAGAAATGGGGGCGGGCAGCGGCCACCATGGACTTTGTGATAGCCGAAGACATCGACCTGAGTGCGTTTAATGTTGGCGATCAGATAACCTTTACCTTCGAGGTGGGGGATGATTTTGTTGTGACCAAGATGCAGCACGGTGAGCAAGACTCTGCCATGTCTGAACATGCGCATCATTAAGCCGGGAGTATTATCATGATAGCAGCAATCATAACCTGGTCTTTGCACAATCGCGTACTGGTCTTGTTGAGCACGCTGATGCTGGTGGCAGGCGGCCTGTTTGCACTGAAGCAAACGCCGGTCGATGCCATTCCGGATCTATCGGATGTGCAGGTCATAGTCAAAACCAGTTATCCGGGCCAGTCGCCGCAAGTGGTCCAGGATCAGGTGACTTTTCCGTTGACCACCGCCATGTTGTCAGTTCCGGGGGCAACCACAGTGCGGGGATACTCCTTCTATGGCGATTCCTATGTGTATGTGATCTTTGATGACGACACGGATCTTTACTGGGCGCGTAGCCGGGTACTGGAGTATCTCAGCCAAGCGGCCAACTTACTGCCACCGACTGCCAAACCACAACTTGGACCGGATGCCACCGGGGTGGGCTGGGTGTACATTTATGCCCTGACGGATCGTTCGGGTAAGCACGACATTAGCCAATTACGTAGTCTCCAGGACTGGTTCTTAAAATACGAGTTACAGACGGTGCCTGGGGTCTCCGAAGTGGCTTCTGTGGGTGGTATGGTTAAGCAATATCAGGTGCAGGTTGACCCGGATAAACTGCGCGCCTATAACCTGCCCCTGAGTCATATTCAGCAGGCGCTGCAACGAGGTAACCAGGAAACCGGCGCGTCAGTTATCGAGATGGCAGAAGCTGAATATATGGTGACGGCCACCGGATATATTCGTTCGGTCACTGACATTGCCCAGATCCCGCTGGGCCTCAATGCACAGGGCACCGCATTGACCTTAGGTGATGTCGCGCAAATAACCATCGGCCCGCAAATGCGACGCGGCATTGCCGAGCTTAACGGCGAAGGTGAAGTGGTTGGCGGCGTGGTGGTCATGCGCTTTGGTGAAAATGCGCAGCAGACCATAGCCGGTGTGAAAGCCCGGCTGGATGAGTTGAAGGCCTCCTTACCCGAAGGGGTTGAGGTGGTCACTGTGTATGACCGCAGCCAGCTGATTGAGCGGGCGGTTGATAACCTGTGGCAAAAGTTGCTTGAAGAGCTATTGGTGGTGGCCGTGATCTGTGCCGCTTTCCTGTTCCATTTGCGCTCCTCGCTGGTGGCGGTGATCACTTTGCCGTTGGGGATCCTGGTGGCCTTTATTGTTATGTATTTTCAGGGGATCAACGCCAACATCATGTCGCTTGGCGGGATTGCCATCGCCATCGGTGCGATGACCGATGGGGCAATCGTGATGATAGAAAACCTTCATAAGCACATGGAAAAGACGCCGCTGACCGACGACAATCGCTGGCAGGTTGTGGCGAAAGCCGCCACGGAAGTGGGTCCAGCCCTGTTCTTCAGCCTGCTGATCATCACCGTGTCATTCCTGCCGGTGTTTATTCTCGAAGCGCAGGAAGGGCGCATGTTTGCGCCGCTGGCATATACGAAAACCTATGCCATGGCAGCAGCTGCCGGACTGGCAATTACCCTGGTCCCAGTGCTGATGGGCTACTTTATCCGTGGCAAAGTCACGCCGGAGCGCAAGAACCCGCTCAACCGGCTGCTTATAGCCGCTTATATGCCACTGCTGCGACAGGTGATGCGTTTCCCTAAGACCACGCTTTTGGCAGCGATCGCTCTGACTGTGGTGGGCTTTTATCCGCTGAATAAAATCGGCAGCGAATTTATTCCGCCACTGGATGAAGGCGATCTGATGTATATGCCCACCACTTATCCGGGGATTTCCATCGGTAAAGCGCGTGAGCTGTTACAGCAAACCGACAAACTGATTGCCACAGTGCCCGAGGTAGAAAATGTGTTTGGTAAAGTCGGCCGTGCCGAATCGGCCACCGATCCTGCGCCACTGACTATGATTGAAACCTTTATTCAGCTTAAGCCTCGCAGCGAATGGCGTGAGGGCATGACCACAGAAAAGCTCAAAGCCGAACTGGATCGTCTGGTGAAACTACCGGGTGTCAGCAATGCCTGGGTGATGCCCATCAAAACCCGTATCGATATGCTCGCGACGGGGATCAAAACGCCGGTCGGGGTTAAGATTGCAGGCCCAGATCTAACCGTTATTGAATCGCTTGGTCAGCGTCTCGAAACCATTCTCAGCAAGGTACCTGGCACGGCGTCTGTGTATTCTGAGCGAGTTGCGGGCGGGCGTTATATTAAAGTGGATATTCGCCGCGAGCAGGCCAGTCGTTTCGGGCTAAACATTGCCGATGTGCAGCAAGTGGTGGCCACCGCCATTGGTGGTATGAATGTTACCCAAACCGTAGAGGGGCAGGAGCGCTACCCGGTCAATTTGCGTTATCCGCAGGATTATCGTAGCTCGCCCGAGCAGCTGGCACGGTTGCCAATCGTGACGCCTACCGGTCAGCGTATTGCGCTTGGGGATGTGGCCGATGTGTACGTAGAAAGTGGCGCGCCGGGGATCAAAAGTGAGAACGCCCGCATCAATGGCTGGACCTTTGTCGACATAGACGGTGTAGACCTGGGCAGTTATGTTGAGCTGGCGCGCAGTGTGGTCGCCGAAGAGCTGGCATTACCCGCCGGGTACTCATTAAACTGGGCGGGTCAGTATGAATATATGCTCCGGGCTCAGGAAAAGCTCAGTTATGTGCTGCCGCTGACTTTGGCAATCATCATGTTGCTGTTATACCTTAACTTCCGTCGTTTTGGTGAGGTGGCGCTGATCCTCCTGACTCTGCCTATGGCCACTGTGGGCGGTCTGTGGCTGATGTATTTGCAAGGCTTTAACTTCTCCGTCGCGGTGGGGGTTGGCTTTATTGCGCTGGCCGGTGTGGCGGTCGAGATTGGCGTACTCATGCTAGTGTACCTGGAGCAGGCGTTTGAAGACCTGCAAAGCGAGGCCAAAGCACGGCAGGTTGCTGTAAGCGAATCACAATACATAGATGCTTTGCTACATGGTGCTGCACTACGGGTACGGCCGGTGATGATGACCGTCGCGACTATCATCATTGGTTTGCTGCCGATTTTGTATGGCACAGGCACTGGCTCTGAAATCATGAGTCGGATTGCTGCGCCTATGGTGGGTGGTATGCTCAGCGCACTGGTGTTAGCGCTATTGGTATTGCCAGTATGTTATAGCCTGATGAAAAAGCCCGCGCTGCAACGCTTTAACGCGCAAATTCAGCAAGGTATTTAACAGCTAGGTTGGAAAAGTCAGGCCATTATTGACTTGAGTGGCGGCCAGAAACTCATCAAAGGCACTGACTTTTCCCAACAGCGCCACTTTGGTGGCGTGCCATTCACGGCGCTGATAACCGCCAATTTCCTGCCAGGCGGCCATCTCATCGGCACTCGGGTAATAAATGGTGGCGCCATTTCTGAGCAGGCCACGCTGACAGTAAAGCGCGGCCCGACGTGCCATTGGCAGGTGCTGGGTAAAGGTTTTCTCTGCGCCTTCCCAAACGGCAATGCGCAGCTTTCTTGGCAGCGAATTGAGCCACTGCTGATTAATAACCGATACCCAGCCATCCTGCACCGAATTAATCAAAGATACGGCCCCTATGTGGCGATTTAGCCCATTTGGACCGTTATATAATCCCGTTACCGACGGGTCCAGGGCATCGAAACGTTTACTCGCCGCCAGCATGGCTGCTTTTTTCCAGGCCACCTGAACCGGTGTGGTGCCACAGAGTTGATAAAACTGTCTGAGTACCTGACTGGCGGGCACACGAAAGATCACATCAATGATATCGCTGGGCGTTTTCAGCAACTTGCCGTACTGACGTGTAGAGGTCAGGGTTCTGGCGCCGGGCAGATGATACAGCAAGATTGCAATCTCGCTCTGAGCACGGATCTGATCAGTGACCTGTTGCTGCCATAATTTTGAGGTGATGAGATTCAGGTAAGACTGAGACTGTGCAGCCCAAAAGGGAATATTGAGAATATCGAGCTTAGGCACAATAGGTGACAGGTTAGAGACACTCAGCAGTGCCCCCTGAATGGCACCTCTGGAAACCTGTACAGCTAGCTCACGGCCAACGCCCTGTTGGCCTTTATCGCGGATCTCCACGCAGATTTTGCCATTAGAAAAGTCTTCAATATTGCGTTTCAGCTGCTGGTGCATATGAGGGGAAGACAGCCATAGCTCGGTATTATAGGGGGAGGCAAAAACTAAACGGTAACGTGCTCCGGTGCAGTCTGGTTGCTTTGCTTGAAGCTCTGTTCCCAGCAGAGGCAGCAAGGCGGTACTCTGGCGCAAAAAAATACGCCTGCCAGGGGATAACAGACTATTGGGTTTACCTAAGCTGCTCATACCTTCACTCTAAGTAACTGCAACCCAACTGCATCAGGTCTAAATGAACTTATGCTGTTAAGTCTAGACCGCATTGAGTTAAATGAAAATCAGTCTATGGATCACCATAACGAGCGGTGCTTTGTATAGGAGGCGATTTTTAATCATAAGTGAATGATGCAAAGTCTGGGTAATGCTCGCCGAACACGATTATGTTGTCTAAGCTTATGAGGACTAGGGGCAAGTCAGGAACTTATTTGTGCAGTTAAAACAGTCACTTTTGTTATTCAAAGTGGCCGCCATTGGTGCGGCGTTGATCATTGCGACGGTGAGCTGGTTTCTCTACCGGGAGCTGGATCATAGCAAGCAACTCAACGATCATTTATTTAAATTACAAACCCAAATCCAGCGGCTGTTGGATCAGGAAGAGCGGTTTGTGATTGAAAGGCAGAAAGCCTCCTTGCTCTCTATTGATGACTATCGTTATGCATATCGGGATAGCTTCAATGAGCTGGTCGCTTTACTGGTGACTGATCATCAACATCTTGAGTTGCTGTTTAAGCTCGATGAGCAGGTTAATCAGTTCGCCGAATTGTATGAGCAACTGGCCTCTATGCAGGCGTTGCTGGGCTATGATAAAGACGATGGCGTGTATGGTGAGTTCCGCAGTAAAGCACATGCTTTGCAGGCGCTTGCCAAAGAGGCTCAAGATCCGCAACTGGAGATCTTACTTTTGGAGTTGAGGCGACGGGAAAAAGACTTTTTGCTCCGGCTCGACAGAAGCTATCTAAATCAACACGGCGACCTGATCCTGCAAGCTAAAAATCGTATCCGGACAAAGTTCCCTGAGCGTGCAGAGGCATTTGGGTTGACGCTGGAGCATTATCAGAATGGTTTTGTCGTATACACCAATGTATTGCAAAAACAGGGGCTGGATCATAACCAGGGCGTACGTGGTGAGTTGGGTGAGCTAAAGTTGGCGATACGCGGCCATTTTACGATTGTGGCTAAACAGCTGTTCAGTGCGTATCAGGAGGAGCAGCAACAGCTGATCTTGATCAGTTTGCTATCAATCGTACTCAGTAGCGGCTTTAGTCTGCTCCTGTTGTACTACCTTAATAGTCGGGTATCCGCGCAGGTTATGGCGATTGGCAGAGTGCTTGTCAGGGTCGCTAAGCATGAAGACTTTTCTTTACGTGTCAATCTCAAAAGTGAAGATGAAATTGCCCAGATAGGTCACCATCTGGATGAACTGCTCGACTTTATCGAGACCCTGATGGCCAGGCTCAGTGCAGCCCAGCAGCGGCTAATTGAAGAGGCCAAAATGGCGAGCCTGAGCAATATGGTCAGTGGCTTTGCCCATGAGCTAAACACCCCGCTGGGCATTGCCATTACCAGCCAGTCTCATCTTAAAGCGCAGGTTGAAAATATGCGCCGCGATTTAGATAGCGGACAGCTGAAGAAAACCACGCTGACCAATCTTATTGGGGAGGCAGAGTCGGCTCTTTTTTTGCTGGAAAACAACCTGCATCGCACAGCTTCACTCATTGACGACTTTAAAAAGGTATCGGCACAGCAGCATTACGACACGGAGATGGAATTTGACTTGAAAACCCTGGTGGAAGGGGTGTTTGACTGTTATCGCAGCGAACTGCCTGAGAAGGAGTACAAAATTGAAATTGAAATACCGGATAATCTGATCCTCAGTAGCTATCCCAATGTGTTTAATCAGATCATCGGATATAGCCTGAACAACAGTGTATTACATGGTAAACATCCGGACAGACAGCTGACCATCATAGTCTCGGCGCATATCGTGAATGACTATGTACACTTCTATTTTAAAGACGATGGACAGGGTATTGATAAGGAACTACTGCCTGTGATTTTTGAGCCTTTTGTCACGTCAAAACGTCACTCGGGCGGCACAGGTTTGGGATTAAGTATCATCTACAACCTGGTGACTCAAAAGCTAGGTGGGGAGATTAAAATACAAAGCCCCGCTCATGGCGGGGCTTGCTTACACATTATTCTGGCGAATACCGCGTTTAAGATGGTATCGCCAGAGCCATGTGATTAGGCTTTTTTGCTGGCAACCCATTCGTTCACGAATTGCTCTAGCACGTTCAGTGGCACTGGACCGTTTTTAAGTACTACATCGTGGAACTGACGGATATCGAACTTGTCGCCCAGCTCTTTCTTAGCAGCTTCACGTAGTTCAACAATTTTCAGCATACCAATCTTGTAAGCCGTCGCCTGAGATGGGATCACGATGTGGCGCTCTACCATTTTCACTGCATCAGACTTCGCGTTTGGCGTGTTGTTTACATAGTAATCAATACCTTCCTGACGCGTCCACTTCATTGCATGGATACCTGTGTCTACAACCAGACGACAAGCACGCCATAGTTCCATCGCTAAGCGGCCAAAGTCAGAATATGGGTCTTCATACAGGCCCATTTCTTTTGGCACCAGCTCAGAGTATAGTCCCCAGCCTTCAGTGTAAGCGGTATAGCGGCCAAATTTACGGAACTTAGGCATGTTTTCTAGTTCCATAGCAATGGCGATTTGCATGTGGTGGCCAGGAATACCTTCGTGGTAAGCCAGTGCTTCCATCTGGTAGGTTGGCATGGCTTCCATGTCATACAGGTTGGCATAATACACACCCGGACGTGAGCCATCCGGAGCTGGCTGCTGATAGAAGGCTTTACCTGCTGATTTTTCACGGAAAGCTTCTACGCGTTTAACTATCATGTCGGCTTTTGGTTTGACGATGAACAGCTCGTCAAGACGACCTTTCAGATTGTCGATCATGGCAGTCGCGTCTGCCAGATACTTGGCTTTACCTTCTTCAGTGTTAGGCAGGTAGAACTGCTTGTCGGTACGCATGAACTGCATAAAGGCTTTCAGATCGCCTTTAAAGCCGACTTTTTCTTTGATTTCACGCATTTCATCATGAATACGTGCAACCTCAGACAAACCAATTTTGTGGATTTCTGCCGCAGTTAAATCTGTGGTGGTGGTGCGCGCCAGCGCATTGTTGAAAAACTTCTCACCATCAGGGAACTTCCAGGCACCATCACGAGTATCAGCACGCTTCTCAAGCTGTTGCAAGTAGCTGATTAGTTTAGAGTAGGCTGGTTTAACTGCGGTTTTAAGTGCTTCTGTTGCCTCACCGATCAGGGCTTGCTTCTCACTGTCTGCAATGTCTAATTTATTGACCTTACGTTTAAAATCAGCCAACAGAGTCGAATCTTCACCACTGGCAAACGGTGCCCCTTTGATGATGTTTTTGCTTGAATCAATGACGTGAGGGAATACAAACTTAGGCGCAATAATACCTTTGTCAGCACGTGTAGTCAGGTCTTTTTCCAGCTGCTCGAATACCACAGGCACTCCATTTAGACGTGAAATATACGCTTTGGCGTCTTTTACGTCAGTGATTTGGTGCTGGTTGATCAAAAATGCCGGGACCATTGAGTGAGTACCGTACATCTGATTGACTGGATAGTTGTGATAACGCCATTTGTAGTCGGCAATCTGATTTTCTAAGCCTTGCTTGAACAAGTCATAGCTTACCTGAGTTTGTGCATCCAGTTTGCTACGGTCAATCGCTTTTAAAGCAACCAGGTCTTTCTTGGTGAGTTCCAGATCCTCTTTTGCTCGCGCTTCAGAGCCATCATCCCATTTGTCGTAGTCTTGCTTAATACCCAGGTAAGTTTGGTAAACCGGGCTGCGCATAACGCCGCGCATAAAAACTTCATCAAAAAAGGCATTGGCCTTTTCTACTTCGCTTTGTACTACTTGTTGGGTTACTTCCGCCTTGGCGGTGTTAGTTGGTTGCTCTGCAGTTTGCTGACAACCTGAGAGGAGCGCTGCTGCCACGGCTGCGGCAAGGAGTGTCATTTTACGCATGGGTTACCTTTTTTATTGTGTTCCACTTGGATTAGGGTGTTGGTGCATTATCACCAACAAAAATTGTCTCCGGCAGGTGTATTTTCATCTACCGGCAAGCTTACCAGCCCAATCTTATCCTAAGAGCAGGTATCAGACGAACAATTCTAGCAGGTCATTGAGATATCTGTGGCCCTTAATTGTTACCAACCATGAATCACCCTGATCTATCAGCAGGTTTTGCTCTATCGCCCGGGCAATTGCGGGTTCAATATCTTTCAGTGATAAACCGGTATAATCGCAAAAATCCTGTTTTGCACAGGGGGCATGCAAGCGAAAACAGTTCATAAAGAATTCAAACGGGCGATCTGCGGGCTCTACCTGCCAACTGTCGTATAAATAGGGTTTAGTGAGATCCATGTAACCGCGCGGATGCTTAACTTTAACGGTACGCACTATCTCGTTGCTATCTGGTTGTGTAATTTTGCCATGAGCCCCACATCCAATACCCAGATAATCGCCGAATTGCCAGTAATTCAGGTTATGTCGACATTGATAACCGGCCTTAGCATAGCCGGAAATTTCGTATTGCTGATAGCCGTGTTTGGCAAGCAGTGCCTGGCCTTGTTCCTGAATATCCCACAAGATTTCGTCCTGAGGCAGCGTCGGTGGTTTAGAGGCAAACTGTGTGTTTGGCTCAATGGTGAGCTGATACCAGGATAAATGGGGTGGGTTCAGATCAATCACCTGTTGCAGGTCGCTCAGTGCGTCTGCAACGGACTGGTCTGGCAGGCCGTGCATCAGGTCCATGTTAAAGCTGTTTAGCCCGGCATCGTGGGCTTCCTGAGCTGCGTGGCGGGCTTCCTGCTCTCCATGAATACGACCCAGAGCCTTGAGTTTATCCGCCTGTAGACTCTGTACCCCGATGGAAATACGGTTGATACCTGCTGCGACATAGTGTTTAAAGCGGTCGGTTTCGACTGTGCCCGGATTGGCTTCCAGGGTGATTTCTATATCATCGCTAAAGCCTGTCAAGGCTTCAATTTCGCCCAATAGTTGCGTGTAAGCGTCACCACTGAGCAAGCTGGGTGTGCCACCACCTATAAAAATGCTATGCAGTTTACGGCCCTGTACCAGGTGCAAATCGGCACGCAAGTCCGCAAGCAGGTGCTGAATATATTCCTGCTCGGGGATCTCGCCTTTTTGACCATGACTGTTAAAGTCACAATAAGGGCACTTTTGCACGCACCAGGGCACGTGAATGTATAAGCTTAACGGTGGGAGTTTCACAGCTGACCTTTAAAATGTGCCAGCAATTGCTGTAATGCCTGACCTCGATGGCTGAGGGCATTTTTCTCTGCTTTGCTCAGTTGTGCTGAGGTACACTGATTGCTTTCCACCCAGAATACTGGATCATAACCAAAGCCCTGTAAGCCTTGTTGATCGTCGGTTATGCGTCCGTCCCAGCTGGCCTGGCAAATGACCGGCGTTGGGTCATCGGCATGGCGCATGTAAACCAGTACACACCAGAATCGGGCAGCACGCTCTGTAACGCCTGTCATTGCTTCCAGCAGTTTATCGATATTATCCTGATCGCTGGCACCTGCACCGGCATAGCGGGCCGAGTACACACCAGGCGCGCCGTTAAGTGCGTCAACCTCCAGACCGGAGTCATCCGCAATGGCAGGCAAGCCCGTGATTTTGGCTGCATGACGGGCTTTAATAATGGCATTTTCCACAAAGGTTGTGCCGGTTTCTGCGACATCACCTACGTTAAACTGGCTTTGCGGCAGGATTTCGATATTCAAATCTTTAAGCATGCTGCCAAGCTCGGCAACTTTGCCCGGATTACCTGTGGCGAGAACGATTTGTCTGGTCATATTAATCTACATAAAACTTTTGCTGAAATTTAAGCACGTGTCGGGTATTGCCCTGGCGGATCGTCACTTCAAACCGATAGGTGTCTTCATGATCTACGTCCATTTGTGCCAGGTAGTACACCGCATCACCCTCAACCACCTCTTTAAATGTCAAGTTAGTTTTGGTGCCGATCAGGCTGCGCGCATGCCCGGTTAATGTTGCACGCTGTGCGGTGTGGTTAGCATCGTCTGCCAGCACAGAAATATTAATGATGGCTTTACTGTTACTGCGGGTTAACCCATACGCGCTGGCAATGTTGGGTTGAATAAAGGTCGACGGAAAAGCGATATAGTGTACCTGCCAGTCACCGAGTTGTTTGTACTGGCCTCCTTGTGGATTAGAGGCCTGTGCTGGCTGAGCAAAAAGTAGCACGGCCAGCATTGAAATAAGTGTCAAAAAGGGTTTCATTATTACTACTCCGAATGCTTAACGTAGCAGATCCATCACTAAAATTTGTAAAAACTGCATGCCAATCAATACCACTAGAATCGACAAGTCGAGGCCGCCCAGAGGTGGAATAATTTTACGAATAGGGCGCAGCATGGGTTCAGTAAGCTGATCAAATACCGCAGCAATCGGGTTATAGCCCTGTGCCACCCAACTAAGAATTGCGCGGATAACTAATACCCAGAACACCAGTGAGAAGGCTTCTTTGACCACGGTCAGGGCACCTGAAATAGCAGCCTGCATAGCGTCCCAGTAGCCGCCAAACATCAGCATCAGCACCGACATTTTGGCAAACCCAACCAACAGCGCCAACACCAATGAGGCCAGATCTAAACCGCCTAACCCCGGGATCAGTTTACGCAATGGGTTCACGGCAAACGATGTCGCTTTGATCACGGCCTGACTCAGCGGGTTATAAAAATCCGCTTTGACTAACTGTAGCCAAAAACGCAACAGTACGACCATTAAAAACAGGTCAAAAATAATCCCTACCAAAAATTGCATGGCGTTCATTGTGTGTCCTCTAGATTTGTTGTTCCATTTCTTCTGCCCGTGCAATACAGGCATCCATGGCATCGGCCACGGTTTGTGGTAACTGGTTTGCTTTTAAATGTTCAACGGCTGCGTGTGTGGTGCCGCCTTTCGAGGTAACGTTAGCACGCAATTGCGCAATGCTGATGTCAGGTTGAGACAGCGCCATTTCGGCAGCGCCCAGTGCGGTTTGTTGCACCAGTGCACGTGCCTGTTGTGATGAAAAACCCAATGCAATGGCCTTTTCTTCAATGGCTTCCATAAACAGGAAAAAGTAGGCAGGTGACGACCCGGTAACGGCAATGACATCATTAATTTGTGACTCTTCATCCAGCCAGATGGCGATGCCGGTTGATGAAAAGACCTGTTCAATATAGGTTTTTTCTTCATCACTGATATCAGCGGCAAACAGGCCAGATACACCGCGACCAAGCAATGATGGGGTGTTCGGCATGCAGCGCACAAGCTTAACGTCTTGTGCCAGCATTTCTCTGAGACGTTTGACGGTGATCCCTGCCGCGACAGAGACAAACAGTTTAGTGCTGATATCCAGCCCGGCGTCCACAAAAGTCTGGCACAGCTCGGCCATCATTTGTGGCTTTACAGACAGTACGATGACATCGGCTTGTTGAACTGCTTTGAGGTTATCTTGCTCGGTACGCACCCCGAAATCGGCATGGGCCTTAGCGAGCTTTTCAGCATTGCGATTGGTTGCGATGATGCTCTGTGGCGCAAAGCCGTTTTTTATCATGCCGCCAATGATGGCGTAGCTCATGTTTCCGGTCCCGATAAATGCAATCGTTTTATTAGCCATTAGGAGTGTGTCACCTTATTGTCGTTTGCCAAAAATGTCCGTGCCTATGCGTACCATGGTTGCACCACCCTGAATTGCCATTTCAAGATCGCCACTCATGCCCATCGACAAGGTATCCAGCTGTTGATATTGAGTCTTTAGTCTATCAAAGCAAGCCTTCATTTGGCTAAAATATTCCAGCTGTTGTTGTGAATCATCGGTTTGCGCTGTGATTGTCATGAGCCCGCGCAGCTCCAGCTGACGCGCGCCGTCGATATAGGCGGCCAGTTCATCAAGCTCATCCAGAGCACATCCTGATTTTTGCTCGTCGTTACTGATATTCACCTGGATCAGAACGTTAATCGGCATCAAATTATTGGGTCTTTGCTCATTGAGACGACGCGCGATCTTGAGACGATCGACACTTTGTACCCAGGAAAAATGCTCTGCAATCTGGCGCGATTTGTTAGATTGAATGGGACCAATAAAATGCCATTCAATGTCTTTTTGCTGCTGGAAGTAGCGGACTTTATCTACGGCTTCCTGGACATAGGACTCACCAAACCGGCGTTGTCCGGCAGCATACGCTTGCTCAATGAGTTCAACCGGTTTGGTTTTTGATACGGCCAGTAATGCGACCTCTTGGTCTGTGGCACACTTTTGCTGCGCTTTTGCTATGCGATCATAGGCGTTGTTCAGCCGTTCTGCTATTGTAACCATATTATTATTTGCTCGTTGTGGAGTCTTAGATGGATATTACTGAATTATTGGCCTTTAGTGTGCAACACAAAGCATCGGATTTACACCTTTCGTCGGGGGTTTCACCGATGATCCGTGTCGATGGCGATGTACGCCGGGTAAACATTCCTGCACTGGAAGCGAAGGATGTTAACAGCCTCGTTTACGATATTATGAATGATAACCAGCGCAAGGACTATGAGCAAAATCTTGAGGTGGATTTCTCGTTTGAAGTACCTAACCTGGCGCGCTTTCGTGTCAATGCGTTTAACGCCAGTCGCGGCCCTGCGGCGGTGTTTCGGACCATTCCCAGCTCAGTGCTGACACTGGAGGACTTGGGCGCGCCGGACATTTTCCGAAAAATTTCGGATTGTCCGCGTGGTTTAGTGCTGGTCACGGGCCCTACCGGGTCGGGTAAGTCAACAACACTGGCTGCGATGGTGGATTACATCAACAGCAACAAGCATCACCATATTCTAACCATCGAGGATCCGATTGAGTTTGTGCACGACAACAAGTTGAGCCTGATCAATCAGCGTGAAGTGCACCGTGACACGCACAGTTTTAATGCTGCACTGCGCAGCGCGCTGCGTGAGGACCCGGATGTCATCCTGGTGGGGGAATTACGTGATTTGGAAACCATCAGACTGGCGATGACTGCCGCAGAAACCGGTCACCTGGTATTCGGCACACTGCATACTACCTCAGCGCCTAAAACCATTGACCGTATCATTGACGTTTTCCCTGGTGAGGAAAAAGACATGGTGCGCTCTATGCTGTCTGAATCATTGCAGGCGGTTATTTCGCAAACCCTGGTGAAAAAAGTCGGCGGTGGCCGGGTCGCAGCTCATGAGATCATGATGGGGATCCCGGCAATTCGTAACCTGATCCGTGAAGACAAAATTGCGCAAATGTATTCATCCATTCAGACTGGTGCTATGCACGGTATGCAGACGATGGATCAGTGTCTCACCAATTTGGTGAATCGTGGCCTGATCACCAATCAGGATGCACAGGCAAAAGCCCATGATAAGAGTCAGTTTGGTACCACATATTAACCCCCGGAGGTCATGATGGAGCTTGTACATTACCTGCAAATGATGAAAGACAAAGGCGCATCGGATTTGTTTGTATCTGCCGGATTGCCTGTGAGCGCTAAAATTGATGGCGAGTTACGTGCACTGGATGATGATGTGCTTGATGCTGAGGCATCTCAGGCAATGGTCGAGTCGGCCATGAGTGAGAAGCAAAAGCAGCTGTTTCACGACGAAAAAGAGTGTAACTTTGCGGTGGCAAATGAGATTGGTCGTTTCCGGGTCTCGGCGTTTTGGCAGCGAGACTGCGCGGGCATGGTGATCCGCCGTATCGTAACGGATATTCCTGAAGTCACCGACTTGGGCCTGCCCTCTGTGCTGACCGATGTGATCATGTCTAAGCGTGGTTTGGTGTTGTTTGTGGGTGGTACCGGCACGGGTAAATCAACCTCATTAGCAGCTTTACTGGGCTATCGCAATCGTAACCAGCGTGGCCATATTCTGACTATCGAAGATCCCATTGAATTTGTCCACCAGCATCGCAAGAGTATCATTACGCAGCGAGAAGTCGGACTGGATACCGAGAGCTTCGAAGCGGCATTGAAAAGCTCTTTGCGTCAGGCGCCTGATGTGATCCTGATAGGTGAAATCCGTTCTCGGGAGACCATGGAATACGCCTTAAGTTTTGCTGAGACGGGCCACTTGTGCGTAGCGACTTTACACGCCAATAATGCCAACCAGGCGATTGACCGGATCATGCATCTGGTGCCGAAGGAAAAGCACGATAAGCTGAAATATGATCTGGCATTGAACTTGCGCGCCATTGTTGCGCAACAACTGGTCCCGTCGGCCAAAGGGGAAGGGCGTGAAGCTGCTATTGAAGTACTGCTTAACTCACCCATGATCGCGGAACTGATCAAGAAAGGGGATATTGGTTCAATCAAAGAAACCATGTCTAAGTCCAAAGAAATGGGTATGCAAACCTTTGATCAGGCGCTGTTTGACTTGTACAAGCAGCAAAGGATCAACTATGCCGATGCATTACACCATGCCGATTCACCCAATGATCTTCGCTTGATGATAAAATTGCAGAACAATGAGCAGCAAGGCGCGGGCTTTTTGCAAGGGGTTACTGTTGACGGCCTGGACGATAAAAAGCGCTGATAGTGCGTTGCACGGGGCCACACTGGCCCTGTGTTTGCTTGCCTGTTCGCTGTCTGTGCAGGCAGCGGCGAAAAGCAGTGAGCAAGTTGATGAGACACATAACGCGGTGGAAATGTATATCCGTGACGATGTGTATAACGACTATTTGCGGTTTCTGAATGGCCGTGCACCACTTGAAGTCACCCAGTTTTCTGGCGATTACACCCGCAGAGATGTGGTGGATATGGTGCTGGTACAACAGGCCCTGGCGCTCGGTGGCTTCAAAAAAACTTTCATCTATCGACCCGGGAACGTTAATTTTCGTCATTCCAATCTGCTTGTGCAGGGTAAGTTACTACTGAGTTTTGATAGCTTCTGGCTTGATGATGCGCAGGCCAAAGCCGATAAACTGTTTATCAGTGATGCGGTGATCCGTCGCGGTGAGTATTTTGCCGGGATTTTTTATGCGCCGGAAAATTTAGCTGTTGCGCGCCTGACCCGGTTAAGTGAGTTGGGTGCACTCAGTGCTGTATCAACCAGCCGCTGGCGGACAGACTGGAAAACGCTAAACAGCTTGGGTCTTAAGCACATAATGAATGAGCCCGTGTGGGCCTCACAGGCGCAAATGGTTAATCGTCAATGGGTGGATTTTATGTTGATGCCTTTGATGCCAAGCCTGAATAATGAGTTCAGGCTCGATGACATTTTGCTGGTAGCACACCCTAATTTAGTGGTCCAGCTTGATGGCAGTCGCCATTTTGTGGTATCGCGGCTTCACCCTGACGGAGAACGGGCATTTAAAGCATTGCAAAGCGGGTTAAAGCAACTCAGATCACAAGGACGGATCCGCCAGGCCTATCAGCAAGCTGGATTTATCCCCGATCTGAGGCGTTACCGGGTACTTAACCCCATTGCGCCTCAAAAAAACTCTCCAAAATGATGATGGCCGACATGCCGTCTATCTTATCTTTCGCCAGTGAACGGTACCCACCTTGTTCAAATAAGCGCGCTTTGGCATCGGCGGTTGTCAATCGCTCATCCTGAGTCTCGACAGGAAGCCTGAATTGATTGTGCAGGCGGTTGGCAAATTTCTTAGCACGGAAGGTCAGATCCTGGTTTGTCCCGTCCATATTTAATGGCAAGCCGACTACCAGCAAATCGGGCTTCCACTGTTCGATATAGGGCGCGATATCCTGCCAGTCGGGAATGCCATCACGGGCTTTTACGGCGCCCAAACTGCTGGCCGTGCCAGTAAGCTCCTGGCCAACGGCCAGACCGATACTGCGGGTACCAAAATCAAACCCAATGACCGTACGCTGGCCGGGTGCTTTTTTTTCGTTATTACTCATTGTGTATTCTCAAACATTAGGCGCAGAAATCGCCACACCAGTGTGACGATTGCGTGAGCACTCAAGCGTGGCCGGCCTCGGTGCTCAGTTGCCCGGCATCAATGCCCAGCATTTCGACGGCTTTTTCCCAGCGCTTCTCCGGTGGGGTATTAAAAATGATGGCCGGATCAGCTTCAATGATCAGCCAGGAGTTTTCCAGGATTTCTTTTTCGAGTTGCCCTTGTTCCCATCCTGAGTAACCCAGTGTGATGATAAATGAATCAGGACAGTTATGTGAGGTCAGCGATGCAAGCACGTCTTTTGAAGTGGTGATCATGATATCTGAACTCAATTCACGACTGGACGCATAGCCAGGTTTGGGGGTATGCAGAACAAATCCGCGGTCAGTATGGACTGGCCCACCCGCAAACACAGATTGACCTGCAGCCTGACTGGATTTGTCGTTATCTATTTCTATCTGGTCGAGCAGCTCACCCACAGTCACATTAATAGGGTGATTGACGACCAGGCCCATTGCGCCTTCTTCGTTATGCTCACAAATGTAAGTGACTGTGTGCTTGAAGAAGGGATCTTGCAAATTTGGCATGGCGACCAAAAAATGATTGGCGAGTGATTGCATAGCGAGACCCCCTTTTCGTTACTCTTTAGTATGGTCGAGTTTTGCCGCAATGGCATCAAAAAACTTGTCCATGATGGAAATATCATACGCGGCTTCTATTTCCTTCACACACGTTGGCGCTGTCACATTAATTTCGGTCAGCTTGTCACCTATGATGTCCAGACCAACAAAAATGAGTCCTTTTTCTTTTAAAACAGGCGCAACGGCTTCGGCAATTTTACGGTCACCGTCACTGATAGGGCGTGCTTCACCGCGACCACCCGCAGCCAGATTTCCCCGGGTTTCGCCGCCTTGCGGAATACGAGCCAGGCAGTAAGGCATCACCTCGCCATCAACCACCAGAACGCGTTTGTCGCCGTCTTTGATAGCCGGGACATAATTTTGCGCCATGGCAAAACGACTGCCGTGCTCGGTGAGGGTTTCGCAGATCACGCCGATGTTTGGGTCGTCGTGGCGTACTCGGAAAATAGAGGCGCCGCCCATGCCATCCAGTGGTTTTAGAATGATGTCACCATGTTTTGTCAGAAACTCGCGGATCTGTGCACTTGAGCGTGTCACTAAGGTGTCTGGTGTGTGCTCGCTAAACCAGGCTGTAAAAAGCTTTTCGTTGGCATCACGCAAACTTTGTGGCTTGTTAATGACCAGTGTGCCGGCTTGTTCTGCACGTTCCAGCATGTAAGTGGCGTAAATGTACTCGGTATCGAAAGGCGGATCTTTACGCATCAGGATCACATCCAGAGCGCTCAGTGCGATATCGTCTTTCTCTGCCAATTCGTACCAATGTTGCTCGTTGTCAAACACGGTTGCTTTGGCGGCGGTTGCCCGGGCTTCACCCTGGTACAAGTACAGATCCTGCATTTCCATGTAATAAAGCTCATAACCACGTGCCTGTGCTGCCAGCATCATGGCGAAGCCAGTATCTTTTTTGATATTAAAGCCACTGATTGGATCTGAGATGATCCCAAGTTTCGCTGCCATTGGGGTAACCTTATATAAAGTGAATCAATTCAACTGCTAACTGTATGACTAGGATATGAGGGCGAAACTGGCGTTTTAAAGGGCCAGGTCGCCGAACTCAAGTTGTAATGCGCTGAGTACGGTCAGAGCGGCTGTTTCCGTGCGCAGCACGCGTGGGCCGAGGCGAATATCGACAAACCCCTGTTGTGCCGTTGCAGCCATTTCTTCATCGGTAAAGCCCCCTTCAGGGCCAACTAAAAAGCGAATACCGTGCTCAGGCACCGGCAGCGTTTTGATAGAGTGCTCAGCTCTGGGGTGAAGCGTGAGCTTAAGTGCCTCACTGGATTGCGCCAGCCACTCATCAATTGAAACGGGCGGGTGGATAGTGGTAATGGTGTTGCGGCCAGATTGCTCCGCAGCTGCGATGGCGATTTTTTGCCATTGCTGATGTTTCTTTGCCAGGCGCTCACCGCTGAGCTTGACGCCACAACGGGTGGTAAATAAAGGGGTAATTTCAGTGATCCCCAGCTCAACTGATTTCTGGATGGTAAAGTCCATCTTATCTCCGCGGGAGATGCCCTGACCAAGGTGAATGGACAGCGGAGACTCAACGTGCTTATCAAGAAACTGCTCTGGTGTGACTCTGACTTTCTTTTTACTGACTTCGCTGATGGTTGCCAGGTATTCTCCGCCCTGGCCATTAAACAAACTCAGTTTATCTCCTTCGCTCATGCGCAGTACTCGGGCTACATGCCCGGCAGCATCATCGACAAGATCAATCGTCTGGCCTATGGCAAGGTCGGAAGGCTGGTAAATATGAGGTATGCGCATGGTGGACTATTCCGCTGTTAAATAGCCGTAATGGTAAGGGGTTATGTACAGCGAGTCCAGCACCTATTCGGCTTTGTCAGTGTGGTGCTGTGCAAAGTCGATAACGGTATCCTGGGTGGTTGCGGAGACGGTGGAATGGCATGTCAGATGGTTGTTATTAAAGGGGTCTCTGAGCGGGTGATAGACATACCCCCGAGCCGTTTGCTCGACGGTGATGCGTTGACGATGTAATGAATTAAAAATAAACCTTTGTGTCTCGTCGGCGAGGTGATAGTCAATTGCGTAGATCAACACGCCACGTACTTTATGATGCTCGTGCAGGTAAGAGGCCAGCTCAGATACACTGATTTCATTTGCAAAGTCACAGTAGCAGTAATCTTTCACCTGTTCCTGAAACATCATTTTCAGCATCTGTTTGGTGTTGTCTCCAGCGATCAACAACTCACTGGGCACGTCAGGGTGCTGCGCTTTCAGATGCGCAGCGAATTCTCTGCTGAATTCCCAGTTGCTGTCGACCAGCAAAAAGTTTTCTAGGTTTAAACGCACTAACAGGCCTGGTTACATTGAGAACATGTTAATAAGTAAATAGCCTATTGCGCAGAAAACAGCAAACTCCAGACAAGCAATCCCAATATTGTCCTGATGGTCGACTTCCAGCCCAATGTCCACTCTGGGTAGCGCCAGTTGCAGCAGTAAGTAACTGATACCATACAAAAGTAGCCACATGACGCCGCAATGCATGACAATCACAAACAGGTTTTCGACCACTTTGGCACCATGGTACGGCGCACTGTGCAAACCGGCATAAATCGCCAGTGCCAGCCCAATGCTCTTGCCAGCATAGCGGATCCCGATAGAGGTATTGGCCAGATTAAAGTTTTGTTGCAAAGAAGCACCCTGGTTATATTTGGCAAAACGGCGCTCACGAATTTTACTGTCCAGTGCACACATTAACTGAACGACCAAAAAGCTCAGTGTAACGACCAGTAAATTGCCAAAGCCTTGTGGGTGGATCCAATGGTACAGCCCAAGGACTAAAATCGTATTGCCAATCAACATGCCTGAGTCGACCACCGCGGCACAAACATTTTGTTTTAAAATAGCCTGCTCTTCATTGAATTGATAGAGGATCCACTTTCGATGAATATGCTGGCCAAAGTAAATAAAGACCAGAATAAGCAGTAGTATAACGCCACTGCGAAATGATTCTGCTTGTAACACCATCATGCCAGTGTCATTGAATACATAGGCACAACAGATCACCAGCACGGCAAGGTGGGTGGCATAACTGATCCCTAAAGCAAAATTATCCCGTTTAGCCAGCTCGTCTTCCAGCATTTGTCTGGCGCTGAACTGGACATATAAACGTAAGGCGACCGTGAACAGACAAATCACGACAAAACTCACTAAGATGGCGAAAAAGTTGATATTGGCTAAAGACAAATAACTCATGCTAAGTGTAAGGTGATGACAGTTAAGTTTACTATAACACCGCTTTTTGCAATTGCACTGGAGATTTTTCTATGGATTTCGGTGGCTTGCCCCATGCGCTTGGGCATCTTGCACTCGAACGCTGTCAGGCACTTTTTGCCCAACACACGAATAATCAGGCCGTTTTAAGGCTACTCGCCCTGAGTGATTTTGCCTATCGTATTTTGCAACGTCACCCCGAGTGGGTCGATTGGTTGCTGGATGCCGAACAGATGCGGCTGCGGACTTGTCCACCACCACTGACTGAGCCGCTTTGTGAACTCGATGAAGTTAGCTGCTTTAGGCAGTTGCGGGAATACCGCAAGCGCTACTGGCTCAAGCTGATGTGGCTCGACCTGGTGGAAGGCAATCCTATTGACGACAGTATCGCTTATCAGTCACGGTTGAGTGAAAAGCTGATCGACGCGGCAAATCGCTGGGCACACGCGAGTGTGGCAAAAAGTAATGGACAGGTGTGCGATGAGCTGGGCGAGCCTGTACCTATGCTGGTGCTGGGGATGGGCAAGCTGGGCGGAGGAGAGCTGAATTTTTCCTCAGATATCGACCTGATTTTTACCTATCCATTTGCCAAACCCACTGAAGGCGGACGCCGCAGCATTGAGGCACAGGTGTTTTATACCAAAGTGGCACAAAAGCTGATTGCAGCATTGGATCAGTGCACTGCCGATGGTCAGGTATTTCGGGTCGACATGCGTTTGCGCCCCTTTGGTGATAGCGGCCCCTTGGTGATGAGTTTTGCTGCCATGGAAGATTATTATCAGGATCAGGGCCGAGAGTGGGAAAGGTATGCCATGCTTAAGGCACGTCTGCTGGGTGAGAAAAATCACTACTGGGATGAGTTTAAAACCTTGATACGTCCGTTTGTTTTTCGACGTTACATCGATTTTTCAGTCATTGAATCCTTGCGCAAAATGAAGCACATGATTGCGCAGGAAGTAAGACGCAAAGGGCTTACAAACAATATTAAGCTTGGTGCTGGCGGGATCCGGGAAGTCGAGTTTATTGTTCAGGCGCTGCAGATGATCCGCGGTGGCCGTGAGCCTGAGCTACAGACACCGTCTTTGTTATCGGCATTGCAGCAACTTCAACATCTGTCTTTAATCCCCGTCGAAGTGGGCCAAGTGCTGTCGCAGCAGTACCTTTTGCTGCGCCGCACAGAGCAGTATTTACAAGCTTTTGACGATAGTCAGACACAAACGCTGCCGGATAACGAACAGGATCAGTTGCGTTTGACTGTGTTGCTTGAATGCACCCAATACAGCGAGGTACTCAAAAAGCTGGAGCATGCTCAGGCCGCGGTCAGAGCAGAGTTTACCCAGGTGATAGGCGAGGAGCCTGAGTTGGGGGAAGCGCTTGCACCAGAGTTTGTTTCAGCGTGGGAGCAGCGCGATATCAGTTATCTGGAATCGCCCCTGCCTGAAGCGGTCAGTGAAGCCTGGCAAAAATCACTCGATGCGTTTCATCTGGGATTGAGCAAAATACAAATGGGGACGCGTGGTAGAGATGTACTGGATAAACTGATGCCTGCACTACTCAGTGAGATTACTCGGGCACCCGTTGCAGAGATTCTGGAGCGGGTGTTGCAGGTGATACTGAAAGTTGCCTCGCGAACGGCGTATCTTGAACTGTTGTTTGAAAACCGCGGAGCACTGCAGCAGCTTATTAAATTGTGTGCGCACAGTGTCTGGATAGCAGAGCAGGTGGCCCGCTACCCGATTTTGCTGGATGAGCTGATCGACCCGGCGGTGCTTTATCGTCCTTTACCGCTGAGCGCCTATTACAGTGAAGTACAGCAGTACTTTTTGCGCATCGACAGCGAGGACCTCGAATTACAAATGGAAGCGCTGCGCCAGTTCAAGCAAACTCAGGCGCTGCGTATAGCTGCGGCAGATGCTACGGGTGTATTGGATATCATGAAAGTGAGCGATCACCTCACTGCACTGGCAGAAGCCATTATTGCTAAGGCCGTAGATATTGCCTGGCAACAAATGGTGGCGCGCTATGGTGCACCTGAAGGGGCTGATGTTGAACACAAAGGCTTTGCCGTCGTGGCCTACGGAAAAGCGGGTGGGCTGGAGCTGGGGTATAACTCAGATCTGGACCTGGTGTTCGTCCATAATCGCGATGGTAACAGCGTCACGACAGGTGATAAGTCGATCTCTTCCCGTCAATTCTACTTAAAGCTGGCGCAGCGCCTGATGCACTTGTTCAATACCCGCACTAACTCGGGGATTTTGTATGAACTAGATACCCGCTTACGACCGGAGGGCAATTCGGGCTTGCTGGCCATCAATATCGAGAGCTTCTATCAGTATCAACAGCAGCAGGCCTGGACCTGGGAACATCAGGCGTTGGTGCGCTCGCGTATGGTGCTGGGTGAGCCTGAGCTTGTCTCGCGATTTAACGAGATCCGCAGCGAAATTTTGTGTCACAGCAGGGACAGTGACGCACTTCGTAAAGACATTGTTGAGATGCGTGAAAAGATGCGGGGACATCTGGATAAGAGCACAGATACACAATTTGATCTTAAGCAGGGCGTAGGTGGTATGACAGACATTGAGTTTCTTGCTCAGTATCTGGTTTTGAATTATAGCTATGCGCATTCCGAGTTGGCGCGTTTTCCCGATAACATTCGCATTTTCGAGATGGCATATCATGCAGATGTCATAGATGAGGCCACTCAAAGGGCACTGACGCAGGCGTATTGTGAGTTTCGCGATCGGTATCACTTACATAGCCTGAACGCAGCAGGACGTTGTGTGCCCATGCAGGATGTCTCTGAACTGGTGGTTGCAGTGCGGGCTGCCTGGCAACAGTTATTAGGGTAAGGCCAGAGAAAGTGCTGCTTTCTCTGGCTTCAATAACTATTTAGTCAGGCGGCGACAGTTTTCACGCACAAAGCGTGATGGGTTTTGGGTAATGACTGCCGCCCTCTGGCGGTGACAGAAGAAGGTATAGACTTCAAATTCAAAGTCGTCGTTAATGGCGGTGCCAACCTGATAGAGGGTTGAGACAAAGTTCGTGTCGACTCGGAAGTTGTGTTTTACGACATAGTCTTTGTCCAGATACCAGAAAAGCTCAATGTCTTCTTTTTTCGCGTAATTGCTCAGTACACCACGCAGGGTCTCCCCGCTGTCAAAACGACGGGGCTGGATCTCACCGGTCCAGCGCTGTGGTGCGGGTTTTACCACTAAGCCGCGCTGTGCGATGGCATCGTCCAGCGGGTAGGTGGGTTTACCCAGTTCCAGTACGTACTTGTCCCGTTCAGTATTACGCTCGTTGAAGTTGCGTTTAAACCCCTCGTAGAACTGCGTAAACCCCTGTGCGGCGGCATTGGTGGTATCTCTAAATTCCATTGAGGGGAGATTGCCATACAAAAAATAATACGCAGCCCACACCAATAATACACCTAACGACAGGTGTTTGGTCCAGAACCACATGTTTGATAAGCGTTTTGAACGTTTCTTAGCCATACTGTCACGACACACTTAATGCTAAAGGTTACTAATAATACGACGGCGCGTTTTCATCCGGGCGCGTTTTAAAGCGTCGGTGCAACCACATATACTGTTCCGGGGCCTGTGCAATGGCCAGCTCCATACGCTGATTAACCCGTGTGACGTCGGTTTGAGGGTCGCCACTGGGAAAAGCTGCAAGCGCGGGCTGAATTTCTATATGGTATTTGCCCTGATCATCCCGGGCGCCATGTAAACTTAATGTCTCACAATTTTTGCTTCCTGCAAAGAGCAGCGTTCCCGTTGTAGAGGCAGCATCAGGTACAGCAAAGAAAGGGGCAAATTCACAGCGGTTACGACCATAGTCCTGATCGGGCAGGTAATAACAGAGCTTTTTATTCTTAAGTGCCTGTAGTAACCCCTTTACGTCACGCTTACCAATTAAGAATTCATTTGAGCGCAGCCGGCCTTTGGTCATAAAGTACTCCATCAGCGGGTTATTATGCGGGCGATAAAAGCCGATACCAGGCTGCTCTGTGCCCAATACTCTGCCAAGCATTTCCAGGTGCAGCATATGTGGCACTAATAAAAGGACGCCTTTGCCATTACTCTGTGCCTGTTCAATATGTTCCATACCTTTGATTGAGCCTATCACGCGGTTGATACGCCACTGTGGCCACCACCATGCCATCGATGTTTCGAATGTAGCTATGCCGGTGTTTTCCATATTTTTTAATACCATATTGGCACGCTGCTGTTCATCCATTTCAGGAAAGCACAAACGCAGATTAACATCGGCAATATGACGACGCTTCTTCAGCAGGCGATGCACCAGGCGGCCAAGCATTTTTCCCAGCCACAGTTGCAGGCCCTGCGGAAGCCAGGACAGGGCATATAAGAAAAACACGCTGAGCCAGGTTGGCCAGAACTTAGGGGCTAAAAATGCCAGCTTAAAGGTGGGGTTGTTAACCAAAGGTGGACTCTCGTTCAAACTTCAAAGGGTTAGTTTAGCGATATCGGCTGACCAGCTCAAGAGAGTGGCAATGAGCGCCGACCTCTTATTCATGCCAGAGCATGGCTGAATGGGGGCAGAAAAAAACCGGCTTGCGCCGGTTTTTTCAGAATTTACTTAGGGTTAGCCTGCAACCAGGCCTTTATTGATGGCTTCTAAGTCGCTGCGACTCAGGGTACCCGCTGCCTGCTTCAGTCTCAGTGTCGACAACACGTATTGATAGCGAAGATCCGACAGGTTGCGCTTGGCGTTATACAGGTTCTGAGTACTGATAAGTACGTCAACAATGGTACGTGTACCAACTTCAAAACCTGCTTCTGTTGCTTGTAATGCACTTTCAGCTGACACAACGGCCTGCTCCAGCGCACGATACGTAGCAACATCTGACATCACCTGATTGTAAGAGGTGATCACTGAGCGAGTTACGTTACGCATTGCAGCTTCCAGGTCTTCACTGGCAGCAACGTAAAGTGCACGCGCCTGATCGGTGGCTGCTACAGTTTTACCGCCAGAGTAAATTGGCACGTTTAACGTCAGGCCAATACTGGTGCCATCAGTGCGAGGCTGTAATTCAGCGCCTTCGCTGTTGCTCAATGTATCAGTATAAGACGCAGTCAAGTCTAGCGTCGGGTAATGGCCAGACTGAGCCAGGTCGATTTGATCCTGAGCGATATCTAACGCCGATTTAGCAACCTGCAATGACAGGTTTTGCTCTTTAGCCAGAGCAATAAAGTCGTTGGTCTGCTTGGCGGGCTTCACCGTTGAGAATCTATCGGTATTGAGTTTATTCAGCTTAGCATGGTACTTACCTGTGATAGTACGTAGGGTCTCACGGGCAGTTTCGACATTATTCTGTGCCAAAATCTCGTTTGCCACAGATTGGTCAAACTGTGCCTGAGCTTCGTGTACGTCTGTGATGGCGGTCAGTCCCACTTCATAGCGCTGTTTGGTTTGCTCCAGCTGGCGCTCAATGGCGCGTTTTTCGGCCTGTACAAACTCCAGTGTATCCAGCTTGCTCAGTACGTCGAAGTAGCCTTCTGCAACACGTACAATCAGATCCTGCTGCTGCTGTTCATAATTGGTCAGCGACTGCATTGCTTGTTTTTCTGCAATGGTCAGGTTCTGCCAGGTCGCCATACTAAAAAGAGTTTGGTTCAGTGTCACTGTGCGGGTCAGTTGGTCTCCCCAGGTATCAACAACGGTGTAGCCGGTTGTATCGCTTTCACCAGGCAGTGTAGATTCACCATCGTTGTCCGTATAATTCATGCGGAATCCCAGTGACGGTAAAAGATCGCCAAGGGCTGCGTCCTGGGCATATTTTTGTGCGTCAGCCTGGGCTTTGGCTTTTAATACAGTGGGATCGTTTGCTGTGGCAATTTCGTACACTTGCAACAGATCTTCTGCCTGTGAGGCTGTGCTGGAAAGGGCGCAGGCAACACCGATAAACAGAGATAGAATGCTTTTTTTCATTATTTGCTCAGTCCTTAGACAATTTTCATTGTCGGCATGTTACCTTGTTTTCGTCAATTCCTATATAAGGAAAGTGGCAAATCCGTCAGAACAAGTGTAACAGAATATAATACGGTTCAGTTTGGGGCTTCCCCGGTTAAAGAACGGTAAAATAAAGTAAAATTCGAGAACCCCTATGATGGGGGCTTGGGGTCAAAAATTAAACCCCGATCATGAAAAAAATGGGATTAAACATGAAACCAATTGCACAATTTAATCATCAGGATGTCGAATTTAATGAGCCCGAGCGCTGTTATGACAAATTCTTTAAGATTGACCTGTATGCATTTAAACATGCCCTGTTTGCAGGTGGCCAGTCACAGACCATTTATCGTGAAATTTTAGAGCGGGGCCACGCGGTAGCTGTACTGCCATACGACCCCAAAACGGATCAGGTATTGCTCATTGAACAGATCCGTATTGGTGCGCTGGCAACGAAGGACTCTCCCTGGCTACTTGAGTGCATCGCGGGCATGGCGGAAGGGAGCCAGGATTATGAGGGGGTGGTGCGCAAAGAAGCGATGGAAGAAGCTGGACTGGTGTTAGATGAGTTGCATTATATGACGTCGTATTTATCTAGTCCGGGTGGTTCCACGGAGCGTTTGTACTTATATCTGGCCAAAGCCGACCTCAGTGAGGCTGGTGGTATTTATGGTTTGCCTGAGGAAGGTGAAGACATCAAAGTACATGTGATGCCTTTTCCCGAGGCCATGGCACGGCTCGAAAATGAGGAAATAGATAACGCTGCTACTGTGATTAGTCTACAATGGTTGGCGTTACATAAACCCGAGATGTTGGCGCAGTGGCAATCTCAGTCCATCTAAAATGAGGTCGTTTGATCAGCGGTTATGCAAAAAGAGTACATCCAGTCATTACCCAAATACATAACTTTATGCGAACGCAACTATCTGCGGGCGCTAAAACTGCTTCCTGAAGAAAGCGTAGGTAGCAGCCGTGAAGTACACCTGGGCGCAGCCAGCTACCAGATCCGCGTTGACGGCATTGCCCGTTACACCACAGATATTGCGGTGGTGCAGAAACAAAAGATCAGCGCCCACCTGGATGATTTTGCTTTATCTGTCCGTCTATACCACGATGCCAAAGTGGCCGAGGTGATCCATCACGATTTCCATCAGCGCATTAAACCGTCCTATCGCTATCCCAATCCGGACATGCACCATAAAGACGAAAAATATCAGCTCAATGCCTTTTTGGCCGACTGGTTAATGGCCTGCCTGGAAAGCGGCCGGGTACCACTCAACTGGGATGTCAATAATGGCCTGGTTTGAGCAGTCATATCAGTTCAGCGGTACTGAGTTACGTCTGGCACATATCACAGACAGCCACCTGTTCGGGACTCGTGAGGGATGTTATTTTGAGGTCAACACGGCGGCGCATTTTAGCAGGGTGCTTGATGCCCTGGCTGGCGAGCAGCTCGATGGCGTGGTATTTGGTGGTGACCTGACTCAGGATCACAGTAGCGCCTCTTATGCATTGTTTGCAGAGTTATTGGCGCAATCAGCGCTCGATTGCCCACTCTTTTGGGTGCCGGGCAATCACGATGATCTTGCCTTGCTGGCGCAGATCAGCGAGGGACAGATCAGTGCCGCTAAGTACCTGCAGTGCGAGCAGGGTGATATTGTGTTGCTTAACAGCAAGGGCCCGACACCCGCAGGCTGGTGCGATAAAACGCATCTGGCAGAGCTAGAGGCAGTACTGTGCGACGCAACACGGCCGGCATTGGCATTTTGCCATCATCATCCGGTCCCGATTGATGGTTATCTGGATAAACATATGCTGGAAAACGGCCCTCAGCTGCTCAATACACTGGTAAACAGCAAGCGGGTTGAGGCACTCATTCATGGCCACGTACATAATGCGTATTCATTGCGGTATCGAGGGTTATCTGTTTATGCCACGCCTGCCACCTCTATTCAGTTCGCTAAGCATACGATGCAATGGCAGCAGCATAATACAGGCCCGGCTTACCGGTTAGTTCACTGGACCGAACAAGGTCTGCACACTGAGGTCAAATGGCTCGCAAATTAATCTATATTCATGGCTTCAACAGCTCGGAACAATCCTTTAAAGCACAACAATTAGGGCAGTGGCTTGCTCAGCAGTCGATAGACTGCACGTATCTCACACCCCGCTTACATTACGACCCGGCGATAGCAATGCTCCAGCTGGAGCAATTGATAGACAAAGACACTGCGCTGATCGGGAGCTCACTGGGTGGGTTTTACGCGACTTATTTGTCACAACACCATGGTGTGCGCGCTGTGGTCGTGAATCCGGCGGTCAGGCCATTTGAACTATTGCATGACTATCTTGGACCTCAGTATAATCCCTATCAGCAACAGCATTACACGTTGACGCACCAACATGTTGAAACTCTGCGTCAGCTCTACGTTGAGTCACTGCACTCACCAGAAAATATTTTATTGCTACAACAAAGCGGTGATGAAGTGTTACCCTATCAACAGGCTGTAAACTACTTCAGCGCCAGCCCCAGTCGCATTGAGTTTGGCGGGGACCATAGTTTTATTGGTTTTGAGCGGTACTTTGACACCCTTGTCAGGTTTCTCGAAATCACCAACACGAACAAAGAAAATCAGATCCAATTATGAGTCAGCAGAATTATAATGCCGAAGCCATTGAGGTGTTGAATGGCCTGGAGCCGGTGAAACGCCGGCCTGGCATGTATACCGACACCACACGACCCAATCACTTGGGTCAGGAAGTAATAGACAACAGTGTCGATGAGGCCCTGGCTGGCCATGCCAGCAAGATCGATGTGATCCTGCATGAAGACAATTCGCTCCAGGTGATTGACGACGGGCGTGGCATGCCGGTTGATATTCACCCCGAAGAGGGGATCCCCGGCGTAGAGCTGATCCTGACCAAACTGCACGCTGGTGGCAAATTCTCAAATAAGAACTATCAATTTTCCGGTGGTCTGCACGGGGTGGGGATCTCTGTGGTCAACGCCTTATCAACCCGGGTTGAAATCACGGTTAAGCGGGATGCCCAGGTATACCAGATGGCATTCGAACATGGCGACAAAGTCGAAGACTTAGAAGTGACTGGCACAGTTGGTAAACGCAATACTGGTACTTCAGTGCAATTCTGGCCAGATCCCAGTTATTTTGATTCCGCCAACTTCTCGCTCAGCAAGCTCAACTATCTGCTCAAAGCCAAAGCCGTGCTGTGCCCGGGTCTACGTATTCGCTTTATCAACAAGCAAACCAAAGAAACGCAGGAATGGTGTTATGAATCAGGTCTGGAAGATTACTTAAAAGACAGTGCCAAAGGCTATGAAACACTGCCGAAAAGCCCGTTTGTGGGTAGTTTCAGTGGCTCTACAGAAGGCGTTGACTGGGCATTGCATTGGCTGCCAGAGGGTGGTGAGTCGATCACCGAAAGTTATGTAAACCTCATTCCTACCGCGCAGGGTGGTACGCATGTCAATGGCCTGCGTCAGGGTCTGCTGGAAGCCATGCGTGAATTTTGTGAATTCCGTAACCTGTTGCCACGTGGCGTGAAGCTGACCCCCGATGATGTCTGGGACAAGTGTAGTTATGTGTTATCGGTGAAAATGCAGGATCCGCAATTTGCCGGTCAGACCAAAGAAAAACTCTCATCGCGTTCTTGCGCCACCTTTGTTTCTGGGATTGTCAAAGATGCTTTCAGTCTGTGGCTGAATGAGCACACCGACACCGCCGAAGCATTGGCTGAGCTGTGTATCAGCAATGCCCAGAAACGTATGCGAGCGGCCAAGAAAGTGGTGCGTAAAAAGGTCACCAGTGGCCCGGCATTACCCGGTAAGCTAACCGATTGCTCAGGTTCAGAAACCGAACGTTCCGAGCTGTTCCTGGTGGAAGGTGATTCCGCGGGGGGCTCTGCCAAACAGGCGCGTGACCGCGAGTTTCAGGCCATCATGCCGCTGCGTGGTAAGATTCTGAATACCTGGGAAGTGGATTCCGGGCAGATTTTGGCCTCGCAGGAAGTCCACGATATCTCTGTGGCGCTGGGGATCGATCCGGACTCTGAAGACTTGTCAGCGCTGCGCTACGGTAAAGTGTGTATTCTGGCCGATGCTGACTCCGACGGACTGCACATTGCGACTTTGTTGTGCGCCTTGTTCGTTAAACACTTTCCTGAGTTGGTGCGTCGTGGTCATGTGTATGTGGCCATGCCGCCGTTGTTCCGTATCGACGTGGGCAAAGACGTGTTTTACGCGCTGGATGAAGATGAAAAGCGCGGCATATTAGACCGCATTGAAGCTGAGAAAAAGCGCGGCAAAGTAAACGTACAGCGCTTTAAAGGATTGGGTGAAATGAACCCGATGCAGCTGCGTGAAACCACCATGGATCCCAATACCCGTCGTCTGGTGCAACTGACCCTGGATGAACCAGAAGAAACGCTGGAAGTGATGGATATGCTATTGGCTAAGAAGCGTGCCGGCGACAGAAAGACCTGGCTGGAACAACATGGTGATAAGGCAGAAGTGTAAGCTGGCTGCCATGGTGCTGCGCCGATGAAGCGTGCCACCAAGTATTAAATTCGGATGATTACGCCAACGCGATAACTCGTGTGCGGTACAACAAACAATAAGGTGTATCATGACAGATCCGCAAACCCTGTCGTTACAGGGGATTGAACAACTGGCGATGGGCCGCTTCACAGAAGACGCCTATCTCAATTACTCCATGTATGTGATCATGGACCGGGCCCTGCCACACATCGGCGACGGCCTTAAGCCAGTACAACGGCGTATTGTGTATGCCATGAGCGAGCTGGGCCTGTCGGCCGCAGCCAAATATAAAAAGTCTGCCCGTACTGTGGGTGACGTGCTGGGTAAATACCACCCGCACGGTGACAGTGCTTGTTACGAAGCCATGGTACTGATGGCGCAGCCGTTCTCCTATCGCTATCCATTGATCGACGGTCAGGGAAACTGGGGTGCAGCTGACGATCCTAAGTCATTTGCAGCAATGCGTTATACCGAAGCGCGTTTGTCTAAGTTTTCAGAAGTGCTGCTCAAAGAGTTGGGCCAGGGCACGGTTGACTGGATCCCGAACTTTGACGGCACCATGAATGAGCCGATGGTGCTGCCGGCTCGATTGCCACATATTCTGCTTAATGGGGTTACCGGTATTGCCGTAGGTATGGCAACTGATATTCCACCACACAATGTGCGCGAGTTGGCTGAAGCCTGCTGTACTTTGCTGGACAAGCCGAAAACTACACTGGAAGAAGTGCTGGAGATGGTACAGGCGCCGGATTATCCGACCGAAGCCGAGATCATCACACCGAAAGCAGAAATCCAGAAGATTTACACCACCGGACGCGGCTCGATTAAAATGCGTGCGGTGTATGAAGAAGATCAGGGCGAGGTGGTGATCACCGCGCTGCCCCATCAGGTATCCGGTGCCAAGGTGCTGGAGCAAATTGCGGCGCAGATGACGGCTAAAAAGCTGCCTATGGTGGCTGATTTACGTGATGAATCGGATCACGAAAACCCAACCCGCATTGTGGTGGTACCGCGCTCTAACCGGGTGAAAGTTGAGCCACTGATGGCACATTTGTTTGCCACCACAGATCTGGAAAAGAACTACCGGGTTAACCTCAACATGATTGGCCTGGATGGCCGCCCTCAGGTCAAAGACTTACGTACTATCCTGGCCGAGTGGTTGGTGTTCCGTCGTGATACGGTACGCCGTCGCTTGCAATACCGCCTCGATAAGGTGCTGGCGCGCTTGCATATTCTTGAAGGTTTAATGATCGCCTTTTTGAATATCGACGAAGTGATTGAAATCATCCGTACCGAAGACAAGCCTAAAGACGAGCTGATGAGCCGCTTCGGGCTGTCGGACAAACAAGCCGAAGCCATTTTAGACTTAAAGCTGCGCCACCTGGCGAAGCTTGAAGAAATGAAGATCCGTGGCGAGCAGGATGAACTGAGCGCCGAGCGCGACAAGCTGGAGCAAACGCTGGGCTCAGAGCGCAGAATGTCGACGCTGCTGAAAAAAGAAATTCGCGAAGCCGCCGAATTGTACGGTGATGAGCGCCGCTCACCGGTTGTTGAGCGCCTTGAAGCCAAAGCCCTGAGCGAGAAAGATCTTATTCCATCGGAATCAGTCACTGTGGTGCTGTCTGAAAAAGGCTGGGCCCGGGTTGCCAAAGGCCACGACATTGATGCCGAAGGGCTCAATTACCGTGCCGGAGACAGTTACAAGGCATCGGCCAAGGGCCGCAGCAACCAACCTGCGGTGTTCCTCGACAGTTCTGGCCGGGCATTTGCCACCGATGCCCACAGTTTGCCATCAGCCCGAAGTCAGGGGGAGCCCATGACCGGGCGCTTCAACCTGGCAGCAGGCACCAACTTTGAGCATGTGGTAATGGGCGAAGAGCAGTCGCTTTATTTAATGGCCACCGATGGCGGCTACGGCTTTATTACCGAGTTTAACGACCTGGTCAGCAAAAATAAAAACGGTAAGGCCCTGGTCAGCATCCCGAAAGGGGCTGAGCTGATGGCACCCATCACAGTGGGCGATGTGGCGACCGACCGGTGTATGGCCATTTCTAACGAAGGCCGGATGCTGATCTTCCCACTGCGCGATCTGCCTAAGCTGGCCAAAGGTAAAGGTAATAAGATCATCTCTATCCCAAGTGCCAAAGTACAGGCCCGGGAGGAGTTTGTAAAAGTGCTTGCCGCAATTCCGGATGGTTGCGCTGTAACCTTACATGCCGGCAAGCGCAAACTCACACTTAAACCCGGCGACCTGGAGCACTACTATGGTGAACGCGGTCGTCGTGGTAACAAGCTACCCAGAGGCCTGCAACGGGTCGATGGGTTTGAGATTGAGTACAATGGCAATGACGTCGCTGAAGCAGACGACAGCGAACAGCCATCGAGCGAGTCTTAATCTATCGAGTGGACATTGTGCATGCATGATGTCCACTTGCTTTTCTACACTCTGTACTCATGAACATCAAACTTATCACCAGACAGAGGTTTCCTCTTCACGTGCCCGGGTATTACACAGTGGCTGTTTTTTTATTTAAAAAGACAGGTGTGGACACTCACAACAGGGCGACTACTTAATCATCTTTTTGTATGTAATTTCTTCTATTTTCTAATGCTGCTTTTCTGGCAAACTAAGAAAGTTTATAGGGAAAAGAAGAAAAAAAGCATAGCGCTAAATGTATTTTTGATCTTCCTCGTTTTAAATATGTTTGTACATTTGAGATGGTTTTTGAATGGTGAATTTGGGCCTATTGTTGTTGAAAGGGAGGATGTTTTAACTGATTTACTATCTATTTTTTCTTGTTTTTCTTTGCGTTTGTTCCTTTGAGGAGATTAAACAAAAATGCTCGGACAGGAGTGATAAACTTGGGTAGAAGATGATAATGAGCTGGAGTCATCAGGCCATACATGGATGCTAAAGCCATGTAATTCTTGATGTCGATCACCTAACAAAAAGGCAGGAAAGTATACACATCAAGAAGGTGATTACCGAGGTACGTGAATGTGTCTCTGCCGAGTGTCAAATTGCAGAAGCTAGATGGGTAGCTTTAAACTGACTGGATAATCGTTAAGGGCTGGCAGAGCGGCCTGCTTTTGGTCAGAGGCCGCCTGTATGCCATGGCGTGAGTTTTAGTTAACCAATGACCGATAACTCTCAATCGCACTGGCTTTTTCTTCACGAATAAGGGCGAGCAGATCCAGTCCGTCCTCCTGCCAGCGAGCGGGGATCGCCATGTCATCAATGCGGAACTGATCTGAATCTTCGTTCACAATACACAGCTCGTCGTGTATCGCAAAGACCCCATGGTCGAACGGCTTGCCAGGAGCAGCTTGTTTAACATAGAACCTTTCTCTTTGATTCTTAGCTGCTTTTTTCAGTGCTCTGTGATGACAATAGGGGTTATTACCGCGCTTGCCAAAAAACACATGAGCGGTCCAGTGACAGCCTGCACGGCATACAGAGGCAAACTCACAGCTGCTGCATTCGCCCCACAGGTGGCGGGTGGCATCTTCGGGTGTGGTGATGTCATTGATACGCAGCTCCGGACTATTCTGGTAAATGTCCTGCAACTTACGGTCGCGAATATTTCCGCCTGTATATTGATCGCTTGGTAGTGATGGACAACCCTTGATGCTGCCATCGGCCTCAATGCCTATTGCATTTTGACCTGCGCTACAGCCACGGGTGAAGGCCCACTTTGCCTCGGATGCAATGGGCTCTTTCAGTAATCGCTCATAAGGTCCAAAATAGCCAATGTTATTACCCATGTGCACACGTATACCCTCGCTGTTACCCCGTTTGGACAGGTAGGCGAGCAACGGGAACACATCCAGGAGTTCATAGGGCTGTAATAAGATATGTGAGTTTTCGACGGCATTTCCCATAGGGACCGTGAGAGCCAATTGCCACGCGGAAATACCTGCTTTGAGTAACTCTTCGTACAGGGAAGGAAGTTCGGCAATGGACTCGCGATTGACCTGTGAGTTACAGCCAACCGGGATCCCCGCTTCACGCAGGTGTGCAATGGTTTCAAAACACTTTTGCCAGGCGCCTTGTTTGCCTCTGAGTAAGTCATGGCTGCGTTCCATCCCGTCAATGGATAAAGAGACCGCCGCAATCCCTGCTTCCTTCATCCGTTTAGCTGTGCCGAGAGAAATCCCGTAGCCACCCGTTGTCATGGTTGCCTTCATGCCTTTTTTGGTGATCTCTGCCGCAATTTGCAGCCAGTCGGGGCGCATAAATGCTTCGCCCCCGATTAGGGTGACTTCTTTAATACCCAGATCTGCCATCTGTGCGACTAAATCCAGCGCTTCACTGGTAGATAATTCATCAACTCTCGCATCGCCTGCTCTCGAACCACAGTGGTTGCAGGCGAGATTGCATTTCAATGTAATTTCCCAGACTGCATAAGTTTGTCTGTATGCAGCATTTATTCGAACATCAGATCTGTGTGTTAAATCAGTCATACTGGCCCCTAATCATTTGGTATTGTGCGTATTACTAAGCAGGCTGTTAGTCAGCCAGACTGCATCCGTAGATTTGTACACCCGGACCTAGCGTATCTGCACACATCAAGTCATGTGCCATACCTTTACTCAGATAGTTGTTGCTCAGCTTTGAGCCACCTTCAATTTTTGCTAATAGCTCTTCTGCTTCGATGACTGCTTTTACGTTTTGTTTAGTTGTTTTCATGGTATTTCCTTGTAATGAGTTATTTATCAATCATATGGCCTGTTGACCTTGTCAGTAGCGATAACTGAGCTACTGATGCACCGAGTTCGATATGCAAGTCAGTTCTAATCGGTACGCCGTCAATCATGCGAGTTCTCTTGATGGCTGTCAAAATCAGTGAAAATATAAAATAAACTTTTAAAACAGATATTTAAGTCGTTGTGTTATAAGTGGGATTGAACTCAATAAGGTTTGATAAGTGGATATTGTGGAGGAGCTGAGTTTGAGGTGTGGCCGGTTAACCGTAAGGATGGTTAAGATGAAATGATCGGGCAAGTGATGCGATTGCACTCAAATAAAAGTGAGTAAATATTTTATTGCGCAGGGCGTCATAGCTGGCGGTGATCAAACAAGGAACCATTATGAAACATCTACCGCATATATTAGGACTGGCTGCTCTGGTAGCCACATCATCAGTGAGCGCGGCTGCATTACCTGACCCCCAGGCATTGTTGCAACAATATCTTTCAGGTGATTACAACGATGGGGATGCGCCTCTAAATGCCGTTATGGGCTATTTTCAGCATCATGATCGAGAATTGAGAGAGGTGCTTTCAAATCAATCTCCGGAATTGGTCGATATACTGGAGAGCGCGAGCTATTGTTATGCCGCAATTGCCACAAAACCCAGCCCGGATTTATTACCGGAGCTTTTTCACTACCAAGACGGGCGCTGTCTTGTAGTCCAGGATGAAGTGAAGGATCAAGGACGCTATTACAGTGACAGTCAGTGTCGAATTGATATCGACTATAAAACTGAAACAGACATCGATTTTTGTGTGCGAGAATTTGACCACAAAGCGGAAAAATATGGCAGCACCGCTGATTTGCACTCTACCAGCGATGCATGGATGCCTGGCTACAGTGCCACATTACCTGTTACCACTCGTCCTCAGTCTTTTAGTGAGATCCCACTGTTGCAACGCAGCACCTACAAAAGAGTGCACAATGAGCAAGGTACGTGTCACCTTGAAATGCGTGTGTATAAAAACATGGATCAACATAGCGCAACTCCCGTCATGCTCATCCATGGCGGCGGGTGGTTAGCAAGGCTAAAAACGGCACGCTTGATGGAGGCGCAAATAGCCCAGCTGACCGAGGCTGGCTTCGTTGTGTATATGCCTTTTTATCGTCTTGCTCAGGACCAGGAGGCGGGACCTGCGTGTAATAATGTGTCGATTGAGGATAGTAAAAACGACATAAGAGATGCTTATTTGTGGGTATTGTTTAACAACTACAAGTACACACACAGCTTCAAATCTATTCGTTTATTGGGGCAGTCTGCCGGCGGGCATATGGCGGTATGGCTGTCGCAGCAGTTTCCATTCTTAATCAACAAAATCGCGCCTATGTTCCCGGTTGCAGATTTTGCTCATCAGCTGAAGGAATTGCAAGATGGCAGCTATCCACACAGCTATATCAAAAATATGCTTGCAATTTTGTCCGGCAAATCGGATTGGCAAGAGCTCAGTGGTAATGAGCCACTGATCGTGAATAACAGCCTGTTGGAATACATAGAGCAATATCCTGGCATCGCCCCTGATATGTTTATCAGTCATGGGATGGCGGATATCATCGTTTCTCCCAGCCAATCGCTGAGGCTTTGTAACGCACTTTCAGGCGATATTAGCGATGGACCCGCTCAGGTTAACACGCTTAAGTTTAATCAGCAGTATGCGCAAATCCAGTGTCGCAGCGGTAGCGAGCTACACCTGCTGGAAAATGCGGGGCATCACTTTGATGGCTGCGGGTTAGGTTTATGTGATGTTGGCGGTGAGGAAGGGAGTGTTGCCACCAAAACACTGATGGAAAATATGGTGAACTGGCTGAAATAACCAGACGCAAATAGCCATTCATAGAGTGTTGCGGGCCTGTCTGATAACGACGACAGGCACGCAACGCTTTTATTTCAGACGAGTACTACATAGTCAGGCCCTGCTTTATGTGTGATAGCAGTGCGGTTACTTTTTTCTGCGGGTACTTTCTGCCCGAATAAAATGCATAGAGAATAAGGTCTTCAGGCTCATGGTCTAACGGAATTTTGACCAGTGTACCCGCTGCGATTTCCGCCTTGCAGGCATGCTCAGGCAAGATGGCAAACCCCAGTCCTTTAAGAGCAGCAGCTTTAGCCATATGGCCACTGTTTACCTTGTAACGTGATGGCAGGTGTAGGGTCTTATTGCCCTTAAAGCGCCAGGGTGCCCCCTGAAGTACAGTGAAACTGGAGATGCAGGGCATCTTGCTGAGCATATCAAGAGAGTCAGGCATACCCCGGGAAGTAATTAATTCCGGGGAGGCGACAACGCAACTTGGAAAATGGAGCAGTGTTTTAGCCACCCAGCCTGAGTCTTCCAGTGTGCCGCGGTCAAAGCGCACTATCATATCAAAGCCTTCGAGCACCCCTTCAGTTGGATTGAGTTGCGTGTCACAGCTGAGTTGTATATCTGGATGCAGCTGGCAAAAGTGCGTAACAAGCTCTGCCAGAATGGGCAGATCCGGGATGACAATTTTAAGGTGGCCCGACAGCTGACTACTTTGCTGTGACACTTCAACCAGTGCATCATTCATCGCCAGCGTCAGTGGCTTGAGTGTCTGATAAAGCTCGGTACCAGCAGCAGTGGGACGCATTTTACGGGTTGTGCGCTCCAGTAATCGGACATTCAGGTGTTGCTCCAGCAAAGCGACATGCCGACTCACATTAGAAGTGGGTAACTGGCGTTGTTGTGCTGCGCGTTTAAAACTCAGTTGTTCATACACAGCCAGAAAGCTTAGCAGCCACTGAAGATCGCTTCGCTCTATCATGATTCTCTCATTAAATGGGATTAACAAAGTCATACTAGCATATTTATCCCATTTGGTTGCTTTGTAACACTTCATGAAGACATCAATGAATGGAGAAAAGCATGCAAGAAAAACGTCGAATTGCGATTGTCGGCGCAGGTATCGCTGGCATGGCATTAGCACTGCTGGTCAGAAAACAAGGGCATCAGGTTGTTTTATACGAGCGTGCGCAGGCACCTGCTGCGATGGGGGCTGGCGTTACCTTGTGGCCAAATGCATTATTTGTATTGGATCAAATGGGTCTGACGCAGCAAATCGTTCAGGCTGGTGGCTTGCCTGATGCACTATGTCAGTATGACCATCAGGGCACTGAGATCAGCGCGCTGAGTATTAAGCAGTTAAACAAATTAAGTGGTTATTCAACGGTAACTATACTGCGTCGTGATTTGATCCGCTTATTGGCTGACGCGTTAACAGCCCTGGGGGGCGTGATCCGGTTTAATACGAGCGTTTCTCACGAGGAAATTGACGGGCTTAGGAAAGAATATGACCTGGTTGTTGGAGCGGATGGCAGGATGAATTCGGCGGTACGTCAGTACTTGTATCCTCAACATGTTCAGCCAGTGTATCAGGGCGTGGTAAATGTCATTGGCATAAGTAAGGCTGAGCCAGGGACGCTGAACAATAGCATTTGTGATTTTCGTCGTCCGGGCGAACGTTTTGGCATTGTACCGGTAAAAAATAACTTCTGTTTCTGGGCTGGTGCCTGGCGTTCAGTAATTGAGAAAAACCGACCTGGAAAATCCTTTTATCATGAGTTAAATCAGCGTTTTAGTTCTTGGGCTGAGCCCGTTCGGTCAGTGCTCAAAACGGCTGATACTGACGCGATACAGGGTATTTTTGTGCATGATCTGGATACACTGCCATATTGGCACAAAGACAATGTTGTTCTCATCGGAGATGCGGCTCATGCATCACTGCCGACTTCGGGGCAGGGAGCCTGTCAGGCACTGGAAGATGCCTGGCACCTATCAGAATTGATATCAAAATATGATGAACCGTCATTTTTGCTCAGTACATTTTACCAGCGACGTATTACCAAAGCGACGGCTGCTCAGCATAGTGGCCGACAGCTGGCTCAACAGCTCTTTTTTGAGCATAACAAAATACCGTCAGAGAGTGCAGCGCTTCCTCTGAAAGAGCTGAGTCGGCTATGGATGCAAGGGTTAGCGCTGTAGTAAAAATGGAGACTGTCACAGCAGGTGAAACAGTTTGCCATAGTCTGTTTCACCGTCACTCGTACATCTGTACCAGCCAGTTTATTGCTGCTCCGTTGGCTGACAATTGGCAAAAGAAACGGATTCGCTAACGCTGAGTTCGCCCTGACGCTCAACCACAAAAAAGTAATAGGGGCGATGGGGGCGATACTCCTCCGTACAGGTTTGCCCGTCAGACAGGCACTGCTGGGTCTCAATGTTAAGCCGAGTGGTTGCTGTGGACAGTGGGTTACCCTCACTGGAGGTATAGCTGGCCGTGAGTATTTCTGCAGTCAGGGTGTCGAACCGGTAGTCGCTGTTGCAATGATTGTCGTTCCGCGCCCCCATATCTAAAAGTACTACACTGTGGGTTTTGAAATCGACATCAAAAACTTGTTCAATACTGTATTGATAAAACGTGTCTTCAAATTCAGACGCGTTATTGAATACCTGAATATGTTTTGAAGCAGGTTGCCAGGGATCAATATATTTGCCCCAAAAGAGCACCTCAGCAGAGGCTTCGCGCATTGTGATATTAGGCTGAGGTTGCCATGGCGCGGGTGCTGCTGCTTTTGCGCTTACCTGTTTTCCGGCCGTGTTAGTATCGGTCGATGGCGTGTTGCTGGCCTTGCTGTCCTGAATACACCCTGTCAGCAGTAATGAGATCCCGGTGAGTGTGATTATTTTAATAAGCATATGGTTGTCCTTTGCGTTGTTTATCTCAGTTCACTTTAATCAATCTCCTGGTAAAGGTGTTTATGCTAAATGTTATCGCCTGTAACCATTGTGGTTTTTTGTGTACCTTCTTCGATTGTGGCGATGGGCTGTGCGTTTGATCGTGGGGTAGAGCTGCAAGGTTGCCGCTGAATACGGTTCATGACTCAGGTGGATCGCCGGGGTCGGCCTGGCGTTTACGTTGTTCCTGCTTTGCTTTGGCGACATTTTTGAACACAGGTGGTGGGATGGGAAACAAAGAGAGTAATGGAAAAATCGCCATCACCAGATAGGCTCCTTTGGGCATGCCTTTGGCCCACCTGACTATCCTGACCAGGCACCAGAGGCAGGTTACAACCAGTGTGAAGAGCAGCGCCACTCGCATGAGCAGGTCAATTAGGGTGAAACCTTCGGTGTCCATAGTCTTTGTTCCTTTAAGTCAGATAGGATACGAGATAGGGACGTGGCGGCGAAAAATCAAGCAGCTTGTATTACATTGAGATTATTTAAAAAATTTTAATTTCGCATATTTTTAAGTGTAAATTAATCCATTTTTCGTACTTTATTGTTGATTTTTTGTGTTTTGAAGCGCATCATATCGGCAGATTGCAAAGATAATAATGGAAGCACTCATCCTAATGGAATAGGAAATCGCATCGTACAATGGACGTGGATGTGTCATTACTTTGTGTTGTATTAGCCTGAATTTGGATGAACCGAACGAGTTTATTACCATGCTAAAAACATCACTTTCTTTGATTGCCCTGGTGGCGTCTTCCGTATCTTCCTTGAGCTATGCAAATACCTGTACTGGTCAGCTATATGGCATTAATGCAGGGCGTGGCGATGTAGGGATCTTATTTGGTCTGAATGAGCAAAATAACAGTGCGTTTGCTCAGACACTGGCAGAATTTAGTGCATCTGCACTGGCCTACGATGAAACCAGCAAGCGAATGTATTATCTCTCAGCCCCCAGGCCCTTTGAATATCAGGTTGACGTGAGTCATCTGAACCTCAGTGCTGAGCAATTAACACACTTACCGATTGAAGGTAAACGCTTTAAATATCTGCGCCTGGCCTACTATGACTTTGCAACTGACACCCACACTGTGGTTGGCAGGAGCTCTCAGGTATTAAGTATGGTCTACGACCCTGAGCGTGATGCGCTGCTCGGTACCGATTTTAAAAAACTCTATGAGATTAACAAAAATACGGGTGAGGCGACGGAGCTGGGCGCTCTGGGCTCGCTCAAAGGTAAGTTTCGCGGCGACCTGGTGATCCAAAATGGCAACTGGTACCTGATCACCAGTCGCAGTGTTTATCAGATAGACAAAACGACCTTCCAGGCAACCAAGCTGGCAAATCACAGCCTGACTGCGGCAACCGGAGCTGCGTTGAACCAGGCTGGTGACATAGTTGTCAGCCGCACGTTGATCAACGACTATGGTCACGTTAACCGTTCTAAGCTCTATAAGCTGAATCCACAATCAGGTAATACGTGCTTGCTTGCTACCGTGCCGGTCAGGCTTAATGATTTAGCGGTGAATACGGATCAGCCTGTTGCCTGTTATACAACACCAAGCTGTGAGACAGATCCTGAACCGACCTTTACGCTGGCGCCACTCACAGATACTGTGCCTGAAGGTGGGCTGCTGCAATACCAGGTCACTCTAAGCAACTCTTATTATCAGGATGTGACACTCGATGTCAGTGTTCTGGATGGTACGACGTCTGCGGATGACTATACGGCGCCGATTTCCAGTATCACCCTTAGTGCCGGACAAACGGACGCGACTATAGCAATTCCGACCCTGGATGATGCAACGCACGAAGCCGCTGAAACACTGACTTTACGGGTTGAGGGTGTGGCAAATACCAGTGGGACAGCCACATTGAGCGGGACTATTGAAGACAATGACCCAGCCTGTATACCAGATGACTACACGCGTATCCACTATCAGTTTGTCAGTGAAAGTGCGGGTTATAACAACGACTGGGGGATCAGGGTCAATGGCAGTTATGTCAAGTTGCTGGATGAGTACGGTGGTGCAGGTAGCTATGATGTGCTAGATGGCGCCAGTTATGACTATGTGTTGTCAATCAATGGCAACCCAAATCAGTTGACCTCCAACTATCGTGTATACGGTGATAAGCAATACTGGGAAGACCAAAACGACCGTGACTACAACGATTTTGTATTGAAAGTCTGGACATCCAGTATTCAAAAAGGGTGTGATTAATAAGTTCAGGACTGCCTCAGGCAGTCCTGACTAGCAGGTGAGGGCGGTTATTCACCTTGTATAAATGCGTGATATTCCGGACCCAAATGCCTTAGCAATTGCTCACGTCGCATCTCGGTGTCATTGCCCTGCAAATAGCCTTTGATGGCATATCTTAGCGTCATCGGCTCCTTATCCTGTGGGTCGAGTAAGTAGTTTGCCAATGTTTCATCACTTTGCGAATAGCCCAGTGTTGCCAGGTTTGCAATCCCATCCATCGCTGCAGCGCGAATACTCAACTCACGAGATTCATAGGAAGGGCCATGCGTATGATCAGAAGAGATTTTTGGCGCGTACGTATAGTCCGGTTTGGAGATGGCAATCTCGTATAGCTTGTTGTTTGCCAACGGGCTGTTTAGTTCACTCAATATATGAACCGCAGACCAGCGTCGCATCTGGCCCGCAGCAGTGAGCTCAGTATCGTCGTAAATTTTGATCAACTCAGGTACAACTGTGTGCGCGTTTGCACGCAGGGCTTCCAAAGATTCCGCATACTGTTGATTGGCATCCTCTCCCATACCAAACAAGTTATTGAGATGGGCTTCAATCATTTGCTCCAGCTGAGCATTACTGTAATTTATTGCACTGAGATCAGGCTGTGGATTCAAATCTTCTGCTTCAGTGATAAGTTCTGTTGGGATAAGACTGAACAAATCAAAAGGGTAATGCTGAATACGTACCCCTGCTTCTACGCGGATACTTTTCGCTCTGAACTGTCCAATTTGTGGTGTGTTGTCTGGTAAAGCTGCCAGGGTTAGTCCCGCAGCAGGCGAAAACCATACGCCGTCGAGACGGTGTGAGAGTGTGACCTCGCTTGTGCCCAGGTATATCACTGCTAACGAGCCACGAGTATGATTTTCAATAGCGGGCAATGTTGCCAGATCGCCATATATGTAAAGTGTCGTGGGGGTGTTTTTTTGCTGTTCTTGTTGTATGACGATTTTACTGTTGTCACCTGCTGTCAATGCCATCAAGTGAAACACCCCGGGAGTAAGATGCCAGCTGGAGTTGGGCTCAAGAGTGACACTTTGGTAATTACCCGGCTGACTAACTTGTGCTTTGTTGAGCGGTGCCTGCGCTGCTGTGACACTGAGCTGGCTTTTTGCTGTACCTATCTGCCAATTCAACGCTTCAATGTTCATGTCCAGTGCCGTTAGTGGCTGTAAGTTAGCCCCTGGTTTGAGTGGTTGATTGTTATATTGCCTGGCATAGAACTGTGTGTTGCCAGGTGGCACCAGTTCAAAGCTCAGTTCTGTAAACGCCAGTGCATGGCGCATAACATGATCTTCCCCTGATATATCGAACGTTTTATAACTGACTGCGGATCCCGGAACTTTCTTAACATCGCCCGATGACAGGTGTTCAATTGCACTCAACTGCACTGAGCTGGACAGTTCTAGCGACTCTGAAGCTATCAGAGGTATGTGCTTTATTGCTGTGGTATTTAGCCTGAATAGTGCTACTGAGCAGGTAACATCCGTCTCTGTTGTTTCGCAGGTTACGGGCTTAAGCGGGTCTGACACTTCAGCATTATTGTCAGCAAATGCAGATACAGGCAGGCCGAGTGCTATGACCACAGGCAGAAAATGGGAGTACTTCATACAATACCTCTCAAAAGCCCCTTTGCAGGGGCTGAGTGTTAAAACGAGTGTTATCTTGGGCCTGTCGCGACACAGATCCACGGAGGTGGCCCCATACTGTGTGGGTTATGACGGCATTCTACTTTGGTTGGTTGTTTACCGTATTTATTTACAAAGCCAGATTTTGCTTGTGAACGAACGGTTGATTCAACTCCTCCCGCAGCAGTATAAGTGACTGTTTTTGAAGGCTCCATTGGGCGTGTTAACCCAGATGCTGTTGATTTATTAATAATTTCAGCATCTTTATCTGCATGATATGGCGGTGGCGTAACAAAACGATGATTGATAGTGTAGTTTGCCTGCTGTTCCGCGCTGGCACGCATGGCCGGAGTTGCATCTTTGCCATTTACTGCGAACCACCACAACCACAAAGCTTCATAGGTGTTCGAGCCATTATAACTCCAATTGGAATCACAGCTTGAACCACTACAGGCGCCACCGGCGCTACCATGTGCTTTGTCCATGTGTCTTGCTTCGTGCACTAAGGTTGCAGCCCGTCCAATCACATCCTGATCATACAAACCCGGACGGCTGATGCTCATTTCTGACCGTTTTACCCATTCCCAGCTGTAGAATTTTTTCTTCCATTTGAATCTGGCATAAACACCTTCATCGCAAATAGAATGGGTGTTGTGTACGTCTTTTTGAGTCTCGTGATAGGCCCAGCCTAAAATCGAGTTATCACCAGATTTATCTGCATTATCCAGTAACCAGATACTGTTAAATAAGCGCCCCTTAGGCGACGTGTAATCACATGCATTACCGGCAAAGCTGCTTTCATTGACTGCGAAATTTGAGCGATAGGTCGAGTACTTGTTACTGTCACAGGATTTTCGACCAATGGCAGCTTCGAATCTCGCCGTCGCATCATGTTTACTGTGTGAGCGTCCACACATTTCATAGCTGTCACTCCCGTAAGAGAGCGTTGCAACCTGGGCCGTTGCTGTACAATACCATGGTAATGGATAACTTTCTGAACGACAGCTGGCACGTACGTTGGAAAGTGGATTACCATTTGCACGTTGCTCAAGCGAAGAGATTGCCGCGGCTTTCCCTTGTTCCTGAGTATGACCATAGGCGCTTGCGGAAATTGTTCTAGCAGCGTTTGCGGCAAAGGAAGTTGTCGCGATTGCTACTACCAGTAGGGTATGTTTCATTCATTTTCCTTATTGATTTTGTAGTGTCACAGAGAACCTGATTAGGGTACATTGCGCGGAATTTAAACACAATATATTAATTTTTAAATTACATTAGTTTTATTCATGTATCTGAATGTAATAGTTCTACGTCAGTGTGATAAGGAACTTGTAGCCAGGGTGCTCACGCTGGATAGCTCTGATCTGGCAAGTGGACACCTGCAATAGCGAATAAACCAGGGTAAAGTGTTTGCGGCTTCCGTTATACCAATTTGCTATATCTGGATGTCGACATTGCCAATGAGCAGCAGTAGATCTGTATCACCTATATCTTCACCCAGTTGAGAAAAGAGAGTAGAAACTTGCCCCCTGTGATGAGTCTGATGATTAAAAAAGTGCATAAGCACACTATTCAGAGGCTTGCTGAAAACAATGCCTTTGGTATTTCGGTAGGTCAGGATGGCGTTTAAATCGGATTCTTGTAGTTCACTGATAAAACATAAAATGTGTTTGTCGAGCCACTGACGATGTGTAGTCAGGCGAGTCAGGTCATTAAAAAGGCACTGGTCCAGGCTGGTGGGGTCTGGCTGTTCCAATATGGGTTGCAGAGCTCTGGCGCAGGCAGCGTTTGAAGCAAAGCGCTTTAGCCAGATAGTGTCAGCCACCACAAGGTGGTTTAAGGTGCCCAGTACCGAGCCAAAAAAAGCCCCCTGGTCCTGTGTTAATGCCGCTTCGCTCAGACGCGCCGCTGCCTGAAAGACTTTTTTATTCATCCATTGGTTGTAGTCGGCGAGTAATCCGAACTGAGTAAGTTGGTTCATAGCTGTTTCCTTCAGAATACCTGCGCAGAGTTATAAACCACGGTGAGCCGGTAACACAAGTCTTATTCAGGTTCATCATCTTGTAAAAAAACTGCGCTAGCGCAAGCAATTTTTTTTCGACTCAGCTAAAATACTCGGTTATACGTTATTCTCAGCCGTGCTGTCTGATGGGGTGCTTGTAATGGTACCTGTTTCACTCAGGTTTGTGCGGTGTTCTTTGCTCAATGACACGGGGTTTGTATGTCTGACAAGTGCTATATCACGGCGCAACAATTACTTGAAGATTCATTTCGACTGGCGGCTCAGGTTTATGAAGACGGCTTTCGTCCTGACTTTATTATCGGCATTTGGCGAGGTGGTGCGCCTATCGGGATTGCGGTTCAGGAATACTATGATTACAAGGGCATAGAAACAGACCACATTGCGGTGCGTACGTCGTCTTACTATGGTATCGGCAAGCAGTCGAAAGAGATCAAAGTACACGGTTTGCATTATATTGTTGAAAACGCCAATGCAGGTGACTCTTTGCTGATTGTGGACGATGTGTTTGATTCGGGCCGCAGTATTTATGCGCTGCGTGAAAAGCTCGAAGAGCTGATGCGCCTGAACCTGCCAAAAGACATTCGTGTTGCCTGCCCGTACTACAAGCCGACGAATAAAAAAGTCCCAATGACGCCGGATTACTTTATCCATGAGTCGGACGAATGGCTGGTCTTCCCCCATGAGTTATCAGGATTAACGCCGGACGAGTTGATTGCCGGAAAATCAGATTTGGCCAATATCAAAGACTTGTTTACGAAGTAAATCAGGCTGAATTGTTATCTAAAAAGCCGCACTGAGCGATATCAGTGCGGCTTTTTTGTGGGCGCAGATCTGTTACACTCGCGCTATTGTGCTTATTGATATGAATTTAGCTCTCTATGACTACTGCTACGCCCGATTATCAGGCCATTTTGCAACAGGTTGCACAGCAAGTGCAGCCCCTGTCCCATCAGGGAAAAGTGGCTGATTATATTCCTGCTTTGGCTGAGCAATCTCTGGGACAATTTGCCATCGCCTTGCACACTGCCGACGGGCAGACTTATCGTGCGGGTCACTGCGATAGCCGTTTTACCATTCAGTCAGTCTCCAAGGTGATGACTCTGACGCTCGCCTTACAGCGTTATGGCGATGAGCTTTGGCAGCGGGTAGGTAAAGAGCCGTCTGGCACGGCATTTAATTCATTGACTCAGCTTGAGTTTGAAAACGGCATTCCCCGTAATCCTTTTATCAATGCCGGTGCAATCGTCACCTGCGATGCTCTGTTCAGCCGCCTGAGTGCGCCCATCCACACTATGCTGGAGAGCTACCGCAGCCATACCGCTAATCCTAAGGTGAGCATTAACAAGGTGGTGGCACAGTCTGAGTACGACCATCGCTACCGCAATGCCGCCATGGCCTATCTGATGAAGTCATTTGGTAACTTTGACAATCAGGTTGAAGAAGTGCTGTGGTCGTATTTTAACTTTTGCGCTATTGAGCTGAATGTGTGTGAACTGGCGCAGGCATTTTCTTATCTTTCAACCGGCGGCGTATGCCAGCAAAGTGGCCAGCGGGTACTCAGTGCACGGCAGACACAGCAGCTTAATTCTCTGTTGTTTACCAGTGGGTTGTATGATGCTGCCGGAGACTTTGCCTATCGGGTAGGTATGCCGGGTAAATCCGGGGTGTCGGGTACCATAATCGCAGTGGCGCCAGAGCGCTTTACGGTAGCGGTGTGGTCGCCGGGGTTAGACAAAGTGGGTAATTCCGTGGCTGGTATTGCGGCGCTGGAGTTACTGGCAGAAAAGCTGGGCACCGCTTTGTTTTAGCGTGATGTGCAAATAAAAACGGGCGCTGCGGCGCCCGTTTTTATTACTTACTGGTCCCAGTAGGTTTGTTCCAGCGAGTCTTCTCGCTCTGGCAAACCTCGCGACAGGCGCGGCGAGTGCTGAACTAAGACTTCATAGCTGGCGCGGTTAGCATATTTGCTGATCTGCGCCAGTGAAGAGTAGGTGATGGCATGCTGCTCATGCTTGGCCGAATTGGGTACATTGATCTTGTGATACACATTGGCAGACAGGTCATGCAATACCGCTGCTAGTGCACAATCCCCGGCACCATTGGTGTTTTTAATGGTGTCAGGACCACCCATGTAAGGGGCGGTGTGGCTGTATGCTTTGATTGGCTTTTCGCAAGCGCTGCGACGCATTGCTCTTGAGAATTCATATTGATTGAATTCAGGAATGGCGCCAGGCAGTAGCGGGTATTCGGTTTCGCGTTTCTTCTCATCATCAACGTAACCGGCCATAAACAGACCTTTTGGACCGGCCGTACAGATCACTAAATCTACCCAATCGAGTGCTTTATCAGCAGCCAGTAAGGGATCGTCAAAGCCAGTGATGGCTTCGCCTTCTTCCTCGTTCATGGCCAGAATATCAACGTGTTTTTCAACAAATTCTGCCCACCACGTGGGGTCTTGTTCGATCAGGAACTTAGTGCCGAGCGTGAGTACGACAGGCACACCCGCATCGTTGGCATACTTCACTGCCTGCATGGTTGCCTGAGTCATGGTTTCTTCGCCTGAGGTACGCATCAGATAGGCGCTGATCACCAACGCTGAGGCGTTTTCAATCAACGACTTGTCGATAGACTCTGGTTTCAGGTGGTTCATCATACCGGCGCTGATCGCGAAGGTACGTTCGCCACTGTCGTCAATCAGGGTAAAGCAACGACCGATAGGACCGGGCACAGGTTGCAGGTAATCAAGATCGACGCGGCTGGAGGTGTTACACAAAAACTTGTAGGCATAGCTGCCTATTTGAATGTTTTCGCTCATTACGCCCAACAATACCGAACGGCTATCTGCCAGCACGGAGTAGTTGTGCATGGTATTGCCTATGGTGCCGCCAGCAAATTCATAGTCAATCATGTCATCACGTTTCAGGCGGTCATAGAGCGCGTTGGTGACATCATTGTCTATCACTTGAGACATACCGCGTTGCAGCCCAAACTCATCAAGGAAGGCCTGATCAACCTTAGCTTCGATATCCACTACGATTTGGTCAATACCACAAATGTAGTTGCGTTTAAGTCGATCAACGACATGTAACTGGTTAATTATAGGGTCTTTATCTTCGACTGGAAAATAATGTTTATGTCTTCTGCGGCCCGGAAATTTCATGTTTTACCCGTGTGTGTTGAGCTCGTCAAATAAAAAAAGCGGCGAATTATAGCTTAATTTGATGTCAATGAGCCATGGCAATTTGCTAATTTTAGCAATATAACTGTCACAGTGCGCAGTTCGCGACAATACGCTAGAATATCTCTCATTTTGTACCCAGGAGCACACAGGTGGACGAACAACAGCAAGATCTTTATTGGATGCAGCGGGCACTGGAGTATGCCGACAAGGCCGAGCAGGAAAATGAGATCCCGGTTGGTGCCGTGGTGGTAAAAGACGGTGAGCTGGTTGGGGTGGGCTGGAATCGTTCGATCTGTTGTCATGACCCTTCCGCGCATGCCGAGATGTTGGCGATCAGAGATGCCGGTCAGCGCGTCGAAAATTATCGACTGGTGGATTGCACCCTGTATGTCACGTTAGAGCCTTGCCCTATGTGTGCCGGCTTGCTGGTGCATAGTCGTATTAAGCGGGTGGTGTATGGCGCATCGGATGCAAAAACAGGTGCCGCGGGATCGATTATGAACTTATTGCAGGAACCCAAACTCAATCATCAGGTTGAGGTTACGTCAGGGGTATTAGCGGAGCAATGTGGTGATAAGTTATCGGCGTTTTTTCGCCGTCGTCGTAAAGAGATAAAAGCACAGAAAAAAGCCAGGCAGGCCGACTTAAACGACAAAGCGGCTCAGGGTTGAGCCGCTCTTTCGTCTGCCGCTATCTGGATCAATGCATAGATACGGCGGCGCAGTAAAATTTTACGGTGAATGTTGCGGAGCATAATACGGCGACGATTTGGGCTCGTGTTGCGCGTGTTACGCTTAAATTGATGAGTACGACGTCTTCTTAGCATCGTAACCTCCATTTTGAGTGAGAGAACAACTACGCGCGACAGCTATATCGTAATAGTGTGTCAGCCTGATGACAGGCGCTGAAATTCACACCGGATACCTAACTGGACGCCTTGCAGATCAGTGAGTGGGTTTCTCTGAGTCCGTATTGGCTTGAAGGGCCCCATTTTCGTCTAACCAGATCAGGGCGTCGTAGTACCGGCGAATATTATCTACATAAGTTACTGCCACATCGCCGCGCGCATATCCATATTTAGTCTTTCGATAGTAGCGCTTTTTGGTGAGCAGTGGTAGTCGTTTTTTCACCTCGGCCCAGCTCATTGGGTCTGCGCCCTGGCGTTCGGTCAGCTTACGAGCATCATTCACATGACCCCACCCAACGTTATACGCAGCCAGTGCGAACCAGGTTCTGTCTGGTGCACTGATTTGCTTGGGAATGCGGTTAATAAGCTTACGCAAATAGCGAGCTCCACCACGAATATTTTGTTCGGGTTTCAGTCTGTGGGTTACGCCCACCTGCTTGGCGGTACGTTGGGTCAGCATCATGATCCCACGCACGCCTGTGGGAGACTTAGCTCTGGGGTTCCACATGGATTCCTGGTAGCTCAATGCGGCCAGTAAGCGCCAGTCGAGCTGGTGTTGCTCCGCATATTGGATAAACCAGTCCTGATATTTTGGCAGCGTGGATTTACTTGCTTCGACGAAAGCCAGAGTGTTGACATAGTTAAAGCGTTTGACATGACCAAAGTACTTTTCTTCAAGTGCCGCCAGCTGTGCAGAGTGTTGCATCTTGGCAAAAAACGGCGGCAGTAACGCAAATAATGAATCGTCTTTATCGTGACGCAGCACCCAGGCAACCGGATCGGCCTGAGTGACTGAAAAGGCGATACTGACATTGGGATGATAGCGCCGAAACAGTGCCAGAGAGTGCGAGTCAACAACGGTATACTGAACATCACCGTCTATGATCCCTTGCAATAGTTCTTCCTGATCACGGTCGTCGACCGCCTGCCAGCTAAGTTCAGGGTATTGCTGCTGTGCTGTTTGTAAAGAGAGCACATGGTGGCTGTCGGCTAAAACGGTAACGGGGCCGTTTAACTGAGCAAAATTACGTGGTCGGGCGTTCCCTTGCTTAAACACTAATTTTTGGCTGATCTCCCGATAGCTAGGGCCAAACCTAAAGTGAGCTGCTCGCTGCGGATGATAGCTGAGTCCGGCTGCAGCAATGTCCAGATCGCCATTTTGCAGGCGTTCAAACAGCTTTTTCAAACTGAAAAAAGGCACCATCTGCAGCTCAACGCCTAGTTCATCAGCAAACTGCGCTGCCAATTCATATTCAAACCCCTGTTCACCGCCAATACCCTGATAAAAGGTCGCGGGCCCAACCAAAGTCCCAATGCGGATCACTTCCTGCGTTTTGATCCGCTGCAACTGAGTGGCAGGCATTTTTTCGCAGCTGCTCAATAACAGCACACAGCACAGTATCAGCACAGAGGAAAGTACGCGCATAACTGACTTTTGGCTCCTTGGTTTAACGTCGGTGACAGAGGGGTCCATGCTCGCAATTAACGGCCCTTTTGTGAAGGGGCTTTTTTTCGATAATTGCTAAATTTGAGTTAAATAAGGAGGCCAAATCGACTATAATGGCGGCCCAAAATATCGTTCAATCCTTAACCCCGGATGAAAATACCTATGTTGATCCTACGTGGTGCACCTGCACTTTCTGATTTCAAAGTTCAAAAAATCCTTAAAAGCTGCAACGATGCGCAATTGCCAGTTACTGGCGTGTATGCCGAGTTCATGCATTTTGCTGATCTGACAGCGGAACTTTCTGAGTCTGAACTGGACAAGCTGAGCAAGCTTTTAAAGTATGGCCCGACCATTGCCGAACATGCGCCTGAAGGAACCCTGATCTTAGTGACGCCGCGCATTGGCACGATTTCGCCCTGGGCTTCTAAAGCCACAGACATTGCCAATAACTGTGGTCTGGATAAAGTACACCGCGTAGAGCGTGGTATTGCCTACTATGTTGAGGGCGCGCTGAGCGCTGAGCAGACAGCTGAGGTAGCTAAGCTATTACACGACCGCATGACTGAGTCAGTGCATAGCAAACTGGAAGATGCGGGTCAGTTATTCCGCGTGGAAGAGCCGCGCCCAATGTCATCTGTAGACATCCTTGGCGGTGGCCGTGAAGCGCTTGTTACTGCAAACGTAGAGCAAGGTTTTGCATTAGCGGATGACGAAATTGACTACCTGGTAGAAAACTTCACTAAACTAGGTCGTAACCCGAACGACATCGAATTATTCATGTTCGCACAGGCGAACTCAGAACACTGTCGTCACAAAATCTTCAACGCTGATTGGACAATCGATGGCGTAGAGCAGCCTAAGTCGCTGTTCAAAATGATCAAAAACACCTTTGAGACGCACCCGGAAAATGTTCTGTCTGCCTATAAAGATAACGCAGCGGTCATGAAGGGGTCTAAAGCGGGTCGTTTCTTCCCGAATAAAGACGGTGAGTACAGCTACAATCAAGAGAACATTGAAATCTTGATGAAGGTAGAAACGCACAACCACCCAACGGCGATTGCGCCATTCTCAGGTGCATCAACCGGTTCTGGTGGTGAAATTCGTGACGAAGGCGCAACCGGTCGTGGTTCTAAGCCAAAAGCGGGTCTTGTTGGTTTTACTGTCTCTAACCTGCGTATTCCGGGTTTTGAGCAGCCGTGGGAAACTAACTTCGGCAAGCCAGGTCGTATTGTTGATGCTCTAGACATCATGATCGACGGTCCACTGGGTGGCGCGGCGTTTAACAACGAATTTGGCCGTCCTAACCTGCTGGGTTACTTCCGTACTTACGAAGAAAAAGTGAACAGCCACAATGGTGAAGAGGTACGTGGTTACCACAAGCCAATCATGCTGGCAGGTGGTTTAGGTAACATCCGTACTGAGCACGTTCAAAAAGGTGAAATCCCTGTAGGCGCTAAGCTGATCGCACTGGGTGGCCCGGCGATGAACATCGGCTTGGGAGGTGGTGCAGCCTCATCAATGGCATCGGGTCAGTCAAACGAAGATTTAGACTTTGCTTCGGTACAGCGTGAAAACCCGGAAATGGAGCGTCGCTGTCAGGAAGTGATCGACAAGTGCTGGCAGCTAGGCGACGAAAACCCCATTGCGTTTATCCACGATGTGGGCGCGGGTGGTCTTTCAAACGCATTCCCTGAGCTTGTAGATGACGGTGGCCGTGGTGGTAAATTCCAACTACGTAATATCCCGAACGATGAGCCGGGCATGGCACCACACGAAATCTGGTGTAACGAATCACAAGAACGTTACGTACTTGCCGTAGCGGCAGAAGACTTTGCGCGTTTTGAAGAAATCTGTAAGCGTGAGCGCGCACAATACGCCGTTATCGGTGAAGCAACAGAAGAGCGTCACTTGACCGTTGCGGATAGCCATTTTGATAACAACCCGGTAGACCTTCCACTTGAAGTACTACTTGGTAAAGCACCTAAGATGCACCGTGACGTTGAGTCAAAACAAGTTGAAGGTGAAGCACTTAAAACAGATAGCATCGACGTAGAAGAAGCGGCTAAGCGTTTACTGCGTCTACCAACTATCGCTGAAAAAACATTCCTTATCACCATTGGTGACCGTACGGTAACAGGCCTGGTGGCACGTGACCAAATGGTTGGCCCTTGGCAGGTACCAGTAGCAAACTGTGCTGTAACGGCAGCTGCGTTTGATACTTACCACGGTGAAGCCATGTCAATGGGTGAGCGCACACCTGCAGCACTGCTAAACTATGGTGCATCAGCACGTTTAGCAGTAGCAGAAGCGTTAACTAACATTGCTGGCGCAAACATTGGTGGTCTTGAGAACATCAAGCTATCTGCAAACTGGATGGCAGCAGCGGGTCACCCAGGTGAAGACGCAGGTCTTTACGAAGCAGTTAAAGCTGTGGGTGAAGAGTTATGTCCAGCACTTGGCCTAACGATCCCAGTTGGTAAAGATTCAATGTCGATGAAGACAACATGGCAAGATGACGGTGAAGATAAAGCGGTTACAGCTCCTCTTTCTCTAGTAATCACTGCATTTGGCCGTGTAGAAGACATTCGTAAAACAGTTACACCTCAGCTTCGTACAGATAAAGGTGACTCAAGCCTAATCCTAGTTGATTTAGGTGCTGGTCAAAACCGTATGGGTGCATCAAGCCTTGCACAGGTTTACAAGCAACTTGGTGATAAGACGCCAGACGTTGATAGCCCAGAGCTGTTAAAAGGTTTCTACAATGCGATGCAAGCACTTGTAGCTGACGAGAAGCTACTTGCTTACCATGACCGTTCAGACGGTGGTTTATTCACAACGGTCGCGGAAATGGCCTTCGCAGGTCACACCGGTGTGACAGTAAACCTGGATAGCCTGACAGGCTCTGACATCGAAGCGCTTTACAACGAAGAGCTGGGTGCGGTAATTCAGGTTCGCAACGACGACCTTGCAGCAGTTGAAGCTGTGTTAGCTGATAACGGTCTTGCAGCAATCAGCCACACTATCGGTGCACTAAACACGGAAGACAAAGTTATCTTCAACCGTGGCGGCGAAGCAGTACTTGCCAATACACGTACTGAACTACGTACTATCTGGGCTGAAACGACTTACAAGATGCAGGCACTGCGTGATAACCCTGAGTGTGCTAAGCAAGAATTTGATGCCAAGTTTGACGAAAAAGATCCTGGTTTGAACGTAAAACTAAGCTTTGACATTAACGAAGACGTAGCAGCACCTTACATTGCAACCGGTGCTAAGCCTAAGATGGCTATTCTACGTGAGCAAGGCGTTAACTCACACGTTGAAATGGCAGCAGCATTTAACCGTGCAGGCTTTGCTGCAGTAGACGTGCACATGAGTGACATCCTTGAAGGTCGCCTGACGCTAGAGCAGTTCAAAGGCCTGGTAGCCTGTGGTGGCTTCTCTTACGGTGACGTACTGGGCGCGGGTGAAGGTTGGGCTAAGTCAATCCTGTTCAATGACATGGCACGCGATCAGTTCCAAACCTTCTTTGAGCGTCAAGACACGTTCAGCTTAGGTGTGTGTAACGGCTGTCAGATGCTATCGACACTGAAAGAGCTAATCCCGGGCACTGAACACTGGCCACGCTTTGTAACCAACAAGTCAGAGCGCTTTGAAGCACGTTTCAGCCTGGTTGAAGTACAAGAAAGCCCGTCAGTATTCTTCCAGGGTATGGCTGGTTCTCGTATGCCAATCGCGGTATCTCACGGTGAAGGTCACGCTGAGTTTGCAAACGACGCAGCAGTAAAAGCAGCACTTGAGTCTGGCACAGTGGCAGTTCAGTACGTTGATAACTTTGGTAACCCAACCACGCAATATCCGAACAACCCGAATGGTTCACCAGAAGGGATTACCGGTATTACGTCAATGGATGGCCGTGCAACAGTCATGATGCCACACCCAGAGCGTGTATTCCGTGCCGTCGCTAACTCTTGGCACCCGGATGAGTGGAAAGAAGATAGCCCGTGGATGCGCATGTTCCGTAACGCACGTAAGAATGTTGGGTAAAACACGACCGAAACGAAGTTTCGCAGCGTGTTTTACGTCAGTCTGGATGACGAGCCGGATCGCCGCTTCAGGACGAATCAATATGCAGTGCCTTAATAACCGAAACGAAGTTTCGCAGTTAGTCGAACGCTTTTCAGGGACGAAGAGCTGGGCCGCAGCTTCAGGACGAATTAGTTTGCACTGCCTTAACTAACTTTAAAGAAAAGGTCATTTCGGTGGCCTTTTTTATTGCCTGTAATATCAGCCTGTTCATCGTTTAGTATTATTTGCCCCTTATACTTTCTCTCCTTAAGTTTTCTGTGCAAATACCGATAAGTTGTTTGAATTAGTGGCTCTCTTAATCGCCAGAGCGATGCAGGAGGCCAATAATGGCAATCAAGGAGTGAGTATGGATATACAAATCCACCCAGGCAGCGCGTCTGTAGGTAAACCCGTATCGCATTCACAGGTTCGTGATAACAGCGACAAAGTCTCTGCTGCTACCCCAGACCAAGAAGCACACAGTGACGAAGAAGTCGACACAGTCCCCCCGTTGCTGTCAAAAGAGCTGGATGAAGAGGCGGGACAATACAAAGAAGACAACCCGGTATTCAAAGAGGATTATGAGGAGCTGGAAAAAGCCATGGAGTTGATCCAGGCTTTGATGCGCAAATTACAGTCCCAGATCAACAAGTTAATGCAGTCCGTTCAGCAGCGCCACTTGCAGGTGCAACAGCACGCAGAAGCTGAAACGCCTGAGGAATCAGTGGCGATTGAGCATATAGGGTTGAAGCAGTATCGTGACGCCTCAAAAGTGGATGAAATTGAAGTGCTTGAACAGCAATTGTCCGAATACAAGCAACAGGAAGCCGATATTCGCGTTAACATGATAAAAATGATCCTCGCTGAGCGCGAGCGACTGGAAGAGCTCAAGCGCAAGGGCAAATTATAATAGTGGGTATGGCCAAAGTGATGACTAACTTGTAAAGGACTTTTGCAGGCTTAACATCTTCTTACTTTGGCAGACATTACATCGCCATCAAGATCCCTTACACTTAAGCCTGTTTCCACTAACTGCCAGGTACCTATGCGGCGCTTTTTTCTTATTCTGCTATTTGCTCTGTTTACGATAGGGATCACTGTCTATTATTTTCGCGTGCCACTGACACTTACCATTGGCAAGCAAATACTGACTGAAGAGCAGGGCTTACTTGAGTGCTTGGACTGGTCAGTAGACAGCTGGGATCGCCTGGCGGTAGAGCGACTTTGCTGGCGCAGTGAAGCGGTGTCGGTTGAAGTCAGTAACGCCACCTTTGATGGTGAGCATTTTCAGGTAGCCAGTATGATGGTGACTCATCAGCATACCCAGACAGATAATGCGACTGAGGTTGCTCATTCTCCGGCACCTTTAGAGCTCGACTTGCCAGAAGGTATGCCTAGTTTTGAGGTTGAAGCGCTTACCGTATCCAGTCCTTTGCTGCCAGAACCACTCAATCTCAGTGTAACGCAGACAGGGGATTTCGCTTTTGCCGTCAGCGGAGATGTAGAGGCAGATGTTGTCCTCAGTGATACACAATTGCGTACAGAGCTGAGATTGTCCAGCCCGGTTATACAGACGTTTTTACAGCAGATAAAACTCCCGGTTGCTGTTTCTGAGCTCACCGGAACTATCGGATCAACATTTGATGGTCAGGCTGTCAATATGAATATCCAGCTGGACAGCTTATTGGTCTATCCATCGGCTCAGTGTCAGTCAGTGCTCCAGGTTAACGGGGTTATCTCAGGACACTGGGATCTTACCAGTCTTAGCGGTAAGCTGGACTTGAGTCAGCTTCCGATTAAAGTGAATGCATCCGGTTGTGATTTGCTGTTTGCCCAGGTGCCAAAGCCCTGGTTGGACACCTTCTGGTCCGGGCAGTGGCAGATCCGCATGCCTGAGCCTGTGACATTTGATACAAGCATGGTCAACTTACCAATATTGCGTATGAATGGGGCGAATGAAGTCACGTATGCCACGCTCAGCGAACTTGACTATCAGGCTGCTGAGAACCGGGTACGCGGTAAGTTGAGAATCTCGCATAAAAGTGAGGTACTTAATCTGCTCGATGCACAAGCGGATTTTGTACTGGCTGGCAAGCAGCTCGATAGTGCGGGCACCACTATAATTGAAGTGTCTCAGGCACCGGCAGAAATGCCTCTTGATTGGCAGGATCTGGCTTTGCAAGGTCAGTTCTCATTGGCTGGAAATATTGCTGAGCTGCTGACATTCAATACCACAATACGGCCGCAGGCCAATTCAGTATCTCTGAAAGAGATGCGATTAGATAACCTGTCAGCCACCCTGTCCACTAGTACAGTATTGGCCATGACTGCAGACAATAAACCGGCAGAACATAGACCATTTCAACAGATGCAGTGGGAGCTGGAAACGCAAGCTGAGCGCTATCAGATAGGTTCAATTCAGGGACGTAATCTGGCGTTGAGTAGTCAGGGAGGTGTCAATGGTCAGCTGGAAACGACCATGAAAGCAGACATTCAGATTGGTTCAGTTAAACGTGATGAGTTCCGTGGCAAAGGCCTCAGCCAGCAGCTGGAATTTACAGGTCACTGGCAACCTGCGGGGCCGCTAGGCAAGCTAACAGGTAGCTCTGCTATTGAGCTGCTCGCGCATCCGCAATTAGTACTCAGAGATGTTGTGCTGCAAAGCGAAGGGAGTGTTGCAGGAACCGAGCAGTGGGCATTAGAACACCGGCTCACTTTGGATAATCTTGAGCTGCAGCTTACACATCGCCTGGAAGCCGGGTTAATGCCATTTACGCTGACTCTGGCCGAGCATGGTCTGGGTGCATTGCAATCGCTGGCTAGTCAGTTTGTACCTAAGCTCAAGATTGAGCAGGGTCTGGTAAATGCTGAGGTTTCCGGCGAGTTGACCCGTCAGATATTTGATTTTAGATTTGATGTGGATGATGCTGCATTGTTGTATGAGCACCATTATGTCTCTGAGCTGGATTTACCTGTAGAAGGCAAATGGCATGCTGGCGAATTAATCATAGAGTCTTCCCCTTTAAGCATTAAAGAAGTGCGCTCAGGACCGGTATTAACAGAGGTGCGTGGCCAGCTAACGTCTGATAATAATCTGCCGGTATTACGAGAGTTTAGTGCCAGGGTCTTTGATGGTCAGTTAGCAGCTGAGCAGATCTTGCTGAGTAAACAAGATCAGGAGATTTTAGTAACAGCCAGTGGTCTTGATTTGATGTTGATCTCCGAAGCCGGCCGGGAATCAGGGGTTGAGCTGCATGGCAGGATTTCTGGCAGATTACCTGTGTTTATGCGTGGTGGTCAGGCTGAGATCCGCGATGGTTTTCTCAGTAATGAGATAGATAGCATGCTGAAAGTAGAAGATAATGCGTCATTTAATGCGTTAAAATCTCAGCGCCCAGAGCTGGAAACTGTGTTTGGTGTGCTGGATGAGTTAAGTATTGAAACCCTGAGCTGTGATGTGAATATGGCTCAGAACGGACAGCTGGACCTGGCTGTGAAAATTGCCGGTGAGAACAAACAGCAAAAACAACCTGTGAATTTTAATTATACGCACAGTGAAAATATCTATACCCTGTTCAGGGCATTGCGCCTGAGTGATGAAATCACTCAGGAAGTGGAAAAAGCTTTAAACCAATAGGAGCAACTCAGCATGAAATGGATGCTAATTTTGGTGTTTGCTTGTTTGGTATCGGCCTGTACACACAAAGTACAGGTGGAAACCAAAGAGCCTATCACCATCAACTTAAACGTCAAAGTTGACCACGAGATCCGTGTTAAGGTCGACAAAGAGCTGGATGATCTGTTCAGCGATGACAGTGAACTATTCTAAGGAGCCAGATCATGAATGCATCTAAGTTACTGACAACGATTGCCGCGGCTTGCATGAGCTTTTCGGTGTTTGCTATTTCACTGGATGACGCCAAGTCCCAGGGCTTGGTGGGAGAAACCGCTGCCGGCTATCTTGGCGTGATTAAAGGCAGCAGTGAAGTCCAAAAGCTGGTTGATGAAGTAAACAGCAAGCGTAAGGCCAAGTATCAGCAACTTGCCAAGAAAAATGGCATTAGTCTGAGCCAGGTCGAAGCTATGGCAGCTAAGAAAACCTTTGCGAAAACGGCGCCGGGCCATTTTGTTAAAGTTGATGGTAAATGGGTTAAAAAATAGCATTTAGGGCGGCTCAAACCGCCCAATGCTTAATCCTGGCGCGGGTGACACTGGCGTAGCAGTTGCTGCCAAAATGCGGCGCCTTTTCTGCGTGCCAGGCGGATATTATTATCCGGAATAGATTCCGGGTCGTCGTAGGTTTCCAGTGCCTCAGCCATACTTGCTTCACGGATCACATGCAAAGCAGGGTAAGGGGCACGGTTGGTATAGTTGGCCGGATCATCTTGCTCTGAATCAGCGAATACATAATCTGGGTGGAAGTTGGCAAGCTGGAAAACCCCTTCGTAGCCTTGTGCGACCAGCAATGCATTCGCTAAATCTACCAAATCTAAGAAGTCATCAAAATCGTTAAAGCCAGCGGTGAAAATAAGCAGGCTGGTTTCCCGCTCTGGTGTGTCGGCCAATACCTGACACTCATCCAGCATGTCCATGACGGCATCTTCGTGTTTTTGTGACTCGCAGACACGGTAATGAATGGCGTTTTGCTCAACTTCCTTGCGGGCAAACGGGCAGAAGTTATATTTTACAATTACTGAGCTGACCCAGTTTTGCATCGCTTTGACGGCAATATGGTGCATTTATTTTCCCAAAAGAGCGTTTATCATAGAAATACTGCGCGCTATGGCGCCTTGATTGCGTGCCAGGCAGGCTTTTGCGCGTGCCCCAAGTTCTGTGGCATCTTGCTTTGCGCGCAGATAGACCAGCAAAGTATCGGTAAGCATCTGAGGATCTGCCACCTCTATAGCACCTTGCATCGAGATCAGCTCGGGGTAAATATGGGCAAAGTTATAGGTATGTGGTCCAGTCAGCACGCCCACCGAGCAGGCCGCGGCCTCCAGCGGGTTGTGGCCGCCGCGTTCAATCAGGCTACCGCCAATGTAGGCAACCTGACCACATCCGTAAAGGAGCTTTAACTCACCCAGAGTGTCTGCCAGCAGTACTTGTGAGGATGCGTTGTATTGCTGAGAGCGACGGCTATAGCTAAGTGTCTGTGCTTCAATCAAAGCCGCGACTTTATCGAATTGTTCGGGGTGTCTGGGGGCTATGATCAACAGCGCGTCGGGTAACTGAGTCAATAGTTGTTGATGTGCCGCTAACACCTGCTCGTGCTCCAAGGGATGCGTGGAGCCAGCAACCCAGACTGGGCGTGTACCCAGTTGCGCTTTAATCGAATCAATTTTTTCCTGCTGATTATCATCCAGGCTGATATCAAATTTGATGGATCCCGTTACCGCTACTTTTTCTCTTGCCAGTCCCAGCTCGACAAACCGCTCCGCATCTTCTTTGTTGTGGCTTGCAAGCATGTCTATCTGGTTCATCAGAAATTGGCTTAGAGGTGCTACTTTTTGATAACCGGCCTGAGATTTTTCTGACAGGCGCGCGTTGACTACAGCAACGGGGCAGGCTGCCTTTTTAGCGTAATAGAACAAGTTTGGCCAAAGCTCAGTTTCAAGCACCAGCAGGAGTTTAGGGCGTAGTTTTCTGATAAATCGTCGTGTCGCGAAGGCAAAGTCGATTGGCAAATAGCAAATCGTGATGTCTCGCTCCTCTTTGTGAAACAATTGAGTGAGTTGCTCCCGTCCTGTTGGTGTGTTGCATGTCAGTACAAAAGGGGTATCAGGGTATTCGGCCAGTAATGCCCTGATAAGCGGCGCGGCGGCCAGTACTTCGCCGACAGAGGCACAATGCATCATAATCGCTTGCTGTGATGTGCCAGAGGGAACAACACCGAATCGTTCAGAGAAATTTGCTTTATAAAAAGCGTTCTTTTTTCCTCTGATAACGTATAGATATGCCACAATGATTGGGCACAACACGAGCAGTAGCAGGGAATATAAATGTCGAATCATGGCAGCCATCAGTGTAAAAAAACGCTTATTTTACCTTGTCGGTCTGAAAAAGCGATAACAGGCGTACAAATTATCACAGTTGTTGAGGTGCCCCGTGGACTGGAATTTGCTAGGATCGGACAAAATCTCCAATTTCAAAGGTTTTAAGTTGTCCTTTCGTAAAATCACGCTGTCTTCTTTGTGTCTGCTGGGTGCAGCGCAGTCTTTTGCCATGCCAACGGCTTTTTTACCGTTAGGCAAAGACAACATTCTTGAATACCAAATAGATCAGATGTTTGCCTTAACGGGTACAGTGCCTATGGCTAAGCCTTATCGTATTACAGAGATCAATAAAACCTTGTTTCAGCTTGAAACACTTGATCCGGCTTTGTTTCAGAGTATTAAAACCCGATTAGCGCCTTATCTACAAAGAGACGCGATTACGCGCCGTGGCGTTAAGTTGCGGATAGACTCGGGTGAAACACAGCAACTTGCGAATGATCGTGGAAACCACAGTAGTGAGTATGCGGAGCTATCGATTGATGGAGTATGGCGTGGTAGTGACACCAGCCTGGTTCAAATCGGCGCGGAGTATCGTGTGGATGCTGGTAAGGTTGTGCCCTATAACACTTTCTATGCCTTAGGTGGAGATAACCTGCAGCTCACTTTAGGCTATAAAGAGCATTGGTTCTCACCGTTCAAGCACAGTGCTCAGGTATATTCAAACAATGCCAAAGCCCCATTGTCTGCTTCGTTAGGATTAAACCTACCGCTGGATAATTGGTGGAATTTTGACTTCGAGCTTTTTTACTCCGAACTGGATCGTGTTGAAAAAGGCATTAATTACCAAGGCGAGTTGCATGACGGCACACCAAAACTTGCAGGTACGCACATCAGCTTTGAACCGCTGGACAATTGGAAAATCGCCATAAACCGCATGATGCAATTTGGTGGGGGACCGAGAAAAGTTGACGTTAAAGATGTTGTAAAAGCCTATTTTGACCCTGCCGGCAATGACAATCGAGGATTGACAGGCAGTATGGATAATGAGCTGGGAGATCAATGGGCTACCATCACCAGTACATTTACAACCAACTGGATACAACCTGTTCAGTGGTATCTTGAATATGGTGGGGAAGACACCAAAAATCATAAGAACTACCAATTTGGTAATACGGTAGCCAGTTTTGGTGTGTACTTACCGTCATTGACCACAGATATCACATTGCGCTATGAGTATACGAATATGCACAGCCTCTGGTATGTCAATGAGATATACTCCAAAGCTGGCAATACCATAGACGGTTTTGTGGTGGGCCATGCTGCGGCAAATCAGCGCACATTTGGTGATGCGGCGCCCACAGATGCGCATATGCTGGAAGTGAGTTATCGAGAGAATCTTGAGTCTCTGTGGCGAATGAAACTCTCAACGGTTGACAATACCAGTAATTACCTCAATGAACTTGGTCAAACTGGCGATGTGTATGAGCAAGCTGTCGAGCTGTCTGTGTCCAATACTCGACAGATGTACGACAAGCAAGTGGAAACATCATTGACCTACGGGAAAGACGTTTTCGGAGAAAGCTACACTTGGTTGTCCGTCAATGTATACTGGTAACTGGGTGCGAAGCGTCTCCCCATTATTTAAACACGGGTTATATTTGATTTTGCAACGAATGCAAAGTCGCATTATTTTTTAAGGATCACTATGTCAATCAATGATCACATCAAACAAAGTTATCAGGCCAGCTTAGAGCGACACATGGCATTGTTCGCAAAAATGGCTGATTATCACGCCCAGTCACTGGAATTGTTGGCTGCTTGTAAAGCAACGCTGGAAGCGGGTGGCAAGGTGATCTGGTTTGGTAATGGTGGTAGTGCGGCTGATGCGCAGCATTTGGCTGCGGAGTTTGTGGTTCGTTATAAGTTAGAGCGTGGCCCTTTGGCGTCCATTGCGTTAACAACTGATACCTCCATTTTGACCGCACACAGCAACGACTACCACTTTGACACGGTCTTTGAGCGCCAGGTTCAGGCCCTTTGTAAACCTGAAGATTTGGTGATTGGTCTGACGACATCCGGTACCAGTGAAAACATTAACCTTGCGCTCAAAGCGGCGAATGAGATCGGTGCTTTTACGGTTGCTTTAACTGGCCGCAGTGGTGGAACAGTGAAGGACATTGCCAGGTTGCCAATTATCATAGATTTTGACGAAACCGCGCGGATCCAGGAAGCACATATGTTTATTGGCCACTGGTTATGTGAAGCCGTGGACATGGTCATTGCGGAGCAATCAGCATGAATCTGAGTGCGCTGAGAAACTTAAACCAGGCTAAAGTTCTGGTAGTCGGTGATGTTATGCTGGATAGATATTGGCATGGCGACACAGGGCGCATATCTCCGGAAGCGCCCGTCCCGGTCGTCAAAGTCAGTAGTCTTGAAGATAAGGCCGGTGGTGCCGCAAACGTGGCGAAAAACATCGCCCACCTGGATGGACAGGTTGGGTTGTTGGGTCTGATTGGTGAAGATGACAATGGTCGCCAGCTGGAGTCTATTCTGGCAAAAGAGCAGATTGCGTCGCAATTAGTAACGGTTGCTGAACTGCCAACCATAGCCAAAATGCGCGTGATTAGCCGTCATCAACAGGTTGTCCGGTTAGATCTTGAAGAGCCATTTGTACAGTCTCATAGTCAGCTGCTTTTGACCCGTCTGGAACAGGTTGTCAACGACTATGATTTTGTCCTGTTCTCGGATTACAACAAAGGGGCCTTAACCTGCATTGAAGAGATGATTACCGTGGCCAAAGCGGCAGGAAAAACGGTTCTGATTGACCCGAAATCGTCTGATCTAAGCCGCTATCGAGGCGCAGATTATATTACACCTAACCTCAATGAATTCCGCCTTGCAGGTGGAGATAACCGTGATGAAGTGACGCTGACAACCAGTGCCAGAGCGCTGATAAAGCAAGCTGGCATAGGGGCTATGCTGTTGACTCGCTCAGAGCAGGGTATGTCGCTGATCACCCAAGATGAGAAACACGATTTTGCTGCACAGGTCCAGGAAGTGAGCGATGTGACAGGTGCAGGCGATACTGTGATTGCGACACTGACGACTATGCTGGGGGCAGGGTTTTCACCCAGTGAAGCTGTGGAACTGGCTAATCTGGCGGCAGGCATCGCCGTTGCTAAGCTGGGGGCTGCCACAGTGACCCCGGAGGAGTTGAGCCGTAAGTTGGGCCAGTACTTGCGCCAGACTGGCGAGCATTACCAGACGCCATATGAGGAAGTGCTCAAGCATATTGAGTTTGCCAAGCAAAACGGCGAAACCATCGTGTTCACCAATGGCTGCTTCGATATTCTCCATGCCGGGCATGTCCGTTATCTGGCGCAAGCAAAAGCCAGAGGTGACAGACTGGTCGTGGGACTTAACAATGATGAGTCAATTTCCAGACTGAAAGGTCCGGAGCGGCCAATCAACCCACTCAATGAACGGGCTATGGTGTTGTCTGCGCTGGCCTCTGTTGACTGGGTGATCCCCTTTGGCAAGGAGAGTGAAAACGATACACCTGCTAAACTGATTGAGCAGATCAGCCCCCATATTCTGGTGAAAGGCGGTGATTATCAGGTATCCGAAATAGCCGGCGCTGATCATGTCTTAGCAATGGGCGGGCAGGTTGATGTCCTGCCATTTCTGGATGGATGCTCGACGTCTAACATCATTGCCAAAGCACGAGAAACAGACTAACTCTGCGAACTAATAGAGCGAAAAGCCGGTTTATACCGGCTTTTTTGTCATTGCATTGCGATAGGCATCGAGACATGTTTGCCAGTCGCCCTCAGAGCAGAAGAATTGGGTTGAACGGGATGCCTCTTTTTTAAGCGAACGTGCCAGCCGGTCGAGGTTCGCTTGTTGCCAGGCGGTCTCGGGTGTTCTGAGTGCGCCCTTATCAAAATCAATCAGATAAACCTCGCCGCTCTTGTCAAAGAGAATATTGTTGCAATTTAAATCGTCATGATACGCTCCGGCCTGATGAAAGCGAGCAAGAGTGGATGCGACCTGCTGCCAATCTTGTACAGATAGCGGTGCCGATTGCAGCCGTTCACATAAGCTTTGTGCACCAGCGATGGCATCCGTTAATATATCGGCGCGATAAATTCCGGCTGATACGCTCACGCGAGCTCCTAAAGGCGTTGGAACCGGTAAGCCCAGATTGGCAAGCTGATTGAGTAAATCCAGTTCCAGATACACCCGGGTATGTTTTAGGCCGGTATACAAGTATTGATCTTTGAGTAACTTGCCAATCAAGCCACCACGCCAATAATGTTTGAGCACCGCAATATTATGCGGTCTATAGCGCACGAACCAGGCCGCTGCACGCCCTTGCTTAGACGTCACAACGGCGTTGTGTTGTTGCCAGTAGGTCAGGTTAAACCAGTCCAGAGACAGGGTCTCAGGTGTATGGCTGGTGCGAAGCAAATAATGAGTATGGTGTTTTTCTATTTTTAGCATGACTTCTCTGTAGTGCGCGCTGCAACGACAAGCGCCAGTGTAACGACTTTTCCCTTCGGGGAAAATCTCACTGGTTGCAAAATGATGGGTTTTATTTAAGATCGGATGCTTATTTTCAGTTACAGGCGAAGTGTGTGTCTCAGGCAATTTCTTCTATTTGTATTCTTCGGCTTTCGGCCATTGGTGATGTATGCCATGCCGTTGCAGCGGTTCAGGCGATTCAGCGGGCGCACCCTCAGGCAAAGATCACTTGGGTGATTGGCAAGGTTGAAGCCATGCTACTGGCGGATCTGCCTGGGGTGGAGTTTGTTATTTTTGACAAAAAGCAGGGCAAAGCGGCGTTTAAGCAGCTAAAAGCCCGCTTCAAAGGACACAAGTTCGATGTGCTTCTGCATATGCAGGTGGCATTTCGAGCTAATCTGGCCGCCCGGTGTATTCCTGCAAAAGTTAAAATTGGCTTTGATAAGGGTCGCTCCAAAGAGCTGCATTCACTGGTGATCAACCAGCGCATTGAGCCACAAAGTGAACCGCATGTGCTCGAAGGGTTTCAAAATTTTGCCCGTGCGATAGGGGCTGAGTGTGACGCCCCACGCTGGGAAATGCCGGTGAGCGATACAGATAAGCAGGAGGCAAGCGCTCTTTTAAACGGGCTGACACGCATTTTTGTGATTTCTCCCGCGGCCAGTAAAGCCGAACGAAACTGGTTGCCTGAACGGTATGCTGCACTGGCTGATCATGCTGCGGCGCAAGGCTTTAGCGTGGTGCTTACCGGTGGACCGACCGAACTCGAGCGTAACCTCAGTGATGAAATACTCCGCCACGCTCAGTGCGACATTGTAAATCTGGTCGGTAAAACCAAACTAAAAGCCTTGTTGTGCGTGTTGGAGCAAGCACAGCTGGTATTGGCGCCAGACACCGGACCTGCCCATATGGCGGTGACGGTTGGCACGCCCGTGATTGGTTTATACGCTCACTCTAACCCTAAACGCACCGGTCCATACCTTTATCAGGATTATGTGGTCGAGGTTTACCATGACAACGTTTTGGCACAAAAGGGCAAAACGACACAGCAGCTCAAATGGGGCACTCGTGTGAAGGGCGGCGATTTGATGAGTCAGATCTCTGTTGAACGGGTGACCCAGATGTTCGATCATGTAGTACAGCAGGAACAGTTATGACACACAAAGCCGTATTTTTGGACAGAGATGGCGTGATTAATCAAGACCATGCCTATGTTCACAAGATTGAAGACTTTCAGTTTATTGATGGTGTATTTGAAGCATGTCAGCACTTTCAGGCTCAGGGCTACAAACTTATCGTCGTCACTAACCAGTCAGGTATCGGCCGAGGTTATTATAACGAAGCCCAGTTTGAACAGCTGACAGACTGGATGTGCCAGCAGTTTCTGGCCCATGGCATAGAGATTGAGCGTGTGTATTTTTGTCCTCATCATCCACATAAGGCCCAGCCTCCTTACCAGCGAGAGTGTGACTGTCGTAAACCCAATCCAGGAATGTTACTTCAGGCTATTGAGGAGTTCGATATCGACCCCAAGCGCAGTGTAATGGTTGGAGATAAAGGCTCTGATATGCAGGCGGCGCAGGCTGCAGGCGTAGCAACCAAGATATTGGTGGAATCTGGCCAGACTTTCACAGCAGAAGTGCGGGCAACGGCTGATTACGTGTGTGGCTCACTTCGTCAGGTTATTGATGTGCCTCCGTTTATCTCATAAACGTTTACAATACACTGGTGAACAAGATAATCACAAACCGTGCAATTAAGGTGCGAACCTTTTAAAATATCAACAATGATCTAAATGACACAGCCGGTATTGACCATAAACGATATCGGCATTTTAGTGTGTGCCAGGTGTACACACTCCGTGCAACTAATGGAGACTCCCGATGAGAGCAGCGGCATTTTTCAGCCAGCTTCAGCAACAGATTGAAGAAGTAAAAGCTGAGGGTTTATACAAAAAAGAACGTGTGATCACTTCTCAGCAGCAAGCAGAAATCGCAGTATCAACCGGCGAAAGTGTTATCAATTTCTGTGCAAATAACTACCTAGGTCTGGCCAACCACCCAGACTTGATAGCTTCTGCTCAGCGTGGTTTGGACGATCATGGTTTTGGTGTGGCGTCTGTGCGCTTTATCTGTGGTACTCAGGATATCCATAAAACACTGGAAGCCAAAATCAGTGATTTTCTGCAAACCGAAGACACCATCCTGTACTCTTCGTGTTTTGATGCCAACGCGGGTCTGTTCGAAACCATTTTAGGTCCGGATGATGCAATTATTTCGGATTCACTGAACCATGCATCTATCATTGATGGCGTGCGTCTGTGTAAAGCAAAACGTTTCCGCTATGCCAACAACGATATGGCTGACCTTGAAAAGCAGCTGATCGCTGCTGATGAGGCAGGCGTAAAAACTAAGCTGATTGCAACTGACGGGGTGTTCTCAATGGATGGGGTTATCTGTAACCTGTCTGAGCTATGCGATCTGGCGGATAAATATGATGCTCTGGTCATGGTCGATGACTCTCACGCCGTGGGCTTTGTTGGCGAAAATGGCCGTGGTACGCCCGAGTATTGTGGTGTCATGGATCGTGTCGACATCATCACTGGTACTTTAGGCAAAGCACTGGGTGGCGCTTCAGGTGGTTATACATCCGGCAAAAAAGAGATTGTAGAGTGGTTACGTCAACGTTCTCGTCCTTATCTGTTCTCAAACTCGCTGGCTCCGTCTATTGTTACAGCTTCAATCAAAGTGCTGGATATGATGAAAGAAGGCCAGGCATTGCGTAACAAGCTGTGGGAAAATGCCGCGCACTTCCGTACTAAGATGGAAGCAGCAGGCTTTACCTGTGCAGGTAAAGATCATGCCATTATTCCGGTGATGCTGGGCGATGCAAAGGTGGCATCGGATATGGCGGACCGTTTGCTTGCTGAAGGTATTTATGTGATTGGTTTCTCTTATCCGGTGGTACCAAAAGGCCAGGCACGGATCCGTACTCAAATCTCTGCGGCGCATACCACTGAGCAGCTAGACAAAGCGATTGATGCCTTTATCCGCATTGGTAAAGAGCTAGGTGTCATCTAATTAGTCCTGGTGGCGTTCAGCTATAAGCGAATTTTAACGCAGGCCATGGGCTTGCGTGTTTCTAACGAGTGAAAACACATGAAAGCATTATCCAAGTTAAAAGCAGAAGAAGGGATTTGGATGACGGATGCGCCCAAACCGGAAGTAGGGCATAACGATCTGCTGATCAAAATCCGTAAAACCGCCATTTGTGGTACTGATGTCCATATTTATAAGTGGGATGAATGGGCACAAAACACCATTCCAACTCCTATGGTGGTTGGGCATGAATACGTGGGCGAAGTGGTCGACATGGGTCAGGAAGTGCGTGGCTTTGAGATTGGCGACCGCGTATCGGGCGAAGGCCATATTACCTGTGGTCACTGTCGTAACTGTCGCGGAGGCCGCGTTCATTTGTGTCGCAACACAATTGGTGTTGGGGTAAACCGCGAGGGCTCTTTTGCAGAGTATCTGGTTATTCCGGCGTACAACGCGTTCAAGATCCCTGATAACATTTCAGACGAACTTGCTTCTATTTTTGACCCATTTGGTAATGCTGTACACACGGCGCTGTCGTTTGACCTGGTTGGTGAGGATGTACTGATCACAGGCGCGGGTCCTATTGGGATCATGGCCGCTGCCGTTGCAAAACACGTTGGCGCCCGTCACGTTGTAATCACCGACGTGAATGAATATCGCCTTGAACTGGCTCGCAAAATGGGTGCTACTCGTGCAGTGAATGTCGGCCAAGAAAAGCTTGAAGATGTCATGACAGAGCTGGGCATGACTGAAGGCTTTGATATTGGCCTGGAAATGTCGGGTGTGCCTGTGGCATTTAACAGCATGCTGAATAACATGAACCATGGCGGTAAAATTGCCATGTTAGGTATTCCACCAAGTGATATGGCGGTAGACTGGAATCAGGTTATCTTTAAGGGCTTAGTGATCAAAGGCATCTATGGCCGTGAAATGTTCGAAACCTGGTATAAAATGGCCAGCTTGATCCAGTCGGGCTTGAACCTGGAGCCGATCATTACCCACCAGTTCCACGTTGATGAGTTCCAGCAGGGCTTTGATACGATGATCTCTGGTCAATCGGGTAAAGTGATCTTAAACTGGGATTAAGGTCCAACCTTACCTTGTTGAAAACACCTCGGGCCTGTGGCCATCAACGAGGTGTTTTTTGTGTCTGCTTAATGAATTGAGAGTATTATGAGTTTTAAACATATTTCAGTGGCCCAAACGAAAGACATGTTGGCGCAATCAGATCTGGTTATTGCGGATATTCGCGATGCTAACTCGTTTGCACAGGGACACATTCCCGGCGCCGAGCACCTGTCTAATGATAATCTGGGACACTTTTTACAGGAAAAAGAGTTTGAGCAGCCTATCATCGTCGTGTGCTATCACGGTGTCAGCTCACAGGGGGCCGCAAATTATCTTGCTGAGCAAGGGTTTGAAGATGTTTACAGCATGGATGGTGGCTTCACACAGTGGGCACAGGAGTTGCCTGATAGCGTGGCAAAATGAAACTGTTAGGCTCCCACGATAATCCTCGCGCGGTTCAGGGAGTCGCAGACTACCTGAGGACTCAGCATATTGAATGCCGTGTTGTCAGTGAAGATGGACACATTACGTCAGTGTGGGTGAGCACCGAACAATGGTCTCAGGCAAATGAAATTTGGCAGGACTTTGTTACCAACCCATACCATGACAAGTATCTTGCGGCTTCCTGGCAGCTGTCTCCTAAAGATTCACCTTTGATATACCAGGGCACCAAGCTGAATTTGTGGCACCGTTTTTGCCAACTGAGCTGGATGCTTAGAGCTGTCTTTATTATCTCGCTGGGTATTTATCTGAGTTTCTTTATTTATGGTGTTGAGCCTGTCTTTAGTACCTTCCAGTTTGAGCCTCATACACCCTGGCGTTGGATCACACCGGCTTTTTTGCATTTTGGCTTGCTGCACCTGGTGTTCAATCTTTCCTGGTGGGTATATTTGGGTAACCTGATTGAGCGTCGTTTAGGTAACTGGGTGTTAAGCGCGATTTTCATTGCTGGCGCTTTGCTGAGCAACTGGATGCAGTACCTGTTGGCTGATGCTAACTTTGGTGGGCTTAGTGGCGTGGTTTATGCTCTGTTAGGGTTTTGCTGGATCCACTCTGTATTACATCCAAACTCATCGCCGTTGATAAGCACGCCTGTTGTTGGCTTTATGCTGGTTTGGATGGTAATAGGCTTTACAGATGTTTTGTTTATCAATATGGCAAACTGGGCGCATTTATTTGGCTTACTCGCCGGTATTGGTGTGGCAGTGTTGACCCGGGCCCGGGATTGAGCAGTGAACTAATCCGCAGATCAGCCTAGTGATATAAATATTTGGTAAACAGCACTTCCCGGATAATTTCTTGTCCGGTCTCTTCTTTTAATAAAGTTTTAAGCTTTTCAGCACAACGCTGACGAATTTCCTCACGTCCGGTTAGTGACTTTATTGTTTCTTCTGGCTCTTTACTCAATATCTGGACTATGGCGTCACGCAGTAATGGGGTGTGGTGTTCGACAACCGCGATATTGCTTACGTCATCAAGCATTAAATCGACCGTGACGCGCACATAACCCAACTTTTTATTGGATTGTCCGATATAGTTGGTAATGATGTCAGGCTCAAATCCAAAGTAACCAACGGTTGATTCAGCGCGTAAGTTTGTACTCACACAAATCAGCACAATTGCCATCAACGCGACATAGATACGATTCATAATAGCCTGAAAATACTTAACTAAATACCAACAATAGGATTAGTTTATACGTAAAACCGGGTTATGAACAGCAGTGAGTTGGGGAAAGGTAAACTTTTTTGCCGGAGTAAGCTTTGCTATTATGACGCGGTTATTACCTGAATTGAATTATCGACTTGTTTAATCTGCCAAATTTATTGCGTTCAAGCTGGGGGTCACTTGCCCAGTATAAGGACATCATCCCAGACAGGTTGCACCCATTGTTGTGCGAGACTGGCTCTTTGACTGCTCTGCTGCGCGCCAAGTGTGGTGTTTTGCATGTAGAAGTGCTCAGCGAACAAGTGTGTAAGTTGGAACATGAGGTGAAGGTTATCCTAAAGTGTGACAGTGCGCTGTGTCGTGAGGTCGTGCTATATTGTGATGATACCCCTGTGGTGTATGGGCAAAGCTGGATCCCTGAGAGTGCGAATTCACTCGGCCTAAACAACATAGGCAGCACGCCGCTGGGAGAGCGTTTGTTTGATCAGCAGGCATGGAAAAGGGGTGAAATTGAGGTAACAAAGCTACAGAAAAAGACATTACCCTCATTTTTACCTGGTAAAGGCACATTAGATAGCGATATCTATTTTGCAAGGCGCAGTGTGTTCACGCGCCAGGGTAGCAATGTGCTGGTGTGCGAGATATTCCTGAATGGAGTTAAGGTATGAAGCTATCTCGGCTTCGAGCTGATCACATCGAAGAATACAAACAGTTAATGCGTGTCGAGAAGCCGATTGGTACTTTGCTGCTGATGTGGCCAACACTTTGGAGCTTATGGATAGCATCTGACGGTGTACCAAACTGGCATTTGTTGCTCATATTCGTTCTGGGCACTTTCATGATGCGAAGCGCAGGTTGCGTAATCAATGATTTTGCTGATCGTAAAGTAGATGGCGCGGTCAAAAGAACCGCGCAAAGGCCTCTGGCCAGAGGTGCGGTGAGTGAAGGTGAGGCGTTGACCTTGTTTGCTTCACTCATTGGTGCTTCTTTCATCCTGGTTCTGATGCTCAACTGGCAGACCATTTTATTGTCTTTTGGTGCTTTGGCGTTGGCGAGTGTTTACCCTTTTATGAAGCGTTACACACACCTGCCTCAAATCGTGCTGGGGGCTGCGTTTAGTTGGGGGATCCCAATGGCCTTTATGGCGGCTCAGGAAGCGGTCCCTGTGGTTGCCTGGGTGCTGTTTATTGCTAACCTGCTCTGGACGGTTGCCTATGACACTAAGTATGCCATGGTTGATAAAGATGACGATGTGGTCATCGGGATCAAGTCCACTGCCATTTTGTTTGGACGCTGGGACAGGCATGTGATTGCTGGGTTGAATTTGGCTTTTCTGGCTTGCATGGCCTGGGTGGCGACTCAGGTAGCTATGTCAGTGTGGTTTTGGGTTGGGTTTGCAGTTGCTGGGATCTGGCTTGCAAAATTACAATGGCAGATCAATGACAGAAGCAGAGATAAGTGCTTTACGGCATTTTTGAGCAATAATTATGTGGGTCTGGCAATGTTTGCAGGTGTGGTCGCTGGCGTTTAATAAGCGAATAAAACGGTAGGGCTGAAATGACGTTAAGAAAGATAAGGGTGAGCGAATTTTTTACTTTCTGACTCCATTCTTTAGGCCCAAAACCTCGCCATTAGAACTGAGTGTATTGCTTAAAACTCGCTCAAAACTCCCATTTAACTAAACAGGACAAGAAAAACGGTTAGCCATATCGGTTAACTGTTTACGGCCGTTGCAACCGCATTTTTCTGTGCTGTTTGTTCAATTAATGACAACAAGTTACTGACGTGTGAACCACTCCCAAGTTGGTGACTGGTTTGCACGACAATCTGTTCATGACTCGCATCCTTGTTAGTCTTGAGTAAGATTAGCTCAGGGTCCTGTGCAATGACTTTAGAATGTTCAATGCTTGCAATTGCAAAGCTCTGGCTATTCTTCAGCCCATCAATCACCTGGCTTATATTGCCGATTTTGACATTGGTTGACTTGTTAAGCCCTTCAACCGCCTCATTGAGCATGTTCTGCACCTGTTTTGACTGGGAAAAGCAGCCATACATAGGATACTGAGCAAGCTCGCTGCGACGAATACTGTCTTGTGTTGCAAGTGGATGTTGTTTAGCAACAAACAAAACAAGTTGGTCGGGCAGATGGATATCACTCACTAAGCTGGTTGCAGACTCCAGGTAAACACTGATATCGATTTCGCCAAGCTGAAGCTTGCGAAGAAGATCGTGTTCACTTAAAAGTTGCATTTCAACTTTGACGTTGGGGAAATCCGCCAAAAACTGTCCACATGACGTTGGCACTATACTGCTTGCTTGTGCAGTGTAACCAACAACAACGCGCTGCTGATCACGACCAAACAAGCTCTGCTTGATAGTGTTTCTCGTTATGTCTAATTCCGACAAGGTCGACTTACAATAATTCAAAAAAAGCTCGCCTTGCTCGGTCAGTTTGACGGAGCGGGTAGAACGTTTGACAAGTTCGCAGCCAATCTCATCTTCCAATGTCTGAATGCTTCTGGTGAGTGCGGAAGTACTGATGTTGGTTTGTTCTGCGGCTTGCCTAAAGTGGCGTAAATTGCCTAAAGCAACGAATTGCTCGAGTTGTTCAAATCTCATGTGAAATTCCTTTTATTTCAACAAAAATGCAATGACAACGTTGATTCCCTAATACTAATACAGTTTAGAGAAACATCCAAGTGAATTTTTTACATTTCGCTTACAAAAACTAATCTGGATACTGATCACGTATTGCGACGAATTGTTCCAGATTTTCTACAAACAGATCAACCAGTTTGGGATCAAATTGTTGACCTCGTTGGCTTTTTATCTCCGTTAGAATTTCTTCAAGTGTCCAAACAGGCTTGTAACATCGAACACTACCCAGTGCATCGAACACATCTGCAAGCGCTGTAATTCTCCCAGCGATGTCTATTTGTTCACCTTTCAGACCTTGAGGGTAGCCACTGCCATCCCACTTTTCATGGTGTTGGTGAGCGATGATCGCGCCACATTGCAAAATATCATTTGTTGAGTTTTTTAGTATTTCATAACCTTGTTGGGCATGAGTCTTCATTATTGCCCATTCTTCGTCATTCAGCTTTCCAGGTTTATTCAGAATGACGTCCGGAATACTTATTTTTCCTATATCGTGCAAAGGTGAAGCGAGCTTTATAATTTCGGCCCTATAATCGTTCAATCCAACTAGTTTGGCCAGTAATAAACTGTAATGCGCCACCCGCTTCACATGTGAGCCCGTTTCTTTGGAGCGCTTCTCAACCGCTTCTCCGAGTATATAGGAGAGCTCTTTTTGTGATTCTTTGACTGTTTCTCTGAGATTCAGGTTGTCGTATGCAAGAGCAATGTTGTTAGCAAAAAATGCGAGTAACTGACAATCGGTAGGCTGCAACAGACCTTTTTTACTGACATACAGCATGGTCTCTAACCCAGCCTGGCTGGTAAAATAGCCCACATATTCATGATCAGATTTACTGGATGTTTTACGATTATGTGTTTCTATAAAGCGGCTTTTCACTTTATCGGGCAGTGCGGTTTGTTCTGGCTCGATACCAGCGCCAGAGGCGGCAAGTAGCTGAAATTCAGCCCCGGCGCCATTTTGTTTGTTGACTGCGGCCGCGCAATAAATGTCCGAATCGCTGAGACCCATCACATCAGCAACGTGAGACAAAATGGTTGAAGCAAAGTCTTGAACATTATTACATTTCAAAAAGCTGGAGGATGCATCGATAATGCGCTCAAGCCCCTGTTTGTGCCGTTCAATCGTCTGAATATCGCGGTGAGAGCGCAACGCTGAGTAGAGCAAGGTTTTTAATTTAACAGCCGTCAGCTCGGTCTTGTTTTTGTAATCATTAATGTCGTAGTCGCGTATAACAGACTCTTCTGGTGCCTCACCGGGTTGCCCGGTGCGCAGAATAAGGCGAATATCATGGTTGGCCATGTCGTTACGGATAAATTTGATAAGATCCAGGCCAGCATGGTTGCTCTCCATAACAACATCAATTAAGCCAACAGAAATGGACTCCTCTGAGTTCAGTATGTCCATTGCCTGTTTGGCGGAATAAGCATGATGGAAGCGCAGCGGTTTTTGCTCAAACCGAAAGTCCGATAGCACCAATTTGGTGACCTGATGAATGTCTTCTTCGTCATCGACCACCAGGATATCCCAATATGCATTATCTATGGTAATTTGCTCATCATCCTTAAGTGGCTCATTTGAAAAGAGAAAACTGCTCACATAGAACCTCTGCTCAGTATGCATTCTCTGTTAGTATAGCCAGCAAAAAACTGAGTTGCTTAATCTTGTATTGGCTTTTTTTCAATATTGTTAAGTTCTATCGCAATGGCATCACAGGAAATGTGGATCTCATATAAGGAAAGAAGCAAAGAGAGTGTCAGGCAGCACAGGCTGGCGCCAAACAAGATTATTCCAAAAACAGCTACGTCGATAAATAGTGCAAACATCGACAAGGTACATAGTAAAAAGGCGATTACCCCCCATACCTGCATCAGTCGAATAAGCTTGATGCGTTTTTTGAGGTTATCAATTTGGGCAATAACCAGAGGCCTGAGGTGTTCACCCTCTCTGGCGTTTAACTCTCTGATCAGCTGGGCCAGCACTAAAAACCGGTTGGTATATGCCAGCAGCAGCAGGGAGATTGCGGGGAACAATAATCCAGGTGTGGTGAGCGTCATTTTTGTACTCCGTATAAGCACGCTACAATAGTGATTATCATAGCAAAATTTTGGAGTCCAGCGATGAGTAATGCAATGTTTGACTGGACGTGTGTTTATCGCACGGATAACCCGTTAGAGGCCCATATTGTTTTGGGCTTATTGACACAAGCGAGGCTCAAAACACATGTCGAGGGTGCAGTGCTGACCACCGCATTGGGAGAGGTACCATTTTGTCAGGAGACAATAAAAATATTTGTCTGCGCGATAAAAGTACCCGAGGCGGAAGAAATCTTGGTAAACTACCAGCAAAATAACTTATCGGAAGATTGGCAGTGTCGCGGCTGCTCTGAACACAATGGTTCAGGGTTTCAATATTGCTGGCACTGTGGAAAAAGCTATGACGAAAGCAAATAATTTTCAGCGTATCAGAGAGCTAAATTATTTACAGAAGGCAGTCCTTGCCGCGGCTATATTAGAACGTATGCTACCCAATTACGGCTTGTTCAGTGAGGCAACTGGATTTGGCGATGAGGCGATATTACGCAGTGCGCTCAATGTATGCTGGGAAAAAGTGCTTTTGCCAAAAAGCAAAATCAGTCTGGAAAAGCAAATCGAGAAGATCGAGCCAAATGTTCCAGAGCTGAAAGATTTTGATATGTTCGGCACGTATGCGGCGATCGATGTTGCAACCGCACTCCTTGGCTTTATTCAGGGAGTGATGAGCAAAGATGAGAGTGAGTTTGTCAACGTGGCGAAGATCTCTCAGGCGACTGTCGCAAGGTACATTGAGTTTTTGCTAATGGCAGAAGACATTCAGCCAGACAATCAACAGGTCAGAGAGCACCCTTTAATGCAGTACGAAATTGACGTACTTAGTGAGCTGATTGAGTGTGTTGCTGACATGCCTCGCATTGATAATCAATCGGTTAAAACACTCAAGGCATTGGCGTTGAGCGATGGGCAGACCAATATAGGTCTGGCAATTGAAGTCTGATTTTTTGTCCAAATTTTTAGTAGTGGAGAATCAAAATTGCGAATTTTAGGTATCGAGTCTTCTTGTGACGAGACGGGGATTGCTATCTATGATGATGAGCAGGGACTCTTGGCACATCAATTATACAGCCAGGTAAAAGTTCATGCTGATTATGGTGGGGTTGTTCCAGAGCTGGCTTCAAGAGATCATGTTCGCAAAACCATTCCGTTAATTGAGGCCGCTTTTAAACAGGCGGGCTGTGGCCCTGAGTCTCTGGATGGCATCGCCTATACAGCAGGTCCTGGATTAGTGGGTGCCTTGTTGGTGGGCACTTCTATTGGCCGTTCACTGGCATTTGGCTGGAATATCCCTGCTGTGGCAGTGCACCACATGGAAGGTCATTTACTGGCCCCGATGCTGGAAGAAGAGATGCCTGAATTCCCGTTTGTAGCGCTACTGGTCTCTGGTGGTCACACTATGATGGTTAAGGTCGCTGGGATCGGTGAATACGAGGTGCTGGGCGAGTCTGTGGATGATGCTGCGGGGGAAGCCTTCGATAAAACGGCAAAGTTGCTTGGGCTGGATTACCCCGGAGGTCCAATGCTGGCTAAGCTTGCGACAAAAGGTGTGGCGGGTCGGTTTGTGTTCCCACGTCCCATGACAGACAGACCCGGGCTTGATTTTAGCTTTAGCGGGCTTAAAACGGCGGCTGCCAATACCATTAAGTCGGCTGGCGATGATGAGCAAACCAAAGCGGATATTGCCCATGCCTTTCAGACGGCTGTGGTTGATACGCTCGCCATTAAATGCAAACGGGCGCTGAAAGAGACAGGAATAAAGCGCCTGATCATTGCAGGTGGTGTCAGTGCCAATACGGAGCTGCGTACCAAGCTTGAGCGCATGATGCAGGGCATGAAAGGGAAGGTGTACTACCCGAGAACTGAGTTTTGTACAGACAATGGTGCGATGATCGCATACGCAGGCATGCAGCGCCTGAAAGCCGGGCAAACCGCCGAACTGAGTATGAAAACCCAACCGCGTTGGCCGCTAGACAGCCTGCCTCCGTTATAAGAGGGAACGGTTAGTCTACGTTCTTTTTGCCGAGCTTTGGCTCGGTTCCGTTCAGGAGTCGGCGTATGTTGGCTCTGTGACGGAATATTATCAATATTGTAAGAAAACACACAGGCAGAGTGTACAGGGGCTTTATCATCCAGGTATAGGCGGGTGCAGCTAACACGGTGACAATGGCCGCCAGTGACGAGTAGCGCGTGAGTGCGACAATCAGTAGCCACGTGCCAATTAACATTCCCCCCAGTGACAATCCAATAGGCAACAGAGCACCAAAGGCCGTTGCAACGGCTTTACCACCATTGAAATGAAAAAACACTGGGTAAATATGGCCCAGGCAGGCACATACTGCGACTATGCCCAGCCAGATGGGTTCAATACCAAGAAAGTAAGCACCCCAAACGGGGACTGTACCTTTAAGGATATCAAATACCAATACCAGTACGGCGGGGAGTTTACCGCCAAGACGCAGTACATTGGTTGCGCCTGGATTGTTTGAGCCTGCAAAGCGGGGATCGGGCAAAGAAAAGAGTCTCGAAATCAAAATCGCGGAAGAGATTGAACCAAATAAATAAGCACAAACACATATTAAACTGACTATCACAAGCTTCCTTATTTTTTCTTGCCGTTATTTGGGCTATCATCGTCGCTTTATTTCAAGGCGGCTGGGTACGTGAAAAAGCCGATCCGAATCAGTCATGTCAGGAGTTTACATGGACACGGTCTATATCTCGCAATTACACGTCGAGACCATAATAGGAGTTTACGACTTTGAAAAAGAAAGTAAACAAAGCCTTTTCTTTGATATAGAGATGAAGACCGATATCTCGGCTGCTGCGCAACAGGATGACATAACTCTGGCCGTGGATTACGCCAGGGTGAGTGAGCGAGTAATAGCGCATACCGAAGCAAGCCGGGTTGAGCTGCTGGAGACACTGGTTGAGCAACTTGCTGCCATTATTTTGCAAGAATTTGCAATTCAGGCAATCACCATTCGGGTCAGCAAGCCGGCAGCCGTTCCTCAGGCACAAACTGTTGGCCTGGAAATCATGCGGACAAGATAATATGGCGCACGTTTTTATCAGTATTGGCTCCAATGTGGAGCGTGATCGTCATTTTCGTCAGGGGCTTAGGGCCCTTATTGAATATTTTCCTGATTATATTCATTCAGATGTCTATGAAAGTGAGCCTGTAGGCTTTAGCGGTAAAAATTTCTACAACTCCGTGTTTGCGACACACACGGATATGTCTTTGCCAGACTTATGCGCTTTGCTCAAGCAGATAGAGCGTGATAATGGCAGGACGCCTCAGGATAAGAAGTTCAGTCCCAGAACACTGGATCTGGATATCCTTTTTTACGACGATATGATTTGTGATACCCCAGCACAATTGCCACGAGATGAGATCACCAGGAACGCATTCGTGTTAAGGCCGCTGGCAGAAATAGCGCCCGAATTTATTCACCCTGTGCGAGGCTGCAGCATGGCTGAAATCTGGCAAGCATATGACAACCAAAAACAAAAACTATGGAAAGTGGAGTTTTCCTTATCATGAGTATCATTGAAATTATTGTACTGGCTCTGATCCAGGGGTTGACCGAATTTTTGCCTATCTCCAGCTCGGCGCATTTGATTTTGCCTTCGCAGATATTAGGCTGGCAGGACCAGGGGTTAGCGTTTGATGTAGCCGTTCACGTTGGCTCTTTGGCTGCTGTATTGATTTACTTTCGTAAAGAAGTGGCAGATATATTAGGTGCCTGGTTTAAATCGTTCGGCAAACAAGGTGTAACGGAAGACAGTCGCTTGGGCTGGTGGATCATTGTCGCGACGATCCCGGGTCTGGTCATTGGCTTCTTGGCCAAGGATTTGGTTGAGGACTTTGCCCGCAGCGCCTGGGTCATTGCGGCGACTACCATTATTTTTGGTCTCTTACTTTGGTATGCCGATGCCACAGCAAAACAAACTAAGACCATTTACCAGCTCAACTGGCGTAGTGCCCTGATCATTGGTTTTGCACAGGTGGTTGCCGCTTTACTGCCCGGTACATCACGCTCTGGTATCACCATGACGGCCGGTATGATGCTCGGACTAAATAAGCAAAGTGCGGCTCGCTTTTCGTTTTTGATGTCGATCCCGATTATTGCCGCCGCAGGTGGTTATTACACGCTTAAGCTGGCCACCGGAGATGAAGTGATTGATTGGGGAGCCATTGTGACTGGCACTATTTTATCTTTTATTTCCGCTTATGCATGTATTCACTTTTTCCTTAAGGTCATTGAACGCATGGGCATGTTGCCGTTTGTAATCTACCGATTATTGCTGGGCCTGTTTTTGGTTGTATTCCTGATGGTGTAATGTCTCAGGGTGGGCTTAAAAGCGCGCCAACCAGCCTATATCGCTTTACGGTAGTACACCACATCCACAGGTCCGTCCGGGCCTGTGTGTTTTCCTTCTTTTAAAAATGTCATCGACAACTTTTGCATGATATTAATTGAGCCCAGGTTGTCTTTCAGGGCAATGGCGCTCAAATAATCCATCTTATTCTGCTCAGCTAGGTGTTCTGCAATATGCTTAGCGGCTTCAGTGGCATAGCCCTTTCCCCAGGCCGCTTGTTTGAAGCGCCAACCGATCTCCAGGTCTCGTTCATCCATGTCACCCTCAAAGAAATTCATGGGGCGGATCAATACCCAGCCCAGAAAAGTATCGTCGTCAAGTAAACTGCAATGCCACAGGCCCCAGCCTTGTTGCGGGTGAGTAAATTTTGCCAGGCGTGGGAGATAGAATTGCTCAATTTGCGCTCGGGTAGTGGGCTGGCCATTGGTAATGTAGCGCATAACAGCAGGATCACTGTCGAGCTCAATGAGCAGATCACCGTCCTGCTGTGTCATAAGGCGGTATTTTAAGCGTGTTGAAGGCGCAATTATCATCATTGTTATACTGCTTTTATCATCAGAATTGTCTAAGATAGCCGGCCCAAGTTTGAGGAGAGAAGTGTGGAAAACTCGGTACTGGCATTGCGAGCCCAACAAATAGCATCCGCGCGGCGGGAATTCAAGGCCCGGGGATCAAAATTACCCCGTTGCGAGCGGTGTTTACTGGCCGAATCTTTATGTATCTGTGCCGGTATCCAGGAGGCTGAATGCAACAGTGCAGTATGCTTGCTGATGTATCACAATGAGAGTTTCAAACCTTCGAACACCGGCCGTCTCATAGCGGACATTGTGCCGGACAATCATGCGTTCCGCTGGGACCGCACCGACCCTGACCCTGATTTACTGGCATTACTGAATGATCCTGCCTATCAGCCTGTGGTGGTTTTTCCGGCGGAGAATGTTGAACCTGAACGGGTGATACATCAGGTGACGCGACAAAGTGGCAAAACGCCGCTCTATATTTTTCTCGACGGAACCTGGAGAGAAGCGAAAAAAATGTTCCGAAAAAGCCCTTATCTGGATCAGTTTCCTGTCTTGTCCGTGACTCCGGAAAGCTTGTCTGATTATAAGTTGAGGGTAGCTCCGCATGCTCACCAGCTGGGAACAGCGGAGGTTGCTTGTGTGGTGTTGGCTGAAAATGGCGAAACACAGGCTGCGGAATATCTGACACAGCATTTTGTCGATTTTCGTGATGCGTATCTGAAAGGGAAGAAAAGCAAATTGGCGTGAGCAGTTAAACGCGTAATACCAATTTGCTTAATTAAGTGTTCTATTTTGAGGCGAGAAAATATGTTCGATAACTAGGCAAAAGTTTTGCTATTTAGTTGTTCTAAATGAGAAATTTTTAACACAGTTAGCGTCATATTTGCTCCGTCAAATTGAACAGGTATTAAGTGAAATTGGTATGAATTTAAGAGGGATAAAAATAAGAAGAGCGCGACCCTTGCGGGCCGCGCTTGACGGAATCTTCTAAATAGCGTCCTGCTATGTTGATGAGATCAACTCCTTACATGCTCGTCCATGTCTCGCCTTGCGTTGTCATTCTGCGAGATGTACATCCTGTACTGTCCTTAAAGCAATCAGCGCTCCCATATGCTGACTCAATCCGTGCTTACCATCCCTTGTGTCGTCATCCTGACTTGTTCCTGTTTCCCTGTATTCCTGTGCACCATCCACCTGTGCATCAACGTCCTTACTTAAACGGCATATCCTGTTGTCCGAAGCCTAATCCTAGTTCCTGACACTCCTACCGCACAAACTCCCTGACCAGCAACTCAATCCTTTTCCCTGTTGCTTTGTGCTCTCCCCTTGAGATGACTAAAGTATATGAGACTCTGGGTGAGATAACACCACAAAAAAACGCTTTGAAATTCGGGTAAATAACTTGGTTACAAAAAAACTTGTTATCTAACAAAGACCTTTTTGTATTTTGTTGATAAAGTCAGCGTTATCTTCATAGATAGCGACAAGCTTAGTGAGAGATGTCTTACACATAAACGTCCGTATGTCGCTATTTAATAAAATTGCAATATGCCGAACTATCGGCTGTATTTTGCCTGGTTTCGGGTTACCATATCCTGAGAATAGTAATTGTTTTTATTTGGAGCTCCTATGAAAAGTGCAATCGTAACTCTGCTTGCTGCTGTTACTAGTTTATCTGCTGTCGCTGCGGATGAAGTAAACATCTATTCCTATCGTCAACCTTTCCTGATCCAGCCGATTCTGGATGACTTTACTAAGCAGACTGGTATTAAAACCAATGTGGTGTTTGCGAAAAAAGGCCTGATTGAGCGAGTCAAACGGGAAGGAAAGCATGGCCGTGCCGATCTTGTCCTGACGTCGAACTTCAGTGCGATGATCCAGCTTGAGGAGCTTGGACTGACTGACCCGATAGACAGTGAAACGGTCGATAAAAATATTCCAGCTAGCTTTCGGGATCCGGATGGCCACTGGGTCGCATTGACCAAGCGTGTACGTAATGTTTATTCCTCAAAAGACAGATCGGGCAAGCTAACCAGCCTGAGTTATGAGGAGCTTGCTGATCCTAAATACAAAGGCAAAATTTGTACGCGTTCAGGTAAACACCCTTACAACCTGGGACTGGTAGCGTCCATGATTGCACACCATGGTGAAGCTGAAACCAAGACCTGGCTGCAAGGGGTAAAGGCGAATCTGGCACGTAAGCCACAGGGTAACGATCGTGCGCAAGTGAAAGCCGTAAAAGAGGGCCTGTGTGACCTGGCGCTGGGTAACAGCTACTACTTTGGTAAAATGCTGGAAGACAGCAAGCAAAAAGCCTGGGCTGATGCAGTTTATATTAATTTCCCAAATCAGGCCGACCGTGGCTCGCACTTGAATGTTTCGGGTGTAGTAATGACCAAGTACTCGAAAAACAAAGAAAATGCCTTGAAACTGATCGAGTTTATGACCGACAATAAAGCCCAGAACATGTACGCGTCGATGAATATGGAATATCCGGTTAAACCGGGCGTCGAATTGTCGAAACTAGTGGCATCCTGGGGCACTTTTAAGGAAGACAGCTTACCTTTGTCCGAGATCAGTAAATACCGTCCGATGGCGCTTAAGCTCATCGATGAGGTAAAATTTGACCTGTAAATGCAATTAAAACAAAGTCTGTCCTCGTGGCAGTGCATGGCGTGGTTGATAGGCATAGCTCTGTCAATCCCGCTGGCATTTCTGATTTTCGAAGCTCTGCAAGGTGAATCGGAAGTATTCAGCCACTTGTGGCAAAGTGTGTTATGGGACTATACCCGTAACACCATATTGCTGATCGCCGGTGTAGTGACGCTCAGCGCACTCATTGCTCTGCCGCTGGGGTGGTTAACAGCTTACTGTCAGTTTCCAGGTAAGCGGATATTTGAGTGGGCATTGATGTTACCCCTCGCTCTGCCTGCTTATATCATCGCTTACGTTTACACTGACTTACTCGATTATGCCGGGCCGGTGCAGATTTGGTTACGACAGCAATTTGACTGGCAGGGGCCAGATGATTACTGGTTTTTTGACCTGCGTACTTTGCCGGGTGCGATAGTCATGATAGCGCTGGTGCTCTATCCCTATTTATATTTGATTTTCAAAACCGCTTTGCGAGAGCAGTCTTTCAAACTGGTGCAGGCTAGTCAGCTGATGGGCATGAGCCCGGCGCAGAGTTTCTTCAAAGTCAGCTTACCTTTGTCTCGCGGCGCAATTGTTGCCGCATTGGCGCTGATCAGCATGGAAACCATGGCAGATTTTGCCACCGTCCATTATTTTGCGGTAAGCACCCTGACGACGGCTGTGTACGACACCTGGCTGGGATATTACTCACTGACCGCCGCAGCCAAGATCTCAGGTATCATGCTGTTGTTTTTATTTGTTGCGCTGTTACTTGAGCGTATGAGTCGCAAAACACAAGTGGTACATGAACGCCAGTCCGGGGTTAATGACACCTATCTTTACGATTTAACGGGTTATCAGGGGTGGCTGGCCTGGGGGTTCTGTATGCTGATCCTCGCAGTGGCATTTTTTGTACCGGTTGGAATACTCCTCAATTACGCGTGGCATTATTTTGATCAGGCCTGGAATGCGGAGTTTTTTAATTACGCGTTGCAGAGTTTGAAGATAAGTTTGTACGTGAGTGTTATCGCTATGATGATCAGCTTATTGGTGGTGTATTATCAGCGTATTGAACCGGGCAAACTCTCCCCAATACCAGGCCGGTTTGCCAGTACCGGATATGCGTTACCGGGTACAGTTTTGGCAATTGCGGTGTTGTTACCGCTCACTTTAATGGATACCAAACTAAACGAATGGTTCGATGGCACTGGTTTTGAGCCAGGTTTGTTACTGAGTGGTACTTTGTTCGCTATGGTTTTTGCCTATGTCGTGCGGTTTTATGCGATTGCTCATGGTGCCGTGGAATCGAGCTTTGTACGTATCAGCCCGAGTATTGATATGGCGAGCTTATCACTCGGAAAAGGGCGTTTTCAGACCCTGGCCCGGGTTCATATGCCCCTGCTTAAGCGCGGGTTGCTGACAGCTGGCTTATTGGTGTTCATTGAATGTATGAAAGAACTGCCAGCGGCACTGCTGTTAAGACCATTTAATTTTGAAACCCTGGCCACTCATGTTTATCAGTACGTCAGTGATGAACAACTTGAGCTGGCCTCTATCTCTGCCTTGTTTATCGTCCTGGTTGGACTGATCCCCTTATACTGGGTTAATCGCTCAATGGAACAACACAACTAATGCCAAGCTTAGAAATCCAATCGTTACACTACCATTATGATGGTCACCCTGTGATACAGCAGCTTGATTTGACAGTGGCTGAGAATGAAATAGTTTGCCTGCTCGGTGCCAGTGGCTGTGGTAAAACGACAACCTTAAAGGCCATTGCCGGGCTATTGCATCCTCAGCAGGGTGAGATCCGTATTAATGGCAAAAGTGTCAGTAGTGAACGACATTTTGTGGCGCCTCAGCACCGTAATATCGGTATGATGTTCCAGGATTATGCGTTGTTTCCACACCTAACTGTTGAGCAGAACATCGCTTTTGGTCTCAAAAAACTGAGCAAGTCTGAAAAGCACAGTCGTGTGGCACAAATGTTGGAACTGGTGCACCTGGAAGGCTATGCGAAACGTTTCCCCCACGAGCTATCAGGTGGTCAGCAGCAACGGGTAGCGATTGCCAGAGCCCTTGCATACCATCCCAACTTGTTGTTGCTGGACGAGCCGTTTTCAAACATTGATGCGCAGGTACGCTTTCAGTTGATCAAAGATATTCGCGATATTATTAAAGATCAGCAGGTATCGGCGATTTTTGTTAGTCACTCCAAAGATGAAGCCTTTGCTTTTGCCGACAGGCTAGCCATCATGCATCAGGGGCAAATTGCTCAGCTAGGCACACCCAAAGAGCTCTTCCAGCACCCAAATAGTCGCCAGGTAGCGGAATTTTTGGGGCAAGGTGCCTACGTAGCGGCACAGCGCCACAACGGTGCTCAGGTTGAAACCGCGTTTGGATCTGTGGAGTCTCTGATTGACATTCATAGCTCGGTACAGAAAGGACAAATATACCTCAGGCCCAGCCATATCGAACTGTTCAATGCAGAGCCGGGTCAGGTTGAAGTGACGCAATATCGCTTTGTCGGGACTGAGTATTTGTATGCCATTGAACTGGAAGGTCAGATGCTGGAGGTGGCGATGCCATCAGATAAACCACTGGATCTCAGCAGGCCGGTGAGTTTGAAAATTAAGCCCCATGCGATAAACTTCTTTTCTTAAGGCATAACAATTCGTTACATTACCTAGTAGTAAAATAGGGAAGTGCGGTGACAGGGCGTGAACTGATGTGCCCACAATGAAGGGGCTCAACCGCATCTTTCAGGGCTCAGTATGGCGGGTTTTTATGTCAGATGTTATACCAATTTGCTCCTTCGAATTGAATAAGTATTAAGTGAAATTGGTATTCGCGCGTTGATATAATGATAGGATGGGGTAATGGCGCAAGCACAATCCGGGATATGTGCCGAGGCAAATCTGCATGGTTTGCACTTATTTTTTAACGTACTGGATGGCCAGGATGAAGTCGTGCGCTCCGCGCTCAGTCAGGCTGGCAGGTTACAGGATGAACTCAGCGACCGTTTTTCTGAAGCTATGCTGAGCAGTTTTGTGGCCATTGGTGCACAATACTGGCCTCACATTTACCCAGAGTTTATTCCCCCCCAGCTTAAAAGCTTCCCCCTGATTAAAAGCAGTGAGCACTTGTGCCACAGCCAGCCCTTCGATCTACTTTATGTGATCCGCTCTGACAGAGAAGACGTTAATCACCTGTTTGCGCAAAGTGTACTGCATATGCTGGCGGGCAGTGTTGAGTTGGTTGCTCAGGTACGCGCATTTCGATTTCTCGATGGTCGTGATTTCAATGGCTTTGTCTATGGCGCCGATATCCCCCATGGACGCTTCAAACGCCAGGTTGCGCTGGTGAGCAATCCGGATGGCCTGGATGATCAGGGGAGTTACATTCATGTACAGCGTACTCAGTTTGATCTGGCCCGCTGGCAGGCGTTACCCTTATCGGATCAGGAACAGCTAATGGGACGTACCCGGCTGGACAATGAGTTGATTGAAGATGCACCCCCCTACAATCACGCTCGGCTCAACGAGATAAAAGACAGTGAAGGAAAGCCTTTGTTACTCAATCAGAGCATGCCGTATGGGGATGTTTATGAACAAGGCAGCCTGTGGCTCAGTTGTGCAGCGAAAGGCAATGCGTTTGAACAACTGCTGCATAGCCGCTTTGGGTTATGCGGTGACGGTGATTACGACCCGTTGTTGGACTATTCTCAGGGAGATATGGGGGCGGCGTTCTTTGCGCCATCGCTAAAATTTTTAAAGCAAATGGCGCACAAGTAATTCCTATCAGACGTTATCAAACAGGGTTTTCACACGCTCCAGAGTTTCATCAATTTCAGAGACCTTAGCAGGGGCAATAAAAATGGTATCATCACCGGCAATAGTCCCGAGCACGCCATCTGCAGAGCCTAAAGAGTCCAGTAGCCGGGCAATTAACTGAGCGGCTCCCGGGCTGGTGCGAATAATGATCATCATCTCATTATGTACTATGTCAATCACCAGCTGGCGCAGCGGGCTTTTGGCTGTAGGCACGCCCATTTCTGCCGGTAAACAATACACCATTTCCTGTTTGGCATTGCGGGTCCGGACAGCACCGAACTTGCTCAGCATACGAGAGACTTTGCTTTGGCTGATGTTATCGAATCCCTGCTCTTTTAGGGCATCGACTATTTCACCTTGAGAACCAAAATTTTCTTCTTTTAACAGGGCCTTGAAGGCTTTTACGAGGGCTTCTTGTTTTTCCTGCGGCTGCATACTCTGTACTTCTTTGTGACTCAACTGCTAGGATTTTACACAAAACCACCCTGTTACCCAAATTTATGCACGAGAAGTTTCTTCAAGCGCGGAATATTTCCTGTATGTGAAACCTGTATTGAGGCGTAAACCATTAGTAGCAGTATTTGTCGCGAACTTTACAACTATAGTCGAAAAAAAGACGAAAATTGCGCGGATAAATTTGTTTTTGGCGGCGCTTTTCATTATCTTTACAGCACATTTAATTCCACCTTCAAATTATGGAGAATTCCAATGAAAGTTGCTGTATTAGGTGCCGCTGGCGGTATCGGTCAAGCATTGTCTCTTTTGCTTAAAAACGGTTTGCCTGCTGGTTCTGAGCTTGCGCTATACGACGTAGCGCCAGTAGTACCTGGCGTAGCGGTTGATCTGTCTCACATCCCTACAGCGGTAAAAGTTGCTGGTTTTGGTAAAGATGACCTGGATGCAGCGCTGGTTGATGCAGACATCGTTCTGATCCCTGCGGGTATGCCACGTAAGCCGGGCATGGACCGTGCTGATCTGTTCAATGTGAATGCAGGCATCATCAAAACTTTGTCTGAAGGCATTGTTAAGAACTGTCCTAAAGCCCTGGTAGGTGTGATCACTAACCCAGTTAATGGCACTGTGCCAATCGTTGCTGAAGTGTTCAAAAAAGCAGGCACTTACGATCCGGCTCGTGTATTCGGTGTAACTACACTGGATGTTATCCGTGCAGAGACTTTCATCGCTGAGCTGAAAGGCCTGAACGTAAGCGACGTGAAAGTGCCAGTGATTGGTGGTCACTCAGGTACTACTATTCTGCCTCTGCTTTCTCAGGTTGAAGGTGCAGAGTTCTCTGATGAAGAAGTCGCTGCACTGACTAAGCGTATCCAGAATGCTGGTACTGAAGTGGTTGAAGCTAAAGCGGGTGGCGGTTCTGCAACTCTGTCTATGGGCGCAGCTGCGGCACGTTTCTGCTTCTCACTGGTTAAAGGCCTGCAAGGCGAAAACGTCGTTGAGTACGCGTACGTTGAAGGCAACACTGGCGATGCTACTTTCTTCGCACAACCTGTACGTCTTGGCAAAAATGGCGTAGAAGAGCTACTGCCATACGGCGAGCTGAGCGCGTTCGAGCAACAAGCAAAAGACGACATGCTGGCTACTCTTGAAAAAGACATCAAAGAAGGTGTTGATTTCATGGCATAATTGCCAGCTTGCTGAGCAATATTACTCAGTGTAAGAAATTAAAAAAGCCTGTCATTAGACAGGCTTTTTTGTGTCTGTTAACAAAGTCGTTAGTGCAGGATACGGGCACGAATGGTGCCTTCAACCGCGCTCAGCTCTTTTAATGCAACTTCGGAGTGATCGCTGTCGACATCAATCACCACGTAACCAATGCTTTCATCGGTTTGCAGATATTGGGCTGCGATATTAATACCATGTTGTGCGAAAGCCTGGTTAATTTGCGTCAGTACACCAGGGCGGTTCTCATGCACGTGCAGCAGACGACTTCGATTAGATAGTTCAGGAAGAGAGACTTCCGGGAAGTTCACCGCTGTGACGGTTGAGCCGTTGTCAGAGTACTTAGTTAGTTTACCGGCCACCTCTATCCCAATGTTTTCCTGCGCTTCCTGTGTAGAGCCGCCAACATGTGGCGTCAGAATCACATTGTCGAACTGGCGCAGTGGTGAGACAAACTCTTCGTCATTAGACTTAGGCTCGACCGGGAATACATCAATGGCAGCACCTGAGAGCTTACCCGCACTGAGCGCTTCAGCCAGGGCGTCGATATCCACTACAGTGCCGCGTGAGGCATTGATCAGGATCGCGCCTTGCTTCATCACCTCCAGCTCAGCCATACCAATCAGGTTCTTGGTTTGCGACGTTTCAGGCACGTGTAAACTCACCACATCAGCACGTTGTAATAGCTGAGTTAAGCTCTGAACCTGCTGTGCATTACCTAAGGTGAGTTTATCTTCGATGTCGTAAAATTCGACTTTCATACCGATGTTTTCAGCCATGATCCCCAGCTGGGTCCCTATGTGGCCATAGCCAATGATCCCCAGTGTTTTGCCGCGCGCTTCAAAGGAGCCAATAGCTGATTTGAACCATTCACCACGGTGTGCCATGGCATTGCGTTTTGGAATGCCCCGTAACAGTAGCAGGATCTCACCGAGTACCAGCTCAGCCACTGAGCGCGTATTAGAAAATGGGGCATTAAATACGGCAATACCGCGCTTTTTAGCCGCGTCCAGGTCAACCTGATTGGTGCCGATACAGAAGCAGCCAACCGCAACCAGCTTTTCAGCGGCTTCCAGCACGGTCTCACTCAGGTGAGTGCGTGAGCGGATCCCAACAAAGTGAACATTTTTGATTCGCTCAATCAGTTCACTTTCAGGTAGCGATGTCTTTACGTACTCGATATTGCTATAACCATTGCGCTTGAGTGTTTCAACTGCGCTTTGGTGTACGCCTTCCAACAATAAAATGCGAATTTTGTCCTTTGACAACGATACCTTACTCATGACTTATTCCTGTTACTTAATTTGTGGCCCCTCAGGGGTACCTGTAATGACGATGTTGGCGCCGCGCTGAGCGAACAGGCCATTGGTGACAACACCGACGATTTGATTAATTTTTTCTTCCAGTTCTGCTGCCTGAGTGATGGACAAGCCATGCACGTCTAAAATCACGTTGCCATTGTCCGTCACGACGCCCTGCCGATAGACAGGATCGCCTCCCAGCTTGAGTAACTCACGCGCCACATAGCTGCGTGCCATTGGGATCACTTCAACTGGTAAAGGGAACTGGCCCAATACGTCAACATGTTTAGTGTTGTCGACGATACAGACAAACTGTCTTGCAACCGCTGCCACTATCTTTTCGCGCGTCAGTGCTGCACCACCACCTTTGATCATCTGGTTGTGCGCATTGATTTCATCCGCACCATCCACATAGATGTCCAGATCAGAGACATCATTAAGCTCAAACACCTCGATCCCCAGCGCCTTCAGCTTTTCTGTGGAAGCCTCTGAGCTTGAAACCGCCCCCTTAATGGTATCTTTGATACTGCCTAATGCATCAATAAAGTGGTTTACGGTGGAACCTGTACCCACACCAACAACCGTACCAGCTTCGACATATTGTAATGCCGCCCAGGCAGCTGCTTTTTTCATTTCATCTTGAGTCATAACGCGATCACTGTTTTAGTTAATTATTGGTTCGCAATTATACGCCCAAAGCGCAGAAAAGTATGCCAGATGCCTTTAATAGAGGAATTAATGATCTGGCACTATATTGATGAATCAGTGGTGAAGAAAATACATTATCAATGTCTTTACCACTGATAGCATTTTTGCGGCGTGATTATGGTTGGTAAGGGCACGTCCCAGGCTTCTGTTGGCAATGCCGGAACTTTCTGACAGTCATGTGCCAGGCCAATTAACTTTGGTTGTTGCCAGTTCTCACGATAATAACGCGCCAGCGTGCGATCATAGTAGCCACCTCCCATACCGAGGCGATTGCCAGCGTCGTCAAACGCTACCAGTGGAAGCAGTAAATAGTCTAACTGCGCCAATGGGCAAATTTCGCTACAATTTAATTCTGGTTCTAAGATAGCATAGCGATTCTGCCTCATGGGTGAGTTTTTTTCATACTTCTGAAACAGCAAAGTGACTCCGCTAAAAGGGTGGATCACTGGCAGGAAAAGCGACATTCCTTTTGACCAAAGTGATTGAATTAAAAGGTTTGTTCTGAGTTCGCCATCGTTCTCTAGGTAGATCCCGATTCGGGCCTCTTTAGGTAACTCAGTGTGTTGAATAAAATTAATAGTCAGTTTTTCTTCTGCATCTTTTTGCTGTTCTTCTGAGAGGCTGTTACGAAATTTTCTAATGTCACTCCGTATTTTCTTCCTTGTAGTTGCAGTATTTTCATCTAAACGTGAATTTATTTTCATTACATTGGCACCAACTCTGGGAAAGCGAGGCTGATGCCTAAAACAACCAGCAGTAGCACCAACAGTGATAGCAGAATGTACAAGAGCTTTTTAGAGCGTTTAGGAGGTTCACTGTCCAACTCAAGTTCGCTGAACAGGGTTTCGTCTTCCCATTCATCCTCTTCACTTTGTTCGTTTTGTACTTGCTTGCCATCGATACGTTGCTCAAGTTCATCCAGCTTTTCTTCAATGCGGATCAGGCTGCTGGTGATGTAGTCCAGGGCATCAAAGACTCGTTCATTCGCGGCGTTTTGAGCGACTCCCGCTGCTGATGAGGTCTGTGCTTGTAGTTTGCTCTGGATACCGTATACCGCAAGTAACTTTGCCTGTTTAAGGCATTTCTGTTTATCTGCGGGACCAAACAAAGGTTTACCTGAGGTAAAGTCGGCAACCTTTTGCTCTGATACTTTTAACTTGGCTGCGAGTTGCTCTATGGCCGCCTGGCTGTCGGTACCGGGCTTAAAGCCAGAAAACACAACGCGAAATTGCTCGCTCATGAGGTTTCCTCACTATCTGTACTTCGGGCCCACGGCTTATTCTGATCCCTGCGATTTGTTGTTAACTTATTGCTGAGTAAGCGGAATAAAAAACATGGGCATCGTCAATCGTTGTTTTGAGTATACCTAACTTTTCTGATCAGTGTGTGAAGTTATCTGTGCGGGTCACGAGGCAAAGAACAACGGCGCCTCAGTTGGGCGCCGTATTGTCGTCATTCAGCCGGAATCAATATTTCGCTGATTGGTTGTATTTGAGCGAGTCGGTGATGAATTCTCGCAGGTCCTGATTGGCCTGGGTGAGGTCAGGACGACGCAGGTACATCATGTGACCGGAACGATAGCCCTTAAAGCGCAATCTGTCCTGCATTTTTCCACTGGGATCAAGGTGCCAGAGGTTGTACTTGCCATCAAAGTAGTTGGTGGCACCGTCATAGTAACCAGACTGCACCATCACGTTCAGGTATGGGTTTTTCGCCATCGACAATCGCAGTTGTTCCCCAACGTCGTTATTGTTGCGGTCCCAGGGTCGTACATCGCCAAACATATTGTATTTTATGTCGGTTTTATAATTCAGCTCGAAGCGGAAATAATGATTGATTGCCGGTGTGAATGCGTGCAACCAGGCATCCAATTCCGGCCAGTAATCTGGACCTTCACCCGCCTCTCGTTTATCAATCCCGAGGTAGCGAGAGTCCAGGCGACCAACAGTATAACCGCGTTCGCGTAACAACTCCTTCCAGAAGGCATGGTTGGGAATGTCGAGGTTATTTTGCAGTACGAACTGCTCTGATAGTCCACTGAAGTGTGCGACTTTTTTCGCAACTTCCTGGCGAGCCTGTTCACTCAGCATCGCCCCTTTGGCCAAAGCGGGCAGGTAGTGGTCGAGTGTATAGGCTTCGACCTGCTCAAGTACGTTCAGCAGATCCTGATTCTGCAGCTCTTCAGAGAGCGCATTGTGATACCAGGCAGTTGCGGCGAAATATGGCAGGCGATTGGCACTTTTTACTGGACCCTGACGTTTAATACCAATATCTGTGGGAGAAACCAGTACAACCCCATTGAGAAATAACCATTGCTTGTTTTGTAGCTCATGGGCTAAGCCGGAGACGCGGGTTGTGCCGTAGCTTTCGCCTATCAAAAATTTTGGAGAGAGTGCACGTCCATTGCGGTTAATGAAGGTATTCAGCCACCTGGCCAGATACTCGATGTCTGCATTCACACCAAAAAAGCGTTTTTGCAGAGTCTGTTTGTCGGCCATAGTGCCATCTTGTTCAGGTAGCACGCGTGAGTAGCCCGTATTGACTGGGTTAACAAACAGGATATCGGCTACATCCAGCACAGAGTCCGGGTTATCTTTCAAACCATATGGCTGCATCGGGTAGCCTTCATCGTCTATTTTCAGCACTCGGGGGCCTGTGTAGGCTATGTGCATCCATACCGATGCTGAACCTGGCCCGCCATTAAATGAGATAAGCAACGGCCGAGTGGCGGGATCTTTGACGTTACTTTTTTTATAGTAAGTGTAGTGCAGAGTCGCAATAGGGTGGCCTTGCTTATCCCATACTGGTTGAGTGCCCGTGGTGGCCGTGTAGGCAAAGCGCGCTCCGTTAAAGGTGCCTTTGTGCTCGGTGATAACCTGCGCATCGATTTTTTGGGTTAAATGACCTTGGGTATCAGTTTGTGCAAGTCCTGTTTGCGGCAGCGTGGTGAGTAGAGTCGCAGTAAGTGCGAAAAGTAATGGCTTCAACAACATGTTCTTGTAATTTTTTGATGAAATGAATTGGCTTATTTAAGACGGATATTGTGGAGAATTCAAAGAACTTGAGACTAATAGCCAAAAAACAGGCTACGTGTTCCGTGTGTTAATTTTTATGGTCTGACTGGTTTCTTTTTTGTATTTTAAATGGCAGGAACGGGTGGAGGTTCAGCGTATGTTTGTTGCTGTCTGTTTACAATTTAATTGAGTCGTGAGTTTTTTTTGTCACAGAAATCGCGTATATTTAATCCTTATGTCTGTAGTATTAAAGTATTTAGCGCTGTTAAATTCTTGTATCTCTTCCCTTTTCTCGTAGTTTTAGTAGAGCATCGTAATGCAAAGAGTATTAATCGTCGAAGACAGTAAGGTTGTGCAGCAGATCCTACGCCACCTTGCGTCACAACACCTGGATGTGGAAATTGATTATGCCTGGTCACTGAAAGAGACCCAGGCATTGCTCGAGAGCCAACATTACACCCTGGCACTGGTGGATCTGACCTTACCTGATGCGCCGGACGGTGAAGTGGTTCAGTTAACTCTGAGCCGCAACGTTCCTACGGTGGTATTGACCTCCAAAATAGATGAATACAGTCGTCAGCAAATGCTTGAGATGGGGGTCGTGGACTATGTGATTAAAGATAATCGGGATTCCTATTTGTACGCCATCAAATTGGTATCGCGCTTGTTGCGTAACGAGGGGTGTCAGGCGCTGATTGCTGACGATTCTATGATCAGCCGTGCAGTCATGCGGCAAATGTTGGAGAAGCAACTGTTCACCGTATTCGAGGCTCAAGATGGTGAACAAGCGCTCAATATGCTCAATGCCAAGCCAGAGATAAAGCTCCTTTTGACTGACTACGCCATGCCAACTATGGACGGTTTTGAGTTGGTGAAAGCCGTGCGAAATAGCCGTGGGCGTGATGATTTGGCAATCATAGGTTTGTCTGGAGCGGGTAGTCACGGTTTATCAGCTAAGTTCATTAAATATGGTGCCAATGACTTTTTAACAAAGCCGTTTATGAACGAAGAGTTTCACTGCCGTGTAATGCAAACGATGGACCAGCTAAACCTGATCGCGGATATCAAAGAATATGCTCACCGGGACTTTCTGACGGGTCTCTATAATCGCCGCTATTTTTGTCAGCACATGGATAAGGTACTCAAAAATAAACCGGACCAGTTCACGCTGGCCTTGCTTGATCTGGACCATTTTAAGGCGATCAATGATCAGCATGGTCACCTTGGCGGTGACAAAGTCTTGTCCCAGGCAGCGGAATTGCTGAGTAGTTCATTTAACCATTGCTTAGTGGCTCGTGTGGGTGGAGAAGAGTTTGCAGTGCTGATGCCTGGCAATGACCTGAATGTGGCCAAAGACAGCTGTCAGGATTTTAGAGAGCGATTTGCAAATACTCAGTTTATGATCCAGGACGAGTCGCTGCACTGTACACTGAGTGTAGGGATCGCACGTTGCGATAAAGCGACACTCAGTGATGTCATGCGTGCGGCAGATAATGCATTGTACCGAGCTAAAGAAGCCCAACGAAACTGCGTCATGGTCAGTGAAAGCTAAATCGGCCCACGGCTAACTCACCTTTGCACCATTTCAAGTCAGACAACAAACAAGCGCACCAGTTCGGTGCGTTTGTCCTTTCTAAAACGTGATAAAAATATCTTAACCAAATAAAAAATAAAGACTTTTAGTTTTGGCACAAAGGTTGGATTACCCCCTGTGACAGGATCAGCTGCCCTGGGGGGGCAAATAATGAAAATGATAAGCGCAATAATTAAACCATTTAAGCTGGATGAAGTCCGCGAAGCCTTAGCCGAACTTGGCATTGAGGGCATGACCGTGGTTGATGTAAAGGGCTTTGGCCGTCAGCGTGGTCATACCGAGCTGTATCGTGGAGCCGAATATCAGGTTGACTTTATTCCTAAAATTAAGCTGGAAATTGCCACGCGCAGTGAAAATACCCAACGTGTTGTTGACGCTATCACTGAGATCGCCAGCACAGGCAAAATTGGTGACGGTAAAATCTTTGTTTATGACCTCGAACAGATAGTCCGGATCCGTACCGGTGAACTCGACGAAGAAGCGATTTAAGGGGCAAGACGATGGAAAACACGATAATAGAATTACAATTCTCTCTGAACACATTTTACTTTCTGGTCTCCGGTATTCTAGTGATGTGGATGGCCGCGGGGTTTGCCATGCTTGAAGCAGGGCTGGTTCGCTCCAAAAACACCACTGAAATCTTGACTAAAAATATCGCTCTGTATGCTATTGCCTGCACTATGTTTTTGCTGGTCGGTTATAACATTATGTATGTGGATAATATTGAAGGCGGAGTAGTACCTAACTTTGGCGCTTTGATTGGCAGCGCTGCGGCGGATGCGGACCATGCTCTTGAATCTGACTTTTTCTTTCAGGTCGTGTTTGTAGCCACGGCGATGTCGATTGTCTCTGGCGCGGTTGCAGAGCGCATGAAGCTCTGGGCATTTTTACTGTTTACAGTCGTCCTGACAGGCCTCATCTATCCGATTGAGGGATACTGGACATGGGGCGCCGGGTTTTTGTCTGAGATGGGTTTTGTAGACTTTGCGGGTTCTGCCATTGTGCATGGCGCCGGTGCAGCTGCCGCATTGGCTGGGGTGCTGCTGCTGGGAGCGCGAAAAGGTAAATATGGCAAGAATGGAGAGATTTATCCAATTCCAGGTTCAAACTTGCCATTGGCGACACTGGGCACCTTTATTTTATGGATGGGTTGGTTTGGCTTTAATGGTGGCTCTCAGTTATTTTTGGCTGATAAAAGTAACGCCATTGCAGTGAGTCAAATCATGGTTAATACGAATGCAGCGGCTGCGGCTGGTGCCATTGCGGCGTTGGTAGTGTGCAAACTGATGTGGAAAAAAGCGGACCTGACCATGATCTTAAATGGTGCGCTGGCAGGCTTGGTGACCATTACTGCTGAGCCTGCATCACCGACACCCATACTGGCCTGTATCCTTGGTATGTTGGGTGGATCTTTAGTGGTATTCAGCATTGTTGCATTGGATAAACTGCGCATTGATGACCCTGTTGGCGCGATCTCTGTTCATGGTGTGTGTGGTGCGCTGGGTATTATGATGGTGCCATTCTCCAATAGTGACGCCAGTTTTGCGACTCAAGCCATTGGTCTGGTGACTATTCTGGGCTTCGTATTCATAGCGTCATATATCGTCTGGGGTATGATCAAAACGCTGATGGGGATCCGTGTCGGGGAAGAAGAAGAGCTCAGTGGCATGGATCAGCATGACTGTGGTATTGATGCTTACCCGGAATTTGTGACCATTCGCAACAAGTAGTGAAGAAACAACCAAAAAGTGCGGCTCATCGCGCTTTTTGGTTTAAGCGAAAGTTAATCTGAGATAATCTAGCATCCATTAACTCTCAGCAAATATTCCATGGGCAATGGCAGACAATAAAAAAGCACCGAGCAAACCCCGCAAATCCCCACGTAAAACACCTGCCAAATCAGGCAAGAAAAAGACTGCCAAATCTGCAACGACAATAAAGCACCGTTTGAGTGCATTTCGTCGCCGGGTCCTGAGTTCGCTGTGGTCGTTGTGCTGGAAGCTGAGTCTGGCCATGGCGTTTGCCGTTGCCGGTTATGTGGTTTATCTCGATGCCAAAGTCAGTCGCCAATTTGAAGGCAATAAATGGCAACTTCCAGTACAGGTATACGCCAGGGCGATGTCGTTTTATTCGGATCAGTACCTTGCAGAGCAGGAGGTGATTTGGGAGCTGGAGCGGCTGAATTATTCACGTGTTAATCGTATTAGACATACGGGACAGTTCGTGGTTCAGGGGCGCACCATCACCGTTTATCGCCGTACTTTTGAGTTCCATGACGGGGTTGAACAGGCCCGTATATTCACGCTGAACTTTGCAGGGAAAAAGCTTGCCAGTATAGTTAATGAGCAGGGCAGGCGAATTCAGGCGGCAAGGCTGGAGCCTGTGCAAATTGCCCGGATAGGTAATGAAAGCCGTCAGGACAGGGAATTTGTACCACTGGCGAAGATGCCAGATATTCTCAAAGATACCTTGCTGGTTGTTGAAGACAGGGCGTTCTATGACCACCATGGGGTATCCGTTTGGTCAATCATGCGTGCCCTCTACCATAATATTCGTGCCGGACGCACTGTGCAGGGGGGCAGTACCCTGACCCAGCAACTGGCAAAGAACTTTTATCTGACCCGAGAGCGCTCTTTGCTGCGAAAAGTCAATGAGGCCTTTATCGCCCTTATTTTAGATTTCCGTTACAGCAAAGATGAGATCCTGGAAGCTTATCTCAACGAAGTCTATCTGGGACAGGCTTATAATCAGGGGGTGCATGGAATGGGTCTGGCTGCCGAGTTCTATTTTGCAAAGCCGGTCGATGAACTTGAGTTTGATCAGATTGCCATGCTGGTTGCTATGGTGAAAGGCCCTTCGTATTACAATCCACGCCGTTATCCGGAGCGCACGATGGAGCGACGCGATCTGGTCCTCAGGTTGATGGCTGAGAATGGCCTGATCACCACGAATGAATACCGCCAGGCGCTGGAGCGGCCCATCAGTATACAGCCATTAAAAGAAAGCCTGATGCAAACCTATCCGGGATACCTGGAATTGGTCAATCGCGAGTTACAACGTCTGTTACCGGACGAAAACGTGGTGAACGCCGGGATCCGGGTATTTACTTACTTCGATCTACAAAAACAGACGGCCATGGAAGATGCCATCAGTGAGGGGTTACCCTATCTTGAGCGACGTTTTTCGACGGCGCAACTGGAAGTGGGTATGGTTTCGGTGAACATTGAAAAAAGTGGTGTTTCTGCACTGGTCGCCGGGCGTCAGCTACGATACTCCGGGTTTAACCGGGTACTGGATACCCGCCGTAATGTGGGATCTCTGGTAAAGCCAGCTATTTACCTGTCAGCGCTGGAACAACCCCAGTATAATTTGGGCACTTTGCTTGAAGACGCTCCGCTGCAAGTCACCAATGCAGCTGGCAAAACCTGGCAACCGGAAAACTTTGACCACAAATTCCGGGGAGCCGTGCCGCTGTATCGTGCATTTAGTGAAAGTATTAACATCCCTGCTGTGAACCTGGGTCTGGATGTAGGCGTTGATTCGGTTGCCCAGACTATGCAACAGTTGGGAATAGATAGTGATATTCCTCTTTACCCTTCTATGTTGCTGGGCGCTGTTGAATTGTCGAGCTTTGATGTCGCACAGATGTACACGACACTGGCCGCCAATGGTCAGTATGCCTCACTCACGAGTATCTCTGCCATTACCAACACCACGGGCAAGCGTTTGTATCAGCATCACATTGCCCGGCAACCTCGCTTTTCTCAGGAAGCCATGTATATGACGCGTTATGGACTTAAAAGAGTAACAAAAAGCGGCACTGCAAAGCGCCTGAACCAGCATTTTCCGTCTGTTCAGTTGGCTGGTAAAACGGGAACAAGCAATGAGTTGAGAGACAGCTGGTTTGCGGGGTTCGATCATAATACCGTGACGGTGACCTGGGTCGGCCGTGACGACAATAAACCTGCAAAACTGACTGGGGGCCGAGGGGCGCTGGAACTCTACATTCGCTATTTAAAACCCCTGAACCCGCAGGCGATAGCGGATCAGCGTCCTCAGGGAATACGCTGGGCGTTCATCAATGAGCAAACCGGAGAGCAAGCGGCACCACATTGTGGCCCAACTATCCAGTTACCCATACGTATTGAGGAATTTAACCCACGCCCCGGGTGTGGTTAACCCGAAGGCTGGTTTCAATCAGTTACTCGGTTTTGAACTTAGCGATCAGCTGTTTTAACGTGGCCGCCATATTACTGAGTTTCTGAGCATCACTCTTTGTGGCCTCAGCCGAACTCAGGGTGTGGTCAGCAAGGTGGCTTATTTCACTTGACTCTGCCAGTGCCTGTTGCGTTGCAACAGCCTGGCGTTTTACCTGATCGCTGATCACATGACCCTGCTGGTCAATATCGGCCATACTTTGTTCAGCGGCGCTGAGTACCTGGTTTGTCTCATTCGCTGCACTGACACCTTGTTCCATTTTTTCGACACTGCTGAGCATTTTCTTTTGCGTATCATTCGAGGCTTGTTGTAATGAATGAATGATAGAGTGGATTTCTTCAGTCTGTTGTTGAGTCCTCTGCGCCAGAGTACGTACTTCGTCTGCCACAACGGCGAATCCGCGCCCTTGCTCGCCAGCCCGTGCCGCTTCTATGGCAGCGTTGAGTGCGAGCAGGTTGGTTTGCTCCGCAATTTCACTGATCCCCAGGCTAACCTTACTGATGTCCTGACTATCCTGGGCCAGCTTATCCAGCGCTATACGACTTTCTTCGAATTCTTGTTGCAATACCGTCATGTGCTCTGCCAGCCGGGTGGTATTTTCACTGCCCTGCTTGACCTGCTGCGCGGCAGTGGCGGCCAGCTCTGTGGCATGATGAGCTGAGTTTTCAACGGCATCCGCAGCATTGGCCATTTCACTGAGTGCCTGATGAACTGTCTGGATTTTAGCTTGTTGCTGTGCCACGTCTTCTCTGGTGTCCTGGCTTATCTGGCTGAGCTTATCTGTTGCGCCGTATAAGTCGGTTGATGTGGTTCTGACATTCCCCAGCAAGTGGACAAAGGCATCCAGCACGGCATTATACTGGCGCAAGATTTCGCTCAGCTCATCTTTGCCCCGAGGGACCGCTCTGACTGTTAGATTGCCCCTGGAGGCGTGTTGTGCTGACGCTGAAAACTCCGCAATGGTATCCACCACAGCAAAATAGAAACCGAGCATAAGATAAAGTGCTAATAGCAGGCTGAGCACAGAGGCCAGCGCCACCAGATTACGGATCCTGCGTTCGCTCGTCAGTTTGTTATCGAGGAGTGTTTTCAGTGTCGGCGTTGCTTCGTTGACCAGACCACTGAGTTGGGTCAGCACATCACGATGCGCGCTGTTAAATGCACTGTTGGTCAGCTCAATGTCATCGGGCTCAAGCAGTTTATCTTTGATGGCTCTGTGGTAGTTATCAAGTGAACGATTCAGCGCTGAAATTTTGTCTTTGAGACGTTTATTTACTTGTTTATTATGCGTTGTTGCCACGCCCAGTTTGTCGTTCAGCTGCGCTTTAACCAGTGGCAGGACTTTGTTTAGGTTAGACAGTGCGATAAACGAATCCGGCGTAAAACGGCCTCGACCAATGATATCAGTAGCTTGCTGAGCAATGCTGTTTACCTGGGCTATCACGTTTGGCAGGGATTCGACCAAAGAGCGATTGAGGTAAGAGCGGCTGAGATCATTGTCTATGGCGAGCTTAGATGTGATTGACAGGTGTTCCAGTTCATTACCTGGCTTTAGACCGGTGGCAAAAGGACTGCGTGCCAGCACCTGAGCATTACGCTGGGCTTGCTGGTTAAGTAGGTTTTCCAAAATAGGAGGATAAAATTGTAACCCGGCACGCTGTTGCTGACTGATCTGAATAGATTCGGTCAGGGTTGAGTTCAGAAAAAACAAGCTCAGACTGAGTGGTACCAAGAGAATACCAAATACCAGGCTGATTTTAGTTTTGTATTTTAGCTGTGCCATAAAAGCGATGGCTGGGCTGGCGGCTGATCTGAGTCCTGTCATAATGTTATCTTTGCTTATAAGTCACTGTTAGGAGACCGAGAATAAGCAAAGAATAGTTCAAAGCATCGAAAGTTTTTACTGTCAGCCATAAAAAAGCCCCAAACGGGGCTTTTTAGATAGGTGAGCAATGCGGATTGATCAGGCAGCAAGCTTCGCAAAAGCGCGTTCTGCGGCCTTGATTGTTTCAGCAATATCTTCGTCGCTGTGCATGGTGCTGACAAATCCGGCTTCGAACGCGGAGGGGGCAAGATAGACACCTTCTTCCAACATCAGGTGGAAAAAGCGCTTGAAGCGCTCAAGGTCGCATTCAGTCGCCTGCTGATAGGTGTCAACACGTGTAGCTTCGGTGAAGAAGAAGCCAAACATACCGCCGGCATAGTTGGTGGTCAGTGCAATACCCGCTGCATCTGCAGCACGCTGGAAACCGTCACAAAGTTGCTTGCTTTTGGTCTCAAGCGTATCGTGCAGCCCGGGCTCAGACAGCAGCTCAAGGGCTTTCAGACCAGCGGCCATGGCAATCGGGTTACCGGATAGTGTACCGGCCTGATAGACTGGGCCTACAGGGGCAATATAATCCATGATTTCACGCTTACCACCAAATGCACCCACAGGCATACCTCCGCCGATCACTTTACCTAAACAAGTCAGATCCGGCTCTATATTGTAATAGGCCTGAGCACCGCCGAGTGCAACCCTAAAGCCCGTCATGACCTCATCGAAGATCAGGACAGATTGATGGGTATCACAGATCTCGCGCAGACCTTCCAGAAAACCTTCGACCGGAGGAATACAGTTCATATTGCCCGCCACAGGTTCAACAATGATACAGGCGATTTGATCCGGGTATTGTGCAAAGATGGCTTTCACTTCATCGATATTGTTGAACGATACCGTGAGTGTATGTTTGGCAAAATCAGTGGGGATCCCCGGAGAGTTAGGTACGCCCATTGTCAGCGCGCCTGACCCTGCTTTAACCAACAGAGAATCCGCATGGCCATGATAGCAACCTTCGAACTTCAAAATTTTATCTCTGCCGGTATAACCGCGAGCCAGACGGATGGCGCTCATCGTCGCTTCTGTGCCTGAGCTGACCATACGTACCTTGTCAATTGACGGAACAAGCGCTTTGACTTTTTCAGCCATTAGAATTTCGCTTTCTGTCGGAGCGCCATAGCTTAGGCCATGTTCAACGGCATCCAGCACCGCTTGTTTAATTTGAGGGTGGTTGTGGCCCAGGATCATAGGTCCCCAGGAGCCAACATAGTCGATATAACGTTTGCCATCGGCATCAAAGGTATGCGGGCCTTCAGCCTTATTGATAAACAGTGGCGTGCCACCCACGCCGTTAAACGCACGAACGGGTGAATTAACGCCACCCGGGATAGATTCCTGGGCACGAGAGAAGAGATCTTGACTGATTGTCATAATGTGTCCTTTGTTATGTGCATAAGGTATCTGGTGTTTTTACCAAATACCTCAAATCATGAAAACGAGTGTAACAACTTAGCTGTCGCGCTTGCGGCTGAACCAGGGCACATCCACTTCATACTGCTCAACCTTGTCGGCAACGCCCAGTGTCAATGCAAACAGCGCCATGCGGATCAACACGCCGTTTTGAACCTGACGGAAGATAGCCAGGTTATCGTTATTGTTTAAATCATTATCCAGCTCGTTGGCATCCCCGCGGCTGTCGCGCGGCAGCGGGTGCATCAGTACCGACTCCGGTTTACAATGCGCGTCATAAATCGCCTGACTGATGCGAAAGCCACCCCGGTATTTATTGGCTTCTTCCTGTGACGGGAAACGCTCTTCCTGAATACGTGTCTGATAGACGATATCTGCAGCCAGGTTACCTTCCATCTGAGATACCAGCTCAATTTGATGGCCAGCATTGCTGACCGCATCAAGAATATAATCTGGCATCTGCAACCCGTCCGGGGCAACCATGGAAAAGCGCACATTTTTGTAGTGGCACAGTAATTTAGAAAGGGAGTGGACTGTTCGACCATATTTAAGGTCGCCAACCAAAGCGATGTGCATGCCGTCAATGCCCCGCTCAAATCGCCCCAGTTCACGTTCAATCGTCAGCAGGTCCAGCAAGGCCTGAGTGGGGTGCTCGTTCGGACCATCACCACCATTGATTACTGGCACGTCAGAACCCGTGGCAAATTCTGCCACTGATCCTGCGTCCGGGTGGCGCATTGCCACTGCATCCGCATAGGCCGAGATGACTCGGGCTGTGTCATACAGGGATTCGCCTTTGGCTAAAGCGGAACTTTGCATACCTGTGGTTTCGCGGACCGTACCACCAAGCAAATTAAAGGCGGTTCCGAAACTGACACGCGTTCGGGTACTGGGTTCAAAAAACAGGTTGGCTAATACAGCACCTTCTAATACGTTGGTACGTTTGTGCTTCTTAGCGTAGGGTTCCATTTTTTTAGCAACACTGAAAATCAGCTCAATGGCATCTCTGTCGAGTTCGTTGACGGAGAGGATGTTTTCACCTTGGAAACTTAACATGCGGCGATTCCTAATCACAGATTGACAACAGGAGGCGGGGAGCACTCCTAACCGAGCTCGCAAAGCAGGGGCATAAAGCACACGCTGCGTTGGGTAACTGGAGCGACATAATAGCACAATTGTGGTTTTTTGGGCGTGGAAAATGACGGCTTACTCGCCGCCATACTGTGATATCAGAAAACCGGTTTCAAGATAGCGAGCATCACAATGATCAGCAGCAAAATAACCGGGAATTCGTTAAAAATACGATAGAAGCGATCGCTGCGCTGATTTCGGTCGTGCTTAAAGTCTGCCAGGAGTTTGAAGCAATAGGCATGATAGAGATACAGCATGATCACCGGTACCAGTTTATAATGCAGCCACAAGTTTGCGCGGAACCATTCGCGCCCGTAACTGGTGATCAGTAAAATGCCAAAGACTGCCGTGAGAATTGCAAACGGAGTGACAAAATAGAGCAGACGACGCTCCATAATTTTAAGCATTGCCGAGCAGGGTTTCTCGTCAGTCATAGCATGGTAAACAAATAGCCTGGGCAGGTAGAAAATCCCGGCGAACCAGGCAACCATAAAAAAAATGTGCAGCGCTTTGTACACGAGCAGAGTAGTCATAAATCCCCTTGATTATCTTTACATTCAATTACAGCAAGCTGTTTCTCGTAGTGAGAATATGGCGGATCTGATCCCACCTTAGCAAGCCCATAATTTGTTCGTTATTCTTTTGATTATACACGTATACTGCGCCTGAACGCTTGTCTTTGAGAATGTCGAATGCGTCAGCGAGTGTGGCTTGTGTACTCAGACCTTGCAGCTCAATATAGGTAATTGTCATGCTCTGCTCTGAAATCAAACTGAGGTCATATTCCGCGAGTCGATAACCATGCTCCGCGTCGTGCACTATCAGAGGTGTCTGACTGTCGATGGCTGACAGGGTTTCTCTTATCTGATCCTTATCATCTGAATAGAGGAGCTTGAAGCCTTCATCCATTTCTTCCATGATCCCCACCTTTTGCAGGGCCTCCTTGGCGGGGGAAACCTGATAGGGTAACCCCTGGAAATCAAGCTGTTGCAAGAAAATTGACCGGTTACCAAATACCTGCAGTGCGGTGACATAGGCACAGGAAATCACTATCATAGCTGGCACCACAATTTGTGGACTTGAAGTCAGCTCCATGACCGCAGTTAATGCAGCCAAAGGCGCATGTAAAGTGGCCGCCAACAGGCCTGCCATACCCAGTACGCCATAAGTGCCAGCAACACTGACGTCCGGTGAAATATACTGAGCGAAATATGCCATCAGGGTGCCAATTAATACGCCTAAACCAATCACCGGTCCAATGATACCACCAGGTATCCCCAATCCAATGGCAAAGATAGTGGCGAGTAGTTTAGCAATCAGAATCGTGGTGAGTAATTGAAGTTCGCCGGGGGTTTCGACTGCAATCTTGATGGCGCTCATGCCTGAGCCCATGGCTTCGGGTACCAGATAGCCGATCAGGCCGGCCAGTAACCCTGCGAGCATCAGACGGGGAAACATACTGATGGGCTTAAACGTTTTTATGATGAGCATCAGGTTTTGGTTAAATGCAAAGGCGATGGCGCCAAGTACAAAACCACACAAAATGAGAAATGGATAGTGCCAGAAAGAGAGTGTTGAAACGCTGATCAATGACAATTCCAGATCATGGCCAAACACATATTGTGTGGCCAGTGCCCCGGTGACCGCGGCAAGCATAATAGGTACAAAGATATGGATCTTATATTCCCTCAATACCACTTCCATAACGAAAATCACCGCAGCCAGAGGTGTATTAAATGACGCGGCGATACCGGCTGCAACACCACATCCGGCGAGTGTACGGGCAGCGTTCATGGGGAGGTGTAGACGCTCTGCCAGAATACTGGCACCGGTCGCACCCATGTGCACGGACGGGCCCTCACGACCAACGGAAAAGCCACTGATGAGCGCGACGGCACCGCCAAAAAATTGGTTTACCGAATTCCAGATTGGCATCTGTCCGTAGTGCTGTTTGATGCGATAGATAACAAATGGGATACCCAGGCGGTAGTGCTTAAAGCCCGTCAGACTGGCAAACAAGGCGATCAGTAAAGCAGCGCCAACAGGCAGTAAAACGCGCTGGTGCTCTGGCAATGTGGTGAAATCATCCGGACTATCTAAAAATACGCTTTGTACCAATAATATGGTCAGACGAAATAAGATGATCAAGACTGCTGCAATCAAGCCGGCACCAATGCCCAGCAAGCATAGCTGAATGGACGTTTTTGGCTTCGCTAAGCGACGGCGTAAATTATCGAGCGACATACAATATTGGCCTGTAGAGAGTCTTGGTTGTAAGCAGCCTAGTGCCTTAGTGCTGCATTGAGTACCTTTAATGCACCTGATAAGTGTATCAAATATTCTAAGTCCTTGTAATTAAGTAAATCAGGCAATGGCCTACTTGCGTAGGAGTTTAACGCGTAACCCCGCTCACAGCGAAGGTGACTCTATACTTGATTAAAATAGTCAGGTATTAGATAATTCCGCTATTAAATGTACAGGGGTCGAATACACATGTCTGATCAGATACCGATTAAATTTTCCGACGCGGCGGCAAATCGCGTGAAAGAGCTTATCTCTGAGGAAGAAAACCCTAACCTCAAGCTGCGAGTGTATGTGACTGGTGGCGGATGTTCTGGGTTTCAGTATGGTTTTACTTTTGATGAAAAAACCAATCCAGGTGATTTAGAAATCGAGAAAAATGGGGTGTCTATGGTTGTGGACCCTATGAGTATTCAATACCTGGTTGATGGTGAAGTAGATTACACCGAGGGCCTGGAAGGCGCACGTTTCTTTGTCAGTAACCCTAATGCAACGACGACTTGTGGTTGCGGCGCGAGTTTCAGCGTATAAAACGACTTTCAATTGGCGTTTTTAAAACCCTGGCCATGCACTTGCATGGCTTTTTTGTTTCTCTATTAGACAAACAGCTACCATTCTTTATCCCTGAGTTCTGGTACAGTATAAGGTACTGTGTTGATTGTCTGTGGGAAGTCAGAGCAGTCTTTCTAACCTGGGTTGGTAAGGTGCATCATAAGCACAAAAAATCCCAACACCAAAGTGGAAAAAGCGAGAATATAGATGAATCCGCGTTTACCTTGTTTGAGCGGAACGCCGTTGACGCGCAAAAAGTAATACCAACCCACACACAGCAAAATGGGTAGCAAAAATATGAGCCGGATCATCAAAAATTCTCCTAAAATTTGTTATTTTGTTACAGACTAGCTCTAAACCACTATTTTTTAAAGAAAAAATAAATTATTTCGTATACTGGTACAAGTTATAAAATTTTTGTTAAAGTGTCACAGTAATCTTACCTCTCTATTTTAGGTAAGAAAGTTGAAAATTTAATTAGGTGTTAGAGAAAAGATCGTCTATACCTAATTTGGTACATAGGAACAAGCCAGCGTAAATCGGTATTTCATGATTTGTTTACCCGGCTTGCTATATAACAAGCCGCCAGTCGAGACGGGCAAATTTCGTATGGCGGTATTAATTAATCATCGAGTAGGAGATGTTTTATTATGATGGGGAAAACGGTTTCTTCTGAAGAAAACAGTAAGTTGACGAAGTGGCTGAAGTCAAAACGTCACGAGAAAGGTCATACAATGCGCAGTCTGGCCCAGGTGTTAGGTACACCGCATTCTTTCATTGGCAAAATTGAAAATCAGGAACGTCGCTTAGACGTGATTGAGTTTCTGCGTTACTGTGAAGCGCTGGAAGTCGACCCATATGAAGGTCTGGCTCTTATCAAAGAAGAGCAGATGTAAACGACTGGCATTGCCAGTATGTGTGCAGGTGCAAGGAGCTGCACCTCTATCCTCTTAAAATGGATCTGACACACCAGTCATTTATTCCGCCGTTACTTCCCCTGACTATGATAGTTTCGCTCTATCTCGTAGAGCTTATGACGAATGGCATACAAGAAGATCAGAGACGGTACAACCATCAGCGCTGTCAGTGCGAAAAATACCGCCCAGTTTCCGCTTAGCCAGTCATCAATCACGACGCCGCTGTAGCTTGATAACACGGTTCTGCCCAGGCTACCAAGAGACGCCAGCAAGGCGTAATGCGTCGCGCTAAAGGCACGGTCGCACAACATAGAAATAAACGCCACCATGGCCACCAGTGACCAGGCCTGAGTAAAGCCATCAATCACGATTGCGAGGGCATATAAATGCTCTTTTGGCCCTGCAATGGCTATCCAGGAGAACATTAGGTTGGATGCGGCCATCGCAACACCGCTGATAAACAGCCCTTTAACGATGCCATATTTGTGGTTAAAGATACTGCCCAAAAACGCAAAAACAATCGTGATAAGGCCAGTTCCGAGCTTTGAATATTGAGCTATCTGACTGTTAGTAAAGCCAATTTCTTTGTAGAAAACGATAGACATACGGGCCAAAAAGGCTTCACCGATCTTGAATAAGAAGATAAATGCCAGCAGTGCCAAAGCCGCTTTCACGCCATTTCGGTTGAAGAAACTGCGAAACGGTTCCACCAGTGTAACGGCAAGCCACGCGAGAATACGTTGTAGCCTGCTATGATCCAGCCCGGCCAGTCTCGACTGATATTGTGTCTGTAGCTGTTGTTGGGTGTGCTCGCGGTGAGACTGAGGTTCTTGCGCTGTCAGTGTGATGCAAAACAAAGCCGCCATGATCATGGCCAGTAATGCGTAGATGTCGGCCCAGCTTACTCCGGGCAGATCCGCCGCGAAAAACGGAATAGCACCTAGCAGGGCGTATCCACTCCACCACCCGGACGTCGCCATGGCAGCCGCGGCGGTAGACTTTTCACTTTCCTCTGGGGGAAGGATGTCGATCCGATAAGCGTCTATTGCAATATCATGGGTAGCCGCACTCAGAGCAATAATGAAACACAATAATGCAGCCTGATAAAGATCCGCTTTGAGGTCGACCTGACTTAATGCCAGTGCTGACAGCGCAACAATCAATTGCCCGGCTGCTATCCAGCTACGCCTTTGCCCCAGCCACTGAGTCAGTAATGGCAGACGAACCCGATCCAGCAGAGGGGACCATAAAAAGTTGATGGTGTAGGCACTGAACACGATACCAAACAAGCCTATCATACTGCGGCTCAGGCCCTCATCTTTGAGCCAGGCAGACATCACTGAACCAATGAGCACCCAGGGAAAGCCCTGGCTAACCCCAAATGCAAATATGGTGAGCAAGCGCTTATCCCGATAGTAGCTGGCATAGTCACGCAGGCTGGATGAAATAATCATAATGTTTTCCAACATAGTATCACCCCGCCATGTGGCGGGGTGATACCGGGTGAGAGGTTATTAGAAGGTCTCTTCCGGCAGCATTTCAATGCTATGGATGATCACGGGCACTTTGGGGATAAAGGTGTAACCCAGTTTCTTGTTGTAATCGGTTTCGACCTGCATAATTTTATCCAGCGTATCAAAGCCATCAGATACGCTGCCAAACACTGCAAAGCCCCATCCGCGCCCTGGATTAAGGTGGTCATTGTCATCCATATTAAAGAAAAACTGTCGAGTACCCGAATGTGGCTTATTGTCCTGATAGGCCATCGCTATGGTATACATATTGTTTTTCAGGCCATTGCCGCTTTCGTTAAAAATAGCCGGACGTTCAAACATGCCATCATAGTCTTTGTCATAGCCACCACCCTGGATAACAAAATCGCGTTCGTTCGCCTCATCCCGTTCAACGCGGTGAAAAACAGAGCCTTTGTAATCTCCGTTTATCACATAAGTCAGAAAGTTATTAACAGTAATAGGGGCGCGGGAGCGGTCCAGTTCGACGATCACTTTACCTAACGAAGTATTGATCTGAACCTTGGGAAACAGATTGTCTTTCTGGACGAAACGTCCTTCTTTATTGTTTGCAAATGAGAAACAGCTCACCAATGCCAACATGAACAGAATAAGGGTACGAAGCATAGCAAGGCCTTTTATTGTTGTAAAAAGTTGATTAATTCTTTATCTGACAGCATACGCGTGATCACCTGTTCGGCGAGACGGTTTAACTGTCCCTCAACTTGAGACTGATCATGTTTCAGCGGTTTACTGAATTGCGCTTCACCGTTAAAGGGCTTTGAAAAGGTTCGCTGCCCTTTGACTACTTCAACAACAAAGTCTGCATTTGCCGTGCTTTCGTGACGACTGAGAGATTCATCAACCTTGGCAACAAAGGAACGAATACGCAGTGTCAGCTCAGTGTCACTGTGTTGTGTCAGCGTCACGCCATTGGCTTCCAGTGCCTGAGAAAGCAGATTGGTTATGGTGACTGGCAAATTCGCATTTGGCAAATAAACAGCGGGCTCTTGCTCCAGTACTTTAATGGTAAATTTAGTGGTACGGTTGTCGACAACCTTAATTGCCATTGTATTGGATAGCTGACTGATATTACCACCCTGATAACTGGGATTGAGGATCACAGATTTGGGGGCACTACTACATCCGGCCAGTAGTGTGATTGCTGCACCAAAGAGGGTGGCAGAAAATGCTAAACGCATGATTAGCTCCTTTTAATAGAACTGAGTACCGTAAACTTTTTATTATTGCCTATCACCTTACAATTCCCGAACAGGCGCTGCAACTTATCAAGGTAATCAAGGTGACGATTGCCAATGATCCTTAACTCCCCGCCATTTCTCAGAGTATGCTTGGCCTGCAAAAACATCTGCCAGGCGATGTGGTCGGTGATCGCCTGTGCCTGATGAAAGGGGGGATTACATAACACCAAATCTGCGGTATTGGGTGCAAAGTTACTGAGGCAGTCATTTTGAGTAAACTGACAATCTGCCAGCCTGTCTGGCATATTAGAACTGACATTCTCCCTGGCACTGGCCACCGCCATGGCAGACTCATCCACAAAAGTTACCTGGGCATTTGGCATACGTGCCAGAGTTTGCAGTCCGATCACGCCGTTACCACAGCCCAAATCGATTACCCGCAATGGCTTCTTACCTGCCGGCAGGTAATTCATAAAAAAGCGTGCGCCGATATCCAGTGAATCCCGAGAAAACACATTGGCATGGTTGTGAATTGTGAAGGGCGAGTTTTCCAGAGGCCAGCTGACCGGGAACTTGTCAGCTACGGGTTTGCCTGTGGTGGCACAGAAGATCAGGCGAGATTTCTTCACCGCCAGGCTGGTGGTCGGCTCTTGCAAAAAGTGGCTGAAACTTTTCAGTGTAGAAGTATGAATTTCTTTGGCTTTACCTGCTGCTACAACGGGTATCCCCGGAGCGAGGTGGCTAAGCCGGGATAGCTGATGTTGCAGCAGTCCGGCATTTTTTGGCACTTTAATTAAAATCAGATCGCACTGCGTTGGCAGGTCAGCCAGACTAGTCAGCTGGGTAAATTTAGCGTCGTCCAGCATCCAGTCCAGCTGATTTTCGGCCAGGTTATGGTTTGTCGCCTGTTGGGCCACGAATGAGTCACTCACCTGTGTGATCTGCCACTGTGGGTGATCTTTCAGTTGTGCTGCCAGCGTACAGCTTAATGCCCCAAAGGCATCATTGAGGATCAGGATGTCGCGTGCATCCGGGTAGGCTGTGGTAATATGGTCCAGCAAGTATTCGTCGGCCGCATCCCAGGCTTGCAGGCTGCGGTTTTTTTGCTCTAGGGGAAAACGATGCAGGGTCAGAGCCGTGCCGGCCAGTACAGCGTCGGTGATCATGACGGGGCTAATCTCACTCATGGTTGGTGTCAACACTTTGCAAAGTGTTGGCAAAACTAACAGAACACGTAATATAGCATGTCGAGACTGAACAAAGAATGTTTGCCCGGGCAAACGCCGCAATTGCCGCCTGGCTTTGAGTTTTTACCCACCTGTATCGGGTTTGAGAAAAGCTTGTCGCTGTATGAACATTTGGCGACAACACTGAGCTGGCAGCAGCCCAGTATCACACTTTTTGGCCGAACCTCGCCAATTCCCAGGCTCCAGTGTTTTATTGCCGACCCGTCGGTATCTTACGGATATTCGGGCACTCAACTCAACAACACCCCCTGGCCAGATGTACTCAGAGCAATGCGTTCCCGCCTGAAGCGTGAGTATGGGCAGGACTTTAATGCTCTGTTGGTTAATTGGTACCGAGACGGTCAAGACAGCATGGGCTGGCATAGCGATGATGAAGCTGAGCTGGGCCTCAACCCGACGATTTTTTCCTTATCGCTGGGGGCAACTCGCGCGTTTAAAATTCGCGACAAACAGACTCGCGAGACAGTGACGCTACCCCTGTCTACTGGATCTGGGCTATTAATGACGGGCCGCAGTCAGCATGACTATCAGCATGCACTACCCAAACAAGCGGGGGTCACTCAGGGCAGGATCAACCTGACGTTCAGAACAGTTGGTTAATGGCGCATAAATGCGTATAGTATGCGCTAAATTTTCTCCGTACTGGGAGTGAGTTATGTCAATGCAACAACAAATCTACAGCAAACTCGCCGATGCTATTGCGTGCAAACACCTTAATGTTCTCAATGAAAGCCATATGCACAGCCGGGGCAGCGAGTCACACTTTAAAGTGATTGTGGTCAGCGACAAGTTTGCCGGACAGCGCCTGTTACAGCGCCACCGTTTGATCAACGAGGTATTAAAGGAGGAGCTGGCAAATCACATTCATGCGCTGGCGATCCACACTTATACCCCGGAAGAATATGCCGAGCAGCATGGTGAAGTACCAGATTCACCGAGCTGTCTCGGTGGTTCAAAATTCGACAGCGAGTGATCAGACCTGTGTTTTCAGGATCTGCATTTAAACTAACGCGGTTTTCATAATACAGAATATGTAGGAATAGACATGGTCATCAAACCTAAGATCCGTGGTTTTATCTGTACTAATGCCCATCCAGTGGGCTGTGCCGAGCACGTAAAAGAACAAATTGCTTATGTTAAGGCTCAGGGCCCAATCAATAATGGCCCTAAAAATGTGTTGGTGATCGGCGCATCAACCGGTTATGGCCTGGCTTCTCGCATCACCGCTGCATTCGGTGCTGGCGCAAAAACTTTAGGTATCTTCTTCGAGAAAGAAGGTACAGAGAAAAAAACGGCCTCTGCTGGTTGGTATAACACAGCAGCATTTCAACAGGCTGCTGATGAAGCTGGCCTGTGGTCAAAGAACATCAACGGCGATGCTTTCTCAGATGAGCTAAAAGCCAAAGCAGTTGAAACCATCAAAGCCGAAATGGGCAAAGTAGACTTGATCATCTATAGTCTGGCATCTCCGCGCCGTACCGATCCTAAGTCGGGCGAGACCTTTTCATCGGTCCTAAAGCCAATTGGTCAGACAATCACAACCAAAAACCTCAACACCTCTAAGCGGATCATCGACGAAGTGACCGTAGAGGCGGCTAACGAGGAAGAGATCGCCAACACAGTGAAAGTGATGGGTGGTGAAGACTGGGAGCTGTGGCTGGAAGCGCTAAAAGAGGCGGATGTACTGGCCGAAGGATTCAAAACATCGGCATACACCTATATTGGCAAAGAACTGACCTGGCCTATTTACGGTCATGCGACTATCGGTAAAGCCAAAGAAGACCTGGACCGTGCCGCTGACGCTATCAAAGCCTCAACAAAAGCGTTAAATGGTGAAGCTTACGTGGCGTCATTAAACGCTGTAGTAACTCAGGCGAGCTCGGCTATTCCGATTATGCCTTTGTACATCTCTACGTTGTTCCGCGTAACCAAAGAAGATGGTACTTACGAGGGAACTATCGAGCAGATCCAGGGGTTGTTTAGCGAAAACCTGTACGGTGAGACGCCACGTTTTGACGAAGGTGGCCACCTGTTCCAGAACTATAAAGAACTGGAAGACGGTGTACAGGCACGCATCAAAGTGATCTGGGATAAAGTAGATACCGACAGTATTGATGAGCTGACAGATTACGCTGGTTATCACAATGAATTTCTGAAGCTGTTTGGCTTCGGCATTGAGTCAGTAGACTATGATGCAGACGTCAATTCTGTGGTTGAGATTAATCATCTAATCTAGCCGACAAGCGGGCGAATTCGTGTAGTTCGCCCGTTTTAACATGTGCCCACAGTAGAGAAAACCCCTTCCCAATTTGCCTTTCATTTTTCATCAATACCACTTTGGTCTATATTTAAATTCTTGCAGTGATGCCCAATGAACTAAATCCATTGTTAAGTCGTATTATTTTCATATTTCCACTCGCATAGTCAGTACGATTAATGTTAAAATTGCGGAAATATGTAAGGACTATATACCACGGTGCTCGTTTCCCGTTGCGGACAGGTTGGCCCGACTTTGTGTATGTTGTGCCAGCTCTTTGACTCCAATACAACTCAGAGAATAGTGCCGTGGTAAGTAAAGATTTATCAATTTCTTTCCGTTAATGTAATGCAAGTGCGTATGATCAACATAAAAAAAGGTCTGGACTTACCCATAGAGGGCGCACCACAGCAAGTTATTCATGATGGTTCTGCTGTCAAACGAGTAGCTGTGTTGGGTGAAGAGTTTATTGGTATGCGTCCAACCATGCGAGTCCGTGTGGATGACCAAGTCAAGAAAGGCCAAGTTCTTTTTGAAGACAAAAAGAATCCTGGCGTCAAGTTTACTGCGCCAGCCTCTGGTGTAGTTAAAGAAATTAACCGTGGAGCCAAGCGTGTTCTTCAGTCCGTTGTGATTGAAGTACAGGGCGATGAGCAAATCACTTTCGACAAGTTCCCGGCTGCTGAACTCGGCAACCTGGATCGTGAAAAAGTGAAAGAAGTGCTGATCGAATCGGGTCAATGGCCAGCGTTGCGTGCACGTCCTTTCAGTCGTGTAGCCGTACCTAGCGCGTCGCCAAGCTCGATCTTTGTTACCGCAATTGACACTAACCCTCTAGCTGCGGATCCTGCTGTTGTGATCGCTGAAAACGTGGAAGCGTTTGAAGCTGGTCTGGCTGTGGTTTCGCGTCTGACTGATGGCAAAGTGTTTGTTTGTAAGCAAGCTGGCAGCAAGGTGCCGAGCTCTTCGCTTTCTCAGGTAGAAGTACATGAGTTTGCGGGTGTTCACCCTGCTGGTCTGGTTGGTACACACATTCACAATCTTGATGCTGTTGGCGCTAACAAGCAAGTATGGCACCTGGGTTACCAGGATGTGATTGCTTTTGGTAAGCTATTCCTAAGCGGTGAAGTCTACTCAGAGCGTGTTGTCGCTTTGGCTGGTCCGAGTGTGAAGAACCCGCGTCTTGTTAAGACTCAAGTTGGTGCGTCGTTAACCGATTTAGTTGCAGGTGAACTTGAAGATGGTGAAAACCGGGTCATTTCTGGCTCTGTGTTAGCTGGTAAAACAGCCACTGGTCCTCATGCTTACCTGGGTCGTTACCATGTACAGGTTTCTGCGTTGTCTGAAGGTCGCGAAAAAGAGCTGTTTGGCTGGATCGCACCAGGTAGTACTAAGTTCTCTGTAACCCGTACCTTCATTTCTCACTTTGCGCCAAGCCGTCTGTTCAAGATGACTACCTCTACCGGTGGCTCAAAGCGTGCGATGGTGCCAATTGGTAACTATGAGCGTGTAATGCCGCTTGATATCCTGCCAACTCTGTTGTTGCGTGACCTGATCTCTGGTGATCTGGACAGCGCGATTTCACTGGGTGCGCTAGAGCTGGATGAAGAAGATCTGGCGTTGTGTACTTTCGTTTGTCCAGGCAAATACGACTATGGATCAATCTTGCGTGATTGCCTGACTACAATCGAGAAGGAAGGTTAAAATGGCCTTAAAGAAATTTTTAGAAGACATTGAACCTCACTTTGAACCTGGCGGTAAACACGAAAAGTGGTATGCCCTGTACGAAGCAGTTGCAACTGTTTTCTACACGCCAGGTTATGTCAACAAAGGCGGCACTCACGTACGTGATAATATCGACCTGAAACGTATCATGATCTTAGTATGGATGGCGACATTCCCAGCTATGTTCTTCGGTATGTTCAACATTGGTCACCAAGCAGCTATCGCGCTGGGCAATGGTTTTGAAATTGCAAACACTTGGCAGGCGGCACTATTCCAGCTGTTTGGCGGTGAGCTTACGGCTGATTCTGGCTGGGGCGCGAAGATGTTCTACGGGGCCTGTTTCTTCCTGCCGATTTACGCGACTGTATTCATTGTCGGTGGTTTCTGGGAAGTATTATTTGCCTCAGTGCGTAAGCACGAAGTGAATGAAGGTTTCTTTGTAACATCAGTACTATTTGCTTTGATCCTGCCTGCAACGATCCCGCTATGGCAAGTTGCGCTGGGTATCACCTTCGGTGTGGTAGTGGCAAAAGAAGTATTCGGTGGTACAGGTCGTAACTTCCTGAACCCGGCACTGGCTGGTCGTGCATTCCTGTTCTTCGCATACCCAGGTGACATCTCAGGTGACACAGTGTGGACAGCGGTAGACTCTTTCTCAGGTGCAACTTACCTGGGTCAGGCAGCAACAGGCGCGCTTGATTATGACAACATGGTACTGTGGTGGAACGCATTCTACGGCTTTATTCAAGGTTCAGTAGGTGAAACTTCTACACTGGCTATCATGATTGGTGGTTTGTTCCTGATTTATGTTCGTATTGCATCGTGGCGCATTGTCCTGGGTACTTTCCTGGGTATGGTTGTGATGTCTATGCTGCTGAACATGATCGGCTCAGACACTAACACAGTATTCGCTATGCCTTGGCACTGGCACTTAGTACTGGGTGGTTTTGCATTCGGTATGTTCTTCATGGCAACCGACCCGGTATCTGCGTCTTTCACAGACAAAGGTAAGTGGGCATATGGTGCATTGATTGGTGTAATGGTTGTGCTTATCCGTGTTGTTAACCCGGCATACCCAGAAGGTATGATGTTGGCAATTCTATTTGCAAACCTGTTCGCACCACTTTTCGACCACATGGTTGTGCAGTCAAATGTGAAGAGGAGATTAGCACGTGTCTAGTAACAATGAATCTATCGGCAAAACGCTAGGCGTTGTTGTTGGCCTATGTTTAGTGTGTGCGGTTGTCGTATCGTTTGCGGCAGTACAGCTTCGCCCACTACAGCAGGCAAACAAAATCGAAGACGTGCAGCGCAACATTTTGGCGGCTGCTGGCGTTGAGAACGTTGAAAACGTGTCAGAAACCTACAACCAAGTGATTGATGCACGCGTTGTAGACATGAACACCGGTGAGTTTGTAGACACAGATCCTAACTCATTTGATTTCACTATGACTAAGTTCGATGCAGAGCGCAGTGTAGCGCTTCCTAAAGAGGAAGACGTTGCTGGCATTCAGCGTATGACGACTGAGTCTCCGGTTTACCTTGCAAAGAACAGCAACGGTAAATATGAGTCTGTGATCCTGCCAATTCAGGGTTACGGTCTTTGGGGTATCATGTACGGCTTCGTAGCATTGGATTTGGATGGTGAAACCATTCAGGCAATCAAATTCTACCAGCACACTGAAACTGCGGGTCTGGGTGGTGAAATCCAGAATCCTAAGTGGACTGCAACCTGGGAAGGCAAAAAGCTACCAATCGACGTAGTGAAAGGCACAGCAGGTAACGATGTGCATAAAGTAGATGGTCTGTCTGGTGCAACGTTAACGTCTAACGGTGTTGAAAATACATTTACGTTCTGGACAGGCGACGATGCGTTTGGTCCATTCCTTGCGAAAGTACGTGAAGGGGCATTGAACTAATGGCAAACTCAAAAGAAATGAAGCAAGTCCTGTTTGGACCTGTCTTCGCAAATAACCCAATTGCACTGCAAGTACTGGGTATCTGTTCTGCGCTGGCAGTAACATCAAGCCTGAAAAACGCACTGATCATGTCAATTGCATTGACTGTGGTAACTGCGTTCTCAAGCTTGTTCATCTCTATGATCCGTAACCACATTCCGTCAAGTGTGCGGATCATCGTTCAGATGACCATCATCGCGTCTCTGGTTATCGTTGTTGACCAGGTACTTCAGGCATTTGTGTATGCCACGGCAAAAGAACTGACGGTATTCGTTGGTCTGATCATTACTAACTGTATCGTAATGGGTCGTGCAGAAGCCTACGCAATGAAGTCGCCACCTCTGATGTCATTCCTGGATGGTATCGGTAACGGTCTTGGTTACTCAGTTGTCCTGATCGCGATTGGCTTTGTACGTGAGCTGTTCGGTGCTGGTGCACTGTTCGGTGTTGAAATACTGCCACTGATCTCTAACGGCGGTTGGTACCAGCCTATGGGTCTGTTGGTTATGCCATTTAGCTCGTTCTTCCTGGTAGGTGCATTCATTTGGGCACTACGTACCTGGAAGAAAGACCAAGTAGAAGCTAAGGCATAAGGGGAGAGAGATGGAACATTATCTTAGTTTATTTGTAAAAGCGGTTTTCGTTGAAAACTTAGCGCTATCTTTCTTCCTGGGGATGTGTACTTTCCTGGCAGTATCTAAGAAAGTAACTACCTCATTCGGTCTGGGTGTTGCGGTAATCTTCGTACTGGGCGTTGCTGTACCAGTTAACAACGTGGTTTATCACGCTATCCTGGCACCAGGCGCACTTGAGTGGTTAGGTTTCCCAGAAGCTGACTTAAGCTTCCTGAAGTTCCTGACATTTATCGGTGTAATCGCGGCACTTGTACAGATCCTTGAAATGACGCTGGACAAGTTCTTCCCGGCACTTTACAACGCTCTGGGTATCTTCCTGCCTTTGATCACAGTTAACTGTGCGATCTTCGGTGCGGTATCCTTCATGGTTGAGCGTAACCTGAACTTTGGTGAGTCAGTGATCTTTGGCTTAGGTTCTGGTGTGGGCTGGGCGCTTGCTATCGTATTGCTAGCAGGTCTTCGCGAGAAAATGAAGTATGCTGATATTCCTGATGGTTTACGCGGTCTGGGTATTACCTTTATCACTGTAGGTCTGATGGGCTTTGGCTTCCTGTCATTCTCTGGTATTTCACTTTAAGGTAGCGAGGAAACTATACGATGGAAACTATTGTATTAGGTGTAAGTATGTTCATCGCTATCGTTGTGGTGTTGGTACTTATCATCATTGCAGCGAAATCTAAGCTGGTACCTAGCGGTGACATCATGATCGGCATTAATGGCGATCCTGAAAAAGCAATTAAATCTGCACCAGGCGGTAAGCTGTTAGGCTCACTGGCTGATGCTGGCATCTTCATTTCATCTGCCTGTGGTGGTGGTGGTTCATGCGGCCAGTGTCGCGTCCACGTTCACTCTGGTGGTGGTGACATTTTGCCAACTGAACTTGATCACATCACTAAAGGTGAAGCCCGTGAAGGGTGTCGTCTGGCGTGTCAGGTTGCTGTTAAAACAGACATGGAGATTGAAGTTGAAGACTCAATCTTCGGTGTGAAGAAGTGGGAATGTACAGTTATCTCTAACGATAACAAAGCAACCTTCATCAAAGAGCTTAAACTGGGTATCCCTGACGGTGAGGTTGTACCTTTCCGCGCGGGTGGTTACATCCAGATTGAAGCGCCTGCACACCACGTTAAATACGCAGACTTTGATATTCCTGATGAATATCGTCCGGACTGGGAGCGTTTTGGCTTCTTTAACCTGGAGTCTAAAGTTGACGACGAAACGATCCGTGCATACTCAATGGCGAACTACCCGGAAGAGTACGGCATCATCATGCTGAACGTACGTATCGCAACGCCGCCGCCTAATAACCTGAGCCTGCCTTGTGGTAAGATGTCATCGTACATCTGGTCACTGAAAGAAGGCGACAAAGTCACAATTTCTGGCCCATTCGGTGAATTCTTCGCCAAAGACACAGATGCAGAAATGGTCTTCGTTGGTGGTGGTGCGGGTATGGCACCAATGCGTTCACACATTTTCGACCAGCTTAAGCGTCTTAACTCTGATCGTAAGATGTCATTCTGGTACGGTGCACGTTCTAAGCGTGAAATGTTCTACGTGGAAGACTTTGACGGCCTGCAGGCTGAAAATGATAACTTCCAGTGGCATGTTGCACTTTCTGATCCTCAGCCTGAGGACAACTGGGAAGGCTACACAGGCTTCATCCACAACGTACTTTATGAAAACTACCTGAAAGATCATGAAGCACCAGAAGACTGTGAATTCTACATGTGTGGACCACCGATGATGAACGCGGCGGTTATCAACATGCTGAAAGACCTGGGTGTTGAAGATGAAAACATCCTGCTTGATGACTTCGGTGGTTAAGCTGAAATACATATGATCTTAAAGTGGTTTTTAAGATAAAATGGAAGCCCCTTAGCAGTTATGCTGAGGGGCTTTTTTTATGGGTAATGCTCCGCACCAGGCGGGGGTTACTGGCAATTGAAATACAAGGGATGACACTGATGCTAAGACAGAGCCAGTTCTGTTTCATTTTCTTATTAAGTATGCTGCTTGTGGCATGTGGCCAGGCAAACAAATCAGCTGAGCCTATTGTGCTACAGGGCAGTACGATGGGCACAACCTATAACATTAAGGCTTTTCCACAGCAAAGCACACTGACTAAAGAGCAGTTACATACTGAGGTTGAGGCCGCGCTTAAGGCGGTGAATCAATCTATGTCAACCTATATTCCAGATTCAGAGATCAACCAGTTTAATCGTCTGGCTGCCAACCAGGTCATGCCGATAAGCGATGATTTCAGGAAGGTGATTGCTGAGTCCATCCGTTTGGGTTTGTCTACTCAGACACTGGATGTGACTATGGGGCCTCTAATTGATTTGTGGGGGTTTGGCCCTGACAAGCGTCCGACTAAGCGACCTTCTGAGCAGCAGCTGGCGCAAATGCGTGGGGAAATTGGTCTCGACAAGCTCACGCTGACAGACGCTGGCCTGGCAAAATCACTGGACCATCTGGAGCTGTCTTTCTCTGCCACGGCAAAAGGCTATGGCATCGATAAAGTGGCAGAACTCATCGAGTCTCATGGTATCACCAACTATATGGTGGAAATTGGTGGTGAGCTGAGGTTGGCGGGCACAAAGCCGGGTGAAGAGCCCTGGCGTATTGCCATTGAGAAGCCGGATGCTCCGGTTGGGCAACGACAAATCCACAAAGTGATTGAGCCGGGTAAGAACAGTGTGGCGACGTCAGGCGATTATCGTATTTTCTATGAAATGGATGGTGAGACCTTTACCCACCTGATCGATCCGGGTACGGGCAAACCTGTCAAACACGATCTGGTGTCTGTGACGGTATTACACCCTTCTGCGATGACAGCCGATGGACTCGCGACAGCGCTAACCGTGATGGGCACGGAACGCGCCAGAGCCTACGCCGAGCTGCACGACTTAGCGGTCTACTTGATCAGCAAAAGTGATGACGGCCTGAAGGTGTATGCCAGCAGTGCATTCAAGCCTTATTTATAAGCGGATCTGTGTCGCGAACGTTTCAACTTAAGCGCGTTTAGTTATATAATGAGCACAATTCACCGTCACACATCCAAACCTGTGGATGAATATGCAAAAGGGGCCTGAGATGTCACTATTTTTACTTACCTTCGGATTGCTGTTGTTGATCGCCGTTGCGATGGCGGTAGGCGTTATAGTACAGAAGAAATCAATGGCCAGTAGTTGTGGTGGACTGGGCTCCATGGGCATCGACAAGATCTGTGATTGTGACGACCCGTGCGACAAACGCAAGAAGCGTCTTAAGAAAGAGCAAATGTGGAAAGAGAATCAGATTCTTTAATCCGCTGCTTCCATCAAAAACGCAAGCCCAGGCTTGCGTTTTTGCGTTTCAGGCCCCGAATAACAGAGCCCTAATCTCATGCAACAAACCTTGTATTTTATTCGCCATGGTGAGCCACTTGAAACCGGTCGTTTGCTCGGGCGCACAGATATGCCGGCAAGCGAGTTGGGCAATGAGCAGGTGTATGCCCAACTGCAGGCTTGTGATGCTGTTACACAGGTGATGAGCTCTCCGTTGCAGCGGTGTCAGACAGTGGCGCGCGCTTTTTGTGAATCAGCCGGTCTGTCATTACAGATTGACCCCAGGCTCAGTGAAATGGATTTTGGCGACTGGGACGGACAAAGTTATGAGGCGCTCTGGCAGTCAACACAGTCGCCCGGAATTGGGGATTTCTGGCAGAGCCCGTGGCAGCATACGCCACCAAACGGTGAACCGATGTCAGCATTTCACTTACGCTTAATTGACTGGTGGCAACAGTTTACAACAACGCCCTCATCCCAGAGCACCGCCATTGTTACCCATGCGGGGGTGATTAAACAGTTGCTGACAGTCTGGTTAGGTTTACCAGAGGGCTTTGATACGCATTTATCTCGGCTGGAGATAGGCTATGCCAAAGTGATTAAAGTAACTGTTTTCTATGATGACACCGGTCGTGCCTGGCCGAAAGTTGTGTTTTAGACGTCTGGACTTCATAATAGGCGCTAAATCTAGAATCGTATTGTATTGGCAGTCATTGGGAATGAGGTGCAAACCCTCAGCTGTCCCCGCAACTGTAACGGACTTTTATACCAATTTGCTTAATTAAGTGTTCTATTTTGAGGCGAGAAAATAGGGTCGATAACACCGCTCACGCGTCCTGCTATCGCTGAGGCACCTATGTCCATATAGGCGAGGCAAAAATTTTGCTATTTAGTTATTCTAAATGAGAAATTTTTAACGCCGTTAGCGTCATATTTGCTCCGTCTAATTGAACAGGCATTAAGTGAAATTGGTATTAGTCTGAAGCCAGATACCAAGGCCAATACCTACACTTAAGCGGGCGCACTTAAGTCAGTACAGAAGACCAGTCGTAGCAATGCGAGTGGCCTGCTCTGCTGCCGTCCGTATTTGAGGCGGTATGAGTTCACCACAAATCTCCGTACACAATCTGAGCCTGAACCTCGGCAATAAGCCTGTGCTGAGCGGATTAAATTTTGCTATTGCGCGCGGTCAGTTTATTGGCCTGATTGGGCCAAACGGGGCGGGAAAATCCAGCTTACTGCGCTGTCTGTATCGTTACTGGGACCCGACTGAGGGCGAAATTCACTATGCGGGTAAACCTGTGTCTGACTATCCCCGCCGGGCTTATGCGCGTCAGGTTGCGGTTGTTTTACAGGAGATCCCCAGTCAGTTTAACCTGGCGCTGTTTGAGGTGGTGGCGATGGGCGTCACACCACATAAAACCCTCTTTAGCACAGTCAATGCCGACGATAAGCAGCGTATTTTAGAAGCCATTGAGCGAGTGGGCCTGAGCCACAAGGCGCAGCTGGCTTTTGATTCCCTGTCCGGGGGCGAAAAACAGCGTGCGATGATAGCCCGGGCCATGGTTCAGCAACCTGAGTTGTTAATTATGGACGAGCCAACCAGTCACCTGGATGTGAAGTATCAGATCCAAATCATGGAGCTGGCGAAAGCCATGGGGGTGACTGTGATTGCCTCTTTTCACGACCTAAACCTGGCGGCGGCGCTCAGCGACGAGTTGCTGGTGCTGGCACAAGGTAAACTGATGGCTCAGGGCACACCTCTGGATATCATAACCCCCGACTTACTCAGCGACATTTTTGGGGTGTGTGCAGAAGTAGAAACAGTACCCGGACTCCACAGCAGTGCACCGGGCGTGCCCCACATTCGTTATCATTATGGGTATCAGCTATGAAGGCATTACTGATACCTGGCCTCATTTTGGCCTGCATGTTCAGCCTGCTCAGTGCGCTGTCTGTCGGCGCTGTTTCTCTGAGTTGGGGTGAAGTCTGGCAGGCACTGAGTAACTATGATAGCAGCATACTGAGTCAGAAAATTGTGGTTGAGCTGCGATTACCCCGCACCCTACTGGCATTCTTCGCCGGTGCCGGGCTGGCCATTGCCGGGCTCATTCTGCAAACGGTCACCCGCAACCCACTGGCCGACCCTTACTTATTTGGCATCTCTTCTGGCGCCTCATTTGGTGTGGTGTTGCTGGTAGCGCTGTTTGGTGTGCACAGTGCGCTGGCGTTGTCCGGTGCCGCGTTTGCGGGCAGTGCTGTGGCAATGAGTCTGTTGCTGCTGATTGCCTTTCACAAAGGCACCGCACTAGTTGAAAACATGTTGTTGTCGGGTGTCGCTTTGACCTTTTTATTCTCTGCCTTTACCAGCTTGCTGTTGTACTGGAGCGATCCGCAGGCCATTAGCGCGATTATATTCTGGAGCCTGGGCAGTTTCAGCCGCGCAGACTGGCAATGGCTGTGGCTGCCTGCCTTGGTTGTTTCGCTCGGGTGTATCCTCATGCTTTTGATGCGCCGCAGCTTGAATGCCCTGCTGGTTGGAGATGAGGGCGCGGTGACGCTGGGGGTGAACGTCCACCGGCTCAGGCTGGGCATGTTAATTTTGGCGTCGATGTTAACGGCCGTGATTGTCGCGGCCTGTGGTGGCGTCGGCTTTGTGGGCCTGATGATCCCCCATATCGTGCGTTTTTTTATCTCTCAGGTTCGCACTGTGGGTATGTTAGCGACTGCCTTATCTGGCGGACTCATGATGCTGTGGGTCGATGTACTCGCCCGTACCCTGATAGACAACCAGGAGCTGCCGATTGGGGTGATCACCTCAGCGATTGGCAGCGTGTTTTTCTTATCGCTGTTAATCGCCAAAAAGCGCGCCGCCAGCATCTGATCTAACCGGAGACTTTATGATCCCACAACTCAACCACCAGCATGACGCGCATATTCAGCACACCATAGATATGAAGACTAAGCCTCAGGGCGCTTTGGGCAAGCTCGAAACATTGGCGCATCAGCTGGTCACGGTTTTGAGTCAGGGCATGGAGCGCAGTCAGCTTGAAAGCGAAAAGCCAGATATCGTAAGGCCCCAGATGCTGATCTTTGCCGGCGATCACGGCATTGCAGGCGAAGGCGTTTCCATTGCACCCAGCGAGGTGACTGCGCAGATGGTGGCTAACTTTGCCACAGGTGGCGCGGCCATTAATGTTTTGTGCGCTCAGCTTGGCTGGCAACTGAGTGTGATTGACTGTGGCATTTTGACGCCACCGGCGCCTGAGCTGAATGTGGTGTCGCAGCGTCTGGGTAATATCACCCGGCCTTTGCACCTTGAGCCCGCACTGAGTGAAGCGCAGCTGGAGCAAGGCCTGGTATTGGGTCAAGAAGCGGTAAAGCCAGCGCTGAGCTCAGGCACTAACTTATTTGCATTGGGCGAAATGGGGATTGGCAATACCACCGCCGCTGCGGCGATTTTTTCTGCCCTGAGCGGACTAACAAGTGCTGACACGGTCGGGCGAGGCACCGGCGTCAGCGACGAGGTGGTAGAGAAAAAGCAACAACTTATCGAGCAGGCTTTGCGATTACATTGTGAGGCATTGCATGACCCACGTGAAGTATTGCGCCGTTTAGGCGGGTTTGAAATCTGTCAGATAGTCGGTGCCATGCTGGAGATTGCCCGTGCTCAGAAGATCATTCTGGTGGATGGCTTTATTGCAACAGCAGCGGCCATGCTGGCCTATCGGATTGACCCTGCGTGTAAAGATTATATGGTTTTTGCCCATTGCTCGGGTGAGCAGGGGCATCAGGCGATGCTGAATTGGCTCAATGTTGAGCCACTGCTGAACCTGAATATGCGACTCGGCGAGGGCACTGGTGCTGCATTGGCCTTACCCCTGTGTCAGAGCGCGCTGGCATTTTACTATCAGATGGCCAGTTTCGAGGTCGCGGACGTCACTCAGGTGGTCAAAACCTCATGAGTGAACTGAGACAATTTAAACTGGCGGTGATTTTTCTGACCCGTATTCCCGTTAAAGTGGCGGGTGAGGTCAGCAGTCTGGATATTAATCAGGCCAGTGGCTACTTTGCCTGGGTGGGTATGTTATTGGGTGTTCTGCTGGCCTTGATCTACTTAGTGCTGAGCAGCTTCTTGCCCGAAGGCATTGCGGTATTGCTCACGCTTGGCTGCGGACTGCTGATCACCGGCGCATTCCATGAAGACGGCTTTGCCGATGTCTGGGATGGCTTTGGAGGCGGCTGGTGCGTGGCCGACAAGCTGGCCATTATGAAAGACAGCCGCCTTGGCACTTATGGTGCTGCCGCATTGATCATCTTGCTGCTCACCAAATATCAGGCTTTGCTGGCACTGAGTGAGCGCGCCCTTTATGTCTGCGGTGCGCTTGTCCTTGCGCATGGTTTGAGCAGGGCCATGGCCACCAGCCTGATTGGTAAACTGGACTATGTGCAGGCGGATGCGCAGAGTAAAGTGAAGCCGGTTGCCCAGTCTCTTGCCCATGAAAGTAAGCAGTTACTCTACGTTTGCGGACTGATTTTGATGATAGTGAGCTGGATAGCTGGGCTGTTTACGTTATGGCAAAGCATTGCGCTGCTTGGTGTACTCTGGCTATGCCGCACGATTTGTATTTACTGGTTTAAGCGTCAGCTCGGTGGGTATACCGGAGACTGTCTGGGCGCGGCGCAGCAACTGGGTGAGGTCACTGTGTATCTATTTTGTCTGGGTGTCTGGTTATGACAGGGCGGGTAGAATTGATCCTCGGCGGGGCTCGCTCAGGTAAAAGCAGATTAGGTGAGCAAAGGGCCGAGCGTTGGCTTAGGGACGGCAAAGTGGCCCGGTTATTTTATGTGGCCACGGCTCGGCCCGGGGATGAAGAAATGACCGCGCGGATAGCCCATCATCAGGCAACGCGCACCAGTCACTGGCAGCTCATCGAGGAGCCCTGGGCACTGGATCAGGTTCTAAGCACGCTTGGCCCCGATGATGGCGTGTTGATTGACTGCCTGACTTTATGGCTGACCACAGCGCTGTGCGACTACAGCGACTCGGCATTTCAAAACAAGCGCGCGGCGCTGCTGAGTGCGCTGAAATCCAGCCATGCACAGGTTATTCTGATCAGCAATGAAGTGGGCCACGGCATCGTGCCGCTTGGCGAGTTAAGTCGCCGTTTTGTTGATGAAGCAGGCTGGTTACATCAGGACATTGCTGCACTGGCGGATAAAGTCGATTTTGTGATGGCGGGTTTGCCGTTGACGCTTAAAGGAGGCGAGATATGAATACGTTAATGGTACAGGGGACCACCTCCGATGCGGGTAAAAGCACGCTGGTAGCGGGCTTGTGCCGGGCATTACAGCGCCGTGGCGTTAAGGTCGTTCCGTTTAAACCACAAAATATGGCACTGAACAGTGCGGTCACGCCAGATGGGGGCGAGATTGGCCGTGCTCAGGCGCTACAGGCGATGGCTGCCAAAGTACCTCTTAGTACCGACCTCAACCCGATCTTACTTAAGCCGAATTCAGATACCGGTGCGCAGGTAATCGTACATGGCCGGGCGCTGAGCAACATGGAAGCGGCGGGCTATCACGACTACAAAAAGATCGCGATGCAGGCTGTGCTGACTTCACATCAAAGGCTCAGCGAACAGTATGCACTATGTGTGGTAGAAGGAGCCGGAAGCCCGGCGGAAATTAATCTGCGAGAGAACGACATTGCTAACATGGGGTTTGCCTGTGAGGTAGATTGCCCGGTGATCATCATTGCGGATATCGACAAGGGCGGCGTGTTTGCTCATCTGGTTGGCACCCTGGCGCTGCTAAGTGAACATGAGCAATCTCTGGTTAAGGGGTTTGTGATCAACCGCTTTCGCGGCGATATTGCCTTACTGCAAAGTGGTCTGGACTGGCTGGAGCAGTATACCGATAAACCCGTATTGGGCGTGTTGCCTTACCTGCATGATCTGGCGCTGGATGCCGAAGATGCCGTGACTATGGCCAATCGCATCGACAGCCCAGAGGTCAAAGTGGCTGTATTGCTATTGCCACATATTAGTAATCACACCGACTTTGATACCCTGCGATTAGACCCCAAAGTGGATCTGCGTTATGTGCGCCACACCGAAACCATAGGCGCAGCCGACTTGGTGATCATTCCCGGCAGCAAGAATGTCCTTAATGACCTGGCCTTTGTGCGTGCAGAAGGCTGGGACGTGGAGTTGCAACGCCATGTGCGTTACGGCGGCAAGGTGCTGGGGATCTGTGGCGGATTTCAAATGTTGGGCAATCGCATTTGCGATCCGGAACAGGTTGAGTCGACACTGGGCGCTATTAAAGGCCTGGGACTGGCGGAATTTGATACCAAACTGACGCGCAATAAAACCCTGACTCAGGTGCAGGCAAACTGCCTGTTAAACGCACAGCAAACGCCATTGAATGGCTATGAGATCCACTGCGGGATCAGTCAGGGCCCGGCACTGGCGCAGCCATTTTTACAGTTTGTTGCACATCCATCGGGGTGGCAAACGGATGGCTTTATCAGCGAGGACAACCAGCTGGCAGGCACCTACTTGCACGGACTGTTTGACAGTCCCGAGGGGCTAACCTGTGTACTGCTCTGGGCAAGCGAAGGTCGATACAGTAGTGGCGGATTCAATCTGGCTGAGCACCGGGAGCAGCAACTTGAGCGGCTGGCAGATGTGTGCGAAACCCATTTAGACATAGATAAAATTCTGGCAATCAGTGAACAGAGGACAACATGAGCGAACACAATCAGGACAAACACAAGGCAAGACAGCAAAAGGTGAAAGAGCAGGTCGATGCCAAAATCGAGCAGGCACAGGAAGAAAAAGGCATATTGCAGGTGATCACCGGCAATGGCAAAGGTAAGTCCACTTCAGGGTTCGGCACCGTAGCCAGGTGCGTGGGCCATGGCATGAATGCTGCGGTAGTGCAGTTTATTAAAGGCATGTGGGAATGTGGCGAGCGCAACTTGCTGGAACGTGCTGGTGTGCCGTTTGCCGTTATGAAGACAGGCTTTACCTGGGAGACACAAAATCGCGAAACAGATACCCAGGCGGCACAGGCTACCTGGCAGCAGGCAAAGCTGTGGCTCCAGGATGAGAGTATCGACCTGGTGCTGCTGGATGAGCTCACTTATATGGTCAGCTACGACTATCTTGATTTGGATGAAGTGATTGAGGCGTTGGAAAATCGCCCTGCGATGCAGTCGGTGATCATCACCGGCCGTGGTGCACATCGTCGCCTGACTGAGCTGGCCGATACCGTCAGTGAGGTGCGCAATGTGAAACACGCGTTTGAAGCGGGGATCAAAGCACAAAAAGGATTCGACTTTTGATGAACAAGGTCCTGATCATCTGGCTGAGCCTGGTGTTCTTTTTGACTGCAATTTCAGCGAGCGCAGATGATAATCCTGTGCCGCCTGCCAAACGGATCGTTGCTCTTGCGCCCCACATTGTTGAGAACTTATATGCCATTGGCGCAGGGGAGCGCATCGTCGGCACCGTGGAGTATGCGGACTATCCGGCTGAGGCGAATCAAATCCCACGTATCGGCGGTTATCATGGTATTGCACTGGAGAAGCTGCTGGCTTTGTCGCCCGACCTGGTGATTGCCTGGCAAGGCGGTAATCAACAAACTGATCTGGATAAGCTTGAACAGCTTGGTGTTAAAGTGGTGTACAGCGAAACCAGAGACCTACAACAGATCCCTGATGCTCTGCGCTGGTTGGGTCAGTTAACAGCACTGGAAGAAAACGCTGAGCAGATTGCTCGGCGCTTTGAGCAAGGCCTGACAAAATTGCAGGAACGGTATCGCTCAGCTATGCCTGTATCTGTATTTTACCAGTTATGGCCTGCGCCTATGATGACGGTCAATGGCACCACCTGGATCCATCAAACCCTGGAGGTGTGCGGGGCCAGTAACGTGTTTGCCGATGCCGTTACGGCATATCCGCAGATCAGTATCGAAAACGTACTACATACTAAGCCACAGGTGATAGTGATCCCGCAGGAGAAGTCCAAAAAAGCACAGCCAAAAATTGACTGGCATAAATGGCCAGAAATTCCGGCAGCCAAACATCAGCAATACATAGAAGTGAATGCCGATTTATTGCACCGATATACCAGCCGGGTGCTTGAAGGGCTGAGCGGATTATGTAATAAACTGGATACTTCGCGAACTTATTATCAGAAACTCACAATAACAGGGAAACAAGCATGACAACCTGGAGTGACGTGCTCGGGCACGAAAAACAAGAAGCGTATTTTCAGGACACCCTAAACTATGTTGCCGAGCGTCGGGCACAGGGCGTGACCGTTTACCCACCTCAGGAGCAGGTGTTTGAGGCGTTCAAGGTAACTGCTTTTGATCAGGTCAAAGTGGTGATCCTGGGACAAGATCCATACCACGGGCCTAATCAGGCACACGGGCTGTGTTTCTCTGTGTTGCCTGGCGTCAAGGCGCCGCCGTCGCTGGCCAACATGTATAAAGAGCTGGCACAAGATATCCCGGGCTTTCAAATCCCTAACCACGGCTATTTGCTGCCCTGGGCAGAACAAGGCGTACTGCTGCTCAATACCGTACTGACGGTTGAACAGGGGCAGGCACACTCTCACAAGCATCTTGGCTGGGAGCGCTTTACCGACGCAGTCATAGCGCAGCTTAACCAACATAGCGAAGGCGTTGTCTTCTTGCTATGGGGCGCGCATGCGCAAAAGAAAGGCAAAGCGATTGACCAGCAACGTCATCATGTGCTGCACGCACCCCACCCATCTCCGCTGTCAGCGCACCGCGGTTTTTTTGGCTGTCAGCACTTCTCGCAAACCAATACGCTATTACAAAGCATGGGCAAAACGCCCATCAACTGGCAAGTTTGAGTTTAGATTTAAAAAACAAAAAAAGGCGCTCAATGCGCCTTTTTCGTTAGATAAAGTCAAGCTCGTCCAGATCGACGCTGTCTGCGAATATGTCCAGCTCTTCCAGTTCCTTACGCAGGCGTTGTTTGTCTTTCAGCGCTTCAATTTCGCGCCACTTTCTTTTTTTGCCTTTAGATGAGGTTCTTCTCTTTGGTGCAGGACTTTCTAGTGTTGAAATAAAATCGTCTAGGCTATCCATGAATTTCTCCTATTGATGTACTAACCTCAAAGATTTGTGTTTACGCATTACCCAATTTGAATGAAAAACACACTTCAAGTAATGCTGGTATACCACAGACAGGAGAAAAGTAAAATAAAAATGTGTCCGTCAGGTTAAAAGCAGGTGACAGTTTGATGAAGCTCAAATTTGCTTCAAGTTATGCGCAAGTTAGGAAAACAAAGCGCTGGTGGATGGGGAGCTGCTGAGCGGAGTGATAACTCGCCGGAAATAAAAAACGCCACACAAGGTGGCGTTATTCGCATTATATGTTTTGTGGTTACAGTGCTTTGAAGCGCGCTTCCAGGGTTTCCTGTGCCGCAGCAAATGAGCGAATACCTTCTGCCAGCTTTTCAGTGGCCATGGCATCCTGGTTATGCAACCAGCGGAATTCGCTTTCGCTCAGAGGTGCCGGTTTAGCAACAACTTCATATTCGCTATCCAGCAGGTAATCTTCTGTGGCTGGCAGCTCACCCAGCTCTTCTAACAGTGCCGGGCTGATAGTCAGCTTGTCACAGCCTGTTAGTGCGATAATCTCGCCGGTATTACGGAAGCTGGCACCCATCACCACTGTGTTGTAGCCATGACGTTTGTAGAATTCAAAAATACTGCGTACAGATTGTACGCCAGGGTCTTGCAGTGGATCAGTCGGCTTTTCAAGGCCATTGGCCATGTGCCAGTCCAGAATACGGCCAACAAATGGTGAGATCAAGAACACGTTAGCATCGGCACATGCACGGGCCTGCGCCTGACTGAATAGCAGGGTCAGGTTACATTTAACACCTTGCTTTTCAAGAGCCTCTGCGGCTTTAATGCCTTCCCAGGTAGAGGCAATTTTAATTAAAATCTTGTCTTTGCTGATACCCAGCTGCTCATAGAGCGCCAGTAGCTGCTGTGCTTTGGCAATGGTCGCTTCGGTATCAAACGATAAGCGTGCATCGACTTCGGTTGAAATATAGCCAGGTACAATATTGGCAATCTCTTTTCCAATCAGTACGGCAAAGTAATCACAAGCCAGTTCCAGTTGTTGTACCGCGTCGTCATGCTGACTTTTGGCGTAATCCCAGGCCGCTTTCAGGTAATCCTGATAAGCAGGCATCTCGGCTGCTTTTAAAAGCAGAGACGGGTTAGTGGTGGCATCTTCCGGTTGGTGTTTACGGATTGCCTCGATATCTCCGGTGTCGGCGACGATAGATGAATGCTGTTTTAGCCTATCTAATGCTGAAGTCATGCTGTCCTCATTCCAATTCATAGCAGCGTGTCAAAAAGTCTACTTTTCCTATGTTGCATTACCGTGACCTGTGTGAATAGGTCATATGTCCGTATTTGCGAGGTCGCTTCACGAGAAAATCCGAATGTTCGATGCGGGTGCACTTCGTCAGTCGGGGATCTGTGTGACGAACTGCAAACAGGCTGGTCTGCCAGCAACTGGGCAAGCAGTGTCGAATCCCCGAAGAATATTGCGCTTGCGCTCATCAGGGGATAGTGTTGAAATTGACATTTATCAATAATTAAGTCAATAGGCAGGCCATGATCACTCTCGTTTCTCCGGCAAAAAATCTCGATTATGATACTCCGGCGCATACCGCGCGTTTTACCCAGCCCGAACTGCTCACACACAGTGAAGAACTTATCCGTGTGTGTCGTGACTTATCACCACAACAGATAGGCACGCTGATGAAGATCAGCGACAAGCTGGCGGGTCTGAATGCGGCGCGCTTTGCTGACTGGTCGCAACCTTTTACTCCCGATAATGCCAAGCAGGCTGTGCTGGCGTTTAATGGTGATGTGTACACCGGCCTGGATGCGGCAAGTATGGATGACGCAACGCTGGACTATGCACAGCAGCATTTGCGTATTTTGTCTGGCCTTTATGGCGTGCTGAAGCCTCTTGATCTGATGCAAGCGTATCGCCTTGAGATGGGCACTAAGCTGGACAACCCACGCGGTAAAAATCTTTATGAATTCTGGGGCCGTATCATTGCCGACAAGCTTAACGAAGCGCTGGCAGAGGCGGGTAGTCAGGTATTAATCAACCTGGCATCAAATGAATACTTTAAAGCGGTAGACAAAAAGGCACTCAAGGCCGAGATCATCTCACCAGTGTTCAAAGACTGCAAAAATGGTCAGTTCAAGGTGATTAGTTTCTATGCCAAAAAAGCCCGCGGCATGATGGCGCGCTATATTCTGGACAATCAGGTCGAGTCACCTGAGGCATTAAAAGCGTTTGATGTTGCGGGTTATTACTACAGCGAAGAAGCCACCCAAAAAGCCAGTGAGCCGGTGTTTTTGCGCGCTGAGCAAAACTAAGCGGGAGTAAACCATGGTGGCTAAAGGATTAGTGTTAGGTGTAATCATGGGCTTACTGGCTGGCTGTCAGGGCCAGTTCAGAACGCAGGCTGGCGGCGTTGTTGTAACATGCGAGCATAATGAGCGAGCCTGCGTGCAACGCTGCCAGGATGATTACGTCAGTGCCGATCCGCTTCAGGCTCGGTGTATTCAGCGTTGTTATGAACAGGCGAATCAATGCCGGGTGAGCGCACCTGCTGAGCGTAAAACTATCCCTCCTGAGTGGGAGTGATAACCCGCATAAGGGCGACAAGCCCTCTTCTCAGATCTTTGGAGCACTATCTCATTGAATAAAAATGTTTTGCTGCTGGCCTGCTGTCAGGGCCTGATCACCACTGGAAATATTCTGCTGGTGACTATCTCTGCGCTGGTAGGGCAGCTGCTCAGTCCGTCAGCGGCGCTGACCACTTTGCCTGTGGCTATGCAGATGGCAGGGCTGTTGATGGCGACGATTCCGGCCTCGCTGATCATGGCTAAAACCGGTCGCAGACTGGGCTTCTCACTGGGTAATCTGGTCGGTATCAGCGGCACCTTACTGGGTGTCTGGGCGCTCAGAGAAAGTGATTTTGCGCTGTTTTGTGTGGCGACCACTTTAATCGGTATCGGTATTGGTTTTGCCACCTTGTATCGATTTGCGGCCATAGAGGCCAGTGACAAGCCCGCTACGGCCATCTCGACCATTATGGCCAGTGGTGTGGTGGCAGCGATTTTGGGACCGAACCTGGCCGTCTGGGTCAATGAGGTGTATCCGGCGCTTAATTATGCCAACTCTTTTGTTGCGCTCAGCGGCTTGTATGTTGTCGCCTTACTGCTGTTACAGGGCGTACGCTTTACGGAAGTGGATCCACATACCACTGATGCACCCGCCCGGACCCTGAAAGAGATCGTGGCACAGAAGCAGTTTCAGCTGGCGGTGCTGGTGGCCATGATCAGCTATTCCGTGATGAACTTTCTGATGACAGCAACGCCGCTGGCCATGCATCGCCATGGATTTGATCTGGCGGACTCCGCGCTGGTCATTGAATGGCATGTGCTGGGTATGTTCCTGCCGTCGTTTTTCACCGGTAAGCTGATTGAGCGCTTTGGGGCACGCGTCATGATCCTGTTGGGTTGTGTGCTGTATCTGGCTAGCGCTGGTATTAACCTGCTGGGCGTGAGCCACTGGCATTTTTTACTGGCCTTATTTGCCCTTGGCGTGGGCTGGAATTTTATGTTCATCAGTGCAACGCAATTGGTGAGTCAGACGTATGCGCCGCAGGAGCGTGCCAAGGCACAAGCCTGCAATGAGTTTCTGGTCTTCAGCATGGTGGTGGCATCTTCGCTGAGCGCTGGATTTCTGGAAGCCACGGTGGGCTGGCAGACGCTCAATCTGTGGAGTATGCCAGTGGTGGTGATCGCCTTAATAGCCACCGTTGTGCTGTCCAGAGGCAGTGTTACACCTGCACGTTTACCGGCAGGCTAAGGTAGGCAAGCACTACTTCATCGCGAAACAGGATGTCCAGGTGTTTGTCCTCCTTGCGGTAGTGCTGGCACATAGCCTGGGCACTGCGTGTTTGCGTTTTTAACAGCTGGCTGGGCATATCAACACCGGCTGCGGCGCTGTGCCATTTGTCGGTGAGTGCCGGTGGCGGTGCAGGCAAAGTCGGCAGCACCCGCTCGACCAGCTCAAAGGCACTGTCGCGTGCCAGTAGCAGCATGTCGTCGTTGGCGGCGGCAAACCAGCTGACTCCGGTATGGCTCACACACACCAAAGGCAAAAATGGCGCCAGTGCTGGGAAAATCTCATTACGATAGACGTCGACTTCCCAGTAGCTGCGAGCGATTTTAACGAACTGCTCAAAGCTGGTAATGGCACCAAACCCAGATTCTGCGAGTAAGCGGATCTCGACCCGGGGTTTATTGGGATTGACGGTATCATTGGCTGCATCCAGGTACCAGGGGCCGGCCACCAGCGCATTCTGAAAATACTCATCGCGCAGCGAGCCCCATACTGGCTCGAGCGTCAGGCCGCTGTCTAGCAGTGCCTTGAGCGGTTGTAGTGGCGCCGCAACGGGGTCTTTTGCCAGCTCTGCTTTGAGCAGCTCCTGGATAGCATTGCGGACTTCTTTGCAGCGCCCGAGCGGATAAGGTTTGCCCGCAAAGGTGGGATACTTTTGTGCCAGTGCGGGGTCAATCTTCAGGCGTAAATGAGCCAGATACACTTCCAGAGCGGTGACTTGTTGTGCTGTGAGCATCGGGGTTCCTGCATCAGTGAGTACTGTATGCAGTGTAACCCCGTGTCTGACAAGATAAAAGCCGTTGGCTTATTTTATACAGCTGATCAGATAGCTGAGAATAGCATCCGGGTGATCCGGATCGCGGCTATAATCCGGCAGGTAGGCCGGTTTATCCAGTAACTGACGTTCAACCAGCATGTCAATGGCATCCAGCTGTGCCAGCCCGGTTTTGCCCAGATAAAGATTATCCAGCGAACGTTGCTGCGACAGCTTCACCACGTCTCTGAAGCCTTTCAGATAGAGATGGTCTTTGGTAAACCCGCCACCGCGAAACACCCGGGTCGTCAGGCCAAATGCCTCGGCGCTGCCCAGATAACTGGTATCACGCAAAAACTCATACACCTGATAAAACTGCTCACCTTTGACCATTTTATCTACCGCCAGCACCCTCAGCGCCAGAGTTTTCAGGCGCATCAGGTTGATATTCCCTGACTGGAACTCACGGAAAATCGCTAGGCCTTCCTGGGTATAAGTATTGCCCGGCAGCCCCAGGCGCAGCAGATGTAGCGGCTGTTGCTCGGCATTGAGCGTCGTGAGCAGGTGCACACCAATTTCATGCTCAATCAGCGCCCGCACATCCAGTTCAGAGAACATCGCCGTGCTGTTGACTAGCAGGGTTTTCTTGCCATTATCCACCATGGCTTTGGCCACCAGCTTAGTCGACAGGCTCACCTTACAGGGCAGCTGCATCTGTGCAATGGCCTGCTCAAAGCGGCCCAGCGCCTGCTCGGCATTAATGGTTTTAGGGGCCGCCGGCTGTGGCTCAGTGGCATGAATGATAAAGCGCGCGTTGGCGATGTCATCGACACTCGGTTCACCATAGTAACGCAGCGAGTTATACAAGAACTGCTCTTTGCCGACCTGAGTGATCACATCAATTTTGGTGGCAAAGTTATCAATCAGCTTGCGATAAATGTCTTTGATCAGCGGATCGCCGATATCCGCCACGGGCAAGCGATAGAGCTGCTCTTTAAATTCATAGGGATCCATGCGCAGCGGGCGGTACTTAAACTGGGGTCGATAATGGCTTTTGTTAAAGAAGCGACGCTTTTCCTGAGCAATGTTCGTCGGGTTGACATAATGCAGGGTGTCCAGGTTACGGGCCAGCTTATACAACGCCAGATCGACCGCCTTGATGGCCGGGTCAATGTGTTGCTGAACATGGTTAAACTGCACCATGGCTTTGGAGCAATAGCGTTTAATAAAAAACCGCGCGGTCTGAGTCAGGGCAATATGCAGATTGCGCTTGAGCTTTTCGAACACCAGCGGGTAGAGCTCCCCGGTCAGTTCATCCATAAAGAACTTACGCACTTCCAGCGGCAGGATCAGGGTGTTTTTGTATGTTTTGGTTACAAACGTGGCCTGGTAGCCGTCACCCTGAAACACGCTGTTCTCGGCAAAGCTCAGCGGCGCGCCCTGAAACTTCTTGCGGCACAGCTGTTGCCTGAGGGTATTAAATACCGGACGCCAGCGCAGCGCATCAAGCTGAGCAGTGCCGAGGTTAAAGTCGGGCGCAAAGTCGTACTGGCGAACCTGCCAGTTGTAGCTGTGAATATCGAACACCAGACAGGCTCCGAATTTTTTCTCCAGTGTATCCAGTACCAGCTTAAGCACCTGATAGTAGGCCGCATGTTTAGACAGACTGAGATCGCGCTCGGTGCCATCGGGCTGCTGTTGCCAGACTTCTTTGCCCCACGCCTGAGTATAAATGGCCTGCTGCGGGGCACGGTTGAGGTCGTACTCGTAACGGGAGTCTCGGGCTATCAACACAATCGGCATGGCATCAATCAGTTCGCCGGTGTGGGGATCTTCCTCTTCAAAACGGGCCTGCTCACTCAGCGCCATATTGCCGTGCAAGGAGGTTCGCAAGCGGCTCCCGGCATGGACGGCTGTTGCTACATAAGGCACATATTCGCGGATGTGCAAATACACGGCACCGCCGGCCACTTCCCCTTCAAAGGGTTGCTGGGCGGCAAGGGCCGCGACCAGCGCTTGTTCAGACTGCATGGGCATCTTCAATTACCTGACGAAATGCATTTTTACGATGGTTTACCAGCTCTTTGGCATGCACCACACTTTCAACAAAGTCGATCACTTGTACCTGCAAGCGGGTGCGGTTCAGACGGTTGATGCGAGAGATCCCGCCCGGACTGAGTACATTCACTTCAATCAACTTGCCACCAATCACATCAATACCCACAAAGTACAGGCCATCGCGTACCAGTTTAGGGCCTATGTGTTTACACAGTGCCTGCTCCTGCGCGGATAGTTTATGCTTAACCACTTTGCCACCGGCATGCACATTGGCACGCACCTCATTGCTGGCGGGAATGCGTTTCATCGCCCCGATGGGCTCGCCATTGAGCATCAGGATCCGCACATCGCCCTCTGCGGCACCGGGCACATACTCCTGTAAAATCACATAATTGCTGCCTTTGCCAGACTCATCGCCACCAATATAAAACTCCAGCAGGGAGCTGAAGCTCTGCTTAGCGCTTTTTTCCAGCACAATGACCCCGCGACCACCATAGCCATCGAGCGGCTTGAGGATCATTTTGTCGCAGCTGGACTCAGCGAAGATCCGCTCCAGGTACTCTTTGTTTTTTGACACATGGGTGGCCGGAATAAACTCACTGGCGGTGCCCTGGAAGGACGCGGTGTACAGCTTATTGTTAGCAATACGCAACCCGTCGATGTCGTTTACGATAAAGGTATCGTCGCGCACAGAATCAAGAAAGTTCATGGCCAGGGTATCGAGCGGAGGATTGGCGCGCATAAAAATCACATCAAAACCGGCCAGCGGCAACTGAGTACGTTTAAACTGGGCTTTGTTGTAAAAACTGACGAAGTTGTCGGAGACTTTGTCCTGCTTAATAAACACATCGCAAAACGCGCTGGCAACGCTGTCGCGGATGGTCAGGGCATTGACTGTGGTAATGGCAACAATGTGATTGCGCGACACCGCTTCGTGGATCAGGCGCAGGGTACTGTCGTTCTCGGCGTCAACCCGCTCCCACGGGTACATAATAAAACAAATTTTCACTGTCGGAATAGATCACTTAATCAGGCTTATTTTTGGCGACTATAACGACAAAAGCAGAGCTTAGCTCGCGAGTTATTTTTATCGTCAGGATAAAAAATAAGGGGAGTAATAAGGGCAGGAAGGAAAAATGCAGGACGCCGGGCGGCGTCCTGATGTGGCTCAGAACAGGCTACTTTTTCTTTTTCGCTTTGACTTTGGCGGCCTTTTTCTTGGCTTTGATTTTTGCCGGATCTTTTTTCTTTTTCGGCAGCTTAGCTTCTTTGTGTTTTGGCTCCAGACCTTCAATCACGCGGCGTTTTAGTTTCTGCTCTGTGTAGCGTTCAACCTTACCGAGGATCTCGGCATCATGGGCCTCAACCAGTGAAATGGCAGTGCCTTTTTTACCGGCACGACCGGTACGACCAATACGATGCACGTAAATGTCGGCAGTACGCGGCATATCAAAGTTAATTACATGGCTGATATCCGCAACGTCGATACCACGCGCCGCCACATCGGTGGCGATCAGAATGCGGGTGCGACCACTGTGGAAGCTGGCCATGGCGGCCATACGCTTGTCCTGCGGCATTTCACCACGCAGCCAGGTGGTTTTGATGTCCTGGGTATACAACTCGCCAACCAGTTTTTCGAGACGCTCACGGGTCTTTACAAACACAATGGCCTTAGTGACGTCTTCACTTTGCAGCAGGTTAGCCAGCATCGCCAGTTTATGCTCGTAATCATCAGCCAGGTGGATCCACTGATGAATTTTGCCTTTTTCTTTACGCGATGATTCGGCTTCAAGCAGCGCCGGATCTTTTAAGATACGCTCGGCAAACAGCTCAACACTGTCGCCTTCCAGTGTCGCTGAAAACAGGAAACACTGACGGCGATTCTTTGCTTCGTTGCAGATCTTGAGCATTTCTTTTTTAAAGCCCAGATCCAGCATGCGGTCGGCTTCATCGAGGATCAACAGCTCAACGTTATCGGCGTGGAAGTTCTCGGTTTCGAGGTATTCCATCAAACGCCCCGGTGTGGCGATCAGAATATCGTTGTTTTTTTCGAAGATCTCTTTGTGACTGCCGTAGTTGATCCCCCCGGTCACCACGCCGATTTTCAGGTGTGTGCCCGCCGCCAGGGCTTCGCATTGCTCAAATACCTGATAGGCCAGCTCGCGGGTCGGTGTCATGATCAGCACTCGGGCAAACCCAGGGTCGCGACGCGGGAAATCCATCAAATACTGAATTGCCGGGATCAGGAATGCGGCTGTTTTACCTGTGCCGGTTGGCGCGGAAGCAAGGATATCGCGGCCCATCAGGGCCTCCGGAATGGCCAGCTGTTGAATGCTGGTGGCTTGCTCAAAGCCCATTTTTTTTATGGCAGTCAGTAGCGTGCCGTCGAGATCGAATTCAGTAAATTGCATAGTGCATCACAAATAAAGGACAATAGCGGAATTATACTTGGCAATCCGGGTTTCTCAAAGGAGCAAAATGGCAGGCTTTGCATTTAAGCAATTTTCGGTGGCACAATCACGCAGTGCAATGAAGGTGTCGACCGACGGGGTGTTATTCGGCGCCTGGGTAGATGTGGCGCGCGCGCAGCGCATGCTCGACATTGGCGCTGGCACGGGGTTACTGAGTTTGATGTGCAAACAGCGCGCTCCATCGCTCATTATTGATGCGGTTGAAATTGATGCACAGGCATGCCTGGATGCCAAAGACAATATTCACGCCAGCCCCTGGAAAGATATTTGTGTACACCAGACTCCCATCCAGACTTTCGTTTCGGGCCAGCCTTATGATTTGGTGATCAGCAATCCGCCGTACTTTAACCACAGCTTAAAAGGGCCGGATGTCGCTCGTAACACTGCACGCCATACCGACAGCCTGAGTTTTGTGCAACTTATAGAGGGGTTTATGCGCCACAGTCATGCACAAGGTCGGCTGGCGGTGATTTTGCCAGCTCAGGAAGGGGGTGAGTTTACTGCATTGGCTGAACACCGAGGTCTATTTCTGGCACGACGTTGTACTGTGTCCATGACGCCCGACAAGCCTGTCAGCAGGTTAATGCTGGAATTTCACCGTAACGAAACCACACAGGATCTGCAAAGCCTGTGTGTCAGAAATAAAATGGGGGAGTATAGCGAGGCGTTTGTTGATCTGTGTCGTGATTTCTATCTAAAAATGTGACCCAAAAGGGCGGCGTAATGGGCACTCATGCGGTAATCTTATGTAATACCTAAGGTGTTTTAAAAGCGCTACACTCGCAAATAGCCAAATAAGACTAAACTGGGTCAATGCATGCCCAGTGCAAGGAGCCGATAATGGACCAAGATACCCAAATCATCTGTGACTTTCTGAGTGACATTAATTTGCCCCATGCGCTTTGCCCTGTTGAGGGGGAGATGTTTTTGCCGGGACTACAAATCGTGTATGGCGTACTGCATATAGACGTTGATAAGCTGGTTTGTCCGGGAGACATACTCCATGAAGCGGGCCATATCGCGGTGTGTGAGCCGATATTCAGGCCACAGCTACACAAAGATGTTTACAAAAACGGGCTCAAAAATGGGCGTGAAAAACAAGCGATGGACGGTGAAGAAATGGCGGCAACCGCCTGGTCTGTTGCGGCAATTTGGCATCTTGGCTTACCAATTGATCTGGTATTTCCGGAGAATAGTTATCAGGGCATGAATCAGGCTCTGAAGGAAAGTTTCCAAAACGGTGGTGTGTTTGGCGATCCGCTGCTGACAGCTTGGGATATGACCTGTCCGGAGAAGGGATTTCCTAAGATGACGAGTTGGATGAGAGAAATACGCTGGGTAACAGAGTTGCCTGCATCAGCCTAAACCCTTTTTTAAAACCCTCATGGTGGGGACATGCTTAGACTCTGTAGGTAAATAGCATAAAGTATTTTCTAACCTGGTACCCGCAGTAATTAGTTAGCGGGTATTGTTGTACAAGTAGAAAGGTTGGTGACCTTATTTAAGAGAATAAGTACAGTATTTTGTTGTTAGATTGAAGAGCAAGTTAAGCACTGATTTATTGCTACGCCCCATCCGGTAATCCATCGGCCGAACAAGCACTTGGTTTTTAAACAATCAGCTGCACTTTTTAACGGGTTGGCGGTGTTGGTTTCACTTATGTAAACATGTAGGCATTCTGAGTTTTATTTAGATTTATATAAACATATTCCTAAGCAAGCCATTATAATGTTATTGCTGGTTTAAGTTGCTGATTTAGCACCTAGCTAAGAGTGATATTACTGGCAATAATTATTAAGCACATGGATTTACGATTAAAGGAGAATATGTTTTGTGCAAGCTCAGAAATAATATACTGGGGCTGGGGTTGTTGTTCCTAGCTTCCGGCTGCATATGGGAAAGTAATGAAGAGGCATTATCTTCAGGTAAGGCCAATGATCAACAACTAGTCGACAATGATCAGGGTGACTCAACACCGAGTGTTCCTGAGTCTGATAAACCTGGGAATCAAGCTCCCGTAGTTGAAGTCAGTGGACCGGCTCAGGCGAAGGAGCGTGAACTTGTCATCATATCTGCTGTGGTAAGTGATGAGGAAGAGCATGCCGTTCAGTATCATTGGGAATCTGACTCTGAATTGCTGTTAGAGATCGATGGAAAAGATGCCTCAGAGTTAAGGGTTGTATCTCCAGATATCAACCAAGATATCACCGCTACCTTCACTGTGACCGTAACAGATGAGCTAGGTGCGACCAGCCAGGCTCAGCATTCCGTAACTTTTGCTCGGCAAGAGCTGCTTCTGAATATCCGAGGGCAAGTAACCGATCAGCCCATTGCTAATGCTCAACTTACAGCGACTGTCGGTGATGAGCTATTTAGTACTCAAGCCGATGCGCAAGGTCACTACGAGTTAAGACTTAACGCAGATGAGACCGCCGGTCAGGCATTAGTCAGGCTAAGTGCGAAAGGTGTTGATGCGCATGATAAAGTTGAATTCGTTTCTCAACTTAGCGCCCTGAGCGCTTTGATTGATCTCGCTGGAGATGATGCGATCTTGGAGCCTAGCGAGCTATCTGGTGTGAATGTAACTAATGTAACGACTGCTGAGTTTGCACAGTTGCAGGCGATGGAGGGGGCGTTTGATTCCGCAGAGCATTTAGCTACTGCCAGGCGGAATATTGATACAAGTAAAAAATATGATCAGGCGATCATGTTAAAGGTACTTGTTGATCATGACATGTCTTTGTTGCCTGAGGGCATAAACTCAACGCTTGAATTGGTCAAAAACACAGCGATAAGCGAGCAATTATTTAAGGTGTTGCAGGTATCACATACCAATGTAGTCGAGCAGGTTAGATCAAGTCTTTTTGCAGACCCTATTTTAATGGGGGGAAGTCTGCAACCATTGTTGGGTGAGTATTATCTTTCATCTTCGGAAGTGTTCGATGGCTTACTTATAAAACTGTACTTCAATGAAGATGGCTCTGGTGTGCTTTCTGCCCATCATGAGACACCTTTTAATTGGCATCTGTCTGGCCATACTGTTGAGTTTACATTTGATACCTTACCCATCCTCAGTGAATCTGAACATGGCAATAATACACTGACCGCACTGGCAATGACTCTGTTGAATGAACAAGCGTTACACACAGAAGTCGCTGTCAACCTGAGCTACACACTGGGCGCCAGCACATCTCAGGAAGTCAAGCATATGCATTCAGGTACCTACAGTAAATTGATTGCTGAAGATGCGTTTGTGGAAATCTCTGAGCAATTGTTATTGGGTAACTGGTATATCCAGCAGTTTGGTTTTGCCAATGAGATAGGGCAGTTACAAGAGTTTGATTTTATGGAAAATGGCCGGGCTATCGAGGTTTCAACTGCCACAATCTGGCAGTGGTCTCTCGTAAACAATGAACTGGTCATGAGCAATGATGGTGGGGCAATCGTACGGTTACGTCTATTGCAACACTCTGAGCTTGGACTGAAGTTTGTTGCGGCTGGTACATTTAATGCCAAATCGGAGATACTAAATCAGACCTTGTTTATAAAATCACAGGATGTGAGTTTCACTGATATAGAACCTGCCGGGCAGTGGCTAGAATTGTACAAGTCGTATAAACATAGCCAGCTCTCGCTGTTTACCGATCAGAGCGTAGTTCAGGGTCTTGCAAAACCAAAGCGGTGGTCTGTATCAGATGGCAAAGTGATTATTGAACAATATCGCTGGTTCAAGTCACCCGTCACATATTGTGATGTGACTCATATTGCTTGTGACTCCATCATACAGAACGAATATGAATTACTGTCGGTCATAGAGGACAAACTGATTGTACGTAGTGCAATTTTTTCCTCTGCAGAGCCTCAGTATACATTGAATGTATTTGCTCTAAGTCAGCTACCAGCTTCCGCAGCGATTGATATTTTTGACCTGGAAGCAGGAGTTGAGTTATTTAGCTCAGAGCCAGGTAGCCCTGTTGTGTTTAAGAGCTGGTATGACTGCACTGACGGTGACACCTGCCACTTGTTGGTAGAGCATGCCGGACATATCTACTTAGCCCAAAGACAGGGTGAAGTAATTGTATTGACAGACAAACAGAGCGGCATGAAGTCAATATTACAAGTTACCCCAGTTTCCTCAACTGAATTTGATGTGTGCATTCGTTTGCCTGGTTCAGCCTGCAATGATAGCAATACTCAAAGCTACTTCTCTGTTGGCAATATCATTGACTTTAACATCAACATTGAAGGTCACGGGAAGGTCATCGCACATTCTGAAATACTGACGCTTGGTAGTGCTTTTACCCTGAGTATTGAGCCGGATACTGGTTACCTTGTTTCACAGGTAAGTGGTTGCGATGGTGAGTATAATGCTCAGTTACAGTCGTATTCTGTTATGACTCCATCACATTTGTGCGTGATCGAGGCCAAATTCATTAAGGACAATGGATATATTAGTCGCTTTAGGTTGTTAAGTAATGAATATTATGCACCCAGATATTTTGACTTTGAGTTCTTGGCATCAGGCAAAGGATCTTTGAAATCGAAAAATATAGAAATCAGCGAATTTAACTGGGAGCAGGTGAACGAGCGGGATATGGTAGTAAGCTTTGAGGAGGCGCACTATGTGGGAGATAGACCGTATCTTGGCGATGAACAAGGGATCTCATATGAGCACTTTTATATCAGAAAATTAGAGCTCAAACCCGATGAAACCGGTAACGTCGGTGTTACCTGGCATATGGAGGTGAATCGTGAAGAGGGTCCGCCTGGCCATATACCCGTTGAATACCTCTACAGAACGTTCACCAGAGAAGAGCTTTTGCAAGACGTAAGAAAAATCAAGCCTTTGGGTATTGATGAGCCTATTGGTCGCTGGGCATTGGTACAAGGTGGAGAAGGAAACTTTTTAACTGATCATGTTATGGAAGATGTGGTTAACCAAAACCACGGGCTATGGCTCGATGCCTATGAGCTAAATTTGTTTGCTGACGGTACTGGTGTCTTGCACCCATGGGGTATTAGGTATCCGATTACGACCTTTCAGTGGCAACAAAATGAAGGGGGAATTTATGTTTCGGAAAATTCGGCAATGGCCTTTGAGTTCCAATTGGATATTGTTGAAGCGATAGATGGCGGTCTAAGATACAGCTTGAGCGAAACACACCCAAAAGGAAGCACCCTTTTTGCCAGTACTGGATTTATGGTGAAGCAGCAAGCGGATATTATACCTATCGAGCAATATACCGGTGTATGGCACTCTCTTAGTGGTCCAGAAAAGCTTCCGGTGGAAGGCAATCTTATTTACCCCAGTGGTGCGATGAACAGTGTGGTGAAGTCTTCGTATACGCATGCATCGCTGGCGCCGGGAGAAGTGATTCAGGAGAGGTATGTGAGAGGGAATACCTCGAAGGGAGATCCTAGTTGTAGCGCTGAGCAAAGTGATTGCGTCTTAAAAAAAGCAAGGAGACATGAACTCATCGCTTCAGTACCAGGTAAACTCTACAGTATCCAAACATGGCGTTATGCTAGTTCCAGCGATTTCAAGTATCCAACTCTACGTATAATAGAGCATCAGGTTGATATAAAAGACCTTAAACGTTTCGAGCCGTATGTATTACGTTCTATGGAGCTATATGAGCATGTTGAAGGAGGAGAGACTCGCCGCTGGAGTACATATTGGGATGATAATGGATATTGGATTAATCTGCCAGAAGGTCACAGAAGCATAGAGTTGAATGAACATGGACAGATAGAATATCAAACGAATATGGGTGTGAAATATTTTATCGAACTGGTATCTGCCAGTGAAGAAGGGTTATTGGTATGTCATTTTCCACAAGGTCAAAGCTGTGACGCAACGACAGAAAAATTCTTGAGCTACTACTAGCTCAAATTTTTCAGCCAGGTACCCGAAGCCAGTCACGTTTTGACTGGCTTTTTTATGTGCTGAGTTCGCAGCTTTGTATTTTAACGGTTGCTTAAACAGGACGTACTTTAGTTGTTTTATGACGGTAACAACCTGTTTTACTAGAGACAAGCACGGCATCTTGTTTTTGGCTTCATGGAACACAGGAAGTCAGACTTTCGGACCCAACATAACGAGTAGGATACGACAAAGGCTAAGCAGCCAGGACGGCTTTGCCAGTAAAATATCTGTTCTCGGCCATTAGCACTCACTGATTTAAAAAATTTAATTTACAGATAAACGTGTCAGGAAGAGCGCTCTTGCGATTTTATCCTTAGGTATAAAAATGAGCCTGTTTCTTTTGCTAACATGGGGTGATGCCTCAGCGATAGCTACACATGAGCAGTGTCATCACTGAGGCTAATTCGCCTAAAGCTTAGTTACTTATTTATACAGATTTGTTTAGGGTCAGGCTTGACCGTGCTGGCGTATTTTGGTCAAAAAGTCAGATACATCTACAGAGCAAAAAGTCACCATGGCAAAGAACTGGTTGAGCTTTGGTTGGCCCACATCTCGCTCCCAGTTTTCGTAAGTCTTACGACAAACCCCCAACTGAGTTGCCATCGCTTGCGTTGTCACCCCTTTGTTCTTTCTTAATTTTCTCAGGTCATCACCGGTAATATAACGGGAAAAGAAATCCATGCTGTTTATTCCTTTGTTTATTTTTTTAAAGGTAAAGCCGGTTCCGCTTGATACACCTATAGCATCACTTAAAAGACGGATCACCGGGCGCCTATTGCTATTTCCTGCAATGGGTAATTTGTAACTCAGGTTGCGATGAAATAAATAATAATATGCATCTATTTTGCATGTTATGAATTGATTCATCAGGGGCTGGGAGCCGTATAAAATTCGTGGATGTCAAAATTAAGAATTTAACAGAGAAGTCTTCCAGAAACATTTAAGGAAAATGTCATATTAAAGACATCTCGGTTTTGATCTCACCTTAGGTTAATAGATAAACACTTTTCTTGTTGACCTGAATGCAAAGTGAACAATACAATGGGGTGTTTTCCTAATTATATCGCCTTCCTTATGTTTTGTTTACATCTTGTTGATGTTTGGTGGTTGATAAAAGTGGATAAATGAGAAAAATAAAATAGCTCATTGATAATAAATAATAGAAGTTGGATACAGTTTAAGCGATCAAAGGATATATATGATGATAAGCGCTTTTCCGGGCAGAGCCACACTTACCTTACTATTTGCTCTGACTAACTTGTGTTTCACTTACATAGTGCACGCAAGCAGTCAAACTGAGTTTGAGCAGGCGTATGCGCCAATTTTAGTGGGTGGCATAACCACATTTATTCCAATCGAATTAACACCAGATGTTGTCGTAAAGCTCTCCACTAAAGAGGCTGGTGGCTATACCGACCTTGCCTGGACACCCTCTCCACAGGCCGACTACTATCAGATACTCAAGTTTGATGGCCAAACCTGGCAGCTAGTGGCTTCGAACGTCGTATCAACTCATTATCGATACCAGGGGGGCGGTAGTTTTAGAGTTGTGGCGTGCCATAGATATGGGTGCTCAATCCGCAACAAAGCCAATGTAAATGTGAGTGATGCACTGGCGATAAACGCTTTTTATATACAAGGCAATGCTGCAGTTGAGGTTGGCTCTGTAGTGAAGCTGGGCTGGCAGCTTTCTGGCGCGACAAGTGCTGCTATAACGCATACCCAAAACGGTGTTATTAACTCACATCAAGTTACATTGCTGGATACCAGCTCCCACACTTTTAGCGTGTACGCTGATTCACGTTTTACTCTAACAGTCAAAGGATTCAATGGAGAGCATATTTCTACAGTTCTTGATGTTGCCACATTAAGGGCAAACCCTTTTTTGCAAAAAGGGAAGCAAAGTGAATACAAGCAACCTTTATTTGGCTTAGACCTCGATATCATCGAGCGCACTATTTTACAAAACGAACACCACCTCGTTTTTTCAACTCATGATGGCGCGTTATATTTTTTCCGAGCGCATAAAGAGTCAGAAAAACCCATTACTTGGCACCAGGAATGGTCTATCAATTTGGAAGGGGTTATTAACAGTGTTCCTAGTATTACAGAAGGCTATGTATTCTATAGTGAAACAAATGAAAAAAATATGGGACGAGTTTGTAAGGTTAGGTTAAAGGACAAACAAAGCCAAACCTGTTCACCTTATTATGAAGGCAGTCTGCTCGCTAGCCCGATTGTCGTCAATAATGATGGTGATTACTCGGTCAAATTTTTAGAATCATTCGCGGGCTCTGAGAAAAAAGCCAGTGGTATTTACGCATTCTATTATGATGGAAGTGTTCGAATATTTGACCAGCAAAGCCTAACGCCTAAACCACAAAGTTTTACTTTGGCAGAACAATTATCGCTTCCATTGATAAATACGCCCACACTGTTTCTCAACAGGAAAAGAATTGAAGGTCTCGATGAGCAGATATTGATTAAAGAACAAAACCATGTGCTTGGTGTCGCTATTCCCACGACACAGGTTGTTCAGCAATCTCAAAGCTTTGGGGTGCTGGCCATTGGTCAACAAGGGTTAGCGCAACCTATGACAGTTCTATGGAGAGGAACACTATGAAACATATTATAAGCAGCCTTGTTTTTTTGGCGTATCTGTTTTTCTCCTCTTTGGCTACCGCCGGCAATTTTAGCTGCCCAGATACCACGATAGAAGTGCAAAAAGGCAATCCTGGTTCATCCAGTGGAAGATTTCCTACTCAACCATTTATCGATGCCATTAATAGATACGGAAGAGTCATCTTTTATTTTGATAAAGTGATGCATGGTAGCGTCAATTTGGGAGTGAATTATGCTGATTTTCCAGCGTGGATTACAAATAATGTTGTACCTACAGGAAACTTTATCTGGGGACCAAGTGTGCATTATGGTAAGACACTGGAGGTTGGCACACATGAGATTTATGCCCATTTTTCTTTTTCTGCTAACGGTATAGTTGGTAGTAACGATATCGTCTGCAAAAGAACGGTTAAGGTTACTGCTGAACCAACAAATTTCCATATAGTGTCTTCGATTTCACCAAACAAAACACGGTTTTCCACAAAAGAGAACTTTAAAATTACTGGTACTGTTAAGAACAACCCAAACCCAATTAGCTATTTTTCCTGGAAAAGATACATGGGGATAATCTGGCCCTATCCTCCCAGCCCTGGTGAGGGGACATGTACCAAAACTATCAATACGCCTTGCTACATTCAAATTAAGGCCGGCGACTTGCCTGTCGGTGAGTACACCTATGGTTTTAAAGCGTTTGATAACAGGTATCCTGCCAATGTGACTGAAAAAGCAATCAACATTGTTATATTCGAAGAAAACACTAATCCGACTATTAGTAATTTTAAGCTAAAAGACAGTTTTGGAAACGACTTATCAGGTTCATCTGTCGGCTCCGGACAAAACGTATATATTGACTTTACGATTCGTGATGTGGATGAATCCTCCGAAAACCAGTTAAATCAGTCTTCTCTAGAAGTCAATGGGGCACTCATTGACAGCTCTCATGACAAATGTAGTTTCAGTGCAACTGAAATCAGCTGTTCAGGTCTGGCATTTGCCGCTGCGCCGGGTAATGGAAGTAATAATTTTTCAGCAACTGTTTCTGTGACAGACAAAAGTGGTGGGTTTGCTGAACAAACTAAGAATGTAAGGATCAATGCTTTGCCGTCGGCAAACTTAGCAGTCAGCTTAGAATCAGCGTTTATTGATCAGAATATTCATGTCTCTGCGTCCATGAGTGACGATACTTACATTCGTGAAGCTAAAATTTGTGCAGATATTAGCCAGCTTAGCCGAGTCTGCGATGCTCCAATAAAAACATGTACTTTTAGTGAGAGTGATACAACGTTCCCTTGCTCAGTAAGCTATAACCATGCTCAGGCTGGCATGGAGAATGGTAGGGTTGTTTTCACACTATTTGTAGTCGATGGTGATGGTGCAACATTGAGTACCCCACCCTATAAGACCGTGAACTTTAAGAATCACTTTGGGTTTTCGGCGAACAGTCTGACAAACAGATCTTATCGTGTTGGCGATACCATAGAGCTTACTATCAATGTTGCCAAATTTTCTAATGCATCCAACCAGATAAATACTTACAGCTTGTTTAGCAATGAGGCCGAAATACGTAATGCCTCTATTTCGCCAGAAATTCCCGTGACTGGGTTGCCGATGACGGACTCTGAGGCCAATACTAAGCAAGTTACCATTAGTTGGAATGCGAACCACCTTGGAACGAACCGAACTCTCAGCCTGACTCTGACAGATGATCAGGGGGCTTCTATCACTAAAAATGTTGGCCAGATATCGGTTAGTCACCCAGTACCAGACAAACCGATTTCGCCAAAGCTTGAAGTTGTCAATGGGGATAACGGTTATAAGTTGATTATCAGTCAGTTCGACCTCACTCGCGAATTTGCGATAACAACACGTTTAAATGGAAGAGACCATCAGAACAACACATTAGTAGCTAGTAAAAGTAAGGTAGAGCTCTTTTTCCCTACGACAACCAATATGCATGGTCAATCGCTCCAGTTTGAAGTAGTAGGAATTAACTATTTTGATCAAAATCCGTCGCTGCAAACCCGCGGAGATGTAACACTGAGTGAATTAAGAGATATTGAACATACGATAGCGAAACCACTGCCACCGCGTTTCAATCACCACCCTAGACAGGTTGGTGGTCAATATACACTAACATGGCCTGACAATAATGATGGGGTTACCCATTATTACAAAGTAATGTCCTGGGCTGGGTTACCAAGCGATAAAGGAAAAGTAGCTAATAAAGAAACAGCAAAGCTGAGTGAAAATCAGTTGACGCTCTCGTTGCTCGAAAAGGGTAAGTACACTTATGAGCTAATCGCGTGTAATGCAATGGATCTGTGCACTGCAGGACAGCAACTCACAATCGATCATATGATACCTATTCTGCAGTCTGTTACTGCGACTGATTGCACACAAGTTCAATGCGGTGATTTAGTTTCTTTTTATATCTCAGGTCTATTTTTGCATGCAGACCAAAGTCAGATCCGTGCGCGGATCCGTGCAACAGGAGAGATCTTCACTGCGACCAATCAGAGTTTTAGTAACAATACTCTAACAGTCAACTTTGATAAGCGGGTATATCTAGGCCTCACACAGGGTGGCTTACAGGTGTTTGCAACGAATGGTGTTAAAGAGAGTGGAAAATATGTTCAGAGTATACTTTCTGTTGATTCAACAGGCAGCAGTGGTCAGCCGGATTTATTAGACAGCCAGATTACCATAAGTGATAACGGTTACCTTTATGTCGGGAGAGAAACGGGTCTTGCGGGGTATAAAGTACGGGGAGATAAACTGGATAAACTCTGGTTACATGAACCTGAGACGAACAACAGCGGCCGAGATGATATACCTGCCAAAGTCGTTGCTCGACCCTTAGTCGAGAGCGTGTCTGATGATGACCTCATTTATTTTGGTTCCGAAAACCATCAGTTCTATAAGCTACGCCACAGGCCAAGTCAATCGAGTGATTCTCTACGGCGTGTTCAGGATTGGTTATTTACATCAAAAGGTCCAATTATCGCATCAGCCCAGCTGGATCAGGACGGCAATTTATATGTTGGTTCTATGGACAGCAACCTCTACTCGTTAGATAAAGAGTCCGGTCACGTACAATGGCAGTACACTTTTCCCGCAGGGATCAATCATCAGGTCGATGTTGCAGCTTCTGGGCAAATCTATGTAAAGACCGAAGACGGTGAGTTACATGTTATCGACCGCTCCATGATTTCTGCCAATGCGATAAAGTGGCGTGATCTTGGGGTTCTATATGACGCTTTTAGAGAGCACATTGAAAGGTGGGAAAAAAGCCGTTGGGAACCAACCCAGGAACACACGCACATTGTTCAGTTAACTAAAGCCATGTTGGTAATTTTGCAGCAGTCGCCAAGCAAAGACCAGTTAAGTTTGCTTGCCTATTTATATGAAAACGGCTATTCACTGAATGAAATTATCAGTGCACTTATAAATGCAAACTCTGAACTTACCAATGCTGATGATACTCAATTTATCAATATGTTGTTTCAGTACTTTATAGGCCCCCTGAATGGCGACGAAGTACTTGGTGGAGGAAATCAGCATTATTGGGTTGAGCAGCTAAGAAAGGGTACAACTAGAACAGAAGTGTTCATTACATTATTGCATGCTGGTGCTGCAAGAAATACCTATGACTCTGTTACGAATAGTTTGTTGTATTATTTCTATGATTTCTGCCTGGTTTCGAAAGACTGCTACTATGACTTCGACTCAGATGGTGATGGCTTAAGCGATCAAGTTGAAGCTGAGCTGGGATCTAACCCTGTTGATCCGGGTGATGGCCTTCTTGCGCCGTCTCTGTCCCTTGCTAAAGTAGGTACAGATACAGTGCGACTTACGATGTCGGCAAATAGTATCGTGGAAGAATATGAGCTGTATGTATCAAAACAAAATCAAGACTACTACCGGGCAGAGGTGATTGCAGCGCACAGTGCAGGTGAAGGTCCTGTGTCAGACGATGTTACCTCGTGGGCAAAACAGTATGAGAATGGCGATTATCGATTTAAAGTAAAAGCTTGTGTACGTGTAGCCTTACTGAATAACCCTCGAGTTCTGCACTGTAGCAATAACTTCTCAAATGAAGAAAGTATTGTTATCAACGATAGTACACAAACATCAGTGCCAAGTATCTCATTGCCATTTACACAAGCACAAAATACTGCCCCTTCTAGCCAAGTGCTTTTGCAGCATGCTCGTTTGTCTCCAACTGTGGGTAGTTTTAGAGTTAGTGAGTCGGGCTCAGCAACCTATAGCATTCCAGTGGAGTTACCTTCTGGTATTACAGGGGTTAAACCTTCGGTTAGTCTTGACTACAACTCTCAAACATCGCGAACTAATCTCGCTCTGGGATGGAGTTTAAATGCCACGTCAAGCATTACTCGATGTCGACAGACTCGGGCCCAGGATGGACAGTTTAAGGGAATAACACTGAGCGATGAAGATCGTTATTGCCTGGATGGTCAGCGTCTGATACCGCTCGATGTTAACGAGTCGATAGACGGTCTGACGACATTAGCAACATTTGAAACTGAAATAGAGAGTCACCAAACCATTGTTTTAGCTAGCCACCCAGAAACAGGTCTGGATATGTTTGTTGTCAGGGGGAAAGATGGTTCATTTAGGTACTATGGTGGTACAGAAAACAGTGAAGTACGCATTACTAATGCGGATGATAATGAATATGTGTTGACTTGGCTTCTTCATAAGGTGACAGACAACCTACAAAATGACAAGACCTCTATTTACTACTCCTATACGAACGAAGCCACCAATGCACAAGTATTAGGACTCAATGAGAAAGTTCTGGATAGGATAGAATACAGTGGCAATACGGTGCAGTTTAATTATGACAATTCAGGTGTCTTTAGCTCGAGTTATATTGACGGTGCCAAAATGGAGCAAGCGGCTCAATTAACTGGAGTTCGAGTTAGCAATCACCGAGGTTTTGAATTAAGTAATTACAAACTTGAATTTGAATATGCAAACAATCGTATACGTTTGCTAGATAAGGTGTCTCAGTGCCGCAATGACGTATGTAAACGACCAATTGAATTTGACTATAATTCTTTCGCACTAAGTACTAATTATCAGGCATTTAGTACTATTTTTTCAACGTCTGGCAGCAACAAGCTTGCAGCTATGACACTAATCGATACTCAAGGGGATGGGACCGCAGAAATTGCAACTCTGGAAAAAGTGGGTGATAGAAGGTACGAATTGTGTTTCTGGGAAGGGAATACATACGAAACCCCCTCTAAAATAGACTGTCAGTCCATTAATCGCTTCGATAATGAGGAGTCTGTCGGTATTCAAGTAATCGATGCGAATGGTGATGGAAAGCAATCTTTATGGATAAATTTACAGGATAAATACAACCCTAGCCATACATCCAATAACTATTATTGGAAAAGGGCTTATTTAGATGCGGGTGTTATTCAGCTGACATCACTTCCTCTTTCGGATCACTACGCGCCGTTTATAAAAAACAGTAATGCGGCAGACTTCAATGGGGATGGTTTTGCAGATCTTGTTTTCCAGCAAAAAGAAGTGAGCCTTAACTCATCAAGTCACTGGTATTCGTTGTTCAGCAATAGAAATGAGTTGTTTGTTGCCTTGTATGATCCTGGCTTGGGCAAATTTTTACGCCCGCAAATGGTCTATTCGAGTAAACCAGGGAGCTACTCCCAGCTAACGCAAAAGAACACCCCTTGGTTTGCCATGGATGTAAACTTTGATGGCCTTGCTGACATTATTTCACTCAAGTGTCCCGCGAACAACTGTGCCGAACATGAAGCAAGTTCTGTATTTGCTAACTTTAACCAAGGCGTCACCAGTAGCGGTAGGCTGAGAGCATTGACCTCTAATGCCATAACCAGTTCTTCGGCTAAACATATAGAGCATGTTACTCCAGCAGACTTTAACGGCGATGGGCTCATCGATTTCGTATATCTTAAAACCTCGCTTTACAACGATAAAGTAAAAGAATGGCGAGTTATGCTCAGTAAATCGAGTAGTAGGATTTTGTTTGAAGACAAACACCTGGGCTGGGCTAAAACGGATCCTATGCAGGATGCTCTCTTGAGCGAAAAAATTGCCCCATTGGCAATGGATGTTAATAAAGACGGCAAGCTTGAGCTGTACTTCTTTGTTGAAGACAACAATCCAGTTTCACCCGATTGGACAAAGTTTACCTGGCATCCCGAAGAGGAAAAGTTTGAAGAGTCGGGTTTATATTCGCCATTTACTACGCCTGGATTAGACCTTGAAAAAGGAGACTATGCCTTTTTTAGTGATTACAATCGAGATGGTGTACCAGACTTAATGTTTAAAGCTGGTGGAAAGGTTGTAGTGAAATACAATCTCAGCCAATCGCCATTTGCAGGCTACCTGTCCGACATTACGCAAGGTTACGGTAATAAAACAAGTGTCCAGTATAGTGTGATGACAGACTCGGGTATCTATAAACCGATACCATCTTCACAGTATGATTCAGATTTCTCAGAAGACTTATTCGACCAAAGCTTATTCAAAACGCAGGGTTTAAAAATTATGCCTGTTAATGGTGCTATGCCTCTGGTATCTAGTGTCATGACGGACAGCCCTAGTAGTCAAGATGAGACATTGAGAAGCGAAGTACGATATAACTATGAGGGGGCTCTGGCGCAATTTGGTGGCCGTGGTATGCTCGGGTTTAAGTCCCTGACTACCGTGAATATCAAAGACGGTCAACAGTTTAGTACAACAACGCGTTATCATCAGGCCTTTCCGCTCACAGGTATGCCCGCGAGAACGGTCAAAGCTTATAACGGTACGGTGATCAGTAGTGCGGTGAACGACTATTATTTAAAGTCTAACTCGCATAGTTCAGGTAGAACCTATCAGGTTTATAACCAGCTTGCGAAGGAATGCGCCAGTCTGATCAATATGAATGCAGGCGCGGCAATTGGTTCAAGTCAGTGCTCTAGTACCCAAACTCAGCAGGATGCGTATGGCAATGTGACCAAGACCATATCTAAACAGCTAGCCGATAATCGCTCTGCGCCTATTGTGGATCTCTCAAATGACGAGGCCTGGCGTAGCATTGACAGCTTAAGCGTGGCCAGCCCACTCTCAAGTGTGACGACCAGCAATAATTATGGTGCAACTGATAGCTATAAAAAGCTTGGTCGTCTGGTTTCATCAACGGTTACGCATTCAGCCATTGATAAGACGGACCATACTCTGACGTCGAACTTTACTTATTATGGCGCCAGCCACGCTAATGCGTATATGCTAGAAAGCGAGACGATTGCACAGGGCAAAGGGTGTAAGTTCGAACTCACAACCAACTATCAATATGATGATCTGGGTAATCTAAAGCAAAAAAGTACTTCTAACTCTGCATGTGATAGTGACGACAAGCAAACCCGCATCACAGAAACTATTTACGATTCAGAGAAACGGTATCCGCTTTATTCCAGGCAAAAAGCCAACAAAGAGGAACCGTCAACAGCTGGCAACGTGTTGTGGGCAAAAAGTTCACAAGTCGAGGCACGCAACGCGTTTGGGCTGCCAACCGAAGTGCGGACGGTAAATGGCACAAGAGTGACTACTCTGTATGACGTGTTTGGGTCAAAAATTGGTACATATAGTGCGTCTGGCGCACAAAGTTATCAATATCTGACTGCTTGTCAGGACAGTGATAAGTGCGTTGCTCAGGTCAATAAAGTTGTCAATGGTGAGTTGGCTGAAAAACAATTCATGGACAGAATGGGGAGGGTGTATAAAACCAGCACAGTAACCGTTCTGGGGACTTGGCTGGATACGACGGTAGAGCATGATCAGTATGGTCGGGCGCTGAAGCAACAGGCGCCGGGGAGTGCTGAAATTACATACAGCTATGATGCCTTTGACCGTGTAACATCGACCACAGATAACAACAGTCAGGTGACAACAACCTATACTCAAAGTGATCTGGTTAGTACGGTTGAGCTAAGTGGTGCAGGCGTCTCTACTGGCAAGCAAACAACTACAACGACCAAGAATGCACTTGGGCAGGTTGAGTCAGTCACAGATGCTAAAGGCAATGTCCTCCGATACACCTATGATAGCCGCGGTAAGCAGCTGACGGTGTACTCTTCCGCAGACAATATGATTTTGATCGACAACAGCTATGACTTGCTGGGTCGGAGTGAAACCGCTAAAGATGTTGATCGTGGTGATTGGAGCTATGAGTACAACGCGTTTGGAGAGCTAATCAAGCAAACCGATGCACGGGGCGTTGCAACGCATATAAAGTATGATCTACTGGGACGTAAAGTTCGCCAGTGGCATACGCAGCCGAATAGCATGAGTGCCAATTCAACCTACATTGAACAGACCGACATTGTGTATGAAGGCGAGAGTCAGTGGCACTTTGGTACTCTGGCTGAGAATGTACATCAGTTACAGTCTGCAACTCAGGGTGACGACTGGGCACAGTATTACTACTACGATACCTTTGGGCGTACCGCGGCAACATTGACGGCGCTGGAAACGCAGCAATGTGTTGATGGCGTTGTGTTTAACACGCGACTGAACGATTTGCGAATTAAGCAAGGCTACAATAATCCGAACACGCCGAGCCGAGACTTATCTGACCCGCTCTCTTCCAGATGTGTTATTCAGCAAATGGCCTATGATGAATTTGGCAGAGTCAGCTATCAGTTTGATGATTATCGCAGGCTGGAAAGCGGTGAATACATCGATGCCCGTGGGGTGAGAAACACCTACCAGCACGGCCAGGTTGCACAGACACACGAAGCGCGAGAAGGGCAGTATGGTCAGCAATACTATGAAGTACAGTCGCTCAATGCCCGTGGGCAAGTTACCCAATATAAGAAAGGTAATGCAATCATGGCGGTGTCGTATGACGATGCCGGTATGGTTAAAACCATTGCAAGTACAAACTATCGTCATATTCAGGCTGACTCGTACAGCTTTGATGGCATGGGCAATTTACTGAGTCGCGCACAGATTGCGTTACCCGAGCAAAATTATGAGTATGATTTGCTTAATAGGGTGACACATATCGAGAATAAGGAATTGTTCAGATACGATGCCAATGGCAACTTAAGGTCTAAAGCGAATTTTAGCAGTTCCGGTTTAAATGGTAGCTGTACTGTGATTAATGAGAAGTGGTCTCAGCATTATGGTCAGGGTGAAGCGCCCAGACACGCCATAACAAGCCGCTCTTACAATACCGGGGATGTTGACAACAGCTGTAGTTCAACGCCAATTATTTTACCGCCTCCTATTGATATAGGTCCTATCCTTCCCCCTGGTGACGCGTTGTATAGTGCAGATATCGGTGTGCAATCGGCATCGGCAAACACTGACCGAACGGTGACGGAGCGATTTACCTATGACAAAAACGGAAATCAAACCAAGCTGTATATCGACGGTTCAGGTTATCGCAGCATTGACTACACAGCTAGAAATAAAGCGGCCAACATCATCGTGGATGGTAAAGTTGTGCGCTTTAGTTATGATGCAAACAATCGCCGTTATAAGCGCGTAGATGACAGCCAAACCATCTACTATGTCGGTGCGCTGGAGCTAACTGTGAGTTCGACGGAAAGCGGCGACAACACACCTTTTATCAAGCGCTACATAGGTAATGATGCGCAACAAAAGTACTTTATGAATGGCAACAGTGCCATGCAATGGATGTTTACCGACCATCAGGGCTCGATTATTGCTGTCACAAATCGTAATTACGAGCTATTGGCCCGTTATTCCTATGATGTATTTGGTGCACAAAAGTATAAGGGACCCCAGAATCTGGTCGATACGCTGAACTTCTCAACGGCACAGCGCATCTTTGATACGGTATCTGACAACTTCCGCGGTTATACCGGCCATGAACCCGTTAAGATAGGCAGTGACAGCCGTATCATTCATATGAATGGTCGGATCTATGACACAAGCACAGGCCGCTTTATGCAGGCGGATCCGGTGGTGCAGGCGCCTTCGAATCTTCAAAACTATAACGCTTATTCTTATGTGTTGAATAATCCACTGAGTTATACGGATCCGAGTGGGTATTTGTTTAAAAAGCTCTGGAAGAAAATAAAACCTTTTATTGGGGCAATAGCTGCGATAGCTGTATCATTATATTGTCAGGTGTGTGGTGCGACAATGTGGAATGCAGCAATGACAGGCGCTGCAATTGGAGCCAGTAGTGCTGCGATCAATGGTGGTAATATCCTCAAGGGAGCTATTCTCGGAGGATTGTCTGGAGCAGCTTTCCAACAGATCGGGGCCAATTTTAACGGACCTGAAGGTAGTGGATTTTTTGCTGAAGGTGGCATAGGACATATTGCTACTCACGGTGTAGCTGGTGGTGTCATGTCTGTATTACAAGGAGGAAAGTTTGGGCATGGGTTTGTCAGTGCTGGTTTGACAAAAGCCTTAAATATAAATGGAATTGTTGGTACTGCGGCCAAAGATGCTGGTATTCGGGTCGCTCTAGCAGCGATAGTCGGCGGAACAATATCAAAAGTTACAGGTGGCAAGTTTTCTAATGGAGCCATAACCGCTGCTTTTGCACAGGCTTTTAATGGTGAGAAATATGCGTCCAAAATTGAGGCAAGGAAAGAGCTGATGCACAAAGTAAACGATACTTATGAGCTGAAAGCTCTCCAGCCAAACAACCAAAGGTTTGAAGAATTAAGCGTAGCTGGTTATACCGCAGATTATGAGGAGAGAAGTGTATTCGGTGATTCTGAAGAGTACTTCACTCATCTAGGACCCGAGCAATCATTCAAAAATGGTGTCGCACCTCTGACTAATGTGGCTGGTGGTGCAAACGGAAAACTACATGTTAGAAGTAGCCTACCTGGGGCTGATAATTACACACTTGATGCAAAAGTTATTCGCACGTCTTATGACTCCGGCATGGTGGAGAACTTAAGAAATGTTTGGCAAGCACAAAGCCTTGACTATGGACATTACTCCGAAAATTACAACGCTATACCTGTGTACGTTCAATCGAGTGAAGGAACTATCTATAGGTTTCTACATAATCAAAAAACCTTGTCTTGGGATAGTATAAGTGATGTTAATAAATAAAATATGCTTTTTTACTTTTATAGTTTTAAGCTTCAGTGTTTTAGCAGACACTGAGTATGAAGTGGAGAAAAAGAAGCTTCTAGCTAACGAAAGGGTAGAGTATTGGTCTAATAAGGTTTTAAAGGAGCATAAAGCTATCTTTAGAATGCTAAGATATCTAGAGAAAAACCCTAGTAAGCACATTACACCTCAATACTTAGAGTTAATTTTTGAAGATATGAAAAAGAATGATCCTGAGTTACTTGAGATAACTACAAGTGCAAAAAGATTGGGAATAATTAATGGCAAGACCAATAGTTATGGTACTTCTGGTTTGTTATTGATGGTTTTTGAAAGTCGAAAATACTATTTTACTTATAGTGTTACATTTGATTCGGAGGAAACGAGTACAATGCTAGCGAGAACTTGCCCAAGCTCTAAACAAGGAGGTTTGTGCAGCTATTTTAAATCAGGTGGACTTCACTTTCTCTATAGTTTTGAGGAGAAATAGTACAGCCTGCAAAAAGTAGTGCATGTACAGCCTCCCAAAATTGGATGTCTCTGGTATGAAACAAGGTGCTGCTTAATGTGCTCATTAAGCAGCACCTGTCGTGTTATTTTATGTAGTACTTCAGTTCATCCTGCTCGTCCACAGAATACTGGGTCGTATACGGCCAGATGGTAAATTGTCGTTCCGGGTTGCCATTAAAAATCGACGCGCCTGCAATATCCCATTGATAGTATCCAGTATTATCTGCAAGCTGCGCCATGGTGAATGTTCCACTATTAACGTAGTTGCAAGCAACCCCAGTGGGCTCTGTTCTAAAAATATTCAGGCCTTCCATATGAGGGGTATTGTCAAATGTCGCTGTCAGATCAGCTGCGGTGTCGTCCAGTAGCCCCTGGCATCCTACACCAGTTGGATTGGTGACATTAAAAGCCGAGATCATCGATACTTTGCTGTGCTCATCAACAAACATCAGTCCTTCCGTCATAGCCGCGCGCAGTGCCTGCCATCTTGAGGACTCAAGCACACCATATTGGTCGACTCTGACAGGCTCACGGATCAGCTTTCTTTCAATACCATCGGCATGGTTGGCGAACAGCGTCCAGCCACCGCCCAGGGTCTCCATATCGCAATACGCAACAAATGGAGTGACATTGCCATCCCCGTCCGGGTCTATGGTGTAATAGCCTGACTGGCTGGTCGGATTGGTTTGCTGAATATCACGACAGGTTTTGCCCTGTGCCTGTGGATTGTTACCCGCAAACTCATCAACAAAGAAACCATAGTATTCCATTTCATCAATCTGAATATAGTCCACAGAGCCATGAGTACTGAGTACCAGCAGCCTGAAGCTGCTTCCAAGGGCTGCCTTGGTCAGTTTTACAGTGCTTTCTCCTTTATCCATCGTGATGGTTTCATGATCGGTAAAGGTCACGCCATCGTCCGATACCTGAAAAATCACTTCTTTGGGAGTGCGAGGAGGAGATTCTGCAAAGTGCTTGGTTATCTGAGTGCTAAAGCCGGTAATAACGGCTGTTTTAGCAAAGGAGACCTGTAACCACTCGTTGCTGGTGGAGGGGGCTAGCCAGATCCCGTGTGTCAGCAACTCTCCTGCCTGAGGGTTAATTTTCGGATTAGGATCTCCGTAATACAGGTGGCCGTCAAATGCACCAGCCGGACTGAATTGGTTAACCGTGCCGCTGGCTGTGTAATTACCCGGTGAGAGTGAATTTGTGTAGACCAGCGCAATGTTATTATTGGCACCAGTGGTATCACCATCGGTGACAACCGGGCGGGAGAGTGTCAAGTCTTCAAAGTGACAGAAGTACTGGAGTGCGGGTGCGCCACCAGGGCCGTCCGCATCAATCAGATATAAGTTGGACGTCGCATTGGGGTTACTGAGAGCTATGCTTTCACAGCTGATCCCGTCGCTTGGGTACACTTCCTGATTGAGGACATTGACCATGTCAAGTAAACGGGCATACTTGGCTTCCAGAGACTGACTGGCATTATCAACATAACGTTTGGTGACCAGATGGTTTGGCGCGATAGGATCGTTGGCGATGGCATTACCAATGACTTCCAGCGCTGCACTGGGTGACTGGGTGCCCACACCGACGGAAACGTTGGTTGATACGGTTGTCGCACCATCACGCCAGTGTGTGGTGCCAGGCAGGCCTTGATCCCCTTTCGGGCCCTGGATACCCTGGTCGCCTTTTGGCCCTTGTACCCCCGGCTCACCTTGTGGTCCTTGTACTCCTTGTAAGCCCTGCGGACCTTGTGGCCCCTGCAGCCCAGGCTCACCTTGCAGACCTTGCTCGCCCTTTAATTCACTCCAGAGTGTTCCATCACAGCTAAAAATCTGCTTATCTACACTGCTGTAGTATAGTGAGCCTGTGTGCTCTGGGTTACAGGGGACTGGTGCACTGGCATTAGGCGTTAATCTCAGAGCGCCGGGTATTTCCAGGTTAGCCTGCGACAGTGGCTCAAATAATGCCGGATAACTGTTGGGATCGGTGGGGTCAGTATTAGCCAGAAACTCAGCTAAGTTACTGGCACTATCCTGATCTATATCTGCACTGGCATCACTTGCATCTGCCGGATTTAACCCATAGCGAATTTCCCACTCGTTGGTCATGCCATCGCCGTCATCATCCTGTGGTTTAGCCAGGCTGATAACGGAGACGGCATCTATATCAATGGTGTTGGCATCAATGCTGGTATTGTGTATTTCCAGTGCCATCGTATCAGTTAACTCAGCAAGCGCACGATGTGCCTCGGTCGGCTCAAATGTTACATCAAGCTGGACAAATGCCCCTTCGACTAATGTGAGATCAGGAGTTACATCGATAAAGTGCTCTGCAATGCGAAAGCCAATTTTAAAGTCAGCCGGGTTGACACTGGCGCGCACGCCTAATTTAGCTTGGATGAGGTAGTTGCTGGTTAAACTCAAAGGCACAGACAGGGCCTGACTCAGGGATGCACCCTGACCAATGAAGGCGACGTTGTTCATTGCCTGGTGATCAGCATAGTGGGTTGCGGATAGGTTAATGATCCCCGCCTGACTATCGGAAAAGGTCCAGACATCAGAGGTGTGGCTTAGTTGTGCTTCAGCCAGTGTTTGTTGTTCGAACTGGCCATCCTGTACCAGTTCCGTTCCCGATGCATGCCAGCCCAGTGTGGCAAGCATCACAGGTAACACTCGTTTTTTCATATTTTTTCCTTTGTAAAAGTAGAGTTGGATTAATGCATGATGAATATTGTACAGGATTACAACTTAATGGTTGCCATAAATATTTTTGTCATTATTTAGTGTGGGTTTTGTGATGGGCTGGAGTCATCGTCGTGTGAGTACTAAGCAACAGCGTGGGTCTGCGAATCGATGAGTTTGTTGAAAGTGACTAAGAGCGGGTGAGTAATAAGACTGACAGGCCAATCGGGTGCATGGCACCCGGTTGGTATTGATTAAGCGCGCCTTGGGTAAGCACCCAGAACACAGATCTGCCAGCCAATGGCTAACACTGGGCTGCGAATATCAAACTCCGCATTGTCATTATAATCTGAATAAACTTCGGCCTCTACTTCAACCCCTTTAATAGGGCTCATGAAATCTGCTTTCTCAAAGTCAGAAGGTGTGAAGAAGAGTTGAGCTGGCGATTGCTGTAAGGGACCTGGTGGTTGTATGGGCGCCATATAACTGTTGCCTTCATAATCAGGAAAGAGCGCGTTGCCATTGTTCGATACCATAGTAAACCGGGCGACTGCTTTGGCCTTATGTGTGTGAGGGGGTAAATGACGTGGTTCGAGTTTGACTAATTCTCCTCCGGTGTAAGCGCCTAGTGGATATTCAATCAGCCCACGCCCTTTACCATAGCGTATCGGGCTTCTGCCACGCAGGTCCGGGAGCGCAAAAGTGGTGCGTCCGTCACCGCCATATTTGTTGCCTAGTATCGTGAATAGTGCCTGATTTTGGTTGACTGACACAAAACTGCCGTCGCATGGACCGTAACCTTCTACAGTAAAGTCGCCGCCATACGGCATCATGTCACCCAGGTATGCTTCAACTGCCATATTTCTACCTCACAGTTAGATGTTGTTAAAATTGCTACAATAAGTACATCGAATGGATGCAACGTATGCCAGTGCCCAAGGAGTAAGTCTGGTGTCTGCAGACTAAATCCATTGCGCTGCCTGTTGCCTATAATAAACTCATGCCTTTCCTGCTTATCAAGGCAGGCTATGGGGTGTCGCTTTATAACCGAAATAATTCGCATCAGGAGGGCCGACTCCTGATGCCTGGTGGTCTAATTAGCCATTATGCGCGGGATGGGAAAAGTCCATTCAAACACACTTGCCAGTTAATCGTGGTAAACGGGCTCAGTAACTCAACATCCTGGCCCAATCCCGTGTTGTCTACCGTGACTGTTGCGTTTTCTATTACTGATTGTACCTGCACTTCTGGACCCTTGATCTCTACCAGTTGCTCTGTTTCAAATGCACTGGGCACGAAAAAGCTCGAATCTTGTGGTTTGCCAAGGTAAGCAGCTGATGTCGGTACAGGGCTGTTGGCATTGTTGGAGGCCACAGACAGGGTGGCCGTAGCCGCACTTGATACGCCGACAGTAGCAGCTGCTGTATGAGAGTGAGCAGGGAGCTGTGCGGTTGTCAGTTGGACTGATTCACTGCCGCCTTTGCTACCTAACGGGTAGTAGGATAAGCCTGGTGCTTGCCCTTTGCTGACAGGGCTTCTGCCACGTAAATCTGGCACAGCAAAGGTACTTCTGCCATCGCCACCATAGAATGTGCCCATGATGGCATAGGTTGCTGAGTATTGTGAGATAGAAATGAGTTGCCCACCACACTCCGCGAATTGGCGTACTGCAAAGTTACCTGTAAACGGCATCATTTCACCGATAAATGCGTCGGCAGCCATAACATGCTCTCCCTAAATCATTGTTGTTAATAACGTTATAGTCAAAATCAACCATACCTCATCCCTTTTCAGAAGTATATTACTTTGTATTACAGCACAAACCGACATCATCATTGGCTGGTGTTAGTGGATACGAGCCGATATACGCTGATGAATAAGCTCAGTTCTGATTAGGGGCGTTGCGGATAGAGGTTGTCTGCACAAATGAGCCAGTTTACAGCCTGAACCGGGTTGCGGATATCAATAGATTCGCTCCGACCTGTATTATTCAATCCAACGTTTGCCGAGGCCGAAGACTGAACGTCAACATTTATTCCTTTGACTCCAACTGGTTGTACGGATTCAAATGGGCTAGGCACAAAGAAGTTTTGATCCTGTGGTTTGCCAAGGAAAGCGCTGATATTGGGGGCTGGTGTATTTGCGTTATTGTTCGCAACCAACATTGACGACTCCGTGGCGCTAGTGATGGGGGGGACCTGAGCCGATGCGGTATGATTGTGTGTCGGTAAGTGATATTCAGTGAGGGTTTTTTCTTCAATACCCCCAAACATACCGATTTGATAATCATACATTAAGTCGGGTGCCTTTCCGTGGCCAACAAGGCTGCGGCCGCGCAGATCTGGCACGGCAAAGGAGACCCGGCCATCGCCACCATAAAGGGTACTCACTAATGAGTAAAGGGACGTAAACTGCCCTATGCTGACTAGCTGGCCGTCACATGCCAGATACTCTCTTACGACAAAATTACCGACAAAGGGCATGAGCTCGCCCGTAAATGCTTCTGTTGACATAAAACAATCCCTAGCGCTTTAATATTAGATACTTACATCAATCTTTATCCTACATGCTCGAATGTCGCAAGTATATTACTTTGTATTACAGGGGATATGAGACACGCTGGAGATAGGCTTAAAGCTGGTGTTCTTCTATATCAATGGCCGCGATTCTGTAGGCTGCTTTGAGCATCACAATGAGCGCAATCACATTAAATGCCAGACTAAAAAAGGCTTCAAATGCCATGATATCAATATTGAAAGAGCGCAAATATCTTGTGATTTGATCAACAATCTCGATGGCTATACCTATCACAATCAACATGAAGCCATAGTATTCAGAGGTGGCGTTCAGGGCACTGTGTTGTTCCAGCGTTGGATCGTTTTTACTTTCGAGCATGCGTTTTGAAAAAATTTTCCGCCCATCCATGATGGCCCCAAAGCCAATTAGCAAAATGGTGATGGTCGATTCGTTTTCAATGACCTTCTGATAGCCATGCTGGTCCATGTGCCCCAGTAAATACCGAATGTCTTCAGCGGTAATACTGCCAACCAGCAGGCTGATCAGCACCAGTGGAAAAAGTAAAAATCCCCGGTTGAGTACAACCGCATAAATAATCTGTCGGGTTTTGGTCATAAGTTTTATGTAGTTCGTTAAAGCAATGGTTTTGGATTTGCCTGATGGGGCTTATTCGCCGAGGCTGACGCATAAGCCCGGCAAAGTTACAGTGCTTTAGTCGTCATTAAGGCCAGTTGGATCATCTCTTCAAAAGAAGACTGTCTGGCGTTACTGCTCAAATGCGTGTCGAGAGTGATGTGGTCGGCAACCGTTAAAACGGCGAGTGCCTTGGCACCATATTGTGCGGCAACACCATATAACCCGGCAGCTTCCATTTCTACACCCAGGATCCCCATGTTATCCATCAGATCAAACATATCTGGCTGTGGAGTATAAAACAGGTCGGATGAAAAAACATTGCCAACCTGCACTTTTAGCGCCATATCTGACGCGGCGTTGATACAAGCGTTGAGCAGGCTGAAGTCGGCGATAGCCGCAAAGTCATGATCTTTAAAGCGCATTCGGTTTACCTTTGAGTCGGTACAGGCACCCATGGCAATAATAATATCGCGCAGCTGCACGTGTTTAGACACCGCGCCACAGCTACCCACGCGGATCAGGTTTTTTACTTTGTATTCTGTGATTAACTCTTTGGCATAAATGGAGCAGCTTGGGATCCCCATGCCCGTGCCCATCACTGAAACTCTGTGACCCTGAAAAAAGCCGGTATAACCCAACATATTACGGACCGTATTGACGATTTTTACGTCATCCAGATAGTGCTCCGCGATAAACTTTGCGCGTAGCGGATCGCCTGGTAGTAACACGGTATCGGCGAATGCATCTGCTGGTGCATTAATGTGTACTGTTCCATGAGAGTTAGCGTCCATCCTCAGTATTCTCCCTTGGATTCACAGGCTATGCCTGTCAACGTTGAGAGTACATCACTGAGCAAGCCAGATGCACCAAACCTAAAATGCTGCTTGCTTACCCACTCCGGCCCCATAATTTGACCAGCCTGAGCCAGGTAAGCGTGGGCATCGGCAACCGTGCGTACGCCACCAGCGGCTTTAAAGCCGACCTCTTTGCCACTGTGCTTAATTGCAGTGAGCATGACTTCGGCTGCTTCGAGCGTGGCATTTTCAGCCACTTTACCAGTACTGGTTTTGATAAAATCAGCGCCAGCATCTATTGATATTCGCGATGCTTGCGCAATGAGTGCTGGCGTAACGAGTTCTCCGGATTCAATGATCACTTTAAGTTTTACGTGTTCAGGACATACCTGCTTACACTGCTGTACCAGTTGGTATCCCACTTCAGGATCACCTGCTCTGAGTGCCTGGTAGGGGAAAACAACATCAACTTCATCAGCACCGAGTGCAATGGCTGTAAGGGTTTGCTCTACGGCTGTGCCAATGTCCTCGCCCCCATGTGGAAAGTTGCTCACAGTGGCAACCTTGATACTCGGATCTAAATGCTCTCTGGCTAGTGGAATATGTTGCGGGAAAATACAAATCGCAGCTACCTTGCCGGCCTGTGAGCAGGCCTGCTGGCAAAGCCGGATAATGTCTTTTTCGCTTTCTGTGCCGGTCAGACTGGTTAAATCCATACAATTGAGCGCCAGCTGAGCAGCATTTTTGAGTTGTGTTAATGACATAGGGGACTCCTATTGTGCTGCCGATATAGTGTGGTCAGGCAGCAAAGAACCACTTTCCCAAATGGCAGAAGAGGGGCGCAGGCGGGCATTGCTCACTCGACAATTTGGGAACTCGAGTGGACTTGGTTCCATGAAGACTTGTACGCTGTGTTCAAGCTAATTCCGTTTAATCACCGAGGGATTGTCTGACAGTCAGCATCGGATTTCCAGCTTAAAAGCGTGTTATTTTGATATGACGCAAATTAAATAGGTGAATTCTAATTATAAAAAAACCACAGCAAGGGCTGTGGCTTTTTTATTAGCAGAGCTGACAGCGTTATAAAACAGTTTCAATCCGCTGCTGGATCCCATTGGCATCCAGGCCCATTTCAGCGTGCATCTCATCCTGAGTACCATGCTTGATGAACTCATCGGGAATGCCAAGATGCAAAATTGGCTTGAGGATCTGCGCAGCGGCCAGATATTCACTGACGGCACTACCGGCACCACCTGCGATGGCGTTATCTTCCAATGTCACTAGCAGATCATGTTCAGCCGCCAGCTTTTCAACCATAGTGCCATCAAGTGGCTTCACAAAACGCATATCCACCAAAGTGGCATCCAGCGCATCTGCGACTGGTTTTGCGTTGTGTAACAAAGTACCAAAGTTAAGAATGGCGACCTTCTTACCTGAACGCAGTTGGTTTGCCTTGCCTACTTCCAGCTCGGTCATCTGTGCCTTAACCTCTGCTTCACCGGCTGAGCCACGAGGGTAGCGCACCGCGGCTGGTTGTTGCAGACGGTGGCCTGTGTAGAGCATCTGACGGCATTCGTTCAGGTCACTTGGGGCCATAATCACCATATTGGGAATACAGCGCATAAAGCTCAGGTCGTAAGCGCCCTGGTGTGTCTCGCCATCAGCACCAACAATGCCTGCACGATCAATGGCAAACAGTACCGGTAGGTTTTGCAACGCGACATCGTGGATCAGCTGATCGTAACCGCGTTGCAAAAAGCTCGAGTAAATAGCCACGACCGGGTTCAAGCCTTCACACGCAAAACCGGCACCTAAGGTCACGGCATGTTGCTCTGCAATTGCAACGTCAAAGTATTGGCTTGGGTGCTCTTTTGAGAAGCGCACCATACCAGAACCTTCACGCATAGCTGGTGTAATGGCCATCAGCTTACTGTCTTGTTCTGCCATGTCACACAGCCAGTCACCAAAGACTTTCGAGAACGTTGGCGCGCTTGGTTTAGACTTCGGTAAGCTGTGTACAGAAGGGTCGAACTTAGGTACGCCATGGTAGCCAATCGGGTCGGCTTCCGCAGGTTGATAGCCTTTTCCTTTTTGGGTTTTTACATGCAACAGCTGAGGGCCTTTGAGGTTACGCATGTTTCTGAGCGTATCAACCAGCATATTGACATCATGACCATCAATAGGGCCGATGTAGTTAAAGCCCAATTCCTCGAAAAAGGTACCCGGTATCACCATGCCTTTGAGGTGCTCTTCGACTTTGCTTGCCAGCTCTTTTACGGGCGGCACACCAGAGAGTAACTTTTTACCACCTTCGCGGATATTGGTGTAGAAACTGCCTGACAAAATACGTGCGAAGTGATTATTTAATGCCCCCACGTTTTCAGAAATCGACATCTCGTTGTCGTTGAGGATCACTAGCATGTCTGATTTCACATCACCGGCGTGGTTCATCGCTTCAAAAGCCATACCTGCGGTCATGGCACCATCGCCAATCACTGCAACGACTTTACGGCCTTGCTGCTCTTTTTCTGCGGCAATGGCCATGGCCAGTGCTGCCGAAATAGAGGTACTGGAGTGACCAACACTGAATGTGTCGTACTCGCTCTCTTCACGAAACGGGAAAGGGTGCAGACCGTCTTTTTGACGAATGGTATGCATCTTGTCACGGCGACCCGTGAGTATTTTATGCGGGTAAGCCTGATGGCCAACGTCCCATACTAAACGGTCTTCGGGAGTATTGTAGACATAGTGCAGCGCCACAGTAAGCTCTACAGTGCCTAGACCTGAGGCAAGGTGACCACTACTTTGCGAGACCGAGTTTAACAGGTAGTCGCGCAGTTCATTACTGAACTCGGCCAGTTTGTGTTGCGGCAAAGTGCGCAGCTGATCGGGCTGCTCTATCAATGCCATAAGGGGATACTTGCTGTTATCAAGACTCATATTGATTATGTTATCCTGGGCAGAGTTTGCTGACTAAACTGTCATCATTGTCTGCCATTAAATTTATAAAATCTGTTTCTGGTGCTCAGTCATACTGGCAGGCCACCTATGGCCTTAGTCTTCAAGCTACATGCTGCAATGCACCACAGTATAACTTAACTAGTTATTAATTTAGCGACTTATCAGTCGATTGCTAGCCTGTCTCCGACCTTTAGTGATCTCTGGCGATGATATAATCTGCCAGCAAAGCCAGGGCTTGTGTGTCCGCATCAATGTCTTGCAATGCTCGCTTTGCTTCATTAACCAGTGCTTGTGCTTTTTGCTTTGCGCCAGACAAACCCAGTAATGAAGGGTACGTAGATTTATTGTGTTCCAGATCAGACCCCTGCGGTTTGCCTAACACTTCTGTGTTGCCTTCGATATCCAGAATATCGTCCTGGACCTGAAATGCCAGACCAATGTTTTGGCCATATTCACGTAACCGGGCAAGCGTGTGTGGCGATACATTGGGTGCACATAAAGCACCCAGCTCAATGGCACAGGTGAGAAGTGCCCCTGTTTTTAGGCGGTGGATACGCTCAAGCTCATCCAGACTGACAGATTTGTCTGTTGCTGCTAAATCCAGTGCCTGACCTCCCACCATGCCCTGTAAGCCAGAAGCCTTCGCAAGTGTATTGATCATGGCAATCTGATGACTTGCCGGAACGGAGAATGCGTGTCCGGATAACAGCTCAAATGCCAGCGTCTGCAAAGCATCTCCTGCCAAAATAGCTTGTGCTTCATCAAAGGCAATATGGCAGGTCGGTTTGCCGCGACGTAAGTCATCATCGTCCATTGCGGGTAAATCGTCGTGGACCAGTGAGTAGCTGTGAACACATTCAACCGCAGCGGCTGCAATATCCAGGTCTTGAGGCGCAGCGCCAAAAATCTGACCTGCCGTATAAACAAGAAACGGACGTAATCGCTTGCCGCCATTACTAATACTGTAACGTGTTGCCGCAATGGCTGTGCCGTCACTGTCGAGTTCCTGTGCAAAGTAGGTGGCCACGGTTTTATCTACCTGGGCTCTGGCTTGGGCAAGTTGTGCTTGTAAATCCACCGTTTATTATTCCAGCTCGTCTGTAAATTCGTTCAATGGGCTTTGCTCATCATTACCCAGCAAAATTGCGACTTTCTGTTCAGCCTGTTGTAGCTTTTGTGAGGAGGCATTGGCCAATTTAATACCCCGTTCAAATTGTTTGAGTGATTGTTCCAGGGTCAGTTCGCCGCGTTCCATGTCCTGTACTATGCCTTCAAGCTCGCCAACAGCTTCTTCAAAGCTCATGTTTTCCGGTTTTTTTGTCGCCATGTGCAATATTCACTTTGAGCTAAATTAAAAAACGCTTAATTTTATGAGTATTACAGATTGAGGTCAAAGATCTCTCGGACTTTTTACGTTATATAGTCTGCGGGAATTGCCAAAGGCTTATGAATTCGCATTTTCAAGGCAATTTAATATAATTGAGTTAAGTTATTGCAAAACTGGCCGATAACTCTGTCGATAATAATAACTGCGTGATAGATAACGGGTAATTTCCTTTGGAGGGTGTGTGGATTTAGCAACCGTGATTGGGATCTTAGGGGCCATAGGCTTGATTGTGATGTCCATGGTACTTAGTAGTGATGGCCAGATTGCCATGTTTTACAACACTCCATCAGTGGTTATTGTGTTTGGTGGTTCGATATTTATCGTGCTTTCGAACTTTACCATGAGCCAGTTTTTTGGCATTGGTAAGGTGGCCGGTAAGGCCTTTATGTTTAAACTGGAAACACCTGAAGAGTTAATTGAAAAAGCAGTTGAACTGGCTGATTCAGCACGTAAAGGTGGGTTTTTGGCGTTAGAAGAAGCGGAGATCCCTAACTCCTTTATGCGCAAGGGTGTTGATATGCTGGTGGATGGCCACGATGCAGATGTCGTCCGGGCAACATTGCAAAAAGACATTGCACTGACCTCTACTCGACATGAGATGGGCGCCGGGTTGTTTAAGTCTCTGGCGGATATCGCTCCTGCAATGGGTATGATAGGGACCTTGATTGGTCTGGTAGCGATGTTATCAAACATGGATGATCCTAAGGCAATCGGACCAGCTATGGCCGTAGCACTATTGACCACTTTATATGGTGCGTTTTTAGCGAACGTAGTCGCCATTCCTATTCAGGTAAAACTGGAGCTGCGCAAAGACGAAGAAGAACGTAATCAACGATTGATCCTGGATGCTATTTTGGGCATACAGGATGGCCAAAACCCGAAAGTGATAGAAGGTATTCTGAAAAACTATCTGCCTGAGTCTAAACGAGGTGGCGAGGCCGAGGAGTAGTTATGTCAGACGAAAACGAATGCAAATGTCCCCCCCCAGGCCTACCTGCCTGGATGGGGACCTTTGCCGATCTAATGTCATTATTGATGTGCTTTTTCGTTCTATTGCTGGCGTTTTCGGAAATGGATGTACTGAAGTTTAAGCAAATAGCAGGCTCTATGAAGTTTGCATTTGGTGTACAAAATAAAATAGAGGTCAAAGACATTCCCAAAGGTACCAGCGTGATTGCGATGGAGTTCACACCGGGTAAACCTGAGCCCACACCGATAGAAACAATTCAACAACAAACCGTTGAAATGACTCAGCAAATGCTAGAGTTTCAGGCCGGGGACGAAAGTTCGGCGGGTGGTCGGCAAGAGCAAAGGGGTAATAAACGTGGTGGTGAATCTTCCAGTACGGCCCAAGAGCAGTCTATGACTCAGGCAATTGCTGCTGCGGAGCAAGAGCAAGTAAACGAGTTGGTGAAGAAAATAGCACAACAACTCGAAAAGCAAATCATGGATGGTGCCATTGAACTGGAGTCGCTCGGCCAGCAAATCATCATACGTATTCAGGAAAATGGCTCTTTTCCATCAGGCAGCGCATTTCTGCAACCAAAATTTAAGCCCGTGATTCAGGATATAGCTCAGCTATTAAAAGATGTACCCGGCGAAATAACCGTGTCCGGGCATACGGATGACTTTCAGTTTTCCAATGAGCTTTACAGCAATAACTGGGACCTTTCCGCGACAAGAGCCGTTGCGGTAGCGACTGAAATGCAAACCGTTTCCGGGTTTGATAAAAATCGCATGGTGGTAGTTGGTCATGCAGACACGCGTCCTCTGGTACCGAATGAAACCGATACAGATCGGCGGCGTAACCGGCGTGTTGAAATATCAATTATGCAAGGGAAGGCTAAAGAATCTGACCCAATTAATGTACGTGGAAACAACTAGAAGTATTGCGTGGTACCGATTCTTGGGCTAGGCTATTCAGCGGAATTTAATCTGATAATGTTAATGGAGAAAACAATGCTTAATAAATATGCTTATATGCCGGGTTCAAATGGTGGTGGTAATGACGGAGATGATCAGTCTCAGCCTAAGTAGACTTGTTAGAGTGTTAGTTACCAGATGACTCAAACGCATATAAACAGTGCCTACTTTAACAGGATCATGGATGCCATGTTTGATAGTCAAATGGTATTGGTGACTATTGCCGTTGTTTTATTTTATTTTCTTAAAGACAGGCAAGCACTGCGATACTCGTTATTGTGCTTTGTTTTTTTCGTTAATGGTTACTTAACTCACGATCTCGTCTTAGACCTTGATAGTAGCAAGGTCTATCGTTATATCTATTGGGCTGCTGCGGACATTCTTTTCATTGCTATCGTTGCATATTGGGCACTGAAAGACAAAATGTATATGTGGCAGAGTATTATTTGTCAGCTGGTCGTGATCCCTGCTCCGCTATTACAGCTGTTTAGGTTGGTTGATCGCCATCTGATGGAGCTCAGCTATTCAGGCTATTTGTATAAAACCATTTTACCCTTGGTCAATTACGCGACCGTATTTTTGTGCTTTGTGCCGCTTATCTATGTGCTGGGTAAAAATAGAAAGTCCACCAGAGTAACGGAAGAAGCTAGCTAGCCGCTGAACTCGTTTTATCCTTTTACACTGAACGGCTCAAAAAGCCATAGCTCATATCTATTACCTTATGTGCCTGTTGAGCTTATAGTTAACCCTTCAAACCTTTTCGCTTTTGATACACGTTCGTGTAATTGCATAGCTAACTTTGAGGTGCCAAAACCCGGTGATATGGTTGCGTATATCCGCAGCTTAGCGCAGTGCATATGCCCACACATGCGAGGCTCCAAGAGCGCATTGTTAACACTGCCATAGGCTTGTTCAATTTCTCGCACTGCTGATGTCTTTATACCAATTTCACTTAATGCCTGTTCAATTTGAAGGCGCAAATAGGGCGCTAACGGTATTAAAAATTTCTCATTTAGAACCTTTACCTTAGGTATAAGTTCGTAAATTTTTGCCTCGCCTATATGGACATAGTTGCCTCAGCGATAGCAGGACGCGTGAGCGGTGTTATCGACGATATTTTCTCGCCTCAAAATAGCACACTTGATTAAGCAAATTGGTATTAGACGGGGTGTGGTAAAAACTACTTAATGTCGATTTGAGTAATACTCAGTTCGGCATCATCGTTGTCTATTGCGAGTGTGCCGGAGACCTTTACGGCTGTTTTATTACCCGAGCTGTCAGGCAACGCCACGCTGGTTGTGCCAAACTTGCATGACTCTAGTTTATCCGTAGTTGTTAAAGCAACGCTCAGGCAATGTGTTGTTGCGCTATCACCTGTTCCCTGAGTTTCACAGAAGCTGGGGTTTAAGGTATCCAGCTGGCTCTGTGCAACTTGTGATAGTGAGTAAGATAATGCGAATCCGTCTTGGGTGCAATTCATTGTCACAGGGTTTTGGTTGCTTTCTGATGTGCCTAACGTAAAGCGATTGTCATCTTTATCGCGATACCAGATAGTGATATCGCTGACAGGGGAGGCTAATGTGGTATGCGCAGGAGACCCTTGATTGCGCCAGTCATCAAGAGAGTCCAACTCAGGCAACGCACCCGTAAATGTAATTGCAGGGCTGTAGTAATACAATTCTCCCTGTTTTACCGAGCCATTATCATCACCTATCCAAGTCTGGGCACCACTTGAGCCAAATATGTCGGCTGCCAGCAAACACAATGTTTCATCTGAACTGAGCTGGTGAGAAGCATTTAATGAAAATTTGTCTGCGTAAATAAGCAGTTGCGGTTTTGACTGCAACCGTGACCCTTCAATCTGCCAAAAAACAGCGGTGCGCTCAAATTGGTTGAGCGAGCGTTGTGCACTAAAATCGTTGCCGCAACTTTGTACGGTTGAGCCTGTATCCGATGAGTCATTGTTACTTGACGAATTTGGATCGGCTTTTAACGGTTCGCTGTTTTCTCCGCCACAGGCAATAAGCAAAACGGTTGGAAGAATAAGGGGGATGAGATGTTTCATGCGGTCCTTCTTAACTACGGCTGGGAATGTCTTAGTGAGGACATTATATCGCCAGCCACAGTTAAATCGAGGCAAAAAGTGTGGTTAATTGTTAAAGCGCGGGGATCACACCCAGCATTTGCAGACATTGAGCAGAAATGATCAGCACACCACATAAACCCGCACAAATCAGTCCAACATTGCCACCAATAACCTGGTAGCCGTCAGCTGACTGGTTGTTACCTTCGGTCTGATGCGTTTTACGCTGTTGCCAGACCATAGCAACGGGAAGGAAAATGGCGAGTACAACGAGTGCGATAGCGGCATAACCCAGTGCCATGATAAATCCCTGCGGGTAAAACAGTGCAAAGCCAAGAGGAGGCAAGAAGGTGATCAGCGCAGTGATCACTCGCTCAGACACGGTATTGCGTTTTTTAAAGGCGTCTGCAAAAAAGTCGAACAGACCCAGGCTGACGCCAAGAAATGACGTTGCCAGCGCCAGATCGGCAAACAGGGTGACAAACGTACTCACTTGCGGGCTATGGGCAATATTAGAAATACTGGCGACGAATCCTGGCAAACCTTCACTGTTGAGCAGGGCGCTCTGTGCCATCACACCTTGGCTAAGCAGTTGCCAGCCGATATAAATCACTAGGGGTAGTGAGGCCCCGACTATCATTACTTTTCTTAAAGTTCGTATATCAAGCCCAACGTATTTAACGATGGAAGGAATAGAGCCATGAAAACCAAATGACGTAAAGATAACGGGTAGTGCAGAGATGATCAGCCCTTGCTCTACCGGCATATCTAATAAGTGCTGTCCGCGCACATAGGGGGTAAGAACAAAAAATAAACTGGCCAAAACGACTATCTTGATCGCAAACAACACACGATTGAGCTTATCAACCGTACTGGTGCCCAGAGTGACGATTGTTGCAACAAGTATTGCCAGCAACACAGAACCTGCCTGAGGTGCTATCTTCATATTGGTTAAGGCGGAGAGCTTTTCTTGTAGCTGAGCGCCCCCACCCGCGATATAGGCCGCACACAATGCATAGAAAAGGAAGACCATGGAGAAATTAGCAACATACTGACCTTTCTTTCCTAAAATGCGCTTGGCCAACGTATTCAAGGTTGCTTCTTTACTGGCGTACTGATGCAGTTCTAACATCAGTAATGCGGTATAAGTCATTAACATCCAGGTTGCCAGTATTAAGAGTAAAGCCGTGGTAAAGCCCAGCCCTGCTGAAGCGATAGGTAACGCCAGCATACCAGCTCCAATTGTGGTGCCGGCGACAATTAACATGCTGCCGATGGTTTTGTTCTTTTGCACACATAGCCCCTAACTTTGTGAGAGAAGCAGGCACAATATAACGGTTAACTAAAAAATGAAATAGTTTTGCTACAAATCAAGGTACAGGCTTGTAATTTGTGCATTACAACTGTGTTAAGGCTATTGAAATTACATATAAAAAAGCCGGCGAATGCCGGCTTAAGTAAAATTAAGATTCAACGAATTCTATTATTCGTCATCTTCTACCAGTGTCATCAGAGAGGTATTACCACCTGATGCCGTGGTATCAATACTAATTGTTTTTTCTGTCACCAGACGGCTGATCAACGTATCGTAGTACTCAGCGCTGATCACGGGCAAAATGGCGCCCTTGCGCGCAGCCAGTTGCTGACTGAAGTAGCCCAGGCGTGATGAGCGGGCAGCAACCACTGCGCCAGACAGGTGAGGGTGCGCCAGAATAGCCTGTAACTGGTTTGGCTTAGCAACCTGGAATACCCCTTCGGCAACGCCAGTTGCGATAAACTTATCGCGGAATGCCTGAGCTTCTTCATAGAATAACTCAGAGGCAACCGTAATTACTGTGTTACCTGCAGCCAGAGCGGTAATGACCGACAACGCCCAGAAGTTAAAGGAGGTACTCTTATCGGCATAACACACTACACAGCCGCGAGGCTCAAGGTGCAGGGTGTTAGATTCACCCGTTGGCCCAGGTAATACGATGTGTGAACGCATACGTTTTTCCAGGCGGTTCAACTGGGCTCGAGCATCTGCCAGCGTCAGGGCTAAGTCATCAGCTAACTCGTCGATGATCTCAACCGTCGCGACCTTAGCCAGTAGCTGACGTACTGCAGAAACACGGTCATTCAGCGGCGTGGCACGCCAGATCTTCTCGTCGCGCAGCGAGTTTTGCATCAGCGCTTCAACCTGCTCTACAGCACCCGGGAAGTGGTGCGTTTCCAGCTCATCTGGTGTCAGGTTCGTCATCTGTACGTTATCCGGAGAGGCTTTCTCTTTGACCAGACGCAACAGATAGTTTGGACCACCTGCTTTAGGACCAGTACCAGACAGGCCGCGACCGCCAAACGGCTGAACACCAACGATGGCACCGATCATATTACGGTTAACGTAGACATTACCCGCACGAGACATTTTAGCCAGGTACTCGCAACGCGCTTCGATACGTGAGTGAACACCCATAGTCAGGCCGTACCCTGTGCCATTGATCTGGTCTATCACCTTGTCGAGATCTTCGCCTTTGAAGCGGATAATATGGACGACCGGACCAAAGACTTCACGTTTAAGTACTGACAGGTCAGAGATTTCATACAAACGCGGTGCAAAGAAATACGCGCCGTTTTCGCTGTTGTCCGGGATTTTGGCTTCGAACAATAGCTTGCCGTTGCTCTTCATAAAGTCAACGTGCTTGGTTAAGGCATTCAATGCTTTTTCGTCGATCACCGGACCCACGTCCGTAGATAACATTGCCGGGTCACCAACATGCAGCTCTTGCAGTGCACCCTGAAGCATTTTGATAATGCCGTCAGCCACATCTTCTTGCAGGAATAAGACACGTAATGCAGAACAGCGCTGACCTGCACTTTGGAAACCAGATGAAATCACATCATCCACAACCTGCTCAGGCAGTGCTGTTGAGTCAACCACCATACAGTTCTGACCACCCGTTTCTGCGATCAGAGGGACCTGAATATCGTTACGTTCAGCCAGGATCTGTGAAATCAGGGTGCCGGTTTCAGTAGAGCCTGTGAACATCACGGCCTGAATACGCTCATCCGGTACAATGTGTTTACCCACTTCGCTACCACGGGCAATCACCGGCTGAACAACATGCTCTGGCAAACCGACGGTACGCATCAAATCGATACAACGCAGTGCAATCATACTGGTTTGCTCAGCAGGTTTCGCAATAACTGTATTACCAGTCACAATGGCAGCGGCAACCTGACCAAGGAAAATCGCCAGCGGGAAGTTCCACGGGCTGATACATAAAATCACGCCACGGGCTTCAAAGCGCTCATCTTTCGACAGCTCTTCGGCACGCGCCGCATAGTAGCGACAGAAGTCGACAGCTTCACGGACCTCATCGATGCCGTCCTGAGTGATTTTACCAGCTTCTTTAATACAGATAGCAACCAGCTCATCGTGATGACGCTCAAGAATATCGGCAACGCGACGCAGCAGATCCGCACGCTCTTTTACAGGCGTTTGTGACCACTCGGCAAAGGCATTCTCGGCATTGCTCAGAATGCTTTGCATGTAGGCGTCATCGTGCATAGGAACATGGCCGACAATTTCTGTGTGATTGGCCGGGTTACGCACGGCCATACGGCCCTCAGGCACGTCGCTTTCTTCAATGCGGTGCTCGTTGAACCAGTTGTCCAGATTCTCTTTAAATGGCGTCAGTACATTGATATCAGTCAGATCCATACCTTTTGAGTTCGGGCGTTCATCACCGTATAGCTCGATAGGCAGGCTGATCTGCTTGTTGTATTTGTTGCGCAGGCCTTGCAGGGTTTCAACCGGATCTGGTAGTAATGATTCTACCGGCTTAGTGGTGTCGACAATGGCGTTTACAAACGATGAGTTAGCGCCGTTTTCCAGTAGACGACGTACCAGGTAGGCAAGCAGGTCTTCATGGTGACCAACCGGTGCATAAACACGACACTGAATGCCTTCGCTTTCAACGATTTGATCAAATAATGATTCACCCATGCCATGCAGACGCTGGAATTCGAATCCAGTGTTGTCGCCTTTCGCAACTTCAAGAATGGTTGCGGCTGTGTAGGCGTTGTGTGTTGCAAACTGTGGGAACAATACATCACGTGCTTCCAATAGCTTGATAGCACAGGCTTTGTAAGACACATCAGTGGTTGCTTTACGGGTAAATACCGGGAAGTGGTCTAAACCATCTTGCTGCGTGGTTTTAATTTCCGTATCCCAGTAAGCACCTTTTACTAGACGGACCATCAGCTTGCGACCAACACGTCGTGCCAGATCTGCAACCCATTCTACAACGAAAATGGCACGTTTTTGATAGGCTTGTACCGCCAGACCGAAACCATTCCAGCCATCCAGCTCCGGAGCTGAGAAGACGGCTTCAATCACGTCTAAAGAAATGTCCAGTCGATCGGCTTCTTCAGCATCTACGGTAAAGCCGATGTCATATTGTTTGGCTGCCACAGCCAGTTCTTTCAGCTTTGGCACCAGCTCGTCCATTACGCGGTCGCTGTGAGAAAATTCATAACGTGGGTGGATAGCAGAAAGCTTAACAGAAATGCCGGGGCTCTTGATTGGGCCACGGCCTGCTGCAGCTTTACCAATGGCATGGATCGCATTCATGTAGCTCTGGTAGTAGCGCTCAGCATCGGCCATTGTGCGTGCGCCTTCGCCTAGCATATCGTAAGAGTATACATAGCCTTTCTGTTCTTTTTCTGCGGCGCGGGTAATGGCGTCCTGAATGGTCTCACCCATAACAAACTGCTTACCCATGATCTTCATAGCAAAGTTTACAGACTTACGGATCACAGGCTCACCCAGGCGGCCAATGGTGCGTTTTAGAACGCCAAACTGCTCTTCCTGGTTTTTATCGCTGTAGTTCACCATCTTACCGGTAACCAGCAGACCCCAACTCGAGGCGTTGACGAACAGAGAATCACTGCTACCTAAATGCGAACTCCAGTCACCTTTGGCCAGTTTGTCACGAATAAGCTGATCCTGAGTTTCTTTATCTGGCACGCGAAGTAGGGCTTCTGCCAGACACATCAGCACGACGCCTTCTTCTGATGACAGAGAGAATTCGTTAAGCAGTGCGTCTACACCATTTTGGCCATCCTGATCGCGACGAATATTCAAAACCATCTGACGGGCTCTTTCCCAGGCGCGGCTGCGTGCCGTTACGCCCACTTCGGCCAGCGGCAGAATATGGTCGATAACTTCGTTTTCATCGATGCGGTAAAAATCGCGGATCTTCTGTCTGATAGGACAGGTGGTTGTCAAATCGCCGTTATAAAGCATAACTCAGCCTCATAAAATAAGAGTCAAAAATGATTGTAAATTGAACAACTTAATGCTTTGCGTGCTAACAAGGTTGGTAAGTACTTGCTAGTCGTTGCGTACCTATTAAGTTTGGGCGGTACCTGCAAAAAGTCTCAATTACGACAATATGATGCGGTCATAGTGCTAACCTTAACACACCTCAGGGCGTGTTCAACTTTTAGCCAGTCTCGCGTTCTAATAAATGGTTTGCCACGGATACGATCTTAATGTGGCGGTTACGTCAAATTTCGGGGACATTCTATCGAAAAGACAGCAGAATATGCTGTCTTATTTTTTTTGATTACGGTAAATTTGCGGGTAATTGCGAAGCTGCACAGAATTTTATGCTGAATGACCACTTCAATTAAAACGCGGGTGCTCGACAGGATCGATATGGCAATTCTGGATATCCTGCAAAAAAATGCCCGTATTTCCAATGTAAACCTGGCGAAAGCCGTCAATCTGAGTCCCAGCCCGTGTCTGGATCGCGTGAAAAAGCTGGAAGCTGAAGGATATATTGAGGGCTACGCTGCCCAGTTAAATGCCGCAAAGCTGGGTCAGCACTTGGTTGCGCATGTTGAAATTACGCTGAAAAGCTCTACTGAGTCGGTATTTGAAACCTTCAGGCAGCACGTACTGGAGATTCCCAATGTCGTAGCCTGCGATATGGTTGCCGGCGGATTTGATTACCTGTTGAAGATTAGGGTGCAGGATATGCGTCAGTATCGCGAGGTACTGGGGCAGATTGTTGAGATACCAGGAGTCGGCACTAATCACACATATATGGTGATAGAGCACATTAAAGAAGACAGAGGCGTGGAAGTTCTGAACTTTCAGTGATCACGTGTTGAATTACCACCTTATGGATAGATAATCCGGGTTTCATATTTTGTAACAAGCTTTTGGCCGCAAGTTAGCTGTAATTAGGAACAGACTTGTTATTATAAATGAGATAAAATAACAAAACTAACTTGTGAGGCTTATGAAACTCAAGCATCTAGTTGCCGCCATTGCGGCTGTAGCTGCGCCATTGGCGGCTGCATATCAAACTCAGGACACGCGTCTACTGCGTTTTCCTGATATTCATCAGGACAAAGTCACTTTTGTATATGGCGGTGATATCTATATTGCGGATACCAAATCGGGCAATAGCACCCGCCTGACCGACCATGTTGGCTTTGAGACTTTCCCTAAATTTTCACCAGATGGAAAACGCATCGCGTTTGCGGCAGAGTACAATGGTAGCCGACAGATTTATGTGATCGATGCCGATGGCTCTAATCTGAAGCAACTTACTTACTACAATGATGTGGGCCCAATGCCGCCACGTGGCGGGTTTGATTACCGAGTGTTTGACTGGACACCGGATGGCAAGCATATCGTGTTTCGTGCCAACCGTACGCCGTGGGGTAAACGTATGGGCCGTCCATACATGATCCCAGCTGATGGTGGATTAGAGCAACCGCTGGCCATTCCGGAAAGTGGTGGTGGCATGCTGTCACCAAATGGTAAGCAGTTTGTCTATACGCCTATTGATCGCGAGTTCAGAACCTGGAAACGCAGCCGGGGTGGTCGTGCCCAGGATGTCTGGGTGTATGATTTAGAAAACAACACCTCAAAACAGCTGACCGAGCACAGAGCAACCGATCAGCAGCCAACCTGGGTCAACGACAGCATTTACTTCGTATCTGACCGCGACTATACCCTAAACCTGTATAAATACCGTGAAGGGAAAGCACCGGTTAAGATGACGAACCACAGTGAGTACGACGTACTGTGGCCATCTGCCGGGCCGAATGCCATTGTGTATGAAAACGGCGGCTATTTATATCGCTTTGATGAAGCAACCAAAGCCACTGAAAAGCTGACCATCAATGTGCCCGGGGTACGTAAGTATGCGATGCCTTACACAAAAAATGTCAGCAAGTTCATCGACTCAATGGATATTTCTCACGATGGTAAACGTGCCCTATTCACAGCGCGTGGTGAAGTATTCTCGGTCCCGGTTGAACAGGGTCCGACACGTAACTTGAGCATGACGGCAGAAGGCCGTGAAATTGCTGCGAGCTGGTCACCGAACGGTCGTTATATTGCGTATATGAGTGACGCGACGGGTGAGTATGAGATTTACCTGAAAGATCGCGCCAATAACAATGAAGTTAAGCAACTTACCAGTAACGGTACTATCTGGCGCTTTGATCCTATTTGGTCAGCTGACAGTTCTAAGCTGCTTTTTGCCGATAAGAATCACACTATGTGGTGGCTGGATGCAAGCTCAGGAGAGCTGCATAAGATCGATACTGGCAAGTATGATGATGATGGCATCACGCAGTATACCTGGTCTCCAAACAGCGAAGATCTGATCTTTGTGAAGAACAATGTCAATCGTTTTGCTTCTTTGTGGCACTACAATACCCAAAGCAAAGCGTTGAGTCGCCTGACAGATGATATGACCAATGAACAGAATCCGACTTTCTCACCGGATGGTCAGTATCTGTATTTTACATCGGAGCGCGATTTCAATCTGACCTTCAGTTCGTATGAGTTTGCTTATTTGTATAACAATGCAACACGCCTTTATGCCGTAGCAGTGAATGACAAGGTTGCATCTCTGACACAGTTTAACAGCGATGAAGCGGCAATTGTCAGCGAAGAGAAAGATGATAACGCCAAAGACAGTAAAACTGAAAACCACTTACAGGTAGATGGCTTTATGTCTCGGGTTGTGGCATTGCCTGCCAAAGCGGGTGATTATGGCGACTTAAGTGGTGTCAAAGACGGCGTACTGGCGCTTTCCGAAGGCACATTGAAGCTGATCCCTACTAAACAAGATGGCAAGGTGCAAACGGTTGCTAATGGTGTGCAGGCCTATAAGTTGGCGGCTGGCGGTGAGCACCTGATTGTTCGCGCAGGCGGTAAGTACAGTGTGATTAAGCCTAAAGCCAAGCAAGACCTGAAAGCAACACAACTTGATCTTAGTAACATGTTACTGAAGATCGACCCCAAAGTTGAATGGCAACAAATGTATGTTGAAGGCTGGCGAACGCTCAGAGACTGGTTCTATGATGAGAACCATCATGGTCAGGACTGGGATGCTATCCTGAAGCGCTATCAGCCGATGGCTGATGCCGTGGCACACCGCAATGATCTGGACTATGTCCTGAGCGAAATTGCCGGTGAGATCAACGCGGGTCACATCTATGTTCAGTCAGGTGATGAGCCTAAAGCGAAACGTAAGAAACATGGCCTGTTGGGTGCCCAGATCAGTGCGCACAGCTCAGGCTTTGTGCGCATCGAAAAAATCTACCAGGGTGAAAACTGGCATGAAGAGTTCCGCTCCCCATTAGGCGAGCCAGGTGTTAACGCCAGTAAGGGTGACTATATTGTGTCGGTCAATGGTCGTGCGGTAAACACCGTTAGCAACTTCTACGAACTGCTGGAAAATACTCAGGGCACTCAGGTTGAGTTGCGTCTCAATAATACCCCGAGTCTGGACGGTGCCTGGAAGGTGACAGTGAAGCCAAGCGCCAGTGAAGGTGGCCTGCGCTATCTGGAGTGGGTCCAGTCTCGTATGGACTATGTTGACAAGCTATCGGGCGGTCGCATTGGTTACGTCCACCTGCCAAATACGCTGTTTGAAGGTAACCGTGCAATGTTTAAGCACTTTATGCCACAAACAACCAAGGATGCCCTGATCATCGACGACCGCTACAATGGTGGTGGCTTCATTCCTGAGCACATGATCACTTGGCTGGCACGTAAGCCTCTGAACTACTGGAAGCGTCGTGGTGTTGAGCCGACAAAAACACCTCAGTTTGCTCACGATGGCCCTAAAGCTATGCTGATCAATGGTTACTCCAGCTCTGGTGGTGACGCACTGCCTTATTACTTCCGTCAGGCAGGACTTGGTAAATTGATCGGTACGCGTACCTGGGGTGGTTTGATCGGTATTTCGGGCAACCCACGTTTGGTTGACGGCGGTCAGGTGATCGCTGCAACTTTCCGTATTCTGGACACTGATGGCAACTGGATTATTGAAGATGAGGGTGTCAGCCCTGACATCGAGGTGATTGATCGTCCGGAGCTTATCCACGCGGGTAAAGATCCGTCAGTAGAGCGTGCTGTTGAGGAGTTGCTTAAAGAGATGAAAGCGAACCCGAAGAAGCAGCTCACGGTGCCGCCAGCGCCTACGGAGTTTGGTCGTTAAACGATGCGAGTCAGCATTTGATGAAAAAGCATTGAGTCTGATAAATTCAATGCATATCAATAAAAAGGGGTGCGAGGCACCCCTTTTTATTAGCAAATCGGTGTAAGGAAAAAATAACAATGAAAAAGGTGGTGTTAATTACAGGCGCCAGCCGGGGAATTGGCGCGGCAACCGCGAACTTACTGGCTGAGCAGGGCTACCAGGTGGCGGTTAATTACAAATCGAATCATGCGGCTGCTGAGCAGGTGGTTGCTCAGGTCCGCGCCCAGGGTGGCATTGCCGAGCGCTTTGTGGCTGACATTAGCGAAGAAGCACAGGTGGTTAAGTTGTGCGACGACATCAGAACACAGCTTGGGCCGATTTCACACCTGGTCAATAATGCTGGAGTGCTGGACACCCAAATGCGCGTGGAGGATATGACCGCAGAGCGTATCAATCAGATGTTGTGTACTAACGTGACACCGTATTTTATCTGTGCCAGAGAAGTGCTTAAACAGATCCGTGCCCATCACCAGATGGACAGGTGCGCCATAGTGAATGTCTCATCGGCAGCTTCTTATTTGGGTGGTGCCAATGAATACGTAGATTACGCCGCAGCAAAAGGCGCCATTGATAGCTTTACACGAGGTTTGTCCCTAGAGCTGGCAGCAGAAGGGATCCGGGTTAATTGCGTTCGCCCGGGTTGCATCTACACCGATATTCATGCCGATGGTGGTGAGCCCGGCAGAGTCGACAGGCTCGCTTCACTTCTACCATTACAAAGGGGCGGTAAACCCGAAGAAGTGGCCAGCGCCATCGCCTGGTTGCTCAGTGAGCAGGCAAGCTATGCCACCGGCACTTTTATAGACTTGGCTGGTGGAAAATAGGGAAGTCGGCTGCCTATCTGATACCAATGTACATTTCGTATTGTAGGTGGGCGCAGTGGCTTAGTTAATTTGGCCACCGGAATAGGGAAAGACATTGAGGATATCCATTCTAAATTGGCTAGTTCTATTTGCTGTAGCTTTGAATACTATTGGGCTCGCATCTCCCTCATAAACAGCAATGGAATAAATTTCACCAGTGTTTAATGGTTTTCTATCGCCGATACGAAATGAACGTTATTAAATATATATTTGGAGGTTGTATGAAAAAAATCTTTGGAGCAGTACTTATTCTGGGTTTATCTGGGTGTGCGAGCACGCACGTTCAAAAGGGAGTTGATGTCACGAAAGAAAGCAGTTTTGCGGTCATAAAAACAGAAACAGAAAAGGAACACACGTTGTTAACAGGGCTCGATCAGCGTGTTGTAATAAAGTCTCTTAATGGAGAAATGTTAGCGCTTCCAGGGAATATTTCCCCTGCTCCAGATGTTTTAAACGTTAACAAGGGTGTCCACACGATAGAAGTCCAATATCGCCATAAGAACACATTCGCAAACGGCTGTGTTTGGGTTGATGCCAAAGCAGGCAGTAGTTACCTGATCAGAAGAAAGGTTGTAGACTATGCTGTGACATTCTGGATTGAAAATACAGATACCAATGAAGTGGTAGGTGGTATCTGCGGCACTGAGCCTAAATAAGTTATAAGGGGGAGGTGTCCACTTCCCTCCTTAAAGCTTGAAGAGCTTAGCTAATTCAACGGTTGTAATACGTGAAGCTTGATTTATTAACTTAGCGAAGACGAGTTGCTTGCTAAGGTACTCTGACCAAGCAACTTATAATAATAGCTGGTGGCATACAGGGCGCCTTGTTGATCACTGACAAAGTGCGGGATCTCTCCGCTTTTGCTAAAACCAACTGCCTGATAAAACTGTTCTGATTTATCACCACTTTGTGTATCTAACACTAAGAGCTTTATGCCCAGCTGACTGGCATAAACTTCGAGACGTTGCATCAGTGTTTGGGCGATGCCCTGACGCTGATAATCGGGATGGACCAGTAATTTTTCGACTTCTCCCCGATGTCTGCCATTTTGTTTTTGACAAGGGGCCAGCTGTACCGAGGCAACCAACAGCTGATTGACGTAAGCGCCAAGCAAGAGGCGTTTTTTCTCTGCCAGTTCAATATTGACCTGAGACCAGTAATCGGTCAAGTCAGCGTCAGACAGAGGCTGATAGAACCCCAGGGATGCCCCCTGAGCGACACAGGCTTGTAATTGACACGCAAGCGCTTGTTGTTGCACCACAGTGAGCTGTGTGAGGGGCTCAATTGTGAGTCGCATAGTCATCCTTTTGCATACAAGCCAGTTCTTCACGGATCTGACGAAGCTGAGACTCCAGCTGTTGCTTTTGACGTAACAGCTGTGAATAGCGCGACTGAGTGTGGGGCTGTTTACCCCGAAGTGCTGCATAGAGCGTCCGTTGCGATAAGGCAAACTGTGTGGCTGCTTCATGAATGGTCAGTTGCTGACTCTGTACCATATGCACAGCACGTAGCACACTGGGGTGAGTGGAAGAGAGTTTGGCAGCCATGTTAGCTTTCCTCACTATTAAACTGTTGGTCCCGCAGCGGCCATACGCTGCAGTCTATTCGCCAGACCAGACTTAGGGTGTCGATAATTGTATAGAGCATGTTTGCATTCCTGCCAAATTCATTGTTGTTGAATAAGGAAGAACCATGCCACAAAGAAAATGTATTATATTTTCAATGTCTTAATGATTTTGTGGGTGGTGATTAGAGTGTTTGTGCACTTTACTAACGCACAAAGCTCACAAATATGGTGCATTTGCGAGGTGGTTTAGTACCTGGGGGGCAGCCGGAAATCTCATTATTCAGTCGTGACTACAATTATAAATAGTCACGTTCAACTCGGTATCTAACTCTGACTAATCCTTTGTCGAGTATGACTAGCCCCGTCAGAAACGCTAATAATATCCAGATCCATTTGTTTCCATGTTGGCTATACCAGCTGTTTCCGCTCATCAGTTTTACGTCCAGTAACATCGTCTCCTCAACAAACTGAGGGAGCGTATGCTGAGTCTGGCTGAGTGGATCATAAATCCCACTGATCCCGTTGTTGGTCACTCTGATTAGAGGGCGTTGTAGCTCAAGCGCACGCATTCGAGCAATTTGCATATGCTGATGTGGACCATGAGAGTCACCAAACCAGGCGTCATTACTCACCGTAAACAGGATGTCAGAACGGTCTGTGTAGTTGTTCCTTACCAACTCGCTGAAGGCTATTTCATAACAGATTGCGGGCAAAATATGCAATCCATTGGCTATCAAATTAGCTTGTTTTGCCTCTCCTCGAGAGAACGAAGACATAGCCAGATTGAACAACGGTGCAATGGGTCGTAACCACTCTTCAAAGGGAACAAACTCTCCGATGGGCAGCAACTGGTGTTTCTGGTAACGGTTAGGGTGCAGGTAGCGATAGTGGCCTTGCTCATCCTCCTCATGTTGTTTACCAACCACAATTAAAGTGTTGTACACATTACGAGTATCAAATTGGTAATCCGGGATCCCTGTGATCAAAGCGCTTTGATTAAAAGCTGCTGCTTTGTCCAGATTTTGCAAAAAGTCGAAGGCCAGGTCTTCCAGCTCAGGAATGGCGGCTTCCGGCCAGACAACTAAGTCGGCCTGCTGCCACAATGGCCGGGTCATATCCTGATATTTAGACATAGTCGGCCAGAATTGCTCAGGCTCCCAGCGCAGGCTTTGCTGAATATTGCCCTGAACCAGCAAGGTTCGGGTTTGCTCGCCGTTATAGTGCACCGGATTATCCGCTATGCGTGTAAACAGGGTGAGCGCTAGCACAGGCAGCAGGGCAATCATGGTCAGCTGATAGCGTCTTTGCCAGAGCAGGTAGTACAGCAGTGCGCCAAGCAATACACACACCAGGGTCAGACCAAATTCGCCAATCCAGGGGGCAAGCATATTGAGCGGTGCGTCGGTCTGGCTATAACCAAAGCTCAACCACGGAAACCCGGTCAGTAAGGTGCCACGCAGGTATTCAAATATCGCGAACCCACTGAGCAGCAGCGCAATACGTTGCCAGGGTTTATCAGAGAAGCGTGTCGCCAGCGCAAAGGCCAGTGCCGGGTAAATCGCCAGATAGGCACAGAGCAGGCCCATTAACAACAGTGAGGCCGGTAAGGGCAACCCCCCGAACTGAGCGATGGAAACATGTACCCAGCTTATCCCGGCTGAAAACCAACCAAAGCCAAATAAAAAGCCATATTTCGCGGCGTGTCGGGTTGTGGGCTGATCGGTGACAAAACACGCTACTGCGAGCGCTACAAAAGTCAGGGGCCAGAGCCCAAACGGGGCATAACTAAAGGTAAGAGAGGCACCGCTAAGCAGTGCCAGCCACGCAAACTTGTCTTTTAGTAGGGTGGTGAGTTTATTCGAAAACGTCTTCAACATGTTCAGCTTTTGGCATGGTCACCTGTAACTGCAAAATACGGCGATTGTCCGAGTTGGTAACCTTGAACTGCAAAGGTGCAATATCAATGGTTTCGCCCCGGCTTGGCATATGGCCAAAAGCATGCAAGATGATCCCGCCTATGGTGTCTGCTTCTTGCGTATCATATTCCGTTTTAAAGAAGTCGTTGAATTCATCCAGTGGAGTCAGCGCCTGAACGTTGAACACGTGTTTAGAGAGCTGGCGAATGGCCTGCTGTTCGTCTTCGTTGTCGTGCTCATCTTCGATTTCACCTACGATGGTTTCCAGAATATCTTCGATGGTCACCAGACCCGAAACACCGCCGTACTCATCGATGACAATGGCCATATGATAGCGTTTTTGACGAAACTCATTGAGCAGCGCGTCAACACGTTTACTTTCTGGCACCACAACAGCAGGTCGCAAGTATTCACGGATGGTTGGCAGTTCACTGTCGCGCTGAACGATCAGCGGTAGCAGGTCTTTGGCCAGTAAAATGCCTTCGACATGATCTTTGTCTTCGCAAATGACTGGAAAGCGCGAATGGCTGGATTCAACCATAGCGGGCAACTGCGACTCCAGGTCCTGATCAATATCCAGCGTCACCATTTGTGAGCGTGGGATCATGATGTCTCGGACTTTCAGTTCAGAAACACTGAGTACGCCTTCCATCATGTCTTTGGTTTCAGGGTCGATCAGGGCTCGTTCCTGCGCGTCGGCAATTACTTCTACCAACTCTTCTTTATTTTGGGGTTCCCCTTGCAGCATCTGAGTGATGCGTCCCAGCCAGGTCTTGCTCGAAGAACCCTGACTACTTTGCGAGTTTTCGTCGCTCATTGCGGTGTGTTACTCCAGTCGGTTAAACGTCATCTCGATATGGGTCAGCAATGCCCAGATCGGCTAAGAATTCTTTTTCAAGACTTTCCATTTCATTGGCGTCCTGTTCATTTATATGGTCAAAGCCCAACAAATGCAAGCACCCGTGTACCACCATATGGGCAAAATGATCATGGAACGTTTTTTCCTGTTCTTCGGCCTCACGAAAAACCACCTGAGGACAAATAATTAGGTCGCCAACTAAAGGCAGCTCAATCCCAGGCGGCGCTTCAAAAGGAAAAGACAGCACATTGGTTGGCTTGTCTTTACCACGGTACTGACTGTTCAGTTCCTGGCTTTCCGCTTCGTCTGCAATTCGTATGGTGACCTCGGCCTCTTCCTTATACGCAAGGAGTGCTTTTTCGGCCCACAACTGAAATTGTTCAGCAGAGGGCAGGTTGGCGAAGTCACTGGCAATCTGTAGATCTACCTCAAGCGACATTATGAGCGCTCCTCGTCGTTGGCGTTTGGCTGTGTATCAGCTGGCGCGGTATTGGCCTGTGCCTGTAATCTTGCCTGCTGTTTATTAAACTTTTCCTTTCGCTCGGCTTCTTCTTTTTTCTCGTAGGCCTCAACAATGCGTGCCACCACTGGGTGACGTACCACATCATGAGACTTGAAGAAGTTAAACGAAATCTCGTCTACCTCACCCAATACATCGATGGCGTGGCGCAGACCAGAGCGCGCACCGCGTGGTAAATCCACCTGAGTGATGTCACCGGTGATCACCGCTTTGGAATTAAAGCCAATCCGGGTCAGGAACATTTTCATCTGCTCTGTGGTGGTGTTCTGGCTTTCATCCAGAATAATAAAGGCATCGTTCAGTGTTCGCCCACGCATGTAGGCCAGTGGTGCAACCTCTATCACGTTCTTTTCGATCAAACGCTCGACCTTTTCAAAGCCCAGCATTTCGAACAGGGCGTCGTACAGCGGGCGCAAATAAGGGTCTATCTTTTGCGTCAGGTCGCCGGGCAAGAAACCGAGTTTTTCGCCGGCTTCAACGGCTGGGCGAGTCAGCAGAATACGACGAATTTCCTGACGCTCAAGGGCATCTACCGCCGCTGCTACCGCCAGGTAAGTTTTACCTGTGCCCGCCGGACCAATTCCAAAGCAGATGTCATGGGTCAAAATATTGGCCACATACTGGCTCTGGTTGGGGTTACGAGGCTTAACCACACCACGACGTGTTTTGATAAACACTTCTTTTTCCCACACATCCGGGGCTTCCTGCTCCAGGCAGTTCGCTTCGGTGATCGCCAGGTGAACCTGATCCGGTTCAATATCCGCAAATTTACCGCGCACAGGCTGGGTTTCGACATACAGAGATTTCAAGATGTCGACGGCGGCTTTTGCCACAACCGGCTGGCCGGTGACTTTAAACCAGTTATCTCTGTGGGTAATTTCTATGCCCAGACGACGTTCGATTTGCTTCAGGTTGTCATCAAAAGGCCCGCACAAAGAAGATAGGCGGTGATTGTCGGAGGGTTCCAGATAAAATTCGATATTCTTGACTTGGTTACTCAAAACAACTTCCTAATAACAAGACGCCAGCATCAGCTGGCGTCGAAATTCCAAGACTAAGGCGTAAAGGTCGCTACACCCAGTTCGTTGGCTTCAGGTTCTGCCGGGGCACGATTTAAGATATCAGATGGTGCAACATCACGGCGTAAGTCCATCTCAGCTTCGGTCCTGATCAGCTCACCACGTAGTGAGTTTGGCAGTGCTTCTGTGATACGTACGTCAACAAACTGACCGATCACTGAGTGAGGACCTTCAAAGTTCACCACTCGGTTGTTCTCGGTACGGCCACGCAATTCCATCGGGTTCTTTTTCGACGGACCTTCGACCAGAATACGCTGCTCAGTGCCATGCATTTTGCGGCTGATATCCTGCGCCATTTGATTAATGCGGTTTTGTAGCAAGTACAAACGCTCTTTCTTTTCCTGCTCGGTGACATCGTCAGGCAAGTCAGACGCTGGCGTGCCCGGACGCGCTGAATAGATAAAGCTGAAGCTCATATCAAAGCCAATGTCGTTGATAAGATTCATGGTCGCTTCGAAATCCGCTTTGCTTTCGCCCGGGAAGCCAATAATAAAGTCAGAACTCATGCTCAGGTTCGGACGGATCTTGCGCAGCTTGCGGATAGTCGACTTGTACTCAAGCGCCGTGTGGCCACGCTTCATCAGGTTCAGAATGCGGTCTGAGCCACTTTGAACCGGTAAGTGCAGGTGATCAACCAGCTCAGGTACGTCTGCGTATGCGTCAATGATGTCTGGTGTAAACTCAACAGGGTGCGAGGTGGTGTAACGAATGCGATCGATGCCATCAATGGCCGCCACAAAGCGCAGCAGATCAGAGAAATAGCAAATTTCGCCATCGTGCATTTCGCCACGATAGGCATTTACGTTCTGACCTAGCAGGTTTACTTCACGCACACCTTGCTCTGCCAGCTGAGCAACTTCAAGTAAAACATCATCAAGTGGACGGCTTACTTCTTCACCACGAGTATAAGGTACAACACAGAAAGTACAGTATTTAGAGCAGCCTTCCATAATAGAGACAAAGGCACTTGGACCTTCCGCTTTTGGCTCTGGCAGGCGGTCAAACTTCTCGATTTCCGGGAATGAAATATCGACCACAGAGCCTTGTTTGCTCTGCACTTGTTTGATCATCTCTGGCAGACGGTGCAAAGTTTGCGGGCCAAATACGATATCAACAAAAGGCGCGCGTTGACGAATTGTGTCGCCTTCCTGAGAGGCCACACAGCCACCGACGCCAATCACCAGATCCGGGTTGTCGTCTTTGAGTAGCTTCCAGCGACCCAGTTGGTGGAATACTTTTTCCTGTGCTTTTTCACGAATTGAACAGGTATTGAGTAGGATCACATCCGCTTGCTCAGCTTCTTCTGTTAGCTGATAGCCGTTGGTGGAGTCAAGCAGATCCGCCATTTTCTGGGAGTCATACTCGTTCATCTGACAGCCCCAGGTTTTGATATGCAACTTTTTACTCATTGAAATAATGCCTCGTTTTCAACTCGGTGAATAGCACGGTGTGCGACGCTAAAACAACTAATATCACTAAGCCGACCCGCTCATCACCTGTGCCAGTACAGAGCATAACCTGTATCTTTGCCAGGATCTTGCGTGAAATTAGTTTAAAGGACGCGTATTTTATATGACCTAATGACACTAGCCAAGTATAGTTTTTAACTTTAGAAACCAAGATCAAGGCATCTTGTATTTGCTCGGCTACACTATGCAGGGCTGTGAACCTTTCAGAGCGAATTGGGTTACAATAGCAGGATATGACTTAGCAAGCAGAACTAAGGAAAAAGGGTATGAAAAACAAAGTGCTGATAGTAGGTGGTGGCATGGTTGGCGCAGCCGCCGCCGTCAAGCTCGCGCAGCAAGGCCTGACAGTCACTGTGCTCGAAACGCATCCATTGGATGCCATGCAGGCTCTAACGGACGAGACCATAGATATTCGGGTGTCAGCCATTAATCGCTTCTCAGAAGCTTTGCTGGATGAACTCCAGGCAATGCCGTTGCTGCGCAATGCCAGACTGGCACCGTATCAGCAGCTCGAAGCGTATGAGCAGGAAAATAACAGCCTGCTATTTGACTGCGAGGAGCTGGCGGCAACGCATTTAGGCCACATTGTTGAAAACCGTCTTATCCAGGCCAGTTTATGGGCACAGTTCGAACGCCTTGGTATTCAGGTCGAACAGGTTTCTGGTACGCCGCAGGCAATCAAGCAAAATACTGATTCGGTTGAGTTGATTTACCCGGAGCAAAGTTATCAGGCCGATTTACTGTTAGCAGCTGACGGCGGACGCTCGGTGGTACGCAAACTGGCTGGCATTGGGGTGACCGGTTGGCAATATCAGCAGCATTGTATGGGTGTGCTGATTAAACTGGATGCGCCGCAGCAGGTAAAAACCTGGCAGCAGTTTAAGCCGTCCGGACCGATTGCCTTTTTGCCCATGCAATATCCGTATGCCAATCTTATTTGGTATCACCATGGCAATGAGCTGGCGCAGATGAAGACGTTATCGAATGCACAGTTGAAGCAGGAGATACAAAATCACTTCTTCGATTTACCCGGTGAGTTTGAGGTGTTACAAAGCGCGGTATTTCCGCTGGCCAGACAACATGCCAATCAATACCATCAGGGGCGTGTCGTCCTGATTGGCGACTCAGCACATACCATTAACCCGCTGGCAGGGCAGGGCGTTAATTTAGGGTTCAAAGATGTGGCTGCGCTGGCAAGCGCACTGGAAGGCGCTGAGGACATTGGTAACGCCGCCTTGCTGCGCCGCTATGAGCAGAGCCGTCGTAACGATAACCTGATGATGATGAGTATGATGGACGCCTGCTACTTTGGCTTCTCTAACGAAATTGCACCTTTAAGGCATTTACGCAACCTGGTGTTAAAAGTGGCTAATCATGCCGGTCCAATTAAACGTGAAGTATTGAAACATGCAATGGGTGGCGTCGTTTAGACGTCATTCATGACAGGAATAACAGATAGCAAAGCAATAAAGCAAAATTAACTGAAAATTACGAAGAAGATGGGAAAATAATTAAGATATGTCGGAAGAGTAGCAAGAGAGTTGAAATTGTCTTTGAACTAAATGGTGCGGAAGGAGAGACTTGAACTCTCACAACCGAAGTTACAGAAACCTGAATCCTGCGCGTCTACCAATTCCGCCACTTCCGCATCGTATATTTAGTTTATCAATGAAAAAGAAACCTGAATCCTGCGTCTCATTCGACAACAGCCAATTCTGCTACTTTTGCATCGAGTATTTAGTTTATCAATGAAAAAGAGAACCGAATCCTGCGTCTAATTCGACAACAGACAATTCCGTCACTTTTGCATCGAGTATGTAGTTTTTAAAAAGAAGAAAGTTTTCAAGATAAGAGTTAAATGGTGCGGAAAGAGAGACTTGAACTCTCACAACCGAAGTTACAGAAACCTGAATCCTGCGCGTCTACCAATTCCGCCACTTCCGCATCAAATTGTATCTCTTAAGGAAGAGATGGCTGGAGTACCAGGATTTGAACCTGGGAATGGCGGGATCAAAACCCGCTGCCTTACCGCTTGGCGATACTCCAGCAATAATTCAAATCTTGAATCCAGATAAATCTAAGAGATAATATCCTTCTTCTTAACGCTTGATACTACAGAAATAAAAAGCGTAATCAAGAGTTTTAGTTCTAACTTGAAGAACATGGTGCGGAAGGAGAGACTTGAACTCTCACATCCGAAGATACTGGAACCTAAATCCAGCGCGTCTACCAATTCCGCCACTTCCGCAACGTGGTGGCTATGCCCTGATTTGAACAGGGGACCCCATCATTATGAGTGATGTGCTCTAACCAGCTGAGCTACATAGCCAATGGCTGGAGTACCAGGATTTGAACCTGGGAATGGCGGGATCAAAACCCGCTGCCTTACCGCTTGGCGATACTCCAACGAAAACTCAAATCTAAATGTTGGTCCCAGGATTTGAATCTGGGGGTGAACGAGTGAGGGGTCAAAACCTCTCTCTTCTGTCCTTACCGCTTGGCGATACTCCAACGAAAAGTTGATTATTTTAGTTCTAATCGAGAACATGGTGCGGAAGGAGAGACTTGAACTCTCACATCCGAAGATACTGGAACCTAAATCCAGCGCGTCTACCAATTCCGCCACTTCCGCATGTTGGCTGGAGTACCAGGATTTGAACCTGGGAATGGCGGGATCAAAACCCGCTGCCTTACCGCTTGGCGATACTCCAACGAAAACTCAAACCTAAATGTTGGTCCCAGGATTTGAGTCTGGGGGTGGATGAGTGAGGGATCAAAACCTCTCTCTTCTGTGCTTACCGCTTGGCGATACTCCAACGAAAATTTGATTATTTTAGTTCTAATCGAGAACATGGTGCGGAAGGAGAGACTTGAACTCTCACATCCGAAGATACTGGAACCTAAATCCAGCGCGTCTACCAATTCCGCCACTTCCGCATATTTTTTTGCTTTGATATTGGAACCTAAATCCAGCGTCTAGTTCAAGACACCTGGCCAATTCCGCCACTTCCGCATTTTTATCTCAGAAGAGATGGCTGGAGTACCAGGATTTGAACCTGGGAATGGCGGGATCAAAACCCGCTGCCTTACCGCTTGGCGATACTCCAACGAAAACTCAAACCTAAATGTTGGTCCCAGGATTTGAATCTGGGGGTGGATGAGTGAGGGATCAAAACCTCTCTCTTCTGTCCTTACCGCTTGGCGATACTCCAACGAAACTAAATCTGTTTTAGTTCTGACTTAAAAGAACATGGTGCGGAAGGAGAGACTTGAACTCTCACATCCGAAGATACTGGAACCTAAATCCAGCGCGTCTACCAATTCCGCCACTTCCGCGTTTTGCTAGCTCGATGAGTTTTGGTAGTAATTAAAGCATGGTGGCTATGCCCTGATTTGAACAGGGGACCCCATCATTATGAGTGATGTGCTCTAACCAGCTGAGCTACATAGCCATCTCTTTAATTTCTCATCATCGCTGATGCGGGGCGTATTATGCGTATATGCCCGTATGTCGTCAACACCTTTTTTGCAAAAAAATACCTAACACAGTTTGTTTGCAGATAAATTAAGCGAAGCGGGCTGTTTTTAACGCAATTCAGCCAATAATTCTTCATACAGTGTAAGAGAAAGACAAAAAAAGCGCCATCAGGCGCTTTTTGTCAGACCAATAAACTTGGTCAATATTGAATGCAGTTACTTAGACATTGAACAGGAAGTTCATCACATCGCCATCTTTAACGATGTAATCTTTACCTTCCTGGCGCATTTTACCTGCGTCTTTCGCACCGCTTTCACCTTGGTATTCAATGTAGTCATTAAAACCAATGGTCTGTGCACGAATAAAGCCACGCTCAAAGTCGGTGTGGATCTTACCCGCTGCCTGCGGCGCAGTGGCACCAACAGGAATCGTCCATGCGCGCACTTCTTTAACACCTGCCGTAAAGTAGGTTTGTAGTTTCAGTAGCTCGTAACCGCCACGGATCACCAGGTTAAGCCCTGGCTCTTCCAGACCAAGGTCAGCCATGAATTCAAGCTTATCTTCTTCTTCAAGTTCAGACAGTTCAGATTCAATAGCAGCACAGACCGGGATCACAACGGCTTCTTCCGCTGCGGCAATCTCACGTACCTGGTCTAAGAATGGGTTATTTTCGAAACCATCTTCAGTCACGTTTGCGATGTACATGGTCGGCTTAATCGTTAAGAAGTTAAGCGGCTTAATCGCAGCTAGCTCCTCTTTTGTCAGCTCCAGTGAGCGCAGTGTTAACCCTTCATCCAGGTGTGCTTTGACCTTTTCCAGTACTTCGTTTTGGAATTTAGCGTCTTTATCGCCACCTTTGGCTTTTTTAGCGTTACGTTGTGCTGCGCGGTCGGCCGCTTCCATATCTGCTAAAACCAGCTCAGTGTTGATAACATCAATATCGTCTGCCGGGTTTACCTGACCAGATACGTGGACGATGTTTTCGTCTTCAAAGCAGCGAACAACATGACCAATGGCATCTGTTTCGCGAATGTTTGCTAAGAACTGGTTACCCAGACCTTCACCTTTAGAGGCGCCCTTTACCAGGCCTGCGATATCAACAAACTCCATCGTGGTTGCGATGGTTTTTTGTGGATTAACAATCGCAGCCAATTGGTCCAGACGCGGATCCGGAACGGCAACCACGCCGGTGTTTGGCTCGATAGTACAAAAAGGGAAGTTCGCGGCTTCGATGCCCGCTTTGGTTAATGCATTGAATAGGGTTGACTTACCTACGTTAGGCAGGCCAACAATGCCACATTTAAAACCCATAGTTTAAAACCTTTAGTTTGCCATCAATCACAGCTGTAACGGGACAGGAGAGTCGGTGTTACGGCTTAAAAGAATGTAGTCTATTTTGTGCTTTTAACACACCGTCTTTGGCCAGAATTTCCATACAACGCACGGCTTCATCTACCACTGCATCGATTTTTTCCTGATCTGCCTGAGGGGCTTTGCCCAGCACCCAACCTGTTACTTTGTCTCTGTGTCCAGGGTGGCCAATACCAATGCGCAGGCGCATAAACTCTTTGTTATTACCCAGCTTGGCGATTATGTCTTTGAGACCATTGTGCCCACCGTGACCGCCGCCTTTTTTGATTTTGGCGACACCAGGTTCCATATCCATCTCATCATGTGCAACCAGGATCTGCTCTGGCGGGATCTTATAGAAGTTTGCCAGGCTACCTACGGCTTTACCGCTTAGGTTCATAAAGGTGGTTGGGATCAGTAGCTTAAATTCCTGATTGTTCAGGATAAGCTTGCCACTAAGGCCATGGTGTTTTGAATCAGGTTTGAGGGGGACGTTGTAGCGCTTGGCCAGTTCTTCGATAAACCAGGCACCGGCATTGTGACGGGTGTTTGCGTATTCGGGGCCTGGATTAGCCAGGCCCACTAGCATTTGAATAGTATTCAAGGTGCTAACACCTTAAAAATTATTCAGCAGCTTCTTCAGCTGTTTCTTCAGCAGCGCTGCCTTTAGGTGCGTTTACAGTTACAACCGCTTGGTCGTGGTCTGCACCTTTAGCTAGCTCAACAGAAACTACACCAGCTGGAAGAGTGATGTCTGAAAGGTGTACAGTTGCGCCAACTTCGATAGCTGCAACGTCAACTTCTACGAACTCAGGAAGCTGAGCTGGCAGACACGTGATTTCGATTTCAGTTACGTGGTGAGCAACAGTGTTGCCGCCTTTAGTAGCTGCTTCTTCGTTCAGGAAGTGAACAGGTACTTTAGTGTGAAGCTTTTGAGAAGCGTCAACGCGTTGGAAGTCAAGGTGAGTTACCTTAGGCTTGTACGGGTGACGTTGGATGTCTTTCAGGATAGCTTCAACAGACTCACCACCGATGTTCAGAGTCAGGATGTGCGTGTAGAAACCTTCGTCTTCTTGCATCTGGATAACTTTGTTGTGGTCCAGAGTAAGCGAAACAGCGTCTTTGCCTGCACCGTAAAGGATAGCAGGAACTTTATCAGCGCGACGTAGGCGGCGGCTCGCACCAGTACCCAGAGTTTCGCGTACTTCAGCGTTTAATACGTATTGTGACATGAGTGTCTCCAATTATTTTAGTTAATACTTCGAAGGGCTCGCGACCAAGCACTTCGGTAAATCACTGCACTCGCCGTGGTTGTATCCAAAGCAAGCCCAGTAAAAAGGCGCGCTAATATACCACTAACCAGCAGCCTTGCAAACCTTTGGATATAAAAAAAGCACCCTAAGGTGCTTTTTCTTTGCCAGTGAACACGGATTAGTGTTCGAACATCGCAGAGATAGACTCTTCGTTGCTGATGCGGCGAATGGTTTCAGCCAGCATATCAGCCAGCGTCAGTACTTTGATCTTATCAACAGACTTCAGCTCGTCCGACAGCGTAATTGAGTCAGTGACAATCACTTCGTCAATTACTGAGTTGCGCAGGTTCTCTGCGGCATTGCCAGACAGAACCGGGTGCGTTGCATAAGCAAATACGCGCTTAGCACCATGCTCTTTCAGTGCAGCCGCAGCTTTACACAACGTACCACCGGTATCAATCATATCATCGACGATAATACAGTCGCGGCCTTCCACATCACCAATGATGTGCATGACTTGAGAAACGTTAGCCTGTGGGCGACGTTTGTCGATGATAGCCAGATCTTTGTCGTCCAGAAGTTTGGCGATTGCACGCGCACGTACCACACCACCAATATCTGGCGACACGACCACAACATCGTCAAAATCGCGCTCTTTCATGTCTTCAAGCAGCACCGGGCTACCAAACACATTGTCTACAGGCACATCGAAGAAGCCCTGGATCTGTTCAGCGTGCAGGTCTACCGTCAGAACGCGGTCAACACCAACGCTTGATAAGAAGTCCGCAACAACTTTTGCAGTGATTGGCACACGCGCAGAACGTACACGACGATCCTGACGGGCATAGCCGAAGTATGGAATAACGGCGGTAATACGACCTGCAGAAGCACGACGTAAAGCATCCACCATCACAATGAGTTCCATCAGGTTGTCATTGGTTGGTGCACAAGTGGATTGGACGATGAATACATCAGAACCACGAACATTTTCATTGATTTGAACGCTGATCTCGCCGTCGCTAAAACGGCCTACAACGGCATCACCTAATTCGATAAACAAACGTTTTGCAACTTTTTGAGCTAGCTCAGGTGTTGCGTTACCAGCGAAGAGCTTCATGTCGGGCACGGTAGGGTTCCTCAGGCACTGTAATATATATTTTGCAATGACGGCGTCTGTGACAGTGTCAAAACAGGCTAACTTAAACTATTTTACTTCATCTTTACGCCATGCAGCCAGTTGCCGGTGGGCAATTGACTCGCTTGCGCTTTGGGTAACAAAGCCAGTCCAGTGAGACGGGAGTTGTTCGAGTACACGCTGTGCCGCCTGTGCTGAATTAAATTCTGCAAAGCAGCATCCTCCGGTTCCCGTCATTCTGGACGGCGCATATTTTAGCAACCAGCTCAGGGTTTTTTCAACCTCGGGGTAGAGCTTTTTGACTAATGCCTGACAGTCGTTGTGTGTCTGCTCGATGGTCCAGCCCTCAGATAATTTCGGGGTATTTCTTGGCAGCTCTGGGTGTGTGAATACTTCAACAGTGCCAACATGGACATTGGGGAAGACCACCAGATAGTGTTTTGTTGCCAGAGTATAGGGGCTCAGCTTCTCTCCAACCCCTTGCGCCAAGGCCGTTTTTCCTCGTATAAAGACGGGGACATCCGCACCGAGTGATAATCCGATATCCGCAAGCTGGTCAAATGATAAGTCACATTGCCACAATGTGTTTAAGGCAAGCAAGGTGGTTGCTGCGTCTGATGAACCGCCCCCCACGCCGCCACCCATAGGCAGTTTTTTAACCAGCTGAACATGGGCACCGAATGGTGATTGTTTATAGGGCCTGAGCGCTTCCGCAGCTCGGTAAATCAAATTGTCTTGCAACGGAATGCCGGTGACATCGCCCTCAATCTCAAGTACATCTTGCTCGATAAGCGAAAAAGTCAGCTCATCGCCATATTCCAGCAGAGTAAACAGGGTTTCGAGTTCATGGTAGCCATCAGCACGGCGACCATTGATGTGCAAGAACAGGTTGAGTTTTGCCGGAGCGGTTAATTTGAGTGTCTTCATAGGGTGTCAAAGTGCCAATCACTGATTCGGATTTTAATGGTGATATCTTTATGTGTCAGGGTGAGCCGAGTCGGGAGTTCGAACCCGTTTACACGCTGGTAGGTTTGGTAAGCAACCTGCCAGCGCAGGCCTTGTTCGTCTTGCCAGATGGCCTGAGTTAATTGTTGTTTATCATTATACTGATTGTCAGGTGCCTCTATGTTGCCCGTTAACCATTGAGGGGCTTGTGATACAGGCAGTTGCCAGCCGCTCAGGCGGTACACTAAATCGCTGCTGTCTTCACTGGTGTAGGTGTTATCCTCAAGCGTCAGCACACTGTGCTGATCGAATTCTTGCAGCTTGAGTACCTGAGTCCCGATAAAGGTGTTCAACGTCAGGGTTTGTTTTTGTTCACGATATTGCCAGTTAAAGTTGGCAGACTGACGCTCTTCGGGAGAGATAAATGCCAGCTTACCGGTTGCCCGCCAATTGTTATAACTTTCGGGACGATTCTGCTGTAAATGCTCGTCAGGTGGGGTAATACGCTGTGCACACCCGCTCAGAAACAATAAAAACATGAGCAAAATCAAATGAAACTGTTTCAAACTAAGTTCCTTACTTTCCATATTCGATTGATTTTTGGTAAAATTAGCGGCTTTAAAGCAGGGCTTGAGCAACACTGGCAGTTATGACCATTATCGCACTTGGGATCAATCACAAAACCGCGTCCGTCGAATTGAGGGAAAAAGTCGCCTTTTCTCCGCAACAGTTATCGGATGCGCTACAGCAACTATCACAGTTGCCGCAGTTTAATGAGTCCGTGATTGTTTCTACCTGCAATCGGACCGAAATCTATTGTAGCCTTGGCGACTCGAATTCCCAAGCGCTTCTGGGCTGGCTGGCTGAATTTCACCAAATAGAAGAGCAAGAGCTGGCCGAAAATGTGTATGTGCATCACAATCAGGATGCGGTCAATCACCTGATGCGTGTAGCCTGTGGTTTAGATTCTTTGGTGTTGGGTGAACCTCAGATCCTAGGTCAGATCAAGCAAGCGTATAATAGCGCGAAAACACATAACGGCATTCAGCCGGTATTCGAGCGCTTGTTTCAGAAAACGTTCTCTGTGGCTAAGCAGGTGCGTACCGAGACTGAAATTGGCGCCAGCGCAGTATCTGTGGCGTATGCGGCCGTCAATCTGGCTAAACACATTTATGGTCAGCTGGAAAAAACCAACGTATTACTGATTGGAGCCGGTGAAACCATTGAGCTGGTTGCCAAGCATCTGTCGCAACACAATCCCAAAGCAATTACCGTTGCCAACCGCACCATTGAACGGGCTCAATCCCTGGCGGATGAAATTAACGCGAATGTCATCTCCTTGGCTCAACTTCCCGAGCAATTGCATCTGGCGGATATTGTCATCAGCTCAACAGCCAGCACCTTGCCAATCATAGGTAAAGGGGTCGTTGAGCAGGCTCTTAAAAAACGCAAACATAAACCGATGCTGTTTGTCGATATTGCTGTGCCACGTGATATCGAAAGTCAGGTCAATGACTTAGACGCGGCCTACCTTTATACGGTAGACGACCTGCAAGCAATCGTGAATGAAAATATGGCGTCGCGTGAACAAGCAGCACGTGAAGCGCAGCACATCATTGATGACAAAACCCATGAGTTTGCGCAGTGGCAGCGTTCACTGACATCGGTGGATGTGATCCGGGAATATCGAGAATCGGCCCAGACGATTAAATTAGAGCTCGTGGAAAAGGCGTTAAATCAGCTACAATCGGGTAAGAATTCAGAAAAGGTCTTGTTAGAACTGGCAAATAAACTCACTAATCGACTTACTCATGCACCGACCCGAGCGATTCAGTCGGCAGCAAAAGAAGGTGATATTGAGCGTATTGCAGTATTAAAACAAGCATTAGGTATTGAGCAGGAATAAGAGTTAAATGAAAGAGTCCGTTTATCGTAAATTGGAAACTTTGGTAGAGCGCCACGAAGAAGTGGAAGCCATGCTGGGGGATCCGGAAGTCATTGGCGATCAGAACCGTTTTCGCGCATTGTCAAAAGAGTACTCAGAGCTTGAGGATGTGGTGAAGGCGTTTACTGCTTATCAGCAGGCGCAGGAAAACGTGGCAGCAGCCGAAGAAATGCTGAAGGATTCTGATCCGGATATGCGTGAAATGGCTCAGGAAGAATATAAAGAAGCAAAAGAACAAATTTCAGAACTGGAAGAGCAGCTCCAGATCCTGATGCTGCCAAAAGATCCTAAAGACGATAACAACGTATTTTTGGAAGTCCGTGCCGGTACGGGCGGTGACGAAGCGGCTATCTTTGCCGGTGACTTGTTCCGTATGTACAGCCGTTATGCCGAAACCCAAAAGTGGCAAGTGGAAGTGGTCAGTGCCAACGAAGGTGAACACGGTGGTTACAAAGAGATCATTGCTAACATCAAAGGCGACGGCGTGTACGGTAAGCTCAAGTTTGAGTCGGGCGCGCACCGCGTACAGCGTGTACCAGAGACTGAATCTCAGGGCCGCGTTCATACGTCAGCCTGTACAGTAGCAGTCATGGCTGAGATCCCGGAAGCGGAAGCGATCGAAATTAACCCAGCCGATCTGAAGGTTGACACCTTCCGTGCCTCGGGCGCCGGTGGTCAGCACGTTAACAAAACTGACTCTGCTATCCGTATTACCCATATTCCAACCGGCGTTGTGGTGGAATGTCAGGATGAACGTTCACAGCATAAAAACCGTGCTAAGGCTTTGTCAGTATTGGGCGCGCGTCTACAGCAGGCGGAAGACGAAAAACGTCAGGCTGCTGAGGCAAGTGAGCGTCGTAACCTGGTAGGTAGCGGTGACCGCTCTGAGCGGATCCGGACTTACAACTATCCGCAGGGCCGTATTACGGATCACCGTATTAACCTCACACTGTATCGTCTGAATGAAGTTGTAGCGGGTGATCTGGGTGCTGTTATCGACCCGTTAGTATTGGAGTACCAGGCTGATCTGTTAGCAGCTATGGGCGACGATTAATGACGCAATATTCAACCCTTGCTCAGGCGATTGCCTGGGCGAGCGGGCAACTTCAGAGCAGCTCAGAGTCGGCGAAACTCGATGCCGAAGTGCTGCTTTTGCATATCCTTCAAAAAAACCGCAGTTATTTATTTGCCTGGCCCGAGGCTGAATTAAACGCCGAGCAACAGCAGCGTTTTGCAACCCTGATCGCGCGTCGACAAGCAGGGGAGCCGGTCGCTCATCTAACGGGAGAGCGGGAGTTCTGGAGCCTGCCTTTATACGTTAATAACAGTACACTGATCCCACGCCCGGACACCGAAACCCTGGTTGAACAGGCGCTGGCATTGGCTTTGCCGACGCAGGCCAGAGTACTTGATCTGGGCACCGGGACGGGCGCCATTGTGCTGGCGTTGGCATCGGAGCAACCTGGTTGGCAACTAATCGGTGTTGACTTCTCAAGCGATGCGGTGGCGCTGGCAGAGAAAAACCGCCTGCGTCTGGGTTTTGAGCATGTGCAGATCCGCCAGAGTGACTGGTTTTCAGCGTTGGCAGATCAGTGTTTTGATCTGATTGTCAGCAACCCGCCTTATATTTGTGAAACAGATGAACACCTGAGTCAGGGGGATGTGCGTTTTGAGCCTTTGTCCGCTTTGGTAGCACCGGATCAAGGCTATGCCGATATTCGTCATATTATTGAGCAAGCGCAGGCGCATCTTACGTCTGATGGGTATCTGATGTTTGAGCACGGCTATCAACAAGCTGCTGGTGTTCAGCAGATTTTTGCACAAATGAACTATCGCAATATACTTACAATAAAAGATATGGCAGGCTGTGATAGGGTAACGATGGCGCAAAAGCCGCAATAATCGTTATTTCTTGAGCAAAGCTACAATAAAAGTAGCGATGCCGTATAAGCGAGCAACAAGCCGGTTATCCTCAACCGGTTTCATGTCCGTCAGCACGCGCAATACTGGCGAGATACGAGTACAAAAGAGTGTTAAGGACTCTCCAATGGATGATTTTTTGTTTTCAGACGATCCGGGTGAAGTAGAAGTACAGGAAAAAAGTGGCACTTGGAAGGTGATCATTGTTGATGATGAACCCGAGGTGCATGCGGTAACCAAACTCGCGCTCAGTGACTTTGAGTTTCAGAAAAAGCGCCTTGAATTTCTCAGTGCCTATTCTGGCGAGGAAGCAAAAAAGGTGGTTATGGACCACCCTGATGCAGCGATTGTGCTACTTGATGTTGTGATGGAAACGGATGACGCAGGATTGAGAGTCGCGCAATATATTCGCGAGACGGCTAAAAATAACAATATTCGCATTATATTGCGTACCGGACAGCCAGGTCAGGCCCCGGAGCGTCAGGTCATCGTCAATTACGATATTAATGACTATAAATCCAAAACTGAGTTGACGGCACAAAAGCTGTTTACTGTAGTGATGTCGAGCTTGCGTTCCTACCGAGACATTTTGTCTATTGATCAGTCTCGTCAGGGGCTGGAAAAAATCATCACTGCATCACGAAATATTTTTGCTTCGCATTCCATCGACCAGTTTATCGAAGGGGTGATCCAGCAGCTGACTTCTTTGTTAGGGACTGTGGATGAAGCCATTTATGCAACGTCTTTGGTTGCCAGTAATGATCCCTCCAATAGCAGTGACAAACTGGTGGTGTTTACGGGTCGTGGCGAATTTGCCAGAAGCGAAGGTAAGCCGATTGAGGACGTGCTGGACTCAGAACAAATGGATGCCTGTCGTCAGGCATTGCAAGACCGTGGCATAGTTTATAAGGACAATTATCTGTTTGCGTATTGTTCGAGTGAATATAACCATGCGTCTATGCTGTTTGTCTCAGGTATCCCTGAGTTTTTGACCGACACGCAAAAGCACTTGATCAAAATATTCTCGCAAAACGTACAACTGGCCTATGAAAATGTTCAGCTTCAGGCAGAGATAGAAGACACTCAGCAGGAGTTGGTATATCGATTAAGCGAAGCGCTTGAGCAGCGCTCTACGGAATCGGGTAATCATGTTAAGCGCGTTGCAAACATCTGTTATGTGCTGGCCAAGCACTACGGTCTCAGCTATCGAGAAGCCGAGCTGGTGCGTCTTGCCTCACCTTTACACGACGTTGGCAATGTAGGTATTCCCGACGCGATTTTGAACAAGCCACATAAGTTGGAGCCCGAAGAATGGGATGTAATGAAGTCTCATACTCAAAAGGGTTACCAGATACTGCGCGACTCACGCCGTGAGATAGTTAATGCCGGCGCTATGATTGCTCGCGATCACCATGAGCGGTGGGACGGCAGTGGTTACCCAACAGGTAAAAAAGGCGAAGAGATCCATATCTTCGGACGTATTGCGGCGATTGCAGATGTCTATGACTCAATGCGTCACGAGCGTTGCTATCGCCCGGCATACAGCCTGGATGAAGTGGTGGCTGAAATTAACAGCCAAAAGGGCAAGCACTTTGACCCTAAGCTGGTTGATGTATTTAATACTGTAATTGACGAGCTGGAACAGATATTGGCTCGTTTAGAAGATTGATTTTATAGTTGATTTAATAAGGGGCAATTTTGGACTACATGGCACTTAAACACACACATGTGATGTTTGCAGTTTTAAGTATTATTTTGTTTTATACCCGAGCTATTTCGCGTTTGGCCAGTGGTAAACTGGCAGCCAACAAAGGGGTCTTTATCGCCAGCCACAGTGTTGATACTGTATTGCTGATTTCAGCGGTATCGCTGGCTGTAATGGCCAGCCTGAACCCGGCACAGCAACCCTGGTTGATGGAAAAAATTGTTTTAGTCGTTGCATATATAGCTTTAGGTTTCGTGATTGCAAAATCCACAACAAAAGCCAGGCAGATTGGTGCACTGGTTATGGCAACAGTCACGCTGTTGGCCGTTGGCTACCTCGCCAGTGCTAAAAACGCACTCTTACTGTAACACATGCGCCGGGCACCCCGCTGTCCGGCCATTCGCTCAAAGCCCCCTCAATTTTCTCCAAAATAAAAATCCCCTTGGGAATGTGATGAAAAATGTTACACTAGCCCATTATAATTTTAGACAGTAGAAAACAGTTCGTTATTTATGACTGATATCTGGTTCGATGAACACGACGCAAGTTCGGAGCATTTCTCTACGCCGGCCTTGTTACGTTGTATCTGGGCTGAGCCACACTGGGATGCTCAGGCCGATACCTCACACACGCTATGTTTACTGGCTGAGCTTGAGCAGGCTGTTGACGACATTTGCCATAAAAATGCCGACAAACACACGTGTGTGGATGCACTGCTCGATACATTTTATACCCAATGGTTATTTAGTGGCACGGACCAAAAAGTGCCAGAGCATTTGCTAAACAATGTCTGTTACGCTTTAAAGATGCACAGTGGCACCAGCATGGCGTTGGCGCTTATTCTGGTACATTTGCTGGAGCGAGCTAATCTCACCGCAAGCTTGGCAATTAATCAGGGCGATGTGCAGGTACACATTGCGTTGAGCGACGAAGAAGGCTATATCATAGACCCCAGCTCAGGCCACCAAGCCTGGTATGTGATCCCTGAAAATGGTGATGACAAAGAGCAGGAGCCTCTGGAGCTGGTGTTCGGAGAGGAAGCCTTCAAGCTTTACCTTGCCCAGCAAAAATGGTCGTTTATTGCAGCTGAGAAGTTTGGTCATGCACTGAGCTGTGTCGAGATGTTGATGGAATTACTGGGTGATGACCCTTATGAGCGTCGCGACAGGGGCTATCTGTTAAATCAACTCAATTGTCCAAAAATGGCAAAAGATGATTTGCAATTTTTTGTTGATGAATGCCCTGACGACCCAACCATTGAACTCATTCAAAATCAAATCGCTGAGCTGGCCGACCATAATAATATCCTTCATTAGGTGAGGTCAGTGCGCACTGCACTGAGGGGAGTTATGCCAGTCATCGGTGCTAACTTCCTGAGCGGTTTTTGTATAATCAAGGAAATAGAGAGATCCTATGCAAGAGAGTAGTGTACTCATTACCAATAATGCCGTTGTGCTTGGCCTGTTAGCCATTATTCTGGGATTTGTGTTTTATACCTCTAATCTGAAAACGGGATTCTGGGCCAAGTTTTATCGCTATGTGCCCGCTCTGTTGATGTGCTATTTCCTGCCATCTTTGCTAAACACCTTTGGGATTGTCGATGGCAGCGGTAACGATGTGTATACGGTTGCTAAGTACTTTTTACTGCCAGCCTGTCTGGTGTTGCTGACGTTGAGCATCGATCTTAAGTCCATCATGGGGCTGGGTAAACGTGCCATTATAATGTTTTTGACTGGTACGGTTGGCGTGGTCTTAGGCGGACCGATTGCATTGCTGATCACAGCCACCTTTATGCCAGAATTACTCGGTGTCGCCGGGCCTGAAGCGGTATGGCGTGGTATGGCGTCACTGGCCGGTAGCTGGATTGGCGGCGGAGCCAACATGGTGGCGATGAAGGAAATTTACGGCGCCGGGGGCGAGATCTTCACCATTATGGTGACCGTGGACATAGTGGTTGCCAACCTGTGGATGGCTGGCCTGTTGTTTTTAGCCGCCAGACATAAAGACATCGACGCACGTACCGGGGCCGACACGGCCTCGATTGAGCGTCTGATTGACAAAGTACAGGCCTTTGAAGCGGAGCATGCAAGACGACCCGAATTAAAGGATCTTATGTTGCTAATCGCCTTTGCTTTCGGTGCAACAGGCCTGGCGCATTTTGCCGCCGACCTGTTGGTGCCTTACTTTGCAAGTAATTTCCCGGAGCTGAAGAAGTTTTCTCTGCATTCCAAACTGTTCTGGATCATCGTACTGGTCACCACCATTGGTCTGGCGCTGTCTTTCACCAAAGCCCGCAACTTTGAGGCCGTGGGCGCCTCCAAAGTGGGTAGCAGCTTCTTATACATTTTGGTCGCAACAATAGGGTTGCACATGGATATCACCAAAATCGTCGAGGCCCCCAAGTATGTCGTTATTGGTCTGATCTGGATGGCAGTGCATGTGGGGTTATTATTTTTGGTGGCTAAACTCATTAAAGCGCCCGTGTTTTACGTGGCGGTTGGCAGCAAGGCCAATATTGGCGGCGCAGCATCTGCGCCTGTGGTTGCGTCAGCGTTCCACCCGGCACTGGCGCCAGTGGGCGTACTGTTAGCCGTATTGGGCTATGCGTTGGGCACCTACGCGGCCTGGCTATGCGGACAACTTTTACGTGTGATTGGCAGTTAGCGCTGCCAGTTAGCGACTATTTTAGGAAAAACAATGAATACACAGATTATCAAAGTAGCAGACATCGAAGTTGCTAACGACAAACCTTTTGTGCTGTTTGGTGGCATGAATGTGCTGGAGTCTCGCGACCTGGCCATGCGTATTGCCGAGCACTATGTTGAAGTGACCAGCAAGCTGGGCATTCCTTATGTGTTTAAAGCCTCATTCGACAAAGCCAACCGCTCTTCTATCAATTCATACCGTGGTCCGGGTATGGAAGAGGGGCTAAAAATCTTTGAAGAAATCAAAAGCACCTTTAACGTACCGCTTATCACCGACGTGCATGAGCCGCATCAGGCGGCACCCGTTGCCGAAGTGGTTGATGTGATCCAGCTTCCGGCCTTTTTAGCGCGTCAGACCGACCTGGTTGTGGCCATGGCAAAGACCGGCAATGTGATTAACGTGAAGAAACCTCAGTTTCTGGCACCACACGAGATGCGTCACATCATCAAAAAGATGAGCGAAGCGGGCAACGAGCAAGTGATCTTGTGTGAGCGCGGCACCAGCTTTGGTTATAACAATCTGGTGGTCGACATGCTGGGTATGGATGACATGAAGCACATGGCACCCGTGATCTTTGATGCCACACACGCCCTGCAGCGCCCGGGTGGTCGCAGCGATTCGGCAGATGGTCGTCGTGCGCAGGCGGCTGAGCTGGCACGCAGCGGAATGGCCCTGGGCCTGGCGGGCTTGTTTATTGAAGCGCACCCTAATCCAAACGAAGCCAAATGCGATGGCCCTTGTGCACTGCCGCTGGCAAAGCTTGAAGGCTACTTGCAACAGATGAAAGCCGTGGACGATTTGGTGAAGAGCTTTGCACCGTTAGATACCAGCGCTGCCGATCTGTAACATGACACTTACTGGCGGGGGAGACTCCGCCATTTTCATCAGCCTGGTTTGGAACACCCGCCATGTCACGACGATTACCCCCATTAAATGCACTGAAAGCTTTTGAGGCCGCAGCCCGGCATCTGAGTTTTACCAAGGCCGCTGAAGAGCTGTTTGTCACTCAGGCGGCCATCAGCCACCAGATCAAAATTCTGGAAGAGCACCTCGGGGTTAAACTCTTTTTACGTAAAAACCGCTCCTTGCTGTTAACGGAAGAAGGGCAGGGTTATTTCCTGGATATCAAAGAGCTGTTTTCTCAGCTGATCGATGCCACCGAAAGGCTATTAGCACGGGGTGCAAAAGGGTCGCTTACAGTGAGCCTGACGCCCAGTTTTGCCATTCAGTGGCTGGTACCCAGGCTGAGCCTGTTTAATGAATTGCACCCCGACATTGATGTGCGAATAAAAGCCCAGGATCTGGATGAAAACTCATTAACCGATGACGTGGACGTGGCCATTTATTATGGCCGGGGCAACTGGAGCGGCGTGCAAACCCACAAGCTGCACACCGAATATCTGGTGCCTATGTGTAGCCCTTTGCTGCTCAATGGCCCTAAGCCGCTGGATCAGCCCAGCGATCTGGCGAATCACACCCTGTTGCACGATACCACCCGACGCGCCTGGAAAGCCTGGCTAAAAACCGCCGGGGTGCGCAACGTGCCGGCTAACACCGGACCAATTTTCAGTCACTCATCCATGGTGACTCAGGCAGCGGTACATGGTCAGGGGATCGCGCTGGGCAACAGCGTATTGGCCAAACCTGACCTGGATGCGGGCCGTTTGATCATTCCATTTAGCCATCACCTGGAGAGTAAAAATGCTTACTACCTGGTGTGTCGTGAATCTCAGGCTGAATTAGGTAAAATAGTGTCCTTTAAAAACTGGATGCTGGAAATGGTAGAGCAGGAACAACAATGACGCAGAGTGAAGTAAAGATTGATATCGAATGGCATCAGGCTGACGCACCTCTGGCGCAACTTATTCTGGCCCATGGCGCAGGAGCGGGCCGCGACAGCGACTTTATGCAGGACATAGCAAACCGCCTGAGTGCGCTGGGAGTCTCCGTCGGGCTGTTTGACTTTGGCTACATGCAGATGGCAAAGGCGCTGGATAAACGTCGCCCGCCGGAGCGTGCCCCTAAACTGCTGGCCCATTATCGTAATGTGCTAAGCGCGCAGCTCGATGGCTTACCTGTGTTTATCGGTGGTAAGTCGATGGGCGGGCGGATGGCATCTATGCTGGTCTGTGAAGACGATATTCAGGTGCAGGGCGTGTTTGCGCTGGGTTATCCGTTTCATCCACCGGGCAAACCCGAGAAGCTGCGCACCGAGCACTTTGCTGACATCCCTTGCCCGTTTGTGGTACTGCAAGGAGAGCGCGATACCTTTGGTAATCACGCCGAGGTCACGGCTTTGGCAGCGCAAGCCGAAGATCAGGGCTGGCCTGAGCTGGTATGGCTTAAAGATGGCGACCATTCGTTGAAGCCACGCAAAGCCAGCGGCCTGACAGAAGCACAAAACCGCCAGCTTGCAGCTGAGGCCATTGCAACTAAAATTGCGGAGATACTCAATGGCTAAGCTATTCTTACTGCTGGGCGGGGCGTTTTGTATGCTGTCGGTCATGCTGGGGGCCTTTGCGGCACATGGCCTGAAAAGCCGTTTGAGCGACTATGCCATTGGCATATTTAAAACCGGCGCTGAATATCAGATGACACATGGCCTTGCATTGCTGGCCGTAGCCTTGCTCCTGAAATGGGGCGTGAAAGTTCAGCTCTCGGGCTATTTATTTGCGACCGGGATTGTCCTGTTCAGCGGCAGCCTGTATTTGCTGGCGCTGACCGGTGCCAAGTGGCTGGGACCAATTACGCCACTGGGCGGACTGTGTTTTATTCTTGGCTGGGCCTGGCTGCTGTTTCAGGTTGCCCGCCAGCCCTTTTAATTGATTAGAGACTTTTTATCACTATGTCTAGTGTGGTTATTTATTGCCGAAGCGGCTTTGAAAGCGATGCGGCGGCCGAAATTACGCATCACGCCGCGTTACATCATGTCGCCGGTTACGTAAAAGCTAAGCCCAATACGGGCTATGTGACCTTTGAGTGCTTTGACCCGGCTCAGAGCGAGCTGCTACTCAAGCAGGTTGACTTTTCCAGCCTGGTGTTTGCCCGCCAGTGGTTTGCGGGTGTGTTGTTAAGCAAAATGCCCGTTGAAGACCGCGTATCTGAGATCAAACAGGTGGTTGGGGATTTCCCTTTGTGTGGCGATCTGCGGGTAGAAACCCCGGATACTAATGAAGGCAAAGAGCTGTCGAAGTTCTGTAAAAAATTCTCGACGCCACTGGCCAAAGCGCTGGAGAAGCAAAATAAGCTGACCCGCGACCACAAAGCCCACAAACCGGTGCTGCATGTGCTGTTTCTGGCAAACGACACCGCCTATGTCGGTTACTCATTCAGTCATAACAACTCGCCCTTCTTTATGGGGATCCCCAGGCTGAAAATGCCGGCCGATGCCCCGAGTCGCTCAACGCTTAAGCTGGATGAAGCCTTCAATGTGTTTGTTGGTAAAGAGAACGAGCCAGAGCGGGTCCGCTCTGGTATGCGCGGCGTGGATCTGGGCGCTTGCCCGGGTGGCTGGACCTACCAGCTGGTGCGCCGCGGGTTGTTTGTAGCGGCAATCGACAATGGCCCGATGAACGATGATTTGATGGAAACCGGGCAGGTAAAGCACTTCCGTGAAGACGGCTTTAAATATCGCCCCGAAAAGCGCAACATCGACTGGCTGGTGTGTGACATGGTCGAAAAACCCACCCGCGTCAGCGAACTGATGGTCGACTGGATAGTCAACGGCTTTGTCCGCGAGTTGATCTTCAACCTTAAGCTGCCCATGAAAAAGCGCTTTGATACGGTTTATGAGTGTTTAACGCTGATCCGCGATGAGCTGAAAAAGTACGGCGTAGGCTACGAGCTACAGGCCAAACACCTCTATCACGACCGCGAAGAAGTGACTGTGCATATTCAGGTACTGAAAGTGCCGCAAAACCTCTACAGCTAAGTTCTGTTCGGCGGCAGTTTTGTTGACTGTCGCTTATTCCAGTTTCAGCCAAATTCCACTCAAAAAACGAAAATGGCCTCTGATGTTGAGCCTTTTCATCACAGCAGCGCGATTAAATAGCGCAGCCGTGGCTGTAAATCACCGTAAATATCGGGGTCGGTATTAAATTCGTCCAGCCTGTTCGAGATAAAAAGCAACGCCTCTCTACTTTGATGTAAGAGTTCTATGGTGTTGACGGTATCGTCACTTAGCTTGCCTTCTAATAAGGTCAGAAAACAATCGGCTATTGCCGGTTTATCGAATGCGTCGTGCCTGCACGTGACGATAAAGCGAATAAAATAGGGCAAACAGGCCATCAGTAAATTGGCCGGCATAAACCTGAGTTCATCTGCACGCTCAATAAAATTGATTTGAAAGCGCTTTAGTATCTCTTGCTCTGACTGGTTAAAAAACACCGATTTGGCATAGATTAAATCAGGATCTGCTTCACTTTGCGCAATTGCCTCATCCCACTGGTTTTCAGTTATATTGACTGACATGTTGTATTAGTCCTGACCGGATACGCAAGTCCATTACCAGCGTCTTACAAAGCTGTTTCTATATTAGTTCCATATAAAGTCGTATCCAAGATCTTTTATTGAACCTGACATAATAAATCCACATGCATTCAGTGGGTCAAAGTGATGATCCACAAAAACCGGCCCTGTCGATATTAGCTTTGATCAGGGTTGACCGGATGGCACACTCTATTATCTATGCGGCAAAATGGGGGCGGGCAAATCCACCCTGTCGCGCAAACTGGCTCAGGAGCATCAGGCGGTGGTGCTGTCTGAGGATGACTGGCTGGCGGCGCATTACCCGGGCCAAATCCAAACCTTCGATGATTACATCGAGAAATCTCGGCTAATCAAACCTTTTATTAAAGCGCATGTGCAAAGCCTGTTGCGGCTGGGGCTGAATGTGGTGATGGATTTTCCGGCCAACACCCGGCGACAGCGTGTCTGGTTTGTTGAGCTGAGCGAAGCGGTACGAGCCTCGCATCAGCTGTATTATTTGGATGTCAGTGATGAGCAATGCCTTTCCCAACTGGCCAAGCGCCAGGTTGAACAGCCAGCGCGGGCACACTTTGATACCGAAGCGGTGTTCTATCAGGTGAGCCAGTATTTTGAACCACCTGAGGCCAGCGAAAGCCTGACTTTAGTTCACAGGAAAAGTATCAATGAGTGTTAGGTTTATATTGCCAGTGTTGCTTATACTTTCTGGTTGTCAGACAGTCGGTGTTGATGTGCCTTTGACGAGTAAACTACTAGGTGTGTGGACGATGACTTATGACGGCTCGAACCTCAGAACTACTCAGGTTTGTGAGTTTTTTGAAAACGCGCAGCGAACGTGTATTGTCGAAGAGGCTTCTTTTTCTGCTGGATTCGGGGAAGCACACAGAAACAAGATAACGGGCACCTGGAGACTGGAAGGTGAAATGCTCACGGTGACTGAAACGCTCAACTTCTCGTCTGTTGAGCACCAGGTTCAGTTTAAGGTGAAAAGTACCACTGCCAATCAATTCGTGCTCGTCTCTGAGCGCGGCGATGTCACAACCTGGCATAGAGTGGAGCGCTGAGCATGACGTTGGGCAACTGCACACCCGAAATTCAGTTTGGCAGTTGTTGTTCAAGCGCCGTCAAAGTCTCTTCTGCGCCATCAAAATCAAAATCCTCAATCTGGTTAAATAGTTGCTCAGCGAGTGGTTGCTGGGATGTGCTGCTTAACGCCTCCAGTAATGTATCAGCCCGGTCGCTGGCATCCATATCAGAATCACTGATCAGTGCTTTGAGTTCAGCCAGTAAAGCCGTTATATCAATGTTCTGATGTGCGTTTTCTGAATGACCTGCCTCGCTGGAAGGGTCTATGTCCCGCGACTTATCCAGTGCCAGCGTCATTGCATCAATCAGTGCAGTTAGGCAGGGTAGTAGCTCATCCATTATGGCTTGTATCGGTGCATTGTTGGCACAGGCGGTTTCTAACTCAGCGGCCAGCTGTGCCACCTGAACAGCCCCGATATTACCAGCGCTGCCTTTGAGTGTATGGGCGCACCGCATCGGGCCCTGTGGATCTGTGTCCGTGTGTGACTGGGCTTCGACAAAGGCTTGTTCAAATTGCGCCTGTTTATCACAAAATCGTCCCAGCAGCTTTGTGTACAGCGCTGTGTCGCCTTCGCTGATGGCGAGCCCCGTCTGGGTATCCAGCCCGGCTATCGCAGCTAAGTCTTTCGATGCATCCGTGGATGCTGGCAATGTCTGTTCGCTGGTGGCTGGGATATCTGCAGGCCGGGTCGGGGTTATCCAGCGGGCGAGCGTAGCAAACATTTTGCGCGGGTTCAGGGGTTTTTCAATGATGTCGTTCATGCCGCATTCCAGCGCTTTTTGACGGTTATCCAGCATCACACTGGCGGTCATGGCAATGACCGGCAGCTGCTGCCACCTGGGCTGCTGGCGGATGGCTTCGGTTGCGCTGTAGCCGTCCATCACCGGCATCTGGCAGTCCATGAGCACACCATCGTAGTCACGCTGGTGCAGCATCTCCAGTGCTTGTTGGCCGTGCTCAGCTACATCAACCTCAATGCCATTTTTTTCTAATAAGGCAATGGCCAGTTCCTGATTAAGGTCGTTATCTTCAACCAACAGTAAATGTGCGCCCGCGACAGAGTTGGGGTGTTCGTCGGCACTCGTATCGTGTTGCTCGCAGGTGCTTGGGTCGCCAAACAGGCTAAGCAGACAGGCGGCAAGTGGCTTGGGAAAAACCGGCTTTGACAGGGTATAACTGACCTCGTTTTGTGTCATATCCCCGCCATGATTTAACAGGATGACGGGGAGTTTTGCGCGCAGTGAGTCGGGTAAGATATCCAGACTACGACTGTCCGCCAGAATACACTGGGCACTCGTGATGATTGATGCATCAGGGGCAAAGGTGTCCCGGTTGACGGCCTCTGCGCTGATCCCAAAAACATGCAGGTAGCGTTTGAGGGTGGTTGCAGCGTACTGATTGTCATCCAGGATCACCGCGTGCTGAACGGATAACTCAGGTAAACGGATATCGCTGTTATCGCATAGCCGCACCACAATATCAAAAGCAAAGGTACTGCCTTCACCGGAAATACTCTGGCAGCTGATCTGACCGCCCATCAGCTCAACCAGCTTTTTACAAATCGCCAGCCCCAGGCCTGTTCCTCCGTATTTACGTGTCGTTGAGGTATCCGCCTGGCTAAAGGATTTAAAGAGTTTTTGCTGCTGTTCATCGGTCATGCCAATACCGGTGTCTATAACCGCAAATGCCAGTGTGAGGGTATCTTTGTCGCCTGCCTGTGGCGACACATCGATGATCACATCACCGCCCTTATCGGTGAACTTAATCGCATTACTGCCTAAGTTTAATAATATCTGTGAGATCCGCAGCGGATCGCCTACCAGACGTGCTGGGATCCCCGGATCCAGCATCACACAAAGCTCAATGTCCTTTTCCCGGGCCTTGATGGCCATAAGGTCTACGCTCTGAGTCAGAGTTTCTTCCAGATCAAACTCAATGGCCTCAATATCGAGCCGACCCGCTTCAATTTTAGAAAAATCGAGAATGTCATTGATGATCCCAAGGAGCGACTCGGCACTGCGATTAATTTTCTCGACATAATTACGCTGCTGACGATCCAAAGCGGTTTGCAGGGCCAGATAGCTCATACCTATGATGGCGTTCATAGGAGTACGGATCTCATGGGACATATTCGATAAAAAGTCGGACTTAGCCTGGGTGGCGCTTTCCGCTTTATCTTTGGCTTTTTGCAGCGCCACTTGCAGCGCTTTGGCGTCGCTGATATCCATATGAATACCAAACACTTCCTTGCCACCCGGACCATGTTTGGCGACCACGCTGCGACCAATACTGAGGATCCACTTCCAGCTCCCATCGGCACATTTCATGCGCATTTCATGGCGAAAGGTATCGCTTTCACCACGCGCATGGGCCAATAATGCATCCTCAGTGGCACTGAGGTCGTCCGGGTGAATGAGCTGGTGCCAGCGTGCAATGCTGGGACCGTAAAGCTGTTCCAACTCATCGCACTGGTAGCCCAGCATTTCTGACCAGACATCGTTAGTGATCAGTTGCCCACTACTGATATCCCATTCCCAGGTGCCGGCATTGGCCCCCGACATCGCCAGCTCCAGCCGCTGTTCAGCTTCTTTGAGTTCGCCATAGGATAAGGAGTTGGCCAGAGCCACAGCGAGGTGATTGGCAACGACACGCAATATCGCGCGCTGTGCCCGGGTGAGCGCGTGCTGATGGTTAAATTGCAGGGTAAATACGCCCAGTACCTCACCATCGACTATCAGCGGAGCACAAAATACAGTTTGTGTGGCAGTGCCATGAAGGTTGTCAGCGGCCTCTAACGCCAGTTTTTGCCAGTCTTGCGGGCTGGCAGCATAAACCTGAGTGGCCTCTTTGACACAGTACACATCGGCGCCCCGGCTGGTGTTTAGTTTGCTTATCAGCGCTGAAAACGGCTCATCATCCTGCACGGCGTATATATAGTCTATGTACTGCTGATCTTGGTGATAAATGCCCACCGCACAAAACTCACAGGGCAGGGTTTGCTTGAGGTGCTGATAAATGGTTTCGCAAATAACTTTCATGTCGTAGGTTGCCGCCACTTCTTTACCCACTTCGCCTAATACCACCAGATCCTGAGTGCGTTGTGCGACCTTTTGCTCCAGCTTTAAGCTGGCCAGGCGCAGCCTGCGCTCCCTGATATGCACTATGGTCACTATCGAGATGATGAGCACAGCAGGCAGCAGCACTTTAAACCACAGGGTTTCATACCAGGCGGGCAGAGAAATGATAGGTAAGCCAATAGGCGTATCATTCCAGACACCATGGTTATTGCTCCCCACAACCTGCAGTACATATTCGCCAGGTGGAAGTGAGCGGTAACTGGCACGGGGTGTATCTGTGATTGTGCTCCACTGTGCATCGTGCCCCAGCAACTTATAGCGATAGCGGTTATCTTCTGTGGCATGGTAATCGAGCGCGGCAAAGTAGACGGTCAGGTTTCTGTCCCTATGTGTAAACTCAATACCACTATCGAGTTTGTTAATTCGTTCCCCATCGCGCTCAGCATGGGTAAAAACCAGTGGCGGTGGGGAAATATTGACGTAGACCGTGAGTGGATTAAACCCGGTGATACCATCTATGCTGCCAAACAGGATCTGTTCATCATAGGTGATAAACGAGCGCGCCAGAAAGTGGTTGTTGCCCAGTCCGTCATGGGTTGTAAACTGATGAAAGATCCCACTGAGCGGATCAAGTTGAAAGACGCCGCCAGAGGTTGCCAGCCACAGCAATCCCAGTTCATCGGCGACAATGGATTTCACTGCGAAATTGGCCTGTGATGTGGTGTTACTAAAACGCTTAAACTGCCCTCCATCCAGTGTATAACGGGTTATTCCATTATTACTGGCAAACCAGAGGTAACGGCCACTCTGAATGCCCTGATTAATGTGGCGGCCATCCAGACTGGTGGGGGTATTATCGGGTAAGTAGTGATGTGTTTGCGCTAAGTCCGAGCTGAGACGAAACAGGCCATCCCCATCGCTGCCTATCCAGACTTGCTCATCACTGTCGAACAGCACAAAAGTCGGGTCCGTATTGGGCAGGAAGTATTGTACTTCGCCGCTTGGTGGGTGCCAGCGCGTGACTCTGCGTTCACCAGCAATAATCAGCCACACCCACCCCTGAGCATCAAAATTGATATAATCGACGGGTGAGCCCTCTCGCACTCCGGCTGGCATAAAGGGCGTTAAAGTGCGATTAAGTTCATCGACCTTAAACAGGCCAAAGTTGGTGCCTGCATACAGCTGACCTTCACCATCTCGATTGAGATGGTGGACTCTGAGGCGATAGTCGCCGGTTAGTTCCTCGGGTGACGCGAACGGGGTAAATTGCCCGTGACCATCAAAATGCACTAAGCCACGACCGGTACCAAGCCAAACACCGCCTTCAATGGCTTGCGCCATACTGAGCACCTGATTAAATAGCCCGGAGAGCTGCTGGCCTGCCAAAAAGTGATGCCAGGCTTTAAAGGCGGGTGGATGAGGAAACACTTTTATGACGCCGGAATAGCGCGTTGCGGCCCACATCAGCCCAGTCTGATCAATTAACACCTGGCGCACATCTCGGTTTTGTAGTAAAGCCAGCTTGCCGTCCTGTGCAGTGGGTATAAATTTCTCCTGTAATGGAGAAAAGCGGTAGATACCCGCAAAGGTCGACAGCAGAATATCGCCCTGATGGTGCAGCAAGCTGGATACACTGGGCAGGCTGTGATCATTGAGCTGATAGGTATGGAACTGTTCAGCATCCGGGTCAAAGCGACCAAAGCTGGTGCGGGTGGCCACCCAGAGCTGGCCATCGGCAGCTACAGAGACTTGTCGGACTTCTGGATGATCCAATGACTGCGGGGCAACCTTAAATGCGCTGAACTGGCCACTTTGGCGGTCGAGTCGGTAAAGCCCGTCAGAGGTGGCACACCAGATAGCACCATCCTGCGCTTCGGTAATACTCCACACCCGGTTGTTGCCAAGACTCGTTGGGTTGTCCTGATCATGGACAAAACGCTCGAATCCGCTGCCATCTGTGTTGAGACGATTGAGCCCCCCGCCATTGGTGCCAACCCACAGGCTGCCATCCTGACTTTCGAACAGCGCCTGTACTTTGTCCGCCCCCAGAGACTGCGGGTTGTTGGGGTCATGGCGAAAATGCTTAAACCCTTGCTGTGCGCCTAAAAACAGATTCAGGCCACCGCCCCAGGTACCGGCCCATAAACGGCCACGGCTATCAAACAGTAACACACTGACACTGTCAGCAGACAGCGAGCTGGGGTCGTCCGGGTTATGATTAAAATTACTGAACTGATAGCCATCGTAGCGCTTAATGCCATCGGCGCTGCCAAACCACATAAACCCTTGCTGATCTTTGCTCACGGCGTAGATCTGCGGTGTATTCAAGCCGTTATAGGTGGCGATATTTTCAATCTTGAGGGTGGTAGCCAGCACTTTTTGTGCGAATAAAGCACATAAGAGCCATTTCACCGCTAAACTAACAGTGAGTGCTAACCCCCTGCGCGTTGGTCGGGTCGTGCATGAGACAGAAGTGACTGGCATAGCGTTGGCCTGTTGGCTGGTCCATTGAGTCGTTGTACAAATGTTAGACAGATATTAGAAACCTGTGCACAATAATAGCAAATAAATTTTCTGACCTTGCAACACCTTAACTGTGCCAAGCCTCATGGTGAGGTAATGAGCTTTAGGAGAGAAGAATGGATAATGGCAGTGCAGTAACCACTATGACTATCCTGGTTGTTGAGGCGCACGAAACCATTCGTTCTATGGTGGCCAACATTGTTACGGGCCTTGGGCGAGTCAATGTGCTACAGAGCCCCAATGGTGCAGACGCACTGGATAAGCTGCAATATCAGGATATCCATCTCATAATCGCCGACTGGATGTTGCCCAAGCTCGCGGGTATCGACTTGCTGAAAGAAGTCAGAAAAAATCCACGCACTGCAGCGATTCCTTTTGTCATGACTGCCACGTCCATTCAGCAATCTCAGGTGTTGCAGGCCATCAAATGTGGTGTGTCTGAATATGTGGTCAAACCCTTTTCCAGCAAAATTATGTTGGAGCGCCTGCGCCGGGCACTCAATAAGCCGGTCAGGCCCTATCATGGAGAAATGAGCGAAGAAGACACCGTTGTAGAGCAGCCTATTCAAGTGCTGGTGGTTGATGATGTGGCAGACAATATTAAAATCATCGGTGATGTACTGCGTAAAGAATACAAAGTCAAAGCGGCGTTGAGCGGTGCAAAGGCTTTGCAGATCTGCGCTGCAGAGCCGCAACCTGATCTGGTTTTACTGGATATTATGATGCCGGGTATGGATGGGCTGGAGGTCTGCCGTCGCCTTAAAGGCGACCCCCACACCCAACATATTACCGTGATTTTTCTTACCGCGCTGGAGCAAACTGAGCACGTTGTGCGAGGGCTTGAACTGGGGGCGGTCGACTATATTACCAAGCCGGCCAACCCATCGGTGGTTAAATCCCGGGTGCGAGCGCACTGCCGTAATATAGAATCGAATCGTCTGATGCGCGCACAGATAGACGCCATGCTGGACAATGCAAGATTGCGAGATGAGTTTGACAGTCTGACGCAGACCAATCTTGCCAAACCTGTGTCGGATATTCGCAGTTCAACGGCGATGTTGGCCAGGCACATTAAAGACCCGGAGCGTGCCAGGCGTTATCTTAGCTTTATTCAGCATAGCTGTTTACGGCTTCAGCACGCTATGGACAGTATGTCAGCGTTGGCAAAAATTGAAGCCAATGAGTACCGCCTCAATCCGGTCACTCACCCTTTGCACAAAGTCATAGAAGCTGTACTGGAAGACTTGGCCCCGTTGGTTGAAGAATCTAAAGTTCAGCTGCGTACTGTGGTGTCTAAGGATTTACTGTTTTTTGGTGAGCCTGCGCTGTGTTACACCTTATTTCATAATCTTATCACCAACGCATTGGAAGCCGTGAATACAAAACCGTTGGTCACCATCAGTGCGCAACCTGCTGAGCAGCAACTCACGGTGATCATCCAAAACCCCGATCCGGTGCCGGACGATGTCAGAACGCGTTTTTTCGATAAATTTGTGACTTATGGTAAGCCTGACAGAGCAGGTGTGGGTACTTACACCGCCAAACTGCTCGCCGAAGCGCAGCAGGGCCAGATAGAATTTAACACCGATGAGCAAAGAGGCACCGAGGTGACGGTCAGTTTGCCGTTAGGAGAAAAGGCAAACTAGCCTCTTGGGCAGCATCTGTGCCCAAGAGTAAAATGCGCGTGGCTAATCGCGAAATTGGGTGCGGTAATTCTCGACCCACAGTTTGGTTGCGCCACACACCGCCGCCGGCATCACAATCAGATTAACAATCGGAATGCTGGTTAATACCATGACTGCAAACCCAAAACCATAAGACAAGCCCTGATTTGCTTTTAAAGTGTCTTTCATCTGTTTGAAAGAGATTTTGTGGTTATCGAAGGGGTAGTCGTTGTACTGCACATTGTACATCCAGCAAGAAAACAACACCCAGAGTATCTGGCCAATGAAGGGGAGCATCCACAGCAGGATGAAAAAGCCGATAGCACGCGGCAGGTAGTAAACCAGCTTGCTCCATTCTCGGCCCAGCATGCGCGGCACATCTTTTACTAAATCGGCGAAGCCATCATCGTTAATTTTTTGTCCGGTCAGATGTAGTTCGACTTTTTCGGATAACAAGCCATTAAATGGCGCTGCAATAAAGTTGGTGATAACAGTAAACACCATGCTGTAACTGAATAAAATCACTAGCACGGCAATGGGCCACATTAACCATTCCAGCCAGCTTAGCCAGTCAGGCAGTAATTCATTCAGGTAGGCAAAGCCTTGTGTCAGCCAGTCATACAGGAAAAACAACGAGCCGCCAAATAGCAACACATTGATAAGCAAAGGAATAAATACAAAGCGTTTAAGTCCTTTTTGGCTCAGTAAGGAAAAGCCCGCGACAAAATACTCCATACCTTTGGTCAGTTGCATTGAAATACCTCTGTATTTAAAGTTTTATGCCCATTATAAGGTCAGGTCGACAAAAAATGGCAGCCTGTTGAGTAACAAATTGTGCACGCCTTGCCATCTTATTGTCTTTGCGAAGGTTTCCCGTTAACCCGGCAAAATGGATCTGGTGCACTCTGGGGTTAGGAGAAATAAATTTACAGATTATTGCGCTTTGCTGGTTGAAACCGCACTTGCTTGCCTATACATTCAAATTATCGTCCTCGGGGAGTTTGCTCATGCAATCGCGTTTTTGGTTATTAGCATTGTGTCTGATGGTGTCACTGACAGTGAACGCCGCCGGCAACAGTGCGTCAGTCAAAACTGCGCAACTGGTAGAGCTTTTATCTGACCCTGACGAAGATAAGCTAGACTGCGACTCCGACATTCCAATGCCAGGCTCTGCCAATCTGGAAAATGTGCAGCCAGCTCGCAATTTCCCGGATAGCGTCCGCTTATACCACCCGCTTACTTACTATCATCAGGGGATCAGAGCCCCACCTGTTTCAGCCTAATATACGCATTTTTATATTTGAATTTTGCACGCCTGATAGGCTGTGCCGTGATGTGCTTAATGTCAGCGCTGCTTGTGGCAAGTAGCTGGCAATGACCCATGCGTAAAGACTTCTCGCCAAGTGAGAGCGTATAAACCCAGCGTGTTATTGCCGGGGTTGATTTATCTTTGCTTGGCCAGGTGTTTAATCGCATTGGTATATTCCCGAAACAGAGGTGAATAATGAATACGTTTAACAGACTGAATGCGCTTGATGTGACTGCTGATGTTCCTGTCCAGGCCAACCCCTTACTGAGTGCAGCTGAAGAGAATGGGCTTGATCGCCTGTCGGTATCGGCACAAAAGTATATGCACAATCTGGATGGCCAGAGTGCAGTGTATCTGGACCTGGATACCAGTGTTGATGATGCCACGCTGGTACTGAACAAAACTCATGTGGCCTCCATGTTTGTGGCTCAGGATGGCGTATTGCTGGGGATCATTTCCCAGGCCCGACTGGGCAGTCGACATATCTTAAAAGAAGCTCAGTTGCGCGGCTGTCAGCGCAGCGATCTTGTTGTCAGCGACGTTATGCTGCCGCTTAAAACACTCAAACAGATAAGTCTGACCGATCTGCGTACAGCGCGCTCTGGTGATGTACTAGTGACCATGGAAGCACATGGCCTTGATTACTTGCTGGTAACCGCACCTGAAACAGGCCGGATCTGTGGCTACTTTGATTTGGTGGAGTTGATAAAAGTAGGTGGTCGTTCAGTTAATCAGCTGCGCCCGGCTGAACACTTTAATGACATTGTGGTATCTGTGCTGCACCACAGTGAACGGTAATACCAATCAGCTCAACATAGTCCAACCGATTTATTTCCTAAAGTTAATGTAAATTAACGCCAAGGCACCTGAGGGTGCCTTTTTTATACCAATTTGCCCCTATAAATTGAATATGTATTAAGTGAAGTGGGTACTACTCAGGAAATTTAACGCCGTGACGTTTGGCATACCAGTAACACAACGGCAGTTCAATCAGGGTAAAGGAAATCACGGTAAACCAGGCCCAGTTCACCTCAAATAAGACCAAAGAAAAAGATAATCCTGAGTCATAGTAGACAGAGCCGACAATAGCCAGCGAAACGGCGGTCGCTATCAAATCCTGAATCGAGACCTTTTTTAAATCATTACCAGCGTAACGCGGATAAATGACAAAGTAGGCCAGGCATAAAATAATGACGTTGAGCAGGATGACCTGGAGTTCAATGGACATAAATACAACTTATAGATATGAAGAAGTCCCTATTTTAAGGCGTGCAATGGCGCTTTGGCAAGCAAGCAGATGGATGACTCTGCCTTTTCTGTGATATTGCGGTTATACTTCGCGGGTAAACCAATGAGGTAGGTATGCTGTCGAAAAATCAACAAAAGCTGCTCCGCGCTCTGGCGCAAAAAAAATATCGTAAACAATATGGCCAATACCTGGTACAGGGTGCCAAAAATGTGCAGGAGCTGCTGAGCGCGGGCAAGCCGGTGAAACAGATCTTTGCCACTGCGGAGTTTATTGCCGACCATCAGTTGCTGTTGAATAATCATGAAGTAGTGACGTGTGATGAGGCCGAGCTGAGTAAAGTCAGTACTCTGGTCAGTAACAATGCAGCCATTGCCATTGCTGAGACAGAGCCGCAAGCTGAGTTGAATACCCAAGGGCTGGTCCTGGCGCTGGACGGCGTCTCCGACCCCGGCAACTTGGGCACCATTATTCGTGTTGCGGACTGGTATGGTTTGCGCCAGATTGTGCTCAGTGAACACTGTGCCGACCACCTTAACCCCAAAGTGATCAGTGCAACTATGGGCTCTTTTGCCCGGGTTGAGGTGATCAGAACCGATTTATGCGCGCTGCTAAAAGCCTACGATGGGCCGATTTATGGGGCGTTTCTGGAAGGTCAAAGCGTGCATACTATTTCATTTGCCACGCGAGGTATTTTGGTGATGGGCAGCGAATCGCATGGTATCAGCGCTGCCGTAGCTGAGCATATTAACCAGCCCATTACTATCCCGGCTTTTGGCGGTGCGGAGTCGCTGAATGTGGCGATGGCCACGGGGATCATCCTTGATAACATGAAACGCCATGGGTAAGGTAGACTGACCTTGAACTATTGCGTTTGTCATTAGGCTGTTGTTTTTATGCGCCTGAGCAGCATTAAACTAGCCGGTTTTAAATCCTTTGTAGAGCCGACTAAAATCCCTTTCCCGGAGCCTATGACCTGTGTTGTTGGCCCTAATGGGTGTGGCAAGTCCAACGTGATCGATGCCGTGCGTTGGGTGCTGGGGGAAAGCTCCGCTAAAAACCTGCGTGGCGATGCCATGACGGACGTGATCTTCAATGGCTCGACTCATCGTAAGCCGGTATCCCAGGCCTCTGTAGAGCTGCTCTTTGACAACACTCAGGGGCGTTTGCCCGGCTCTATGGCAGATCGTACTCAGGTTGCAATTAAGCGGCTGGTGACTCGGGACGGTCAGTCACTGTACTTTCTCAATGGCAGTAAATGCCGTAAACGTGACATTACCGATATTTTCCTTGGCACTGGCCTGGGTCCGCGCAGTTATGCCATCATTGAGCAGGGGATGATCTCGCGTCTGATAGAGAGCAAACCGCAGGAATTACGCATCTTTTTGGAAGAAGCCGCCGGGGTGTCCAAGTATAAAGAGCGTCGTCGGGAAACTCAGACGCGGATCAAAAGCACCAGAGAAAATCTGGAACGTCTGCTGGATATGCGTCAGGAGCTGCAAAATCAGCTCGACAGATTGGCTAAACAGGCCGAGGCTGCACGTCAGTACCGTGATCTTAAGGCTCAGGAACGCACCCTGAAAGGCCAGCTGGCAGTGCTAAAATGGCAGGAACTGCATACCAAGCAGCGGGAAAAAACCAGCCAGATAGCTAAGTTAAACGGCAAACTGACTTTTTTAGAGCAAGCCCATGGCGGACATGACGATGTACTGGCAAGCTTTGAGCAGCAGGTGACCCACTTCAGTGATGCGCAGGCTGAATTACAGCAGCAACTTCACAACACACAAACCCAGCTAACGCGCATTGAACAGCAGAAGATCCACCTGAGCGAAAAACGCCGTGAACTGGCAGATAAACAAATTCAGTTGAGCGAAGAAATTGCGCAGGCTCAGGCGCTATATGAACAACAACAGCAACATTGCGCAGAGCTTGCTGAGCAATGTGAAGTGCATGAGGAAGCAACGCAGATCAGTGCCGAAAAGCTGGCTGAAAGTGAATTACTGATCGATGAAAAAGCGCAACAAGTGCAAGCACACGAAGCGGCGGATCAGGCGACACAGCAGGCACTGGATAGGGCACGCCAACATACTCAGCAGTGCCACCTGGCAGTACAAAGGATGACACAACAACAACAGCACCTGATGCAGCGGCAGGAACAGCTGGCGCAACAGCTGGCGCAGCATAGTACACAGAACCCTGACGAGGCGCTGACGCAGCAACAAAAAGCGCATCAGGAACTGGTGCATACCATGGCCATTTCGCAACAGGAAAACCAGCGCCTTAGCACTGAGTTGCAGCGCCTGAGCGAGGCAAAAGCGGCATTGCAGCAAAAGCTTCAGACGCAACAAGTCAGGCTTGGACAGGCGCAGGCCCAGGTTCAGGCGCTGGAAAAGCTCACCCATGCTCAGCAAGGTGACAGTCAGGACGCGCCAGGTGAACCATTGCTCAGTGTACTGAGAGTTGAGCCAGGTCTGGAAGCGATTGTAGAGCGCGCCATGCTGGGGCTTGGATCGCTTCGGATCACCAAACAAGACTACGTCAATCGTATCTGGGCAGCTCAGGTCGATGAAAAAACGCCGGACAGTGTAGCGACCCTCATTCACTCTGAGATTTACCCGGACTTTCTAAATCAGATCGAATGGCTGGGAGAGGCTCGCCAGTTCAATGCGCGTCTACCATTCTTTGCCGCTATTGATAACGAGGGGAATTTGTATGGCGGTAACTGGCTGGTGCAGGAGGAAGAGGGACAGTCTGGAAGTTTGCTGGCCCATTACAGTGAGCTGCGGGCTCACAAGGCCGCATTGCCGGAAATTGAAGCGCAGCTGAGTGAGCTGGAGGCGGCGTTAAGCCCCTTGAATTCGTCAGTGGAACAGTGCTCGCAGCAGCTCGAAGCGAACAAGCAAGCGGTCCATGAGGCGGCCAAACAGGTGGCCAGCAGCCAGACCCGGGTGGATATGTTACTCGCTCAGCAAGTCAGTTGGCAGCAACAAAGCAGCCAGCTTGAAGGCAATCAACGTGAGCTGGATGAGCAAAGTGAACTGCTGGTGGCTCAGCTCGAAGAAAGTGAACAGACCCTTTGGCAAGCCGAGGAAGCACAGGAGCAGTTACAACAGCAGTTGAATCAGCAAAACGAATCCCTTGAAGCACTCAAACGGGCACATCAGCACCAGCAACAGCAGCAGCGCGACATTCAGCAGCAGTACCATCAGGCCAAAATGAAGCTTCAACAGGCGCAAAGTGATGCACAACTGGGTCAGACCAAACTCAGCCACCTGGCGCAAAGTTTGAAGCAGGGCACTGAGGCGCAGGCTCAGGTACAGCAGCAACTAAGCAGCTGCGATGAGCCCGGAGTCGAGCTGGAGCAACAGCAAACCGAGCTGCTGATCCGTTATACTGAACTGGAGCAGGCAGCAAAGGAAACGGCTGCAAAGCTGAGTGAAGCAAAACAGCAACTCGCGGACAAGCAGCTGGCACTCAAAGATGCCCAGACACAAAGCGCGCAGCTCAAAGAGCAACGCCAGCAGTTAGCACTGCAGGAGCAAAGCCTGATGGTGAAGGCGCAAGCTGCACTTGAACCCTTAACTGAGCTTCGTCAGACACTTAAAGAAGTATTAGCACAGCTTCCGGAAGATGCGCAGGCCAGCAGTCATCAGGGCAAGCTGACTCGGATTGGACAGCAGCTGAGTTTGCTCGGTGCAGTTAACCTTGCAGCGATTGAAGAATTTGATGAGGCACAGCAGCGTAAGCGCTATCTTGATGAACAACTGGAAGATCTCAGCGCGGCACTTGACACGCTGGAAGGCGCCATTCGTAAGATAGACCGCGAGACACGTAGCCGTTTTAAAACTACTTTTGATCAGGTTAATCAGGACCTGGCGGAGCTGTTTCCCAAAGTATTTGGCGGTGGCAGTGCCTACCTGGAATTGACCAGTGATGATCTGTTAGAAAGCGGTGTAACCATCATGGCAAGACCGCCGGGTAAGAAAAACTCGACAATTCATCTGTTAAGTGGTGGAGAAAAAGCCCTGACCGCATTATCATTGGTATTTTCAATATTTAGACTAAATCCGGCTCCTTTTTGTATGCTGGATGAAGTAGATGCACCGCTGGACGATGCGAACGTTGGACGCTTCTGCCGACTGGTCGAAGAAATGTCGCAAACGGTGCAGTTTATTTACATCAGCCACAACAAAGTCGCAATGGAAATGGCGGGCCGGCTGACGGGGGTAACCATGGCGGAACCCGGGGTTTCACGTATGGTTGCCGTAGACATAGAACAAGCAGTGCAAATGGCGCATGCATAATAAGTAAAGGTGAGCAATGGCCACAGAATTAAGATGGGCATTAATCGTGATCAGTGCACTGATCATTGGTGGATTATTGATACATGGCTTATGGTCGGTAAGAAAAAAAGAAAACCAGGACACCGATAACCCCGCAGCCAACAAGAAGCCCGCAGCCGCGCCTCAGCCGCAGCGCGAGGAAGAACCACAACTGGATGAAATGAGCTTTTCTGCCGTCGATGAAGACAAAGAGCCGACGTCGACTGAAGAGCATACAGAAGCCTCAGAGGTGGCGGCGGAACAGGCCGACACTGAGCAGCAAGCGCCGCAAGAGATTGCGCCGCAGGACTTTATTATTTTGCACATTGACATGCCAGAAGGCCTGACCATGGCAGGCTCTAAGCTGTTGCCCAGTGTGTTGAGCCTGGGCTTTAAGTACTCGGATGAAGGCTTTTTCAATCGCCACGTAGAGTCATCCGGTAATGGCCCAGTCTTGTTCCGGTTAGTAAATATGTATAACCCGGGCACATTCGATATCGATAATATGGAACAGTTCAACACCGGAGGCGTTAGCCTGTTTATGACGCTGCCTTGCGAAGGCGACAGCATGGCGGCGTTCAATATGCTTCACAGCGCTGCGAAAAAGTTGGCCGATGAATTTGGTGCCAGTGTGCTGGACAGCAATCGTGAGCCACTCACTGTGAATACCACCCGTGCCTATGTTGAAAAGGTACGTGAATATACCGTTTAAGCGTTAATACTGCCTACGGGCATAGACGCGATAGAGCCACGGACTTAGGTCCGTGGCTTTTTGTGTTATTAAGAGGTTGTAATGTCAGAAACTATCAGCAAACAAATCAATGAATTAAGACAACAGTTGGAAAGTTATAACTACCAATACTATGTCTTGGATCAGCCTTCTGTACCCGATGCCGAATATGATCGGGTAATGCGCACTCTGATTGAGCTGGAAACCCAGCACCCTGACTATCTAACCCCGGACTCCCCCTCTCAGAAAGTGGGAGGTGCTGCGCTGAGTAAATTTGAGCAGGTTACGCACCAGGTCCCTATGTTGTCTCTGGACAATGCATTTGATGAGGCTGAGTTCAATGCCTTTAATCGTCGCATCAAAGAGCGCCTGTTGCACAACGACGAGCTGGATTTTTGTTGCGAGCCAAAGCTGGATGGTCTGGCCGTGTCTATTCTCTACCGCGATGGTATGCTGGTTCAGGCCGCAACCCGTGGTGATGGTCAGGTAGGTGAAAATATCACCGAAAACGTGAAAACCATACGTAACATTCCGCTGCGTTTGTTTGGTGACAATATTCCGGCTGAGCTGGAAGTACGTGGTGAAGTCTTTATGGACAAGGCCGGCTTTGCACGACTAAATGAAACCGCAGCAAAGCGTGATGAAAAAACCTTTGCTAACCCGCGTAACGCAGCGGCGGGTAGCCTGCGTCAGCTGGATCCTAAAATAACCGCCAAACGCCCGCTGATGTTTTACGCCTATTCTATGGGCGTAGTGCAGGGCGCTGAGCTGGCTGATACCCATTATGCGCAATTGCAGCAGTTAAAAGACTGGGGCTTGCCCATGTGCCCGCAAACTAAGCGGGTAACAGGCGCGAGTGCCGCTTATCAATACTACGAAGCCATTATGGCCGAGCGTGACGCGTTGCCGTATGAAATTGATGGCGTGGTAATCAAGGTTGATAATAAACCGTTTCAGGAGCAGCTGGGCTTTGTTGCGCGTGCACCACGCTGGGCCATTGCATTTAAATTCCCGGCACAGGAAGAATTAACGCAGTTGCTGGATGTGGAGTTTCAGGTGGGCCGGACCGGCGCCATCACGCCGGTTGCGCGGCTGGAGCCGGTATTTGTTGGCGGCGTGACCGTCTCGAATGCGACTTTGCACAACCGTGACGAAATCGACCGTCTGGGTGTCAAAGTGGGCGATACCGTGATCATCCGACGCGCCGGTGATGTGATCCCGCAGATCACCCAGGTGGTACTGGAAAAAAGGCCTGAAGGTGCGCGCGATATCACTTTCCCGGATACCTGTCCGGTATGTGATTCCCACGTTGAACGAGTTGAAGGTGAAGCCGTTGCGCGTTGCACCGGTGGTCTGGTGTGCCGCGCACAACGCAAAGAAGCGATAAAGCACTTTGCGTCGCGTAAGGCACTGGACATCGACGGACTGGGCGACAAGATTGTTGAGCAACTGGTTGAGCGGGAACTGATCACCACGCCTGCGGAATTGTTTACCCTGCGTCAGGGCCATTTTGAGTCATTGGAGCGCATGGGCCCTAAATCAGCCAAGAACCTGGTAGGCGCGCTTGAAGAGGCCAAACAAACGACCTTGGCCAAGTTTTTATATGCCCTTGGGATCCGCGAAGTGGGCGAAGCTACGGCACAAAACCTGGCAAATCACTATCTGACGCTTGAAAAGGTGATGAATGCCTCCATTGAGAGTCTACAGGAAGTGAGTGATGTGGGTGTCGTCGTTGCCCAGCATATTCATGCGTTTTTCAGTGAACCACACAATCAAAAAGTGGTGAGTGACTTGCTTGAGCAAGGGTTGCACTGGCCTGAAATTGAGGCAAAAGCAGAAAGTGAACAGCCACTGGCTGGCCTGACTTACGTGCTGACGGGGACGCTGAGCCAGCTTAACCGCAACGACGCTAAAGCGCGATTGCAGGCGCTCGGGGCCAAAGTGTCAGGCAGTGTCTCGAAAAACACTCATGCGCTGGTTGCAGGCGAAAAAGCGGGGTCTAAGCTAACTAAGGCGCAAGACCTTGGGATCGATATCCTGGATGAAGCAGCACTGATTGCATTGCTTGACTCACATCAGGGCTAATACCAATTTCACTTAATACCTGTTCAATTTGAAGGAGCAAATAGGGCGCTAACGGTGTTAAAAATCTCTCATTTAGAACAACTAAATAGCGAAATTTTTGCCTAGTTATCGACCTTATTTTCTCGCCTCAAAATAGAACACTTAATTAAGCAAATTGGTATAAACAACAGGCGGGCTGATTAGCCCGTCATCAAATAAGAGAAGTGATATGAGCAAGTTACAGGCTGGGTATGGGCCCGAGTACTGGGATAAATACGGGGTATATCGCACGCCTGTTGGATTTAATCTGACCTTGTTGGTGTTGCTCAGGCCGTTTTTTCTGTGGCTGATGTCTGCGCTGACCTGGCGTCCGGATCTCGACCTCATGTCATTATTTTTCTATTCGAAGCAACACTTTTTTGTGGCGGTCTCAATTGCCAGTTTGGCTCTGTTGCCAACCATTGTGTTTTCATTGCGCCGACCAACCAGCTCGCAGAAACTTGCCGTTGTCTGGCGTCATATGCGCTGGCCTTTGTTGCTTGCTGCCTGCTTAGATTTGGCGTGGCTGGGGATGCAAATTGTTCAGGCGCACTATCAATTCTCTTTTTATCTGGCTATTCAGGCGGTACTCGTCTCTTGGGTAATTTTGTATTTACTTAAAAGTCGATACTTAACGTGTTTTTTTGGGGATTGGCCTGAACCTGAAAATAATTGACTTGACGCTGACGAGCTGACAACTAAACATTAGGGCGAATGTGGCTTTCATACTGGCGTAAAAATATAACGTTAATCTGATCCGGATTAGCTTTTGACACTCTATAACAATAAGACAAATCTTAAGTGTTTGCCAATATGGAGTAACTCTACATCAACCGGAGAACGAGACATGTTGACTTGGCGAGATATTCTGCAATTCGCAGATAATGGCAACCCACAGCCCCCCAGGCGGGTTGAAAAAAACCTGATGCAGTGGCAAGCCATATTAGAACCTTCTGTATTTCATATTACCCGAAACCGCGGGACTGAGCGTCCATTCAGTTCACAAAGCTGTAGCGTTTTTTCCCCTGGTAAATATCACTGTGCTTGCTGTGATCAGCTCCTGTTCGATGCGGATGAGAAGTTTGATAGTGGTTCAGGCTGGCCTTCTTTCACCCAACCACACAGCGCAGATTCGGTCGCATACCGACTAGACAGATCGCACGGTATGGACAGAGTCGAGATAGTCTGTAATGTGTGTGATGCTCACCTTGGGCATGTATTTCCAGATGGCCCTAAGCCCAGCGGATTGCGCTATTGTGTGAATGCGCTGGCACTGAAAAAGCAAGAAGAGGGCACACACTAATCGCTTTTGCTTAGCAACTCCTGTTCAGTCAGGGTCTGAAATCCAGATTCATTTCTTCTAGTTGCGCCTGTAGTTTGTCAAATCGCTCTTGCTGTTCAGGCTCGAGCTGAGCTGCGCTCAGGGTTTTGTAGCATTTGGCCGCCAGGTTTGAGTTAAACGTAGCGGCTTTCTTTCCTGTTGCATCCGCGAGACACTGCAATAGATTCAGCGCAATGCTGGCGTTTTTAGGCATCACTCTAAAGGCCTGTGTAAAGGCTTCCAGCGCGACGTCGAGTTGCCCTTTCTGGAATTGTTTTACGGCATGGTTATTGAGTTCTTTGGGGCCCATTGTGATATGACGACGTTCATCTTGCTGTTGCTGAAGCAGGTGCATAAAAGTGGGATCGTCTTGCTGTTGGTGGCGCTCGCAGTGTGTGATTATCTGGCCAAATAGCGCCTCCGCCTTGTGCTGAAACCCCAGCTCATGGAACGCCTTCGCCTTGTCTAACGCTGCATCTACAGAACGGATCTGAGGCTCATCCTCCAGCTGCTCCATCAGTTGTCGCGCTTTGGTATGCTCATCTTTGAGGTAATGTAACCGAGCATTGAGCACGTCAATTTGAGTCTGGTTATTGGCATTGGGAAACTGCTTTTTGAGATCGCTCAGGTACTGCTGGGTCTGCCTGGTCAGGCGGGTGATCTGATCGTGTTGATCTGTGCTGAGTGCGAAATCAATCCCGGCACGGGCGGCATTTAAATAAACTTCAGGGCTATCGTGCATCGAAAAGCGAGCAAAATTGGCGATTTCTTTTTGTGCGTTGTAACTGCACTCATAATCATGATTGATGCGTGCGACTGTACTGAGTGACTTTTGCCTTTCAATATTGCGTGGCGCAATCTGTGAGGCCTGTACTAGCGACGCTTGTGCTTCCTCAAATTGGTTAAGCTTAAGCTCCAGACGAGACAATAAATCCAAAGCAGCCAGACGAGTCTCGCTTTTTTCGATCAGGGATTTCAGCATTTTCTGCGCCAGCATGTCTTCGTTATTTGCAATTAAGGTTTCCACAAGGCCGAGCTTGGCCCAGGTAAATTTTTGTAACTCGAGCATGGAGCGGTAGAACTGTTTGGCTTCATCATAATGTTTAAGCTTTAGCAGTGTTTCACCTTTGAGCTTAAGTAATATCGGGCTGTAAGCGTGCTCACCGCTTTCAAGCTCTGAGTTAATAAGTTTGAGTGCCTTAGAGTAGTTTTCGTCGTCAATCAGGTTATAGAGCGTTTTAAGACTACGCTTACGCTTTAAAACACGCTCGATGCGTGCTTTGAGCTCTTTAATGCTAAAAGGCTTTACCAGAAAGTCATCAGGCTGCAACTCAACAATACTGTGCACCAGTTCGGGGCTGGTTTCGGCTGAGGTAAAAATAAACCCGGTACTTTGGCGGATCAGACGCTTTTTTAGTAGCTCTTCGTAAAGCTGATAGCCATTTTGACGCTTGCTTAGGTCAAACGAGCAGATAATCAAATCGAATTTATGATGGATACAGCTTTCCTTTGCCAGTTGGGCATTTTCGGCAAACTGAACGTTTTTATAAGCCAGCTGGTCCAGCGACTGTTTAATGTAGCTCAGCGCCAGTTGCTGTTCTTCCACGATCAAAATTTTTGCATTTACAAAGGGTTGAACAGACATAAAGTGAAAGCTAAAGGAATAAACTCGGAATGCTTTTAGTCTAGTCGTTTATCTTTTCTTTTGAAACATAAGGATTAAAAAGCTTGGTAAGAATACAGAGAAAGTAGGGGACCTGGCATTGTTCTGGATGAGCGCGATGCCGCATCGACCAAAACACGCATGATAGAGCGAAAAATAAAAGAGTGTGGCTTATTGTGATATCTAAGTGATGGTGGGTTGTACTGGACTTACACCTGTGACCCTCGCCTTGGTAAGAATGAGCGCGATGCCGCAGCGACCAAAACACGGATGATAGAGCGAAAAATAAAAGAGTGTGAGTGATTGTGGTATTTTTTAAGTGATGGTGGGTTGTACTGGACTTGAACCAGTGACCCTCGCCTTGTAAGGGCGATGCTCTCCCAACTGAGCTAACAACCCATGCATAAATGCAGGAACAATACTCTAAAAGAAATGGTGGGTTGTACTGGACTTGAACCAGTGACCCTCGCCTTGTAAGGGCGATGCTCTCCCAACTGAGCTAACAACCCAGAGTATTTTTTGGCAATTAGTTTTTAAAATGGTGGTTTATACTGACTTTAATTCAGAACCCTTGCCTTGGTAAGAATGAGCGCGATGCTGCATCGACCAGGCCCACCAAATTAATGGTGGGTTGTACTGGACTTGAACCAGTGACCCTCGCCTTGTAAGGGCGATGCTCTCCCAACTGAGCTAACAACCCATCTTAAAATTTTGTCTTTAGTTATGGTGGGTTGTACTGGACTTGAACCAGTGACCCTCGCCTTGTAAGGGCGATGCTCTCCCAACTGAGCTAACAACCCATAACTATTCTGACTTTTGCGTATTGATCCATAATCTTTTGTTCTATATAGACAATAGAATTATGGTGGGTTGTACTGGACTTGAACCAGTGACCCTCGCCTTGTAAGGGCGATGCTCTCCCAACTGAGCTAACAACCCAATACGCTGTGTCAAATGTGAATGTCTATACTGACTTTCCCCAAATCTTGGTGAAAACTAAAGCGATGCTACATCGACCAAGTTCACCAAATTAGTGGTGGGTTGTACTGGACTTGAACCAGTGACCCTCGCCTTGTAAGGGCGATGCTCTCCCAACTGAGCTAACAACCCACATCCGAAACCAACAACACATTGCCGTGTCGTTGTGGGGCGCTATTATATGTTTCCTTTCAAAGGAGTCAACACAAAATCCTGATTTTTTATCTGTATGCTTCTTTTGTGTTCAGGTGTTCGTTTTTTAGGTATTTCTCTTCATTATATGCATAAGCGATATATTGCCCGCCAGGTAAAGTGGCCGGCGGGGTGGTGAAGATGTTGAGTGCTGTTTTTAGGCAGGAAGGTGGGCAGGGGGAAGTTAAAAGCATTTGTTTCGGGATGGAAATCCGCTTGCCAAAGAAATGAGTTGCCCAATGGATATCCAGGGCTTTTATCTGTGTCCAATTGAATGGCAGTCTAGGTCTCCTTGTTTAAAATACGGAGAGATCAAGTACAAGGATATGCATAATCGAGAATAGCTGGTTTTAAATTAAGCAAAAACAGGCACTTCTATTGATTGAACCGCTCAATTCGCTTATATTCTGTCCTCTTGGGGTGTTTTTGCAGCAGTTAGAAAAAACTTGCAGGAAAGGTGTTGACTTTGTTTTCTGTGATGCATAGAATGCGCCCCGCACTCAGCGATGTGGCGTTACAGTTTCATTGCTGTTGGTGAGGGGCTATAGCTCAGCTGGGAGAGCGCTTGCATGGCATGCAAGAGGTCGGCGGTTCGATCCCGCCTAGCTCCACCAAATTCAGTGCGTAAATGTCCTAGTGATATAATATTTGGAACTGGCTTCGAATGCTGCTTCTAAATGATTGTGTCCCCTTCGTCTAGAGGCCTAGGACACCGCCCTTTCACGGCGGTAACAGGGGTTCGAATCCCCTAGGGGACGCCACTTACTTTTTATAAATTAAAAAAAAGTATGGTAAGAGTATAAACAACCAGTCCTAGTGGC
>NZ_PNCJ01000079.1 GCF_005887115.1 Pseudoalteromonas rubra | reverse complement strand
ATAACTTGAACGCGGAACATCAAAGGTTTCGCAGACCAATTCAACAGGCTCAAGCTCACTTAACTGGTCTACTATCGAGTATTGTTCATCTCGTCTGACATCAAGAGAGCTGTAGCCTTTTTTAGTATGGACTTTTCACGTTCCAAACGATTGATTCGCGCTTCAAGTTCTTGAATTTTCTGCTGCTCAGGCGTTAGAGCCTTGGACTGAGGTGTTTCACCACCACGTTCTTGCTTCAGCTGCTGGACCCAGCGCCTCAAAGCCGTTTCACCGACATCCAGGGACCGACATGCTTCGGGCACTGAGTATCCTTCATCCAGAACCAAGGCAGCGGCTTCCAATTTAAATTC
>NZ_PNCJ01000078.1 GCF_005887115.1 Pseudoalteromonas rubra | reverse complement strand
CAGCGGGCTGAACAATGGCACCCTAACGGTGTCGGCGACCCAAGCGGATACGGCGGGCAATACCTCCACCGCAGCCACGCAAACCATTACGCTTGACAATGCGGCGCCTTCAGCGGTCACCATCACCACGCCGATTGAAACCGACGGGCTCGTCAATGCGGCCGAAGACAACGATGTGCTGATCGCGGGTTCCGGTGCGGAAGCGGGCAACAGCGTGACCGTGACCATCACGGACAACAACAGCTCGGTAAGCCGCACGGTGACTGCGGACAACTCAGGTAACTGGACGCTGAGCGGCAGTGAGCTGGATGTCAGTGGCCTGAACAATGGCACGCTGACGGTGTCGGCGACCCAAGCGGATACGGCGGGTAACACCTCCACGGCAGCGACGCAAACGATTACGCTCGACAATGCTGCACCTTCAGCGGTCACCATCACCACGCCGATTGAAACTGATGGTATTGTCAATGCAGCGGAAGACAACGACGTGCTGATCGCGGGTTCCGGTGCGGAAGCGGGCAACAGCGTGACCGTGACCATCACGGACAACAATAGCTCCGTGAGCCGCACCGTGACCGCCGACAGCTCAGGTAACTGGACGCTGAG
>NZ_PNCJ01000077.1 GCF_005887115.1 Pseudoalteromonas rubra | reverse complement strand
GCTTGTTCCGCTACTGACTCTTCGACCTCAGGCTCCTCCGGTTCAGCATCCATCGCAGCAAGCGCGTCTTCTTCGTCAAACTCTGGGAAGTCTTCGTCGGCCAGCGCTTCATCGCTTAATGGCGCTTCTTCTGGGGTTTGCTCAGCTGCCGATTGTTCCACTATTGCACTGTCAGGACTCGCATCTTCATCCAGTTCAATTTCAAAGTCGGGACCATCCAGATCGTCAAAGTCTCCCCCAAAGTCCAGTACATCTTCGCCATCATCATCCAGCTCATCTAGCAGGCTGGACGCATCATCTTGTCCCAGACTCTCTGCCAGTGCCCTTTCTGTCTCGCTGATAGGCGATTCTGAATCGTCATCGAGAGAAATCTCTTCTGCTTCAGATTCATCCATCTGTAATTCAGGATAACTACTCAATTCTTCACTGGGGGTAACGAGATCTATTTCAGTTAGCTCTTCCTCTTCGGACAGATCTATGTCTTCATCCGCTAAGGGATCGTCGCCAAGATCTATCTCAACATCCTCTTCAAGATCCGCATCGAACTCATCTCCTTCAGCCTCCAGCGCCTCAAGTAACTCATCAACATTTTGTAGTTGAGTAGGCTCAGGTATCTGGGCTTCTTCGGACGAATGCGTTAATTGCTCTGCAAATTCGTCGAGTAATTCATCCTCAGTTTCAGGCAATTCAGATTCTAATTGCTCAGGCTCTTGTGTATCGAGCTCCAGCTCGACTGATGGTTCAGCCTTTTCATGCAAAGACTGCAAGTCGTCTTCTTCTTCCAGCATTCCATCAAGATGACCAGATTCCGTCCTAGAGACAGCGTCCGAACCAGACATAAGCTCTTCTGTATCAGGCTCTTCCAATAAACCATCGAGATCGTCCAACTCTTCCGTCAACATGTCTTCTGCAGGTTCGGCCTCTGGCTCTTCTTCAAGCAACCCATCCAGATCGTTCGGCGCTTCCGCCAGCATATCTTCTGCAGGTTCGGCCTCTGGCTCTTCTTCAAGAACCCAATCCAGATCGTTCGGCGCTTCCGCCAGCATATCCGCTGCAGCTTAGACATCTGACGCGGGTGGGGGCGGGGGAGCGTGGGGGGTCGGGGGGTCCGGGGGGGGG
>NZ_PNCJ01000076.1 GCF_005887115.1 Pseudoalteromonas rubra | reverse complement strand
GGTGACGGCGGATAACTCAGGTAACTGGACGCTGAGCGGCAGTGAGCTGGATGTCAGTGGGCTGAACAATGGCACCCTGACGGTATCGGCAACCCAAGCGGATACGGCGGGCAATACCTCCACCGCAGCCACGCAAACCATTACGCTTGACAATGCGGCGCCTTCAGCGGTCACCATCACCACGCCGATTGAAACCGACGGACTCGTCAATGCGGCAGAGGATAACGATGTCTTAATTGCCGGCTCCGGTGCGGAAGCGGGCAACAGCGTGACCGTGACCATCACGGACAACAACAGCTCGGTAAGCCGGACAGTGACGGCGGATAACTCAGGTAACTGG
>NZ_PNCJ01000075.1 GCF_005887115.1 Pseudoalteromonas rubra | reverse complement strand
CTGAACAATGGCACCCTAACGGTGTCGGCAACGCAAGCGGATACCGCAGGCAATACCTCCACCGCAGCCACGCAAACGATTACGCTTGACAATGCGGCGCCTTCAGCGGTCACCATCACCACGCCGATTGAAACCGACGGACTTGTCAATGCGGCAGAGGATAACGATGTCTTAATTACCGGCTCCGGTGCGGAAGCGGGCAACAGCGTGACCGTGACCATCACGGACAACAACAGCTCGGTAAGCCGTACCGTGACGGCGGAT
>NZ_PNCJ01000074.1 GCF_005887115.1 Pseudoalteromonas rubra | reverse complement strand
GCCCTGGACGCTGAGCGGCAGTGAGCTGGATGTCAGCGGGCTGAACAATGGCACGCTGACGGTGTCGGCGACCCAAGCGGATACGGCGGGCAATACCTCCACCGCAGCCACGCAAACCATTACGCTCGATAACGCGGCGCCGTCTGCGGTGACCATCACCACGCCGATTGAAACCGATGGCATTGTCAATGCGGCGGAAGACAATGATGTACTGATCGCGGGTTCCGGTGCGGAAGCGGGCAACAGTGTGACTGTAACCATCACAGACAACAACAGCTCGGTGAGCCGTACCGTGACGGCGGAT
>NZ_PNCJ01000073.1 GCF_005887115.1 Pseudoalteromonas rubra | reverse complement strand
TGGCCTGAACAATGGCACCCTGACGGTATCGGCAACCCAAGCGGATACGGCGGGCAATACCTCCACCGCAGCCACGCAAACCATTACGCTTGACAATGCGGCGCCTTCAGCGGTCACCATCACCACGCCAATTGAAACCGATGGCATTGTCAATGCGGCCGAAGACAACGATGTGCTGATTGCCGGTTCCGGTGCGGAAGCGGGTAACAGTGTGACCGTGACCATCACGGACAACAACAGCTCGGTGAGCCGTACAGTGATGGCGGATAACTCTGGCAACTGGACGCTGAGTGGCAGTGAGCTGGATGTCAGTGGTCTGAACAATGGCACGCTGACGGTGTCAGCGACCCAAGCGGATACGGCGGGCAATACCTCCAC
>NZ_PNCJ01000072.1 GCF_005887115.1 Pseudoalteromonas rubra | reverse complement strand
ACTCGAAGATGAGCTGATTGATAACCTGTACGCTAACCACAGCGAAGATTGATCACACAGAGTGACACTTTAAAGTAGCAAAACAGACAATAAAAAAGGACCAATGTGGTCCTTTTTTATTGTCTGTTTTATCAGCCCCACCAATAGACAAGGCTGGGACAACACAACATATTACTCTGAGTCGTGCGCGTGACCGTGCTCTTTCTCTTCCTGGATTTCAAGTAGTTCTACTTCGAATACCAGCGTAGAGTTCGCCGGAATCTTACCCAGATTACGTTCGCCGTAGCCCAGCTCTGAAGGGATAGTGAACTTATACTTAGAACCAACTGCCATCAGCTGCAGACCTTCAGTCCAGCCAGCGATAACCTGGTTCAGAGGGAAAGTTGCAGGCTGGTTGCGTGAATAAGAGCTGTCAAATTCAGAACCGTCCAGCAAAGTGCCTTTGTAGTGTACTTTAACGATGTCAGTGGCAACTGGCTTTTTGCCTTCGCCTTCGCTCAGCACTTCATATTGAAGACCTGATTCGGTTACAGTCACACCGTCTTTCTTCGCATTTTCGGCAAGATACTCAGCACCTTCCACTTTGTTCTTCTCAGCATCTGCTTGTGCTTTTGCAGTTTGCTTTTCACGTACAGATGAATCCAATGCAGTCAGCACTTCACGAATTTTCGCTTCGTCCAGTTTTGCATTGCCATCCAGCGCATCTTTGAAACCACGCATGATCAGAGCCTGGTCTAACTCAATACCCAGCTCTTTTTTGTCTGCCATGTCTTTTTGCAGGAAGTTACCAACCGATGCACCAATACCATAAGCCTGTTGCTGAACTTCAGTCTCCAGCTTCACTTCTTCAACTTTGGCCGTTTTTTCTTCTGCTTTTTGATTACAAGCGGTCAGTGCCAAAACTGCAGCAGCCACTAAAGATAACTTAATTGTGTGTTTCATGTTTTCTCTCCGACAAACCCAGGCTCAGAGTGCGACTATCACTATCCTGGTTGGGTGTCTTTGTTAAAATTATATTAATCTTAAAAAGGGTGGATGCCACATTAACATCCGAAGCGCATAAAGCCAAATTTCTCTAATTTGACAGAAAATTCATTTCGTGATCGGCGACATTCATATACCGATAGGCTAATATCAGTTTTGTGGCCTCTGCAAATTACCCACTAGTCTACTCGGTGCAAATCATGGAGTTAAGAGGAAATACCGAATTTATGCCCAAAATTTTACGGCACAATGCAAAATATGCCTTATTACTCATCATTTCATCACTATCTGGCTGCTCAGGGGACAGTTCTGACGCCCTGTTAACCGTCGAGCATGCCGCGCGCGGCGCCTTTGCCGCAGCTATTTCACACGACGGGCGTTACAGTTTAGTGTCATCCATCGAACACGGGGTGGTTTTATGGGATAACACCACCCATGGCTTAAAATATCAGTGGTCCCAATCTCAACAGGCCGATGAACTGGTTCACTCGCTGGCCATTGCCCACGATAATTCCAGCGCCGTCACTGCAGCCAATGATCGCTTTGCCGTCTGGCGTTTATCCGACGGCCAGAATATTGGCTATTACCAGATAGAACAAGGCTCCATCAGAGACATCGCAATCAGCAACGAAGGTCGCTATATTCTTTACGGACGCAGCGACAATGTGGTCGTACATCTCGACTTAGATAGCGGCAGACGCATAGAGTTCCTTGGTCATCAAGAAAAAATTAATAGTATTGCGTTGTCACCCAATGGCCACTTCGCCTTAAGCGGCGCCAACGATTACAGCGCCTACTTTTGGGACACCCGTACTGGGCAGGTGATCCACCGTTTTAACCACCCCAGCCGGGTCACTAAGGTCGCGCTGGATCCCGAAGGACGTTATGCGTTTACCGCAGACAGTATGAAAAAGGCCAGTATCTGGCAGCTCACTTCAGGTGAAATCAAAGCGCAATTGCAGTATATTGCGCGGCAAAAGATATTCAGTGCCGTGCGCTTTAATCAGGATGGGCGGTTAATTGCAACAGGCTCACCAAACCGACAACTTACCCTATGGCAGGTTGAAGACGGTGAAAAGCTCGCTACCTGGCGCGTAAAACCACGACAGGGGAGCCGCCCCAAGTCAGCCGTTGTCTTTGATGTCGCATTTACAGGAAACGATGCAACTCTGCTGACAGAAAGCTCCAGCGGCCTGTTAGAACAATTTGCAAGAGAGTAACCATGACAGAACTCGAAAATCGCGTTAATGAGCTGGAAGCCAAAGTGGCGTTTCAGGACGATACCATAGAGACTTTAAACAATGAACTGAGTGCGCATCAGGTACGCCTTGCCAAAATGCAGCGCCAGATTGAATTACTGGCAGAAAAAATTAAAGAAGGTAAAGACTCAGGCATGATGCCGCAGCATCAGGAGCCGCCTCCGCCACACTATTGATACTGTTACGGAGTCGCTCTGGCTCCGATTATTCAGGTCTGAACACACCAATAACCTGTTCAAACTGGCGCGTTGAAGCCTGAACAGCTTCTTTCGGTTGCGTCATAATATGACCACACTTCACACATTCAACTTTTTCAACGTCATGCTCTTTGTACAACATCATCACGTCTGCTTCATGACACTCAGGACAGGATGCTCCTGCAATAAAGCGCTTTTTCTTTCTCACCTTTAGTTACCTCAGGTTAGCTGAACCTTTGACAGTTCAAATGACGATTCATTTCACGGGCCGCACGCCCTGTGGGGCCATTTTATCCTATATTACTCACTGTTGATACGCTTGGAGTGTCTGCGAGGATCCGTGTTATGATGCGTGCATAATCAAACAGTGATGTAACGGTATGATCCAGCTTTCGAATATTGAACTTATGCGCGGTGGTAAAACACTGCTTAAAAATGCCAGTGCGACCTTGTTTCCACAACATAAAGTGGGCCTGGTCGGGGCCAATGGCTGTGGTAAATCTTCTTTGTTTGCTTTGCTTAAATCAGAGCTACACCTGGATGCCGGCGAGTTGCAAATTCCGAAAGACTGGTCCATTGCATCCGTAAAACAGGAAACCCCGGCACTGGCCGTCAGTGCACTGGATTATGTGCTGCAGGGTCACCCTGAATACTATGCCCTGCGCAGTGCGCTGCACAGTGCCGAAGCATCTGGTGATGGTGCCGAACAGGCGCGCCTGCATCAGCAGATAGAAGTGGTCGGCGGCTATGGTATTGAAGCCAAAGCTGGGGAGTTATTGCATGGTTTAGGGTTTAGCAATGCACAACTCAGCGATGCCGTGAGTGCATTTTCCGGGGGCTGGCGAATGCGTCTGAACCTGGCGCAGGCACTGATCCGCGACGCCGATCTGTTACTACTGGACGAACCAACCAACCACCTTGATCTCGATGCTGTTTACTGGCTGGAGCGTTTCTTAAAAGCCTATCAGGGCACGTTAGTGCTGATCTCGCACGACCGCGAGTTCCTTGATGCGGTGGTCGATCAGATCTGGCATGTCGACCAACAACAGCTCAACGTCTATAAAGGCCACTACTCACAGTTTGAACGCCAAAAGGCCGAGCGTATGGCACAGCAACAGGCGTTATACGACAAGCAACAAGCCACCATTGCCCATCTGGAGCAGTTTATTACCCGCTTTAAAGCCAAAGCCAGTAAAGCTAAACAAGCGCAAAGCCGGGTTAAGGCGCTGGAGCGGATGGAAAAACTGGCCCCCGCTCATGCAGACTCACCGTTCAGTTTTGAGTTCAGTAATCCGGACAACATGCCTAACCCACTGATGACACTGGATCAGGCTCAGGCCGGTTATGGTGACGTGACCATATTACACAAGATTAAACTCAACCTGGTGCCGGGCAGCCGTATCGCCCTGCTGGGCCGCAACGGCGCTGGTAAGTCAACGCTTATCAAACTGCTCGCAGGTGAACTCTCCCCGCAGGCAGGGGAAGTATTTCAGCATCAGGGGCTCAAAATTGGTTATTTCGCCCAGCATCAGCTGGAATCGCTGGATCTCAGTGCCAGTGCTGTGACACACCTGCAACGTCTCGACCCGCAAGCCAGTGAGCAATCACTGCGCGATTTTCTGGGTGGCTTCGCCTTTAACGGCGACAAAGCACTGGAGCCGGTAAAACCGTTTTCCGGTGGTGAAAAAGCCCGCCTGGTGCTGGCCATGCTGGTGTATCAAAAACCGAATCTGTTACTGCTGGATGAGCCGACCAACCACCTGGATCTGGAAATGCGCCATGCGCTGGTCATGGCACTGCAAGGCTTTGAGGGCGCGATGGTCACCGTATCCCACGACCGCCATATGCTTAAACACACCGCAGACGAATATTACCTGGTCGATCAGGGCGAGGTGAGTGCGTTTGGTTATGATCTGGATGCCTACTATCAGTGGCTGCTCAACGCCAATAAAGAAGCGGTGCGCAAAGACAGCAGTGAAGACAAAGCCCATTCGAGTGTAAACCGTAAAGAGCAAAAACGCCTGGAAGCCGAGTTCCGCAAGGCCGTTCAACCGCTGAAAAAGTCCATAGATAAGCTGGAAAAAGAGCTGGATAAGCTCAGTGCTGCACTGGCTGAGGTGGAAACGGCGCTGGCCGACAACGACCTGTACTCAGAGCAAAATAAAGGCAAACTCAGTGAGCTGTTGGCTCAGCAGGCTAAGCTGACGCCTGAGCTGAATGACACCGAGGAAGCCCTGCTTCTGGCGCTTGAAGAGCTGGAAGAGAAACAGGCGCGTTTCGAGCAAAGTGGCGAGATATGCTAGACGCTGCAGATTTCTGGACCTATGCCTGCACGCAGTATGCTCGTGCAGGTATGCAAGATGCGCTGCTGAGCTTGCAAGAAAGCGAGGATAAAAACGTTAATCTGATCCTGCTGCTGATGTATCTCGACGTACACAGCATCTCGCTCACAGCTGAACAATTTGCAGGACTGCATACTGTGTGCGAAACCTTTGACCACACAGTGCTGCATCCCCAGCGCCAGGTGCGCGCCACACTCAAACAGCAACACCAGCACTATGCGCAATATGCCGAGCTGCGCCAGCTTATGCTTAAAGCGGAGCTGGCCCAGGAGAAGCTACAGCAGTCACTGCTTCTCGACTATCTCAATCAGCACCCCCAGCAACCAAACCCGTCTGCGGACAATCTAACTCACTACCTGACACCCGCTCAACAGGGCCTTATCCCCGCAAAAACATGATCGGGATCAAGCAATTTACCAAGTCCCGCATGGGCACTGGTGAAACTTGATCTTGATCATATCTGGTCTGTGCATGCTCGACTAAGATTACCTCATCGACAAATCAGGAGGCACAGACATGAACGTATTCTTCAGAGACTTTTTTACTGACCCAGTGTTATTTCTCTCTTTCGGCATCTTGGGCGTGGTAATCGTACTGTGTTGTTTCTACGTCTACTACTTCATCAAGAAAGTACAAGAAGCAGAAGTACCTGAGTAACAGTCGACACTCTTTTATGTTATTCGAAACATGTTGTTAAAACGTTAAGCAATTAGTTCCCGTTCTAGAATTAAGCACGACGCACAAAGCACCTTATCAGCCCTGCTGATCGGGTGCTTTTTATTATACCAATTTCACTTAATACCTGTTCAATTTGAAGGAGCAAATAGGACGCTAACGGCGTTAAAAATTTCTTATTTAGAACAACTAAATAGCAAAATTTTCGCCTCGCCTATATGGATGTAGGTGCCTCAGCGGTAGCAGGACGCGGGAGCGGTGTTATCGACCCTATTTTCTCGCCTCAAAATAGAACACTTAATTAAGCAAATTGGTATTATCCGAACATTTTTTGGGTTATTTCCCCCAGTTTGATACACTGCTCTCATTTCAGGCTCATCATACCAGTCTCGCCAATATCGCGGACAACACAGGAACAAACTACGATGCTACTCTGGGTATGAGCTTCGCCGTTGCAGAGGTATTTACAGGAAATTCGAACCACATGTTAAAGCCGTCAGAGTTAACCTTTCAACCCGCCTGGTGGATGCGCAATCGTCACCTGCAAACCATTTTGCCCCGCATGTTCAGGCCAACCCTGAAAGCCGATGTGCGCTATGAGCACCTCGAAACACCCGATGATGACTTTTTAGAACTGGCCTGGGCCAATAAAGGGGATCAGCAAGCTCCACTGGTTGTCGTGCTACATGGGCTGGAAGGTAATATCAATAGCTTCTATGCCAAAGGGCTGCTCCGTGCCCTGACCGCCACCGGGCTGGATGCCGTATTGATGCATTTTCGCAATTGCTCGCGTCAGGTAAATCGTCAACCCAGAGCCTACCACAGCGGCGAAACCGGCGATCTGGCATTTTTGCTCGACACACTGAAACAACGCTTTGTCGACCGCCCCTTGTATGCGGTAGGATTTTCACTGGGCGGTAATGTGCTGGCCAAATACCTGGGGGAGCAAGGTAATAACAGCCTGCTGGATGGGGCCGCGGTGATCTCAGCACCCTATCATTTGTCGTCTTCCTGTCAGGTGATCCGCAAGAGCTGTTTTAAGCTGTATCAAAAATACCTGCTGGATCGCATGAAGCGATCATTCGCCCGTAAGTTTGATCAGATAGAGCACGCCTTACAGATCGGCCGCGACGAGATACAACAGATCCGCGATCTATGGCAATTTGATGAGCGGATCACGGCGCCATTACACGGTTTCAAAGGTGCTGAAGACTACTACGCCAAGGCCAGTGCTCAGCCCTATCTAAAACAGATAGCCACGCCAACCTTGCTGATCCACGCAGCCGACGATCCTATGCTGTCGAGCCGTGCGGTGCCCACTCAGGATCAGATCAGTGATCAGGTCACGCTAGCGGTGTCTCAGCGTGGCGGTCATGTCGGCTTTATTGCAGGTCGTAATCCTTTTAAGCCTGTTTTCTGGCTTGAGCAGGTCGTACCGGCTTATTTGCACTCATTACTAACTCACCGAGTTTAAATAATTTATGATCATTCCATACCAACAACTGGACCCAACCACACTGAGCAACCTGATTGAGCATTATGTGCTACGTGAAGGCACCGACTATGGTGACAGTGAAGTCAGTACAGAACGCAAAGTCGAGCAGGTTCACGCGCAGCTCAAGTCGGGTGAAGCTCTGCTGGTTTATTCTGAGCTACACGAGTCGGTGAATATTGTCTCAAAAGCCCAGTTTCAGGCCATGCAGGCACAGGAATACAACTACGAATAAATGCGGTCAGCCCCGCAGGCTAGCCGACAGAATAGATTGTAGATAAACGCCAACTTGCTACAATCGACACACACTACAAAGAATAACAAGGTCAATCCATGAAGTTACCCGCTACACTCTGCGCACTGGCTTTAAGCCTGTCGAATGCCTATGCCAACGATATTCAGGCGTCTGAACGCGCCAGACACATTGCTAAGCAAAATATTCTGATCGATACCCACATCGATGTGCCCTATCGTATTTTGGAGCACTGGGAAGACGTGACTAAGGCCACTAAAAGCGGCGACTTCGACTACCCTCGCGCAGTGCAAGGCGGCCTGAATGCGCCGTTTATGTCGATCTATATTCCCGCGAACCTGGAATTTGAAGGCAAAGGCAAGAGTTACCAGCTGGCTAACCAGTTGATCGACGGGATGGAAGCGCTGGCACAACGTGCACCGGATAAATTCGCGATGGCCTACAACACCAAAGACATCTATCGCCATTTCCGCGAAAAGAAGATCTCTGTCGCGATGGGCATGGAGAATGGCTCACCGATTGAAGGTGACATGGCAAACCTGAAACACTTCTTCGATCGTGGTGTGCGTTATATCACACTGGCCCACTCGCAAAGTAACCATATTTCCGATTCGTCCTATGACATTCGTCGTAAATGGAAAGGCCTGAGCCCGTTTGGTAAAGAGCTGGTCGTTGAAATGAATAAGATTGGCATGCTGATCGACGTCTCACATATTTCAGATGCTGCGTTTTATCAGGTGATGGAACTATCTAAAGTGCCCGTGATCGCCTCGCACTCTTCATTGCGTAAATACACTCCGGGCTTTGAGCGCAATATGGATGACAAAATGCTGAAGGCGCTGAAAAAGAACGGTGGTGTTATTCAGATCAACTTTGGCTCCAGCTTTGTGACCAATAGTTCTCGTACCTGGTACGATAAACGTAACGAAGCAGAAGAGCAGGCGACCAGCCAGGGCAAGAGTAAAACCGATTTCAGAGCGGCGTATCGCGCGAAAAACCCCTTCCCATATGCCACCTTAGAGCAAGTACTGGATCACATTGACCACGTAGTTAAGCTGATTGGTATCGACCATGTGGGCATTGGCTCTGACTATGATGGTGTGGGTGATTCTCTGCCTATCGGATTAAAAGACGTTTCAACTTACCCTAACCTGGTACAGGGTCTGCTAGACCGTAACTACACCGAAGGACAGATCAAGAAAATCCTAGGCGGCAACACCCTGCGCGTCTGGCGCCAGGCAGAAGAATACGCCAAACAGTTTTAATACCCTGTGAGAAGTGGTCACGCCACTTCTCATTTTCCCCCACTCTTTGAGTTACTTTGCCTCAATTACACTCACAGCTCTTTCATATCCTTAATTAATCAAATAGACTTAATTTGAACAAAAAACGTTCACATATTGGCGAGAGCCTTCAAAAAATAGATAAGGAAATATCCATGAAACTGAAAATCAATAAGAAAAAGCTTTAATCACTGACACAGGATAACAAAGTTCAGCTTGAGCAAACTCCTCAGGTAGCCGGCGCTGGTTTTGGCACAATGACGGGCACCACAAGACCTGGCACTACATGTCAGGATACATCGCGCTGTGCATCGCGCCAAAATTTATCACGCTGTTGTAATATCACCGCTCAGGCCAGTTGTAATGTTGGTCATAGCTGTCTGTGCTAATTGAGCGATAAGTGCCTTATTCGTGTGTGCAAACACACGTATAAGGCCTACCAGTCATTCCTGCTAAGGCCGTTGAAAAACCAAGCTCATCATTACTCTCCCCCTACCGCATTCGATAACTTACAAAGATACTCAGCAACAGGAATATTTGAGACTAGACGCAGAAGCGCTGAGGCAAATGTAATAAAACTAAAAAACGTGTTGATAATTGAGCGTGATGAGAGAAACGTAAAACGATAAATTTAAGTAAAGAAATAAGATAGGTGGTGACAGGAAGACTTATCTATAAAGTTAGATATTATCGAGGTTTTGTACCGACGACCTTCGGCGTTACCACTCAGAAA
>NZ_PNCJ01000071.1 GCF_005887115.1 Pseudoalteromonas rubra | reverse complement strand
GAGCTAAGTCGGCGCACCTTTTAAATAATGGTGCCCAGAGGCGGAATCGAACCACCGACACGAGGATTTTCAATCCTCTGCTCTACCGACTGAGCTATCTGGGCTTAAATTGGTTATATTGTGCTGCTCTTTCTTCCATGAAGCGGTGGCCTGTCGTCGTCCTGACTCCACCTCAACAAGCTGCGAAGCATTGCTTCGGTCTTGTTTCGCCCGACTGAGCTATCTGGGCTAAAATTGGTTATATTGTGCTGCTTTAAAGCAGGAGCCTGAATTTCAGACTTAAAAAATAATGGTGCCCAGAGGCGGAATCGAACCACCGACACGAGGATTTTCAATCCTCTGCTCTACCGACTGC
>NZ_PNCJ01000070.1 GCF_005887115.1 Pseudoalteromonas rubra | reverse complement strand
GTGCGGTCCTCGAGTAAGTGTTACCTGACCTTCTACCTGCCCATGTCTAGATCACCGGGTTTCGGGTCTATACCCTGCAACTTAAGCGCCCAGTTAAGACTCGCTTTCGCTACGGCTCCCCTAAATGGTTAACCTTGCTACAGAATATAAGTCGCTGACCCATTATACAAAAGGTACGCAGTCACCCATCACTAAGCTACCTCTGCTTGATTTTGGCGGTTGACCGTCGGCTAAAAAGTTAGGTCGACGTTAACGCTAATTCAAACATTGTGCTTACTTAGGAGTTCACCAAAGTAACTTAGTGATGGGCTCCTACTGCTTGTACGTACACGGTTTCAGGTTCTATTTCACTCCCCTCACAGGGGTTCTTTTCGCCTTTCCCTCACGGTACTGGTTCACTATCG
>NZ_PNCJ01000007.1 GCF_005887115.1 Pseudoalteromonas rubra | reverse complement strand
GTGCTTCAGTAGCAGGAGCAGGTTCAGCTTGTACTTCAACCGGTGCTTCAGTAGCAGGCGCTGGTTCAGCTTGTGCTTCAACCGTTGCTTCAGTAGCAGGAGCAGGTTCAGCTTGTACTTCAACCAGTGCTTCAGTAGCCGGAGCTGGTTCAGCTTGTACTTCAACTTGAATTTCAGTAGCCGGAGCTTCTTCTGGTTGAACTTCATCCGGTGTTTCAGTAGCAGGCGCTTCCTCAGTTTGCACTTCTTGCGCTGCTTCAGTAGCAGGAGATTGTTCTACTTCTACTTCTACTTCAGCCGGAGCTTCAGTACTAGGTGCTACAGTCGCTTGGGTTTCATCAGGCTGATCTCCATCAACAGCTGGTATTGCCTCAGAATCTTCGACTTGCGCTCTTGCAGTTGCGCTCATTTCAGCTTCAAACTCTGCGGCGGCCTGATCTGCGACAGGCACAAACGCGGGTGCTGCATCTTTGCTTTCGTTGCGCTTACGCTTTTGCCCGGCAGCTCTTAGGTGGCGAGGAGAGCGACGAGAGCGAGTGCGCGGTTGTTCGCGTTGCTCTTTATCTTCTTCGCTTGATTCCTCAACTTTTTGGTTGTGTTGAGTTTGCTCAGCCACTTCTTCTGCTGGTGTCTCCGAAGCATGTTGTACCTTAGCTTCCACTTTTTGAGGTGCAGCCTCTTTAGCGACGTTGGTTGTAACCGCTTGCTCTTGCTCAGGCTTTTGTACAGGGATATCCGTAACCTCAGGCTGTACATCAGCACTTACCTCAGTAGTCTGGGCGTTGTTTGATTCACCTTCAACACGTACTTTCTTTTTCAGGTTACGACGTTGGCGACGTGGCTTAACTGGCTTGTCCTGGTTTGCCTGCTCTGCGTTGTCTTGTTTTTGCTCAGCACTTTGCTCAGAGCTTTGCTTCGCTTTATCCGAGTCGTTACGACGACGCTGGTTTTGGCGGCGACGCTTGTTACGGCCTTCACTACGCTCCTGATTATCGCTCTGCTCATCTTTGCGTGATTTAGTATCGCTGGTGTCTTGTTCAGCCTTACGATTATCATTGCGTTCGTCGTTACGGCGATCATTACGGTTGCGATTTTTGCGGCGCTGCTGGTTACGGCGGCGGTTATCCTGACGCTGACGGGGCTGTTGTTTAGGCTGCTCTTCCTCTTTTTGCTCTTCTTCAGAGCCAAACAAGCCCTTAAGCCATTTGCCGATACGACTCAATAATCCAGCTTCTTCCGCAACTTTCTTTTGTGACTGAGGTTGCTTGGTCGCTTCTGCAGGTTGTGGAGCCGGCGCTGGTGCTGTAGGCATGGCAACGCCTTTCAGAACAGGTTCTTCTTTGACGATAGGTGCTGCAATTGGTGCGGCAGCCACTTCTACTTCAGGCGTAACGACTTGCTCATAGCTCACACTTTCCGGCACATCATCCTTACGCAGGCGTACCACGTCATAGTGTGGTGTTTCCATATGCTGGTTAGGGATGATCACAACGTCACAGTTGTGGCGTTTCTCAATACGTTGTACAGCACGACGCTTTTCATTCAGCAGGTAAGAGCCTACTTTAACTGGTACTTGTGCATTAACCTGAGCTGTATTCTCTTTAATGGCTTCTTCTTCAATCAGACGCAAGATAGAAAGCGCAATCGATTCGTTCGAGCGAATGGTCCCTTGCCCATCACAACGAGGACATGTGTGTTGACTCGCTTCACCTAACGAAGGGCGTAAGCGTTGGCGTGACATTTCGAGCAAACCGAATCGTGAGATTTTGCCTATCTGTACTCGGGCGCGGTCTGCGCGTACCGCATCTTTCAGACGATTCTCTACTTCACGCTGGTGACGCGGAGGTGTCATATCAATGAAGTCGATAACGATCAGACCACCCAGGTCACGCAAACGTAATTGACGAGCAATCTCGTCAGCGGCTTCCAGGTTGGTATTTAGCGCTGTTTCCTCAATATCACCACCCTTTGTTGCCTTTGAGGAGTTGATATCGATAGAGGTGAGTGCTTCGGTCGGGTCAATGACGATTGAGCCACCAGAAGGTAAACGTACTTCACGTTGGAAAGCTGATTCAATCTGGCTTTCTATTTGATAGTGCGTGAACAGCGGAACATCATTTTGATAAAGTTTAACTCGATTGATGAAGTCAGGGCGGAAGCGCTCAATGTGGGCTTTCGCTTCTTCAAAAACACGGGCTTTATCAATCAGGATCTCACCGATATCACGGCGTAAATAATCACGGATAGCGCGGAAGATAACGTTACTTTCCTGATGGATTAAAAACGGCGCTTTGCCGCTGTCTGCAGCATTCTGGATTGCTTCCCAGTGTACCAGCAACGCCTTCAGGTCATATTCTAATTCTTCAAAAGATTTACCTACACCTGCTGTACGCACAATCAGACCCATGCCTTTTGGCAGGTTCAGACGGCTCAACGCTTCTTTCAATTCGATGCGTTCATCGCCTTCGATACGACGAGAAATACCGCCTGCACGAGGGTTATTAGGCATGAGTACCAAGTAGCTGCCGGCAACGCTGATAAAGGTGGTCAGTGCTGCACCTTTTTGGCCTCGTTCCTCTTTATCAACCTGAACAATGACTTCCTGGCCTTCTTTGATCACATCTTTGATGTTTGGGCGACCGTTGAATGTATAGCCTGAAGGAAAGTAAGTTTTGGCAATTTCTTTGAGAGGGAGGAAACCGTGGCGCTCAGCACCATAATCAACAAAAGCGGCTTCTAGGGAAGGTTCTATACGAGTGATTTTACCTTTATAAATATTGGCTTTTTTCTGTTCATGACCAGGGCTTTCGATGTCTAAATCGTACAGACGCTGGCCGTCAACCAGTGCAACGCGCATTTCTTCTTGCTGCGTCGCATTGATCAGCATACGTTTCATATTTTTACTCTACTTAATTTTTACACTTTGCCTGTGCTTGTTAGTTCAGGGGGTCAGTGTTCCTATTTTTATAATGCAGTCTCACGACTGGGAGACGGGAACAATCATTTACTTCCGCATGTAACGCTTATGCCACACTGCTTTATAAGTGGCGGGTTACTGAGTGTTTTACTCAACTTGCGGATGTCGCACGGGCCTGAACCTATCCCGACTAAACTACACAAGACATTAATAATTATTGCTTTTAATTTCGGTTATTTAGCTGTGTTTAATCAGTGCAATGAACTATTACACGCTTCATTTCAGATTAAACGCACGTATTTGTCACTGGGCTTGGTCGATAAAGCTGTGGAAATCTCAGCTCTAATCTGTATGATCCTCCACCCAAGATGTGCATCACAGCGGCATCAATGCGATAAAAAGCACGCTCGCAAAGATAGGCGGGCCGATTATCCCACTAATACCCGCGTGATAGCAACTAAATTATTACTCAATTCAGTGATTAGGCAATGTCAGAAAAAACCGGCTTAAAGGTAAGTTTTGTAACCATAACAGAAGACCAACTCGGTCAGCGTATAGATAACTTTTTGCTTACCCACCTTAAAGGGGTGCCAAAGAGTGCAATCTACAAAATTCTTCGCAAAGGGGAGGTCAGGGTTAACAAAAAGCGGGTGAAGCCAGTTTATAAGCTACAACTGAATGATGAAGTGCGTATTCCGCCGGTAAAAGTTGCTGAGAAATCCGAGTTTGTACCAAAAAATCTGGATAAAGTCGCCGGGTTGGAAGACGCGATTCTGTATGAAGATAAGTACTTGATAGTAATCAATAAGCCATCAGGTATGGCGGTGCATGGCGGCAGTGGTTTAAGTTACGGGTTGATCGAGGCCATTCGTGCATTGCGTCCGGAAGAAAGAAATTTAGAGTTAGTACATCGTCTCGATCGCGATACGTCGGGCTGTCTCTTGATCTCGAAACGTCGCGCTATTCTCAAAGGGCTGCACGAACAGCTCAGAGAAAAAACCATGGAGAAGAATTACTGGGCACTGGTGTGTGGTGAGTGGTCGGCTAAACATAAGAATGTTACTGAACCACTGCGCAAAAATACGCTGCAGTCGGGTGAGCGGGTCGTGCGGGTTGATCAAGAAGAGGGCAAAGCCTCACACACTCGTTTTCGGGTATTAGAACGCTTTGAGGGGGCAACGTTAGTGCAGGCATCACCGGTCACGGGGCGCACTCACCAGATCCGTGTACATACGCAATGTAAAGGCCACCCAATAGCGTGTGATGATAAATATGGCGATCAGGTGTTCGACAGCAGAATGCGTCAGATGGGCCTGGGTCGGTTATTCCTGCATGCCCGGGAGCTGAGGTTTATTCATCCAAAGCATGAAACCACATTACATGTCGAAGCGCCATTAGATAAAGCGCTGGAGCATTGTTTGTCTAAGCTCAGGAGCAATAATGACGCGTAAGCTGGTTATATTCGACTGGGACGGTACTGTGATGGACACAGTACCAAAAATTGTTAATACCATACGTAAAGTGACGACCGCCCATGGCCTTGACCCTGTCTCTGATGAAGCGTCCAAGTCAATAATCGGCTTGTCGTTAGAAAAGGCCATGGCGACTTTGTTCCCAGAGCATCAAGAAAACGTGGCTGATTTAGCACTGACTTATAAGCGCCTATATAAAGAAGACACAACTCCGGCAGTGGTCTTTACCGGAGTTGAAGTGTTGCTGTCTGCACTCAAAGCTGAAGGGTACTTGTTGGCTGTCGCGACAGGAAAGAGTCGGATTGGTTTGGATAACCTGCTGGCACAAAGTGGCTTGAGTGATTATTTTAGTATTACTAAAACGGCAGATGACGCAAAATCAAAACCCGATCCGGATATGCTGCAACAAATCTTATGCGAGCTGGATGTTAATCCTGATGATGCCGTCATGGTCGGTGATACCGCTATTGATATGCAGTTGGCCAATAATGCGAATGTGCCTGCCGTTGCAGTAACACTCGGCGCGGCCAGTGCCGCGCAGCTTAAAAAATACGTGCCGTTAGCCGTATGCGATAATTATGCACAGCTTATGGCGTTTTTATTGCCCGAGTACGTCGACGCCGAACTCTGCCAGTGATTTAGTCAGTTCGATCAGAGGGAGCCCAATTAACGTATTGGGGTCGTCTCCCTCTAGTTTGTCGAACAGGCAAATACCCAGTCCTTCACTTTTAAAACTCCCCGCACAGTTAAGCGGCTGCTCTTTTGCGACATAGTGTTCTATCTGGGCGTCTGTTAGCTGACGAAAATGGACCTTAAACGGCACGACTTTAGTAACAGCCCGCTGTGTCTCAAGCTGATAGACGCATAATCCGGTGAGAAACGTGACCACCTGGCCGCTGAATTGTTTAAGCTGTGCATGGGCATTTTCCACCGTATGAGGTTTGCCGAGGATCTTGCCGTCAAATAAAGCGACCTGATCTGAGCCAATCACCAATCCACTGCTATAATGTTGATGCGCGACACGCGCTTTGCTTTCACTTAACCTGGCAACCAGCTCAACAGGCGCCTCAGCAGGCAAACCTGATTCATCAATGTCGGGAGAAAAGCTGTCAAATGGCAGGCACAATTTTGCTAAAATTTGCTGCCTAAATGGCGAGCTGGAGGCTAATATAAGTGGTGATTTCATAAGTACCGTCACTGCGTTGTAGAAAATTCTCCATAGGATAATCACAACGTGGTTAAAAACAATATGAAAGTTTAATTTTGCTTTGACTAAAGCACTAACTATCTATATGATGCAGCCCCTATGCAAAAGGTGAAAATTCCCATCACCATTGATCCTTGCAAAGCGGCACAGCGCCGGGCCAGTTATGACGGTGTTATTGCGCTTGAAGAACTTTCTCGTTTGCAGCAAGTTGTGCAAGATCAAGTAGGTGAAATAGCGGTAACTATTCGTTGCGAAACAGACCAGCAAGGTTTGGTTGTAGTACGTGGAAGCGTGCAAGCCAAAGTCACCGTGTTATGTCAGCGTTGTAACGATGAATTAGGGTTGGATTTGGAACAAGACTTTGCGTATTCGCCAGTCGGATTAGGTGCAGAGTCGGAAGAACTCCCTGAGTGCTATGATGTTGTGGAGTTGGATGAAGAAGGTGAGATTAATCTGCGGCAAATTGTCGAAGATGAGTTGATACTGGCGATCCCCATCGTTCCTAAGCATACAGAAGCATCCTGTTCATTTTCTGATAAGCCAGTTAGCTTTGGTGATATAGAAGAACAAGAGAGCAAACCAAATCCATTTGAAATTTTAAAACAACTTAAGAAAGATTCTTAGGAGATAGGCTAATGGCGGTACAAAAAAGTAAAGTGTCACGTTCACGTCGTGGCATGCGTCGTTCACACGATGCTATTAACGGTCCTACACTAACTGTAGATCAAGTTTCTGGTGAGACTCACCGTCGTCACCACGTAACTGCTGACGGTTACTACAAAGGCGAAAAAGTAATTTCTAAGTAAGAGATTACTTATGCACGCTGATCTAACCATAGCGTTAGATATGATGGGGGGCGATTACGGCCCCCGTTCATCAATTCCTGCCGCAATCGCTGCAGTCGAAAAACATCCTCGCTTAATCCTACTCTTATGTGGCAATCGTTCCGTTTTGGAAGAGGCGCTCGAAAAAGCCAATGCACTGTCTCATCCACGTCTTATTGTTAAGCACTGTGATGAAGTGGTGACCAATACCTGCGATCCCGCTCAGGCGTTACGTAACAAGCGAAATTCTTCTATGCGCGTAGCATTGGATCTGGTCAAAGCCGGTCAGGCACAAGCCTGTGTGAGCTCTGGTAATACGGGCGCGTTGCTATCGATGGCGCACTATGTACTGAAGATGCTCCCTGGTATAAAGCGACCAGCACTGATCACTTCCGTACCCACTGAAAAGAAACAACCTGTGTATCTACTGGATCTTGGCGCTAACGTGCAATGTGATCCGGAAACCCTGTTGCAGTTTGCTATAATGGGGTCGATTGTTGCAGGTGCCGCGCTTAAACTCGACAAACCCAAAGTTCATTTGCTTAACATTGGCCTCGAAGATATAAAAGGTCACGATGGTATTAAGCAAGCAGCCAAGCTTATGCATGATTGCAAAGTGATCAATTATCAGGGGTATTGTGAGGGCAGTGATATATTTTCAGGTAAATCAGACGTCATTGTATGTGAGGGGTTTGTTGGCAATGTCGCATTGAAAACTTGTGAAGGAATTGCCAAACTTATCATGTTTAAGTTCACAAAAGCGTTGAAAAAACACCTTTTTTACCGATGTCTGGCGTTTTTACTCAGGCCCGTCATAAAAAAACTGTATAAACGTGTGAACCCCGACCAGTATAACGGCGCAAGTCTGGTAGGATTGCGCGGTATTGTAGTGAAAAGTCACGGAAATGCGTCGAAGAAGGCATTTATGGCTGCGATTGAAGAAGCAGCCAGAGAGATCGATAGACGTATTCCAGATAAAATCCAGGCGGCCTTTGAAGAAATGGCGCCGGTTGAAGAGACATCTGCCAGATCCTAGTTTCATCCAAATAGTGTGGCTAAGGAAAAGGCAGAATATAGAAATCAAAAGAGCACACTATGTCACAAAAGATTGCTTTACTATTCCCAGGCCAGGGCTCTCAGAGCGTAGGCATGCTATCGGAATTATTAGAAACTTCTCAAGTTGTTCAGGATACGTTTGCAGAAGCCTCTGCTGCATTAGGATATGACCTGGCTAAATTAGTATTAGACGGCCCTGAAAGCGAATTAAATGAAACACACCGTACTCAGCCTGCATTGCTCACAGCCAGTGTGGCTATTTTCCGTCAATGGCAGAGCGAGCAGGTCGATGCTGAATTGGTGCTGGCTGGCCATAGCCTGGGCGAATACTCTGCCCTGGTATGTGCAGGTGTACTAGAACTGTCTACTGCCGTTAAACTGGTTGAAAAACGTGGTCTGTATATGCAACAAGCAGTACCGACTGGTACGGGGTCTATGGCTGCAATCATAGGTCTGGATGATGATACCATTGCGACGATCTGTGAGGAACAGTCTGAGCATCAAGTCGTGGCGCCGGTCAATTTCAACTCTCCGGGCCAGGTGGTCATTGCTGGTCATAAAGAAGCGGTAGAGCGTGCGTCAGAAGCTTGTAAAGAGGCGGGCGCGAAGCGTGCATTGCCATTAGCGGTGAGTGTGCCTTCTCACTGTGCATTAATGAAACCGGCTGCGGAGCAACTTGCAACAGATCTTGCCGAAATCGAGTTTTCAGCACCAAACTTTCCAGTGATCAATAATGTCGACGTTGTTGCGCAAGAAAGTGGTGAAGCGATTAAAGATGCGCTTATTCGCCAGTTATACAGTCCGGTTCGTTGGACTGAGACGGTTCAGCAATTAGCAAAAGACGGGATCACGCAGGCGTATGAGTTTGGTCCAGGTAAAGTCCTGACTGGCCTGGCAAAGCGCATTGATAAATCTGTTGCATGTAGCGCGGTAAACGACGTTGCTTCTCTTACATCTGCAAAGTAAATAACGGAAATTAAGATGACAAACCTATTTGATTTAACAGGTAAAGTAGTACTTGTTACAGGCGCGAGCCGTGGTATTGGTAAAGCCATTGCAAATGCGATGGTTGCACAAGGTGCAAAAGTAGCGGGTACCGCAACAAGTGAGTCAGGTGCAGAAAAAATTTCTGACTACCTCGGCGAAAATGGTAAAGGGTACAAACTTAACGTAACCGATGCTGAGTCAATTGAAGCAACTCTGCAGGCAATCAAACAAGACCTGGGTGATGTAGATGTCTTGGTTAACAATGCCGGTATTACCCGTGACAACCTGTTGATGCGAATGAAGGACCAGGAGTGGGATGATATCCTTGATACTAACCTGAGCTCAATTTTCCGTTTGTCGAAGGCGGTTTTGCGTCCTATGATGAAGAAAAAATCAGGCCGTATCATCAATATCGGCTCAGTAGTAGGCACAATGGGTAACGCTGGTCAGGCGAACTATGCAGCGGCTAAAGCTGGCGTGATTGGTTTTTCGAAGTCGATGGCACGCGAAGTCGCATCACGTGGTATCACTGTGAATGTTATCGCACCTGGTTTTATCCAAACAGACATGACTGATGAGCTAACTGACGAGCAAAAGGCGGCAACGCTCGCGAACGTGCCAGCAGGGCGTCTTGGTAAGCCAGAAGAGATCGCAGCAGCGGCGGTTTACCTTGCATCAGATGCTGGTGCCTATGTTTCAGGCGAAACTTTGCACGTAAATGGCGCTATGTACATGGTGTAACAATTGTACGCGAGGTTGAAGTTTTTGTGATCTTGCGGCAATCTTACTTGAAATCGCTATTAAAATAGGCGATAAAAGTACAAAATATTTAGTAACAGGTTTGACCAGAAAAAAAAGTCATGGTCAATCCTTGAATCACAGTATGATGCGCCGTAAACTACGCCGCAATCTGAAATTAACGCGATAGCGTTTAAATAAAGGAAAGAAGAATGAGCGACATCCAAGAACGCGTAAAAAAAATCATCGTTGAGCAACTAGGTGTTAAAGAAGAAGAAGTAAAATCAGAAGCGTCTTTCGTAGACGATCTGGGTGCTGATTCTCTTGATACTGTTGAGCTGGTAATGGCTCTGGAAGAAGAGTTCGACACTGAAATCCCTGACGAAGAAGCTGAGAAAATCACGACTGTTCAGGCAGCGATCGACTACGTTACTGCTCACGCTGAGTAATTAACGACTTTAAATTAGGGCAGCGTTCGCTGCCCTGATTCTTTATCCCCCCATCATTTCGAAAATCCCTTTTGGAGGAAACCGTGGCTAAACGTCGAGTCGTAGTAACTGGCTTAGGTATGTTGACGCCGCTAGGTAATGACGTGGAGTCAACCTGGCAGGGCTTGTTAGAAGGCCGAAGTGGTATTCGCAATATCACACACTTTGACACAACTCAGTTCGGTACCAAATTTGCGGGTCTGGTCAATGATTTTGACGAGACTCAATACATGTCAAAGAAAGATGCCAAGAAAATGGACTTGTTCATTCAGTACGGTATCGCGGCGGGCGTACAGGCGCTTAAAGATTCCGGACTGGAAATCACAGAAGAAAATGCCAAACGCGTTGGTGTCGCTGTGGGATCTGGGATCGGGGGCCTGACACTGATTGAAGAAAACCATGTGAAGCTGCTCAACAGTGGCCCGCGCAAGTTGTCTCCTTTTTATGTGCCCTCGACCATCATTAATATGATCTCAGGTCATTTGTCCATCATGCACGGCCTGCAAGGCCCTAATATTTCTATTGTGACGGCATGTACGACAGGCCTGCATAATATCGGGCACGCGGCACGTATGATTGCCTACGGCGATGCGGATGCGATGGTTGCCGGTGGTGCAGAGAAAGCGTCAACCCCAATCGGTATGGGTGGCTTTAGTGCAGCGCGCGCTTTATCGACACGCAATGATGATCCACAAGCGGCGTCTCGCCCTTGGGATAAAGATCGTGACGGCTTCGTCCTGGCAGACGGCGCGGGTGTGATCGTGCTTGAAGAATATGAGCATGCGAAAGCACGTGGCGCGAAAATCTACGCAGAGCTGGTTGGCTTTGGTATGAGTGGCGATGCTTATCACATGACGTCACCGCCAGAAGATGGTGCAGGTGCTGCGCTGGCGATGGAAAATGCCTTACAAGACGCAGGTGTAAATGCCGAGCAGGTCGGTTATATCAATGCCCACGGTACGTCTACATCGGCGGGTGACAAAGCAGAAACTTCAGCAGTGAAGTCTATCTTTGGTAATGCGGCGAAAGACGTGATGGTAAGCTCATCCAAGTCTATGATGGGCCACTTATTGGGTGCTGCGGGTTCTGTAGAGTCGATCATCAGTATTTTGTCGTTACAACATCAAAAAGTAACACCGACCATCAATCTGGATAATCCTGATGAAGGGTGCGATTTGGATTACGTACCACACACGGCACGTGATGCTAAGCTAGACTATGCGCTATGTAACTCATTTGGGTTCGGTGGCACAAATGGCTCTTTGCTGTTTAAGAAAGTCTGATAGCTAACTCAGTATAAGAACCCGGCAATGCCGGGTTTTTTTATGTCTATATGGCACCGTGTGAATGGCGAATATGATACAGTTGGGTCAATCTATTTGGTGTGGTTAAGAATAATGCAGCAGGTAAGTAGTCTGGATCGTGGCCTCAATTACGGTGATGGCTTTTTTACAACGGTTAAAATTTCAACGGGTAAATTGGAGCACTGGGAAGGCCATTTAAAACGCTTGGCGCAGTGCGCACGTGCTTTGTATTTCCCAGAGCTAGACTTTAGGGCACTGACAGAGCAATGCGAGAGCGCGTCGAGGGATGTGGATGAAGGCGTGCTCAAAGTGGTGATCACCCGAGGAGAGGGCGGCAGAGGCTATAGCTTGCCCGACCAGGTTCAGGTGAAAACCCTAGTGTCGCTATCGGCGTATCCAACTCATTATGCGCGCTGGCGTGATGAGGGCGTGACTCTCGCCCTGTCTGATGTTCGTTTGGGTCACCAACCTACGTTAGCCGGGCTGAAAACACTGAACCGTCTGGAGCAGGTGCTGATCAAGCAAAATGCTGCCAATAAAGCTACGGATGATGTACTTGTGATGGACTTACAGGGCTTGGTCATAGAGAGTTCTGCAGCCAACATTCTGATCTATAAAGATAAGTACTGGTATACGCCCGATTTATCTCACTGTGGGATCCAGGGCGTTTTTCTCTCCAGCCTGCAACAGCATAACGCCATTCAAACGACTTCTCTGAGCCTGGAGTCTGTTTATGTGGCTGACGCTGTTTATCTGTGTAACAGCCTGATGGGCCTGGTGCCGGTACGTCAGATTGATAATCATTGTTTCAACCTGGAAAAGGCGCATGCCTGGGCAAAGGAGCTTGTTGTTAGATCATGATTAAAAAGCTGATTTTACTTTTGCTGTTGGGATTAGTCATTGTTGTACTGGCAGCCACGCACACCATTTCAGAGTTTAAGGATGCACCACTTCGCAGCGATACCCACTACTTTGAGGTGAAGCGGGGAGACAGCTTTTTGGCCATTTGCCAGCGCTGGCAACGCCAGAGCTGGGTAGACAGCTGCTTGCCTTATCAGGTTTACGGCAAAATATTCCCCGAGCGGGTCAAAGTCAAAGCGGGTGTCTATGAATTACAAGGTTTGAGTGTACTCGATGCGCTATCAAAGCTAAGTGCCGGGGCGCAGGCCGATTTCATGTTCACCATTATTGAAGGGCAAACCTTTAAACAGGTACTGACAAACCTCAAAGATGCACCGTTTATTCACTTTGACCTGAACGAAGCGGACGTGGCAAAGCACATGCGCCTTGATACAGCAGGGCTGTCCGGTGATCAGGCTTTTCATCCGGAAGGCTGGTTATATCCCGAAACCTATCATTACCACGCGCACAGTAAAGCATCTGCCCTGATAAAACGTGCCAGTGAGCGTATGCAGCAGCAACTGAAATTTGCATGGCAACAACGTTCAGAGGATCTTCCTATCAATTCAGCCTACGAGGCACTGATCCTGGCATCAATCATCGAAAAGGAAACCGGCAAAGCAGTGGAGCGCCCAGTTATCGCGTCTGTATTTGTCAATCGGTTGAACCGCAAGATGCGATTGCAAACGGATCCGACGGTCATTTATGGATTGGGTGAGCGTTTTGACGGTGATATCAAGCGCCGTGACTTACGTGAACATACACCTTATAACACATATAGAATTAGAGGGTTACCGCCGACTCCTATCGCCATGCCGTCATTTGATGCGATAAAAGCGGCAACTCAGCCAGCGCAAACAGATTATCTGTATTTTGTATCCAAAGGTGACGGCAGCCATTATTTTTCAAAGTCTTTACGAGAGCATAATCAGGCAGTACAGCGCTATATTTTGAGCAAGCAAAGTGGGTGAGTGAGCGACAATAGTCATGATTATCAAAGCGTGTCATAAGCGGCTGTATAAATAAAAAAGCACCGCAATACTTCTCGACATTACCGCCTCAAAAAGTAGCAGTTCGCCGCATTGTCAAAAAAAGTTGGAGTCGTTGCACCGGGTGGCTATTACAGTGTGCTTTATATGGATGATAGCCGACCGGTGTATTTGCCATCAATCTCAAAGACATGAAAGCTGTTCCAAGCTTTGGTATGAAAACGCTGATTTATCGCGATGCAGCGCCAGGACATCACTTTCAGATAGCGCTGAACATGCTGTAATCAGATATTGGCCCGATGTGCCAGAATGCCTCGTTGAGCTGCGTGACAAAGTGGCGTAAGGCACTCGGTGACAAGCTTGATACCAAAGTATTCCATTAAGTGAACTTACCAACAGGTAGCAGACCACTGCGATTGTGGGAGAAAGTGTCGACCGTTGGAGAGTATCATAAAGCTAAATTTTAGAGGCGCCTTAGTTTTAGTCCGTAAAAAGGCGCTTATTGTAGATCTAATTTACGTCTTTTTATTATTCTGATTCATTGTTCAAAAAGAGGGAGTGATATCCCTCTCAGTTACCTGACTTAGCAGTTACCGCAGTCTGTGTGTGGCTGACAGTCCCCGGCATGCGCCGTATGGGGATTAGGCAGGCCACCACCCACCACATCTGCGGTTAGATTTTTATTGATGATAGCTTGATGTGTAAGGGCTTTCAGGCTTTTTTTCTTTAAAAGTATTTTCATTTCAATTTTCCTTATCTTTTCAAATATTGAAGAGCAACACTACCTGAGCCAACTAGGTTAAAGTGATGGTCTACAGCTGTCGCTCAAACTGTATGCTTATTGCATACAATATCCATTATTGGTTTTTTATGATGGTTAGTCAAGAGTACGTTAGTTTAAAAGTATGATATTAAGATGCTTATCTTTGATTTAAAGATGAAGTAATACGGTTTTATGATGAAAAATGTTTTATTGGTATAATGTATTCAAAGCTATTTTTGTCTGGTAGGCTTAGCTTATTGAGGTATGAAATAGGTCTTTTCTAAGATGAGTCAGTATATACAACGGCAAACCAGTTTACGCAATCAGCTTCTGACATCCGGCTATGAGGGAATGCTAGTCTTCGGTTATGAGAACATTCGTTATTTGTGTGGATTCAGTGGTCATGCAGCCACGCTATTGATCAGTCATGAACAGTGTTTACTGATTACCGACTATCGTTACTTTGAGCGAGCACAGAAAGAAGCTGAACAGGCTGAAGTGGTACTCAGGCACCGAGATACTGAAAGCCTGGGTCAATGCCTGAGCCGTTTATCTGGGCAGTTAAAGGTACTTGCTTTTGATGCAGCTCATATTGATGTAGGCCAGTGGCAGCAGATCAGTAAGGAACTCTCAGGCCGTGTTCTAACGCCAATACTCGGGCTGGTAGAACAATTAAGACAGGTTAAAACCGCGCATGAGATTACCCGCATTCGTCAGGCTGCACAGATAGCTGATCAGGCACTGGCAGATACGTTACCTCTAATAAAAGAGGGGGTGAGTGAACGTGATCTAGCATTGGAGTTAGATTATCGGATGCAAAAATTAGGATCTGAGGGCGTTTCGTTTGACACCATACTTCTGTTTGGTGCACGCAGTGCCTTACCACACGGAAATCCTTCAAAGCAGACACTTCAGCATGGAGATTTAATCCTGATTGATTTCGGTGCTGTTGTGGACGGCTATCGCTCGGATATGACACGGACCTATGTGTATGGCACCCCAAGTACCAGACAACGGGCAATGTTTGATACAGTGCAAACAGCTCAGCAAGCAGCTCTGGCTAGAGCGCGCGCTGGTTTAGATTGTCAGGTGTTGAATGAGGCTGCCCATGCTGTGCTGCTTGACAGTGATTTTGCTCAATATGCAGGTGAGGGACTAGGTCATGGCCTGGGGCTTTTCTTACATGAGCAGCCTTTCATCAAATCCGGTGTCAATTATCATCTTGAACAGGGCAATGTCATTACCATAGAGCCTGGTATTTACATTCCGGGTTATGGTGGGGTCAGGCTGGAAGAAGATATTGCTATCACTGAAGCTGGCTATGAGCTCCTTACTCACTCCCCTCAACATTTTGAGCTCTAAGAAGAGATTATGAAAATCATCGACCGTAAACAGGTTCATCAGGCGCTCACATTTCCAAATCTGATTGCGGCGCTTCAGTGCGGGTTTGCCAGCGAGCATGCTATGCCAAAGCGCAGTGTTTTTGAACTGGATACACATACCGATAATCATGATGCATTCGCTGTGCTACCAGCATGGAATGACACTGTCATTGGTGTAAAAGCTTTCACCTATTTCCCCGACAATGACGTCCATGGTAAAGCCAGCCTTTACTCCAAGATTATGTTGTTTGATCGTGCGTACGGTGAACCGTTGGCGCTGGTGGATGGCACCCAGGTGACTTTATGGCGCACGGCAGCGGTGTCAGCTCTGGCAGCATCATACCTTGCCAGAGAAGATACCACGCATTTGGTGGTGTTTGGCTCTGGCAAGCTGGCACCTTACATGGTCCGCGCGCATCTGGCCGTAAGGGGTTATAAAAAGGTAACGCTGATCGCCAGAAATGCCGATAAAGCGGCCAGCCTTCAGGCGTCTTTGGTGGCTATGTTTCCTGAGGTTAGATTCGAGCTAGGTCAAAGCAGTGCAGAGGTGATCAGTTCGGCAGATGTTATCTGCACTGCGACAGGAAGCCATAAGCCACTATTTGACGGGCGCTGGTTGAAACCAGGTACACATATTGACCTGATAGGTAATCATCACAAAAATGCCAGAGAAATAGATACTGCGACTTTACTTGCCAGTCGTGTGTTTGTGGACAGCAGAGCTAACGTCTTGAATGAAGCTGGAGAACTACTTATCCCAATACAGCAAGGGGTATTTAAAGCCGAGCAGGTTGAGGGGGAGCTGGCTGATATGGCTCGGGAAAATCGTTATCTGCGCAACCTCGATAGTGAAATTACTTTGTTTAAGTCGGTAGGTACAGCACTCAGTGATTTGATTGCTGCCAAACTGGTAATGGAGCATTGTTAATATGTGGCGCCTTTCAAGGAAAGAGAAACCGTATTATCGTCAGTGCCCGGTCATTGATTTAGTGCTTGTCAGTGATAAGCGTCTGATTAACCCGTTGGTGTGTCATCAGGCGCATATGCTGGTAACCTACCAATATGCTGATCAGAGGGTGAGTGACACGATTTTGTTTGACCATGCGTTATACGAGCGTTTCAAATCCGGGCGGCCATGCCAGATATTAGCAGCGAGTGACGGTGTGATACAGAGATAACATTTTTCAACATTCTCTCACTGAATGCCACGGTGTTCCCGAATATACTCTGCCTTAATAAATACATATTAGTCAGGGTAAACATCATGAAAAACTGGATTGCATTCTCTTTGGTCGCCATCTTTGCAAGTGGTTGCGCACATCACAATAACGTTCGTCCTTCAGCTGACGGCAAGCACTATGTAAACTTGACTGCTGAGACCAGAGAGGCTGCGGGTAAGGAAGCGCTAGATCAGGCCAATCATTATTGCGATGAGCAAGAGCGCGGTCATGCTTACATTCAAAATGAAAACATTACTTATATGGGATCAATGCCTGAGCAGGAGTACTTGCAAAAACGCAACATAGCGACGGCAGTCGAAGCAGCTGGCACCGCAATGTGGATCTTAGGTGAGAATGCAGTTGATGATGTTGGTGCTGCAATGAGTATTGGTGGTGGTATAGCCGAAGATTCTATGGGTGAACCGTATCAGATCACTTTGGCATTTAGTTGTAAGTAAAGATCAAGATGGCTTAAAGGCTGTGCTGATACCTGGGAAGTAGCCTGACTTTTCATCATTCTTTGAGCTGTAAGCAGCTTGCAATAAGCATGAAGGTGATTGTTTTTTAATGTGATTTGGTTACACTGTCAAAAAGTAGGCAGTTACGGGGCCAGGCACCTGCATGATCCAATGGGTTGCACAGAAATCTCTCCTTTTTATCACACTGGCGTGCTCTCAGGTATTGGCCTTTGGTGCCAATGATGCGGTCACGCCTATCAATATTGCCGTGGTCGGAAAGACCAAAAACGACAGCTTCTACCAGCAATCGCATAAAGGGTGCGTGCACTTTTCACATGACTACCCCAATGTTAATTGTCTTTACGATGGTGCTGACGACTATCAGGATGTCAGGACACAGGTTCTGATAGTCAAAGAGCTGATCAAAAAAGGCATCGACGGTCTGCTTATTTCAACTACAGATTCAAAGTTCCTTGTTGATGGTGCACTCAAACTGGCTGCTAAGAAAGGCATTCCAGTCATTACCTTTGACTCCGATTTACTTAAAGAACATGAGGCATACCGCTTAGCGTATGTCGGCACCAATAATTTTGATTTTGGTAAGGCACTCGGAGAAGAAGCAAAGCGCTTTAAAACCGAGTCGAAACAATATATCTGCCTGCAGTCCGGGCATCAGACAACTCCTAATCTGAATCAACGTATTGCGGGCGTGCGATTTGCGTTGTCCGGGCAAAGTAAAGCCAGAATGTCTGGTGAAAATGGCTGGATAGAGCACTACCGTTGTCCACTCTTTACGATGGGAAGACGAGCTGATGCGTTGGATCAGTTGGTTACAATGATGAAGTACCCCAATTCACCCATATTTCTGGCTGTTGCCGGGTTTGCACAATTTAACCCTGACTACATAGCCCGGATGGCGCAGTTTAAAACGCTGATCGCTAACAAGGAACGGGTGATAATCTCCGCTGATACAGAAAACACGCAACTTAAAGCGCTTCAACGAGGCTTATCTGTGACCAACATCGGTCAGAAGCCTTTTGAAATGGGACGTCTGGGGGCTGAGCTACTGTACCAGTTTATTACCCAGAACAAGAAGCCAGCTCAATCACACTACTACCTGGATTATCACTATTGCAACAAGGGCAATGTTGCAACTTGCACGACCAATCATTGATATTTACCCTAGTGATACTAAAATAATCGAATAAACATTACCTTAAAAGCTCGGTAAGCCAATGAAGAAGTCCCTGTTATTGTTGCTGTTGTGGTGCGACAACGTGTTTGCTGGGCCCTTACAGTTTGTATCAATTAATTATCTGATTGAGCAGGAAGTAGGGCGCTTGGTCTTACCTGAGGTGTACCGCAAGCTTAATGTATCGATTGTGATAACGCCTTACCCGGGCAAGCGGGCACAGCAGCTGGTGCGCAGCGGAAAGCGACATGGCGAAATCATGCGAATATACAGCTATGGCGATGAAAATCCGCATACTATTCGCGTACCAACCCCTTATTACACGCTAGAGACCATGGCCTTTGTTCGCAGTGATAGTCATGTCGATCTCCAAAGTGAACAGGATTTGAGTAATTATAGAATTGCAAAAGTGCGCGGTGTAAAACACACCAATAACATCACTAAAGGAATGTCCAAGGTAGAGGACACGGACACCACAATACAAGCATTGAATCTGGTTTCTAAGGGATTGGCCGATGTTGCACTGACCAATCGTATCGACGGTTTAGTCATGCTGGCTCAGGCTGGCATTGAGAATGTTGTACCGCATCAGAGTAGTTTTCGAGTGCTGGAGTTATACCATTATGTCCACAAGGACCAAAGGCATTGGGTTAAAAAAGTCGATGACGTGTTACGTCGTATGACACACAGTGGTGAGCTGGCTATACTGATAAAAAAAGCCGAGAATCAGGTAATTTCACAACACTGTCGGCAAAGTGCAGTCGTGACTGAACTATGCCGGCAGCATTTGTCTCAAGAAGAAGAATGAGTAGTACGGTTGGCTCGCCATTGGCGTATTTTGTTACCCAGGCTCAGTTTTAGGCACCAGTACACAATAACGAGTAAGATTACGGGCTCAGGGATTGCTAACAGACCTGAGTCTATAAGTGCCTGCGGCACGACTTTTACTGCGCCTTGTGACAAGAATGAGCCAACCGATATAAATAAAGCAAAACACATCCTCCATAAATGGCGTATCAGTCGTGGCGCTGAGTCCAGACCTGCGGAGTACACCAGGCGTACGTCACCAATAAAAGACAGGCTGGCGAGTAATACAAAAAAGTAGTAATCATAAGCGCTGATGCCATGTTTCATTTCAGCTGGGCTCGAGCCTGCCTGACCACTATAGTACATACAGGCGATGATGATCAGCAGTGAACACACTGGGAAAGCGTAATCGAATCTTCCTCGAGTATTCGGTGCTGACTTGACTGCCAGCCACGCGGAAATGACCAGATAAGCAGTGTAGATACCTGCGATAGCTGTGATAATCATGGGCTGTAATATTGCGATTAAGGTGCCGCTTAGCGCCATTATGAGCATAGTGTAGACAAACCAAGTGCCTGCCGCGGCGTGTAAGGACTTTCCTTTTGCAACCGCTATAGCGATACCCCCTGCAATTATGGCAACGGTTCCAGTAATTATATGTATCAGCATAGTCAATGTAATCTGTTCCATCTTGTTATTCCTGTTTATTGCGATGTGTTGGTAATGCACTTTATACTGGCAGTCACAGGCTGTCGTCCAATACTAAAGGTTAGGACAGTATTGTTATTTATAAGTATAAAAATCATAAGGTTGAGCTTTTGTTTGGTGCTGAATTGACGTTTGTCTACACTTTTTTACTCGGTGCATTAGGGCTTGCATTGACAATTCTGGCTGGCAGAGTGCAACGTTGGCATTGTTACCGGGCACTGGCACTGTTTCTATTTTCTTTGTTTGTGATCTTATCTGGCCCACTTATCTTCGCCCAGTTCCCCGCAGCGCGTTATGTTTATATTGCGGCGATTGTTCCGGCATGGTTGTTACTTTTTCCCTGTTTTTACCTCTATACGAGAGGGTTGACCTCACAGCTTCCCTGGCTCTTTACCCGCCAAAGTTTGTGGCATTTTGTTCCGGCCTGTATTTCATGTGTGCTGTCAGCCAGCTTGTTGCGGCTTTCTGACAGCGCCTTGTTTAGTATCTTTTTTGCCGAAGGTGACGTTGAGCTGGCAGATGATGCGCGACTCACTGTGTGGTTTATTATAACTGTTATGCTGTTCTGGCCGTTGCAAAGCTTGATTTATGTGGTTAAAACCTGGCGTAATTTGCTTACTTATCGGCGTCAGTTGCATGCGGTATTTGCCAGTACTAAAGAGCGTGAACTGGGCTGGTTAGGTGTTGTGCTAACCCTGATGGTATTTACCTGGGGCTGGCTGGCGCTGACCCTTATCCAGGATCTGAGTGCACAGCCCACGTTCTTGCGTGAGGGGGGAGTCGCGACGTTGACCGCTGTAACTATCTGGCTGTTGCTCTACTGGTCTTTGAGACAGAAGCCTGGGTTCGACAAAATTTATCATCTTACCGAACAGCCAGAGAGGTCAAACGTACTAAGCGACAAGGCAGCAGAGCGGTCAGTTTTAGCCAAATACCAGCATTCGGCGTTGAGTGATGAGCAGGCAAAACGTATTGCAAAGAAAATACACACTGCCGTGGTCACAGAAAAGCTCTATTTGGAGCCGGACCTGACCCTCTACAAACTGGCGGAATATTTGAAAGTATCTGCAAATTATGTGTCTCAAACTTTAAATCAGACATTAGGTAAGTCATTTTTTGACTATGTGAATAAAGCTCGGATTGACGCCGCCGTGGAGCTATTGCGCACCGGTGATAAAACTGTGCTTGATATAGCCATGGCAGTGGGTTTTAACGCGCGCTCTTCTTTTTACAAGGCGTTTAAGACTCACACAGGCATGACACCAGGAGAATATAAGAAGCATACACGTGCGAATACATAGTGTGATAAATGTGTTGTATTTTTGTTTATTTTTTGTTGATTCGGTTGGGGGGTAGCTGTTAGCTTAAAAGGTGAGTGATAAATAAACAAGGAAATAATATGAAACTGAAAATTAAGAAGTTAAAAAATTTGACTAACACAAAAAAGCTTGCCGATGCACAAACACCTTTTATCGCAGGTGGTATGCCACCAGATATTACCAACTATGAACTATGTAATACGCTGACTGACAGGTGGAGTTGTACGCGTGCAGCCTGCCAGGTGTAAATAGTCGGAGAAAAGGTCAGCTCAATCGCATTAACATCATTTGTTGCGATTGAGCACTACTGAGGTGTTTTTCTCTGTAAACTCAGAAGTTGTAATTACTGATGCAAATACCTGCTCAATATAACTCTACCAGTGGTACTCTGATATTGCTGGTTTGCACCGATTTACCTGCTAAAAATGTTTTTATCACTTCCGTCACCTGTGGCGAGCGCATAAACAGATTATGCCCTGCATTTTCGATGATGACTTGCGTCACATCGCTAAAATTCCTGACGGCGTCCAGCTGACTGTGTGGGTAAGTGCGGCCATCTAATGAGCCCGACAGCACTAATGTCGATACATCAGATACTGGGGCTTTGCGAAACGTATCACCTAAGTCCAATTCGGCAATGACCCCCTGCAATTGAGGCATAGGGAAGTTTAAATAGGCACCAAGCAATGCTGTTGTGCTTTGCTGGTTAACCTGAGCCAGCCTTTGCTGTGTGATGCCGGAGGCTATGTCCATGGCGAATGGCATGAGTCTGAAACTAATTTGATTATCGCTGAAATAACCTCTATTTGCGATGTGCTGAAGCGGTTCAACGTTCCCCATGTCCAAAGCCCGATAAAGTGCCAACAAACGTTTCAAACCCCGATGTGGGTCGGCTATCATTGCTGATGCCAGGCGCTGCATCTGCCAGCGCTGGAACAATAAGCCGACTTTTTCCCCATTTTTATCAGTTAGTTGTATTTTTACTGGAGACGTATCAAGGCGCTTGTGTACACGACGGATCAGTGCGGCAATATCGGGATACAGCGCCTTTGCTTTAGGCTGAGTGTTAATAACCTGCTGAACCCGGGCAAAGTAGGCATCTGTCCGAGCCGGCAGTTTGACTGTCTGGTCTAGTCCCTCAACACTGGCCAGCACTAGCTTGTCCAGCTTATTGGGCATCAGTTTGGTTGCAGCCAGCGCCAGATGAGTGCCATAACTGATCCCCCAAAGAGTCAGTTTTTTGGCTTTGAGATGACGTCTGAGGTCATCCAGGTCTTCTGCACTTTGCTCTGTTGTGTACCCCTTAATATCATATCCTTGTGTCTGCCAGAATGCGGCACATTTGAGTGCGGCATGCTGATATAGGTGGGTAATTTCCAGATCGGTTTGTGGCGTATCTGTGCTGGTGTAAATGCCTGACTGACAAGCGGGGAGTTGATCGGATTTACCTGTACCGCGTTGATCCAGTGCTATCACATCACCAAATTCGCGCAGGGCCATAAACAAAGGAAATCGGAAATTGGCATATTCGGCTGTCTTAATGCCTGACCCACCGGGGCCGCCGGCAAGGTAGACAATGGGGCTGCCGGGTTTCTTGGTAGTTGCTGGAAATCGTACATAGTGAACACGAATAGTTCGGCTACTTGCCTGAGTGCGATTCTCTGGCACGGTAATAAAACCTGAAAAGGCAGCGACTTGTTGGTTGTCCTGAGTCTTAAATGTAATAGCCTCCTCATTCTCATAAGCTGGTTGGTGTTGCTCCTGACTGATTGTATCAAAGGACATGATTAAGATGATGAACAGTAGTGTTCGCAATATAGAGCTGCGAAATTCGTCATAGCGGGTGTCTTTCATAATGATGATCTTGTTGGTTGGAAGTGCACTCAGTTAAGCTTGTTCGAGACCAAATATCATGCGATATTCTACCGAATGTATTGATCTTAATAGTAATATCGACAAGCGGTTGAATTCAGCCGACCAAAGGTCGACATAGGAGAAGCTGTGCGATTTCGTGACAGTAGATTATTGCGAACAGTGCTCTGTACACTGCTGGTGTTGTCTGGCAATGTGTTCGCGCTAGATTGGACACACATAAATTATCATCAGGTGTGGGTGTGCCCGGGCGGTGGGCCGATACCAACTTTTGAAGAGCCAGCTTGTAAGACGCAGTCATTTTTCAGTAGCGATCCACAGGGGCAAGCTATCTGGTTAAAGGCACGATTACATTTATCTGAGCATTGGCAAGAGCGTACGGGGCCATACGCATTTTATCTGTTCGCGAAAGCTTCCAGTGAGGTTTATCTGAATGGCAGGTTGCTCGGCACGAATGGCCGTGTTGCTCTCGATGGTCAGCAAGAGCTGGCCGGGCGTATGGACACTCGGTTTTATGTCCCTACCGATGTCATCAAAGAAGGTGAAAACTGGGTGGTCATGCATCTGTCCTCTCATCAGAGCCTTTTGCGCTTATCTTCACCGTTGCATCTTGCAGCACTGGGTGAGTACCAGAACAGCACAGAATACTTTGGCATAGAGCCACATATTCAACTGAGCATTTTGTGTGTTCTGGTCCTCGGGGTGCTTTATTTGCTGATCCTGAGGTTAAGCCCTTTGCGGGCTCAGATCCCGGCAGGGCTGCTTTGGCTGTTTGGCATTGCTGCCGTTCAACTGGCGCTAGAGCAGTTGCGCGGTTGGATCAGTTATCCTTACCCTTTGCATGACGTCAGGCTCATATTGATCTTACTGTGTGCGTTGGGCTTCGGCTGTGGATTACTGGCATACCTGCTGCGTTCTTGTCAGGTCCTTATTAATACCCGGCTGACGATCCTGGCTCTGAGTATGAGCCTTACCTTGCTTATGGTATTTTTTAGTCCCGGGTTTGACCAGAAAACAACGCTGGCTGTGGCTTTTCCGGTACTCGTTGGGATATTGGTATCTGGCCGATATTATTATCAGTCCCGTACCAATAAAGCTCTGATATTCGTTGCGACGCAATGTGCGTTCCTTCTGGCGTCGATACTGAGCGTACAGTCATTTCACAGTCTGTTGTTCTATATCATGGTCACCGCATTGCTTGGGGTTTTTTTGGGATTGCATATTCGTCATCTTGGTGAGCTTCAAATCCAGAGCATGATAGACCAACAGGCCATTGCTAAATTGCAGGTAAAACTGGCGCAACTGGATAAAACAGACGCACAGCAGTATCTCAAGCTCACTTTTGGTAGCTCAACGGAGCGTATTGATATAGGACAGTTGATATGGTGCCGCGCAGCTGGCGATTATGTTGAGCTGCATTTGGAAGGCGGTGGTGAGCGATTGTATTCAGGCTCGCTGAAAAGTTTGATAGAAAAACTACCCGCCACATTTATGCAGGTACACAGATCTTATCTTGTTGATTTGGACAAAGTCAGAAAGGTCGCGTTGAATAAGGATAAAGCAGTCGCTGGATATGCGTTCTTACACCTCAGTGACGGTCAGAGAGTACCGGTTAGTCGGCGTTTAATTGGTCAGGTAAGGGAATCAATTGAATGAAACAAACTGTGTGCTACCAGCAAAGCTGCTCTGGTAGCACAGACGTCGATTTAGTCGATCAGATCTTCCACACCGACAATAACCCAAGGCGCATCGCCCTGTGTTTTTCTTTCCAGATGCCAGATCTCGTGGATTGGTTCTTCCTGCTTATCGCCAAGATCACGGTATTTACCCTTGAACATGACGCTCACTTCCCAGGCCACCGGTGAGGTTTCTGCACGCACTAACTGCGCATCAACAAACATCACTTCTGTTGCAACATCGCCATGCTGTGCACGGTCTTGTTTAAACTCTTCGACCAGTTCAGGGCTCAGGTACTCAGCCAGAGTGGCAAAATCGCCCTGGTTCCAGGCAGTCTGTACGGTATGATAATGCTCTCGGGCGCCTTGTAAGAAGCCGTTCACATCAAAGTCAGCTGGCAAATTAAATGGTACTTGCTCCTGCTTCTGACCAAAGCCACCGCTCGTCGTGGTTGGTTGAGCTTGCTGACGGAACTGAGCGCTCTGGTTTTGACCCTGATCAGCATTATTCTGGCCAAAGTTACCACCACCAAAGTTACCACCTTGAGGCATCCCCGCCATATGTGGTTGCTGGCGTTTAGTCATGAAGGATTTTATGACTTTGAATAGTACGAATGCCAGAATCGCAAACAAGATCATTTCCATAAACTGGAAACCTTCGAAGTCATCGCCCATCATTGCAGCGATAAGGCCACCTGCCAACAGGCCGCCTAATACGCCAGCCATAATGCCTTTTTTGTTTGATTTAGGCTTTGCGGCGGTATTCGGTGCCAGTGTTTTGGTGTCCACTTGTTTTTTCTGTGCCGTGGTGCTGGTAGCGTGGGTTTTACCCGCACTTTTTTTGCTGCCGAACTTTTTCCGTGCTTCTGCACTGAAACTGGTTGATACCAGAACGGCAATTAATGTCATTAAAACAACAAATTGTTTCATGGTGTTCCTCTGAGTTTTAGATCTGAAGGCATTGTAATTAATCAATGTGGTGAAGCGAAGCGATTTCAACAGCGGGATCTGGTTGTGTTGCACAAAGAAAATGCTAAGTATCTGAAATTGCTTAGGTTATATATGTTTTTTATTCAGGTCGAAATAATCTTTCTGATTGTTCGTAAATAACTGATGGTTATTCCTTTTTCATCAGCTAATTGCTTTAGGTGATGAAGTTGGCTCACAGAAATACCACAACACCGAGTTTAAACCCGGTGTTGTGGTTGGATATAAAGGGCGTAAAATTTATAACCAGCGTAATGATTCTGTCACAGCGGTTTCGTAGCGCTCCAACGGGGTATTCAGATCAGCCACTAAAATGGTGTCTGCTCTTTCTCCTGGCTTGATGCTTCCGCTGAAACGTCCATCGGCAAACTGCTCGTCTGTGCCTGTGCCTTCATTCCTGTCGGTGGGCACAATAAACACAGTTACCGGGCCATGCTCCGACTGAAATATCAAATGCAGACTGCGTTGCCCTTTAAAGTTACAAAACGTTGCATAGGTCACTTTACCCGGCATGGATTCCAGTTTGCCACCAAACATAGCAAGCTTCTCGTTGACAACCTGCAACTGAACTTCATCTGTTAACGCCAGGGCTTCGGCTTCGTAATATACGTGTTCTAACGCGTGTTCACCTGCATGTAATGGCGCCTGAACTGAGGTTGCAAAGTACAAGGAGACAGCCAATAAGGCTGAGGCAGCCGTGGCCAACGGCGCTTTAAAGCGACGGTACCAGGCCAGCTGTCTTACTTCGGCACTTTGTTTGCTGGAAGTCTCTGTATCTGCTTGCTGCTTTGCAAGGATTTTTTGTGCCAGGTCATCAGGCACTGAAATATCCAGCGCACTGTGAAGCGTTGCATCAAAATCCTGCATCTCTTTTACGAGACGTTGTTTGGCCGGATCTGTGTCTGCCTGTGCAATTACATCCTTATCATTGGGATCGGCAAACAAGCGGCGGCGAAATTCAAGTTCATCCATCAGTTTGATGCCCCTTTTGCTGTTTCGGTCACTTGTGTTAAAGCCTCTTTCAATTGGTTTCTGGCACGATATAGCCTGGTCATCACGGTATTTTTGTTGAGTTCCAGGATCTGTGCTATTTCTTCGCCGGAGCAGCCCATTACAACCTGTAACAGCAGTGGCTCACGATATTCCGGTGACAGTAAACTAATCTGTCTTTGGACCATCATTTGTTCTGTCTGCGAGTCGGGTGATGCGCTGGTTGCGTCAACCAGCGTGTCCTGCTCTACGTCGGCATAATCAAATTGTTTGCGTTCAAAGCGGCGCGCATTTTCTCGCCGCAAAATGGTTAATAACCAGGATTTGGCTGCGCTGTCATCCTGCAGGGCGTCCAGTGATCGCCAGGCGCGTAAAAAAGTTTCCTGTACCAAATCTTCAGCAATGGTCGGATCCTGGCACAACCAGTAAGCAAAGCGATAAAGCTCCTTGTTGTACACCTGGACCAGACTTTCGTAACGTTTTTGTTTTGTGGTCATGCTAATAAGACCTTGTCTCTAGCAACATTATTTCATCTTACCGAAGAAAATTTAGTACAACGGCTCAAGATGCTGTTTTTTCGCGTTTTTAACCTGTTTATGCTGTGCGGCAATCAATTGATATAGCACGCTCAGGTCAACGTTCTCTTGTTTGGCACTATAGAGCGCCCCTTGCAACTTTGCAATTTCGTTTTGCAACTCATGGCTGAGCTGGTGGCGCCAGGCATGGATATGGTCATAGCCTTGTGCGCGCGCAAGTGCTTTGAGGGCCTGATAGCATTGTCCCGGATCAGAGTGTTGAGCGGCGTGTTTGAGCTGTTTAATTGCTTGCGCTTCGTTTGGCGTCTGTGGTGCGCTATCGCTCTGCGTTGGCGCTACTTTAGCCGATTGCCGAGTTATAAACCACACTAACAAGGTAATGAACCACAGTACGTAGCCAGATGCAATCAGTGCCCAGTCCAGCCAGGTTTTATCCGCTGGTTGGGTCACAATGTGTGGTTCTGCCTGAGTTGCTGTTTGTTGAGGTGCGTTGACGACAGACGCAGGCGCGACTGATACCTGATTCGGATCGGCTTTTACCTCAATGGTTCTGGATGGCAAGGTTGCATACTGTACTTTGTTGATGACGGTATTGAACCAGGGCACTTTAATTTCTGGCAAAGTATAAGTGCCAGGTGTCTGGGGCAACAAGGCATAAGAGGCGATCAGCTGAGAAATCACCCGGCCGTCGCGCGTCATCTGTTTTCGGTCTGTTTCATCCGGATAAGTTCTGAAGCCATCGACATCTGGCACTTGTATATCGGGCAGCTGTTCTTTGGTGATCCCCAGAGCTGTTAATGTCAGAGTGCGGGTGATTGGTGTACCAACGGTGACGGTCTGCTCATTTGGTTGCCATTCTTCGCTCAGGTTGACCAACTCACTGGGCAACCAGGCTCCTGCATAGGTATCCGGAATAGGTTTCACTTCAACTTCAAAACTGTCAGCTACCGCTGAGACCGCCATCCGACGGTAGCCTTCGCGGATCTGACCATTAAAGATAGGTGGCTCTAATGTAAAGGTGCCGCTTTTTTGTGGCTGTACCAGATATTCTCGGGTCACGACCATATAACGACGACCATTGACTATCTCATAGTCCTCACTTTGTTTTCCCAGTTGGGCAATTTGTGCATCCTGCATCTGCGGGGCACTGAGTTGGCCATCGAGCAGATCCTGGCCGAGATACAGCTTAACAGTGAAGAGCGCAGCCTGCTGAACATGCAATGTATCTGGTTTTAGCTCGGTTTTAATAAAGATATTTTGCTGCGCTTCGCTATCCTGGTCGCGGGCAAGTACCTTGAGCTTGATGGGACGTGACTGATGACCTGCAACCTCAAAACTTGGGATGGTAAATTCCCCGGCTTTGCGAGACAGAAGTTGCATTTGCCAGCTGGTGGTACTGCTCATACTGCCATTAACGATACTGGTGCGGGAGCTGGTACTGACAGGGCTGGTGACAAACTGAGCGCTCAGGGCGCTGGTGTCTGGCATCTGTCCGGATACTTTGCCGTTAGCTTCTATGGTCAGGGTAAAATACTCTCCAACCAGCACCGGGTTTTTGTCGACGCTGGCGCTGAGCTGGTCTACCGCCCAGACAGGCATCATTGTAATAAGTAAGATCACGGATCCCAGTAATCGCGTTACCATGATTTTTCTTCTCCTCGCGGGCGTCGCTGACGCACCCGTTGTTGTGATTCTAATAACATTTTGTTGCGCAGCAAGATGGCCGGATCGTCTGGCACTTTACGCAGTAACTGATCGAGTTGCTGTGCTTTTTCTTTTTCTTCTGGTGTCAGTGGGCGACTTTGCATCATTTGTTGTGCCCCCTGAGGCTGACCTTCATCTTCAGTAGCTTGTTGCTGTGCCTGCTGCATCTGCTGAGCACTCTGTTCAGCTTGTTGATCCTGCATTTCTTGTTGCTGCGGTTGTGCAAGCTCAGGGGCATTGTCATTGTCTGACTCAGGCGTTTCCTGAGATTCAGCGTTTTGCTGGCTTTGTGTGTCACTTTGTGATGCGCCTGATTGTTGCTCAGAGTCAGACTGTTGTTCAGAGTCAGATTGCGAAGACGACTGCTCGTTCTGTTGTTCGCCTGATTGTTGCCCGCTCTGCTGTTCACCGTCTTGCTGCTGGTCACTTTGCTGTTGATCTTGCTGATCACCGGATTGTTCCTGATCGTCAGACTGATCGCCATTTTGTTGCTGAGACTGCTGCTGTTGCTCTTTGAGGCTTTCGACCAGCTGCTTATTGTCCTGCGCTTGCTTGAATTCGGGATCCAGTTGCAAGGCTTGCTCATAGGCCGCAATCGCCTGGTCGAGTTGCCCTGACTTGGCCAGCGCATTGCCATAGTTATACTGCCCGGTGGCAGATGTGGTGTGTTTGAGTTGTTCTGCCGCCTGTTCATACTCTCCGGCTTTGTATAGTGCGGTGCCTTTTAGTAGTGGATCCTGAGCACTCTTAGCCTGTTCAAAGTTGCCTTGCTGATAGGATTCCAGTGCCTGCTGATCCTGATTTTTAAACCAGCTGGTCCAGTCTGCAGTATATCCAGTCTGAGGTTGTAACAACGCCACAACAAATAAACCCAGAGTAAGTGGTTGGGAGCGCATCAACCAAAGAGCCAGCGGTACAATGATAAACAGCAGATATTTACCAGCATCCAGGTGCCACAGCGTTTCACCAGGTTGTTCATTGCTGTCCAGATCGGTCACTTTGGATGGGGCAAAGGTTTTGATGTCATTGTCACTGGGGGTATAAGTCGCATAGCGGCCACCCTGTCGGGAGGCAAGCGCAGACAAACGCTCAGGATACAGTTTGGGTACCACAATCTGTCCATAGCGGTCTTTCAAAAAGCCGCCTTCAGGCAGACCAATTGGCGCACCGTCCACAGTACCAATACCATAAACGTGTAGTCGGTAACCTGTGCCATTTAACAAGTCTGCGATATCTGCGAGCTCTTCCTGTTCGACCTCGTCGCTGATGAGGATAATTTCACCCTCAGTGTAACCGGCCTGATCCAGTAAAGTCTTAGCCTGATCCAGCCCTGCCAGCACATTAGCGCCTTTGCTGGGCATGATGTCAGGGCTCAGGCTGGGTACCAGGTTGGCCAGGGTTTTGACATCGTCAGTCAGGGGAGATACCACAAAGGCGTCTCCTGCGTAAGCAACCAAAGCGGTGTCGCCCTCAGTAAACTGGCCAATCATATCCAGGGTTTTAAAGCGCGCCTGAGTGAGCCGGTTGGGCTGAATGTCAGTGGCATACATGGAGTAAGACATATCCATGACCAGCACCCGGGCTTGTTTGCTCTTGAATACCGGCACTGTGTGCTTTTCAAAGCTGGGTCCGGCTGCGGCCAGTATACTTAATAACAGCAGCAGACTAACCAGCCAGGGCGTGCTTTTGCGCTGCTTGCGGGGGCCATCCTCTAGTACTATTTGTGCAAGGTGAGGTGCGATCAGCGCCTCGTCTGTACTACGGTGACGCCTTAGCCATTGCATGCCCGTTAGCAGTAGCCAGGGTATAAGTAACCATAACAAAGTAGGGCGAATAAATATAAACTCGGTCATAGTGGTTTAACTCGCAATTGTTTGACTGCTTTGCTGAGCAGAGTCAGACTCCATAGCGCCAGTGCAATCAGCAGTGGCACATAAAAGAGTGACAGACGGGGCCTGAAAGTCTGGTTTTCATCGGCAATGGGTTCCAGTTTGTCCAGTTCAGCGTAGATTTGTTGCAAGCCTTTCACATCTTTGGCGCGGAAATAGGCACCACCGGTTTCTGAGGCAATGTGTTTCAGGGTATTTTCATCTATGCTGCTGCCTGTCATCCCACCCATACCAAACAAACTAAAACCACCTCGGCCATCGGAACCGACGCCGACGGTATAGATTTTAATACCTTCTTCCCGGGCCAGGATCAGGGCCTCTTTGGGTTCCAGGTTACCAGCCGTGTTCTGACCGTCGGTAAGCAGGATCAGAATACGGCTACTTTGATCTTTCTGGTTAAAGCGTTTAACCGATAAGCCAATGGCATCACCAATCGCAGTCGCCCGTCCAACCAGACCAATTTGCGCTTCGCTTAGCATCTGACTGACGGTTTGTAAGTCTCGAGTAAGGGGGGTTTGTAAAAACGCCGTGTCACCGAACAGGATCAGTCCCAGTCGGTCGCCTTGCCGCTCGACAATGAAGTCAGACAGCACGGCTTTTACCACTGACAGACGGTCAACATATTTGCCCTGATAAGCCATGTCCTGTTCAGTCATAGAGCCGGACAAGTCCACCGCCAGCATAATATCACGGCCTTCATTGGGTAAGGTGACCGGGTCATCAAGCCAGCTCGGTCCGCTCAGTGCCACAACAAGGCAAAGCCAGATCAGTGCTTCAATTATATTCACGCCACGTTTTGGTGCAGCTGACTTTTGTCCTGCACCGGTTTGCTGCTGATACCCAGGCATGCGTAAGCGCACCTGAGTTTGCGCCGCAGCGGGCTTAAAACGCGCTATCAGCCAGGGCAGGGGAAGCAGAAAAAGGGCCAGGGGCCAGTCAAGTTCAAACATGCACGGCCTCTTTAGTTTTAAAGGTTTTTATTGCCGCTAACAATTTACTGCACGCCACGGTTGGTGTGCTGCTGTATAGCGAGTTCAAATCTTGCTCACTAAACTGTTGACGCGTCAGTTGATTGAGCATCTTATGCCATTGTGCCGTTGGTTTTGCGGCCTGCTCGCTGCCATAGTAATGTCGGGTCAGGCGTTTGAGTATGCCATGTAGCGCCAGCGCATCCTGAGTATGCTGCTGACTCAGTTTAATGGCTTCTCGTTTGGCTCTATTGTGCTGCCAGTGTCTTACTGCTAGCCAGATACCGACACTCACTATGAGTAGCGCGATAAGGATCACAGCCCAACTGGCCGGGGTCAGCGGCCACCAGCTTACCTGCTCGGGCGGGAGCACATCATGGAGTGCGTCTAAAGGGTTTTGCATCATCACTTACCTGCAGATCTGTGTTTCTATTGGCGCTGAGGCGCAAAACGTTTGCATTGTCATGCCGGCACGTTGCAAACGGGCCAGCCGGGTCTGAAAAGCCTGTTCAGCCTGTTCGGCAAATTGGGCTCTGAATTGTTTATCCGCCAGTGGCAATGTCCAGTTACCAGAGGCAGAACTGACTTCAATCGCATCTTTATAAGCGGGCAGGGTATGCTCGAACGGATCGCTGACTTGGCAGCCAATCAGTTCACAGTGCCGACTAAGATGCTCAAGCTGCTTAAAACTGGCCTCGTTAAGCTGGCTGAAGTCGGAGATAAGATAAATAAGACTGCCGGGTTTGGCCAGGTGCGATAAACGTTTCAGGTTATTATCAAACGTCGAGGCTTGATTGTTGCCGCGCTGAGCCAGGCTTTGCGTGTGGATATCACACAGCTGGTGGCAAAATGCCAGCACGCCTTTGTCGCGTGCCGTGGGCTTAAGTTCATGGTGGCCTTGCTCACTGAACACCACACCACCGAGCCGGTCACCGCGCGCGCATGCGGACCAGGCAACCAGGGCACTCAGATGTGCAGCCTGAACAGACTTGAGCAACAGGCGACTGCCGAACAGCAAAGAGCTGGACAGATCGCAGAAGATAAACACCGGACGTTCTTTTTCTTCCTGATACAGCTTGGTATGGGCCTCACCTGTACGTGCCGTAACTCGCCAGTCGATAGCGCGAATATCGTCTCCGTATTGATACTGACGTACCTCGGCAAATTCCATTCCCCGGCCTTTATGTGGTGCCAGATATTGCCCAGCCTGATCACTGCGGATAGCGCGCTTGGGCTTGAGATCCAGCAAACGCGCTTTGCTTTTGTAATAAAGCAGCTCTTTAAGTGTCAGTTCAACGCCATTGCTGTGGCTTTGTGCCAGCCAATTGATATGATCGGTGTGGTGCATTGAATGCTTCATTATCACGACCACTTATGGCACAGGGACCAGTTCCAGAATACGACTGATCACCTGATCTTTGCTGATCCCGTCTGCCTGGGCTTCATAACTCAGAATAATACGGTGACGCAGCACGTTATGCAGCACCGCCTGAATATCATCCGGTGTCACAAAATCCTGACCCTGCAACCAGGCATGCGCGCGCGCACACTTGTCCAGTGCGATGGTGGCCCGCGGGCTGGCGCCGTATTCAATCCAGGCACCCAGCTGTTGATCCAGCTTAGCGGCTTCACGGGTAGCAATGATCAATTGCACCAGATAGTGCTCAAGTGGCTCGGCCAGATGCAGTGATAGCACTTTTTTGCGTGCTTCAAATAAGGCCTGCTGTGAAATAGGCGTAAACTGCGCAGTTTGTTCCGACAGCGCCTCGCCACGTGTTAAACGCAAGATTTCCAGCTCTGTGCTCGCCTGCGGATAATCAATATTAAGATGCAGCAGGAAACGGTCTAGCTGCGCTTCCGGCAGTGGGTAAGTTCCTTCCTGCTCAAGTGGGTTCTGCGTTGCCATAACCATAAACAGCTCTGGCAGCGGGTAGGTCGTTTTGCCTACTGTGATCTGCCGCTCTGCCATGGCTTCGAGTAAGGCTGACTGCACCTTAGCCGGCGCGCGGTTAATTTCGTCCGCCAAAATCAGATGGTGGAACAAAGGGCCTTTTTCAAACACAAACTCACTGGTTTGCTGGCGGTAAATGTCAGTGCCGGTAATATCAGCGGGCAACAAGTCAGGGGTAAACTGAACGCGTTGAAAGCTGCCCTCAATGCCCTTGGCCAGCGCGTTTACAGCACGGGTTTTAGCCAGTCCTGGCGGGCCTTCTACCAGCAAGTGGCCATCTGCCAGCAGGGCAATGAGCAGCGCTTCTGTCAGTGCGCTTTGACCTAGTATTTGAGAGTCGAGGTAGTTTTTCAATTCACTAAATGCGTTTACTGCCATGGTGCTTTGTCCTTGTTGTGACAAATTTTTTGCTTATTTATAAGGATTAAGGCGCAAAACTCAAGGTTTTGCGGGCGATTTTTTGTAACTTGATTAGACACTGAAGCAGACGAAAGTTCCCAAAACTTCATTTATTTTTCAGGGACTTTTTGAATTGAGCAAAAATCAGGCTAGATTTAAAAGCGGCGTTTAGATGGACCATCTCAGTCATGCTCGAATGATAAGATTTTCCAATTTGCTATTGGCATTAAGGATTCGGTTGTTTAGAATCAAACGACAATAACAGGTCAGACCTGTCAGCGGGAGAGCAAAATTCATGTCTGAACAACACATTCTAAAAACAACAAAAGGGGACCGCATTGCCATTGTGTCTGGTCTGCGTACACCCTTTGCGAAGCAGGCTACGGCCTATCACCACGTACCGGCACTGGACCTGGGTAAGGTCGTTGTCAATGAAATGCTGGAACGCCTCAACATAGATAAAAACGAAATCGACCAGCTGGTTTTCGGCCAGGTGGTGCAAATGCCGGAAGCGCCTAACATTGCGCGTGAAATCGTACTGGGCACTGGCATGCCGGTATCCGTCGATGCTTATTCTGTATCTCGTGCCTGTGCCACCAGTTTTCAGGCGGTAGCGAACGTTGCCGAGTCTATTATTGCAGGTCACACGGCGGTGGGTATCGCCGGTGGTGCAGATTCATCGTCTGTACTCCCCATTGGCGTGAGCAAAAAGCTGGCAGGTAGCCTGGTTGATTTAAACAAGGCGCGTACTTTGTCACAGCGTTTGAAAATTTTCTCAAAGCTCAGACTGAAAGATTTGATGCCAGTGCCACCGGCTGTTGCGGAATACTCAACAGGCTTGTCGATGGGTCAGACGGCAGAGCAAATGGCCAAAACCCATGCTATCAGCCGTGCCGATCAGGATGCCCTGGCGCATCGCTCGCATACTCTGGCTGCTAAAGCCTGGGATGCCGGTTTGCTAAAAGACGAAGTCATGACGGCACATGTAGAGCCGTACAAAGGCTTTATCGACAAAGATAACAACATTCGTGCGAACTCGTCTTTGGAAGGCTACGCGAAATTACGCCCGGTCTTTGACCGCAAACATGGCTCGGTCACAGCGGCAAACGCCACGCCGCTTACTGATGGTGCCGCTGCGGTACTGATGATGAGCGAAAGCAAAGCCAAAGCACTGGGTTACGAAATCCTGGGCTATGTGCGCAACTATGCATTTACCGCCATCGGCGTACACGAAGACATGCTGATGGGTCCGGCCCACTCCACGCCACTGGCATTGGAGCGCGCGGGTCTGACTCTGCAAGACTTAGACTTAATTGAAATGCACGAAGCGTTTGCGGCGCAAACTCTGGCCAACATGAAGATGTTTGCCTCTGAGAAGTTTGCTCAGGAGAAGCTGGGTCGCAGCAAAGCGCTGGGTGAAATCGATATGGATAAATTCAACGTAAACGGTGGCTCTTTGGCCTATGGACACCCGTTTGCGGCAACAGGCGCGCGTTTGATCACGCAAACCCTGAATGAACTGAAACGTCGCGGCGGTGGACTTGCGCTGACTACAGCTTGTGCGGCTGGTGGTCTGGGTGCAGCCTTTGTATTGGAGAGTGCATAATGTCAGTATTTAGTTATGAATTAAACAGCCACCGCGTGGCCATCGTCACCATCGATGTGCCGGGCGAGAAGATGAATACGCTGCGCGACAGCTTTGCCGATGAACTGCTGACTATCCTGGAGCAGGGTCGCAGTGATGATGTAACTGGTATGGTGTTTGTCAGCGGTAAAGACGATAACTTTATCGCCGGTGCCGACATCAAAATGCTGGATCAGGCAAAAACCCGCGAAGACGCGCTGCGCTTATCTGAAATGTGCCAGCAGGCATTTTTCAAAATGCAGAAGTTGCCATTCCCGACGGTTGCAGCCATTCACGGTGCGGCACTGGGTGGCGGTCTTGAATTCGCGTTGGCGTGTGATTATCGCGTATGTAGTGATGACGATAAAACCAAATTAGGTTTACCAGAAGTGCAATTAGGCCTGTTACCAGGCGGTGGCGGCACACAACGCCTGCCAAAACTGGTGGGTATTCAAAAAGCATTAGAATGGATGCTGACGGGCAAGCAAGTGCGTGCCAAGCAGGCTAAAAAAGCCGGTCTGGTAGACGACAGCGTGCCGCACAGCATTTTACTGGATGTGGCCATAAAACTGGCCCGTGGCAGCAAGCCTAAAGCACGTAAACCTAAGCTGGATAAGCTGAGCCAGTTACTGGAATCAAATCCGTTTGGTCGTAATATCATTTTCAAAAAAGCGCAGGAAAACGTTGAGAAGAAAACCGGTGGCCACTATCCGGCGCCACTGGCTATTATCAAGGCCGTGCGTGCTTCGGTTGAATTAGGTGAACTGAAAGCCTACAAAACAGAGGCCGAAGGGTTTGCTGACTTGGTCATGACCGAAGTGTCGCAGTCTTTGCGTGGCATTTTCTTCGCGACCACAGAGATGAAAAAAGAGTGGCAAAGCGACGACGCACCAAAAATCAACCGCGCGGCGGTATTGGGTGGCGGCCTGATGGGGGGCGGTATTGCTCACGTGAGTGCAGTAAAAGCCGGTGTGCCTGTGCGCATTAAAGATGTTGCACATCAGGGGATCAGCAATGCCCTAAGCTACAGCTACAAGATCCTGTCTAAAAAGCAGAAAAAACGTATTCTGTCTAAGGCCGATCTGCAACTGGCGATGAACCGCATCACCGGTACCACTGATTACACCGGCATGCGTCATACTGATATCGTGATTGAAGCGGTATTTGAAGATCTGGCACTGAAGCAAAGCATGGTGGCCGACATTGAACGCGAATGTACAGAGCAAACCATTTTTGCCAGTAACACGTCATCGTTACCGATTGCGCAGATCGCTGAAAAAGCAGCACGTCCTGAGAACGTGATTGGTCTGCATTACTTCTCGCCGGTCGAGAAAATGCCTCTGGTTGAGATCATCCCGCACGAGGGCACATCACAAGAGACCATTGCGCGTACCGTGAATTTTGCGCGCAAACAGGGCAAGACGCCTATCGTGGTAAAAGATAAAGCGGGCTTCTATGTCAACCGCATTCTGGCGCCTTACGTAAACGAAGCGGCTAACCTGCTGCTAGCGGGCGAGCCAATCGAAAAGATTGACCAAGCCCTGGTTGAGTTTGGCTTCCCGGTTGGTCCTTTGGCACTGCTGGATGAAGTGGGTGTGGACATCGGCTCGAAGATTGCGCCTATTCTTGAAAAAGAATTGGGTGAGCGCTTTAAAGCACCGGATGCCTTTGCCCGCATGATCGACAGCAAACGTCTGGGTCGTAAGACCGGCAAGGGCTTCTACAAATATGAAGCCAAAGGCAAGAAAGTGGACGAGTCTGTTTATGAGTTGCTGGGTATTACACCGGCACCACGTCTGAACAAGCAAGAAATTGCCAGCCGCTGTGTGGCGCAAATGCTGAATGAAGCTGCGCGCTGTCTGGACGAAGGTATCATTGATAGCGCCCGCGATGGTGACATTGGTGCCATCTTCGGTATCGGCTTCCCGCCATTCTTAGGTGGGCCGTTCAGCTATATGGACAAACGCGGTCTGAACAAAGTGTGTTCAGAGCTGTCTACCTATGCCACCGACAACGCGGTGTTTACACCAGCGGAGCCGCTGCTGGCTAAAGCCGAAGCGGGCGAAGCTTACTACAGCTAAGCATTTGTCTGAACATTGAAAAAGCCGCATTGATGCGGCTTTTTTATTTTCGGCTACAATAAAGGGAATCATTGTCGGCACACTGCTTGCTATTGGTAACAAAGGTGATAGCGCTCGTCATTTGCCCGGGGATATGGCATGCACAACAGGTACTTTTTTACGTTTATTGCCACGCTGGCTGGCGTGACTGTACTGGCGAATGTTGTGATGTTCTACATCAGTGATGATGCCAACGAGGTGATAGCAAGGTTTGAGCAGCACTGGCAGGAACAGGCCGATATTATTTTACGCGAGGCTGAGCTGCTCGATGATCTGGAACATCAACTCAGCAGCGTAAATACGGCGCATCAGGTTAAGGATTATTTACCTGCGCAACCTCGTCCTGAGGCTGATGTCCGAACTACGATGGCCCTGCAGATAGTAGCGATGATTGGGGCGCTTGACTTGAGTGAGGCGGAAAGGCAGGCCCTTGAACAAATTCAGCGCTATCTTGAACACATACCTACTCACAGTGACAACACCACATCACCTCTCTCAGAGACTCAGCCACCTGAGCAGCTGAATCCGCACCAACATCAGCAACTGGACAGCGCGCTGCAAGCATTACGGTCAGGTATGGAAGCTCGCATTCAGACAACCCGGCATCAACATCAGGCTGCACTTGAAAGTGTGATCAACAAGGGCTCAATTGAAGCCTGGTTGCTGTTGTCATTGATAGTGATCCTGGCTTGTGCCGGTGCTGTGGTGCTGCGTGGACAGTTCAGAACCATAGAAGAGCGAGCCTGTTTATTTAATGCGATCCCAGATGCGCTGTTGTATTGCGAGTATAACGGCAGGATCACGCGTGTTAATCAATCCTGTACAGAACTGTTTGGCTATGGCGCTCGTGAACTGCTCACAATGACAGTAGAAGACCTCATCCCTGTACGTTTTCGAGAGCTACATCGTAAAGAGCGGCGCAATTTTAGCGGGCGTGCGCAGATGCGTCGAAAAGGAGAGAACGGGCTGAATATCGTTGGCTTACATAAATCGGGTGATGAGATCCCATTGGATATAGCAATTGCCAGAACGGCATTGGGACAGGAGACTTACTTTGTGGCAGTGATCCGAGATATTCGCCCGGAATTGCAATTGCAGCAAAAAGCCGAACTGGACTTTTTAACTCAGGTCTATAATCGCGGGCAGATAGAGCAGATCCTCAAAGATGAGTTAAGTCGAGCGCATCGCTATCAGAGGTCCCTGTCGGTCATGATGGTAGACATAGACAAGTTTAAGACCCTAAATGACACGCTGGGACATCAGGTTGGAGATGCGGCATTGGCGGAATTAAGTGGATTCCTGACAGCCTCTATTCGCCCCAGTGACCGTCTTGGTCGCTGGGGCGGCGATGAATTTGTGCTGGTATGCCCTGAAATAGGTGCCGAAAAAGCCTTACAAATGGCCGAACGTCTGGTAATGACTTATAACGAACAGAATCAGTATGATCTGAGTTTGAGTATCGGTGTCACCAGCCGGACTCAGGTTGGCTCACAGGCCGATGTAGAGACATTGATTGGCGAGGCTGATGATGCCTTATACCAGGCCAAAGCGGCGGGTCGGGGCAGAGCGATACTGTTCAGCGATCACTAGCACGGGTTTTTACTTTCCCCCTAAAAATCCGTACAATCTGCGGCCATAAACCGATTAGAGGGCCGCCTGCGAGTTGTATGCACCACATTGACGATCTGATCTCGATATTTAACGCCTTATTTTATCCAACGCACAATACCAAACTGGTCGCAGGGACCGATGAACCCATTTATCTGCCTGCGGATACACAGTGCGATTATCACCGTATTGTTTTTGCACACGGTTTTTATGCCAGTGCGATGCACGAAATAGCGCACTGGCTGGTGGCTGGCAAAGCGCGGCGGGAGCTCGAAGACTATGGCTACTGGTACTGCCCGGATGGGCGCAGTAAAGATCAGCAACTGGCCTTTGAGCAGGTGGAAGTCAAGCCTCAGGCCATTGAATGGGCACTGAGCGCAGCAGCCGGGTTTGCCTTTAATGTCTCGGTCGACAATTTAAATGGCGAGCCGACATGCCGTTTTGCTTTTCAGCGTCGTGTTCATGCGCAGGTGCTGAAAATGTTAACCTGCGGGCTCAATGCCCGAACTTTAGCTCTGTTAGAGGCTTTATCTCAGTTTTATTCGACCCCCTGGCCACTGCAGACTGGCCAGTTTGATTGGCACTGTCCAAAGGAGTTCGCAGATGCAGTTTAAACTTGGATTGATAGTGAACCCGGTTGCCGGGTTAGGCGGTGCGGTGGCACTAAAGGGCAGCGATGGCAGTGAAACCGCAGAGCTTGCCCGCTCGCTGGGCGCTGAACCAAAGGCACACAGCCGTACTGCACAGGCTCTGGCGCTGTTGCAGCCTTACCGAGATATGATTGAAGTCTATACCGTGAGCGGTGACATGGGAGAAGACCTGGCGCTTGAGCATGGTTTTTCTACTCAGGTTGTGATGTCCTGTGGCACGCCCAGTACCCCAGAAGATACCGAACAGGCGGCCAAACTGCTGGCCGAAGCCAAAGTCGATCTCTTGCTGTTTGCAGGTGGTGATGGTACCGCGCGCAACATCTGCGCAGCCATTGGCAGCGAAGCCCCGGTACTGGGTGTACCAGCCGGTTGTAAGATCCACAGTGGCGTGTATGCAATTACCCCCAAAGCGGCTGGTCGGGTAGTAGAAATGCTCATTAAAGGTGAGCTCGTTACCATAGACGACGCCGATGTGATGGACATAGATGAAAGTGCTTTTCGGGCAGGCACTGTGCGCGCCAAGCGCTATGGTGAAATGCAGGTGCCCAGTGAAGTGCGGTACGTACAAAGCGTAAAAAATGGCGGCAAAGAAAGTGATGAACTGGTACTGGCCGACATTGCCGCGTATGTGATCTCAGAAATGGAAGAAGATGAGCAGTATATTATGGGGTCAGGTTCAACGGTGGCCGCCATAATGGAAGAGCTGGGCCTTGATAACACCCTGCTGGGGGTCGATTTGATCCGCGACCATGCACTGCTGGGCAGTGACCTGACGGCGCAACAGCTGTTGGATGCCGCCTCACAGGCTCCCACAAAATTGGTGATCACCCTGATAGGTGGACAGGGTCATATATTTGGCCGGGGTAATCAGCAGCTCAGTCCGGCTTTGATCCGCCAGATTGGCAAAGACAATATCATAGTGGTTGCAACCAAGACCAAGTTGCAGGCACTCAATGGTCGTCCTTTAATAGCAGATACGGGCGATCAGGAACTGGACAATGAACTGAGTGGCTACATCAAAGTAGTTACAGGGTATAATGACCATGTAATGTATGCCGTCGGGCATCAGGATTTAATTTAGGAGACAGAATGTCACTTCAAGCGTATATAGAAGCTGCGCAGCAGTTTTTTGATGAGTTGGTAGATAGAGCGAACGATGACGAGCTGTTTGCTGGTGGCTACTTACGCGGTCATTTTGACCTGGCAGTTGGTTATGCTCAGGTTGAGGAGCTGACACTGTCAGTAGATGAGCTGAATGCTAAAGTCGAGGCAAGCCTGGTGAAGGCGTACCGTGATGGCGAGCTTAACGAAGAAGACAAGCACCACGTGGTGACCATCTGGGAGCGTCTTAAGCAGTTAGGGGCTTAGCCAGGGGCTAATACCAATTTCATTTAATACCTGTTCAATTTGAAGGAGCAAATATGACGCTAACGGCGTTAAAAATTTCTCATTTAGAGTAACTAAATAGCAAAATTTTTGCCTTGTTATCGACCCTATTTTCTCGCCTCAAAATGGAACACTTAATTAAGCAAATTGGTATAACTTCCCTTCGAAAAAGGCGGTTTAACACCGCCTTTTGTGATTCACAGTATCCAGCGCCACACCACAAACAACGCCGCAAAAGCAATCAGGTAAGTTAAGCCTGCCCAGGTCAGCAGTTGTACTGGCTTACTTTGCTGCGCAAACTGCGCTTTCGAGATCAAAGAGAAATTCAGCCAGGCGAAAAATGGCGTGGTCAAAAATGCCAGTGTCATGGCAAACATCAGCATGTCTTTCAGGTTGGCTTTAAAAAACAACACCAGCACCATGCCGAAGATGGCCTGCACGGTAATGAAAATCGACAAGCTGGCCTTGTTTTGGTGGGGTTTGATCAGCTTAAGCGCATCGTCCAGGGTTCTGGCGTAGCCGTCCAGTACCGTGATTGTGGTACCAAACATACACAAAAAGGCGATGGTGGCGATTAACCAGCGGGCCCATTCACCTAAGGTCAGTGCATACATATCAATCAGCTGTTTTGAAAAGGCCACGCCGGCAAGTTCTATTTTCTGGCTCTGGCCGTATTGCAGCAACACGCCCAGAGAAAAGAACACCACGGCCAGAAAAAGCGTCAGAAAATAGCCCAGATTAAAGTCAAACAAGCCCTGTGCTTTGCTGAGTGACTGGGTACGGGTTTTGGCTTTAAGCCACAATGAATTGATTGCTGATATTTCAATGGGGGCCGGCATCCAGCCCATCAGAGCCACCATAAAGCCGAGTAATGCAAGCGAATAAGGGGAGGGGGTCGGTTGTGGCGATGGATGTGCCTGGCCCTGTGACACGGCTACTAACAAGGCAGCGAGAGTCGTGACACACAACACCGCCATGATCCCCTTACTTGCTCTGTCGAGCAACTTGTAGTGACCAAATAATAAAATTCCCAGACACACAAACAGCAGGGCATAGCACAGGGTTGTCAGTGAGATACCCCAGGGCAGGGCATACTGCAGCAACGCGGCCGTGAGTAAGAGTACACCTGCGGTATTCACTACAGCAGCGATGATATTGAGTGCGACAAAAAGATAAAACAGGACTCGGTTTTTATTGTGATAACCAGTGACAAGGCTATTACCGCTGTGTAGCGTATATTCCACACCAAAGCGGAAGAAAGGATACTTAAGCAAATTAACCGCTATCACTAGCCACAGCAGCTGCCAGCCGAACAGGGCACCGGCCTGCGTAGCGGCGACAAGATGCGAGCCGCCGACTGCGGCGGTGGCCATGAGGATCCCGGGGCCCAGGTTCCTGAGTTTAGCAAACATTGATTCCAACACGACTTTCCTATTTTTTGCCACTCATGTTAACGATTTGAAAGCATTTGCCAAGTGGAAAATGACTGGGCTAGTGAGGTTGGGTGGTCAAAAGCCCTGTCAGGACGTGTAGTCGGTTAGCTGGTAAAGTATTCTTCGGTGTCGTCTTTGAGGTCCTGATAATCGTCCTCATCCAGGTTCAGGGCATCCAATACGCTTTGCTTCATAATGGGCCAGTCCGGCGCGGCCACAAAACGCTTATTAACGTGGACCAGATTTTCGGCCATTTTCAGCGTGGAAAATGTCAGCATTTCCTCGTCGGTGCGTTTTTCCTGAAGGTAAGTCACATCATGATGGCGAAGAATGAGTTGGCAAATGGGTTTGGGTAAGTTCCAGCTGTTGGCCAGGTAGTAGCCAATGACGGCATGATTGGTCTGGTAGCGCTGCTCTTCGAACTCTACCAGCATCTTATCGTAATTACTGTTTGCAGCGCCCAGTACTTCGACATAATCTGTATAGTTAAAAGCCATGGCCGGAATACCGGCATCATGAAACAGGCCCAGCATATAGAGGTTTTCTACCGGGACTTTACTTTTGATTTTATTACCAATCAAGGTGGCGACATCGGCAATTTCCTGAGCACTGTCCCAGAATCGCTCAAGCTTGATACAGCACTTTGACTGGTCAAAGGCCTGCTTAAGTAAGTAGCCGGTTACCAGCATGGTGATACTGTTTAGCCCCAGAAACATAACGGCCTGACGGATATCAGTAATGGTGCGCGAAAAACCATAGCTGGAGGAATTAATGACTTTGAGTACAGCAGCAGAAGTGGCTACGTCTGTCGCTATCAGAGCGGCGATTTCGCCAAGCTCGGGCTCTGGTTGTTGTAAAACCTGATGCAAGCTTTGCAACAGTTCTGGCTTTGCTGGCAGGCAAAAGCCATGATTCATATCCTTAAGCACGGCGTTGTCTATTTCGATCATAGCGGTCTCATTGAGAAAATACTAAAAAACACAATTAGCCCGTTGAGGATCAGGCTATTTCGCCAAGTATAGTAGCTGAGTCGGATTACGCATTCTTTGCGTCAACGCAAAATAACGCATAAATAATACCCACGTAATGGATAAAGGAACAAATGAATTGGCATTGTTACGGTTGTTAAGTTAAAGTTGGCTAATTTTCTTTTTAGGGATTAACTATGGAACAAGCGAAAAACGCAAATAACGACGCCAGCTTCGTTATGCGATTCCTCAATAATATAGAAAGGGTGGGGAACAGGCTGCCCGACCCGGCCATGATTTTCCTCGGTGCTATGCTGCTTATCTGGCTGTTATCCTGGATGTTTTCAGGTGTTAGCTTTGATGCCATCGATCCGCGCACCGGCGAGGCGATTGTTGTCCACAACTTACTTAGCGGTGACGCTTTGGCGGGCTTTTTAGCCTCAATGGTTAAAACTTTTACCGGCTTTGCTCCCTTGGGCGTAGTGCTGGTTGCTATGCTGGGTGTGGGTGTTGCTGAACATTCTGGTTTCATTAATGCTGGTCTTAAGCTCATGCTTAAACGCACACCTCAGGCACTGCTTACTCCCTCTATTATTTTGATTGCGATTGTCAGCCACACAGCGACTGATGCTGGCTACGTTCTGGTTATCCCGCTTGCCGGCGTTATATTCTACGCCATGGGTCGTCACCCGCTCGCGGGTATCGCGGCTGCGTTTGCGGGTGTAAGTGGAGGCTTTAGTGCCAACTTTATCCCGTCTGGTATAGACCCGTTGCTACAGAGCTTTACGCAAAGTGCAGCACAAATTATTGACCCGGATATCGCGGTCAACCCACTGAATAACTGGTTCTTTACCTCAGCATCGAGCGTCTTTATTATTCTGCTGGGCTGGTATATTACTGATAAAATCATTGAACCACGGCTGGCTTCTACTAAAGTCGATGGCGACACTGACGACCTGCCTGAGTTTAACGAAGTGACCAGCAAAGAGCGTTCGGCTTTCTACACCGCCTCTGCGGTTATGCTGGCGGGTATTGGCCTGCTTATTTTCGCCGCCAGTGGTGAAGACTCGGCGCTGCGCAGTAAAAGTGGCGCACTGACTGACTTTAGTGCTCCTCTCATGCAGTCAATTGTACCGCTGATCTTCTTATTGTTCTGGATCCCTGGTGCCGTATTTGGCTTTATGGTGGGTACCTTTAAGTCTTCAAAAGACATGATAGATGCAATGAGTAAATCGATGAATTCGATGTCTTATTACATTGTTATGGCGTTTTTCTGTGCGCTGTTTATCGCAGCATTCAGCCAGTCAAATCTGGGCGCCTTGCTGGCCATCGAAGGAGCTGAAATTTTAAAAGCAATGGCCCTGCCAAGTTCTGTGACCGTAATTGGTATTATTTTCCTGACTGCATTTGTTAACTTGTTTGTCGGTTCCAGCTCGGCAAAATGGGCACTGCTAGGCCCAATTTTTGTGCCTATGCTCATGCAGCTGGGGATTTCACCGGACTTGTCTCAGGCGGCATATCGGGTTGGGGATTCCAGCTCAAACATCATTACCCCACTGATGCCTTATTTCCCGCTGGTGGTGGTGTACTGTCAGAAGTACGTTAAAGACACGGGGATTGGTACATTGCTGGCACTGATGCTGCCATATTCAATTGCCTTTTTGGTTGGCTGGAGTTTATTCCTGTTGGCATACTGGGGTTTGAGTATTCCTCTGGGCCTGCAATCTAGCTACATCTATCCTGCGGGTTAATTACCTCCCAGGTAAACCCTGCTCGCCGCTGGATGGGGCCGCTGCGCCTCATCCTTCCCTCACTTCCTGCTTTGTTTTAATTCAAACTAATATTCTGTTTGGCAGTCACAAAGAAAAAAGCCGACGTCCGCCGGCTACGTGGATTTGCTATTGGTTGGGCCAAAAGCACCAAGGGAAACTGTACTGCCTCCGTGCAGTAAATATTCAAGGGAGGCTCAAAAATCAAAGTAACCAAAAAGAGCACACATTGGTTAAGAGCGAGCGCATCATACCCATATTAAATGACTAAATTATGACAATTTATTGTGTTCAGTGGTTTAATTTTGCTTGGTCTATTCAGCTGTATAGCTATTGTTCAGTAGTAGCACCTAGTGTACGTTGATAGAGAAAAGTACTTGAATAGATTAGAATAGTTTCAGGTGAAGGGCCTACATGGTCAACTAACGAGGAAGGTGAAATGTTACGAGTCACGCTTGAGCAGTGGCGTATGCTTCGCGCCGTGGTAGAACATGGCGGTTTTAATCAGGCGGCCAAGGCTATTCACAAGAGTCAGTCGAGCATTCATACGGCAGTGCAGAAAATAGAAGCAGCCCTGTCTGTTAAGTTGTTCCTGGTTGAAGGGCGCAAAACCCGCCTGACTGAAGCGGGCGAAATGATGCTGCGTCGGGCCAATTACCTGCTAGATGAAGCCGAGAAAGTCGAAGCGGTCGGTCAGACTCTGGCTAAAGGGGTAGAAAGCCACCTGCGCATTGCGGTTGATGAAATATTCCCTCAGACATTGCTTTATAAGGTGCTGGAGGCGACTTCTCAGGCCTATCCTTTGCTACGCATTGAACTGGTCGAATCTATCCTTTCAGGCTCCTTTGAGGCACTGCAGCACGCCAAGGTCGATATTGCTATTTCGCCTATGGTGCTGAGCGATGGATTCAGCGAGCAGTTGTGTCAGGTTGAGTTTGTGGCTGTTGCTCACCCGGAGCATGCCTTGCATCAGTTGGGTCGCGAGCTGACGCTGGAAGATCTTAAGTCTTTCAGGCAGATAGTGGTCAGAGATTCTGCACTGGGTAAAGGCACAGACAGTGGTTGGCTGGGGGCTGATCAGCGTTGGACGGTCAGCCACTTGCGCACTATGGTGGATATGGTAACACAGGGGCTGGGCTTTGCCTGGCTACCCAGAAGCGCGATAACACAGCAACTCAGCAGCGGGGCACTGCTACCATTAAAACTGATGCACAATCGTACGCGTTTGGCGCAGCTTAATCTGATCTTTAAAGACGGAGATACACTGGGACCTGCAGCCCGGGCGTTTATCGGTGAGCTCAGATACCAGTGTATGGCGCTTGAAGCGCAGGAAAAGACTTAAAGCTCCTGCATTTGATGTGTTTTTGCGAGTACCTGCTCAACCGCAACAGGACGGCTAAACCAGTAGCCCTGAAACTCTTTAACACCCAGCTCGAGCAGTTTATTTAGCTGCTCCTGAGTTTCAACCCCCTCTGCCAGCGCAGCAATCCCCAGGTTATCACACATAGTGAGTATCCCCAGTAGCAGCGCTTGCTGCTTTTGATCTGAGGTGATCTGAGTCACCAAAGAGCGATCCAGTTTGAGGCGTTTAATGGGCGAAGCCAAAACCCGGGCGATGTTAGAATATCCTATTCCAAAGTCATCGATACTGAGACTGAACCCCATTTTGTCCAGCGCTTCCATGATCTGATTGTGATCGTCCGCAAAACTGTATTCTGTCAGTTCAAATTCGAACATACGTGGGCTCAGACCGTAACTATGCACAATGGCCAGGGTTTTACGGGCAAATTGCTCACAGGCAATATCTCGGGAACTGATATTGATGGCAATTGGCACGTGAATGTCCGGGTGGCTCTGAAGCGTATAACAAACCTTGTGCAAAATACGTTGCGTCAGCTGATTGACCAGACCAAACTCCTCGGCAATAGGCACAAACTCACCGGGAGACACCCATCCCAGCAATGGACTGTGCCAGCGTGCGAGTGCCTCATAGCCAATCACCGAGTGGGTATTATCGTGCTTACTTTGCAGCACAATTTGTAATTCGTCATGTTCCAGTGCTTTTTCCAGCAACAGGGCCATTTCATGGCGGGCAAGTGTCTGACGTCGGGTACCGTGATCAAAAATGGCTAGGTCATCGCCGGGGCTGCGCAGCTCGCACGCCTGCTGCGCATTTTTCAATAAGCGCTCAGGAATGTAGCCATGCTCGGGGTAGGTTGCAATGCCCACGGCGTAGCGCGCATGAAACTGGTGCTGACCCAGCTTGAGCCAAAAATCCAGGTGCTGATGCCAGCGCTGTGCGACCTCCAGTACAGGTGCGTCGGGTTCAATGATTATCGCCAGTCGGCCCGCACCAATATAAGCTATCTGGTCGAGCAGGCTGGGGTCGTGTTCGGCAACCTGGTTAATATGGCCATACAAATGTTTATGGAGTTCACCATCAATCAGGTAGTCCAGTACGTGTTTGTTGAGGTTTTCGGCGATCAGCAGAGCAAATGGCCGCCCACGGTCAATATGCACTTGTAGCTGCTCAGTGAGCCAGGTTTTATTGGGCAAATTGGTTCTTGCATCAAAGTATTTTGCTTGCTGATGCGCAACATCCAAAGCCAGCAGATCCTGCTGAAGTTGGTGCTGATCGGAAACATCGTTAAGGTACCAGGCACATAGCTGCTCGGAGTGATACTCCCGCGAGGCCAGCTCAATGGTTCGCTCGCCCACACGAAAGACATTCACATCTGCATCAAACAAATCGTTATTAATGAGCAGGCTGCTCAGGTCGTCCTGTGTGACTCGGGCAAAATTACAGGGCAGGGGTTGAGTCTGGATCCCCAGTAGACTGCGCGCCTTCTCATTGGCTTCTACAATATTAAAGTCTTGGTCAACTAAAGCGATGGCGTGGAAAGATTTTTGAAAGAAGCGTTGGTAAATTTGTTTTTGAGAGGCAAGCAGTTCGTTGTTATTGGCCATGTGCAGGTTGAGTCGGCTGGCCGCCAAACTGGTGCGCCATACAGCCAGTGGCACGGTACAGTTGAAAAAGAAGAACAGCAAAAAGTGAATATAGATATCGCCATCGACCAGCATGCGCTCACCCGGCGGGATCAGTGAAACATTCACTTGCTGCACTATCATCAGAAACGGCGCGATATTCAATATGGCATAAAAAATCGCAGTGCGCTTACCCAGTAACAACAAAGCCAGGATAGGCGTAATATAAACAAAAATAGACCCCAATTGGGCAAGGGGGAGTAGTGGAATAAATAACTTGATGGCCACCCCTGCGGCCACAATAGCAATCATCAGCAGGTGCGCGCATAGTTGATAGGCACTGCGGCTTAGTGTAAGCAGTACACCTATGGTGAGCGTAAAGCCAGATGTCAGCGCCAGCACATAGTCAAGTTCAAATGCCAACGCAGCAGGCAAGCTGTTGACGAAGATCCCCAGGCATAATAAGAGTCCGGTCACCAAAATGATGCGCAGCGCACTAACACGCCAGTTAGGCACCTGACCTGGTGATTGGGTTTCTTCCTCTAGTAAGAAAAAGCGGCTTAAAGAACTCAAAACGTTACAGTTATTATTATTGTTTTTCCCGATACTAAGGCCATAAGAGCCGCAATTCAATGGGTAGAGGCAGTAAAACCTGCGCTAAATCAGCTTAACTGCGGTTTTTTTCAACATAGTGGAGGGGAATTAGGCAAATAACACACTCAATCTGCAAGCAATCTAGTCATTTTATTAACAATTTCGTCATCCCGGATGCGTGCGAGCCGGAGGCCATCAAAACACGGTGCGAAGTGCCATCAGACTTTTGACGCATGTCAGAGAAGCATGAAGTACGTCTACTTTATGTGTCGAGGGAGTAAACCCGCGGCACGAAGTTTCTGGAATTCGTTTGAACTTCCGAAATACGTTTATAAAGTAATGTAACTTGATGGACTTACTATGTCCTCCGCGATTGCCGATATTGGTAAATCAAGTTGCCTGGCATTTATTTGAGCACACTTTTTTGTTTGTATCAGGTAATAGAGACGGGTACCGTATAGTGTTGTTCATTAAATCAGAGCTTTGTCTGTCAAGGAATTACAATGCAATGAAGCATTTAAAATTTAGTTGTTTAGTTTTTGGCTGCCTAATTGTTTTGAGCCTGATTATCCCAAGGTTGGTTGTTTGCCCACCACTGAGTAAAAATGATGAAGCAGCACTTGATATTGAGTCATTGCGCGCCGCAATCTCACTATATTATATCCACAATGATCGTCTCCCAGAGAATCTTGGAAACTTGATGCAAGGCAGTATTCTTTACATAGCTCAAACACTTAAGGATCCCTGGATAACCGACTATCAATACAGTATCTTGTCAGAAGACGCGTTTTTACTATGGTCGAAAAGTTCAATTCTTAATGGCAATACTTTAGTGCTTTTCGCATTCAGGTATGACGGCCACAGCTTTAGGCAAGTCGAGATTGAGCAGTCTAGCTTTGGCCCGTAGTACTCGTAGGGAGGCGACAGTTCTAAATAAACAGACTAACGCGACTCCGACACTTAGTTAAGTCCGGTTTGTTGCTTTTTTATAAAGGAGTTCTGGGTGGAAAAAGTACTCATTAGTTCGTGTTTGGTTGGAAATAAGGTGAGATACAATGCCAGTTGTTTGTCTCTTCCTGAATCTGATTGGTACTGGCTTCAAACAAACGTGGAGTTGGTGGTCTTTTGCCCAGAAGTATCCGCAGGTCTGCCCACCCCCCGGCCGCCAGCTGAAATCATCGCAGGAAAAGGTGTTGATGTACTCAGAGGGTCATCCCGGGTCGTCGGAGATGACGGTATCGACGTCACTGCGCAATTTATCGCGGGTGCCCAAAACGCCCTGGTACTTTGTCAACGGCAACAAATAAAGTACGCAATACTTACGCAAAGTAGCCCTTCCTGTGGCAGTGCCAATATTTATGATGGTACGTTTAGTGGGACCAAAGTTAATGGTTCGGGTGTCACTGCCGCATTGTTAGAAGAGCAGGGCATTAAGGTGTTTAGTCAATACACGATAGGCGAGCTCCAGCGTGAGCTTGTCAAACGATGAGCATCATTGTGGCCGGGACATCATCAATCAAAAAATTATGGCTAAAAAGTGTTTTAAAGGTGATTCGTAACGTCTGATAATTTTATTATCCTGATGTTTAGATTAGTGTTATAAAAGGTGTGTGGTGACTCTGGTATTGAGCTGCTTACACCTTGACAGGACGTTAAATTTAAAAGGAGCAAATTATGAAAAAAATATCAATACTGCTAATGTTAATGTCGATATTTGTACCGATACAAGGGCATGCAGGGTGGACAAAAAGCTGGGGGAAAATTACACAGGTAATGTCTCATGATGGGTTTCATGTAATTTATACCACGATTTCAGATAAGACGTGTGATGAAAGTGGTAATTTCTGGTGGCCAAAGGATGACCCCGATTCTGACGATATGTATTCAATGGCACTTGCGGCATTTATGGGGGGAAAGGAAGTACTGCTTGTCCACGATGAGGCTAATCAAGAGTGTAAGTTTGGGCACATATCTAAAGCAACCCACATGAGAATTAGATAACAGACAATGAGCCAAGTATTGCGTGAGTGAGAATGGTTTAGCTTAGTCTCATTCATCGCCAAGCTTAAGCCGCTATTGCACTTTGGTTTGGGGGAGCTTCCTATCATTAATACCTCCCCAATCGAAGAAAAAAAATATATATCAGGGGCTATGCCTGCAAAATGGTGTTGTCCACATTACACTCGAAAGTTATCTCTCACGCTTTACCTGGTGGTTATCCGCTCCTTTAAAGTGTGGATAAAACGACGTGAGACAGGAATTTGTACATCCGTTCCCGCAAGTAGCACAAAATGTTTTCGGGCGTGATATTTAAGCTCTAAAAGTTGTGTGGCATTGATGATATAGCTGCGATGTAAGCGGTAAAATTGTGAATCAGGTAACTGAGTGCAAAATCCATCCAGTGTTTGCTCTGAAATAATGGTGTCTGTGCTGTGGATGCCGGCGCCTTGCGCTGTTAAATGTACTCGTCGATAACGGCCAATGCTTTCAATGTAACTGATATGCTCAAATTCAATGATCTTTTGTTGCGCATGATCGTTGAGGATCAGGCGCTCTGATGAGCGCTGTGGCTGGTTATGTGTTTGCTGGCGAACAATTTTGCCTATGCTTTTGGCGATAAGTTCCGGCCTGGCAGGTTTAACTAAGTAATCTATGGCATTGGTATCAAAGGCTTTCAGCGCATATTGCTCGTATGCTGTCATAAATATCAGCTGATAGGTTAAGCCTTGCGTTGCCTGTGCCACATCAAAGCCATTGAGTTCTGGCATTTCAATATCGAGAAAGACAATATCCGGGCGCCAGAGCATGATCTGTTCTATGGCCGACTTGCCATCCGCGGCCTCTGCAACAATATTTAGCGCATCAAAGCCACTTATTACATCCCTTAAGTGCCGTCTGGCAGCCTGTTCGTCATCGACGATGATCACGGTTTTTTTATTCATTTGGGGCTCGTGTGCTTACCGGGGCAGCGTAATGAATGCGCTGGTGCCCTCGTCAGTGGATACCAGTTTAAACGTCGCTTCATCTTGATAGTGCAGTGCCAGGGTTTCGCGCGTTATGCGCAGGCCTTCGCCCTGACTCACCAGGGTGTCATCGAATGGCGCGCCTGTATCCTGCACTTCAATCAGCAACGAGCGCGTAGTCGCTTCAATAATGATACTGATATGACCTGCCTGTGAATAAGGTGCAATGCCATATTTTACTGCGTTTTCTACAACTGGCAGTAACAGTAGAGAAGGAACCGCAAGTTGGTCTTATTCACTTTGGCAATCTAAATCAAACGTGAGTCTGTCTGCAAATCTTTTTTGTTGTAACACAAGATAGAGTTCAGCCAGCTTTAGTTCTTGTTCAAGCGCTACAAATTGGTGTTTTGTCAGCTCAATGGTTTGGCGCAACAAGTCACTCAAGTCATAAATCAGCGCCTTAGCCTTGTGGGGTTCCAGGGTGACTTCACTGGCTATCAGGTTGAGGGTATTAAACAAAAAGTGCGGGTTAGACTGCATTTTCAGCATTTGTAATTCGGCTTTTTGCGCTTGCAGCTGAGACTGAAAATAATAGGCCTGTTGTTTAAACATCAGCATCACCGCAATGTAAACCGACGTCTCGAGCAACATAATGACAATAGGCAAAAATGTAACCTGTGCAGCTGGATTGGTGGTGGGCAGGTTGACGACAGGGCCTATCAGGATGTAAAGCAGAATGATGGAAAAGGGTCTGAGCAACCAAATAGTGTGATAAAGCTTTTTTGGCAAATATCGAGAAAAGACAGACTCACACAGGTTAAACAACAGATAACCTGCACAAAATCCTCCCCATATTTTTACGATAACTTGAGCGAACAAGGGCAATGTGAACAGCTAGAGTAGCAGTAACACACTGGATAACAGCAAGATATTGAACCAGGGCCAGATCAGCAAAAAGATCCAGGCCTGCGTTGTTCTTTTGTTATAAAGCCCGGTTTGACTCGGTAATATTTGCTCTGTATTCACTCGGAGTTCCCGTTGTCACTAAGTTATTAAATGGTACAAGCAATCTTGCCCTGATGACATGCCGCCAAAACACCATTGAGACAGACTTTTACACCATCTGCACACCGGGGGCTACGTTGTACTCGTATGCGGTGTTATTCCTATGCCTCAACACGACAAGCAATTGTTATCTGATACATAAGGAAAACGACTATGGTTCACAACATCCGAGAAACACAATTTAAGTTAAAGCAGTCGGTTATGAATTTGCGTAAGGTTATTGGTATCTGTCTGCTTAGTGGCATTTTAATGGCATGCAGTGATGGCGATGATGAAGAAATCAGTGTTGAAGATACGGAGAGTTCTGAGATATCAGCAGAGGCACGGCCCGAAACAGGCCCGCTGAGCGCTGAGTGTCTGGAAGCTGATATCGTGACTTCGACCACAGCAAAAGGCGTAGAGTTTATCCGGACTCCGGATGCGTGTTTTGATGAGTTACCCGACTATGATTTTGCAGCGAACTATCTCGATATTGAAGGACTGAGGCTGCATTACGTCGACGAAGGGCCAAAAGATGGTGAAGTGATACTCATGCTGCATGGTCAGCCGAGCTGGTCATATTTATACCGTAAAATGATCCCCATTCTGGCTGAGGCCGGCTATCGTGTGATTGCGCTGGATAATATGGGCATGGGTAAATCAGATAAACCGCTTAATGTGGCGGTGCATCAATACGAACATCATGTCGCCTGGACTAAAGCATTTATTAACCAGTTGCAACTCACCGATATCAATTTGTTTGTGCAAGATTGGGGTAGCCTGATTGGATTGAGAGTGGCTGGGAGTATGTCTGAGCGCTTTGCCAGAATAGTGGTCGCAAATGGGGATATGCCCATTATTCCGACTGGTACTAACCCTTATCACGTGCCCAGCTTTGAGATAGATGAGTCGCAACCAGCAGATGCCAGCACCTTTTTTGATACCCGTTCAAGCGATCGCGTCGAAGGGTTTCAGCAATGGATCGATTATGCCGCCAGTGTACCGGAGCTGATGGCGGGGGATGTGGTACAAAAGCTCTCTGCGATTGAACTGAGTGAGGCAGAAGTCACTGCATACAATGCACCTTACCCCAATGTACAGTACAAAGCAGCTGTCCGTGCGTTTCCTTCCATGCTCTCTGGCATAGAAATGCAAACTTTACCAGCATGGCAAACACTGGGCGCTTATCATAACCCGTTTATGTTCAATGCCGGGGAATATGACACGGGACTCGGCAGCGAAGCCAATCAGCGCAAGTGGGTGGACCATGTACCAGGCTCAGACGGGGTAGATCACAGACGCTTTCAGGCCGGGCACTTTATCCAGGATGATGTCGGAGAGGACCTGGCGCTGCATGTGTTAGATTTTCTGCAAACGACTGCGCCAGAGGCGCCGCTGATCACAGGTGGGCCAAGCTATAACATGCGGTATTGCGAGATTTTATTGCCTTACCTGCAAGATGACAAAATAGTTGCTCAGGTGTGGGGGACGCCGGGCGTCGATATGTGTCGCCAGGCTCAGTGGGATGCCATTGACTTTGAAGACGTTGCCGCAGAGCACGGTGCATTGAGTGCTATTCCAAACGGCCCGCGCTTTTTTGTGGTGGACGAAAGCCGCGGCGCGGAGGTGATAGCGCAAGAGGCTGAAACGCAAATTCGCCAGTTCGGTGAGATAAACATGCGTTTATTAACCACCGCTGATCTGAGCGCTGCGCAGGGTGAGCAACTTCCTTATGTTGCCGGTGAGGTGTCAAGAAGCAATACCTGGCACTTCTATAAAGGCAGACGCATTTATGAGCTGATCGATACCACTGGTCAGGTTTTTGTGATGCAGTCGTTCAGCCGTATTTCGGACGCCTCATTGCAAATGGATGATTTGGAAAACCTGGGAGACCGGCTCACGCTGCCTGAGGGTTGGCAGTTTTCCAGCCGAATCCTGACTGAGTCGCTTGATATGACACCTGTTGAGGGGGTTGCTTACGTACTACAGGATGAATTAGGCAATAGTTATCAGCTGGTGCAATAGTGTCTCAGGTCACCGCTTCGCAACAGGAGGTGACCGCTCGCCCAGTATACATGGATTTATCTATATGCAAATGTGGTTGTAGTTTAAAGCGAAGTTCCACATAATAATGTTGTTAATTTAGGAACCATCGTTTTCGTGTCGTTTAGGCAAGAATATACGGATTAGGCCAGTATGGAACTACTTACCTTACTTATAATCATCACAGCATTTACGTGTGTTTTTACCCTGGAAATCATCGCTCCAGCGTCAAAAAACAGGTGTGACAGGCGCTGGATGATCCTCGCATCGTGCATCAGCTTATTTCAATCGATTACCACAATCGGCGCAGGCCTGATTTTTGTTGATATTTTTAGAGACCTTTCTGTATTTAGCTTTAACACTCACAATATGTTCCTGCAGGGTATGCTCGGGTTCTTATTAACCAGCTTTGTTGCTTACTGGTGGCACAGGTCGATGCATAAGTTTGACTTACTGTGGCGTGTTTTTCATCAGTTGCATCACAGTCCCAGGCGCATTGAAGCCCTTACATCGTTTTATATGCATCCCTTTGATGGTATTGCAGCCACATTTTTGAATGCCCTGTGTTGTTATTTTATTCTGGGCCTTGATGCCTATGGGACTGCCGTCAGCCTGATTATTGCTGCTTTGTACAACATTTACATACATGCAGATCTTAAAACGCCGTACTGGCTGGGCTTTGTGTTACAGCGCCCTGAAATGCACAGAGTTCACCACAAACATATGCATCACAAACAAAATTATGGCTTAGCTATCTGGGATTTGTTGTTTGGCACATTCTCTAATCCAAAAGTGTATGTCCAAAAGGTGGGCTTTGATGAAACCCGTGCAAACAGAGTTTACGACATGCTAAAGATTAAAGATGTACACAAATCTTAAAAATTAATCATTTAAGTTATATTAATTAGCCATTGAAGTAGCCAGTGATTTAATGCTGAAAGCCATTTGCAATATTCTTTTTTATCGAAGTCCAGAATTCATGACCCCCCAATTTCTCGCTCAATTTATTTTACTTCCTTTATATATGCTGAAAACTGTAGCGTACCCACCTATGCTCGCATATAATTGTACCGATTAATTAAACTCTACCTGCAACTAAATTAAAGATAATTTAACAATTAAATTTAACAACAGTTATCGGAAGCTAACTTAATAATATAACAAGGAGACTGTATGACCGCGATTTTACGTGCCGTCATTCTAATATCCACGATGTTTACTTTGACCGCTTGTGGCGGCGGAAGTGGCGGTGGTGCGAGCACAAACATTCCTTCGGAAAAAGCCGAACAGCTGGATACTGATGGCGATGGTATCGCAGACAATACTGATACTGACGACGACAACGACGGTGTTGAAGATACACTTGACGCATTTCCACTTGATGCAAAAGAAAGCGTGGATACTGACGCAGATGGCATCGGGAATAATGCCGATAATGACGATGACAATGATGGTGTCGAAGATGCGAATGACGCTTTCCCACTCGATCCCAGTGAGAGTGTGGATTCTGACGGTGATGGTGTAGGTAATAACAAGGATGTCTATCCATTTGATAGTAAACCTGTTTTATGGTCTACCTTCCAGCAATCAGAGAAACACCGAGGCAGTATCAAATTAGCCGTTGACCCCCAGTATTTTTCTGAATTATGGAGTGTTAATTTTTCAGATAGCTGGGGCAGTGAAAAGGCGTTTCTTACGGCAAGTGAACGACATATATTCAGAACTGTGGGTAGGCAGCTGTATACGCTCGATGCCCACACTGGCGACGAGCTTTGGAGTGTTAGTTTCTCTACCCGGGATTCTTTAAATCCCCCTGCCTACGCAAATGGCAAAGTGTACGTGCAGACTGGTGGGCATGAGAACTCATATTTATGGGCATTCGACGAAATAGATGGCAGCCTGATCTTTAACTCTGAATATGGGAATCAGTGGAGTGAATACTATGCACCGACCATAGAAAATGAGATTGTTTACATGGCAGGTGGTTACTATGGGGGGATGTATGCATTCAATGGTTCTACTGGTAATCAATTATGGTTTAAAGATTTAAGCCACTACGATAAGTTTACCCCTGCAATTTCTGGTGATTATGCGATTGCCTATACAGGTCCTGAATTAACCGTTGTCGATAAGCTATCGGGAGTAGAGATTTTCACTGTGACAGATCCTGATTACGATTGGAGGGGGTGGAGTACGGATGCTGCGCCCGTTATTGGTAATCAAAACAACGTCATTGGCTATCAAAAAAGTCGCCTGGTCAACTTTGACTTAGAGCGACGAAACATTAGCTGGGCGCTCAATGGTGATTTCGAAGGTGATCCTGCGGTATCTGATGCAGGGATATATATAATCAATGACAATCAAATCGTACTGTTAGATGAAGTAGATGGCAGTATTTTATGGCGCTGGCCAGCTGAAAACGCAACTTTAACAGGTCATATCATTCCAGTTATTGACCATATCTTTGTCTCTACCGACAAGTCAGTCGAGCTTATCAATATCAATACTAAACAAGTCGTTTGGCGCTATGGTGAGACAGGTACCCTTGCGCTGAGCAATGGCATTTTATATATATCAAGCTCAAATCGAGTACATGCTATAGATTTAGAGGGTGACAGAGATCACGATGGCCTGCCGCAATGGTGGGAGCGTCGTTATGGCTTAGATGTTGACCCCGCTTCTGATCAAGATGGAGATGGACTGAGCGCACTGCAGGAGTACGCCGCAAATACGTCACCGGTGTTGGCAGATACCGATGGAGATGGCTTGTCTGATTCTCAGGAAATTAATGAATATGGTACATCTCCCATCGCTACCGACAGTGATGGTGACGGTCTCAGTGATTCAATAGAGATCCTGAAGTGGTTCACCAACCCGTTGTCGATAGACTCAGACAATGATGGTATCAAAGACCAGGTTGAGATTAATGCGGGCCTGAACCCTAATGATATGAAAGATGCAACCCTGGACAATGACAATGATGGCTATACCAATGCACATGAAGTGTATGCTGGCTCGGACCTGAATGACGCACAATCCATTCCTGTGATTGGGGACTGGGGAATGGTCCAGGGTAATGCCAGCCACAATGGTTATCAGGCCATGATGCTAAATGCTGCGGATTTTACGCCACGATGGACACAGTCCTTTGAGTATAGCGTATCTTCACCAGCCATTGCCGCAGGCCAGGTGTTTGTAACAGGTAATGGCAGGGTAATGTCTCTGGATATAACCACAGGCGCAGAGCAGTGGTTCAATGATGCTGTTTCAGGTGATATCAGCGCGCCAAGCTTTGGCAATGATCTTGTTTATGTGCACACTGGTGGACATGAGGACACTGCGCTGTGGGCATTCAATGCGCAAACGGGGGAACAGGTGTTTCGTGGTGAGCATGGCTCGCAGTGGCCTACATATAGTGCCCCCACAATATTTAAAGAGCGTGCCTATATGAATGGCGGTTACTTTGGTGGAATGCAGAGTTTTAATGCTTTAACAGGTGAATATTTGTGGGAAGGTCTGGGTGAGTGGTCCGATAACTGGGAGCCTGCAGTGAATGAGGACTATGTGCTGGTGCCCTACAACGGCGATATCAAAGCCTTGGATCATGACAATGGTGATGTCCTGTTTTCGATTAAAGCCGATGAAATTGCACAGACTGTTGTACTGGGATCACAAAACAATGTGATCACCTACGGTAATACATTGGCAAGCTATGATATTGAGAGCCAAAAAGCACGTTGGACTTCCAAATCGTCTTACACTATCTATCAGATGCCAGCCGTAGGCAACGGGCTGGTAGTGGTGGTACATGGCAATGAGCTTAAAGTTTTCGATGAATTTAATGGTGAGCTCGTTTGGGACTGGATGCCAGACCAAAATATAGAGTCGAATATTGTTTTGACAGCAAGTCATATATTCGCTGCTTCATTTAGCAAAACCTACGCTCTGAACCTGAGAACGAAAAAAGTTGACTGGGAGTATGATCTGGGTGGCCAGCTTTCATTGGGTAAAGAAGGGGTGTTAGTGATTAGTAGTGGCACACAGGTTGCGGCCGTTAATGTTGCGCCTGGTAAATGAGGCAGATCAAGCCTAGGGTGCCACATGCACTCTGAATAATGTGTAAAGGTGGTAATATTTACCACCTTTTTTATTGGTGTGCTTTCAGCAGTAGTATGACCAAATGAAATTGGAGGTATTGTCTTACTCGTCTCGAAATTCCTGACCATCAGCATATCTGAACATGAACTTGCCGTGTTTTTCCTATTCCGATTTTCATACTGCATTGCGTATTGCAATAACATAAATTGAAAAAGTAAAAGTGATTTAAAATCAAGCTTTTAAAATTGGCCTTATGCTTGCAATCTCTCTACAAGCAAATCAAAGCGTTGGAGAGTCACATGAAAAAGCTACTGTTTGGAGCCTGCGTTTTTTCCGCAGGACTATCTGCCGCCCCGTTCGACACATGTCCGTCAAAGGCATTTTTGGTCCAGGGCAACACCGCAACTATGTATGGCGTTAATCTGGTCTCGGGTTCGTACACTACTTTTGCTGAAAGCGTCGGTACCAATAACAAACTCAATGGTATTGGGTTTAGTGTCCACGACCGCTACATATACGGGTGGGATTACAGCAACAAAGACATTGGTCGGGTGGGAAAAGACTATGTACTTGAACCCATTATGACGTCAGGTTTTCCTGATACGAATTTCTATGTGGGTGATGTTGCCATTCACGAGAATGCTTTTTACGTATATAAAAAGGGTGGCAGCTTGGGGTTGTATCGTGTGTCGCTCGACGAAAACAGCGACGACTATCTGCAGGCGGAACGTATCATTGATGGTAGTGCACTGAACCTGAATATTTTTGATATGGCATTCGCACCCAATGAAAATGCCGGTCTGGCTTATAGTGTGGATAGCAATGGAAATTTGCATCGCATTGACGTATTAAATGGTACTAGCGTTAATCTGGGCAACGTTGGTCAGTCAGGGACATTTGGTGCCGTATATTTTGACGTAGAGAATAACTTCTATATCAGTCGTAATCAGGACGGACATGTTTACAAGATAGATATAAACAACCCAGCCAATACCCAGCTATTCGCTTACGGCCCAGTTTCAAACACCAATGATGGCGCACGTTGCGCAACTGCGCCCATTATTGATGATTCAGAAGACCCAACCATAGACTATGGTGATGCCCCGGAAAGCTACGGCACATCGCTTAGTACCAATGGTGCCCGTCACAATGTGGGTGACTTATTCTTTGGTCAGAGTGTCAGTGCAGAATATGTGCCCAAAGCCACAGATGATGACAATGGCATTAGCTTTTTAACCAGCTTGGAGACGGGTTACGATACGCTGATCTCCTTCACGTTATCGAAATCGGGCTACGTGAATGCCTGGATTGATTGGAACGGGGATGGCCAGTTCCAACAGTCAGAACGCGTGGTCAGCGAGTACCAAGGTGTTGCTGGCGAAAACCGTGTACTTATCCCAGTTCCTGTTGATGCCGTTGAAGGCAGCACGTGGGCCCGGTTCAGAGTATCAAACAACCGTGATATTGCACCTATGGGCGGCATTGATAATGGCGAGGTGGAAGACATAAGCGTCTCTGTCGTCGCCAGTAGTCTGATCCAGAATTCTACCTCCTGGAAAACGGCAGCATTTGAAGATCTTTGGCCGCAAAAAGGCGATTATGACTTTAACGATGTGGTTGTCAGGTATCGTGTCACAACCAGCCAAGTTGGTAATCAGGTCGTGCGTTACAAAATTGAAGGTGCACTTATGGCAGTTGGCGCGGGTTATCACAATGCGTTTGCCATACGACTAAAAGATATTGCTCGGCAGCATGTGGATGAGGCGCAAATTGAATTGAGTGTGGATAATGTGGTTCACAAGGGCAGCCCTTTAGAAGCTGATAGAACTGAGGCAATTGTTGTTATATTTGCAGACACCAGAAGCATGGTACCTGTTCAGCCTGGTTGTAAATTTTTCAGAACCGAGGCGTGGTGTAGCGATACCCAGCGGGCCCCGTACCCTTTTGAAATTACAATCCCGCTTTCTACCAGTTACAACACACTAGTCGCAACGCACAGTAAAGTAGACCCATTTATTTTCGCTGTAGACGGTTTTTACCATGGACAATTTGTTGATCAGAATAACGGTCGCGGATGGGAAGTACACTTAAAAAATCACGAGCCGACCGAAGCCTTTGATCCTCGCTATCTGGATCAGGGCGATGATACCTCATCAACCAATGGGTACTATCAAACATCTGCGGGTTTGCCCTGGGCTCTGATTATTAATTCTGAATGGGATCACCCAGTTGAGCAAGCTGATATGTCTGAGGCTTACCCACAATTTGCGGAGTTTGCTCAGTCAGCTGGCGCGCAATATTCAACCTGGTTTGAAAATCCCGTACCAGATCACCAATACACCATCAACAATGCAGCGAAAAACTAGGAGCGGACCATGAACAAGTTAATTGTAACTCTAGTCACTTTATTTTTAACAGCCTGTGGTGGTGGGTCGGGGGAGTCACAAGGGCAAAATCAGGCAAACAATAATGACGCAGCCAATGACATAGTTCAGGGCTCAGTGAGTAATGCCACGCAGGCACAAGCACATAATGTTGCTGAGCAGGGCAGTGATACTGAAGCGCAACTGGATACCACTGGAGAAGATCAGAGCCTTGACACACAGCCTGAGGAAGAGGATGTCAGCGCTGAAGGCATGGAAGCTGTGGTCGTTGATGAAACGTTCGACTTCCAAACCGATGTACCCGTGTCAGTGTTGGTCGCTTCTAATATTGTGGACACCAGAGCATTCATCAATATATGTCAAAAAGAAGCCACGCTGACAAATGATGATACCTGCTTTTTGAGAGCGCCTATCGATAGCAATGGACTTATCGTTCAAATCGTATTGCCACATTCAGAGCAAAAATTGAAAGCTGAGATCTGGTATTACAGCACAGATAAGGATCCGCTGGTTTACAGCTGGGAATTTGACGGGTCGCAACAACAGCAAACATGGGAAATAAACTGATGCGCAATCATTGAAACATATTGTGGTGACTCACAGTAATCCAACGCAAAGCATATCCCGACTCAGAGATATGCTTTTTTCATTGTTTTTTACATTTAGCCCTTACCAGGTGAATCAAAAAATTCATCAACCACAGTCACATAGATACTTGAGAAATTCACCATAGGGTGATAATTTTTTGTTCAGTTAGTCTTTGTTTTTGTAGTGTTTAACCTCGTCATAGCGATTCACGATGGTGTTTTAATGCCGTTGGGACATGAATTCAATAGTATGTATAGGGCAAATTTATGAATGAAGAGCCATGGATTAATAGTGAGCTTTTTGCCGGGGAAGCGATTACTGGTAATAGAGCTGGCCTGGAAATGCTGAAGGCTGCGATTGAACAAGCGCTGGACAGTCCCTTTGGCTCTCAATCTGATTATGTCTGTAACGAAAACATTGTTGTGCATTTAGATGAGAAAGAAAACTACTATAATAAATTCAATCTGGGTGAACGTTCTGTACTTCAAAAGCTAAGGGACCCACTGCTCACATTTATTTTTGTCATTTGGTTTTTCTTTTTGCCTTTTATTGCCGTTGGTTTGGTTGTCTACGAAACGTATTTCAAGGCGCAGAGCGAGTGCCGTTGCTTGATACCAACCAAGTCAGGGGGGCGTTGTTTCCTAAATCATTGAACTAATCTTGCCTTGTGTGATCAGATCTCAAAAGCAAACACCGAGACCGAATTTTGAAAGAAAAGCGTATCACTAACTGGCGTGATTACAACAAAGCCCTTATCGCCAGAGGCAATATCCAGCTTTGGTTTTCCGAGGGTGCAATTAAGCGGTGGAACAATACGCAACATCACGGCGGTAAAGGGCGAGCTAATCATTTCTCTGAGCTGGCGATTGAGACTTGCCTGACTTTGCGGGCTGTATTTCGCTTGTCTCTTCGAGCTGCACAAGGCTTTATTTCCTCACTGATATCAATGATGAAGCTTGATTTGGATACGCCAACTTATAGTTGTTTGTGCAAGCGAAGTGCAGAGCTGGCTGTTCATTACAGACCAAACTCCAGTACTTCCGGAGGCATTGATATCGTGGTTGATAGTACAGGTTTGAAGGTATACGGAAACGGCGAGTGGCACGCAAGAAAACACGGCGCAAACAAACGCCGGACATGGCGAAAGCTGCATCTGGCCGTTGATGCAAATACACACCAAATCGTAGGCGCTGAATTGTCAACAATCACCGTAGCTGATTCAGAAGTTCTGGGCGACTTACTCAGACCATTGCGCCGGAAGGTCAGCTCGGTAAAAGCGGATGGCGCTTATGATACCCGAGGCTGTTATGCCGAAGTGGCAGCCAAAAAGGCCGACGCAGTGATCCCACCAAGGTGTAACGCGCAGTTGTGGGAAGATGGACATGCTCGTAACAGCGCGGTTATTTTAACAAAGCATATAGGTAGCAGTGAGTGGAAAAAGTGTGTGAACTACCATCAACGCTCACTGGCGGAAACAGCAATGTACCGGTATAAACAGCTCATGGGTGACAAGCTGGTCAGTCGTGGATTCAATCAGCAGCACACTGAAGCGATGATCAAAGTGAAAGTGCTCAATAGAATGACTGGGCTAGGTATGCCTGAATATCAGGGAAACAGCTAAAATTGTAGTGTTGCCTAAGCTAGCTGGATTTGATCAACAAGGCCAGTCAGGGGCCCCAAATGCCCTGGCAGTCGTGAGATGAGTATTAAGACAGTCTCCATGTTGCATTTTAGTATCGCTCGTTTAGCACATTATAATTAACCCAACTAAGATATAGCTGGCAGAGTAAACAATTCTGGCGCATGGTTTTCTTAATCAGTTTTTACATGGTGAACAGTGCGTTAACACTAATTCAGCTTAGAAAATTTAACTTAATAAAGGAGTTTCCCGGATGAAACAGGTTTTTTTTATCATTGTTTTCTTTTTGCTTTTACCATTGTTTAATCAGGCGCATGCCGCTTCCGGAGATAGTTCCGGCGTGATTAAAACTATTTTATGGTATGAAGGTCATACAGGGGTGCTGATAAAGCAAACCGGTATGTCAGATTTAGGCAAATGTGGCCGTGCAGATTACTATATTTTGGATGATCATCACCCTTTCTTTCAGGAAATATATTCTCTGCTCCTTGCTGCGCATATGGCTTCGCAGCCACTTTCGTTGCATTTAGATGGATGTGTTCAGGGCATTTCGAGAATCAAACACGTCACGAGTAATAAGTAAATAGTGAGGTTTGACATGGTACCTATGATGGTACGAAACTCAGTGTAAATGAGGTAAGTGCATCATGGAATTAAAGGGAAGTGCAAAACTCTGTGGCGTTACAGTACTGGCCTCATTATGCTTAGCTGGGCTTGTAATGCCCGAGCTTATCGATAAAACGGTTTGTAAACGCGACCTCAGCCAACTGCATTTTCGACAACTGGGTGATGCATTAAGCATGCATAAGTTAAATACAGGTCAATACCCAAATAATAGGGAAGGGCTTGCGCATCTAACCTCTGCACACACCCATGGACATCAGGGGAAATTTTTATCTACATTGCCCCAGAATAGGTGGGGGAACGACTATTATTACTTTAACCTTGAAGAGCGCGTTATTTTGCTTTGGGACCTTGGGGCTGACTCCTTACCTGGTGGTGCAGAAGGTGGTCAGGATTTGTGCTACCTCGTAAATCAGCATGCAGATAACTCGGAGTTAAGCACTCATATTGAGGCCGTTTTAACTAAGCTACCTAAAGCAGTTACGCCTGTTTGCACCAAAATTTACTCAGGTGCTAACCATCACTATAGACTAGAGCGCTTATTGTAATCTGGACAGTGTAATCAGTACTGACGAATATTGTCACCTGTACTGGTATCGCGCCAGAGATCATTGATCTTTGTAAGTAAGGGGGGCAAATAAAATTGATCTGCCCCCTTGGTCTATCTACAGTTTAAAGCTTTCCACCAGTTTGATGGGCTCCCCATCTACGTCCAATACGGCAACTATCTTGAGCACCCCGTTTTTGAGCTCCTCAGGTTGGCGCAAGCGCGGTTGCCAGCGCTTTTTCTCATAGGGAGAAATGGTGATGTCCTGCTGCCAGAGTGCGCTCTGAGCTGCCGGGCTTTGGTAGGGAAGGAACTGTACCGACAGCTGACCACGGGTGTCGCCGGAATAGGGGCCGGTCAGACTGATCTGTAGATCTGAGTTGCCTTTGCTGAACTGGGCATTTAAATACACGCCATCAAAGTGCTGATTTTCCAAAGTGATCTGGCCCGTCTGTGTTAGGCCTTGCCAGTTCAGAGTGTAGCTGACCTGATTTTGGGTTACCGACAACGGTAGTTTGTGTCTACCCGGCGCTAAAGAGTAGGACTTGCCACCTTCAAGCGTAACTTTGGCATTTTGCTGACTGGGATTGTGTGCCGAAATAAAAGGGTCATCTCCGTCAAAGCGTAACGCCAGTTCGATACCGCTGAGCGAATACAATGCATCATCAGAGAGCTGTTGTTGCCAACTTTCGAGCATACTTTGTAAATTCGTGCTCAGTGCTGGATGCAGACTCTGATCGGATTGTTTTGCCAGCTGAGTATCCAATGTTGCCGTACAACCCGGGAGTTGCGCCGAAAACGTGACACAGGTATTGAAGGCTCTGTGTGCCAGAGCTGCGTCTGCAAAGTACCAGGGATTTGCTGTAGCTGTGTTCAGATCCGGTACCTTATAGGTGTGACTATACAGATAAGGCGTAACCATGTGATTCATATTGCGACCTAGCAGGGCGACTTGCTGGAAGTCGATTGCGCTCAAAACGTTGTCAGACACTGTAAAGACAACAGTTTGTGTGCTGTCGGCTGATTTTATCTCAACTTCCAGCCCTGAACTGGTTGAACGCAGATTAAGACCGAGTTGTGAGGTTTGCTCTAAACTTCTCAGCACTGCCGGCGTCAGTGCAACTTCCTGTGTTGTGCCGTTGGCTGTGTCAATGACTGACAGTCGCGCGCCTTCGACTAATAGCACTTGTAGCATCTGATCCTGATCAAAGTCAGCTTTTCCAGTCAATCCGGTACGTTTGGCAAGGCTGTCTTTGCTCAGTTGGGTGAGCAGAGCAATGCCAATTTCACCCCGGGTTTTTTGCTCTGGTTGTAGTGTCAATAAGGCCGCGAATGAATCTTTGCTGACCGGATTAATTGCTGGGTGTGGCTGAGGTGCGGGAAAATCCAGTACCGGGTGGCTAGTATTGTGCATCGGTGTGATATCTAAGCGTTGCAACGCTTTTTCATCGTTGCTGCGTAGCCAATATCCAGAGCCATTTTGTTCCCAGGGGCCCCGTACAATGTAAAAGCTCGGTTTTGCTGACTGAACAAATTGGGCAAAGTCGCGCTCCAGCTGTGGCCAGTCTGCAAAGGTGGTTTTCAATAAGGCATTGGCAGTTGGTAAGGTGGCCTCAGAGTCGGGGTTAAGAGCCATCAGGTTGCGCAGGTAGCGTTTGAAATACTGGTAGCGCATTGGGTCACTTAACAGAAAATGCACAATAAAAAAGTTAAGACCACGGCGCAGTTGGGGATCATCATTGATCTGTTCAAAGCTGGGTTGTCCATTCTTATGATACTGCGCCAGTCCCATGGTCTGGTAGTTCATGGGGGCGCGGTCGAATACCATGACTCTGAGCTGTTTGGCATCACTGTCATAGGTGTGACTGGCGATAGCGTCGGCCATTCCTTCGGTGATCCAGTTTGGCGCCCAGGTAGAGTGACCATTGAGCGCCATATGAAAAGCATGCATAGTTTCGTGGATCACAATATAGCGCTGATGGTGATGCCGGTGGCTGGGAAAGCTGTATCCGGCACGGTTGTAATACATGGTTTCGCCCCCCGCAGTTTTGTGTACGCCACGTAAAAAACCGTCATCCAGCATGGCTTCACGTACACGCTCTCGGGAGCTGCCATATACGACAGCAATACGCTGATTATCAATGTTCGCGGGCGCCATACCAAACAGCTCAACATAGTGAGGATAGGACATTTCCAGTAACTCGAGATAAAGGCGGACTTTCTCCTCACTCAGATCGCTTTTGAGCGCAAAATGTTTACTGACCCACCAGTTATAACCGCGACTGTTGGCTATTTTTCCATCGCTGTAAGTGCGTGGTATTTGTTTCCCAATATAAGCAATGTCGATGTGATTCAGTGTGCTGGTTCTGCCCGCTACTTCGATATCCACACGCATCTGAGCTGGGCTCGGTATTGTCTGCTCTATCTGGCTAGCAACCCGGGCTTCCTGGTTCTGAAGCGGATTTTCTGCCGACTGGCAGCCGCTCAGGAGTGCCAACGCAATTAAACTCAATCGTAACATTTTGACTTTCTCTTATTTGTGTTTTATGTATATTGTATACAATAATAAGCAATAGGATCCAAGTCAATGTCGATAAATACACCAGCAGGTCAGTCAGATGCAGGGACACAGGCCGCAGATGATTCCAATTCTGGGTTTAGCCGTACTTTTTATGTCGCTAATCTGATGGAAATATTTGAGCGGTTAGCCTGGTATGGTTTTTTTGCAGTGTCTTCTGTGTATATGACCACGCCCAGTGCTCAGGGCGGGGTCGGTTTTACCGATCTTGAACGCGGTGCTGTGCAGGGGATCATCCCATTTTTTCTCTATCTTTTGCCCGTACTGACAGGCGCTCTTGGCGATCAACTTGGCTATCGCAAAATGTTTTTGCTGTCATTCGCTATTATGGCTCCGGGATATTTTTTACTGGGTCAGGCGCAAAGCTTCTGGCCGTTTTTTGCTGCGCTGAGCCTGGTTGCTCTGGGGGCGGCGTGTTTCAAACCTGTGGTGGTCGGCACTATTTCTCATAGTACCAATGACAGCAATCGCGGTCTGGGATTCGGTATTTTCTATACCATGGTTAACATTGGCGGCTTTCTTGGGCCCTTGCTTGCTGGTGCGCTCAGGGCGATAAGCTGGGATGCCGTATTTATGATGTCGGCATGCTGGATCCTGCTGAATTTTATTCCTGTTTTGTGGTTTTACCGTGATCCGCCAAGCCTTAAGCGGGAGAGCGCGTCGCTTTATGATGTTGTGCGCGAAGCGCAATCAGTACTAGGTAATGGCCGTTTTGCGCTGACGCTGTTGGTTGCTGTGGTGCTACTGATGTGTTCAGGGATTGAATTGCTCAGCTATGTTGAAGCGTTTTCACTGATCGGGCTCTGGCTGGGTATCAATGTGATTTGGGATAGAATCGCCCAGAGAGTCACGCAGGTGAACGCAGGTTGGTGGGCACAGCCAATGAAGATTAGTAATGTGCGGTTTGCAGTGTATCTGGCTATTCTCGCTGGGTTTTGGACAGTTTACAACCAGTTGTTCTATACCTTACCCTTGTTTATCCGTGACTATGTAGATACCCGAGATTTATTGAGTTTTATCGCCTTTTTTGGCGAGGATGCCGTCGCTTTCTTTGCATATGTAGATAGTGCGCAGCTACAAAGTGCAGTGCAGATATTGCATACACAATTGCAAGCGGGCACTGTACCTGTCGCTGAAGCCCTGCGCCTGGAGTGGGTTCACCTTAAAGTAAATGTACCAGCATCAGAGTTGACCACCCTGATGGCTGATTTGACAGCGTTGGAGACACTCTCGAGTGCACAGTTGCAACAGATCACTCATTCTCTTTTGGAATATCGGCAAATAAATCCCGAGTATTTGATCAATCTGGATTTTGCAGCCATTGTCTTGCTCCAGATCCTGGTCAGCTATTTATGTCAGCGGATAAAGCCGTTTTATGTGCTAATAGCCGGACTTATTGTCATGTTTGGGGCCTTTTCACTCCTGGCTATAGAGCTTACGGCAACGAGTGGAGCATTGATGGTGACCGTCATTTTGCTAATCGCACTGGGAGAAATGCTGACCTCACCGAAAAGCCAGGAGTACGTAGCCAGCATCGCCCCGCCGTCTCAGGCTGCGTTATATATGGGCTATTATTTTGTGTCTATGGCCCTGGGGTTTTTGTTTGCCGGGTTCTTATCAGGGTGGAGTTATGCCACTTTGGTCCAACAAGATGGCCGAGCAGATTTGATGTGGGGGTTATTTGGTGTTTTGGCAATGGTGACGGCTATTGCTTTATACCTTTTCAACCGCTTTTTGATTCAAAGGTCTGTGTCGCAGGTCTCAGTAGAGGAACAAACCGCTTTATAACGCTGTTTCCTCTGACGGTCAGCGAAGTTGGTCGCACTCAGGTTGCCTTTGTCGTCTTGCCATGACTAGACTGAGCTGACTAATTACTACAAAAAAGAAGCAAATATGTTGAAAACAACTCTGATCAGTGCCGCAGTGCTTATGGCCTGTGGCAATGCCTTTGCCGATACATTGGTACTCAATGCCGATGCCGCGCTGGATGTTAAAACCGGAAAACTCATCCGGCCCGCTACTGTGGTGGTCGAAGACAACACAATTGTGTCGGTATCGCGAAGCAGCCGTAAAGCCTACCCGGAAGATGCCACTGTAATAGACCTTACAGGCCATACTCTATTGCCAGGGTTGTTTGATATGCATGTACACCTTACCGGTGATGCACAGGTACATGGTTACAAGCGCTTGCAGCGTACTGCACCGCGCTCGGCAATCACAGGAGTGCGTAACGCTAAGCGCACGCTTGCAGCAGGGTTTACGTCTGTGCGTAACCTGGGCGCTGGTGGCTATGCTGATCTGGCGCTGCGTGATGCCATCTATGATGGCGATGTACCTGGGCCTCGTATCTTCGCATCAGGCCCGGCACTTGGTATAACGGGCGGTCACTGCGATAATAACCTGTTTACTCACGAACACAAGGTGGTAGCAGAAGGGGTGGCCGACGGTCCCTGGGCAGTCAGACAAAAGGTGCGTGAAAACATCAAATATGGTGTCGACGTTATTAAGTTCTGTGCAACCGGTGGTGTGTTATCCAAAGGTACTAAAGTGGGTGCACAGCAGTATTCGTTTGAGGAAATGCAGGCGTTGGTGGCAGAAGTGCATTTACGTGGTCTAACCGTGGCTGCTCATGCGCATGGGACCGATGGCATTAAGTCTGCTATCCGTGCCGGGGTGGATTCGGTTGAGCATGTTAGTTTTTTGGATGATGACGCTATCAAACTTGCCAAGCAACACGGTACTTATTTTTCAATGGACATTTACAATACCGAATATATCCTGAGTGAGGGCGAAAAAGCCGGTATTTTACCCGAAAGCCTGGATAAAGAGCGTAAAGTTGGTGGTACTCAGCGGGCCAGTTTTACTAAAGCCGTTAAGGCCGGAGTGAACATGGTGTTTGGCTCAGATGGCGGGGTGTACCCTCATGGTCAAAACGGCAAACAGTTCAGCCGTATGGTCAAATTTGGCATGAATGAGCTGCAGGCGCTTCAGGCCGCGACTATCAATTCTGCGACCTTGTTAAAAATGCAGGACAAGCTCGGCTCTTTGGAGGCGGGTAAGCTGGCTGATATCATTGCTGTACCAGGTAATCCGCTACAAGACATCCAGGTGATGGAAACCGTGACCCTGGTAATCAAAGACGGTAAAGTGGAAGTGGATAAACGCCAGTAATTTTAAGTACGCTTAATTGAAGTGGCCTGTGGCAGTTTTACCCGCAGGCCCTTTGACTTACCCCAAATGGGCGATTTAACAAGTTAAGACGCTGTGTTGTGGGTCTGTTTTTTTGCTTTGAGCGGATACAAAATGAGCAATGGTAGCATAAGTGCCAGCATCCACAGGTAAGCGCCAATATGCAACTGCAACAAGACCACACTTATGGAAGAGCCAATAATGGCAACGGGGTGGGCGAAAAACACCACCACGATCACGGCAGTACAGAGCCCCGCAATACGTCCTACTTTTTCCTTATAAGTGACAAGGCTTATCAGCCAACTGATATTTGCCAGCCAGGGTAACATCAGTAGTAGTCCGAGCCCGGGCATTTGAGGCAACATAACAAATCCAAATAGAATCTGTGCAGGTCCCAGTATGAGTATTTCATAGCCATCGGTGAGATGTTCTGCTGAATATTCCAAAGGAGAAATTGCAGGCAGGCAAAGAGAAATAAGGTAAATGGCGATAGAAAGTTTTAGTGTTAGCTTCATAGAATCCTTCGTGATTTAAGGTGGTAAAACATCACTTGCCACCACTCACTATCCTATATTCAATCTAATGCTATGTAAAATATACACTTTCATAAATATTCAATTCGCTTTGAACAACATGGCGTCTACTTCTGAGCGCTGGTTGCACCTCTTATTTGTTTCCAATATGCTACCACTTGTCTTTTTTACGTTTTTGAGAGAGCTTCAATGAGTGTGTTAGGCACGCTGATCTACTCTAGTATGCTGGGTATGCTGTTACTTGCGTTGCTACAGGCGGTTAATAAACCCCGACAGAGACAAACGACTTACCTGATAGCGTTACTCGCCTTACTGGTAGTTCATGTGTGCGGTGAACTGGTGGTTTATTCCGGTGCATATCGTTACGTGCCCTGGCTGGTGGGCGCGCAGTTTCCCGTCCGTGTACTGTTAGGTCCGGCACTGTATTTTTACGCCTGTGCGACCATGTCTCCTAATCCTGAGTTTTCGAAACGGACTTATGCATGGGCGCTATCTGGCCCGATTCTGGTGATTGCGGTGATGGCGCCGTTTGTGACCGGTCTGAGCTCTGCAGAGAAACTGGCGCTGGCAGACCCGGCAACCCGAAACCCCCAGCACTATAAGCTGGCTTTATTCTCTTGCTTTGCCTCAACGCAGATCTTTGTTCTGTACACAGCGGTTTATTTTATTAGCGCTTTAAAACTTCATACCCGTCATCGGCAGCAATTGATGGAGCGTTTTTCTGACATTGAGTCGCGTTCAATCAGTTGGTTTGCCGTCATCTTATTGCTGTGGGGCTTGGTTTGGCTGTGCTATGCCACCGGTTACATTTCGGTGTTCTTAGGTTGGCGCTGGTTTGGACAGGGAGTGATACTACCCATTTTTGAGGCTTGTGTACTACTTGCCTTTGCCTATCTGGCAATTAAACAACCGATTTTGACGCCGGCCGACAAAGGAGAGCCGAGAGCTCTGCAGCCTCGTACATCGACAGTAAGCCTAGATAGAATGCAGCGTATTTCGGCTAAGCTGGAAAAAGCGATGGAAGAAGAACAACTGTTTATGGAAGAGGATTTGTCTTTGAATAAGCTTTCCAGTGCAATTGGCGTTAGTGAAAATCATATTTCAGAAACTCTGTCTCAATTAATGCGGACCAACTTCTTCCAGTTTGTAAATCGTTATCGGATATCACAGGCTGAAAAATTACTCAAAGAAACAGATATGCAGGTGTCGAGCATTCAGTTTGAAGTGGGTTTTAACTCCAAGTCGACCTTTAACACCGCGTTTAAAAAAGCCACGGGATTGACTCCTTCGTTATATCGTAAGCAACAGCATAACTGATTAGAACAGCTGAAATAAACGCCACTAAACATACTCTGGTGCTGTTGAATTGCCAGCTTTGCGCCTGACCGATTTTGTATAGGATTAACCCTGTGATAATCACGGTCGGTTCATAGAAAAACCGAGGTGGTAAATCAAATGGAAAGAAAAACAGGCCATGGATCAGGCGACCAAGCCCCGGTGGCAGCAGCATTACAGATGCAAGCAGTATCCAGTGTGCGTGTTTGAGTGAAGATCCCGCGCTGAAAATTGCCCGATACATAAAGAATATGAAGAGCGGGAAAAGGGCGATATCAAGACTCAACACCAACCTGAATATAACGCTGGTGGTGATACGTTCCTGGTATACGGTGGTGTATAAAACCACCGTTGAGATAATAAAAGTCAGCAAGGCAAAAGCCAGGCAGTATCCAAGTTTCCGGTGCGATACCAGCCGCCTCTGGTAAACAAGTGTTGCCTGACTGAGCATACCGGCCACCCAGACAAAGGACAAGGCGCCGTGCCAGTGGTGCATCGTAGTCAGGGATGAAAACTGCAGAATATAACTGGGGATAAAGCCCAACAAAATTATCAGCCCAATGATCCAAAGCCAGGTTATATAGAATGAAAATGGCAAATCAGAGGTCTGCGTCTGTGATGGAAATTTATAATCGACTTTGGAACTCATGAGCTGTTTTACTGTGTAAGGATATTTATGGTTACTTTATCATCCCGTGCATTGAGCTGGCATCTTCCGCCAATGGGAACGGTGAAGATAGGCGTTGTATGACCAAAGTCGAGGTTGCACACAACCGGGCAATGTGTCAGTTGCTCAAAACTGCTCAGGAGCTCTGTCAGGTCTTTAAGGTCTACTTTGCTGTCGACCTGAAAGCGGCCGACCACTAAACCGGCAATATGCTCAGCGCCTTGATGAGACAACAAAGATTGCAGGTTGCGTTCAAATTCCGTCAGGGTCAGGTCACCCAGCAGGTTATCTTCTTCGACAAACAAAACCGCTCCGGATAAATCTGGCATGTAGCGGGTACCCTGCAATAAATTGAAAGAGCAAAGGTTGCCACCCAAAATGGTGCCTTCACACGTCCCTTTGTTGACAATGATAGGGCCAGTATTGGGTAAAAAAGTGCGGTCGGTTTGATCGATAAACCAAAGATCATCAGACCAAAATTCGCTGACGCCAAGCTCATAGTGTGTGTCATCCCCTAAGGCGCGCTCAAAATGTCTTAGGGTAAACTCGAGACCTCGTTGCATGCCAAAAGAGGAAAAGTGCGGGCCCAAATAGGTGATCTGGCCCGTTATGGCATAGATAGCATTGAGCAGTACGGTGATGTCTGAGTATCCGCACAGAGGCTTTGGGTTATCCCGGAGTATGTCCCAGTTTAGATGGTCGAGCGTCCTGTTTGCGTTGTGACCACCAATGGTACTTAAAATGAGCGCAACTTCTGGGTCTGCAAAGGCGTCATTCAAATCTTTTGCCTTATCGCGTATCAACCGGGCTGTTGTAACTTCTCGATGTATGTAATGGGGGGCAAAGTCGCAATGGATACCCAGCCCAGCCAGTGTTTCAATGGCGGTGGCTGTCGTTTCTTCGGACAAGATCTCAGCTGATCTGCTGGGGGATACAATGCGTGCCCGTTTTTTCTGTTTGTTCATTTGTTTCCTTATACCTGATCACACAGACTTATTGGTCGCCTGGTTTGGTTGTAGAAAAAATTGTCGGATTAAGGGGCCGAGCAGTTCGGGTAATTCCTGATGAGCAGCATGAGTGGTGAAGGGGATATTTGCGAAGCTGGCGTCTTTTATACGCGCTTTGAGTGCAACGGCTTCTTCCAGAGAAAAAAGAAAGTCGTCGTCGCCTCGCATTATCAGGGTAGGGCAATCAATGTGTGCGACCAAATCACAGGGATAGCCAGACTCCTCGGTATTAAGCCAGAGCGTTTTTACTGCCTCAACCAGGGCTGGAAAGTTCGGGGCTGGGTTCGATGCCTGATAATATGCGACTCCCTCAGGAAACAGCTCAGTCCACATTTCAACGGTTAGGCCGCGCAGTGTTTCAACTGCCGGATCACCTTCTTCCAGGCGCCAGGATGATCCCAGTGTCAGCAATCGAGTAACCTGAGCCGGGTTTTGCGCCGCCAGACGATAGGCGACTATCCCGCCATCGCTGAAACCAAACAGAAAGTAGCGTGAAATATCCAGCAAACCAAGCAGTGTCTGCACGTCGTTTTGGTATTGTGCATAGCTCAACGGTGCATTGCCCAGGCTTGATTTCCCCTGGCCTCGTAAGTCAATGGATATCAGCCGGAAATGGGGTTCCAGATACTCAGTGAGTACATCCAGATCCCGGGTGGAACCCAGGCCTCCGTGCAGCATGACCAGAGGGAAGCCTTCCGGATTACCACTTTGCTCAAAGTGAATCGATATGCCATTGATATCTGCATAGGCTGATTGTTTTGTCATGATAGAGTCCTTTATGTGGGGTATTGATACTGAAGTGTGTGAACAGTTTTATGAGTGGGTTCGGTCTGCCACTTCGTCAAAGGTTTCAACGGAAATTCGTTCAGCCAACAGGCGCATCTTATGCATTTGTTCGGGGTTGCTGTTATCCCAGAAGTGTATCCAATCTGCGCGCGAACGCCATTTGGCTATAGTTAGCACTTTATTTGGGTCATCAGCGCTTTGTAGCATAAAGCTGCCCAGCGCACCCTGAACGGACTCATGAATCGCATCCGTTGTCGCGCACCATGTTGCCTGAAATTCGGCGATATTTTCAGTGGGTACGTGCCACCGATAAATTACCCTAAACATAGGTAGGTCTCCCTGAGTTAGCCTGCTCATACTAGCGCAATATTGACACTGATATTGGTTATGTCTTTGAGTTTTCAGACTATCATCAGGCGTATTGATACGCTCGCATTTTTTGTATTTGTGCCTATCTCTGTTGACAGAATGTGTCACTGGCTGCTGAGTTCTGCTCTGAGCAGGTTACTCGGCATGCAAGGCGATGCAATTCCCTTCAGAATCTTCAAATTCTGCAACCCAGCCAAATCCGCAAATTGATGTTTTGGGGTAGAGGGTTTTACCTCCCTGAGATAGCGCCTTAGCCAGCGTAGCATCGATGTCATCGGTATGAAAATACAGCCGCGGGCCCGCTTTAGATGGAATATAACTGTCTCCTGTAACCAGCGCACCGGTTATGCCGGTAGCTTGATCATTCGAGGGAAATAGCGCCATATCGTGACCATCGATAACGGCATGTTCGAACTGAAAACCAAATACGGCGTGGTAAAACGCCATCGCGCGATCCAGATCTGTGACTGGAATTTCAAAATATCCAACAGGGTTGTTTTGAGGCATTTCTTTTTCCACTTTTTATAGGGTCAATATAGTATGGCACGTTTATGCAAAGCTTTTATCTTAGGCGTTCTGAACACGCACTTAGCTGATTTCCTGTCTGACATGCCATTACTTCATGTATACCTGAATGTCACTCTAATTTGGCAGCGTTATTTTACTTTTTGGTGAATGCATAGCCAGTATACAAGCTATTTACTCTCTTATGGCATCCGCTTGAAAAACAAACTGACCTTTGGTGTTGTTAAACCCAATTGATTCGTAAAAGCGATGTGCATCTTTTCTTAGCATGTTGCACCTAACTCTGACTGTCCCCCGGTGTTGCGTACGCACATGGTTAACCAGCTTTCGGCCTATTCCTTGCCCCTGGGCGTCAGGAGACACAATTAGCCCTCCGATTTCATAGAAGCCGGCTGATGCCAATCTCCGAGCGTAGAACACATGTATCCAGCCCACGATTAGGCCATTGCGCTCTGCAACGTAGAGCTTGTCCTGAGGAGAGTTGAGTAGTGCATGCAGGTTTTCGTATGCCTCTGAGGGAGATAATTCGGTATAACCCAGGTGGCCAGAGACTTGGTGAATTGCCTCTGAGTCTGATACCTGTGGTTCCCTGATAATTACGGTCATATGGTTTTCCTTAAAGTCTCGATTTCACAGTGTGATACCTGCCGTAACAGCTGCGTGTTTTTATCGAGTACAAATAAAAATGAGTTTCACCTAAACTCCTTATCAAAGGTGTTATTTCGGGGACAGATTACATCAACTTATACCAAAAGTGTCTGTTTATTCGACGAATGACGAGTTAAGGCACTGTATCCACGAATCATTGTGCACTGCTCAAACTATTGATCTAGGAGAGCAATTTATCAAACACGGCCAGCTCGTCGGTCTTGCCGTGTTAATGATGGGTCAGTTATATGGCATCCGTTAGCTGCTGAGTTTATCCAGTAAGGTCGCAACCGTTTTGTGGTTTCTGGTGGTGGCTCTGACTTTAAGTTTGTGCTCAAAAAAATTGGTGTGTATTTTGGTTCTGCCATATCCGTTGGGGCAATAGACGTAAACCATAGTGCCACAAATTCGATATTGATCTGGCAAGAAGGCTTGGTCGTCCATCTGCTCAGTCAGGGTGGTATCAGGTGTGTCATTGAGGAAGGTGAAGTGGCTTTTGCTTTCATCCTGATCAGGACCAAATGTCGGCATCTCATCGTAAATGGCTTGCAGTGCATCAAAGGTAAACAGGAACAGATCGACATCCTGATAGTCGTAGGCATCACCAAGCAATTGTGTGATCGTAGCTTTGATCTCTGAATTGGTCAGTGAGGTGTCAAAGAGCAGATTACCAGATTGCAGATAATAGCTGACATTATCCATCCCAAGTTCAGCGAGTTGCGTGCAAAGCGTTTTCATGTTTATTTTACGCTGGCCGCTGACGTTAATTCCGCGCATCAGGCACACATATTTCATAAGATTGGTCCTTTTTTACTTATTGTTTTTAAATGGTATACCTCATAGCATGCTAACCCTGTACATCTCCGGAGTAAATAGCCGCTTCCGATGCTGTGAAGTTAGTCTTAAATGTAAAGGCATAGGGAGTATCTCCCTCTTGTCGCAAGTGCATCAGACGCGCCAATGCGTCTTCTTGCGTCGGTATATGGTCTTCGTCAATCCACCACAGCACATAGGTATCTTCGGCCAGGCGATGAAACCATTCGCTTTTTCTGCGCATAAATTCGCGATGATGGGTGCGGAACATAAAGTTTTTAAGTGCATCAACAGACTCCCACACCGACATATTGACGATAATACTGGGGTCGTCAAACATCTGAATGTGAGTTGCGTCACCCGATTCGTCTTTTAGTCGCCATACAAACCCCTCACTGTCTTCAGCAATACCATTAACCAGCTCTAAGTTGTCGATAAAATCTTTTATCTCGGGGGCATCCAGCGGGTATTTCGCTTTAGCTATATTTAACTGGGCCAATTTCATGTGTACGCTCCTTGAGGTTCCTGATGAGTATTTATATGACGGTTGATGTTTTTTTATTCACGACCATTGAAGGATATAAGATTGTTTTTCAGGAACACAAGGGGGCAACTGTTGGACTATACCAATTCCCGTTTTTGTAGACTTGTTAAGTGAGGCAATAAAGGGGAGGGGCATGCAGTTTGCTTGTCAACCCTCGCGCCAGCCGTACTGGCGCACAGAGTATCGTTTGTTAACTGTCAGATGTTCTTTACTAAAAGCTTAATCCCTTGATGTTCTGTAATGGACGAAAAAGGAGTATCGCCTGCGAACTCAAACTCACTGTACTTAATAAACTCCTTCTCTTCAAAGCCCAGTTTGTTAGCAAAAATATGTTGCGATATATTGCCCGTGGCTTCTGCCTGTGCAAACTTAAACCCCTGTGCTTTAGCTTCTTGGATACACTTTGAAATAAGGGCTGTCACCATTCCCTTTACTTTAAAGTTGGCGTCTGTGGCGACAAACTTGATGTTTAAATAGGTGCCTGTTTGTATGTCACCTTGAGTAAAGTAAGCGCCGTTTAATGCACCAATTAATGCCGCTATCGGATTGGTGTGTACTTCGTTCAGACCGCTATCCCCATTAACGGTTTCGGCTAAGTCAGCGGAGAGTATCGCACCTATTACCCGATCTGTATTGGTCTCTCTGGCAATAAAACCCAGGCCTTCTTCTGCACATTTTTTTGATAAAAAAAGCATGTAGTCGGCGAACTCTCTGGGGTCAGCGGCGTTCAAATGTGCCAAAGGCTCTCGTTCATTGAACACATTAACAATTAAATGCGCGGCTTGTTGAACGCTATTTTTGTCAATTGACTGAATAATAAAGTCTGAGGACATTGTATGATTCCTGCTGAGGTGGGGTTGTAAATCTGCGGCACATAATGAGAAGGGCGCCATAGTCTCGGGCATCACCGAGTAGTCGACCAAAAACTTCTCGTCAGGCATCCTGTTCAAAATTTGTGGAGCTGACGATTAATTCCCGGCTTTTGGGCAAAGAGCTAATCGTCAGGGATTTTACAGGCTACTTTGCTTTTGGTACTACTTTATAGATCCCGCTGCCATCTATCCCCAGGTAAAGATCACCGTTGGGGTGGGTCGCGATGCTGCGCACACGGCCGGCGCCTTCGAAGAGCTTACTGTGACCAACCACTTTATTGCCGTCAAGTTCAACCAGTACCAGATGGGCGAATTTCATTGAACCGACAACCAGATGGCCTTGCCATTGTGGGTATTTGTCGCTGGTAATAAATTCCATACCGGATGGTGCAATAGAAGGAACCCATACCCAGTCAGGTTGTTGCATGCCATCTCGGGTGCGTTCGTCGGTGATCTTTGTTCCGTTATAGTTGATTCCATAGGTGATCACAGGCCAGCCATAGTTCAGGCCCGGCTTGATGATATTGATCTCATCGCCGCCCCGAGGGCCATGCTCATGGGTCCAGATCTCGCCCGTTTTGGGGTGCATAGCCATACCTTGTGGGTTGCGGTGGCCATAGGAATACACACTTTTACGCGCATCCTTTTGTTTTGCAAATGGGTTTGAATCGGGGATAGTGCCGTCGGCATTGATACGATGAATTTTACCTGCATCATGATCTAAGCGCTGCGGGTGCACGTCCCGGTTACCCCTGTCTCCAATCGAAAAGTACAGGTAGCCATCTTTGTCGAATTCAATGCGAGAGCCGAAATGAAAAGAAGGCTTGGTATTTGGAAAACCATCAAATATTAACTGCTTATCAACCAGCTTCATATCTTTGAGGCGTGCACGCATGATAGATGTATTGCTGCCTTTTTCTTCGCCTTCAAAGCCGGAATAAGAAAAATAGATCCAACCGTTTTCGCTATAGTCAGGGTCTATCTCGATATCCAGCAGGCCACCCTGGCGCTCAGCATGTACCTCTGGCACACCTTCGATCGGTTTGTCGACCAGCTTACCCTCTTTGATCAGGCGGAGTTGCCCCGATCTGTCAGTGACCAGCAGCTCTTTGTCGTTTAGCCACACCATTCCCCAGGGGATCTGAATACCCCTCGCAACCAGTTCCAGTTGATAGTTATCAGCGCTCTTTGCAACTGGGATAGTTTGAGGCTCAACCGCCTGGACGCTCTGGGCAGAGATAAAAAATAAGCTTAATGCAATGTTGTTTAATGTTTTCTTCATGCTTGCTCAACTTAAGTCGACAGAAAGAGGATCACAGATTAGCGCGTTTTGGTCAAAAATGTCACCGGGTGCGGTAAGCGGCAGGTTACCAGCGGTCAGAGCGGGTGAAAATTGTTCGATCAATTCTTCCGGGCAAAAAAGGGCTCAGAATTGCCAATAAACCGTTTACTGGTAACTATTCGCTAACTTTAATGAGGGCGGTATCTCACGGGGGGTATATAAGCAATTGATAATTAGTTTTATTCTTCTTGGTTCTCTTGATGTTTTAGGTAAGAAGATAAAACAGCATAACTGCATTTTCACTACAGAATTTACAAACTGAAACCTCCATTGCACAGTGTTTTACATCCCTTACATTCGGGCGAAATTCTTTAATTTGAACGTGTCAGCGTTGTCATATAGGCTTGCGCGAATTTTTTAGCTTTACCCCGGAATGTGTCTCTATGTCATTTAATTCCCGACGCACTATTTTGTTTTCGAGTGCCCTGATCATTGGCTCTGCCTCCGTTGATACGAACGCGACAGAGTTAGATACGCTTAAGCGTGAACTTGTTAATTTGCAGCAAAAAGTGGTACAGCTTGAAGCACAACAAGAAGCAGACAATAAACCTGCTGAGCAGGGCGTAAAGGTAGGCGGAGCTATTCGGTTTAACTATGGTATGAACTCCTACGATCAGGACAGTGAGCGTCGTGGTGGTGACATCGACTTTGATCTGGCTCGTATTAATTTATCAGGTAAGGTTGCTGATATCGGTATCAATGCGGAAGTGCGATTTCATGACTACATGCGGGTTGTGAAGTTTGCTTACCTGGACTACGACCTCACACCGCAGTGGCAGGCTCAGCTCGGCCTGGCGCCTGTACCATTTGGTAATACGCCGGTTGCATCACACAGTTACTTTATGACACCCAATTATTTCGTTGGTCTGGAAGAGGACTATGATTTAGGTCTGGTGTTCAAACGTACTATGCAGGATAACTGGCAACTGGATCTGGCCTTTTTCAAAAACGACGACCACGGGGGCATAGATGGTGCGGCGGAAGATCGCAAAGACCGGTACTCGGTGGACATCGTTGGTCTGCGCACTGCGGGTGAGGGCGTTTACGACACGCCTGGACAAAAGCTGGCTGAGTATAACACTCTGGCAGGGCGCTTTGCCTATCAGCTGGATCATGCCTTTGGCTCTACCCAGATCGGATTCTCAGCACTGCATGGCGGTCTGGACAATGGCATCTCCCGGGCCGGCAATTATCACGCCTGGGCTATGCATGCGTCTAATCGATATCATCAGTGGTATGTCCATTTTCAACACACTGAGTATGATTATCAGGTCGATGAATTTACCCAGATTGCGGTTGCTGCGAATGCGATGCATGACACCATAGCGGCACAGGCTGCGTCGACGACTATGGGCGTATCTTATGACTGGCAGGTTGAGTTTGGGCCGCTAACTGAGCTGACCGTTTATAATGACTTTGGCTTAATGCATGGTAAGTCTGATGACAGCGCAAACACCTGGATGAATATCACAGGTATGGCAGTGGCAGCAGGCCCTGTATTTGCCTATATCGACTTGGTGCATGCCAAAAATCAACCCTTTGTTGGTGGGACACTGGTCGGTGATAGCGATGACGTTGAGCGCCGTTTCAATGTTAACATCGGCTACTATTTCTGAAGCAAGTTGCTTGTTTTCGTGTCCTGAACTTTATCAACCACCTCTGTGCCTGGCGCTCAGAGGTGGCCGGCTAATGGCTACTGTGGGCAAACCACCAATGAGCATTCGCCTGAGCAATTCACCAGTGAGGTGATCTCACACAAAATGCCTGCTGAGATTGAGGCGCCCTGGTGGCCACCCGCAATTTGTGGAGTTGCCTGTTTTGGCAGGGTATTTTGCTTGTTCGATAAACGCTTTAGCTGGGTTTTTTTAACCGTTAGTTTCATATTTATTCCTTGTTGATATGGGTACTTAATTGCATTTGGCAGCGTCTTTTTTGGGTTGGAGTAATGCGCTGCCTGAGTTATATCAATCCGCAATAATGCATAACCAATTGGAAAGGGTTAATCTGCTGATAACAGGGTTAAAAATTTCTCATTTAGAACAACTAAACAGCAAAAATTTGGCCTCGTTATCGCCGAGACTAACTCGTCTCAAGATTGGCTACTGAATCATGCGGATTGGCATTATTAAATCGTATAAAAATTAATTAATCAAACGATTTTACTAAATAAAAATATATTCAGTCATTACAGATTGTTACGTGACTTTTCTGAAGCTGTTTTGAGGACGCGGGGAAGTTGATGCAGTGCGTGTAATTCAGAGTTTGGGTTAATTATGGGTCTGATACCATTTGAGGTATTGGTGAGTGTAAATTGAGGATAGCGCCGCGTGTCACGCAGCGCTGGATTGTGGTTAGCTATCTAGACCGAATGGATCATCAATTGTGTGTGCAGGTTCGGTAAACCACTTTGGTCCGTCTGGCGTCATATAAAAATGATCTTCCAGTCGAATACCAAATTCCCCGGGTAGTACCAACATTGGCTCATTAGAGAAACACATACCCGGTGCCAGAGGCTCCGGATTGTCCTTCACCAGATAAGGCCATTCATGAATGTCCAGGCCAATACCATGTCCGGTTCGGTGTGGACAACCCGGCAACTGATAATCCGGTCCCAGTCCTTGTGCTGCAAGATAACTGCGAGCAGCTAAATCGACATCACTACAAGGGGAGCCTGGCTGAGCCGCTGCAAATGCAGCAAGCTGCGCATTTTTCTCGTGCTGCCACATAGTGCGCTGGCGCTCAGTCGCGTCACCAAATACATAAGTGCGGGTGATATCGCTCAGGTAACCCTGTAACTTACAGCCAGTATCTATCAATACAACATCGCCCTGCTTAAGTGTCTGCGGGTCTTTTACACCATGCGGAAAAGAGGTGGCTGTGCCAAATAACACAATGCAAAAATAACTGCCGGTTGCACCCACTTTACGGTGCGCTTCATTGATAAAGGCTTCCACCTCTGTGGTGGTGATCCCCTCATGAAGTATCGAGGCTGCTGCTTTGTGCACTGCGAGCGTCATGTCCATGGCCCGCTGGATAAGGGCCAGCTCTGAGTCAGACTTATGCATGCGACAGTGGGCCGTGACGCACTTGGCGTTGATCAGGTTGAGCGCAGGTCCGGCCTGACGAATGCCATCGGCGATAAAAAAAGCGGCGCTTTCATCAATGCCCAGTGTCGCATCCGGTGCAATGCCCAGCTCGGTCAGCACCTTGGTCAACAGGCTATAGGGGGACTGCTCTTCCTGCCAGGTATGCATAGGGCCTTCTATAACCTGATAGTCCTTGATGGAACCGACTTCAAAAAACGGTACTATAAATTGCACTTCGCCTTGCGCTGGTAAAATAGCGCCGACCATACGCTCGCTCGGATACCACTGTAAGCCGGTAAAATACTTTAAATTGGTACCAGCATTCAGATAAACCGCTGCTATATTATGCTGGCGCATATAGGCTTGCGCCGTTTCTATGCGGTGTAGATACTCCTCGGGTTGAACTGCAACCACATCCTGCGTCATATCTGTCAGTGCGGCCAGTGCCGCTTCACGATTCTGATAACCTATGCCTTTCATAGTGATTCCTGTTTGTTTTTCGTTATTGAAAACGCGCAATACTGTAGGGGCCAATATCCAGCGTTGTTGGTTGATTTGCAATGCACTGTGCGATGAGCTCACTGGTGATTGCGGCCTGAGTCAGGCCCAGATGCTGATGTCCCAGGGCAAAGTAAATGTTCGGATGATTCGGTGCTCGCCCTATTACCGGCAAAGAGTCAGGCAGTGAGGGCCGCGGTCCCATCCAGTGCTCGCCCTGTTGCAAGGCGTCGTTGTCCCTGAGTATGGCCCGGGCGTGAGTCAGTAACATCTGCGCGCGTTCATAGTTAGGGCGGGTGTCCAGACCTGCAAACTCCACGGTTCCGGCCAGCCGCAGGCCATTTTGCATGGGGGTCATGATAAACTGGCGATCGGCAGAGGCTACGGGGCGGCTCAGGCCACTGATGACAGGCAGCATATTATGGTAACCACGCTCTGCTTCGATTGGCAGTTTATAGCCAAGTTGAGCACACAGAGTTTTGCTCCAGGCCCCGGTGGCCAATACAAGCCGGTCAAAAGTGCGACAACTGTGTGTCTGTGTGGTAAGTTTTATCTGAGTCAACTCAGGACTGTTTGAACCCTCTTTCAGAGGAGTGATAGCGCACACTTCAGCCTTTACATATCTTCCTCCCAGCGCGCTAAACCGCTGAAATAAAGCCTGGCTTAGCTGATAAGGGTCGGAGGTATGGCCCACTTCGGTAAAGTACAGCGCATAGTGAATGCATCGACTCAGGCCGGGCTCCAGCGCAAAGAGTTGTGTGCGGTCCAGCAACTCAACAGCCACCCCTTGCTGCTGGTATTTGTGCTGTATGGCACGGATCTCTTTGATTCTGTCATGTTCAAAGGTCAGCAGGCTGCCACGCAGGTTGATATTGCTCTCAAAGTCCTCCTGCAAAAGCCGCTTGAACGCCGCTAAGGCTGATTCATTGAGTGCCCGCAAAGCCCGGGTATGGCGTTTAAACCGGCCCGGCAGCATATTCAGGCAAAAGCGGCTCAGCCAGGGAGACGCTTTAACAAAGTATTTGTGATCAATGCGCAAAGGACTGAGCTTATCGAGCAGCATCATGGGTATGCGAGGCAGCAGGGCCTTGTCAGCCAACGGAAATACTTGCTCGGTTGCGAAGTGACCGGCATTACCCCGCGAACATTGCTCACCAATACCTGCCGGGTCATACAGTGTGACGCTGTGTCCCTGACGGGCGAGTTGTAAGGCATTACACAAGCCAATTACACCAGCTCCCACAACTGCAATTTGAAGTGAATGTGTCATTGTTATTCTCGTTTGTCAGATTGCATGTTATCAACCAGAGGCCACTGCAAAGCTAACCAAAAAATAAACCGTATAATTTTCATTGATTTACCAATTTGTATGTCGCAATTTTTGACGTTCTGGCAATTTTCTTAAATTTGGATATTGATTATTGTATACAATATACCTATGATGGCAAGCACAAACTAAGCAGAGGACTTATCATGAAAGTAGATTGGCAGGGTGTTTATCCCGCAGTAACGACCCAGTTTAATGACGACGAAAGCATCAACTTTGACACCACAAAAGCGATGATCAACACCCTGATTGAAGAAGGGGTGCATGGTATTATTGTATTAGGCACAGTGGGTGAAAACTGCTCGCTACGTGCTGAGGAAAAACGCGATGTATTGCGCGCAGCAAAAGAAGTGGTTGCAGGACGAGTACCCGTTATTTCGGGTGTGGCCGAAACGACCACCGCACTGGCTGTTGAGTTTGTGCGCGACGCTGAAGAAATCGGTGTTGACGGTTACATGGTACTGCCTGGCATGGTTTATCGCTCTACAGAGCGAGAGGCCATCCACCATTATCAGCAGGTTGCACGCAACACCACCTTGCCTGTCATGATATACAACAATCCGGTAACTTACGGTGTGGATGTTTCGATTGAAGGCATGAAAATCCTTGCTGAAGAAGCGAATATCGTGTCTGTGAAGGAAGCAACAGAAGATACACGCCGGATCAGTGAATTGTTCTCGGCCTTTGGCGATCGCTATGTGGTGTTCGGTGGAGTGGATGATATCGCACTGGAAAGCTTAATGCTGGGCGCAACCGGGTGGATCTCTGGTCTGACAAATGTATTTCCCCGTGAATCTGTTGCTATTTACAAGCTGGCTCAGCAGGGCCGTTACGAAGAAGCACGTGAGCTGTGGCGCTGGTTCTTGCCTTTACTACGTCTGGACACTATTCCAACTTTGGTACAGTGCATCAAATATGCAGAGCAATTGGCCGGGCGCGGCAGTGAAGTGACTCGCTCTCCGCGTTTACCGCTGACCGAAGATGAGAAAGCCTATGTTCGTCGCTTGTATGATGAGGCACTGACTAACCGGGTTGACTTAAGCAAGTTTAATCTGGATTAAGCCTATGAATAAGGGAACATTTTTCTGTATTGACGGGCACACCTGTGGCAACCCGGTACGGCTGGTAACCAGTGGACATCCACAGCTCCAGGGCGCGACTATGAGCGATAAACGCCAGCACTTTTTGGCGGAATATGACTGGATCCGTCGCGCACTGATGTTTGAGCCCAGAGGGCACGACATGATGTCGGGGTCATTCTTGTATCCACCCACCACAGCAGACGGTGATGTGGCTATTTTGTTCATTGAAACCTCTGGCTGTTTGCCTATGTGCGGGCACGGCACCATAGGTACCGTGACATTTGCGCTGCAGCAGGGGCTGGTAACACCAAAAGAGCCAGGACGTCTCAGGTTAGATACCCCTGCCGGGCGGGTCGACGCTTATTATTCTATGCGCGATGGCAAGGTGGAATGGGTCAAGTTGTTTAATGTTCCCGCATTCTTGGCACACAGGAATGAGGTGATCTCAGTTCCCGGGATTGGGGAGCTGCAGGTCGACATTGCCTATGGGGGAAATTTTTACGTTATTGTTGAACCTCAGGGCAATTTTAAAGGCACGCATGCGACGAGCGCCGCTGAGCTGCTGGCGATGAGCCCCAAAGTCCGTGATGCCGTCAATGCGCAGATTGCTTGTGTACATCCACTCGATCCGACTGTATGCGGTGCCTCTCATGTGTTGTGGACAGGTGACCCCAAGCAGCCGGATTCCAGCGCTGCTAACGCGGTATTTTATGGCGATAAAGCGATAGACCGCTCTCCGTGTGGTACCGGCACCAGTGCGCGTATGGCTCAGCTGTTTGCAAAAGGCGCATTGCAAAGTGGTCAGGACTTTATTCATGAAAGCTACATTGGCAGCCAGTTTATTGGTCGCATCGAGGGCACCACAGAAATCGCCGGTCACAGTGCCATATTGCCCAGCATTCAGGGTTGGGCCCGTGTGACAGGGCATAACTGTATTACCGTGGATGACGACGACCCATATGCATTTGGGTTTCAGGTGCTTTAACCGTGAACAGGCTGATGTCGGCCTGTTCACATCACTTGTCTTAAGGAGACAGCTATGACTTTGACAGGACAGAGTTTTATTGCCGGGCAATGGCGCGGTAAGGCAGACAATGGGCAGTTTTTTGCGTTTTGCCCACAAACCAATGAAAGACATCATCAGCCGTTTTTTAATGCCGATCATGCACAGCTGAACGACGCAATTTCCAAAGCGCAAACTGCATTTAAAACCTATCGCCGTATCGCGTATGCGCAGCGTGCAGCCTTTTTACGTAAAATTGGCGAAGAGGTCCTTGCGCTGGGCGATGGTCTGATTGAAACCACTATGCTGGAAACCGGGCTACCCAGAGCCAGGCTGGAAGGCGAGCGGATGCGCACGATAAACCAACTCAACGCATTTGCTGCAGCGCTTGAACAGGACTTGGCACCACTGGCACTGACACGTCAGGACCCCGCAGATCCAGACCGAGCACCCTTACCTAAACCTGCCACTGAATTGCGTTATTTGCCTGTCGGCGTGGTGGCGGTTTTTGGTGCATCTAATTTTCCTTACGCTTTTTCTACCTTGGGTGGCGATACGGCAGCCGCGCTGGCCGCAGGTTGTCCTGTGATTGTGAAAAGTCATACCGCACATCCGGGTACCAGTGAGTTAATGACGCGTGCCATTGAGCGTGCCATTCATGACTGTCAGATGCCAGATGGTGTGTTTTCGATGATTCAGGGCGCAGACTATGCACTGTCCCATCAATTGGTGGGGGCCGCAGCGGTTAAAGCGGTTGGTTTTACCGGATCGTTGAATGTGGCCAAGGCTTTGCTTGAGACCATCCATCAGCGTGAAGAAGTGATCCCCCTGTATGGCGAATTAGGTAGCGTTAATCCGCAACTGATTTTGCCTGAGTATGCACAAGCGCGGGGTACAACGCTGGCTACAGCACTCGTACAGTCTTTGCTGATGGGCAATGGTCAGTTCTGTACCAGTCCGGGACTGTGGCTGGTTCCTCATGGACAAGCTGAGTTTGAAGCGACGGCAGCAAAGGCAATTGAAGCCGCACCATCGGATACTTTGTTGACGCCCAGAATTTTGAGTAGTTTTGACAAAGCCATGGATGAATTGAAGCGCAACCCTCATGTCAGCACACTGGCTTGTGCCCAGCAGAGCCAGCCTTTTCATGCCAACGCCCATTTGTTTGCCTGTGAGGCAGAAGACTTCATTAAGGATGCCAGCTTGCACGAAGAAGTGTTTGGTCCCAGTGCCCTCATTGTTCGATATCGTGATGAAGCTCAGCTGCTAAGTGTTGTAGAGCAACTGCAAGGCCAGTTAACAGCCAGTGTGCATGCCACTAATGCAGAAGCTGCGGTACAGGAAACGCTTCTGGATGAATTGAGCTATAAAGTGGGTCGTCTCATCTTTGGCCAAATGCCAACCGGTGTAGAGGTGTGCGGGTCGATGAATCATGGCGGACCTTATCCGTCATCTACGGATGTCCGTTCGACCTCGGTCGGGACACAAGCGATGACGCGGTTCTTACGTCCATTATGTGTACAGAGTTAGGCAATCACAGAAGATAGAACGTCTGTAACCCCCGTGGAGTGCGGTTGCATAAGCTTGTTCCTTAGCTTGTGCAACCGCCTATTTGATCATGATATCATCTCATAGAGCGCGAACTATGTGCCTCACAGCGTGCAATTTATAGCAATGCACGTATAATGTATCCCAATGATAATAATTAATTAACCCTATGGCGATTGTACATAAAACCCGAACTCAACTGGTTGCTGAAGCGATCCGAGAAAAAATCCTCTGTGGCGAAATTAAAGCCGGAGAACCGTTACGTCAGGCTGCACTGGCCGATGAACTGAATGTCAGCCGGATCCCTGTCAGAGAAGCGCTACTGCAGTTGGAAGCGGAAGGACTGGTAAACTTTGAAGCACACAAAGGGGCCACTGTTACCCGTTTGAGTGCTGAGCAAATTGATGAGATTTTTGATTTGCGCGCCATTTTGGAAGCGGAGTTGCTGAGTCACTCAATTGAAAACCTGACCAAACGCGACCTGCTTGAAGCTGAAGCGATTTTGGCCGATCTGGAAGAAGCGACCGACGCTGGTGATACGCAGCTGGCAACGGGTAAACTCAATGCCGAATTTCACAACAAACTGTATAGCCGAGCTGAGCGCCCTCAGACCCGTGAACTGGTTGATGTGTACAGTAAAAATTCAGAGCGCTATGTTCGTATGCATATTCTGCTTGCCGGTGGTTTGAAAACCGCGCCAGAAGAACACCGCACCTTGCTTAAGTTGTGTCACGAAAAAGACAAAGCCGGTGCTTGCGAATTCCTGAAAAAGCACATTATAGGTGCCAAAGACGACATTAAAGCCCTGTTGCTGCGCCTTGAGCAGGAAGGGAAGTAAGCTCACAGACATTTAACCCAGCACTTAGCGGGTAAGTAAAAAAAGCACACTAGCCAGAGCACACTGTACGCTGGCTAGGCTTCTATTCAAGTCAGAACAGTATCCCTTGTTCATTAAGCAATGCCTTCGCGGCATCGGTATGAGGCGCAAAGCGTTTCCAGCGCCCAATTGCCCGGCGGTTGAGTGGCTCTCGCACTTGTACTTTACTGGCGGTCGATACCGGCGCATCGTTAAGATGAAAGTGCATGCAGCTGTCTTGCCAGGAGAGCTCACAATAAGCCAGTAGCTTTGATATTTCTTGCTCCGGATTATCGACCAGCGATTCATACTGCATCATATAAAACTGCTCGCCATGGAGCTGTTTCCAGTGCTGCATTAACTGATAAAAGCGGGCATAGAATCGTGCCGTATCCATGAGATCCAATGAGTAGGCGTAGTAGGGGTTATTAATAGTAAAAAGCTGGCGGAAATTACCAATACAGGTGTCCATAGGGTCACGCATCAGGCAGACTATTTTGGCGTTAGGCAGTGCCCGGCGGATCAAGTCAACATAGAAAAAATTAAAGGGTAACTTGTCGACAAAATGGGCGTGGCTACCTGTGACTACCCGGGTCGCATCCAGGTAAGTTTGCCCGAGTTGCTGCGCATTGCACTGATAGGCCTGTTCAAGGGTAGTGGGGTCCAGCACGGTCTGGCTGGTCGTCTGAGCCAGACGTTTTACACTGATCCCAAAATCTTGTAGCTCACCGGCCGACATCACGTCACTGTGACTGGACAAGATCCGCTCAACCAGAGTGGTGCCGGAGCGCGGCATACCCAGTACAAAGATGGGCTCACGGCTTGAGTGGCCGGCGTTCTGATCATAGGGCTCAGCCTGACTGAGACTTTGAATGCGTTCAAAGAGTGCTTCATTGCCTGTGTGGTCAAACGGGCGCGCCGCATGTAATGCCGCTTTGCCCTGCTGCAGTGCTTGGTATGCATCGTTAAATTTGCCAAGATCCTGATACTCTTTGGCCAGCGCATGACCCAGGTGCAATCTGGATTCAGCAGAGCTCGCTCGCTCGAAGGCTTCCTGTAAACGCCTAATATGATGTGCATCTGGGGTCGCTTTTTTTAGATCTGACAGCGCAAAGTGCGCTCTGTGGTGATCAACGTCCAGTGCGAGTGCCTGCTCAAACGCTTGCTCAGCCTCATTAAACAGTCCAACAAATTTGGCACTGACGCCAAAGTTATAATAATACTGGGGGTTATTGCGGGTCAGTTGCAGAGCCTGGCGGAAAAAGGCCAGTGCATTCTCGTGCAATCCCACATGGCTGAGCGCTACGCCAAAGGTGTCGGCGTCAAGTGCCCGGGTGAGTGAACCCGGGTTGGTTTGCTCTGCGGTTTGGCGGGCCAGCGCCAGCTCACCCTGCAAGGCATAGCATTTGGTTAACTGCGCGCGGTACTCATCGCTGCTGTGCAACCCCAGGGCTTTTTCAAACAGTCTGACGGCCTTTTTTAACTGTCCGACCTGAAGGTTGATTACACCAAGCAGAAAGTAGCCATCGGCGTAGTCGGGCGCATCGCGCAACAGGTGTACAAGGTGCTGATGGGCCGTTTCTAGCTGGCCCTGATTCAGAGCTGCCACGGCGTTTTTATGTCGTTGCTGGATTGATATCATCCTGATTGGTCACTTTTAATAACATAAAGGCTCATCACTATGGATGAGCCTGGGAGTGGGAGAGTTAAATTTACTAAAGTTCAAATTGATAGTCGAACTTAATCCCGACCGTCAGAGGCTTATTGAGGTAATGACCATAGTTGCGTTGGATCTCAGCACCATTGGCGGTGGTGATATCCCGAACGTCCCGGCGCACAGAGGTAAACGCATACTTATTGAATAAGTTGTTTACGTAAAAAGTGGCAGACCACATATCGCCAGTCAGCTTGGCTGAGAGGTTGCTGATCCCATAACCAGACAAGGTTTCGCCGCTATCGCGCAAACCTACTTTGGAAATGATATCGCTCTGTGCGGTTAAACCATAATTGATATCTAAGGTTTTATCGCCCATCACTTCTGTTGAATAGTTTACGCCCAGCGAGAACTGATGTTCCGGAGAACCAGGCAGCCTGTCGCCATCTTTGGCGCCATCTGTGCCGTCTGCATTAAACAAGAATGGGGCATCTGACGTCAGCTCAGCTTTGGTGTAGGCATACGTAGCATATGTGCTGATATGATCGGTGAGAATGGCGCGTGTCGATATTTCTATCCCTTTGGCGTTAGCCGTGCCCGCATTAGAAGTATAGGGGATCTGACCAACCACAGTTGCCCCCGCGATTTGCGCATCTTCCCAGTCCACATTAAATATGGCGGCATTGAAATGCAGTTTGTTTTTCAGCCAGGTACTCTTAAGGCCCAGCTCATAGTTGGTTGTAGTATCCGCTGTGTACAACAGTTCATCAGGCATACCACAGCCGATCTGTTTGTCGGGCAATGGATCCGGACAAGGAGCCAGACCGTTTGAACCACCGATACGGAATCCTTCACTGGCTGTGATATAGGCCATGACAGAGTCGGTAAACTGATAGTTGGCATTGAACTTAAACAAGTTACCGTCGTCTTCGGCGTTACTTTCTTTAAAATCCAACGTGATATCGTTTGGTCCTGCACCACTGTATAGCGTATTTGCCAGCGGAAAGTCGACGGCAGACTCTGCTTTTACTTCATATTCATAAAAACGTGCCCCCAGCGTGATGGTCAGTTTGTCGGAAACCTGATAACCAACTTCACCAAACAGTGCCTGTTCGGTTACCTCACTGCGATCGACCGAGAAATATTCAAGGTTGTCGGGGCGGGTTTGCTCACCACCAAAGTTGGCAACGGCAAACTCACCAAAACCTGGGGTAAATTCTTTACTGCTGCCATCACTTTCAAATTTGTTGTAGAAACCGCCAACAATCCAGTTCCAGTCGGAGTCGCCCTGCGATACCAGGCGAATTTCCTGAGTGAAGGTATCTTCCTCTTCTTCTTCACGGGTGAATGCTGAGAAAGAAGGGAATTCTTCATAGCCGTAATCAAGGCGGATCAACAAGTCAGTTTGATCGCGTTGGCCGTCTGCTTCAAAGCTCGACCAGCCCGATGCTGAGACCAATTCGGCAAAGCCCAGATCGGCTTTTAGCTCCAGGCTTAGCAGATCGTCTTCTTTGTCTCTTGGCTCCTCGTAGCGATAGCCAGACTCATACTTACCGATGCGATCATTCAGTCCGTTTGCCGAATTGAGCGCCTGATAATGCACGATAGAACGGCCTTCGCTTTCTTGTTTCTGATAAAAATAGTTGAGCGTGCCGTCAAACCAGTCGTTTGGTTTCCAGCGCACAGAGATGCGCCCTGTGGTGGTGGTTTCACCGTTCGCGTCGGTAATTTGTCGAAGGTTGTTATCGACCGCACTTTGATCTGACCAGTCTGGATCAGCTTTTGACACACCGGGTTCGCGCACCACATAGTTGTAATCAATAAACCCAGGATCTTTATAGTGATTCAGGCTGGCACGCAGCGCCAGTTCATCTTCGATGATAGGGGCATTAAAGACAAAACCGCCTTCGCCACCCACGGAGTCGCTTTCTTTGTTCTGGAACATATCACCATAGAGCTGAACCGTGGTGATATCTAACTCAGGGGCCTTCAGCATGTAGCGAATGGCGCCACCTAAGGTGCCTGCGCCATACAGGGTACCCTGAGGGCCGATCAAGACTTCGACTCGTTCTACATCAGTCAGGCGCATATCAAGCGAAACCGGAATTTCATTGATATAGGTAGCAACTGTACCGCCATCAGAGCCGGGACCTGAAGAGTTGGTGTTGAGACCCCTGACAATGATAGGTGAGCCTGAGCGACCACCCTGATCTGTCACTGTCAGCCCCGGCACCCAGCGTGCAACATCGGCCAGCTCACCGATGTTCTGATCTTTCATAACGTCCGCATCAAGCGCTGTAATGTTGAGCGGAGCTTCTTGTACAGAGCCGCTGCGTCGGGTTGCAGTGATCTGAATAACTTCGAGTGATTTTTCTTGTACGCCGGCTTCGTCGGCACTTACTGCTGATGACAGCAGTAGTGAGCCCGGCAGCGCACCGGCGATGGCCAGAGAAATGAGTTTAGGTTTTAGCATTGTAGCGCATCCTGAAATGTACTGGTTGTTGTTTTTATGCAAACTAAGAAAGCATAAAGTGAATCAGGTAACAAGATCATTGAAAAAGGTACGTGAATTAATATTTATTATATTTGCAAAAATATTCACTATCAACGGGTTTTTAGCCGAATTTGTGCATGAAATTGCAGTAAAAAAATTTTCACGGTTATTTGCGTTTTAATTGGTTTTTTTATCTCAATGGTGGGGTTTTTATGCGGCGTTTTAAATTAAGTATGCGGTTTTATTGTTTCTTATTTTGCTTAGGGCTGTTTGGTAAGCGAAATAGTATGCAAAGTGGTCACAAGTTGCTCAATATCTTGGGGGGCCTTTAGGGCATTATGGCGTTTATTTAAGCGCCGCAAGTCATGGTAAGGCAAAAAGTGGCTAGTATTGGCTAAAAGGTGAATAAATATGCTGGTGGCTTACCCAGATGAGTCGTCATCAGTGAATAGGTTTGCAAAATCAGGGGCAAGCTGAGTGGGTGATACGCTTTCCCAGGCTTGATTACTCGGAGGCAGGTGACTGGTACATCAGTCATATCGCAACAGGCGAGTGAGGGGAGCGCTACAGCAAGTGTCAACTCGCAATCAACACTTGCTGTAATTCTGGCGGTTATTTTACATAGATCAACAACTGGTTTTGCTCTGCACCGCTGTACTTTGCGTGTGTGTAGGGCCAAATGTCAAACTTAGTCCCGTGTTGATACAGTGAAGCGCCAACGGTCAAATGGCTGTCAGAACGTGAGGTATGTTTTGTGCTCAATGCGATGTAAGAGTAATCGAGTCCGGTACTGCTACAACCAACGACTTCATCATGCCACAGCAGGGCTACATCAAACGGTACAGGGGGAAATGTGAGACTGGCCACCTCATTGGTTGCAACGCAATTTCCGCCTAGTAGCTTATCTTTACTGATAAACGCGATTTTCCCATGTTCGTCTATGGTCATGATCCCAACTTGCATTGAGTTGATGATACTGCGCCATTGCATATCAGTTAATACACCTGGCTCTGCAGGTAGCACCTGTGTTTTTGTCGTCAGAGCATCCAGCCCATCCTGATGGTTAGCAACCAGCGTCCACCCGCCATCAAGCTCTGTCATATTACAATAGGCCTGAAATCCGTTACCTTTATACTGGTTGGATGGTTCAACGTAATAGGTGCCATTCACCGCGTTGGAGGTCTCTCTCTTTATTGATGCACAAGTAATGGCGTCTGGGCTTGGCTCTGTAGTTGGCGGCTGAGTTGTATCGTTTTCAATAAATTGGCCATAATACTCGAGCTCACCAATGACGATGGCATTGTGACCATGAGTTGCATGCACAACCAGACGAATATGTTTGCCTGTGGCGGGGGATAATAAAGTGAACTGATTTTCGTTGACTTTATCCAGAGTAAAGGTCTCATGATCATGGAAGTTGATATTGTCGTCAGACACTTGAAGCGTTACGCGTCTGGGGCTCATGCCTGGGGTTACAGCACCAGTGTAGACAAAGGTTTTGAAACCTGTGATGTAGGCGGTTTTTGCAAATGACACTTGTAACCACTGAGGTGCATTATTTTGATAGCCTAACCAGGCACCTGAATTTGTTTTGCCGCGTGTATCTGAGTTGATGAGTGTGCCACCATTGTAGCCATCAAATGCGGCTGCCGGAATATAGGTGCTATAGGTACTGCTGGCGGTAAAGTTACTTGTGGTTAACCCATTTGTGCCATTGAGTGCGATATTACCCCGCTCGCCAGTCTGCTCTCCCGGTGTAAACGTGAGCTCGGTATTCAAAGGCACAGAGCGCAAGCTATAGGTATCACCGCCATATGAGCTGTTATCGGTAGCAAAAACGTACTCCCCAATGCGCAATATACTGACTGATTCACGGACATGAACGGTTTCCTGATCTCTGCTTTGCTCTTCCTGAATAAACAGTTGCTTGCTGCCAACCTGGATCCCTGTATGATTTAACAGCTCACTGTTGAGCACAAAGGTATCGCCATTGGCCATATCCACGGTTTTATTCGGTGCATAAATGGCGACATAATTTACTATCTCATTGACCGAATTACTGTTAACACTCTCAGCATAATTAAGCTGAGTTTTGAAGCTTTGTCGGGTCAGGCTGGATGAGCGAACATTAAATGCCCGGTTGGCGTTATTGGTGCCTGCCGTTAGATACAGTTTAGGTACTTCGGGGAAGGCTTCCTGGAATAACACAAATTGATTGTTACTGCTTAAATCAATTTGACCCGCTTCAATAATGGTGCCGTCAGCATATTCATAGCGTCCTTTCTCAAAAATCAGATAAGGTACCAGCTCTTCATCATGGACCCCGTCGTAATTGTCCCATTCCTTAAATGCAAGTGAGGCAGTATTAGCGGTCAGGCTGGTTACACTAACAACGCCTGGTTCTGCGTCTTTAAAAGACGGCACCCCAGTTATTAAAACGGGTTGATTAAACGCACTCATATCTAAAGTGGTTGGTTGATGATTTAGCAGCAAAGAGCCGGTGCTATGATCAGCCGCGGCCTGCGATGCAAACGACATGGCAGCAACTAAAGCAAGTTTTTTAAACATGTTCTTCCTTTCTAATGAGATATTGGAGTTGTTTTGCACCACTTGGCAGTGAATGCCATAGCCATGCAGTTTTTATTTCGCCACGTACATTTGGTAGTTATATGTATTGTACTGTGGGTGCAAAATGAAGGTTGCTCTGGTCATAATATCTGAGGTTTTGTTGTTTATAAAGGAATAAAGTACCAACAGGATGCACTTTGACGCGCCTTTGATTTAGGTCATACTGAGTCACAGTTAAATATTTGTGATATCCACTATGCGCTTTTTCTTTATATGCTTGCTTAGCTTAAATTGCTATGTGCCGGCCGCCGATAGCACTGAGCTTTACCCGGGAGCGCCAGCAACGGCCAGTGACTACGGGTTTTTGATAGGACACTGGCAGTGCCGGTATGAGCAGCTGGATCGGCAAGGCAAAACACTTTTTTCAGCGCCATGTCGCTGGCAAGCACACTACGCCTTTGACAATAAAATGGTAGTGGACGATTTCAGCCTGCTGGATGCACAGGGCAAGGTAACCTACGCAGGCAGAACACTCAGAACCTTTTCACTCCAGGACAAGCGCTGGCATCAGGTGTTCTTACCGGTACAAATGAATGCGACGTTAAACCCGTTTACCGCACATCGGGATAAAGAAGGCGTTCATCTTGAAGTTGAACAGCGCCTGCCAAACGGCGAGCTTCAACCCGCACGTTTTCGCTTTAGTCAGATAAGTGACAAAGGGTTTGTCTGGGAAAGCAGCAAGCAACTTGATGGCAGCGACAACTGGTATGTTGATATGCGGATTGTGGCAGAGCGGGGTGGGGAGTGAGTTTATGGCTATGTTAGAGGGTTTAGGTGAGTGCTTTTTGTTGGTTTTGTTGTGATAAAATTTTTGCAAAATCGAAATTAAGTGGGTACTTTTTTGGAGTGTTTATGGAAGAAATTATTAGTATTAGTGCCACAATTTTATGTTCTCTTGGCGGTGGTGCAGTTATAATTTTCGGCTTATCAAACTTTTTAGGTAAAGTTTGGGCAGATCGTTTGATGAGTAATGAAAAGGCCAAACATGCTCAAGAGTTGGAAGCAGTGCGTTCAAAATTTCAGAGAGAAAGTCACCAAAGTCTTGCTTTTCTGCAGAGCGAAATTGATATTCTCAGAGAAGCGAAGCTGAGAGAGTATAATGACAAACTGGTTATTTATCGTGCTGCAATGGATTTAGTTGCAACAATACTTGCGAAGTTAGAAATGACTGTTCTTGAAGGTCGTAAGTTTAGCGAGACAGATAAAGAACAATTTCAGATTGATAGGCTGAAAATCTATGCCTACTTAGCTATGGTGGCCAATCAGGAAATTATGGATGAAAACGATAAATTTACTGATCTAATGATAGAGATTTTATTTGAGGGCAGAGAATCCAGTTGGGAAGAGCTCAGAATGATTGCTTTAGGTTTGGTGAATGCTATGAGAAAGGATATTGGAATCGACAAATCGACAGTTTCTTATAATGGAGAAAGGTAATTCCATATAAGGTAAAGCGTTTGATATAAAGAAAACACTTGGCTTTAAGATGAACCCATTGGGAATGTTAGTAGGCTTGCTTTTCTGACTATCCCATCATCGGTTTTACTCTCATACAAAACCCCGGATTACGCATTGGTACCCTCTGCCACTTGGTGATAAAATTTGGCACACAAGCATTGTGGTCACGCCTAATCCAAACTGTGACCAACACTGAGACCAGAAAGTAAAAAAGAGAATGTCTCAGATAAAATCATATGAAATTTAAAGGCTTTTTATTCTATGTGTGAACTTTTGGGCATGTCTGCCAATGTACCCACGGATATTTGTTTTAGTTTTTCCGGGCTGCTGGAGCGTGGGGGGAATACCGGGCCGCATAAAGATGGCTGGGGGATCACGTTTTACGAGGGGAAAGGGTGTCGGACGTTTAAAGACCCTGAACCAAGCTGTCAGTCGGAAATTGCTAAACTTGTTAAAGCCTATCCGATTAAGAGTGTGTCGGTGATCAGTCATATTCGCCAGGGCAACCGCGGCAGAACCTGCCTTGAGAATACCCATCCGTTTACCCGTGAGCTTTGGGGCAGGGAGATCACTTATGCCCACAACGGTCAGTTGTCTAATTATAAGGACCTGACTACCGAGTTTTATAAGCCGGTGGGCAACACCGACAGCGAGCTGGCATTTTGCTGGATTTTGGACAAGATCCGTGAAAAATACCCGAAACGGCCAAAAAACATGGCGACCGTATTTCGCTATGCCGCCAAGCTGGCAAAGACCCTGATGGACAAAGGAGTCTTCAATATGCTGCTGACCGATGGCGTATTTGTGCTGGCCTATTGCTCTAACAATCTGCACTGGATCACGCGTCGTGCACCTTTTGGTAAGGCAACACTCATTGATGCTGATATGGTGGTGGATTTTCAAAAAGAAACCACTCCGGACGACGTGGTGACCGTAATTGCCACCCGGCCACTGACGAATGATGAGCAGTGGAATAAGATGGAACCAGGGGAATCAGTGTTGTTTAAGCTTGGAGAGAAAATATAGCACCTGCCAGTAAAGTAGGTGCTCAGAGCCAACGACACAAAAAAGCCCTGACTATCAGGGCTTTCCTGTATTACTCAGCCGGCTGCTCTGCATCAAAGCTCTTTAGCTGGATCATAAATTGCTCCACGCCATCTTTTCCTTTAAACATTTGCACAACTGAGTAGTGGTATGCGGGTGCCAGCCAGGCCATGGCTTGGCGCTTGTTATTGTCGTAAAGACGTTTAACTTTTATGGTTTCCACATTACCTATGGGCAGTGTAATGGCTTCGGTGCCAACCACTTCAAAGTCATAGCTGCGGACATTGCCATTTTTATCCACAATGGGGTAGCTCATTTTGGTTTTTCCGGCTTTTACATCATTACGCAGGGCTATCTGGTAAGACAAAACATCCTGGCGCTTTTCGTGCCAGTCGGCATTGACGGGATATTTCTCGTCGTCTTTATAGAGCTGTTTGTTTTCCCGGTCAAAGCGGATCTTGTAGTTTTTGTCGGGGCCAGTGCCTTCGCGCTTTAGCGTATATAAGAGAGGTTTTGGCACTTTATCATGATAAGTAAACAGAGAGTTTTCAGTTCGCTCGTCTGAAAATATCATCCATTCAATATTGCTTTCATAGTTGAGCGAGTAGGTGTCGTTTGAGACCTTAGAGAGCTCTCTGATGGCGTTGCCATGGACCTCACCTTTGCGCAATACGTCATATTCAGCGCGGTAGGGCACAATGTCACTGGCAAATAGGGAAGAAGAGAAAACAGCGCTTAAACCTAATAGTAAAGCGCTGTATTTTTTATTCTTCTGGGTAGGTTGCGCCTTGAGCTGGAAGGGGGTGATTGTCAAAAACGGCATAGTCTGCTTCCATCGTTAGTCTGTGTTCGCTGAACCACTTGACCACCAAAGGATAGATTATATGTTCTTGTTCATGAACCCGCTGTGACAGCGTGTGCGCAGTATCATCAGCCAGGATTGGCACCTTAGCTTGTACGATGACCGGTCCACCATCTAGTTCTTCTGTCACGAAGTGAACACTGGCGCCATGAAACGTTTCTTTTGCATCAATCGCTCTTTGATGGGTATTCAGCCCTTGGTACTTAGGCAACAAAGAAGGATGAATGTTCAACATTTTTCCTTTAAATTTTTGCACTAAGTCTGCGGTTAGAATACGCATAAATCCAGCTAATACAACTAAATCTGGATTATAAGAGTCAATTAATTGCGCCAAACGTTGGTCATAGGCTTCGCGGCTGTTAAAGTCTTTATGACTTAACACTTGCGTTTCAATGTCCGCTTGTTGGGCTCTTTGCAGCCCATACGCGTTGGCTTTATTACTGATGACGGCACAGATCTCGCCATTGATGTCGTTGCGTTGACAGCCATCCATAATGGCCTGCAAATTGGAGCCACTACCAGATATCAATACAACAATACGAATTGGAGATCGGTTGGGTGCCATTACTCGGCACCACCCAGGATTTCAACTTGCTCTTCGCCTGCATTTGCAGCCTGAATTTCACCAATGTGCCAGGCGTTTTCGCCCTGTGCTTTTAGGATCTCCAGACTTTGCGCTAGCTTATCGGCTGGTACTACCAGGATCATCCCAACACCACAGTTAAATGTACGGTACATTTCGTGGGTGCTGATGTTGCCGTTTTCTTGCAGCCAGTTAAATACTGCAGGCCATTCCCAGCTGTCGCCTTTTACGACTGCTTTGGCTGACTCTGGCAATACGCGCGGGATATTTTCCCAGAAGCCACCGCCTGTTATGTGCGACAGAGCATGTACGTCTACTTCTTTCAGCAGTTCCAGGATCGGTTTAACGTAGATACGGGTTGGCTCAAGCAGGTGTTCAGATAGGGGTTTACCTGCAAACTCTTCGCTGGTATCAGCGCCAGATACTTCCAGTACTTTGCGGATCAACGAGTAGCCGTTTGAGTGTGGACCGCTTGAAGCAAGAGCAATAAGTTGGTCACCTTCAGCAACTTTAGTACCATCAATGATCTTAGACTTTTCTACAACACCGGTACAAAAACCAGCCATATCATAGTCTTCGCCTTCGTACATGCCAGGCATTTCAGCTGTTTCACCGCCGATCAGGGCGCAACCTGCCAGCTCACAACCAGTACCAATGCCTGTGACAACGTCGGCAGCAGTATCAACGTCCAGCTTACCTGTAGCGTAATAGTCAAGGAAAAATAGGGGTTCAGCACCTTGAACTATTAAGTCGTTTACACACATGGCAACCAGATCGATACCTACGGTATCGTGCTTTTTAAGATCGATGGCCAGACGCAGTTTAGTACCTACACCATCTGTGCCAGCAACTAAGACAGGCTCTTTATATCCGGTTGGTAGTTCGCACAAAGCGCCAAAACCGCCAATGCCGCCCATCACTTCAGGGCGACGCGTTTTTTTAACTACCCCTTTAATGCGCTCAACCAATGCATTGCCCGCATCGATATCAACGCCTGCGTCTTTATAGCTAAGAGACTGTTTTTGTTCGCTCACAGGTTTTCCTCAAAAATAACAGAATGGATTTGCTTAGAAACGCGCGTATTTTACATCAAATGCGCCGGTGCGGCTAGTCGATTTGGTTAGCATAAACGTGGATCACCTGGGCAACGGGTGGCGTCGAATATTCACTTATCAGGTGCTTGTACCTGGTATCAGCAACGCGCGGTAGTGATTTGTTCACTATACTCAGTACATTTGAGTCAGTGCGAATGTGGTAGATGTGGAAAACCTGAGCTTAGGCCTTATTTTGACTGGGTTCCTGCTATTGGTGGCGGCGTTATTCCCTGCAACACATATCTGTCGGATTGCGCAAAACAGAGGCTGGCAAGTTTTACTTGCCCTTGTGTTATTTTTTATCTGTGGATATTTGGCCTTTGCACATCAGGTATATCGCACAGAGAATAATTCCCCTCTGGTATTGGGTTTGTCCGTGATCCTGATGCTTGGCGCTGTCTTTGTAATTGTCGTGGTTCGGCTTAGTCGTGCCAGTTTACTTCAGCTTCAGGATATTGCTGAAAGTGAGCGCTACCAGGCTCGCCATGACTCTCTTACACAACTCGAAAACCGTCAGGAATGCACTAAATATATTGAGCAATGTATTGCAAAAGGGACGGCATTCAGTGTGTTACTTATGGATCTAAACAATTTTAAGCAAGTCAATGATGCGCTCGGGCATTTCTTTGGCGACAAACTGCTCATTGCATTTGCAGTCAAAATGCAGTCTCTGGTCACGCGAGGGTGCAAGGTCTACAGGATGGGTGGGGATGAGTTTGTGATCGTTACGCACTCAGCAAGCGAGACTGAGTTGTTTGCGCTCAATAATACACTGCTAAAAACTTTTAATGATGGCCTGATAGTTGATGATATGCAGATCGATGTGTTTTACAGCGCTGGCGCACGTATCTTTTGTGCAGAAGACAAACCTTCGGTTACTCAACTGCTGAAGCACGCCGACATCGCAATGTATGCTGCCAAAAGCAGCCGTCAAAGTCTGGTGATATTCGACCAAACCTTACATGATGGGGTAGAAGCCGAATTTGAAATGTTCAATGCATTAAAAACAGCACTTAACAATAATCAGTTGGAGGTGTTCTATCAACCGCTGGTGTGTGGTCATAGTAACGAAGTGCATGGACTTGAGGCTTTGCTTCGCTGGCGAGGTGTCGATGGCGCATTTATCAGTCCGCTGACCTTCATTCCCATAGCCGAGAAAAATAATTATATAAAACAGATCAGCGCATTTGTGATTGAGCGAGTATTTAGCGAGTTGAATCATTTTCTGACCATAGAGCCGAATGTGACCCTGCACATCAACTTATCCTGTCAGGACTTTCATGGTCGTTATCTGGTTAATCAGCTTGTTGAGCTGCAATCAAAATACAATGTCAAACCCAGTTGTATTGTATTCGAGCTAACCGAGAGCATGGTGATGGTCGATGTCGATCAGGCCAGGTATATGATAGGCATGTTGATTGATATGGGGTTCTCAGTCAGTATCGATGACTTTGGCACTGGATTCTCGTCTTTTTCCATGCTCAGAGAGCTGCCGATCTCTCAAATTAAAGTGGACCGCTCATTTGTTACTGGTTGTCTGGATAGCGACAAAGACCAGGCAATTGTTGAGACAACTATTTATTTGGCTAACCGGTTGGGGTGCTCTGTGGTGGCTGAAGGGGTTGAAGACAGTAAAACCGCAGCTTACCTCAACAGTAAAGGGTGTCATTACTTGCAGGGGTATTATATGAGTGAAGCGCTTGAACGCGAAAGTGCAAAACAGTGGCTACATTCTCACAGGGTGGTTAAAAAAGTACTAAAACGATAAATGGGCGCCAATTGAGTACTCTCTAAACACAGAGCCAACCTGACCAGATACTGAATTTGAACGATTTCCATACACTTTTTCACACACTCAACATGACTTTAGCGTTACAGTTAAATACACACATTATCTGACTCTATGCTCTGCGTTGGAGTTGGACCAGGAAGTCAAACTCTAAAAGTATCGAGGAACGAACGTGAACAAGTTAATTGTCGGAACTTTCTTACTGCTGTTTTCATCCCTGACATGGGCCTCTCAAGCACCTTTAGCGCTGATCAATGAGGTGGGTGAAACCCTGTTTTCAGATATTAAACAAATCAATCAGGATGGTCAGGCAAGTCCCCATGAGATTCGCAAGTTGGTTAAGGCACACCTGATGTCACACATTGATATTCGGTTTGTGTCTTATAAGTTACTGGGTAAACACATTAAAGGCCTTAAAAAACCAGAGGCCGTTGCGTTTATTTCGGCGGTTGAGCATTATCTTGAAGTAAGCTACGCAAACGCGCTAATGCAATACAAAGGTCAGCAGGTACAGTTTGAATCTATGCCAATGGATGAACAAAGCAAGTATGCAACCGTGAAAGCGATAATAAAGCAACCTGCGGGCCCAGATATTGATATTCATTTTAAGTTCCGCAAGAGTAAAAACGGACAGTGGCGAGTGTATGACCTGGTTGCTGAGGGTATTTCTTTACTGAGTGCGAAACAAAAGGAAATCTCGGTGCGTATCTCCCAGGTGGGCCTGGCGAAAGTGACGGCTGAGCTGAATGCGAAAAGCTAGCAGAGTAGCCATTGCTGGCTACTCAGACTGAGATAACCCTGTATGACGTTAGAAATCTCTCGGGGAGAGAAACTCCCCATTACTGATCTCTTCCCAGGTTTTTGCCGCCAGGGTATCCAGTGCACCCAAATCTCTGCCGCCTGCGGAAAGCTTATGTTCCACTGGCAGGATATCAATATCCTCAAAACCAGATAGCTGCGCTACGCGGGCAAAGGTATATGCATGCTTATACTTCTGCTGCTTATAAAAAATACTCACCAGACTGGCAAATACTTCGGGATCCGGAGTTTCTCCCGCTTTGTTTAGCTCAAGCACTCGGTACAGAATATCAATGGTTTTATCGTCGTCTATTTTCGCGTAAAAAGTGGCAAGAAACAGCTGTATTTCCGGGTCGCTTTTTACATTGTCCTGATCTTGCATATTCAACAGCTTGTTCAGCGCAAGTCGGTTATTCCGTCTGGACCAGTGGTAATAAAGCAGTCCGGGGTGCTCGGTGTTGATTGTGTCCTGATAGATTCGAGTCATTTCTTTGAGGCTGGTAAGGTGACCTTCAACGCGTGACGTGGTTTTTTCTTTTAGTTTGATATGCTCAATTTGCGCGGCCAGTGAAACACACTCGTTATATTGTTCAAAATTTTTCAGTAAAGTGTATCGGTTGTCATCCGTGGGCGCTTTGTATTCGTGATATCGAGCAAATATCACCTCCGCGCGCTCCTCTTTACAATGGCTATCTTTATTGAGATCTTCACAAAATCCGGGGGTCTCTGTGCAGATTTTATTCAGCGTGATTGTGTCATCGCAGCCACTGAGCAACGCTGTAGTAATACACAGGCCTGATATTAGCCACCACCTCATTGTTATACGTACTCCAAGTCTTTGTTGTTGCGCGTGTATAGTACCAATTTCGACAATTCTGGCCACCCTTTATTTACCTCAAGTGTAGCAAGGGATTAGGGGCAAAGCGCGGCTAAGTGGTTTTTCTTATATTTTTATGCTTCTGTGGCGGGTCAATCTATGTATGCTTAACTGTGGAGTTAATTTTACAGTAACAATTATCAGTAAGAGGTGGAGAATTGCAGCCATTTCAATTAAAATGTCGCTGCCTTGGGGCCTGTTGACTCTCAAATTATGCAATACATCAGGCTCGGTTAGGCTATCCGTTCAAAAATTGTTTATTAGGCAGAAAAAATGACCTTATCTCACGAGCAAGAATATCAAAACAGCTGGCAAGAACGTCAAGACTACGCAGAAAGCATGCAACCGATCATTGGTCGTTTGTATCGTAATCTGGGTGTTGAAATTGCGGTTTATGGCCGTCCCCTTGTAAACACCAGCACTATCGATGTTATTAAAGCCCATAAAACAGTCGCACGTTTCGAAGAAACTAAACTGCGTTTGCGCGAGAGCTTCCCTTTCCTGGAAGCCATCAGCAAGATGGAACTGGCACCTGGCCGTGTTGACTTAGGTAAACTGGCATATGCTTACATTTATAAAAATGCAGGTGAAGGTCGTTCAATCGAAGAATACCTGAACGCTGAGCTTGCTGATCTGCTTAATACAGGCAACCGTCCGGCCCCTCGCGACGTTGTTCTGTATGGTTTTGGCCGTATCGGTCGTTTGCTGGCTCGTTTGTTGATCGAACGTGGCGGTTCTCACGCTGACCTTCGCCTGCGTGCAATTGTGGTACGTGGTGGTCGCGATGGCGACCTTGAAAAACGCGCAAGCTTGCTTCGCCGTGACTCAATTCATGGTCCATTCAACGGTTCAATCACTGTTGACCATGAAAAAGGCGCTATTAAAGCAAACGGTAACTACATTCAGGTTATCTATGCGAACTCTCCTGAAGAAGTGGATTACACTCAGTACGGTATTGAGAATGCACTGGTTGTCGATAACACGGGTGTATGGAAAGATGAAGACGGCCTTGGTAAACACCTGCAATCAAAAGGTGCATCTAAAGTGCTTCTTACTGCGCCTGCAAAAGGTGATATCAAGAACGTGGTTTACGGTGTTAACAATGTTGATATCCTGTCTGAAGACAAAATTGTGTCTGCAGCAAGCTGTACGACTAACGCCATCACGCCTGTACTTAAGGCACTGAACGACAAGTTTGGTATCAAAAATGGTCACGTTGAGACAGTTCACTCTTACACCAACGACCAAAACCTGATCGATAACTACCACAAAGCCGAACGTCGTGGTCGTAGTGCAGCACTGAACATGGTTATCACTTCAACAGGTGCTGCTAAAGCAGTAGCAAAAGCACTGCCTGAGCTAGCTGGTAAACTGACTGGTAACGCAATCCGTGTTCCTACGCCAAACGTATCAATGGCTATTTTGAACCTGAACCTGAATGCTGAAACAACGGCTGAGGAATTAAACGAGTTCCTGCGCGAAACATCTTTGCATTCTGAGCTTCGCGACCAAATCGATTACACAGCGTCGACTGAAATTGTATCAACTGACCTGGTTGGCAGCCGCTATGCCGGTGTGGTTGATTCACAAGCGACCATTGTTGACGGCGACCGTGTAGTACTTTATGTATGGTACGATAACGAGTTTGGCTACAGCTGTCAGGTTGTACGCGTAATGCGTGATATGGCTGAGGTGGAATTCCCGAGCCTGCCGCGTTAATTCACGCTTTGTCCAAAAAAGCCAGCGATTGCTGGCTTTTTTTGTTTTTGTCTCGCACCAGGTGTGTTAGGCTTGCAGCTGATTTATTGCTACAAATCACTAACAAAAATCATCAAGGTTAAAACAAAATACCTTGACTGTGTGACGTGCCGTCAGGCGCTTTACTCACAACATCTGGCGCAACGAGATGGTTTTTCTATTTAGGGTATATGATGAAGATCACCAGTAATTTTGACAGCGGAAATATCAAAGTAATTTCTGCTGAGGCTCCACTAGATATTCAGCTGGAGATTAACCACGATAACGATTCCGAGTTTTTCCAATGGTTCCACTTCCGTCTTGAATCAACGCCATTTGTAGAACACAAGCTACACATCAACAATCTGCAAAACTCAGCGTATCCTGGGGGGTGGGATGATTATCAGGCAGTAGCCTCTTATGACAGACAAACCTGGTTCCGGGTGCCGAGTTCCTATCAGGATGGTCAGTTGGTGATCGACTTTGAACCTGAATGTCATCACACTTATTTCGCTTACTTTGCTCCATATAGTTATGAGCGTCATTTGGATCTGGTGTACTGGGCACAAAGCCATGATGCGTGTCGCGTCGAAACACTGGGTGAAACTTTGGATGGCCGTGATATCAGCCTGCTGTGCGTCGGTGAACCGGGTGATGAGAAGAAAAAAATCTGGATCACCGCACGTCAACACCCTGGCGAGACGATGGCAGAGTGGTTTGTAGAAGGCCTGCTGCATAAGCTGCTGGATGACGAAGATCCGCACGCTGCAGCTCTGTTGTCAAAAGCGGTGTTTTATATCGTACCAAACATGAACCCTGATGGTAGTGTTCGAGGTCATTTGCGTACCAATGCCAAAGGGGTAAACCTTAATCGTGAGTGGCAAACACCCTCACTTGAAAACTCACCTGAGGTTTATCATGTATTGAATAAAATGCATGAAACGGGTCTGGACTTGTATTTGGATATTCACGGTGATGAAGCGTTGCCATACAACTTTGTTGCAGGTAGCGAAGGGATCCCAAGTTATGATGCCCGTCTTGCTTCATTAGAAGCACAATTTAAGCAGGCCTTGTTGGCTATTACGCCAGAGTTTCAGGACGAGTTCGGCTATCCAAAAGACGAGCCGGGTCAGGCTAATCTGACAGTCGCATCTTGTGCTGTGGGCGAGGCCTTTAAAGCCCTGGCATATACCATTGAGATGCCATTCAAGGACAATGCAAATTTACCTGATCCATATTATGGCTGGTCTGATCGCCGCTCATACCAGTTCGGTCAGGATACGTTAGCAGCCATCGTTAACGTGGTCGATAATCTGAGATAACATCATCACAGGCAACCTTACAGGTTGCCTGTTGCATATAATAACAACGAAGAAGAGGAAGAGTCGTGGACGCGTTAGGAAGTTTTCTGGATAGTCTGGATGCCTTGTTGGGGGGCTCCTGGTGGTTCCCCTATGTACTACTTGGAGTGGGTTTGTTTTTTACCCTGTATTTAAAGTTCCCACAGATCCGATATTTCAAGCATGCCTGCAAAATTGTCACCGGGAAATACGATAAGAAAAGCCATGAGGGTGACACAACACACTTCCAGGCCCTGTCAACTGCTCTGTCAGGCACAGTCGGTACTGGTAACATCGGTGGTGTTGCACTGGCGATTTCAATTGGTGGCCCGGCAGCTTTATTCTGGATGTGGATGACCGCATTTTTTGGTATGACCACCAAGTTTGTTGAGGTTACCTTATCTCACAAGTACCGTACTAAAGCAGAAGACGGCACAATGGCCGGTGGTCCCATGTACTACATGGACCGTCGTCTTAACATGAAGTGGTTAGCGGTATTATTTGCCATCGCAACCGTGATCAGCTCATTCGGTACGGGTAGTTTGCCGCAGATCAACAACATCGCGCAGGGTATGGAAGCCACTTTCAATATTGAACCTATGGTCACCGGTGCGGTGCTTTCTATCTTACTTGCTCTGGTTATTCTTGGTGGTATTAAGCGTATTGCAGCTATCACCTCGCGGGTTGTGCCACTGATGGCCGCTGTATACATTATTGGTGCCCTGGCCGTTATTCTGTATAACGCTGAAAATATTATTCCTTCTTTTGCCGCTGTGTTCACCAATGCATTTAGTGGCTCGGCTGCAGTCGGCGGCTTCCTGGGGGCCTCCTTTGCTTATGCCTTTAACCGCGGTGTAAACCGGGGTTTATTCTCAAATGAAGCGGGTCAGGGTTCTGCACCCATTGCACACGCGTCAGCTAAAGCGGACGAGCCAGTATCTGAAGGTATGGTGTCTATTCTGGAGCCCTTTATTGATACCATAGTGATCTGTACGTTGACCGGTTTGGTTATCTTGTCCTCCGGTGTATGGACTGAAAAGTTCGAAACCACCTTTGAGCGTTCGTCGATGACCATAGTGCAAGGCAACTATGTTGAATCGAATGACAGTGATCGTGAAGAGCTATATAAATACCTTAATGGTATTGATGGTCATAGTGTTGAGGCCTACAGTGGTAACATCCGCGTTGTTGAGGGCGTAGCGGTCAATAAAGACTTCACGGTGATCCACGCGCGCTCTATCGGTGAAGATATCCGTTTTGGTATTACGGCAAAACACCGCTATACCGGCACTGTTGAAGTCGATAAGGGCATGCTGGTCGACACCAGTATTAGCATTAAAGGTAAGTCGCTGGTGCACTCTGCTGAGCTGACAACCAAGGCATTTACCCGAGGCTTCTTTGGGGAAAATGGCCAGTATATAGTTTCGATTGGTCTGCTGTTATTTGCATTTTCTACGGCAATTGCCTGGTCATACTATGGTGACCGAGCCATGACCTATTTGCTGGGCTCACGTTCGGTAATGCCTTATCGTGTATTCTACGTGGCGGGTTTCTTCTGGGCATCTTTTGCAGACACAACCTTAATCTGGAAGCTGGCAGCGGTAGGTATTGTTGTGATGACGCTACCAAACCTGTTCGGGATCATGTTGCTGCGTAAGGAAATGAAAGACTCTGTTGACGAGTATTGGGACAAGTTTGATAAAGAGCAAAGTCAGTCTGAAGGAAATACTGAGGTACAAAAAGACAATTCAATGCATTTCCAAAAAGACAAACCTTAATAAACCAAGTAGAATAGGGCGCCACATGGCGCCTTATTTTTTGGTCTTACTCTTTATGAAGCAGTCGTACCACAGAGGCTTATTATTGCTTGATTTGACAGCTACTTTTGGCTTAGTCCGCGCAATTCTAAGTACACGGGTATCAGCACTCTAAAGGTGGCCGGCGTGTAGATGCTAGTTTTTCGTTAGGAGTCACTCGAGTATGGCAATTGCCCAATGCCCCAGTTGTAACAAGCCCATTTCTTCTATGCACAAAACCTGCCCACATTGTCATTTTGATCTTGCGAATATGGATGAGGAATCTCTGCACAGAGAAACGGTTCGCAGACGAATTAAGAAACAGCAAACCATTATGAATTATTCATTTCTTGCGCTGATCTTGTTTCTCGGTGGGTTCTTATATCTATACTGGCAGCAGCCTGTAGAAGGGACATGGGAAATGTTGGCAGCCAAGGGCGCAATTGGTGTTGGCCTGGTTTGGTATCTGGTAAACCGAGTGATTTTAGTTGTACTGAAAAAGAAAAAGTGAACATGAATATAGACAGTTTAGTTAAAAATATAACGCCGGAACTTTATGAGCGCTTGCAGTATGGCGCCGCTACCGGACGCTGGCCGGATGGTACCGAGCTCAGTGATGCGCAAAAAGAACAAACCGTTCAGCTGGTCATGTTATATCAGGCAAAGGTAGCCAAAAGCACAGAGCAGTTCACCATCAATGAGCAAGGTGAGATGGTTCAGAAATCCAAGCGTGAGTTGCAACAAGAATTTAAAGCAGAAAATGAAATAGCCAGGTTTAGCGAAAATGATCTTTAAAAACCTTTTTACCCCTAAATGGAAGCACCCGAAAACACAGGTGCGATTAGCCGCTGTGGACAAACTGGACACAAGTAAAGACGCCGAGGTGTTACAAACACTCGCGTTGGAAGACGATTCAAGTCAGCTCAGGAAAAAGGTCCTGGATAAAATGAATGACCTGAGTTTGTGGTGGAAGGTGTATAAGCAGGACCAGGAATTAAAAGAGCTGGCAGAGCAGCACATTTCTCAAGCTGTGTTGTCTGGTTCAAAATCCCTGAGTCAGGAGATCCGCAACGAGTATATTGACCGTTATGCTCCGGCAAAAACACTGGAAAAAGTCGTCTTTAGTGATGTTGCCAATGAGCAAAAAGCAAAACTCCTCAAGCGTCTTGCCAATGCAAAGTTGATTGAAAAAGCATTTAAAGAGGGTGGTGAACCATTACAAGTTCAGTTACTCCCGCTGATCGCTCAGTACCAGCTGGAAAAGGCTGTACTTAAAGCTGCATCTGGCGAGGCGCTGACCTCACTTGAACAAACTCTGGAACAGCAACGACTGAGCCAGATTATGCCAGAACAAGTGACTCAGGAGGCTAAGCTGGTTTTGGCCAAACTCAACGCACTACGTGACAAACAGGATTATCAGGTGGTTGCCAATCAGGCCGATGCATTGACAGCACAATGGCAGGCGCTTGAAATCCAGTGGCTTAGCGAAGAAGTGCAGCAGGCCAATCAGGCAAAGTTTGAATCTATCTCAGTAAAGCTAAACAAACATCGTGAGACCTTACAGTATGCGTTTGAGCAGGCTCAGCTGCAAGCTGAACAGGCCCAGGCGAAAGCGACAGCAATAAATGCATTTGAAGCTGGATATGAAGCGCTTGAACATGCCCTTTCTGATGCAGTTGCAGCCCTTGACTTAACCGCTCAGAGTACATTGCAAACACAGCTGAACCAGCTTAAAAGTGATATCGAAGCGTCCGACTACCATGCGGAGCCTGCACTGAAGGCACTGCTTGATAAGGTTCGGGGGAGTGCCAAGCAGCTGGAGAGCTTACCTGAACTGGTAAGCGCAAAGGAGCAGTTCGATAAGGCCCTGGGTGCACTTAACGAGGTTGCACCAAGCGAAGAAATGGCGCAGTTTGATAGTGTGTTGGCAGCTCAAAAGCAGGCTTATCAGCATGCTCAATCACAGCTTCGTCAGTTACCTGCGGCTTTGAAAAAGCAAGCTTCAGAACAACTTAAGGAAACCAGCACTCGGTTTAACCAGACTATGAAACCTCTGGTTGATATGCAGGAAAAGCACCTCAAAGAAGCACGCAAAAAAGCGCGTGATGTGCAAAGATTGCTTGACCAGGGCCGCTTTAATGTTGCGTTTGGTGTGTTTAATGGCTTTATGGAAAGCTATGAGCAGCTGAGTGAAGGGTTTAAACAGCAACTGGCAAAACAGTTCACAACATTGAGTGAGGCGCTACAGGAACTGAAAGACTGGCAAAAGTATGCGTCACAGCCAAAGCGCACCGAGCTGTTGCAACAGCTTGACGAGCTGCTGACCGAGCAGGAAGTCGATCCTAAAGCCCGCGCAGCACAAGTTAAATTACTACGAGTGCGCTGGAACGAACTGGGGCGCGTTGAAAGCGACGAGGAGAAAGCGCAGGCAGCTCAGTTTGATGAGAAAATTGAGTTGTTATTCGCTCCGTGTCGTGCTTATTTTGCTGAGCAAGATGAACTACGCAAAAAGGTGATTGAACAGCGTGAAGAGCTTGTCGGACAAATGGCTGCGCTCATTCCTTTGACACAACAGCCGGAAGCAGACTGGCGTCAGGTTGAAAGTGTGTTCAATCGGGTCAACAAGCAATGGCGCGGTGCAGGTAGTCTGGATGCGGCAACCTATCAAGCACTGAATAAGCGTTATCGTGATGCTTATACTCAGGTCAACGAGCGATTAAAAGCCCGTCATCAGGCAAATGCACAACTGAAGCAAAAGTTGGTGGCAGAGGCACAAGAACAGCTGGAGCTTGAAGATGTTGGACAGGCCTGCGATACGTTGAAAACCCTGCAAAAGCGCTGGCAAGAAATTGGCTTTGCTGGCACTAAGCAGGAACACACATTGTGGCAGGAATTCAGAAAGTACAACGATGCGGTATTTAGCAAACGTCAGGAGCAGAAAAACGCCGAACGCGAACAGGCTCAGGCGCAGGAAGCACAGCAACGTCAGTTGTTGGCTGAATTGGATAGCCAAATGATTGATGCGAAAACCCAGTCAGAGCTACTGTCGGTCAAAGAAGCTGTGCTCAGCACTGAGGTGCTTGCATCGCTGAGAAAAACCAAGCAGCAGTTGCTAGAGCAGACTGAGGCAAAATTGAATGAGCTTTTCTCAGCGCAGAGCCGTGAAAAATTCAACGAGTTGGTTGAGGCTGTTCGTGCAGGCGAGACCCCGCCTAGCAGTTGGTTGACCGGAAATGATTCTGGACTATCTGCTGAACAGTTATTACTGCGACTTGAAGTGATGACGAATAACGACTCTCCTGCGAGCTTACAACAAGCGAGGATGGCAGAGCAGGTGGCATTACTGGAAGCTAAGTTACAGGGCGGTGCCCAGTCACTGGAATATTACCTGAATTGCTACCTGTCACAGGTCGTGAATGATACTCATAATGTTGAACAGGAAAGACTTATTAATGTCCTGACAGCATAACAAGACTAATACGTAAAAAGCGCCATGGGGCGCTTTTTTATTGTTTGTAGTAAACACGGTTATACCAATTTGCTCCTCGAATCGAATAGGAGGAGAGTGACATGCATATTAGTGTAAAAGTTGCTGTAATGCTTCTTCAAGGTTTGGATAGCGAAAGCGGTAGTTGGCTTTGAGCGCTCGCCGTGGCAGCACGCGTTGGCCATAAATAAGCAGTTCAGACATTTCCCCAAACATGGCTTTAAGCACGAATTCAGGCATTGTAAACATGGCTGGTCGCCTGAGTGTCAGCGCCAGGCGCTCAGCAAATTCTTTGTTTGATACGGGAGCTGGGGCTGTGGCGTTAAATACACCGGACAGTTCCTGGTGTTTGAGCAAGAATAAGAGTAACTGCACCATGTCGTCGATATGGATCCAGGACATCATCTGTTCGCCACTGGCCATCGGACCGCCCATACCAAATTTAAAGGCGGGCAACATTTTCTTCAGGGCACCACCATGTTTGGACAACACAATGCCTGTTCTGACAATACAGACACGCGTATTTTCACTCTCGGCATGCTGAGCCTGTGCTTCCCACTCCTTACACAGCTGATGACTAAACTCCTGATAAGGCTCGTCGAAATCTTCGCCCACTTTGACGGTTGCGCTTTGCCTGCCGTAATAACCTATGGCACTGCCTGATATAAAGGTATGTGGCGGGGTCTGGCAATCTCGGATACGCGCGCTTAGTTCTCGCGTTAATAATACTCGGCTGTCTACTATTCGAGCTTTTTGTTTGTCCGTCCAGCGCTTGTCTGCTATTGGCTCTCCTGCCAGGTTTATCACCACATCCAGCTCATTGAAATTAACCTGATCGAGGTTATCAATGGGTTCAATCTTGCTGTCGAGCTTGCGCCTGGCCCCAGACACATTGCGTGTTAAGACGATTATTTTATGTTTGTTGACCAGGAACTTGCAAAGTTCAGATCCTATCAGCCCGGTGGCACCGGTAATTAATACATTCATGTATAACCCATTTTTAATAATTTAGTCTCTTATACTTAGTGCAGTGTATTGTCGATCAATTTAATCGTTGTGCGTACTTTGATGCTAAATTCCGTTACAATGAAGCTCCCGAGTGCCTGGATATTATCGAGCACATACTTTATATCCGGGTCATATACCGGTATTAATTGCCGGTTTAGCACAGTTAATGTAAGGAAAAGTCGTGTCTTCATTGTCTGGGATCACTAAAAGCTTAGTCGTTATCGCGTCATTGTTCATTGTTTTAGCCGGAATAAAACTGGCCAACGAAATTGTTGTCCCTTTTGTTTTGGCAGCCTTTATTGCCATTATTTGCAATCCACTTTTGAAGTTTTTCGCAAATTACCGGATCCCTAAGGGGCTGGCAATCGTGCTGATTATTATGCTGGTCATGCTGATGGGCATGAGTCTGACAGGCCTGGTTGGCCAGTCGCTCAATGACTTTTCGAGCCAGCTACCGCAATATCGTGAAGCGCTGAGAAGCAAATTTATCTGGTTTGTCGATATGGCGGCTCAATACAATATCTTAGTGGATAAGCAACAGCTGATTGCGCTGTTCGACCCGGGCAAAATGATTGATGTAGCGACCAATATGCTAACTGGCTTTGGTGGCGTCATGGCAAATATTTTCCTGATCCTCCTGACGGTAGTATTTATGCTCTTTGAAGCACCGATGATCAGCACTAAAGTTCACCTGGCGCTAGATGATCCGGACATGAAAATGAAACAGATTGACCGTTTTCTGGATTCTATTAACAGCTATCTGGCAATTAAGACCTTAGTATCACTGGCTACGGGCGTGCTTGCTGCGGGTTTTTTGTGGGTGCTTGATATTGATTACTTTATCTTGTGGGGGGTTTTTGCATTTTTGCTTAATTACATCCCCAATATCGGCTCAATTATCGCCGCTGTCCCTCCAGTATTATTAGCACTTGTTACCCACAGCCCTATGATCAGCGCTATCGTTGCTGCCGGCTATATCAGTATTAACACCATTATGGGCAATATCATCGAGCCTCGTTTTATGGGCAGAGGGCTTGGGCTCAGCACTTTGGTGGTGTTCCTGTCTTTAATTTTCTGGGGATGGCTGCTTGGTACGGTAGGCATGTTACTGTCTGTGCCACTGACTATGGTCGTTAAAATTGCCCTGGAGAACAGTGAGGATGGTCGCTGGCTAGCGACTATGTTAGGTGGTGAAGAGCAACATGATGCCAGATAGCTAAGGCTATCTGGCGCCTTAATCCACTTAAAAGCAACCTTAAAGTAAGCGTAAGCCGGTTGCCATCAGCCGCAGCAGGTAGATATAGGTTTTCACGCGGGTATTATGGGTTACTGGAGCAGAAAATCTGCCTGTAGCTCATGTGTATGCTGTTTAATAAACTCAATTTTACAGCGTTTATAGACTTTAGCTGCCATAGTCGCATTAGGCATCTGTTTTAGATAGCGCCATCGGCAGGCATCTTCCATATACCGCTCCTGATTTATAAAGCTACGCTGAATGATTGGCAGCAGCTGAGAGTTACCAGTTTCTTTTTGCAGATTTTCTGTGTCCATGACCAACTTGGTTATCCAGGTCTTCCTTTCACGCTCAAGCAACTCAATATTTCCATCCAGGCACATCAGGTACCGCTTGGCTTTTTCAGGGTGATCTGAATTGAGGTGGTCGCACTGTTGCAGGGTTAGTCTGGCTGCCTGAGCAGACACGCTGAGCGTTAACAGGGTAAAAAAGCACAGTGTTTTATTGGTTCTGTTCATAACTAAATTCTATTGTAAACTGAGCACCGCCCAGCTGGCTGTAATCAATGTCTATGCTTCCATGGTAGGAAGAGACGAGGTCAGATACAATGGCCATCCCCACACCATGGCCACTTTCGTAAGTGTCGAGTCGTGTCCCACGTTGGAGCAGGGTCTTTCTGTTTTGTTCAGGTATTCCGGGGCCATCATCGCTAATGATGAAGCGAACGCCTTTGCTTTGATTATATTTAACTTCTATATCGACCTGTGAATTACAGGCTTTACACGCATTGTCGATCAAATTGCCTAAAATTTCCATTAGATCGGTCTTATCACCTAAAAAAGCCGCCTCTGAGGGGCACTCAGAACTAAAGTTGATTTGCTTATCATGGTAGACCTTGGTCATGGCGTTTAGAATGGAACTCACCACAGGCTGCACCTGAGTTTGTTTTTTCCAGGTATCTGAGGCGCCTGATGCAGCCCGTTTTAACTGGTGTTCAATCATGGCATTGATGCGGTCAAGCTGTTCCTGGGCTTCGTCATTTTCCGCCAGCGGGCTAGATTTCAGCACGGCCAGTGGGGTCTTGAGCGCATGCGCTAGATCGCTCAGTGAGGCACGGTATCGTTCTTTCTGGCGTCTTTGTGAGTCCAGCAGTAAATTGAGATCCGCCTTAATGGTATTCAACTCAACCGGATAGAGGCCACTGATCTTATCTATTTCACCGGCTTCAACCGCTTTGATCTCCCTGTCCAGTCTTTGCAGTGGCCGAGCACTCCAGATAAAACCAAATGCCATGAGTGCGGCTATCATGACGCCCATTACCAGCATCCAGTTAACCAGAGTGTTACGAAACTGTGCCATTTGTGCGACCAAAGCCGAGTTTTTCTTTAATAGTATAAACTTAGCTTGCTGTGAGTGGCTGGCATTGCCGAGAATGACGGTCATACTCAGCTGCCAATAAAGTTCCTGGTTGTATTCAACCCGTTCGAATTCAGCAGCCCCAGCTTTACTTTGCGAAATGTCCGGCGTTACGGTTAAATTCATTGCAGATTCGGAGTGCCAAACCAGCGCGTTTTGCTGATAAATGAGTGCATAAGTGTCTGAGTTCAATCGGTTCAGCTCAGGTGCCAAGATGCTATTTGGCATTTCCATTGTTACAAAATCAACTTCGGAGATCAGAGAGTAGAGATGGGCTTCCAACGTTTTTTCTGTGGCGTCTACTAAAGTAGCGTAGTAGGCACGACCTATCGAGAAAAACAATGCGGGGAGGGCAACGATTAAAACAAAGACAAGGATAAATCCTTGTCTTATTTTTAGAGAGATTTGAGCGCGATTTACCACTGGTTTTTAAACCTATAACCTCGCCCTCTGAGGGTTTCGACAGGGTTCAGTGTGCCGTCTGGGTCCAGTTTCTTTCTGAGCCTGAGCACGAAGACTTCAATGACATTCGAGTCCAAATCAAAATCCTGGTCGTAAATATGCTCAGTCAGTTCCGATTTAGAAATAACCTTGTGAGGGTTGACCATCAGGTATTCAAGTACCTTGTACTCATACGCTGTCAGTGTCAGCTCGCGGTCTTCTACCCAAACTTGCTGAGAGCGAGTGTGGATTTTGACGGGGCCAATACAAATCTCCGGGTTAGCTTGTCCGGCACTTCTGCGGATCAAGGCGTTACAGCGAGCTATCAACTCCTCTGTGTGGAACGGCTTAGTAAGATAGTCATCGGCGCCGGCATCCAGCCCTTCGACCTTCTCCTGCCAGCGATCCCGAGCGGTTAAAATTAAGATGGGTAACTTAATGTCTTTTGCCCGCGCCTGTCGAATGAGTTCAATGCCATCAAGCTTAGGTAAACCCAAATCGACCACGGCTAAATCCAGTGGATACTCAGTTAAGTGAAAAAGACCATTTTCTCCGTCGTGGCATAGATCCACACTGTATTTTTCTTTCTCCAGCGCGGTACGCAGGTTCTCAGCCAGTTGTATATCATCTTCTATTACAAGAATTCGCATTGTTTAGTCCTTCTTCACTTCGCCCGTAACCTGGTGAACTTTTAAATCTATGATCCGACCATCGTCGCGTAAAATTCGCACAATGTAGTAATCTCCTTGCTTGGAGATTTTGAGGGTTTTACCCGCATACTGGTCGGTTGCAAGTTTAACTGCTTGTTTTTTGCTTATAGTGTCTTGCTTCTCGGTGGCCTGCGCAGAGTGTATCCCCAGTAAACAACAGATCAACGCTGTAGCAAAACATCTTGGCAACTGCATTTAATAAGCTCCACGGTTAGGGTTGCTTAACATCTTGTGGCACAGGCTAAAAGTGATCGACTTAACCCATGCTGAACTTGCTAAGGCAGTACTTTCTTGTATGGCTTAACTACGCTGTTCGCATAGACGCCAGCCGCGATGTAAGGATCTTCTGCTGCCCAGGCTTGGGCTTGTGTCAGGGAGTCAAACTCGGCGATGACCAGCGATCCGGTAAAACCTGCTTCACCTGGATCCGGGCTGTCGATGGCGGGCAAAGGGCCTGCGGCAAATAGACGTTGTTGCTGTGCAAGCTCGTCCAGTCTTGCCAAATGTGCTGGGCGTGCAGCCAGACGCTTCTGTAAAGAGTTTTCAACATCAGTTGAATAGATCATGTAAAGCATAAGATGCAAAGAATTATTGTGTAATTTGGGCCTATCATAGACCGAATCTCCCCTTTGTGTAAATGCTCCGGGCGCGGGTGTCGCGCTGGGCAATAAGCTATCTGTCAGGTGTAAAGCCGCCAGGTTTACGCTTCAGCGCGACGGATTAGACGTTTATACTTGAAATTTCGTGCGGATGGCTGGTAGAGTCCTTCGACTATTCTTATAAAATAATAATAAGGTTTTTCTTGTGAGCGCAAATCGTGAGCACTTCAGCTCGCGGCTAGGATTTATTCTCGCCGCAGCAGGTTCCGCAGTAGGGATTGGTAACCTGGTTGGGTTTCCCGTATCTGCAACAAAAAATGGGGGCGGTGCTTTTCTGCTAACTTATGCCCTGTTTGTTATCTTTATTTGTTTGCCAGTGATGATGGCTGAGATGGCGATGGGTCGAAAGGCACAAAAAGACCCTTATGGCTCATACAAATCACTGACACAAGGTGATAAAAAGTGGTCACTCGCGGGGGCGATTGCAGTATTAACACCGTTTATGATCGCAGTGTTCTACATGGTGATCACGGTATGGATTTTCGGTTACCTGGTTCAGACGGTCATGGGTAATCTTGACCTATTGGCAAATCCGGGCCATTTTGATGCGTTTGTGAACCAGTACTCTATGTTCATCTACATGGTATTTGTTGGCATTATTGTTAATCTGATACTGATTGGTGGTGTAAAAGAAGGGATTGAAAAAGCAGCTAAGTTTATGATGCCTGCCCTTTTTGTATTGCTGCTGGGTCTGGTGATGTATGTACTAACACTGGACAATGCCATGGAAGGGGTGCGTTACTACCTGGTGCCTGACTTTTCCAAAATGAATGCCAGTGTGCTCAATGGCGCCTTATCTCAGTCATTCTTTTCACTGTCGCTGGGGATGGGTATCCTCATCACATACGCGTCGTATATCTCCAAGAAAGATGACATTGTCGGTAGCTCCAAAATGGTTGCGATCACCGACTCTCTGGTTGCATTTATTGCGGGTCTGATGGTGTTACCAGCCATCTTTAGTTTTAACCCGGATACGGATCCCGCCCAGTTGAGTGACTCATCCGTGTCAATGATTTTCGTTTATCTACCCAAGTTACTTCTGGCACTGCAATCTGACATCGGCTATTTCGGAGCCTCAGCAGTGGCTTCGGTGTTCTTTTTGTTAGTCTTCTTTGCTGCCATCACCTCACTGGTTTCTATCATTGAAGTACCGACTGCAGCGCTGATGGAAGAGAAAGACATCAGTCGTAAGAAAGCACTGGGTCTGCTGGCATTGACTACCGGTGGTCTGACAGTGTTGTGTACTATGTCTTTTGGTATGGTGGGGTGGCTGACTGATTTTGTGAATTATGGTGGGGCCAGCCAGAGTATGTTTGCACTGATCTCTGACGTATTTTACGAAACCATTTTGCCATTCAACGGTTTACTGGTGTGTTTATTCGTTATGTATCGATGGAAAAAGCACAATCTGTCTGAAGAATTAGCACAGGGCTCACCAAACTATAAAGGGAGTTTAATGGAAAAGTACGTGAACTTTTCTCTGTCAACCTTTATTCCGGTTATCCTGTTGCTGATTTTTGTCAACACAGTGACCACTAAGTTCTTCTCTTTCAGTCTGTTTGGTTTCTAATTACCGACACGACAATTACTCTCGGGCGTCAGCATGACCGCGGCGCCCGGGAGTCCTAAAAAGTAACGCCAGAATCTAAGTAATGACCTAATCCCAGTGTAAACACCCACAAGCCCCAGAGGCTGTGCTCAAGCACACATACTGCCAGAGAGCGACTATGCGCATAGGTATAAGCAAACAATAACCCACCTGCAAAAGACAGCGCTATTGCCACCCAATTATCATAGACACAATGGGCCAGGGCGAAGACAGTAGCACTGAGTACAACCCGAGTGGGTTTCTGAGGTAAAATGCGTTTGTAACGGTGGAAAAAGTAGCTCCTAAACACAAGCTCCTGAGGTAAAACCGATAAAATTGGATAAGCTATCAAAAGTATCAACCAGTCATCGGTGGAATTGAGTGGCATATCAAACCAGCTCTCCTGGTTGACCAGACCATAGAACATAGCCGAAAACAATGCCCCGATAAAAAATGTTGAAAACAATCGCCGTTTAACCGTCGAGAAGGTTCCGAGGCTGGTGAGGCGAAAACGTTTGAAATGAGGATCGGTCAACAACAAATATGTACACACAGCTGTGAGTATAATAAGTGCCGGAAATAACCAATTGGCGAGTTGATGGCGAAATGCATAGGCAATAACGGGTAACAGAAAAAACACCAAGAATAGTTCGCACCAGCGATATTGGTTAGCGTTCAATGTGACCTCTGGGTAAGTCTGAAAGCGTTAGCCTAACTATAGTCAAGGCAGCTCAACTCGGGTATGGCAGGGCAAGGAAAACTTCGTTTAATCCGCTCAAGATTGACATTTGTGACAGAAGTCCTTAGCCTGCCTCGCTTTGTTGTATAAAGACGGATTGCATGATGAATAAAAGTGAACTGGTTGCTGCCATGGCGGCACATAGCGAATTGACCAAAAAAGACACTCAGGCGGCACTGGGGAGTCTGTTGAAACTTATCACCAAACGTCTGTCCGAAGGGGATCAGGTCCAGCTCAATGGAATGGGCACTTTTACTTTAAGTTATCATCCGGCTAAACCGGGCAGAAACCCGAGAACCGGCGAAGAGATCATGATTGAAGGGCAAAACAAAGTGCTGTTTAAGCCAGCCAAAGCATTCAAGGATGCGCTGGCTGACAAATAACGTGTTAACGCTGGGTCGCGGCTTTCATGTCGCGCACAAACGCACATAGCGCCTGATACATAACAGGTTTGTCATCCAGGTGCTGCTCAATGATTTTGACCACCGCAGAACCAGAGATAGCACCTGCGGCACCAGAGTCCAATGCGGCTTTGACCTGCTCCGGGGTAGAGATCCCAAAACCAAGCAAGGCCGGAGCGGCATGGTATTCGGTAAGCTTGGTAATGATCTCATCCGTGGGCATCTGTACCTGACTTTCTGTGCCTGTGACTCCGGCACGAGAGAGCAGGTAGGTATAGCCTCTGCCATAACTGGCGCACTCACGCAGTGTATCGTCACTGGCATTAGGCGTTGCAATGAAAATTGGTTCAATACCGGCTGCTACTGCCGCTCTGCGGAACAGTTTGGATTCATGCAGTGGCACATCGGCAACCAACACGGAATCAACCCCCGCGGCTTTGGCTTGCTGGTAAAAACTCTCCAGACCTCGTGCGAAAATCAAGTTAGAGTACAATAACAACCCAATTGGAATATGGGGATATTGCGCTCTGATGGCACTGATCACCTCAAAACAATCCTCTGTGTTGATGTTTTGCTCCAGCGCACGGATGTTTGCAGCCTGGATCACTGGACCATCAGCAATGGGATCTGAAAATGGGATCCCTAATTCCAAAGCGTCAGCGCCGCCTTCAATCAGGCTTTTAATGATCGCCAGACTAGTTTCTTTGTCGGGGTCGCCGATGGTCACAAACGGCACAAAGGCTCCTTGTTGCTTGTCCTTTAGCTGTACAAACATGTCATTGTAACGGCTCATAGCTCACCTCGCGCTTCTAATACCTGATGGACATGGGCCAGGTCTTTGTCGCCGCGGCCGCTTAGATTTACAACAATCACTGTATCCTGCTCCTGTGCTTCTGCATATTTCAGGGCATAAGCCAGAGCATGGCTCGACTCCAGCGCTGGAATGATCCCTTCATGTTTAGCCAATGACTGGAACGCCGCCAGCGCTTCATCATCGGTAACGGCAACATACTGTGCGCGGCCGGTTTCATGCAGGTAGGCATGTTGAGGGCCGACCGCAGGATAGTCCAGACCTGCAGACACAGAGTAAGATTCTTCAATCTGACCATCCGGATTTTGCATTATGTAAGTGTAAGCGCCATGCAAAATGCCTTTGGTGCCTTTACACAATGCGGCACCATGCTCTTCGGTATCCAGACCCTTACCTGCAGGTTCGATACCAATCAATTTAACATTTGCCTCGTCAATAAAGTCGGCGAACATACCAATGGCATTTGAGCCCCCGCCCACACAGGCCATTACTACATCCGGCAGTTTACCCTCTGCCTCAAGGACCTGTTGCTTGGCTTCTTCACCAATCATTTTCTGGAACTCACGCACCAGCGTTGGGAAAGGGTGCGGACCTGCTGCCGTACCGAGCAGGTAGTGAGCCGTTTTATAGTTGGCAGACCAGTCACGCATCGCTTCGTTTACGGCATCTTTAAGTGTACCGGACCCCGCAGTAACCGGAATGACCTCGGCACCCATCAGGCGCATGCGGAATACATTCGGTTGTTGACGCTCAACGTCTTTTGCGCCCATGTAAACGCGACATTTCAGACCCAGCAGTGCACAGGCCAGTGCTGTCGCAACACCATGTTGTCCTGCCCCGGTTTCTGCGATAACTTCCGACTTACCCATACGTTTTGTGAGCAGCGCCTGACCTAGTACTTGGTTAGTTTTGTGGGCACCACCATGCAATAGATCTTCACGCTTGAGGTAAAGTTTCACTTTCGGGTTTTTAACCAGGTTTCTGGTCAGCGTGAGTGGAGTCGGACGACCTGCAAACTCATTCAGCAGCTGATAAAACTCTTGCTGAAAAGCCGGATCGTTTTGTGCTTTGTTAAATTCCTGCTCAAGTTGTTTGAGCGCCGGAACCAGCAATTCTGGGACAAACATGCCGCCAAAGTCGCCGTAATAGCCTGTATTAATCATTTCCACCTCAGTATTTACGAATTGTGTTAAAAGCTTTGTTCAGTTTATCTGCGCACTTTTTGCCAGGGCTGCTTTCCACACCAGAATTCAAGTCGAATCCGGCTGCGCCCAGGAAGGTTGCGTGTGTTAAGTTGTCTGCGCTCAGGCCGCCCGCCAGCATAAATTCGCCGGATGTATTGCTTAGTAATTGCCAGTCAAATACTTGTCCTGTACCGCCAATCTGACCTTTTATCTTAGTGTCGTACAAGTGTTTGTCGACGCCTTGTAATGGTTCTGGCAGGCGGTCCGTGATCCCTTGTGCTTTCCAGATCTGGCAGTTAACGGGCAGTTGTTGACGCAATTGTTCGATATAAGTCTGTGACTCAGTGCCGTGTAGTTGTACTGCACTGAGTGTAAGGATACGGACATGTTCGACGACTTGATCAAGCGGTGCATCAACAAAGACACCCACATAATTTAGCGGTGCGCTGTCTACAACGGCTTTTGCGCAGTCGATGTCTACATAGCGTGGTGACTTGGGATAAAAAATTAACCCACCATATACGGCGCCAGCCTCGTAGGCAGCAATGGCATCTTGGCTGCGGGTCAGGCCACACACTTTGTTTTCTCCGAGGATCAGCTTACGGCAGGCTGTTTCCAGGTCCTGCTCCGCCATCAGCGAGCTGCCGACCAGGAAGCCGTTGCAGATAGGGGCCAGTCGCTTTACATCGGTATGCGTGTAAATACCAGACTCAGAGATCACGGTTTTATCGTCAGGGATCAACTTGCGCAAACGCTCGCTGGTGGCCAGGTCGGTACTCAAGTCTCTGAGGTTACGATTGTTGATACCAATCAATCTTGCGTCCAGTGCTAATGCCCGGTGTACTTCTTCTTCGTTGCTCACTTCAGTCAGTACGGCCATGTTCAGGCTGTGAGCCAACTCTGCCAGTGCACAGTAACGCGCATCGTCAAGCACGGATAGCATGAGTAAGATGGCGTCACCCCCGCTTAAACGGGCAAGATAAACCTGATACTCATCAATAAAAAAGTCTTTGCAAATGAGTGGCTGAGCAACCTGAGTGCGCACATAGCTAAGGTAGTCAAAACTACCTTGAAAGTACTTTTCGTCGGTTAGTACACTGATACAAGAAGCGTAACGGCCATAGACGTTGGTGATCTCGTCCAGATCGAAATGCTGACGGATCAAACCTTTCGACGGCGAGGCCTTTTTGCACTCCAGGATGAATTGCGTACCGGGCTGGCTCAGTGCGCCGTAAAAATCACGATCACTTGGCGCTATCTGCTCAATAAAGCTAGCCAGAGGGCGAGCTTGCCTTCTTGCCGCGACTTCGACTTCTTTGTCTGCAACAATTTTTTCTAACACATTAGCCATGACTGACCTCCACGATGTCAGCAAGTTTTTCTAAGCAACGTCCCGATGCCAGTACTTGTGCAACCTGGGCGCTGGCTGATTTAAGATCCGATGCTTTGTTTGTCATCACCATCAGGGCGGCCACATTGGCAATGATGGCCGCATTGTGTGCCTCTTCGCCGTTTCCACTCAGGATATCGCGCGTCGCTTTGGCATTAAACTCGGGTGTGTCGCCGGCAATGGCATCGAGCGGGTACTGTTTTAGTCCAAAGTCTTCGGGTGTGAGAGTATATTCTGTCAGCACGCCCTGATTTAGTTCAGTCACCTGTGTTTCGCCGTGTAAGGCAATTTCGTCACATCCTGAACCATGCACCACCATCGCCCGTTGTGTGCCCAGCTTATTCAGCGTTTCGGCCATGGGGCGACACAAATTGGGATCATACACACCCAGCAGCTGTACCTGAGGTTTGGCAGGGTTTGCCAGCGGTCCGAGAATATTGAACAGAGTACGGGTTTTTAATTTAGTGCGTACTGGCATCGCGTGTTTAACGCCGGTGTGATAATGCGGCGCAAACAAAAAGGTAAAATTGGTTTGTTGTAAACATCGCGCGCCCGCCTGTGGGTCCATATCCAGATTAATGCCAAGCGTTTTTAACAGATCCGCAGATCCAGACTTACTGGACACACTGCGGTTGCCATGTTTTACCATAGGTATGCCACAGGTCGCAGCCACGATAGCCGCCGTGGTGCTGACATTAATGGTGTTGGTGCCATCGCCACCGGTGCCACAGCTATCGGCGCACAGCAGGCCTTGTGTATCAAATGCGATGGCATGGTCGCGCATCGCTTTTGCCGCCCCAGCGATCTCTTCGGCTGTTTCGCCTTTGATTTTCAGCGCGACCAGAGCAGCAGTGAGTTGTACTTCATCAAGTTGCCCTTGCATAACGGCGCCAAAGAGCTCGGTGGCGGCGGCAAAATCCAGCGACTTTTGTTCTAGTAATAAATTTAAACTTTCCATGTCTACTCCTGGGAAGTGAGGTAGGCGATGCTTTGCTTTAATAGCTGGGCGCCGCATGGGGTTAAAATTGATTCAGGGTGAAACTGATACCCGATCACCTTATCATTCGGGTGGAAAATCGCCATGGGGATTTCTTCATACTGGGCGATGACCTCAAGGCATTCGGGGACCTGAGTCGCCATTAGTGAGTGATAGCGCGCTACCGGAAACGATTTTCCCAGCCCGTCAAAAACAGGGTGTGGCGTCACAGAAATATGAGATGACTTACCGTGTACTGTTTCTCCGGCATGGCCAATTGTGCCGCCATAGCTTTGCGTGAGTGCCTGCTGGCCCAGGCAGATCCCCAGCATGGGATATTTGCCTTTGCACAGGGCTATCAGCTCAAGTAAACAGCCTGCATCTTTTGGCGCCCCCGGACCCGGAGACAAAACCAGAATCACCGGGTCGGTTTCTTGTTCCATCTTTGCAAAAATCGTTTCGGCGTCCAGGTGATTGCGATACACCACCAGTTCAGCGCCAAGGAGCGACAGTTCGTCAACCAGGTTGTAAGAGAAGGAGTCAAAGTTATCAAGAAAATATATCTTAGGGATCATGCCTGCTCTCCTGAATAAGTCGACTGAATTGCTTTGATCACGGCGCTGGCTTTGGCGCGGGTCTCATCGGCCTCGGCTTGCGGGGTTGAGTCATAGACAACGCCAGCTCCGGCCTGCACCAGAGCCTGACCGTCTTTCACAAAGGCTGAGCGGATCACAATACATGAATCCATTGCACCATCGCCTGTCAGGTAGCCAACCGCGCCGCCATAGCTGCCACGTCGGTGCTGTTCTGTATGTCTGACCAGCTCAGCTGCTTTGACTTTTGGTGCGCCAACCAAAGTGCCCATGTTCATACTGGCCTGATAGGCGTGCAGTGCATCCAGATCTGGCTTAAGCTGACCGACTACACGAGAAACCAGATGCATCACCTGAGAATAGCGGTCAACTTTAAGTAGTTCTTTGGCGTGGCGGGTGCCCGGTATGCTGATCCGCGCCACATCATTACGAGCCAGATCTACTAACATCAGATGCTCGGCGCGCTCTTTCTGGTCGTCTCTGAGTTCCAGTTCGATACGGCTATCCAGATCCGGGTTAATGCTACCGTCGGCAAATTTTCCGCGTGGGCGCGTGCCAGCGATAGGGTAAACTTCAACCTGATTGCTTTTTTCGCAGTATTTCAGTGCAGACTCGGGGGAGGCACCGAATAATACAAAGTCCTCATCACGCATGTAGAACATATACGGGCTGGGATTTTGTTGTTTGAGCGCCATATAGGCCGACAAAGGATTTGCACAGGGCAAAGTAAATGTTCTGGAGGGAACAACCTGAAAGATGTCGCCATCCACGATATGTTGCTTCAGTTTGATAACCTGCTCTTTATACGCTTCGTCGCTGATATCAACATGCACGTCGCAACGGCCTTTGACTGGTTCAGGCGTAAAGGCTTGCAGATCATCGCACTGCCGGTTAAGTACTTCCAATTGGCGGCCGACTTCAAAACAATTGGCGTGAACATCAGGTCCATTAAACACATTACCGATTAGCTCTGTAGTTTGCGCCTGATGATCGATGATCAACAAGGTTTCAGCAAGGTAGAATACGTAGTCTGGACAGCTGTTGGCGCCATCGGCGACGTCGGGCAGTTGCTCAAAGTTGGCCACCATATCATAGGCAAACACGCCACCCAGAAACAGCGAAAACGGTGTTTCTGAGTTGCACTTTATTTGGTTTATACAGGTTCTGAGCGCACTGAATGCGTTATCAGCCTTGAGTTTCGCGTATTCATCCAGATCTGCCGGTGTATCCCGGTAAGTAATGGTCAGCACTGAGTTACCTAGTTCTACATCACAGTTTTCGACTTCCTGTGCCAGATAGGGCAGCAGTTGTTCACCGTTATTTGACAGAGCACGGACTATCACGCTTTTACCCTGGCACTCAAAGCGCAGTGCCGTGTCGACCAGAATAATGCTTTTCACATTATCCTTGGAGTCTATTTCGGCAGACTCCAATAACAGCGAATTGGGTTTGTCCAGCGCTGCGTACAGAGACAGGGGACTGGCGATATAGTCGCGCCGTAACCGAATGCTGGTTACTTCCCCGGGTTGTGTCGTTATATGACTAAAAATCACACCTCATTCCTCGTAATTTTTATAAAATAAGCTAAAAAAAACCCCCGTAAGCGGGTTGCTTGCGGGGGTCTGTTTATTAGATACAACAATGCCGTCCCGCTAATTCAGGCACCACCACCAAGACATAGATACTGTGAGGTTTACTGTATTGTTGCTCATTTTAAAACTCATCATTAATCGAAAAAAATCTATAAAAAAACCCGCGGGGTTAGCGCGGGTTTATAAAATCTTGCATGCACAACGATTCACCCGCTAAATTACGAGTGCCACCACCAAATGTTTAAAGTTGTTTGTGTTTTCATTTGTTAAGTCATCGTTATGTCATTTCAGTGCCAACAGTAAACCGTACTAAGGGTTAAAGTGTCAAGGGCAAAGTCGAAAAAATCCACTGTGTACCTAAAAATGGTTATTTTGACTGACTAATAAGCTGCTATCTCGTTGTTTGGTGTCATGAGATAAACACACCTGACATTAAAGAACATGATATACTAAAACCTGCAAATTTTTATGAGGTTATGAGAGTTTGATAAAATACGACTTACACAGTCACAGTACTTTTTCGGATGGTCGTTTGGCAGTGAGCGCTTTACTTGAACGGGCAACCGAAAGAGGAGTGGACGTACTGGCCATTACGGATCACGACACGGTGGCTGGTCTTGCCCCTGCGCGCACTTACATAGCAGATAAACAGCTGCCCCTGTCTTTGGTCTCGGGCGTAGAAATCTCAACCAAATGGGAGAGTTTCGAAATCCACATCGTTGGTCTGAATATCGATGAAAACGCTGATGCGTTAAACACCCTACTTGCCAGTCAGCAGCAAAAGCGCCGAGAGCGTGCCAAAGAGATCGGTGCGCGGCTTGCTAAGCGTGGCTATGAAGGCATATACGAAGAAGCACAATTGCTTGCCGAAAACGCCGAAATTACCCGTGCTCATTTTGCCAAAGCGCTGGTCGACAGAGGCGTCGCCAAAAACATTCAGGGCGTATTTAAGAAGTATCTGGGTCGTAACAAAATTGGTTATGTCCCCAGCAGCTGGTGCAGCATGGCACAAGCCATTGAGGCGATACACAGTGCCGGCGGTGTAAGCGTACTGGCGCATCCCGGACGCTATCAAATGTCGAATAAGTGGCTCAGAAAGTTACTGGACGAATTCAGTGCAGCCGGCGGAAAAGCGATGGAGGTGGCACAGCCTCAACAAGCACCTTCCGAGCGGCAGTTTTTGGGTCAGTTGAGTCGTGAATACAACTTACTGGCCAGCCAGGGATCTGACTTTCATTATCCAACAAACTGGTTGGATCTTGGAAAAAACCTATACTTACCAAAAGATTGCCAAGGGGTTTGGCAGTTCTGGGGCGCGACAGAGGAGTGACAGCGTGAGCCAATTTTTTCATATTCATCCCGATAATCCACAGGGTCGTCTTATCCGTCAGGCCGTTGATATCATTCAGCAGGGCGGGGTGTTAGTTTATCCAACTGATTCTGGCTATGCCATCGGCTGCAGCCTGGGTAATAAGCAGGCCAAGGAGCGTATCGAGCGCATCCGTGGCATCGAAAAGCACCATAACTTTACCCTGATGTGCCGGGATTTATCTGAGTTGTCGACGTATGCTCGTGTCGACAACCAAATGTTTCGGATGATCAAAAACAATACACCTGGCCCGTACACTTTTATTCTCAAAGGAACCAAAGAAGTACCGCGGCGTTTGCTCAATGAGAAGAAAAAAACCATCGGGATCCGGGTGACTGAGCATCCTATCACGTCCGCTCTGCTGGCCGAGTTGGGGGAGCCTTTGATGTCTTGTTCACTGATCTTGCCTGATGAGCAATTTACAGAGTCGGATCCTGAAGACATCCGGTTGCGTCTGGAAAAACACGTTGATTTGATCATTCATGGTGGTTATCTGGTCGAGCAGGCGACCACGGTGATTGATATGTCAGACGACGAGGTGGTGATCCTTCGCCGAGGTTGTGGCGATACGGCCCCGTTCGAATAATCATGAGTGACCAGCCAGTCCAACAGAAACTGCCACTGGCGTTTTTACATGGAGAAGCCGTACTGGAAAAGCCGGAGGATCTTTATATTCCTCCTGACGCACTGGAAGTGATACTGGAAACATTTGAAGGTCCCCTTGATCTATTGTTGTATCTGATCAAGCGCCATAAATTAGATATTCTTGAACTACCTATACTGAGCATTACGCAACAATATGTTCAGTATGTGGAGATGATGCAGGATATGCAGCTTGAATTGGCCGGAGAATATTTGGTTATGGCGGCTTTATTGGCACAGATAAAGTCTCGTTTGCTGCTACCTGTACATGAAGAACTGGAAGACGAGGAAGACCCTCGCGCGGAATTGGTCAGAAGACTTCAGGAATATGAGCAGTTCAAAACAGCCGCCGAGAACTTAGATCAGTTACCCCGTGTTGATCGGGAGATTTTTGTCGCTCGTGCTTTGATGGAGGAGTCCGAGGAGCCTCAGACGCGCCTGCCGGATATAGAAATGGCAGAGTTGTTGCTGGCACTCAGTGATGTCATGGCTCGGGCAAAAACCTTTGAGCATCACCAGATCAGTGCCGAAGTGTTATCTACCCGAGAGCGTATGGCAGCAATTCTTCAGTTTTTGTCGGAACATCCGGAACCAGTAGAATTCACTCGGCTGTTCACTCTGTCTGAAGGGCGTAGCGGCGTAGTGGTGACGTTTATCGCCATGCTGGAGCTTTTAAAGGAGCAGTTAATTAATTGCTTACAGGTGGCGCCTGCGACTACTCCTGCCAGTGCAATTTATTTGTCATTAAAGCTACAAGAGTGACGCGGGCTCTGTCATAATACGCCGCTTTAGACTAGCCTTATCCTACTTGCATGAAACGTCGTATCAGTGATGAACAATTGGTTGAACTGGTGGAAGCTGCCATATTCGTTGCCGATAAGCCTTTATCGCGTAAACAACTGAAAGAGACCGTTTTACTGGATATCAATGTATCTGATAAACGGCTCCGTGACGCACTGGATACCCTGAGTGAACACTATCAGACCAGAGGCGTCAAACTGGTTGAAGTTGGCACCGGTTATCGTTTTCAGGCTTGTGCCAGTTTAAGTCCCTGGCTCAGTAATTTGTGGCAGGAAAAAGCACCCAAGTATTCCCGTGCAACACTTGAAACGTTGGCTCTGATAGCTTACCGACAGCCCATTACCCGGGGCGAAATTGAGCAAGTGCGTGGCGTGACTGTCAGCTCTAACATCATTAGGAGCTTGCTGGAGCGTCAGTGGATAAAAGTGGTGGGCTATAAAGAGGTGCCGGGCAAACCGGCATTGTATGCAACGACCAGACAATTTTTAGACTACTTTTCGCTTAACGGGCTGGATATGCTCCCGGAGCTGCCGCCACAACAGGGCGAAAAGCTAGATCAGATGTTAGATGATCCTTCTGTGAGAGAACCATCAGAATGAGTGAGAAGTTACAAAAAGTTTTGGCACGCGCAGGCGTTGGCTCGCGTCGTGAAATGGAAAAATACATCGAAAGCAACCGCGTCAGTGTTGATGGCAAGGTGGCTAAACTGGGTGACCGCGTAGAAGAAAACGCCGTGATCCGGGTCGATGGACATATTGTTAAAGTAGAGCAACAGGAAGAGCGGATCTGCCGTGTGTTGATGTACCATAAGCCCGAAGGCGAGCTGTGTACACGTAAGGACCCGGAAGGGCGTCGCACTGTATTTGATCGCCTGCCACGAATTGAAGGCGATCGCTGGATTGCCATAGGTCGTCTGGATATCAACACCTCAGGTCTGCTGTTATTTACCAATGACGGTGAACTGGCCAATCGCCTGATGCATCCCAAATACGAAGTAGAACGCGAGTACTCAGTTCGGGTGTTTGGAGATGTTACCAACGAGCATCTGCGTAATCTGAAAAAAGGCGTAGAGCTTGAGGATGGCCCGGCAAAGTTCCTGAAATTGGTACCTCGCGGTGGTGAGGGCCTGAACAAGTGGTTTAACGTGACACTAACGGAAGGCCGTAACCGTGAAGTGCGCCGCTTGTGGCAATCACAGGAGCTGGAAGTATCCCGTCTTATTCGCGTGCGTTACGGTAAGCTTGAACTGAGCAAGCGTTTGCCTCAGGGCGGCTGGGAAGAGCTCAAGCTGGAAGATGTAAACTATTTGCGCAAGTCGGTAGGTTTACGCCCCGAAACGCAAACTAAGTTGTCAGTGATGCCTGAAAAGCGCAAAGATAAGCGTGCTAAAATCAATCGCATTCGAAAGGCAGTAAGCAAACACAACCAGCGTCTCAAACAGAGTAAGCGCCGTTAACACATAAATTAAAAAAGCCGCTTTTCGCGGCTTTTTTAATGGCTATGACCTAGGTTGGGCGTCGAGTGACTGACCGTTGACCTGAGCTGAATCGTCAGACATCAGATAGAGATAAGTTGGCATTAACTCTTCTGGTGTTTTTAACTTGTCTTTATCTTCACCCGGATAGGCGGTAGCACGCATGCTGGTGCGAGTGGCACCCGGGTTAATACAGTTAATACGAATGTTGGTTTTACCCACTTCCGCCGCCCAGGTTTGCATCATGCCTTCGGTGGCGAACTTAGAAATCGCGTAAGCGCCCCAAAATTCGCGGCCCTGACGACCTACGCCTGATGAGGTGAACACAATAGACGCACTGGGCGCTTTGCGCATCACCGGGAACAGGTATTTAGTGATCATTGCCTGTGCTGTAACGTTCACCTTCATGATATTTTCGAATGTAGAAACACAAAAGTGCTCAAGCGGGCCCAGCGAGCCTAAAATAGAGGCGTTATTTAACAGTCCGTCAAGCTTGCCAAATTGTTGTTCGATAGTGGCGGCAAGGTCGCGGTAATGTTGTTTTGTGGCACCTTTCAGATCTAAAGGGACGATGGCAGGCTGTGGGTCACCTGCGGCAACGATTTCATCGTAAACACATTCCAGTTTTTTGGTGGTTTTACCCAGCAAAATTACCGTGGCACCATGCCTGGCATAGGTCAGTGCGGCAACGCGTCCAATGCCATCGCCTGCACCTGTGACCAAAATCACTTTGTTTTCTAAAGCATTCTCAGCTGCTTGATAAGTATGCATTTTGAACCTCTGAGCTAAATTTTCAGCATATTTTACCACATACCACAGCCAAGTTATCGAATTTATTGTAAATATGGCTGGCGAAACGCTACACTTTGCGTTAACTTAAACTGGTCTAATGTCTTATTAAAAGCAGATTTACCTTTAAGTACCTTTTTGCAAAGGTTTTAACTAAATATTCTCTGATCGCTCAATTTATCAGCTAAATTAAGCAGTTAAGTTGGATTCAGGGCTAAGAATAATAATAAGATTATGTCGGAGCCAAATAAATGAAAAAAATGCTACTCTCACTCGCAGTTTCTGCAGCCTTAGCTGGTTGTGGTGGCGGTGAAACACTTGACGATGTAAAACAAGAAAGCACAGCTGTAACACCCAGCGCCTCGATTAAGTTCGACCCTTCAAATGGTGTGATCTCCGTGCCTAACGATTTGCTGTTTAACGGCACAAAAGACGGCACTCTCAATATCCCGGGAGAGCTCAATGGCGACGGAGTTCCTAATCTCCAGCGTGTTCAGTATGCAGATCCATCTTTTGCTCTGGGTGCACTGGATGGCTGGTCAACGCAAATGCCTTTTGCCATTGACTTAACTGTTCCAGCAGGTGTTGAAATTGATGCTGCCAGTGTTGCAACACCTGGCTCCGTGCGTATTTTTGAAGTGGTGATGGGCGCAAGCCAGACCGTTGAAGAGTGTGCTCAGGTGCCTGCGGGTATTGCTTGTAAAGCTGTTGCAGAACTAACATTCGGCCCAACCGGTGACTTTGTTACTCAGTTGGGGGCAGATGGTAAGAGCATCAATGTTATCCCAATGAAACCGCTTAAGTCGGCAACAACTTATATTACGGTGTTAACAACGGGCTTAAAAGACAGTTCGGGCAGTATTGCACCTTCATCAAGCTACACGCTGCTTAAGCAAGAAACGCCACTGGTAACCCCTACGCAGAAGAGCTTACAGGGTGTGATCAACAGTTATGAAAATGCTGTGGCGGCGCTGGGAACAGTGACGAAGGAAGAAATCATTTATTCAGCTGCGATGACCACTCACTCAACTTTTGAAGTGATGGGAGCGGTTAAGCAGTTGTTGGCTGGTTCTTTGACAACTGAGCAAAGACCTGTGTTAAGCGTGGGTGAACAACCTGCGGATGGCTTGACAGTAGCCGATATACTGGGAGATGCTTTACCTGAGCAGGTACGTCCTTTATATCGTTCAGTCCGCTACCTTAAAGGCAACATTGTATTACCTCGCTACCTGGGTGAGCCACAAACAACTGCAGATACAGCGCTGGCGGATACCTACTGGCAGGCACAGTGTGACAACGCGTTGGCTGTCATAGAGTACAAGAAGGTGACCGGGACAGATCCCGACGCAGAACCAGGCTCGAACGATGAGCTATGTAAAACCTTGTCCAAAGATAAGCTGAGAGACTTTGGGCTGGATCAGCAGAGATTTGTCAGCAGGTATAATCCGCTTCCTAAGGCTCAGGGTGCAAATAATATCCCTGTTCAGATAACTATGCCTACGGATGAAACCAACCGCCCTGAAACAGGCTGGCCGGTTGTAATTATGCAGCATGGTATCACCAGTAAAAAAGAAGATATGCTGGGTCTGACGCTGGCGTTAACCCAGGCTGGTTTTGCTACAGTGGCAATTGACCACCCGTTGCATGGTGATCGTGGTATCGATGTCAATGATGACGGTGAAGATGATTTCAATGCCTCAACCAAGAGTGTATTGCATTACATGAATCTGCAGTCACTGCTGGTAGCGCGCGACAACCTGCGCCAGTCAGTTGCTGATTTGCTGGGTCTGCGTCTGGGTCTGAACTACATTAATCAGGCAACAGCGGTCCCATTATTGTTTAATACTCAGGATGTAAGCTTCATCGGCCATTCGTTGGGTTCTGTGGTAGGCCCTGGCTTTATTGCGATGGCAAACACCCCGTTGGATGAGCAAGTAGATGCTTTGTTTAATGTAAAAGCAGGCGCTTTATCAAGCGGTGGTTCAGGCATTGCTAACTTCCTGGTTGAGTCGGCTTCATTTGGTCCGGTTGTGAAAAGCGCCGTGCTTTCTGCTGCAACTGATCTGGCTGTATCTAAGCAATTTAACGCTTACATGCAAGAAGGTGCGATTACTGACTGTGGCCAGTTTGCAACAGATGCTGGTGCGTTTACTAACTGTGCGTACTCGACCTTTACTGCTCAGCTAGAAGCGAATGGTGATACGGTTGCACTTGGTGCGATTAATGCGACTGTGACACAGTTTGCCTATGCTGCGCAAAGTGTGCTCGGCAGCGCCGATGCAGCAAATTATGCTGGCGCGGTGAAAGCGCTGGGTACACCTATGTACATGGGTGTGGTTGTAGGTGGTGAAAACGGCAATAAGAAAGACCAGGTCATTCCACCATCAACTGAGAGTAACCCACTGTCGGGCAGCTTGCCGATGGCCGCTCTGATGGGTCTGGCACCAGTGAGTGAGTCTCAGATGTCTACAGATGGCACTCCGGGTAGCTATGTGGTGAAATTCAGCCAGGGCCACCATAGCTCATTGCTAACCACTAGCTTTGATGAGCGCTCGGGCGGTACTACTGAAGGTCATGCAGCAGCAACGATGGAAATCCAGAAGCAGCTGGCCACCTTCCTGGCAACTCAAGGCCTGATGCTACCGATCACTAACGATGCTGTTATTGCAAAATAATCGCATTTAAGAGATTATGTGAAAGCCGCTGTTTCAGCGGCTTTTTTTTACTTAAATTTCAGGAGTAGAAAGTTGGCATTTTTATACGAGTACGGATTATTTTTGGCTAAGGCTGTGACACTGGTCGCTGCGCTTGGCGCAATCATCGCAATGATTGTTGCAGCAAGTCACAAGCCGAGTGCTCAGTCTGGTGAAATCGAGCTGACCGATTTATCTAAACGTCTGGACGAGGCAAAAGAGCAATTTCTGGCACAGACGCTGGACAAAAAAGCGCTTAAAGCTCATCAAAAGCAGCAGAAAAAGGCGCAATCAGAACAAGCTGAAGAAGATAAAAAGCGCGTGTTTGTCGTCGAGTTTAGCGGCAGCATGGATGCCCATGAAGTGGAAAACCTCAGAGAAGAAGTGACGGCTATCTTAACGATTGCAGATGCTAAGCAGGATCAGGTTGTGGTTAATCTGGAAAGCGGTGGCGGGGTTGTGCATGGCTACGGTCTGGCCGCTTCTCAATTGCAACGCATCAAAGATGTCGGGCTGCCACTGACGGTGTGTGTTGATAAAGTTGCAGCCAGCGGTGGCTATATGATGGCCTGTGTGGCGGATAAAATCATTGCAGCGCCGTTTGCTATTGTTGGCTCTATTGGTGTTATTGCTCAGTTACCTAACTTCAACAAGCTGCTGAAAAAGAATGACATCGATTATGAGCAAATTACGGCCGGAGAGTATAAGCGCACACTGACCCTGTTTGGCGAAAATACCGATAAAGGGCGCGAAAAGTTTCGTGAAGAAATTGAACACACACATGGTTTGTTCAAGCGTTTTGTCAGCGACAACCGTCCCAATATGGATATAGACAAAGTGGCGACGGGTGAGCACTGGCTGGCGACCCATGCTCATGAGTTTGCATTAGTTGATGAAATTCGCACCAGCGACGACCTGTTGTTAGATTTAAATCAGGCGCACCAGCTTTACCAGGTGCGCTTTAAGCTGAAAAAATCCATGGCAGAAAAGCTCGGGATTGGTGTCAGTCTTAGCCTTGAAAAAGGGGCTATGCGCCTGTTTTCTAAGTGGCAAAAGTCAAGCTACTAAAATTGGAGAGCGCGCCAGGTCTACGAGTCGCGATCTGGCGTGATAAGACCCACTTATGCAATCTGATACACCAAATCTCGAATAATCCAAAATTCATCTTCTCTTGGTGTTAGGTATGTCGCAAAAGAATGTTGTCACCGAGTTAAATCCGTTTGTCTAAATGGGCAAGTGGCAGGCTAGTTATTCTAAGTGGATATATTTTAAAACTACTGTTCGGGGCGAAAGAGAACTTGCCGTAATGAAACCGTGTTTGTTGTCAGTTTGTGCCACTGGGGCACTGTTAGTTGCAGCTCGATATAGCCTGACGTCACTATGTTATCAAATTGAACTGTACTCAGGTGGTTAATCAACGTCGTTAAAGCTGGGTTGTGGCCTACCACAGTCACATCATTACATTCATCAGGTAACAAGTGCAGGCAGTCCAATAGATCGTGTGCATCAAAGGTATAAAGTGCCTGTATTATTTCAATCGGTTTAGTCATATTACATTGTGTATGTAATATGCGAGCAGTGTCGAGGGCACGCTTTGCCGGGCTGGTAAATATGTATGTATCAGGCAGCGTACCTAATTGTTTTGCCAGTGCCTGGGCACGGCGAACGCCCTTGGGCTTTAGCGGGCGGTCAATATCGTGCAGCATCGGCTCCTGCCAGCTTGATTTAGCATGACGAATAAGTCTGAGAGTTTTATTCATAGCTGCCCTGACGGTACATACAAATTTCTAGTTTAGCCTATGGTGTGGCAAACAGCTGGTTTTCGAGTGTATTACCGTTGATCAATTGCTTATATACCCAGCCGTGATGATGGCAAAGTTCAAGCAGTGCGATATCCAGCGCGTTTTGATGGGCATCGTATTCTATGACAAACTCATCTGGCTGTGATTGACGAACCTGTTTGACACCGGCTAGCTGGGCAATGTGTGATTGCATTTGGCTGTCTGGTTGCTTTACTTGCAAGGTGAGGAAGGCGATATCGGAGCCATTTTGCGCGTATCGCTGGTGACTGGTAAGTTCCCCCTTTTCCAGATACAGGACAGTGTCGCACAGGCGCTCGAGCTCACTCAGATCATGAGAGCTCAATATAAATGTTATGTCTTTGCTTAAGTCTGCGACCAATGTTCTGATTGCTTTGGCGTTGATGGGGTCCAGGCCTGCAGTCGCCTCGTCCAAAAGCACAATTCTGGGCTTCCCAATCAAAGCTTGTGCGATACAGATACGCTTTCTCATGCCATGAGATAGCTCTGAGGCTTTGGCATTGATTTGATTGCTGAGGTCGACTTGCTCAAGGACCCGCGCAGTCTCTTGCTGAGCTTGTACACGACTTAACCCTTGCAGCTGGCCATAAAACGTTAACTGTTTTCCTACCGAAAAACGCGGATCAAGTTGAGCATCCTGTGGCAGTGCACTGAGCACGCCAAACAGTGAGCTATCACCGGGTGTTTGCCCCAATACGCGAACAGCCCCTGAGTCGGCTCTTAAAAAGCCGCATAAGATACTAAACAGTGTGGTTTTGCCTGCTCCATTGGGGCCAACCAATGCAATGGTATGGCCTTGATCTATGGTGAAGCTGACTTTATCCAACGCACACTTGCTGCCAAAATGTTTTGTCAGCTCGTTGACTTCAATGACGAACGGCGTTGAGGTACTCATAGATCTTTCCTTTTCATTAGCCAGTATGCACAGCCCAATAGTGTTAGGGATTGTAGCAGGGGGATCGCAATTGTATACCAGTCGATATTATGCCAGGGCGCAATGCCGCTGATATGAACCCCAGGCAGCAGATAATATAACCAGTCAGCCAGTTCAATGTGAGATGCCAGATATCCAATCAATAAGTTTCCTATCGTGAATAACAAACTGGCATAGATGATACTCAGGCGGGCAGAGCTTGCCAGCAGGTTGAGTAAACTCATCAGGGCGATAAAGGGGAGTGTGGTCAACACCAGTAGCGCGGTAATTGATATCAATTTACCCAGCCCACTGAACGCCAGCGTAGTATCTCGTGTTAGCATTAGCACCCAGGCTGCAAGGGCCGAGGTAAGGATCAGAGCCAGTAAAATGAGGGCTTGCCCAGTAAATCGACCAAGCATGATCTCACCGCGACTGGCCCGCAATGTCAGAAATCTGAGTGTTCCACGTTTACTGTCCTCTACGGTCTGATCTGCGCTGACGAACAAAGTAAAAACAGGAAAACTGAACAAGGCAATGATCCAGTAAACCGACAGTTCAGCTTCGGGCCAGCGAGCGAGCGAGTATAGTCCTACTGAGCCGGCTATTTGTACGGCGATATCGGAGAATTCGGGGCTATTTAGTACCGAAACCGCGTGATAGACGGGGTAGCGTAAGATTATCAGCCACACCATAATGAAGGCTGTCAGAGCCAGCCAGCCACGTTTTGTGGCAAACAAGCGTGTCAGTTCAAACTGACTTAATAACATGATTCTTTTTAGTGACATAGTGCACTCCTTTTGCAGATACCTTAACGCATAAGAGAGTGATAGGAAAAGCTGAGAATTGTTTCAGAGTGTGGCGGGTATAAAAAAGGAGCCGACAGGCTCCTTTTAAAGATGTTTAAGCTGGTTAATTACCAACCGCACTTGCGGTTTTTGTTTTGCTCATCCAGATAGGTCTGAAGTGGTGCAAAGTAATCCAGGATAGCGGTGGCATCCATTTGCTGACTACCAGTGACGCTTTCCAGCGCTTCCTGCCATGGTCGGCTGCTGCCCATTTCCAGCATAGCATTTAAGCGTTCACCGGCTTCTTTTGAGTTGTACACAGAGCAACGGTGAATGGCTTCTTTGTTACCTGATATTTCACACAGGGCTTTGTGGAATTCAAACTGCAGAATATGTGCCAGGAAGTAGCGCGTATAAGGTACATTACCTGGTACGTGGTATTTTGCACCCGGGTCAAAGTCGTTTTCAGTACGCGCAACTGGCGCCTGAAGGCCCTGATACTTCTCGCGTAACTCCCACCAGGCTTTGTTGTATTCAGCCGGGCTGATTTCGCCGGAGTAAACTTTCCAGCGCCATTGGTCAACTAACAGGCCAAAAGGGATAAAGGCGATTTTGTCCAGTGCCATTTTCATCAGCAAGCCAATGTCTTTTGACTCGTCAGGCACCTGGTCCAGCAGGCCAATTTCTTTCAGGTAGCCAGGTGTAACTGACAGGGCAATCGTATCGCCGATCGCTTCATGGAAACCATCGTTGGCACTTTCCTGATAGTACAGTGGTAGCTTGTTGTAGGCGCGCTGATAGAAGTTGTGGCCTAACTCGTGGTGAATAACTGAGAATTCTTCACCAGTGCGCTGGATACACATCTTGATACGTAGATCGTCTTTGTTATCCAGGTTCCAGGCTGAGGCATGGCACTGTACGTCGCGATCTTTTGGTTTGGTGAACAATGAGCGCGTCCAGAAAGTCTCAGGCAGTGGTTCAAAGCCCATCGAAGTAAAGAACTTCTCAGCACCTTTAACCATTTTGATTTCGTCGTAATTGTGTTTTTCAAGCAACTCGGTTACATCGTAACCCGGGTCAGCGTTTTCAGGCGCAACTAAGTCGTAGATGTTGCCCCATTGCTGAGCCCACATATTGCCTAACAGGTGCGCTGGAATAGGCTGATCCTGAGGTACTTTGTCTTCACCATATTTCTCGCCTAGCTTGGCACGTACATGGCAGTGCAGTGAGTCATACAGCGGTTTGACCTGACCCCAGATGCGATCTAACTCTTTGGCAAAGTCATCGGCAGGCATATCGTACTTGCTGCGCCACATAGCACCTGTATCGCGATATCCCAGTTCCTGGGCGCCTTCATTAGCTAAAGAAACGAGATCTTTATAAAGCGGGCGCATTTGCGGAGAAACCTGACGCCAGCCTTGCCAGACATCTAAGAGCTCTTCGTAGTTGCGACTGTTAGCCATTTTGGATGTCATTTCACCCAGGCTCATACACTTGTCGTCTTTACAATACTTACCTTTACCGTACATGCCGTCAAGCTCAGCAGATAGTTTTGCTAACTCGGCTGTTTTCTCAGCATCTTTTGGCGCTGGCAGAGTCAGGTTGAGTTTAAGCTTGTCCAGTTTGCGACGGTTGTCGTAGCTCAGTGCCAGCTCGTCAAACTTGGCGGCTTCATTGGCCAGTGCAACCAACTTTTCGGTGTATTCCTGGCTCACGTCGGCAGCCAGTGACGCAGTGTCTTCGGTGATGAAGTTGGCGTAAATCCAGGCTGAACGTGAGCTACGATAGCTTAAATCCCGCAGCTCTTTTTCCGCTTTGGTCAGAAACGCCTCTGCGTCTTTTTCCGTCAATGTTGAACTGGTGGTTGAGTTACACCCACTCACAGAGAGTGCCCCGGCAACCACTAAGGCGCCCAGGCTGAGTTTGAATTGTAGTGCCATCATTGTTCCAATTATCGTTATTAGAGTGTGGATGATACCAGTGTCGAATGACTGCGACAATTCACACCAGACAAGCGATGTAAAAATATTGAGTTAAGTGGCATTTGTTCCATACTTAAAGCGCCAATAACTGGAAGGTGCTCTTACCATGTGGTTACTGATACTGCTCATTATTGCTGTATGTTTCATTTTTTACATAAAGGAAGCCAGGCTGAAAGTCGTGTCGGGCCCGGCTATGGCGTATTTCAAGCGTGCGCTTCCACAATTATCACAAACAGAACGCGAAGCGATGGAAGCCGGGGATACCTGGTGGGACGCCAGTTTGTTCAGTGGCAAACCAAACTGGTCGCACTGGTTACAAACGGGTAAACCAGCACTGAGCGACCGGGAACGAGACTTTATCGAACATGAGCTGACTGAACTCATGACGATGTTGGATGAAAATCAGATCTGTGCTGCAGGCGATTTGTCGCCTGATGTTTGGCAGTTTTTGAAAGAAAAAGGCTTTTTTTCTTTTATCATTCCCGAAAAATTTGGTGGTAAAGCATTCAGTGCACAGGCAAACTCGGCCATTGTCGCGCAAATTGCAACCCGTAGTTTATCGACGGCAGTGACTGTGATGGTGCCCAATAGCCTTGGACCTGCCGAACTGCTACTTCATTTCGGTACAGCGCAACAACAGCAGAGGTGGTTGCCTAAGCTTGCAGATGGCTCTGCACTGCCGTGCTTTGCGCTTACATCACTGGAGGCAGGATCCGATGCGGGTGGGATCACCGATTTTGCTGTTGTCTGCAAGCAAGAGTTTAATGGTGAAATGACCTTAGGCCTGAAAGTTACCTGGCGAAAACGTTATATCACGTTAGCGCCCGTGGCAACTGTATTGGGGTTGGCTTTCAAAGTGTATGATCCTGACCATTTGCTGGCTGAACAGAGTGAATTGGGCATTACCTGTGCCTTAATACCCACCGACCATGAAGGTGTAAAAGTTGGTCCCAGGCATGATCCTATGGGCCTGGCTTTTATGAATGGAACGACCGAGGGGCAGGAAGTGTTTATCCCGTTAGACTGGGTCATCGGAGAGCAAGAAGGTATAGGAAAAGGGTGGCGTATGCTGATGGCTTGCCTGAGTGCAGGTCGGGGTATCTCTTTGCCGGCATTGAGTGCAGGTACGGCTCAACTGAGCGCCAGAGCAACAACGGCGTATTGCGGTGTACGGCGACAGTTCAAACAACCCTTGTGTCGATTTGAAGGGGTTCAGTCAGCCTTAGCCAGAATTGCTGGGCTGAGCTACAGCATAGAAGCAACGCGGCAAAATACTGCTCTGGCGATCGATTTGAATAAAAGTCCGGCGGTCATTACGGCGATTGCTAAGTACCACCTAACTGAAATGGCACGGCTCAGTATCAATGATGCAATGGACTTACACGGTGGCAAGGCAATTCAAAGAGGTCCTCTAAACTATCTGGCTCTGCATTATCAGGGCATGCCAATTAGTATTACGGTCGAAGGAGCAAACATCTTGACGCGCAATCTGATGATTTTTGGCCAGGGCGCGACCCGTTGTCACCCTTATGTGTTGAAAGAAATGGCAGCGGTACAAACAAAAGATGCGGAGGCGGCGTTACTTCAGTTCGACAAAGTTCTGACTGAACATCTGGCACACAGCTGCAAAACATTTCTTAAAGCGTCTTTTAATGGGCTGACCTTAGGTTTCTTTTCATCTGCCCCTGTTGGCGGAGAGGTAGCCAGATACTATAAAACCTTAACCTGGTATAGCCAAATCTTAGCCATTCAGAGCGATCTTGCGATGCTTGTACTCGGCGGTAAGTTAAAACTACAAGAAATGCGTTCAGCCAGGTTAGGCGATATGTTAAGCCATCTCTATCTGGGTTCTTGTGCACTGAAAAAGTTTGAGGACGATGGCCGTCAGTGTAGCGATTTACCCCTGTTGCATTACGCCATGCATTATCATCTCAGTGCGTTCGAGCAGGCTTACAAGGGCTTTATTGACAACTTTGCGCCAGATGGACTTAAAACGATTGCAAAAAGGTGGTTTATGCCTTTTGGCAGGGGGGAGGCGGGGCCTTCGGATAAGCTCGTCATTGAGTTGTGTGACAGTTTATATCGCAATAAACTGACTCTTGCCCGCGTCAGCAGTTTATGTAGCACCTCAGGGCATGCTGGGCTGGAGGCATTAGAGCAGGCGTTTAAGTTATTTCCAAAATGTGAACAGGGGCTACACAAGTTTGAACGCTGGCAGAAAGCTCATCAGACAAACCTACTTGCTTTAAATACCGACGAGCAGCTTGCGATGGCAGTGGCGGAATGTGCTATTGATGAAGAAGAGCGCGAATTGTTGGTCGATTGGTTCCACAGCAGTCGGCTTGCTTTAAGTGTGGATAAGGCTGGTTAACCTGCTGAATATATAGACGTGTTTTTTTAAGCGCGTGAAATGCGTTTTCCTAGCCAGGGTCATGTCTGGCTAGGTGAACCACCCGTATTCTGATTACATCGGGGGGGAGGACAGATCACATTAGCGGGCAAAGGGATCTGCGTTGATCTTATCAACGTACCACTCGCCCTTGCGTCTGATAAGTTGAACGCTGCGCATGTCGTCCACTTGCTCTCCATGTAACATGCCGGTGAATATCAGGTTGATCCTGGCCTCATTACCATATTGTTCCCGCAAGCTCTGGTTGGTCATGTCTACCTCGATGGTCACCTGATCATATTGCATATTAACGAGGTTTCTGGCGAATTGAGAGGGGGTGCCGTAAGAGCGCATGATTCTGCCCATACGAGGCGTTGAGCGGCTCAGCGCAAGTTCCATGTCTTTTTTGTTGTACAGGGCGTCAAAGAAAACCGTAGCTGCATATCCCGGCGTATTTTTATCTCCACGTGCCGCATCATCATCACCACCACAGCCGGACAACATCAATAGGATTACAGTTGAAAAAGTAAGTAGTAATTTCATATTAGTATTAGTTCAGGTGATTATGACTTTAGTTTGTCTTCTAATCGGACTTTTGTAAAGTATTGGTGGGCAAAATACAGCGTGTATGAGAGGGAATCGCAGCAGATCAGAGACTGGTGATAAACAGTTGCGGTATTTTACCGCAACTGTTTGAAAGATAACTTACTCAATGTCGCATTTTAGAGTCCCGCGACGTGTTCGGTAGCAAATTTCTCTGGTGTAGAGCAACAGGTCTTGCGGTAATACGTTTTCGATTAGCTTGGTTTGCGTGTCACCGTCATAACACTTGATGTCTTTGTTACTAACCAGACAGGTGAGGGCCCCGTTTGCCAGCACTTTATGTACGGTTGCATTTTCCGCAAGTAGATCCGTCAGCTCGGTGCCTCGACTACCCCAACACTGCCAGCTGGCATCGCTTAGCTGAGCACATACATTGTTTGCGTCGACGGCGTTAAGTTTTGTTGCAAGCAATTGTGCAGGCACGTTTTTCACTGGATTATCGCCCTTAGCATTACAAACGACAGCACCATAATTGCCAAGCAAGCAGGCATAGTCGCCTTTAGTGATCATTTGCTTGAGTTCAACAGGCGCATCCAGGGGGAGTGTTTGACCCAGTATTTCACGACAAGATTCAAACTTACCACCCGTCACTTTGCAAACATAGTCATCCCCTCGGACAATGTAGTTGTTTTCATATCTCAGTTTGACATCACTATAGTCGCTCTTGTCATGCTCATCTGTGGCGTGAAATTCAAACGTCAGCGTGCCTTCTGTTTCACCATTGTATTTGATAGAGGCACTGGTATCAGACACCTGCTTAATGGTTACGTTATCATCTGTATTCTGTGCCTGCCAGTGACTCGGCATGCCTGGTTTATTATTCAGGTGGAAAACTTGTCCAAAGACCTGTGCTTCGCTACCCATTACATAGGTCTCTTCTACGCCAGCATAGGGGACGACGATGGCGTCATGAGCCGTGCCAAGGAGTGTACTTTCACGCACAATATCACCGGCTTTAGCTGTGATCTTGATGACAGCCAGGCCTTTTCGGGTAATCGTTTTCTTATGCAGGTTCAGCGTTAAATTCTGACCCGTGTGAATCGTTTGAAGGGTATCATAGGGGTCGTAATCACTGCTTGAGACTAAGACTTCTTCGATATCAACGTGGCCATTAAATGCCAGGTCTAACGTGGCTGGGACGTCCGGATAAATGGAAAATTCGCCGGGGTCTCTGACTATCATCAGGGTTTCAGCTGCTGTGCTGTTTACATAGGTGAAATAAGCATAGGTGGATCGCTCAGTACCATTTTTGAGCTTCACTTTGTACTCAATTTGTGGAGAAGTTTGAATGATGTCTTCGTCCGGGATGGTAATCACGAGTTTATCGTTCGATTTTTCCAGTAGTTCATCTCTAAAGTTAGTAATATTCCATGAAACACTTTCAACATCATCGAAATTCGTTAAATTGGAATGCACTGTGATTGTTTGTCCCGGCACCGCGAGCGAGCGGTCCATGGTGAGCTCAAGGCCCTGCAAGTCGGTGACGTTTTGCACCACAACGGATGTCTCAGCCGTTTTTTTTATGTTGCCCTTCATCGTCACTGTGAGCAGCAGGGTAAAAGTCTGGTTTTCACTTACTTCTGGGGCGCTAAAAGTATAGGCAGCTTTGCCCTGAGTTTGTTGAGAAGGCTGAGGTGTACCCTGCCATTGCCACTCATAGCTGATTATGTCATCTGTATTGGCTGTTGTTGCCTGGATTGTCAGCGAATTTTTTTCATTCACAACAACCTGCTCAGGCAGGCTGACACTGAGTGATGGTTCAGATTCTGGTGCCAGTGTGGCTTTGATGGTTTTGGTGATGACTTCGTCACTGGTTGTAATTTCGAATATAATGTCAAAGTGCTGTGTTTGAGTGATTTCAGGTAGTTCGAAACTAAAGGTACTTTCCCCTGCGCGGGTATCAAAACCCGATTGGGTTGTCTGATTGGCCAGTTCAAAGCCATCGGTGCGCCAAACAACTTTTTCGATATCAGAGTTCATCGCAAACACAGCTGTGATGGAAGCATGCCCTCCACTGTAAAGGGTCATGGTGTCGGCAAGTTCAATGTATCCAGCTGTAGAGTTTGGCATTACAGTGACCTGCCAGGTTTTACTGGCTCGGTTTTCGTGACTGTCTGTCACCGTATAGGTCAAGGTGACCTCTGTTTGCTCATTAACATCCGGGAAGATGACATGATGCAAGGTATTGCTTGCTGCGACGAACTTCACACCGGGTAGTGAGCTTGTCCATTCCCCCGTAACAGTATCATTTTCTGGATCAGATACTGAGGTGGTGAGAGACAATGTGTCACCGGCATTAATGAGGGTGTTGCCTTGAACGCTGACCGAGGGGGCCTGATTGACGCTTGTTTGTGCACGGTCTGAAGTCGGGGTTTTATCACCGCCTGAGGAGCCGCCACAGGCTACGAGGATCCCAAATGTAGAGAGCAGTAGGTAGTTTCGCATTATTCATTCCTTTATATTGCGTTTTTATGTCGCAGATAAGTCTAAGCGAGAACGGTGCAATTTTAGAAACGTTAATTTGTTAATTTGTGTTTATACTCTAATCGACAAATTTAAACGAATTTGCTGCCAACTGGCGCGAAAATAAAAGCCCAGTGTAATACCGGGCTTAGTTGGTTGGGTAGAACTATGAATTTTTAACTATTAGTTTTGCTGCAATGCTTCCGTGTTTTTGGGCTGTTTTTTGAAGCGTCTCATGAGGCGCTTTAGATCTTCCAGCGCGACGTATTGGCAGGGGATCAGAATCAACGTAATCACCGTAGCGAACAACACACCAAAAGCCAACGAGACAGCCATAGGTATGACAATTTGTGCCTGCAGGCTGGTTTCCAGAATAATAGGGACCAACCCTATAAAAGTGGTTAGTGACGTCAGAAGAATTGCTCTGAAACGTCTGCAGCCAGCCTCAACTACGGCTTCTTTAATGGTCATACCTTGTTCACGTGCCTTGTTCACAAAATCAACCATCACCAGTGAGTCATTGACGACCACACCTGCGACTGCAATGATGCCGAAGAAGGACAGGCTACTCATAGTCATGCCAAGTACCATATGGCCAAATACTGCGCCAACAACACCGAATGGGATTACAGACATGATCAGTATCGGCTGAGAGTAAGAACGTAATGGGATAGCCAGTAATGCAAAAATAATCATTAAGGATAAGGCAAAATCACGAATCTGTTCGGCTACGCTATCCATTTCTTCCTGGATACGTCCTGCGACACTGCTGCTGACCCCAGGATAGTTCTGCAGTAGTGAAGGCAGATATTCATCGCGGATCTCTTCGGCTATCTTGAATGGCTCTGCCTGATCGGTGTCAACGGAGGCCCAGACATTGATAGTGCGCTTAGCATTTTCACGACGGATCCGGTTAACCCCTTCGACCAGATGGATATCGGCGATTTCTCCCAGCGGTACTTCAGCGCCACTTGGGGTAATGATACGGACTGCCTGAATATCGCTGATAGTGTTTCGCTGTTCTTGCGGGTAGCGGATCATAACTTTGATCTCCTCGCCGCGGCGCAGTATGCGCTGTGCTTCCAGACCGTAGTAACTGAAGTTTACCTGAGAAGCGACATCTGCCAGCGTTAGTCCCATGCTGTAGGCCAGTGGTTTAAGCTCGAGTTGTACTTCTTCGGTACTCGATTGCATGGAATCATTGACATCACCCACGCCTGCAATCGTACGTAGTTTCTCTTTAAGTTTACCCGCAACCTCTTGTAAGGTTTCTTTATTCTTACCTTCAAGGCGGAAGCTGATATCACCGTCATCCCGGCCACCATTCATAATGCTGTCCTGAATGTTTAGCGACTTCACACCTGGCAGGGGAGGCATATTCTCACGCCATAAAGCACTGAGCGCAAAGGTATCGATTGGGCGTTTGTGGGGTTCAACCAGAATAGCCATGATAGATGCCGTAGTACGCCCGCGCAGGTTCACAGACAGATCTTTGATCATCTTAGTGCCATATTCAGCCTCAAGCTGTTTCTCAACATCCAGAATGACCTGCTCAACTTTTTTAGCGGTAGCCAGTGTTGCTGACTCGGAAGATGACAGGTTCATATCAATTGTGATGCGAGGGAAGTCATGGGGGATTTTCGGGTTCGCAACGAACTTAACCAGACCGCCTGCAAACATACCACCACTCACAATGATGATAGACAAAAATGCCACAATCACTGTGTATCGGTAATGAATACATTTTTCTATAAACGGGCGATAGAGATTTTCAATGAAGTTTTTCAATGCACCATCTATGAGTGCTCTGGCGCGATGTAAAGGGTTTTTCGGATTGTCGGGGCGGTCCTTCATGGCTGCAAGGTGTGCTGGCAGGATCAGTTTAGACTCAACCAAAGAGAACAGCAGGCATAAAATGATGACGCCGCCGATGGCCTTTGAAAATGCAGCCGCCGGGCCCGTTGCAAAAGTCTGAGGTAAAAATGCCGCGACCGTGGTCAGTACGCCAAATGTGGCTGGGATTGCTACACGCTTCACTCCCCGAACCACGTTGTCCAGGCTGTGGCCGTGTTTCTCAATCTCGGCATGAGCGGACTCCCCGACAACAATCGCGTCATCAACGACGATGCCAAGCACCAGAATAAAGGCAAATAGAGAGGCAAGGTTAATTGTGACGTCAAGCATGCCCATTGGCATAAACAAGAACGCCCCCAAAAATGATACAGGCAGGCCCATCATGACCCAGAAAGCTAAGCGGACACGTAAGAACAAAGCCAACATTAGCATCACCAGAATACCACCCCACATCATGTTTTCTATCATCATGTTAAGGCGGCCTTCGAGATAGTAAGTCAAATCAATAAAGGGCTCCAACTCAACGCCCTGGGGCAGTTGGGTTGCTTTATCAGCCAGGTAAGTTTTCATGACCTGAGCGACTTTGGTGATATCCTGGTCTTTTGACGCCCGAACCTCGAATACCAGTGAATTTCTGCCGTTATAGCGAGAGTAAAGCAGGCCTTCCTCAAAGCCGTCGGTGACTTTCGCAACATCGCCTAATTTAATTTGTGCGCCATCTGCAAGTGTCAGTAAAGGGAGCTGTTCAAACTCATGCCCACGGTAGGCCTGATTTTCAACCCGCATAGAAATATAACCATTGTCAGAGCGGATCTGTCCGGCGGACATGTTTGCTGAAAAGTTTTTAACAGCTTCAGAAATATCTCTGAATGTCAGGCCATACTCACGCAGGCGATCTGGACTGATTTCTACACTGATCTCGTAGTTCAGGCCGCCATTAAAGTCGACCAGGTTGACGCCCGGCAGGGCAAGCATTTCATCGTGTATTTCGTTCCCCAGCTGTTTTAGCTGGTGGAAATTCATCTCACCATTGAGTGACAGCCACATCACTTCCTGCTCAAACTTATCACGGCGTACGATAGGTCGTTCCATCCCAGCCGGAAAGGTCGAAATGGAGTCAACCTGCATTTTTACTTCATCCAGCACTTCCTGAGGATCATACTTTTCTTCGACTTCGATCCAGGTTTGCGAGAAACCACGATTGGAATAGGTGATCAGGCGCTTAATGCCTTCCAACCCTTCCATAGATTCCTCCACTTTGATGGTGATCCCTTCTTCGACTTCTTGTGGCGCAGCACCAGGGTAAACCGCCTGCACACTCAACCAGTTATTCTCAAATTGAGGAAACATTTGCTTGCGGATAGTAAAGGCGCTGAGTAAGCCACCCACCAGAATAAAAATCATCAACAGGTTGGCTGCAACTGGGTTGCGAGCAAACCAGGCTATTAAGCCTTTTTCGCGAGAGCCTTCCATAGGTTACTCCTCCTTCAGTGCCAGTTGTGTATCTGGTGCAATGACAGGCGATGAGTCAAGGCGCAGTTGCATACCCTCTGAAGGGTATTCCAGCGCGGACGTGATCAGTTGCTGACCGTCGGCCAGACCTTCAGTGGCAATTGCATATCCGTCAACTTCACGAATAACAGAAATGGGTTTAAAGGTGAGCTGCTGGTTGTGGTCGAGTAACGCAACTTTCCCTTCGTGGATCAGGTGACGAGGAATGCGTACAGCATTAGCCACCGAGATCCCCTGAATTTGTGCTGTCAGGTAGGTGCCAAAACGCAGCGGCTGTGCCTGATCCTGATAAGGCGTATTCACCTGAGCAACCAGATAAGTCATCCGGCTTTTGTTATCGACAACACCTTCGCTACGTACGATTTTTCCTTGCCAGGAAACGGGTTGCCCGGCCACTTTTGCTGATAAGGTCACTGTAGCATCAATGCCATTATTATTCAGGTATCTAAGTTCATGATCTGCAACGGGCAAACGGATTTCAGCAACGGATGTTGCATTCAGCACACCCAAGGTACTACCTGGGTTGACAACACTGCCCAGACTTAAAGAACGACTGGTAATAATTGCGTCGTAGGGGGCTTTGATGTAGGTGCGCTCAAGGTTACGTTTTGCTCGCTTAACACTGGCCTGAGCTGCTTTAAAGCGTGCCAGTTTCTCTGCCAGCTGTGGTTTACGCAAATAGAGCTCTGAAGGGATCGTCGATTGTGCATTATCTTTAATACGTTGCCACTCTGTTTTTGCAACATGAGCTTGGGCCTGTTCGATTTCCAATGCCGAATGCGCCTGAGCCAGACTGGCCTCGGCCTCAATCAATGCTGCCTCGTAGTCATTCGGGTCAATACGAGCCAGAGTTTCACCTTGTTCAACAAAGCCGCCTTTGACAAACTTATCTGACAGTTCAATAAGCTGTCCACTGACCTGAGCGACCAGCTCGGTGCTGTATTTAGGGGAAACGAGCCCGTAAGAATCCACCATCAATTGCATAGGAGCCATATCAATTGGCTGGATTTCAACCAATGGATGAATGACTTTTTCGGGTTTTTCTTCGGGCGGTTGCTTCATTGCTGAAAATGCAAAAGCGGTAGCCAGGCCACCGACGAGCACCGCAACGGGTAATAGGATTTGTTTTTTACTAGCCACGAGTTATTCCTTCCATCAATAACGGTTGAATCGATTTCTCTAACCTGATTAAGGATACGCGAACAGATGTGTCTGGGTGTTTTAAACATTTCAAATTGTGTAACAAGGCATTGCAAGGATGTCAGCTTGCTTACGTCTGACACGATAATGACCTTAGTGTTTTCATTGATGAGTTGTCGTATAATGGTCTGCTTTATTATTCATCAAAACTAAATTGTGAAGGGTCGGATGGAGTGTCGTTTGGGCTGTGGAGCCTGTTGTATAGCACCGAGTATCAGTTCGCCAATTCCGGGGATGCCGCAGGGTAAGCCAGCGGGAGAGCGTTGTGTGCAACTGAATGATGACAATCTGTGTAAGTTATTTGGCGATCCTCGTCGACCTAAAGTATGTGGTGACTTCGTGCCCTGCGAGGACGTCTGTGGTACAGACAACGCGCATGCTATGTGGCTTATTACTGAGCTTGAGCAATGTACGTAATACCGAACTGGTTTAGACATTTTCCAGTCAGAGCAAAAACAACTGGTTTTTCATTTGCAAATTCCTGAAGCCGGTTACCTCATAGCTGTCGGCCTGATCCGCATTGACTGATATCGGCTGACAATCCCGAAGCTCTTTCTTCTTCTCTGAGGGTCAGAACTTCGTACCCGGTAGGTGTCACGAGAATAGTGTGTTCTGCTTGAGCTGACAGTGCACGGTCTCGTGTCACTACAGTCCAGCCATCTTTGAGTGTTTTAACCCTGTGACTGCCTTGGTTGAGCATAGGTTCAATAGTAAACGTCATCCCCGGTACAAGCTTCATACCTGTTCCTGGACGTCCAAAATGCAACACTTCCGGTGCTTCATGCATCTCAGTACCAATCCCGTGGCCGCAATATTCCCGCACGACGCTCAAGCCTTTAAGCCGAGCGAAGTCTCCAATTGCATAGCCAATATCGCCCAGGGTGGCACCGGGTTTCACCTGATTGATCCCACACCAAAGTGCGGCTACGGTGTCGTCCACCAGCGTCTGTGCAGCGGCACTGGCATTCGGCATCACATACATCTTACTAGAATCAGCGATATAACCTTGGTGTTTGAGAGTGATGTCTATATTGAGAATGTCCTGTTCGCTGATGATGCGACGTGCACTGGGCATACCATGGCAGACGACTTCGTTCACCGATGTGTTGATGGAGTAGGGGTAGCCATATTGACCTTTGCTTGCGGGTATAGCTCCTAACACGTCCACTATATAATGCTCAACAAATTCATCCAGCTGCAATGTTGTCACGCCGGGTTTTACTTGCTCATCGAGGGCTTTAAACACTCGTGCTAACAGCGCACCTGATTCGCGCATTTGCGCAATCGCTGCCTTATTTTTGATCGTGACCTGAGTCAATGGCGTCACTCCTTGTGTGATTAAGCTGCTGTTTGATTAACTGAGTAAAGGTCATGTCGGGATTCAGTTCTGCCAGTCGGCCCATTTTGATCCAAAACTCAGCCTGCGCATTGATTGAGCGTGACATAACCTGACTTGCCTGTCGCAGCTCTTCGTGTACTTCATCTGAAATTTTAACTATGCCCATGTTGGTTTAGTGTATATACGATTTGTATATAAATCATATAATGATCTCAAGCAAAGAAGCAATACCATTAATAGTGAGTCTGATTGCGATATATAAAAAGAAGGTTGCGCTTAGTGTAAGCATCGGGTTCATAGGGTGGATAATGAGATTAAAAGCAGCTGGTGTTAGAGCGTGTTGTTGTGGTAGACACAATGCCAGAGTGTAGCGAACAGTCATTTTTGTACAATCTTACAGACAAAAAATGCCCGACTCTGTGTGAGTCGGGCTTAGGGAAAGGCTCAAATTCGGAGCCGTGCGCTAACTTAAAAACACCTTCTAATTACAAGGGAGAAGTAGAAAGTCATTTAAGTGTAGCTAAGGCTTCATAAAATTTACAAACATTTGAAATATTAATTATTTCAATAAAAACAACGCATTAATTTTATATGAATGAATCGTCTTAAAATTATCAAAACCTTTTGTTCAGGTTATACCCAAGTTATTAACTGGCCGTTTAGGACCAAATCTCGTGGAAGCTTGTTCTTAATTTTGGCCTTCTGCCATTTGCCAAGCCCGACAGGTGCGCCGCATAGCGTAAGTACTACCTCACCTTGTGCCGGGCCCGCTGAGTCAAGACGAATATCCTGTCCCTGAAAGTAAGCTTTTGCCTGACTGGCATTCAGCGCGAAGGTATTGCTGATTGCCAGATGACCCAGACAAGTTGCAAACTCATGCTCCAGTTTCACGCCATTTTTATGGGTAGTAGCGACTTTGATGCCAATGCGTGAGTATTTTATCTTTTCCTGTAGCGTTTCCATACTTTGTGGAAACAGCCATAGCTCTTTATCCCGGCTCATCAGTTGCCCGGGCAGTGCTGTGATCCCAAACTGTTTTTTGATACTGGTCTCAAAAGCTTGTAAATCTTTCTTAGCGCACGGCGAAAAAGGGAATTGTCCTTTCTTTTTCTTCTGCTGCGAGTTGACTACACTGCCTGTTTTTCTGAATTTGGCGATGAAAAAACCTTCACTGTCGTAGATTTGAGGCCACACATGCAGATAACCTTGTTCTGTGGCGGCCTTATTTGCCTCGGGGAACAGCTCATGGAGTGACATGATCTCGACATCTCCTGCGAAGGTATCGAGTAGGTGGGTACAGATCTGCTGGTTTTCCAGTGGGGTCAGAGTACAGGTCGAATACACTAAGGTTCCGCCGGGCTTGAGTGCCATAAAGGCACTGTGGATCAGTGTTTTTTGTACTTCAGCAATATCCTGATTTGATGTCAGCGACCAGTTTTTAAGCGCATCAGGGTCTTTACGGACTGTCCCTTCTCCTGAGCAGGGCGCATCGAGCAAGATATGGTCAAAACTCTCATACATATAATCACCAAACACCTGGCCATCAAAATGTGACAATGCACAGTTTGCAACACCCATACGTTTGAGGGTAGCGGCCAGAGTCTTTAGGCGGGAAGAGGAAAGCTCATTGGCAACCAGTATTCCCTGGTTATCCATCAGAGCTGCCAGCTGAGATGTTTTCGACCCTGGCGCTGCAGCCATATCCAGTACCTTGTCCCCGGGTGCCAGAGATGTGGCAAGTGCCATAGGAGGCAGCATGGAACTTGCCTCCTGAACATAAATACAGCCGCTAAGGTGCAGCGCTGTATTGCCGATAGGCAGGTTCTTTTCCTCTTCATCAGGGCGGGTCAGCCAGTAGCCGTGTTCACACCAGGGGATAGGCTCAATGTGCCAGTGCAGTTGTGCTGCCTGATGTTCAAATTCTTGTTGTGACATTTTCAGCGTATTAACACGAATCGCACGTCTTAAGCCCTTGCGGCAGCTGGCGATGAAATCGTCCATAGTCAGATGCGCAGGTATGTAGCTGGCGACATCATCAATAAATTCATCGGGAATATAAGTTTTATTGTCCAAAGTCATTATCTCTTGCACTTTATGTGACTAGTTTATCACTAATTGACATCACACGGGGATAGACTCATCTCTACAGGCTATATTCTTTGTTGCGAGGATGTACTAGCCAATTTGCCTTGAATATATGAAAAAACATATATAATATAATTCGCATATTTAGAGGTATGGGATCTGAAGTTTCTTCTGAGGGGGCTCAGAAGAGATCAGCTTTATTAAAAAAGGTAATTCACATGACTATTAAAGTAGGTATCAATGGATTCGGACGCATGGGCAGGCTCACCATGCGAGCACTATGGCAAACTGCAGGCATTGAAATTGTTAAAGTCAATGACCCAGGCGGCGATGCGTACACACTGGCTCACTTGATGACCTTTGACTCAGTGCATGGCAAATGGGAATGGGAAGCCGAAGCCAGCGATGAAAAAACCATGGTGATTGCAGATAAACGCATCGCGGTGGAGCAGCAAACACAGCTGGAAAAAATCGACTGGTCAGACTGTGATCTAGTGATTGAAGCCAGTGGTAAATTGAAGAGCAAAGAAAAGCTGGCTGGCTATTTTTCTCAGGGTGTAAAGCAGGTGGTTGTAACGGCGCCTGTGAAAGAAGAGGGGGTTCTGAATGTCGTGATGGGCGTTAACCATCAGCTATTTGATACTGACTCTCACCCCATTGTCACAGCGGCCTCATGCACGACTAACTGTCTGGCGCCTGTAGTTAAAGTTTTGCAGGACAACATCGGCATTAAACACGGCTCAATGACAACCATCCACGACATCACAAACACCCAGACAATTATCGATGCGCCACATAAGGACTTGCGCAGAGCGCGCGCCTGCGGCAGCAGTTTAATACCGACAACAACAGGGTCGGCAACAGCAATTACCCATATTTTCCCGGAGTTGAAAGGCAAGCTGAATGGTCATGCCGTTCGAGTGCCACTGACTAATGCGTCAATCACAGACTGTGTGTTTGAAGTCAATCGTGACACCACAGTGGAAGAAATCAATGGCTGGATGGAGCAGGCTGCACAAGGGGAGCTTGCAGGTATTTTGGGCTATGAAACGCGTCCTCTGGTGTCTGTCGATTATAAAACAGATCCTCGCAGTGCCATTGTAGATGCGCTGTCTACCATGGTTGTAAATGGTACTCAGGTTAAACTTTATGTGTGGTATGACAATGAGTGGGGTTACGCCAACCGTACTGCAGATCTGGTTCGTCACGTGATTGCTCAGCGCTGGGGGTAAGCGTGTTACAGCAGCTATCTGCACCCATTAAGCAGTATCTGGTCATTACTGGCAACTATTGGTCGTTTACCCTGACTGATGGGGCATTACGTATGCTGGTGGTGTTGTATTTCCATCAGCTGGGGTACAGTCCTATTGCAATCGCCTCGTTATTTTTACTTTACGAAGTGTTTGGGGTCGTGACTAATTTGGTTGGTGGCTGGCTGGGTGCCAGAATGGGCCTGAACAAGACTATGAATGTAGGCTTGTTCCTGCAAATTGTGGCCCTCCTTATGTTGGTTGTGGACCCGCTGTGGCTTAGCGTCGCGTATGTGATGGTGGCTCAGGCGCTATCCGGTATTGCCAAAGACTTGAATAAAATGAGTGCCAAAAGCGCCATCAAGCTGCTGGTACCCAAAGAGCAAGACGGTGTGCTGTTTAAGTGGGTTGCTATTCTGACGGGCTCGAAAAATGCGCTCAAGGGAGTGGGCTTTTTTATGGGCGGTCTGCTCCTCACACAACTTGGCTTTCAGGGCGCATTGTGGTTTATGAGCGCGATGCTGTTGGTAACCTGGCTGCTCAGTTTAATGTTGTTGAAGCAGGATCTGGGTAAGAAAAAGCACAAGCCTAAGTTCTCAGAAATGTTTTCGACCAGTAAGCAGGTAAACTGGTTATCCGCCGCGCGGTTATTTTTATTTGCGTCCCGTGATGTCTGGTTTGTAGTGGCTTTGCCGGTCTATCTGGCCAGTGTATTTGGCTGGGATCACTGGTGGGTTGGCGGTTTTATGGCAAGCTGGGTCATTGCCTATGGGCTGGTTCAGGCCAATGCCCCCAGGCTACTGGGAAATCGACGCTCAAATACGCAACAAGCGTTTATCTGGGTGGCTCTGCTGACTCTGTTACCTGCGTTAATTGCCCTGGCATTATGGTCGCAGTGGTATGTACAAGTGTCGATTGTCGCGGGTTTACTGATATTCGGTGCCGTGTTCGCAGTAAACTCTTCTCTGCACAGCTTTTTGATTGTGCATTTTGCTGATGAAGATGGGGTGTCAATGGATGTTGGCTTCTATTATATGGCGAATGCGATGGGACGCCTTGCAGGAACCATATTATCGGGCCTGGCTTATCAGTATGGCGGACTCGTTAGCTGCTTGCTGATATCCAGTGTTTTGCTCATGCTGGCGACTGTGCTTACATACGGGCTTAAACGCCACACCAGGTAGTCCTGCAAAAGTAAGACAAACCAGTAGGTTTGTCTTACTTTGGGAGCGTATTGAGATGTTTATGGCAACTTAAAGCTTGCGGTGATTTGCTTGAGTTTTCTTGACTGTTTATCTAAATCCAGGCTGGCACTGGCCACCTGATCTGCACCCGCAGCGTTATCCAGTGCAGCTTGTTTAATAGCGTCAATATTGTAACTGATCTCTTCTGTAGTCGAGGTCTGCTGTTGTGCTTCCTGAGCAATACGTTTTGCACTTGCCGATATTTCCTGAATTTGTGCAACGCTGGTTTGCAAGCTGGCAGCACTGTCATTGGTTGCTGAGATGGATGCTTGAGCGACTTCGGCGGACTGATGCATTTTGTCGACAGCTTGTGCGGTTGCACTTTGTAGTTCCTGGATCATAGTTTCTATGTCACCAGTAGACTGTTGAGTTTTGTAGGCAAGCTGGCGTACTTCATCCGCAACGACGGCAAAACCGCGACCATGCTCACCAGCTCGGGCTGCCTCAATGGCGGCATTGAGTGCCAGCAAGTTGGTCTGCTCGGTGATAGCCTGGATCACCTCAATGACTTTACCTATGTTTTGAGCACCTGATTCTACATCTTTAATCGCTTGCTCAGAATCGCTGATCACCTGATCGAGAGTTGTCATTTTAGAAACGCATTCCGCCAATGTCTGGCTCGCAGCCTGAGTACTGTCTTGCGTGTCGACACTGAGCGCTGCAACCTGATTGGCGCTATTCGCGACACTTTCAACGGACTGAGCGGTGGCGGCAATGGCAAGGGCGACTTGCTCGATGTTGGCATGTTGTTCCTGTAAGCTGGTGTTCGCCTGCTCACTGGCTGCACTGGTCTGGCTGGCCGTAACGGCAAGCTGAGAAGTGGTTTCACTGATAGTCCCAATCACGCCGGTGAGGTAGCTGGTCATCTGTCTCATAGCGCCGTATACACCGGTCACATTGGCATCCTGGCTAAAATCCTGGCGCAAATCACCTGAAGCAATACGCTCACTGATGTCGCGCATCATGCTGGGTTCTCCTCCTAGTGGACGCAGTACCGAGCTCGCGATCAACCATGTTGCTACGCTGATTGTGATAATTGCAATAGCGCCAATTAGGGCAATAAACCAATACAGCTGATAAATCGGTGCAAATGCCTCAGCTTTGTCAATCTCACTCAGTAGCACCCAGTTTAGGTCAGCGAATTGAAATGGCATATAGGCCGACAAGACGGGGTTACCATTGTAATCAATGATCAGTTCTGTTTCGGAAAAGCCTTGCAGACCGCGCCTTACCGCATAGGTATCAACACCATTTCGCTCTACGGAGCCGGCAAAACTGGCCGTCACGCTGTGCGCTGTTGGGTCCAGATAGGAGTCGGAACGCATTCTTAAATCTGAACCTACCAAATAGGATTCACCCGTTTTGCCCATACCATCACGCTGCTGCATGATGTCGTTAATCGTATCTATGGCGATTTGCAACGCAATAATGGAGTGAGTTTGCCCGTCAACCTGAACAGGCACACCGATAAATGCCGCAGGCTCGTAATTACTTGGCGCATACTGTTGATAATCAGTGATGGAAAACTGTCGACTATTGAGTGCGTTGCGAAATAGCTGAGCAAGCCCTGAATCGCGATAAGGCCCTGTTCTAAGGTTAGTCTGATAATCACTTTCTTTAGCGACGGTATAACTGATAAAACCGTTGGTCTCTATGATAAACAGATCATAAAACCCTTTTTGCTCTATGAAGTGCCTGAACAGAGCGTGATTGTCTCGGGCGAGCTCAGCAGTGCCTGAGCGAGTCTTGGTGCTGGCCAATTGTTGCCATTGTGCAGCGATCAGGCTCAGATCTGCCTTACGAGCCTTAAAGTAATCGTCGATTTGACGATGTTTAATGTGTTTGATGGAGGTCAGCTGGTTATAAGCCTGGCGCTCTAATGCATCTGATGCGGTAATTAAGGATGTGATTGCCATAAACGCAGCGGGCAGCAAGCCAACGAGCATGAATGAAATCAGCAAACGGAGTTTGGTGGACATGGGGTACCTGACTTAAGGTTGTTTTGCTAAATGCAATTAAAAATGATTATTATCACATATTGTAAACAAAAATCCCTTTAGTGGGAACTGAAACGTCCGAAAAGTTAAAAAAAAGAAACTAAATTCTTATTTTTTGTATTCATTCCATGCTTGCTTACACTACTGATTGTGACTGTAAATGGCAGGATTCTGCGCGGGCAGAAACCGGACGCTGGTGCATCCGGTCTGTAACAACGTTTACTTAACTAAGCTCTATTGCCTGGATTTGAACGGTTTGCTCGCTCTCTTCATCTTCAGCGCCTGCAGGCATACTCGGAAATTCCGGTTTATCGAGCGCAATATCTCCGCCATCAACGATATCGTCTTTTTGCAAAGAGCGGAAGTCGAACAAGGCGTGGTCAGCCAGGTGAGACGGCACTACGTTTTGCATGGCAGTAAAGATACTTTCAACCCTACCCGGGTGGGTTGTATTCCATTCGTTAAGCATCGCCTTAACATGCTTACGTTGCAGGTTTTCCTGTGAGCCACATAGGTTACACGGAATGATAGGAAATGCCTGGCTTTGCGCATAACGTGCAATATCAGCCTCTTTGCAATACGCGAGCGGTCTGATCACCATATGCTGGCCATCATCACTCATTAGCTTTGGCGGCATGCCTTTTAGTTTACCGCCATAGAACATGTTTAAAAACATGGTCTCAATCATGTCATCTCGATGATGTCCAAGGGCAATTTTAGTCGCGCCCATTTCTTTTGCCGTACGGTACAAAATACCGCGACGCAGGCGAGAACACAGCGAGCAGGTTGTCTTGCCCTCGGGGATTTTGTCTTTAACGATTGAGTAGGTGTCTTCCTCAACAATTTTATATTCTATGCCAAGGGTATTCAGGTATTCTGGTAAGATATGCTCAGGAAAGCCAGGCTGCTTCTGATCCAGATTGATAGCAAACACATCGAACTTAATAGGGGCGACACGCTGAAGGTGTTGCAACACATCCAGCAGAGTATAGCTGTCTTTCCCGCCAGACAGACAAACCATAACGCGGTCACCATCTTCGATCATATTGAAATCGCCTACAGCCTGACCGGCCAGCCTTCTTAAGCGTTTTTGCAACTTGTTAAGGCTATATGCTTGCTTAGCTTCTTGTGAGTGAGACACTCGCCCCCCTATATCAAAATGACGGCAAAAATAAATAAGGGCGCATTATACCGTCAGGCGAGTAAACTGCAATATAAGTGGTGAGATTACAACCGGGGAAGAAAAGAGCTGATCGACACGCATCTGCGTGCCGATCATAACTATCGAATTACTGCGCGAGTGGGCTTTTGTAGCCATCTGGTTTGAGCGCTAGTACATCACAGTCAAGGCTGTCGATGACGTGTTCAGCGGTATTACCTACCAATGCCGCACTGAGGCCTGTTCGGCCAACGGTACCAATAACGACTAACTCCGCATTCTTCTCATTTGCAATATGAGGGATCACGTCTTCTGGTAAGCCCTCTTTAATAACACATTGGGCTTTGGTAAGACCAAATCTTTCTGCCAGTGACCATGTTTCGTCTTCGTGATGCTTTTTGACCGCTTCATTGTATTGAGACGGATTAAACTCAGGGATCTCAATGGCGATATTTACCGGTGTTGCCGGATAGGTGTTTACCAGGCTCAAAGAGGCATTAGCAAGCTCGCATAAAAATTGTGCGTCTTTGATGATACGGTGATTCAACGCCTGATGTTGTTCATCATCACTGACGGCATTGACTGCCGCAAGTATTTCGCCTTTTTCTGGCCATGCATGATCTTTGACCAACAATACTGGGGCTGGACACTTTCTGATCAGGTGCCAGTCTGTCGGAGTAAAAATGACGGACTTAAGCGTATCATGCTGATGAGTGGCTTTGATCACAAGATCAAATTCATGCTCAAGTACGGTCTTGATAATGGCCTCGTAAGGGCGGTTGTGCCAGACTACTTTGGTTTCGATATCGATGTTTTGGTAGCCACTGGTGAGCTCCGAAATCCAGGCCTCACGGTCTTTAATCACTGCTTCTCTCATCGCCTCACGCTCTTCTCGCGATAACATAGTGGTCATCTCGTAAGAAAAGTCATAAATTGATAAAAAGGCGGTGATTTTAGCCCCCGTTTTTTGCGCCAGACTGATAGAACGATCCAGGCTGTTCTGCTGTTGTTTGGTCGGATCTATGACGGTGAGAATGCGTTTGATTTGTTCCATAATGGGCTCCTTAATCTTGCACGGACGATTTCAACTCTGTTTACAGTGTAATCGAAATCGTCGTGGGATAAAGGAAAAGTGGGCCGTTAATTGCCTTAGATCAAAGAGAAATTGCAGCGGCCTTGGCTAGTTCATCAATATCTAGAATGGTGATGAATTTACCTTCTACTTTGATAATTTCCGCTTTTTGGAAGCGGCTAAGCAAGCGGCTGATGGTTTCAACGGTCAACCCCAGATAATTGCCAATTTCACCGCGAGTCATAGTAAAACGGAACTCTTTTCGCGAGAAGCCTCGTTCACCAAACCGATTGGACAGATTAAAGATGAAAGTCGCCAGACGCTCTTCAGCTGTCTTCTTGTTCAGCAATAACAGCATTTCCTGATCGTAGTTGATTTCACTACTCATCAGGCGCATGATCTGTTGCCTGAGCTTTGGTAGCTTGCCCGCCAGTTCATCCAAAGTGTCAAATGGAATTTCACAAACCATCGAGGTTTCAAGCGCCTGAGCAAAACTCTGGTGCTGCATTTTATTGATGGCATCAAAACCGACCAAATCTCCAGCCAGGTGGAATCCGGTGATTTGTTCATCGCCCTGTTCTGAAATGGTATAAGATTTGAATGAGCCGGAGCGCACGGCAAAGATCGCGTTGAGTTCGCTGCCTGATTCGAACAAAAAGTCCCCTTTGTGAAGCGGTTTTTTGCGCTCGATGATTTCATCCAGCTTATCCATTTCGCTGCCGTTTAAAGAGAAGGGCAGGCATAATTGGCTGATGCTGCAGTTGTTGCAGCTGATAGTACATTGACTTTTTGAACGATTACTTAAATCCATAACAAATCCGTTATCTATGACGCACGTTAATGACATTCTATTAGATGCTGTCATATTTTAATACTTGAACTTTTCAATATCTGTTATTCAGATATTTATCTACTATTGCAGGCATTGTGGCTAAAGGGGATTAACGACAATTGTGCACCGGTCATTGATTGCCAAAAAATTCCCATTCTCTGGCTCAGCTTAATGACTCTCATCTAATAGTATTACTGTGTCTAGATTAATGTACTAGTTTGTCTGTTGCAATGATTAGTAGATAAAAGCCATACCAAATAAAAATATTGCCCAGTGCAATACGCGTAGCCTTATGATTTAAAAACGTATTGAGCAGTTGGGCGGTTTGTCCTACTGCTAGCATCGCTGGAAAGGTGCCCAGTGCAAAAGCGGCCATAGTGAGTGCTCCACTGAAGCTACCATCCGCCTGAAGAGTCCAGGTCAGTGCCGAATAAACCAGCCCACAGGGCAACCAGCCCCATAAGGCACCGTATGCCAGTGCCTTTGCCTTAGTGTCGACAGGGAGTAAGTGCTTGTTAAGTTGCACTAGGCGTTGCCAAAGCAACCACTTTCCTGCTTTTTCTAGCCAGTTTAAGGTCGCGGCCAGGCGCATTACATAGATACCAACCAGCAACATAAATACGCCACTTAGCACATTCAAGATGTTCGCAAATACGGTGCTTTGTTTCGCAAATGCGGCCCCGAGCCCGGCAACCAGTGCACCGGCTACCATATAACTGCCTAACCTGCCCAGATTATATAACAGTGCGGTTACAAAAGGTGACTGCTTGGTTTGAGCAAGCTGCAGGCTTGATGCAATACCACCACACATGACCAGACAATGGCCGCTGCCGACCAGGCCCATCACAAAGGCACTAAACAGGTTTATCTCGGTCATTACTTTTGTTATGTTGCTCTTTGTCGTCTTCGAACAAAATGCTATGTCCTTGCTTGTTCAGATCAGAGAACTGCTCGCTTTTGACAGCCCAAAAAAACACCCCGATAGCGATAATGACAAACAAGATCGCAATGGGGATAAGGATATAGATAATACTCATAGCTTCAGTAACCTCAAAGAGTTAGTGATCACCAGAATCGAGCTCGCTGACATCCCAATAACGGCTACCCAGGGCGGTACCAATCCCATCGCAGCGAGCGGTAATATTGAGCCATTGTAACAGAGTGACAAAGTGAGGTTCTGTTTTATTACTGTTTTGGTTTTTCTCGCGACCTGATGCAACGTTTGCAGTGATTTAAGGTCGCTGTTAAGTAGTACGACATCAGCCGTATTTTTGGAAATATCTGCACCCGTTTCCATAGCAATGGATAAATGAGCACTGTTAAACACTGGACTGTCATTAACGCCATCGCCCACCATGCCTACGATGTGCTGCTGTGCAGACCAAGACTCGACCTGCTGTTGCTTGTCTTGAGGGGAGCAGGCATTTTTGTAGGTATCCAGGCCAAGTTCTAAGGCTAAATCTTTGACCGCATTTGAACTATCACCACTGAGTAAATGACAGCTCAGACCCTGACCTTGTGCATAACTGATGATCTCCGGTGCACTATTTCTGACTTTGTCTGCCAGATAAAAATCAGCAACAGGTTGGTCACACACGAACAGTGTTGCTTGTGCGAAAGAGCTGTGATTGCCAAACCAGGCTGGCTTGCCAATGGCAACCTTCTGTTGGCCAAAGTGGGCTTTTACACCACTACCTGTGATGACTTCGACATCACTCAGCTTCCTGGGCGATACCACTTGTTCGGTAAAAGCCTTGGCTATCGGATGCTCGGAATAGCGTTCAAGTGCGACGGCCAGCGCCATCACGTCTGATTCCTGCCAGCTCGAATCGAGTACGCTAATGGATTCGATAGAGAAACGTCCTTCAGTGAGAGTACCGGTTTTGTCGAATGCCATTCTGGTTAACTTAGGGACCGTTTCCAGCACATGGCTTTCTTTAATCAGGATGCCTTTTCGAGTGAGAGTTGCTACGGCGCATGTTAGTGCAGTTGGGATAGCCAGGCTCAGTGCACAGGGGCAAGTCGCGACTAATACTGAGATGGTGACCCAAAATGCATGAGGGGGATCAATCTGATACCAGGCAACCGCCGTGATAGAGGCGAAAATTAATAAACAAGCCACAAACCACTGTGCTACTTTATCAGTGACCTCAACGATTTTGGGGCGTTTTGTCAGTGCATTATGTTGCAGCTTAATGATTTGATTGAGCAGGGTGTTTTGCCCGACTTTGTTGATTTCTATGGTGATCACGCCATCGTGGTTGATGGTGCCTGCATACACTTGATGGGTCTGATACTTTTTAACAGGCAGATGTTCACCTGTCATCATGGATTCATCAACCGTGGTGGAGCCTGAGACTAATACGCCATCAGCGGGAATAGTTTCACCGGGTTTGATCATGATCTGGTCGCTCAGCTGCAGGCTTTTCGCAGCAACAATTTTTTGCTCACCATCAGGCAGCAGTTTTCGCGCGGTCAGTGGCAGTAGTTTTTGCAGGTTGGCTGTAAATTCACTGGCTTTTAGTCGTGCTCGGAACTCCAGATATTTGCCGAGCAAGAGCAAAAAGGTGAACATGCAAATAGATTCAAAGTAGACTTCGCCCACCGACATCACAGTGGCGTAGCAGCTTGCCGCATAGGCACCAAAAATGGCTAGCGAAACCGGCAAGTCCATATTAAGCTGCTTAGCTCTTAGGCCTTTAATGGCATTGGTCAAAAATGGCATGGCCGAGTAAAGGATCACCGGAGAGGCTAAAAATAAACTGATCCAACGGAAGTATTGTTCGAAGTTGTCTTCCATACCGGAAAACATGCCAAAATACATGGCAAATGCGAACATCATGACCTGCATGGTCATCAGGCCAGCAACACCCAGGCGCCGTAAATAGGCTTTCGCGACGGTTTGTTTTTGCGCGGCTTCATCATCGGCCTGAAAAGGGTAGGCCTTATAGCCAATCTGGTGCAGTGATTTGATGATGTCACTGAGCTTACATTGCTGCGGGTGCCACAGGATCATGGCTCTGTGAGTTGACGTGTTAACATCAACCCGGGCGACCCCTTTCAGCCCGAGTAATTGCTTCTCTATTAACCAGGCACAGGCTGCACAGCTTATACCTTCAACACTGAGCAAAACCTCCTGCAACTCACCTTGCTGACTGACGAAATCCTGTTGAATGTCGGCATTATCATAGCTCAACAATTCTTTTAACTGCTCGGGCACCAGTTCTTCGACTTTACCCGCACTGTCGGTACGAAATTTATAATAATCGCTCATGCCTTGAGCAAGAATGGTTTCGGCGACCGCCTGACAGCCAGTACAGCACACCGGCTGCGTCTGGCCTTCGAATTGTATTTGAGCAGAAAACCCCGGCGGTACGGGCTCCAGACAATGAAAACAACTGGTTGTCATAGTGTCTACTTATATTCTGGAGAAATGGCGACTTTCTGTGCAGTGGGTAACTGAAGCTTCTCTTTGAGTTTCCAGCTTTGGTCCATAGGTTCAAGAAATACGGTAAACGCACCATGATGTGGCTCATCCAGAATCGCAGTAAAGTCACCTGATGCATTGGCCAGCAGGGTGACTTCAAAGTCATATTTTTTGACTGTGCGGTGATAAAAAGATGCCTTCAGGGCATTTACTTTACTGTGATCACCTTTAGTGAAGGTAAAGCTGACTCTGTCTTCACTGACATCAAGATCACCATGTAAATACAACGCTTTAGCTTTATCGAATTTGCTGAGTTCAAGGTTAATGGCTTTACCTTTTTTGTAGTAGTCGTCGACGACCATGTCCGGGCCATTACCGACGGCAAATATCACCAAAAATACGCAGGCAATGATGGTAACCAGCGGAAAAAACATTAAAAACCAAGGCCAAAAATTCTTATACCAGGGAGTAGGGTTCATAACGACTCAACAGCTTAATTTCAGTGGCAATATTCTATCTTATTTGAGGGTAAATACCTAAAAAAAAGCCTCCGATTGGAGGCTTTTTTGATCTTAAATAAACTTATAATCTATTCGATTATTTCTCCTGAGAGAGGCTGTACACGTAAGCTGTAAGCAGATGTACTTTGTCTTCACCCAGAATGTCTTTCCACGCTGGCATTACACCGGCACGGCCGTGACGCAGTGTTTCTTCAACGGCACGTTGAGAACCACCATATAACCAGATGTTGTCAGTCAGATCAGGTGCACCGAAAGGCAGGTTATGGGCAACAGAGCCTTTACCGTCCATACCGTGACAAGCTGCACACATTGCGAATTTCGCTTTACCTGCATCAGCATCTTTTTGGTTTACCTTACGACCAGACAGGCTCAGTACGTAAGCGGTCATTTCTTTAATACCCTGGTCACCCAGTGCATCTTGCCAACCTGGCATCGCAGCTACACGACCTTGCAGTAGTGTTTCTTTGATCTTGTCAGGCGTACCACCATATAACCAGTCATTGTCTGCCAGGTTAGGGAAGCCCATTGCGCCGCGCGCATCGGAACCGTGACACTGTGCACAGTTCTGAGCGAAAAGGCGCTGACCAATTTCAAGTGCTTTTTGGTCTTTTGCCAGTGTCTCGATATCTTGCTCAGCAAACGCTTTGAAGATAGGGCCGAAACGCTCGTCAGCAGCTTCAAACTCTTTGTCGAGTTGAACCCAGTGACCATTTGCTTTGGCTTCTTCCGTTGCTTGCTTAGACTCTTCAAGAGACGTCACGCCCTGGTTAGAGCTCGTCCAGTTCAAAAAGCCTGCAAAGTTACCCAGACCTGGGTAAGCAGCAAGATAGTAAACAGACCAGATAAATGTTGCGAAGAACATGTAAGTCCACCACTTAGGAAGTGGGTTATTAAGTTCTTCGATTCCGTCAAACTCGTGACCACAACTTTCGCCTTCTTCAACACCTGTGTAGTTTTTCAGGTTCCAAAGCAGCAGGCCAAAGATCAGAGCCAGACACGCCAAGGTCAATACGATGACCCAAATACTCCAAAAGCTAGTCATTTTTCAGACTCCTTTTCCTCGTTTGAGATTGTGTTGTTGTGTTTCTTTTCATCTTCAAAGATGGCATTGGCAGCGTCATCAAAACGGCGTTTGCTACGCTTGCTGTATGCCCACACAACAATCACTATGAACAGTACTAAAATTACCAGAGTCAAAATGCCTCTGTATGTGCCGTAATCCATAACAAATTACTTCAAATGTGTGCCAAGTTGCTGAAGGTAGGCGATAAGAGCTTCCATTTCGGTTTTGCCCTTTACTGCTGCCTCAGCACCCTGAATGTCCTCATCGGTGTATGGCACACCAAAGTTACGGAACACTTCAAGTTTCTTAGCGGTTAATTGACCGTCCAATACATTCTCATTGAGCCAAGGGTAGCCAGGCATATTTGACTCAGGTACTACAGAGCGAGGATCCATCAGGTGAGCAAAATGCCAGTCATCAGAATAACGCTGACCAACACGTGCCAAGTCTGGACCTGTACGCTTAGAGCCCCACTGGAACGGGTGATCCCAAACAGATTCACCAGCTACAGAGTAATGGCCATAGCGCTCAACTTCGTCGCGGAATGGGCGGATCATCTGTGAGTGACAGTTGTAACAACCTTCACGGACATAGATGTCACGACCTTCCATTTCCAGCGCGGTAAGAGGGCGTAAGCCTTCAACTGGCTGGGTGGTGTCTTTTTGGAACATCAGTGGGGTGATCTCAACGAGTGCACCAAAACTGATGGCAAAAACCGTCAGGATAGCCATCAGGCCGACGTTCTTTTCGACGATTTCATGTTTGTTTGTAGAGTTATTATTGCTCATACTCGACACCCCTTAAGCCATTTGCGTGTTAGCTTCAGTGGTCAAAGAACCACTCTTAGCTACCACAGTACGGTAAACGTTGTAAGCCATTACCAGCATACCAATCACGATGAATACACCGCCCAGGAATCGCATGATGTAGAAAGGCTTAGACGCTTCAAGAGATTGTACGAAGCTGTACATCAAAGTACCGTCAGAGTTAACTGCACGCCACATCAGACCTTGCATTACGCCAGAGATCCACATCGCAACGATATACAGAACAACACCAACTGTGTGTAACCAGAAGTGGGTGTTAACCAGTTTGACACTGTACATGTTAGCGTGACCAAATAGTGCAGGGATCAGGTGATAGATGGCACCGATAGAGATCATTGCTACCCAACCCAGTGCACCTGAGTGTACGTGGCCGACAGTCCAGTCTGTGTAGTGTGACAGTGCGTTTACAGATTTGATTGCCATCATTGGACCTTCGAAGGTAGACATACCGTAGAAAGACAGAGAAACAACCAGGAAACGCAGTACTGGGTCGGTACGTAGTTTGTGCCATGCACCAGACAGCGTCATGATACCGTTGATCATACCACCCCAAGAAGGCACGAACAGGATCACAGACATCACCATACCCAAAGACTGAGTCCAGTCAGGTAGTGCTGTGTAGTGTAGGTGGTGAGGGCCGGCCCAGATATATAGAGAAACCAGTGCCCAGAAGTGAACAACTGATAGACGGTAAGAGTAAACGGGGCGACCAGCTTGCTTAGGTACGAAGTAGTACATCATGCCCAGGAAGCCTGCGGTTAGAAGGAAACCTACCGCATTGTGGCCGTACCACCACTGAACCATTGCATCAACCGCACCCGCATAAATTGAGTATGACTTGGTGAGAGACACAGGTACAGCCATGCTGTTTACGATGTGAAGTACAGCAACGGTAATAATGAAGCCCGCATAGAACCAGTTCGCAACGTAGATATGAGACACTTTACGTTTGATTAGCGTGCCGAAGAACACGACTGCATAGGTAACCCAAACAACTGCGATAGCGATATCAATTGGCCACTCAAGCTCAGCATATTCTTTAGAAGATGTGATACCCAAAGGCAGTGTGATAGCTGCTGAAAGAATGATTGCCTGCCAGCCCCAGAAAGTGAAAGCGGCTAGCTTGTCAGAGAATAGACGCGTCTGACACGTGCGCTGTACAACATAGTAAGATGTTGCAAAAAGTGCACTTGTACCAAATGCGAAGATTACTGCGTTCGTGTGTAACGGACGAAGTCGAGAGTAAGTTAACCATGGAATGTCGAAGTTTAACGCAGGCCACGCAAGTTGCGCCGCGATAAATACACCTACACCCATGCCAACGATGCCCCAAATCACTGTCATTATAGCGAATTGGCGTACAACCTTATAATTGTACTCAGTTTGTGATGCTACTGTTTGGCTCATTTTCTGGATTCCGCTGCAATTAATGCGATTAGAAATGATTAACCTGTAATACAGGCCCTGTTTTTTTATTTCAACAAACCCGTTGGAGTTACATCCTACAGAACGGAACTCTAACCAGCTTGAGAAACCCTTATTTTTGCAAGGAAATAATAATTTTTTTGCAAACGAAAAGATACTACAAACACCCAAAATAATGACATCAATCAAATTTTGAACGAGTCATTTGTTCAATGAGTACGCGAATTGCGCAATATCAAAACAAACTGCAAAACTTGACGCCAAAAGCTGGTCGAAAAGACCTGTTCCACTTACACTGGATTTCTTTTTACAATGTCACACACTTTGTATTATGCAGAAAACTTGCACATTAACCGGCGTTTTTTTAGTCACTTTTCTAACGGCCTGTTCAGACCCTGCTACTATTATACATGAAAGTTCAGAAAAAAGTGAAAGTTCGCAAACTTCCTTTAATTGTATAGCCTCTGCTCCGTGTAAAAGTGGCGGTGCAGCGCTTTGGAGTTCAGCTAAAAAACTACATCCAGAGACCCCCTTTGAATTGTCTCTGGCCCTTAACTCGTCTGATATAGAGGTACAGTCGGCCTGGTTGGAAGGCACCCAGATGTACATGGGAACTATCCCTGTTTTCTTTACACAACAACAAACCGGTCTTTGGTCTGCCGAGGTTATGGTAGGGGCTTGCAGTGAGCCTGTGATGGAGTGGCGTTTGACAGTTAAACTGGCAGATTTGACGAGCGAAGCTGAATATGTCAGAAATGTCACATTCAGTCTCTATACTACGCAAGAATGAAATCAATGTTGGAAAACTTCACTTTTGCGTTTTATATTTGTTTACAAAGAAGTGTGTTTTGCAATGACTTTGTTAAGAGTATTGAGTATATTGATGGGCTAAAATACCCAAATTAGCTTAGAGTCTCGTTTGACAAAAACATTCGCATAGGCAAATAAATAAAGAAAAACACGCAAGCTATTTAAGGAGACCTCTAGTGGCAAAGCGCATGAATAAATTTACTCCAGTGGCATCCACCATTGCCTTAAGCCTCGGCCTTACCGGCTGTAGCTTATTTGATAGTGATGATAGCAAACCGACTGTTAGTCCCTCTCCAGGTCCATCCGAAGTTGAAAGTACTGTTGCTGCCAAGTTTAACGTTTCAGTATCTGGTAAAGCCGTTAAGGGTACCCTCAGTGGCGCTGCCGTTAGTGTTAAGACTGTGGACGCGCAAGGCAATATGATTGACCTGGCATACCGCGCAACCGCTGGTGAGGAGTCTGCAACTGAAACAGCAGAAAGCGAAAGCGAAGCCAAAGAAAAAGCGGAAGCTAAATTAATTAGTGGCAACCCCGCGGAGTTGAAAACATCTGCACAGGGTTTGTATGAGATCTTCGTTGACGAAGGGTTCTCCGGACCTCTCTACATCACAGTTAAAACAACCAAAGACGGTGATGCCCTGGTTAAGTGTGATGCATTTGCTGGGTGCGGTGTAGGTACTGCTGTAAAAGTAGATGATGGCTCAGTCTTTAACGATAACGGTAAAGTTGACTTTGGTGAGTGGTATAAAGACGATATCGAACTGTCAGTCGTTAAGCTGATTTCTGCAAACACTGCAGCTAGGGCTGCATCGGCAAAGAATGCGCCGTCATTTGCAGATGGTGATGATGGTTCTTATAAAGCAAATTTATCCGTATTTACCTCTACAGCAGCGCGCATTTTGCTTGCAGGCGAGTCTGCAATTGATTCTGCTGCCGTTGGGCAAGCCAGTATTCAGGTAATTGGTCAGCTGGTTGGTGATCTTTCCTTAGTTGCAACTTTGGCCAGTGATTTATCGTTGGGTGGTGTGGTTGACTTTACAGACGTCGACGGAACTGAAAAGCTTGACGCCGGTGCGCTTGTACTCGTGCAGGTAGCGTCTTCACTCCAGTCTCTGGCGGGTAAAGAAAGCAGAACGGTTGCGGACGTATTAGCTGAGCTATCTGGAGATGTTGAGCAAGGCAACCTGGGTAATAGCCAGATTTTTTCTAAGCTAAAAACGGAAACAAAGAAAGCTGGTAAAGTATTGAATGCCATCGTTTCCGGCGACGACCAGGCTATTAAAACAGCGTTAATCGAAGCGGGTGTTGATGAGTCTGATGTTGACCAGGTTGCGGCTGATGCAAAAGCAGCGAAAGACAAGGCTGTTAAAAACGGCGCGACGTCAGATGATCAACTAAAAGATGACTCGGGTAAAGTCGTTGACCAGCTTGATGATCTGGGTAACGGCGACACTTCTTTGGATAGTTTAAATGCCTCTCTGCTGGCAAGTATTGAATCTGGCGAACAAACTCTGACTGGTAGCGCCGCTCAGCTAGATGAGTTTGCTGCGTCATTGGCTGCTCTGAAAGTACTGGCTGCTGATACTGCAACAAAAGAAAAAGCAATTGCTTACGGCAGTGCTGCTGTTGTGCTGGATACTCAGTTTACGGCTGCGGTTGCGACTGACGTAGAGGGTAATAATTTAGGTAAGTTGCTGGTACGTGAACTATCGGGTGCAGAGCAACTGGTTTCTGCTGCAACTGGGTTGGTGACTCTAGATACTAAGTATCAGCCAACACTGACACAAGCGGGCGAGTTGTTAACTAAAGTCACGACTTTGGTTACCCAAAAAGACCAGCTAAGGGGTCAAATTACTGCGGAACTGACAGCTGCCAATGCGAAGATAGCGGAATTTGGTGCCACGCTTGATGTTGCTAAACAAGCCTCGGACGAAAGCTTGCAGGCTGCTAAAGCAAGTTTAGAAGCGGCGTTTATTAAGAAAGAAGAATTGGATGTGCAGTTCCAGGCTGCGATGGCTGCAGTTGTTGCAATTTCTGATCAAACATCCGCGGAAACAGCGTTAAGTGAACTGGCGAAAGCACAAGCTAGCTTACAAGCTGCTATCGAGGCTTTCCGGGCTGCAGAAGCTGCTGCTACCACTTCACTGGCGCTGGCGAATACTTATAAAACATTAGCTCAGAGCCAAAATGCGTCAACTGATGCGGCGGATATTGCAATCAGTGAGTCAAATGCGTTGCTTACAGATATCGGTCTTGAGTTATCTGTACTTGAAGTCGGTGCCGCTCAGCAAATAGAAGATTACAGAAACACCGCACTGGGTAAGCAAGGTACGGACAAACTGGTTAAGATCAGTTTCGTAACTAAAGAAGGTGCTGATGCCACGTTCAATGCTGGTGAAGTTATCTATGATGTCATGAAAGACATCTGGGATTCTGGACTAGACTCTGGTGATCATAGTGGCACAGCCCCTAACTTCCCAGATTGGAAATACAGTTACAATACAAACACTTATGCCCTTAATCTAGAAAATACTAAAGGGGATGAGAAGATTGTGGCAAATGGTCAGGTTAACTCTGGAGCGCAGAGTAAGATCATCTTTACCTGGTCTGGCTATATGATGGCTGACTCCGGTCAGAAGGTTGAGATTAAATCTCCTGATCTGGCTGAATGTGAGCGCTGGGCTATAGATTCTATCGAAATGCCAAATGCATCCTGTTCAGTACTTTATGTTGACGGCAGTATTCAGAATGTAGAAGACGCGCGTGACTTTGATATTTCTCGTGGCAAAACGTTCAATTTGGTTGAGTTTATAGATGGTCAATATGGCTTTAATGGGTACTTCCATTCAGAGTTGACTGCCATTGACCAGCAAGGTAACCCATCGCCGCTATTTGTCGATGATACAATTGAGCTGGCTTCAATAATGCTTAAGGGCGATAGCGAAGGTACTCTATTTACCGCACACTTTGACATTCGCAATGAGGACAATAATGACAACCTGGGAGTGGCTGAGATTTTGATTGACAACTTTAACGGATATGCGTTTAGAGTTGGTCTCATCGATGAAGCTGGTCCGTTACGTGGTAATATAACTCTCAACAATGACATTGCTCAGCAACTGTTTGTAGGTGATGTAGAAGAAATCACGAATGGCTTCCGAGTTAACTATTTGACTGGTGAGATAGTCGACTATACAGATATTGATTTTATCGGTCAGTCGAACAATTAATATAGGCCAATTTAAAAAGGGGAAAGGGTTACCTTTCCCCTTTTTTTTAGAAGTTAAATTTATGACATTAAAAAAAATTACACCTCTACTTTCTCTTTGTTGTATGCCTTTGTCTCAGACAGCATTTTCAGCATCTAATGAGATACAGTTAATTCATCAGTTTCATAGTGAGATATACACCGAAGCGCAGCCTGTAAAAGCGTTTGTTGACGATTTTGACAAACCCCTGACTGAAGGTGACAGCGCCTTTACTTATAATGTGTTTGAGTTAGGTGTGAAATACAAGGGCATCGGCATTGGGGCACAGAGCCGCTTTGACTACTTACTTGCTTTTGACCCCGATACTGCGCGTTACACGCACACCGAGAAGAACGACTTACCTTTCGAAAAGCGTAATTACCGTTATTATTTATGGGGCCGTCAGGCGACTACGAACGGTATTTTCCTATCTTACGATCTCGAACTATTGGATAAGAAACTGGTTGTTACGCCAAAATTTACTTATTTCAAAAGTACTCACTTTCAGGATGCTCGTGTAGATGGCACCATTTTTGGTGATGAAATAGAAGGTAAACTTGAAGCCGAGTATTACTTCTCAAAAGATATCCTGTTCAAATCGTTTACGCCTACTGAAAATCCGGAAGGTGATGGTTATAGCCTCGATCTGGAAATCGATTGGCAAATTACCGATGATTTACGAGTGTGGGCTGCAGGAAAGGACTTGGTCTACGAAACGAAATATACCGGTGCCGGCTTTGTGAATGGGTTCACGACTGACATTCCATTTACTGAAAGAGAAGATGGTATAGACACAACCCCGTCAGTGAGGCTACGTACCTCTGCGTACGATCAGGAAATTGAGTATACCTTCGAGCGTGATGCTCGTTACTATGTTGGCGCTGATTATCGCATCAATGACAATTTCTCTACCGAAGTGAAGGCACGTAAGTTTATTGATGATACTTTTTTCCAGGCGAATTTGACGTATCACTTTGGAGACAATTGGGCACTATTTGGTGGTTATGAAACACATAGCGACGCGTTTGAGTTGGGGATTAAAACTCAGCATGCGGGCTTGTCTGTGAAGATGGATAACCTCAATGTCGATGACGCACATTATGTGAATTTAAACTGGTTTATTAACCTGGACTTTTAGGGAGGTAACAAAATGCGACAAATTAATAGGCTCTTACCTTTCTTTTTGGCCGGTACTTTGACTGCGTGTGGAGGAAGTAGCGACCCAGCTCCGACAGTGGACACTGCGCTGCCCAATTTAGGTCATGATGCCTCTCAGACATTATCAGCAGAAGTGGCATTCTATGTGCCTCAATATGGTGATACATCCGGTAAATTGGTTGTCACCAAGGTGAGTTCGAATGAAAAACAGGAGTTTTCTACCAATGACGTAAATGCGCTTACGGTTGACCTACAGGCCGGTGCCGTATATCAATTCGAGTTTAACCCCAGTACTGAAAATGTTGTGTGTCCCAGAGTGCAAGGGTGTGGTCGAGCTTTGCTTGATGATCCAAATGACCTCAACGGCAACGATGAAATTGACTACAAGGAGCCTGTCAATGCATCCGTACAATATAAGTTGACTGCAAAGCCAATAGCTGGTCAGAATCAGTTGTTCTTTTCTTCATATGCCACATTATTAAGCGATGCTAAGCTGGATAGCACGGTATTGTCTTTGACAAATACACCAATCTATCATCTGAGTCATAGCAGTATAAATCACTCCCTTCGTGCCGAATACGCCGCAAAAGGGTTTACCTACTCAGACATTATGAGGCAGTTGAACTTGGAGGGCAAAGACTCTGATGTAATTACTCCTTTAGCTGATGCATTTGATTCTGCTTATAAAAATGCAGATTATAGTACATGGCAAAATTACATTAACCTGGTCAATCAATACTTCATGGAGACATTGCTTGATGAGAAAGAAAGTGTATTGTTTGCCAGCGTTGTCGATCAGTTACTACTCAGTGCAAACGAAGCTATGCAGCTGCAAGGCATGAAAGCCCTGGAAGATTCAGCCACGGTTTATAACAACGAGTTACTTAATCACTTTAGAGACTCGCTGGGTGTCATTCGCCTGCAGGAAGAAAAGTATAGTGAAGAGCTCAACACACAGTTACAAGATATTGAAACCTTAGTTGCGGATGACGTTGCCAGAGAATCGTTTCTTGTCTTATCTGAAGCGGTGTATGAGGTTGTAAGTACTGTTTCTCCGGCAAACGACTCTGCTCCGGGTACATACCAAACTGGTGAGTTGGATATTGTTTATTCTACTGATCCGGCCTTTAACTGGCGTGTTACCGGCATGAGCAAAGGCTTTGAAGTCAATATGGATGTCACTATGTCTGAATGGCGTAAAAGCCCGACACTGGGAGATCGCATCTCAGGAGACGGTATTATAACAGTGAGCAAAGGCGGCGTTTCGTTACAGGCTGATCTGGATGATATCTACTTACTATTTGATGGTGCTCTGGACGCAGACAGTTTCGAAACAGCGACCGGCATATCCCGCTTTGGTGGTGATATTACTTTGCAAACTGACCATTCCAAAACCGCAGGATATTTGCGAATGCGATTGAACAGGGTGAAATCCCCTCTGGACACTGTTGAAAGCGTGATCCCGAATTTACGTTTACGAGGTCAGTTTGAAACGGTTAACCAGGTTACCCCTGTGACATTCTATGCAGCTGAAAGAACGCCATTTGTTTATGATACGACGTTAGACCTGTCTTTTGGTATACATGCTGATTTTGACCTAAAAGGCGCGCCTGATTTTCAACTACAGCTAGCAGCTGAACAGGGCGATTTTACCAACCTTAATTCAGCTGAGCTTAGCTACTTGCTTGGTGGTCGTGTCATACAGCTGGAGGTACGTCGTTCGGGCGACAATAATAACATTGTTGCTAAGGGCAAAGATGGTTACTGGCTAGATGTTAAGCAAAAAGGGCGCAATTTTACTGGTGGTTACTACTACGGGGATAAACTCATAGGAGATGTGAAAACCGTGCGTGGCATACCAGGAGTGTTGTTTCCTGATGGCAGTTTTGAATCGCTATTCTGATCAGGACTTTATTTGCTAAAATTAGCGATTATTTGAAAGGGCCATCAGGCCCTTTCGTTGTTTTTATCGAGTTGTCTTTGCATCTGACTGGCGGTCCGAGTGATGTGTACCTGTGTTCATCAGAACATCCGCTTTCGGCCATTGGTGCATGCAAAGCGCCTAGCTCGATTAGACACAGAGGTAAAGTGTGAATAAAAGTCATGTGATAGAGCATCTAAAGTTCGCTCTGGAATGTAAGCTTCAGGAAGCACAACAGGCTGCACAGAGTGCAAGGGCGGACGCAATTCATGAACAGAGTGCGGCGGAAACTCAGTATGATTCTCTCAGTATAGAGTCTGGCTATCTGGCTGAGGGCCAGAGTGAGCGAGTAGACCAGGCTCATCAAGCCATCCATGCATTTGCAAGTACGTATACATTAAGTTGTCCATCCGCTATTCAGGTGGGGGCGTTGGTTGAGCTGGCGGATGAACAGGGTAAGCATCATTGGTTTTATATTGGTCCCAGTGAGGGCGGATTGAAGCTGACGCTGGGGGCAACTCAAGTGAGGGTAATAACACTTGGGTCACCTATTGGGCGGGCACTTCACGGCCGTGGCGTTGACGATGAAATTGAGTTTCACTTTAACGGCTCGACTCAGTGGCTGGAAGTTATAAGTCTCTCGTAACTATGAAAATAGCTTTTTCCTGACCACCTGGCGATAGTGACTGGGTGTTTGATTCATTGCGCTTTTAAACACCCTTGTAAGTTGTCCCTGAGAGCTAAAACCGCAGGCCAGGGCAATTTCCTGAATGCTTAAGTTCGTCGAGGCCAGCAGTTCGGTAACTTGTCTGACCCGCACTGTTTGTAAATAATTGGCAGCAGTCTGACCTGTCGCGGCCTTAAAACGGCGATTGAAAGTTCTGTAACTCATGCCAAACTGAGCTGCGATATCTGGAAATGTAATGTCGTTGGCACAATTATTACGTAACCAAAATTGGATGGACGCGATTTGTTCGTCACTGTGTCTATCTACCGCGCCTTCGAGATATCTTTGTTCTTCGTATGGCTTACGTACTTCATGGGAAAAATTTTGCTGTACATGGTGAGCTGCCTCACGGCCATAAAATTGACCAATTAAATGAACGACCACATCTGCCAATGCGTTCAGACTGGCCACCGTATACAGGCGTTCTGACTGAGTAATAAAGTAATCAGGCCTTAAAGCGACAAGAGGGTAACTGCGTTTAAACTGCTCTGCATAATGCCAGTGAGTTGTGGCTGAGTGGCCATCTAGGATCCCTGACTCCGCGAGGAAACACACCCCGGTACCGACACCAATGAGTGTTGCACCTGTGCGCCATGCCTGAGCCACATTTGAGACCAGTGAGGTATTTTTTCGCAGCACAGGGCGGGGGTTACGCCAGATACTGGGAACAATAATGTAGTCAAATTCACTGAGTGCGGTGTAACTGGTGTGTGCTGAAAATGGGATGCCCATAGATGAGTTAACGGGGCCTCCTGTTTCACTCAGCCAGGCAAGTTCCAGAGGAATAAATTCATGACTGAGATGGCGTCTGGCAAATGCTTCACCTGCGCGGAGCATCTCAACCGGTAGTGTCACACTGGTGATGAGCATTTGCTCATAAATTGTGAAGGCAATACGGTGGCTGCGGGTGTTCATCTCATCCGACCTCTATCTTGTGGCGTAAATTGCATGTTATGTGGCGAAAAATGTAAAGTAACATATTTTTCTTCGTTCTAAAATCGGATTATGAGTTTTAGTAGATAAGAGATTGATATGACAGCATTACCAATTATTGTAGGCATGGGAGGCGTAAACGCTTCCGGCAGAACCTCGTTCCATCAGGGGTACCGCCGTATTGTATTAGACAGCCTGGATGATGCTGCAAGACAGGAAACTTTTCTGGGTCTGGCAACTTTGATGAATTTGGTATCATTACAGGGCTCGGAACTGGTTACTGCAGATGGTGAAGTTGTAAGCACGGATCAGATTGAACCTCTGTTTGGTCGCCAGATCATAGAAGGAACGCTGATCCGAAAAATCGAAAAAAATCACTTTGATGTTGACGCAACACACTGGCAGCAGAAGCTGACTATGCAGGCAAGTGATGACAGCGGTCTGACTTTCACCTGCCGTAAACGTGACTTACCAACGCCGGTTCCATCTAGCTGGCAATTAGAGTTTATTGACGAAAAAACAGTTCAGGTGTTCATTCCTGAGCAGCTGGAAGTGAAAGTTGACAGTCACAGAGATAACCCTATTAAAGCGGCTGGTCAGTTACCAACCGGGTTTGATCCGTCAGTGATGTATAATAGCCGTTATCAACCGCGTGGCCTCCAGGCAACGATTTTTGCTGCGACCGATGCGATACGTTCAACGGGATTAGACTGGCAAACAGTGATGAACAGCGTTGAGCCTGATCAGATTGGCACTTACTCAGCCTCAGTGGTAGGGCAAGTGAACGATGAGGGGCTTGGTGGGCTGATGCGTAGCCGAATGAAAGGCGAGCGGGTGAGCACTAAACAGCTAGCATTGGGTCTTAACACTATGTCGACAGACTTCATTAACGCCTATGTAACGGGTAGTGTGGGCACGACCTTTTCCACATCGGGCGCTTGCGCGACTTTCCTGTATAATTTACGTGCGGCAGTCAATGATATTCAGGCGGGTCGTACCCGCGTTGCGGTCGTTGCCAGTGTCGAATGTGCACTTACTCCGGAGGTCATAGAAGGCTTTGGAAATATGGGGGCACTGGCCAACGAGGAAGGTTTACGTAAACTGGACAATACTGAACAGGTTGACTACCGCCGCACCAGCCGTCCGTTTGGCGAAAATTGCGGCTTTACTATCGGAGAAGGGGCTCAGGTTGCCATTCTGATGGATGACAAGTTGGCACTGGAGCTGGGGGCCGATATTATGGGCTCAGTCGCCGATGTGTATGTCAATGCTGATGGTGTTAAAAAGTCAATTACTGCGCCGGGTCCTGGTAATTACATCACGATGGCGAAGTCTGTTGCTCTGGCAGAACAAATCGCAGGCACAGAAGCGCTGCAACAACGTAGCTTTATTCTTGCGCATGGCTCGAGCACACCACAAAACCGTGTGACAGAATCTTTCATTTACCATCGTATTGCAGAGACCTTTGGTATTGATGGCTGGAAAGTGGCAGCACCCAAAGCATTTGTGGGTCATACTATTGGCCCTGCATCGGGCGACCAGCTTGCCATGGCATTGGGCGTTTTTAGCCATCAAATTATGCCGGGCGTGACAACCATAGACGCAGTCGCTGACGATGTTTATGATCAACACTTGGATATTCGCACACATCACTACCCCTGTGGAGAAATGGATATTGCCTTTATTAACTCCAAAGGGTTTGGTGGTAATAACGCGACTGCGACAGTCCTGTCACCTGCGATGACGCTGAAGATGCTAACCAAGCGTTATGGCGAAGCTGAATTTGCACAGCACGGTGCAAAGCTGGCAGAAACAAAACAACAGCAAGCCAGCTATCAACAGGCGGCTGATCTCGGCCAGTACGAGCTTATTTATCGCTTTGGTAATGGCATGATCGATGAGTCACAATTGCAGCTAAGTAAAGATGCGCTGGGTATTCCGGGCTTTGACAAATCAGTCAAACTGACAGTGAACAACCAGTATGGTGACTTGACCCTATAAAATACTATGTTAAGCAAACAAAAGGCGCGTCAGCGCCTTTTTTTGTGGTTATACCAATTTACCCCTTCAAATTAACCAGGTATCACTTCAGATACTGCGCGTGAAAATCCAGGTGTGCATCTATGAATGACGAAATAAAGAAGTAACTGTGGTCATAATCCGGGTGTATTGTTACTGTGAGCGGATAGTCCACAGCCTGAGCTGCTTTCACCAAAGCTTGCGGCTTAAGCTGTTCTTCAAGAAACGGGTCGGCCTCGCCCTGATCAACACGCACAGGCACCTTCAGGTCGTCCTTACTTTGACTGAGCAAGTAGCAGGCGTCATAGGCCAACCAGGCTTGACTCTCTTCACCCAGATAACCCGAAAATGCTTTTTTGCCCCACGGGCAATCTGCCGGGTTAGAAATAGGGCTAAATGCAGAGATACTACAATAGCGCGATGGGTTTTTCAGCCCGACGATCAGTGCGCCATGACCGCCCATAGAATGACCAGCGATAGCACGCTTATCAGAAACGGGGAACTGCTGCTCGATCAGCGCAGGTAGTTCTTCGCTTACGTAGCTGTACATCTGATAGTGTCTATCATAGGGCGCTTGTGTGGCGTTGACATAAAAGCCTGCTCCCAGACCAAAGTCATAGCACTGCTGAGGGTCATCAGGTACATCTTCTCCGCGTGGCGATGTATCCGGTGCCACGATAGCGATGCCTAACTCATTGGCCCGTTTAAACACTCCGGCTTTTTGCATGAAGTTTTCGTCAGTGCAGGTCAATCCTGACAACCAGTAAAGTACGGGTACTGGCTGGGTGTTATTTGCCTGCTCTGGCAAGAAGATAGCAAAGGTCATGTCACACTGAGTATGCTGACTTTGATGGCGATAGCGTCGATGCCAGCCACCGGCGACCCTATTCTCACTCACTAATTCCATATGCTTCCCTTAGAAATGGATAACAGAACGAATACTTTTGCCCTGATGCATCAGATCAAAGGCTTCGTTGATATCATCAAGTGACATGGTGTGGGTGATGAAATCATCCAGTTTAAACTCACCTGCGAGATAGCGCTCGACAATTTCGGGCAGTTCAGAACGACCTTTCACTCCGCCAAATGCGGTGCCACGCCAGACTCGGCCTGTGACCAGCTGGAAAGGACGAGTAGAGATCTCCTGGCCTGCACCGGCTACACCGATAATAACAGATTCGCCCCAGCCTTTATGGCAGCATTCCAGCGCACTGCGCATTACATTGACGTTTCCAATGCACTCAAATGAGAAGTCCACGCCACCATCAGTCATCTCTACGATGACTTCCTGAATGGGTTTGTCGTAATCATTCGGATTAATCACGTCTGTAGCGCCGAGTTTTTGTGCCAGTGCATACTTGTCTGTGTTGATATCCACGCCTATGATCCGGCTGGCACCCGCCATAACTGCACCTATCACAGCTGACAGGCCGATCCCGCCAAGCCCGAAGATAGCTACTGTATCACCAGGTTGGACTTTTGCGGTATTCATGACAGCGCCCATGCCTGTAGTTACGCCACAGCCTAGCAGGCAGATCTCTTCAAGGGGGGCACTTTTGTTCACTTTTGCCAGAGAAATCTCGGGCAGTACCGTGTACTCTGAGAAGGTCGAGGTACCCATGTAGTGATAAATCGGTTCACCATCTTTGTAGAAACGTGTGGTACCGTCTGGCATGACACCTTTACCCTGTGTGGTACGGATTTTTTGGCACAGGTTTGTTTTACCTGAGGTACAGAACTTACATTCACCGCATTCAGGTGTGTACAGTGGGATCACATGATCGCCAATAGCCACGCTGGTCACACCTTCGCCCACAGCCTCGACAATACCGCCCCCTTCGTGGCCTAAAATAGCCGGGAACACACCTTCAGGATCGTCGCCAGATAAAGTGAATGCATCTGTGTGACACACGCCGGTGGCAACGATTTTGACCAATACTTCGCCCGCCTTTGGCATCATGACATCTACTTCTTCAATGCTCAGTGGTTGTCCTGGTCCCCAGGCAATCGCTGCCCGTGATTTAATAAACTCAGCCATCATTACTCCAGTTTTGTAGTGTGAAAACAAAAGTATAACTTGCTCTGAGAGTTTGATAATCTTAAAAATTAAGAAAGACTTTTACGTATTTGTAATAATGGACAGATGGTCAGGTTTAGATGAATTTGTAGCGGTGGCGACCTGTGGGTCATTTACGGGAGCCGCACAGCAGCTGGATACCTCCGTGGCACAGGTAAGTCGCCGGGTGAAGACCCTTGAATCAGAGCTTGGGTATCAGCTACTCACACGTACAACGCGCAATCTTGCTCTGACGCCGGAAGGTCAGGTATTTCTTAGTCATGCGCGGCTGTTGCAGCATGCCTACGAGGATGCGACAGCCGCTTTGCGACAAAGAGACTCTCAACCGACGGGGAAAATCAGGATGACGGCACCCGTGATGTACGGTGAGCAATATATTATGCCGCTGGTGCACCAATTTATGTGCCGCTTTCCTTCTGTGACTGTGGATATGGAATTGACCAATGCCCAGTTGGACTTGGTGGAGCAGGGCGTGGATCTGGCGATTAGAATCGGCCAGCTTAAAGACTCGTCGTTGCATGCGAAGCGTTTGTCTCAGCGGCGTACTTTGGTATGTGTTTCACCTGGTTACCTGAAACATCACCAGTCAATTAAGCACATCCGGGATTTAGCTGAACACAATTGCCTGCTGGGCAATGCGCAGTACTGGCGCTTTATGGATCATGGCGTTGAACGGCATGTAAAAGTATCCGGAACTCTCAGATGTAACAGTGGCTGGGCCTTACTTGATGCGGCCAGGCAGGGGTTGGGAGTCGTACAACTACCTCATTATTACGTTCAGGAAGCCCTTGAGTGCGGTGCGTTAGTGACTGTTTTGGATGACTTTACGCCTAAGGAGGAGGGGATCTGGGCGGTTTACCCACCCAGAAAGTATTTGTCGACGGCTATTCGTGCACTTATCGACTTTTTAGCAGAGCAGCTCTAAGCTTCAATACTGCTTGTCTCCATGGCTTCCAGTGCTCTGCTCAGTGCCTGTTCGCGGCTATTACAGAATGCATGCTCTCCCAGTTTGCTGCGAATATCAAACTTCTGAAGCTGCTCGCTGGTATCTTTATTAGGTGAGTAAATAAAGACCTGGCAATTCGCGTCCAGTGCATCGCTGATGGCGTTTTCAATTGCCAGGCTAACGGTTACATCCAGCATAGCTACATCGCTTAAATCGAGCACCATTGTCTTATACTCGCCAATATGACGGTGCTGTCGAGTAATGGCTTTTGATACGCTAAAGATCATTGGCCCTGACAGGTAAAAGAATAGCAGCTGGCCCTTTGCTTGTTCTAACAATGCGCGCTCATGCGCGGATAAAGGTACGTCATCATCAGCATCACCATCACTAATGGCTTTGACATGTTGCTCCTGCACACGGCTAAGGCGCTCAATGACCATTATGTTGGAAATAAACACACCTAGACCAACAGCCACCATTAAGTCGACGAATACAGTCAGTAACATAACGCCATACATAATGGCCATCTGACTTATACTGAGTTTGTGCGCGCGCTGGATAAAGCTCCAATCGAGAATGTTAATCCCGACGTAGACGGCGATACCTGCCAGCACAGCCATTGGGATTGGTTCGGTCAGGCTGCCTGCAACAAAGACAACGGCCATCAGGATCAGCGCCCGGAAGATACCCGCCAGCGGAGAGCGAGCACCCACCTGAATATTGACCACAGTGCCCATCGTGGCACCAGCGCCTGGTAGCGCACCAAAAAAGCCTGCAATCATGTTAGCAATACCCTGACCACGCAGCTCTTTGTCTGAGTCATGCTCGGTACGGGTCAAACTATCTCCAATGACGGCTGTCAGTAATGTATCTATGCATCCAAGCGTCCCCAGTACCAGCGCATCGATGACCATCTCAGTGAACAGTTCGGGGGTAAAAGTCGGCCAGACAATCTCAGGCAGGCCACTGGGGATTTCGCCAATTCTGCGAATGCTGTCGGTATCAAAAAGCAGGATGGATATCAGGGTAACAACGACTAAGGCAACCAACTGAGCGGGAACATACTGGCGATATTTCTTTGGCATATAGAACAGTACACCCAGAGTCAGCACACCTAAAAAGAGCTCGGAGAAGTGTAGATTAAGAAACAGCTCGGGAAATGCAGACAAGGTGCCGGGTACACCTCCTGGAGGGGCCTGATGACCCAGCAGTGGCGCCAATTGCAGGATGATTAGTATGACGCCAATCCCTGACATAAACCCTGAAACGACGCTGTAGGGCATTAAAGTGACATATTTACCGAGCTTGAGTGTCCCCAGTAATATCTGAAATGCCCCAGCCATCATCACCACAGTAAAGGCCATTGCTGGTCCGGCTTCAGGATATTTTGACACCATAGTGGTTAGTACTGCTGTCATTATGACCGTCATCGGGCCAGTTGGCTCTGAGATCAGGGAAGTTGAACCGCCAAACAAGGCAGCAAAGAGGCCAACGAGAATTGCGCCCCACATACCGGCTTCAGCTCCGGCTCCGGATGCCACGCCAAAGGCGAGGGCGAGTGGTAGGGAAATGATTGCAGTGGTCACACCACCGAACAAATCTCCCTTGAAATTCATATGTTTAAATCTTGATAACGAAAACATTGAAGGTCCATACCGCGAGATTTGTCGCATTCTACACTAAAACCCAGTGTAATTTAGAGCCACTATTAAAAATTTTTACACTTTTTTTTGGGGTCAAAGGTATGACCCCGCTTTCTTGATTGTGCTAGTATCGTGCACTGAACTTATATATATAAAAATAAACTATTATGTTTCAGCCTGTTAGCCTTTATATAGGGCTCAGATACAGCCGTGCTACAAAAGGCAACGGGTTTGTGTCTTTTATTTCGTTTTTTTCCATTGCCGGTATCGCACTTGGTTTAATGGCATTGATCACGGTCAGTTCTGTGATGAATGGGTTTGAGCAGAGCCTTAAAAACGCCATGCTCGACCTGATCCCCCATGTGCAGTTGCATAAGTCGTCAGAAGACCAAAAAGCCGATGCAGCGCTGCTGTTAGATAAATTAGCAACCTTGCCAGAGGTTAAACGGGTCACGCCATATGTTACCAGTGATGTGATTCTGCAGACCAATAAAGACCTGGTCGGTGTACGACTGCAGGGCGCTTTCAATGGTTATCCTTCAGCACTGGAGCCCCATGTCGAAGCGGGTAATATAGCGCAGTTTCGTGAGCAGAAATATCAACTGGCATTGAGCCGTTACTTAGCGAACCAACTGGATGTCCGTCTGGGCCAGAAAGTTCGGGTGATTATGCCCGATATCAGTAGCTACACGCCGATGGGGCGGGTACCCAAGCAACGCCTGTTTACCGTGGCGTTGATCTACAACACGCGCAGTGAAGCCGATGTTAATTTGGCTTTTGCCGATGGTAAGAGTTTGCAACGTCTGCTTAAGCGCAAGCCAACAGATTTTGATATCAGTATTACTCTGAAAGATGCGTTTGCCGTCAATCAGTTTAAAACAACACATGCTCCGCTGCTGTCAGGGCTGACGTATTCCGACTGGCATGTACAACAGGGGGCGCTATTTGCCGCTGTAGCGATGGAAAAACGTATTATGTCATTGTTACTTGGGCTGATTGTGATTGTCGCGGTCTTCAATATTATTTCTGCTTTATCCATGATGGTCAGTGAAAAGCAAGGCGAAGTTGCTATTTTGCAAACTCTGGGGTTGGCACCTGGTGCTATCGCTCGGGTATTCATGGTTCAGGGATTGTATAACGGCGTAGTTGGTACTCTTCTGGGGGCCGTTTTTGGCTACTTACTGGCCAGCAACATCAATGAAGTGGTAGCACTTAGCGGCTTGTCCTTACTTGGCGGTGCTGAGTTACCAGTTAGGTTCGACTGGTTGAGTTTGTGTCTGATAGTTGCAACCAGTTTGTTATTGAGTTTTCTTGCAACATTGTATCCGGCGTTTAAAGCCGCAAAAGTGCTTCCTGCTGAGGTGTTAAGGTATGAGTGATTTAGTAATTGAGTGTCAGGGTTTGAATAAGGCCTATGATGAAGCGGGGCAGCAGGTTGAGGTGTTGAAAGGGGTTGAACTGGTACTGAAGCAGGGCGATATGATGGCGATTGTTGGCAGTTCAGGCTCGGGTAAAAGTACCTTGCTACACATTCTTGGCACGCTGGATACTGCCAGTAGCGGCACAGTTCGAATTAAAGGGACGGATGTCGCCAAGCTGTCGCGTCGCAAACAAGCGGACTTTCGTAATCAAAACCTGGGTTTTATCTATCAGTTTCATCATTTGTTGATGGATTTTACTGCGCTTGAAAATGTCGCAATGCCGCTGCTGATATCGGGTCAGTCGCCCAAAGCCGCGCACGCTCAGGCCGAGGAAATGCTGGATAAAGTGGGACTGGCCCATCGCGGTGGTCATCGTCCATCTGAGCTATCAGGTGGCGAGCGTCAGCGAGTGGCAATTGCCAGGGCACTGGTTACCCGTCCGGCCTTAGTACTCGCGGATGAGCCAACGGGGAACCTGGATAAACAAAATGCATTAAAAATTTATGCGTTACTCAAAGAGCTTAATCGTGACTTGAAAACCAGCTTTGTGGTGGTGACACACGATCTGGAGCTCGCAGCCAAACTTGGACGTGCTGTGGCTCTGGATGATGGCGTTCTGGTCGAACATACTTTGCAAAGCGAGGCTTAGTGCAATGCTGAGTATATTTATCAGTAACCGGTTACGTGCATCCAAACATCAGGTTGGGTTGATCGGTTTTTTGAGTAAATCGTCAACACTTGGGGTGATGCTGGGTGTGGCCGTCTTGATTGTAGCCTTGTCAGTCATCAATGGATTTGAGCAGCAGCTAAAGACCCGCTTGTTGTCTGTGGTACCGCATGTGGCTTATCAAGCACCGTATGAGCCAATTTCTGATTGGCCCGATAAGGTCCGTTTACTGGAGGCGCAATCAGGTATTGCTGCAGCAGCACCTGAGATCTCGGTCACAGCTATGGTGCAATTCCGTGGTGAGTTGAAAGCTGCCGAAGTGAAAGGGGTTGACTTTGTTTCTCATCACCGTGTTTCGGAAGTCGGTCAGTTTATTAGCGAAGCGTCACTGTCTGAATTGTCCGGGGATGATATTGTTTTGGGCCGGCATATCGCCGAGGAGTTGGGGTTAGATCGAGGTGACAAGGTCACGCTATTAGTGGCCAATCCTCAGGCCGACTCTCCTCTGGCAGCGCCAAAGCGGTTGAATTTTGTATTGGCTGGAGTCATTGATATGGGTGGACCCATTGACCGGTCATTGGCCTTGGTATCGGTGAAAAGATTACAACAGGCAATGGGGCTGGCTGAGGACCAAGTTACCGGATTGCGCGCAAAAGTAGAGGATGTGTTTTCTGCACATCAGATTGCGATGTCTGCGGGCAGGGCGTTACCCGATCTGGTTTATGTTAACAGCTGGTTTCGCACCCAGGGCAGTTTGTATCAGGACATTCAGATGGTCAGAACCATTGTCTACCTGGTGGTGTTTCTGATCATCGCAGTGGCCAGCTTTAACATTGTGTCCTCCATGGTGATGGAAGTAAAAGAAAAGCAGGCGGATATCGCCATTTTAAAAACTATGGGGGCGAAAGACAGTACCATTTTTGCAACCTTTGCTATCCAGGGGATAAGTTATGCGCTTATCGGGGCACTGGTTGGCCTGTTTATTGGTATTGTGCTGGCACTGAATATCTCTGACTTATTCCGTGCCTGGATTGAGATGGATGGCGACAACCCGTTACAGGGAGTGTACTTTATTGAGTTTCTGCCCAGTCAGTTGATGTGGTTTGATGTGGTGGCCGTGTTGTCTATCACTCTGGTGATAGCTGTTTTGTCCTGCCTGTATCCAGCCTGGCAGGCTGTTAGAGTCGACCCAGCCAGAGTTCTCGGGGGCTAAGTGCGAGTAACGCCCGCTCTGAGCAGGCGTTACTCTTCAAAATGCAGATAGCTGGACTTATCCGCGACCACATACTCAACAAAATCAGTAATACTCAGTGGCTTGCTGTAGTAATAGCCTTGCACGTATTCAACGCCTTTGGCCTTAGCGTAAATCATCTGATCTAAGTGCTCAATGCCTTCTGCAACCAGAGGCTTATCGAGATTTTTTGCCAGAGAGACGATGGAATTAAACAAAGACTGCATTTTTCCGTCACTGACCACATGGGTAACAAAGGCCCGGTCTATTTTTATCTCGTCGAAATGTAATTTGCACAAGTAACTCAAGCTGGAGTAACCAGTACCAAAGTCATCTATGGATATCATCAGCCCCTGACTTTGTAGTGTCTGTAATATCTCATTGATGTAATTAAAGTTGTCAATCAGGGCTGACTCCGTCAGCTCTAGTTTTATCTTCGCAGGATTGAGTGCCAGTCTGTCCAGAGCTTGCAGCAGTCGGGTAGTAAAGTTAACATCGAGAATTTCTACAACACTGATATTGATGGCAAAACGGAACAAACTGGCTTCAATTTGTTCCTCGGCCAGCAGCGCTTTTAATACGTTGATCTGGCTTAGCGTAAAGTGCGTCAGTTTGTTGATTTCTCCTGTACTTTCTATGACAGGAATAAACTCAGTTGGCGGAATAGGTTGGCCGTCAAGCTCCCAGCGCATCAGACATTCAGCACCAATCAGGCGTTCGGTTTTGGTGTCATGTATTGGCTGAAAGACCACTTCAAAGCTATCCGCCAAGTTACCCTGATATAGCGCACTGCGCAAACCGGTTTCAATTTTGTTTTGTCGTTCAATCTGTTTGGCCAGTGTATCTTTGAATTCTACCAGGCGATTATGATCCGCGAGCGAATCAAAGGTTGCCATTTCTGCTTTGTTGAGACTCAGCTCATGGTCGTCGTCGGGTTGCTCTTTATAATAGCCAAGTGAGACATTACTGTAGAAACTGTTACCGTTAAAATTGAATGGCTCATTCAGCTGTTTGTAAAGTGTTTCTATGTTGATGGGCACAAAATGCGGGATAAACACACAGTAACAATCGGAAGAATGTTTTGAAAAAATGCCCTTGTCAAACTCGCCCTGAAATCGTGCCAGGATCTCCATAAACACCAAGTTGGCGACGCCAATATTCCACACTTCGGAAATACGTTGAAAATTACAGATGCGGACACAGCAAATGGTCCCCTGATGTGATTGCTCTTTAATTTTACTGATGAAGGCATCCCGATAGAGTAAGCCGGTATGGGGGTCGCGGATAGCTAATTGTTTATTCAAACGTCTGACAGAAATCAGCTCTTCTATGGGTTCCAGTCTAATGTACTGGAGGCCATCCTGTTTGAAGCTATACAACTTCACCCAGATCACGCTGCTGTTATCAATACTGATACCCAACTCTATCTGGTCAAAGATAGGGTCGAACAAGATCTCTGAAATACTAAGCTCTTTAAAATCTTCGTCAATAAACACCAACTTTTGTGACAGGATATCGCCAGGTTTTAAATCCAGCATGCGTTCGGCTGCTTCAGAAAGGGCGACGATCTGACCTTGCTCATCATAGCTTAGATAGGCAATATCCAGAAGTTGACTCAGTTGCTTTTTCATACAGATCACCCAAGCGCTTTTTGGATCTGATAAGGGAGGTTGCTCAGCGCATAGATTTTGTCGACGGCCCCCCTTGCGATGGCTTCTTTAGGCATGCCAAATACCACACAGCTGGCTTCACTTTCTGCAAAAGTGACCGCACCTTTTTGTTTCATTTCCAGCAGGCCACTGGCGCCGTCGTTTCCCATACCGGTTAAGATCACACCAATGGCATGGTTTCCTACCGACTGAGCCACAGAGCGGAACAGCACATCGACCGAAGGCTTATGACGGCTCACCAGTGGCCCATCGCGTATTTCTAAATAGTAGTCCGAGCCTTGACGTTTTACCAACATATGTTGACCACCCGGCGCAATATAAACATGGCCTGGGCGGATCCGTACAGCGGTTTGTCCTTCCGAGACGGTATGTGGTGTGATGTCGTTGAGTCGTTGTGCAAACGCCGCTGTAAACTTGCCTGGCATATGTTGCACAATCACAATTGGAGGAGACTGAACCGGCAGTAGTTGGAGTAGTCGAGCGATTGCCTCTGTGCCACCGGTAGAGGCACCTACAGCAATGACTTTTCCCGCGCTCTCTGGTGGTTGCATAGTTTTGTGTGCAGGCAGTACTTCTTCCGTTGTATGCAATTCCCGAAACGTGCCCTCATCAAGATACTTAAGCTGACGCACTTTGGCTTTGGTGGCAGCTTTGATGGCGTCAATGATCTGAGACACCGAGTCGCTGTGAAGAAACTCCCCCAGCCCCTGTGTGGGTTTGGCAATGACATCGACCGCGCCACAGGCCAATGCCTCGATGGCAGTGGTGGTTTTTTCCTGGGCCAGCGCTGAGCAGATGATCACCGGCGTAGGGCGTTCCTGCATGATTTTTTTCAGGAAAGTTAAGCCATCCATTTTTGGCATTTCGACGTCCAGCAAGATAACATCTGGCCAGTTGAGCTTCATTTTTCGCTCGGCAATGACGGGGTCTGGTGCTGTTCCACTGACATTTAAGGTGCGCTCATGGGCGATGACTTCACTCATGATCTGACGCATCAGGGCAGAATCATCGATGATAAAGACGCTGGTCATAAGGCTACCTTCTTATAAATGCACGGACTCAGAGTCTGCAGACATGCGGGCTTGTCACGCATGGCTTCCGAGTGTCCTAAAAAGAGTAAACCGCCATGGTTTAAACGCTTGATGATATTATTTAGGATGGCTTGTTGTTTGGGTTTGTCAAAATAGATCAGCACATTGCGTAAAAAAATCACATCAAAAGAGAAGTCCACTGTGGTCAGGTTCAATAAGTTATCTTCCTGAAAACTACATTGTTTCTTCAATGTGGAGATAAGCGTAAAATTGTCGGCATTCTTGCCTGTCCCTTTCATGCAATAGCGGATCCGGTAACGTTTAGGGATCTTCCCGACGGTGGAAATCGCATAGCGAGCATCTCTGGCCATCAGTACCGACATTTCAGAAATATCCGTCCCGATTACATGCCAGGGTCGATTGTAAAACAGATCGTCGAGGATCATGGCGAGCGAGTAAGCTTCTTCACCGCTGGAGCAGGCCGCACTCCAGGCGCGGATAGGTGAATGCCTGGGGCGATTGTGTTGATAGTAGTGGTACAGAAACTCAAACTGGGCCTGCTCGCGAAAAAAATAGGTCTCATGTGTGGTCAGCTTGTCGATGAAAATCTGCAGTTCATCTTTGCCTTCGGGCGTCAGTAATAATCGGTAGTATTTGCTGAAAGACGGACTACGACTGGCGCGCAACCGGCTGGCAAGGCGACTGGCCACAATATCGGCTTTGTTTTTACCCAGACTTATTCCGGTATGTTGTTCAAACAGCCGATTGAGTTGTTGAAATTCCAGCGCTGAAATCGCCATAGTAACCTAGCGCTGGCAAAACCGGGTAAAAAACTCAGCCTGAGAGGATTTCAGCTGAGTATTGATTTCGCTGATATTGAGCACGCTTTTCATATCCAGCAAAATAGTGAGCTGATTATTGATCTTGGCCATTTTCCAGACGAAATGACGAGGAATATTAGCGCCAAATGAGGGCGAGTCTTCCAACTGAGCACAGTTAATAAACTGGATCGACATCACGCCGCTGACCAGCATGCCCAGTGTCATGATTTCGTCCAGGCTTGGGTCATAGAAGTCATATAAAACGATACAGCTGTATTTATTGTAGGGCTGAGGGCTTTTCAGCATCAGTCGATGCTGCAGGTCCAGCACGGGGATCACGCTGCCCCGAACGTTGATCACGCCTCGGATCACTTGGTCGCACATAGGCACCATGGTGGTGTCAGTCAGCTCTATCACTTCCTTGACCGATTCTATGGGAATGCCAAAGGTGTCGTTTCCGATAGACACCAACAGTGAATGAAGCTCGTCGCTGATGGTATTGTTGTCGGGTCGTATAGACTCTGAACTCATGTTAGGTCTCCTCAAACTGGGTATTGGAGTCAGCGTCGAGAGGCAGCTCAAAAGACAGCTGTTTGTGCTGCAGCTGTAAATCGTCAAACAACTGGACATCATCCAGCGTGAGTATTTTGGTAATGTCCAGTATGGTCATCAGGTTGTCTGTTAATTTTGCCAGGCCATAGACAAAGCGACTATGAAACTGACCGGCAATACTGGGCACCTGATCAACCTCATGAGCCGGGATATCCAATACCTTGGTGACCATATCGACTTTCAGACCCACAGTAATATTTTGTGCCTTGTAGTCACATTCGGCCACAATAATACAGGTGCGATTGGTAATGGCTTGCGCCGGTTTGTTGAGTCTGACAGATAAGTCAAAAACCGGAATAACCAGCCCTCTGAGGTTGATGGCACCAATAATAAAATCGGGCGCCATGGGGATTTTGTCCACTTCAATGTACTCCATTATTTCCCTGACAATGGAAATACTGATTGAATAGGGCGCGCCGTTGAGTTCAAACGCCAGATATTTATCGTGGTCGTAAGCGGTAGTAGCCGGGCCGTGAAGTAAGTCACTCATAGCGCATTACTCATCAAACGGGGTATAACCGTCTTCCCGGCTATGACTACTGTCGTGGACTATATGAGAAGAGCGTCCTTTGTTGCCCCGACCATTATTACTCAACTTAAAGTAGCCCACGGTAGAGCGAATATCTCCGGTCTGGTCCTGAACCATCTTAGCGGTTGAGGCGAGCTCTTCCGAGGCGGAGGCATTTTGCTGAGCTATCTCATCAAGCTGGGCAACGGTACGGTTGATTTCGGCAACACTGGTACTTTGCTCTGTGGAGGCGGCGGTGATCTCTTGTACCAGGTCGGCGGTTTTGCCGATATTAGGCACCATTCTGTCGAGCATTGCACCGGCATGTTGGGCGATTTTAACACTGTTGTCGGCCAGTGTACTGATGTCCTGTGCGGCAACCTGAGAACGCTCTGCCAGTTTTCTGACTTCATCTGCTACCACGGCAAAACCTTTACCATGTTCACCGGCTCTGGCGGCCTCAATGGCAGCGTTCAGTGCCAGCAGATTGGTTTTGTAAGCGATGTCTTCGATAATGCCAATTTTTTCGGCAATCTGCGTCATGGCCTGGACCGTGTCTTTTACCGCCTGGCCGCCATCGTTAGCTTCACTGCTGGACTGCTTGGCGATGTCATTGGTCATTTTCGAGTTCTCGGTATTCATCGAGATTGAGGAGCTCATTTGCTCCAGTGATGCGGAGGTTTCCTCCACACTGGCGGCAAGCTGGTTCGAGGTAGAGCTGAGCATGCGAGAGGTGGTGCTGACTTCATTGGTGCTGTGGGCGATGGACTCAACGGACTCCTGAATATCCAGCAGAATGTTTTGTAGTCGCTCAATAAAGCCGTTAAAGCTCTGCGCCGTTTGACCAATCTCGTCATTGCCAAAATCCGGGATACGGCGGGTCAGGTCGCCTTCGCCCGAGCGCAGGTCTTCCGCGGCATCCGCCAGTGCATTAATAGGAAGCACAATGCCGCGGATCAAGAAGGCGGCGGTGGCGATAGCAAGCACAATGGCGACTACCAGCAAGCCCCAGACCAGTTGGATACTGTCACGAGCGGCAGACATCAGGTCGTTGAGTGAGGCGGTACTCTCTGCAATGGCTTCGTTGGAGATCTTTTCCAGAATTTCCTCTATTTTACTAAATATATCATGCTCCAGCCGGTCAACGTCTTTTGAAGCCTGGATTTTTTGTCTTGGGTCGTACATAGCGAAAATCTCTTTACCGCCGTTGTAGAGCCCCAGGTACATGCGTTCGATATCACCAATGGCTTTTATTTCCAGTGGCTTTCTTTCGAGCGGTTTGAGTTCAGACAGAAAGTTAGAAAAGGTCCGGGCGTCTTTTTCGAACGCGGCGGTGGCACCGACCCGACCCCGCATATAGGCGTTCAGTGAGCTCATCATGTCGCCTTGCTCGTCTATCAACTCCAGATAGTAGCGCACGCCGGGTAAGTCATCGTTAACCACTTCGGCAAAGTCGCCGCTGCTGCCGGCATCGGCCACTTCGGCTTCTTTTTGTGAGTCGAGCAGGCTTTCCAGAGGCTCTGCAAATTCGCGATTGAGGTATTCATATTTTTCGACCGCTTTTTCCTCCTGAAGGGGATCAAAGCGGTCAAAGATCAATTCCTGGTTTTCACTAGCATATCGGCGCACCAAGTCTTCCAGCTGACGTATGTAGCTGGTATCAACAGAGTTGAGTCGTTTAAGGTCTTCCAGATAGTTTGTGAACTCATTGTAATTAGACAAAAAGTCCGCTTTTTCATCGGCTTCACCGGCAATATATTCCAGCACATTGCTGTTCATGTCGCCAAGTTCATCGAGCATGTTCAGCGCATAGATGGCTTCGGGAATATCGGTTTGACCTACATCGGTGGCAAACCCTTCTATACGGCCATTTTTCATTTGCACAGATACGGCAATCACCAGCAGCAATAGCCCCATGGTAAACATGGCCAGAATGATTTTGTTTTTGATGGTCAGATTCTTAAACATCTTTATGCTCCGATTTATCTGACTAATGTTTGAGTTCTAAGGACTCGTACATAGTAATTGCAGTACGGATCAGGGCAGACACATCAAGAATAATGGCCACTTTACCACTACCGAGTATGGTTGCGCCGCTGATACATTTGAGGCCTTCGAACAGCCTCCCCAGAGGTTTTACTACGGTCTGAAACTCTCCTTGCAACGAGTCTACGACCAGCCCAGCTCTGAGCGTGCCAAACTGGACGATGACCAGTGATTCCTTCGCGTGTTCTATTTGCTGCTCAATCCCAAATAGGGTGCGCAGACGAATAAAAGGCAGGACCTCAGTTCTGAGGTTGATGTAGTTTTTATCCTGAATATCAGACTCCGTCACCACTTCGTGCAGTTCCAGGCACTCCACGACGGTATCCAGCGGGATCACATAGTCTTCTTCACCAACGGTAAACATGAACCCGTCTATGATAGATAAGGTCAGCGGCAGACGAATGATGATTTTAGAGCCCAGTCCTTTGGTGCTGTCGACTTCTACGCTGCCACGCAGGCTTTCAACATTACGTTTTACCACGTCCATGCCCACGCCACGACCGGAAATACTGGTCACGGTAGCGGCGGTAGAAAATCCAGGCTCAAAAATCAGCAGGTTGATTTCTTTATCCTGTAACGAGTGGTCTTTATTGATCAGACCGTTCTCTATGGCTCGGGTCAGGATCTTGTTTTGATCCAGCCCCTGACCATCATCCTGAATTTCAATGACGATTGAGCCGGAATCATGATAGGCCTTAAGTGTCAGCTGGCCACATGCCGGTTTGCCCGCGGCCAGTCGCTGTTCAGGTGGCTCAATGCCATGATCGATGGCATTACGAATAATGTGCATCAGCGGGTCGCTGACCTTTTCGACAAAGGTTTTGTCCAGCTCGGTATCGGCACCGACAATATTGAGCTCCACCTCTTTGCCGAGCTCATCGGCCACATCGCGAACAACGCGTTTAAATTTATTGAAGGTTTCACCAATCTGGACCATGCGCAGTTTTAATGAACTGTCACGAATGTTCTCAACCAGTCTCTCCAGCAGGGCCATGGCTTCAATCAGTGTCTCGTTACCCGTTTCGTGTGCCAGTAAGTTGGTTCGGGCACCCGTGATCACCATTTCCCCAACCTGATCGATTAGTCTGTCGAGCTTCATGGCTTCAACCCGAAGCGTTTTACTCGTGTGAAGCTTATTTTTCTTCTTGCCTTTTGCTTTAGCTGGCGGCTCGCCATCATCTGGCACGGATTCTGGCACCAGAGACTGAGCCGGCAGGCGTGATTGTGTCAGTTTTGCCAAGGTAGCATGAAACTGGGAAGGGTCTGGAAAGTGTTTTGCGCAATCTTCAATGGCGCTGTAATGACACTGACCTGGCGGTAAAATCTCAACCACCGCATCATTTTTTATAAATTCGAACACGTCCTCTATCACGTCTTTACTCTGACCGGTTTGAAATAACAGCAAAAAAGCCAGGTAACAGGATTCAGGATCATAGGGCGTATCGGCACTGAGAGCAGTACAATTGGTGGCCACTTCAAGTGATTCTACTTCGTTGTTCAGAAAGTGAATAAACGGGTAGGGATCCAGGCCGTTGCGCAGTACATTTTCGTTAGGTACAAAGCATATAAACCAGAGTCCATCTTGCGGTTGTGTTTCGCACTCTGTGTCTGTGTTTTGCGATGAATCGACGCTGCCGGTAAATTCACTGAACTGCTTCGTCAGCTCAGCAAGCTGGGTAAGTTGTTGTGCACTGGGCTCACTCTCCGATGCGGCCAGCTGGATCAATTCATCACATAAGTCACCGGTTTCCAGATATAAAGAAAGCAGCGCTTTGCTCATTTCCTTGTTACCAGCGCGGACGTCATCCAGTACCGTTTCGGCAATATGCGTCAGGCTCACGACGTAGTCAAAGCCAAATAATCCGGCACTGCCTTTAATGGTGTGAATGGCGCGGAAGATAGCATTGATGGTCTCTTCCTGATCAGCACTGGCTTCACTGCTTTCGAGATCTAGCAAGCTATTTTCCATCTCGGCCAGTAGCTCTTTAGACTCGCTAACAAAGGTGGTAATGGCGGCACTCAAATCAACAGACATAATTACGGCTCGCTTGTGGTAGGACTGGCCAGGGGCACATTTAATAAAGACAGTCTGGCAGTGAGCAGATCGGACAAGACAAGGGTATTTATCTGAACGCCTGTGTTGCGGCAGTAATTAACCAGCCAGATAGCCAGCTGGATCCCGGCACTGTCGAGCTCATCGACCTGGCTCAGATCCAGCGTTACCTGCTGTTTTCCTGCCAAAAAAGCAATGAGCTCCGTATGCACATCCTGTACTTCGTAGATGGTCAGCTCCGCGGGAAACTTAAAACACTCGGACATGGATGTCACATCATCAGTAGTTTAGAAACGGCCTGAAGCATTTGTGCAGGCTTGAAGGGTTTGACCATCCAGGCCTTCGCTCCGGCTTTTTTGCCTTCTTCCATCATGCTTTGCTGGTTTTCTGTGGTCAGCATAATCACAGGGGTGAACTTGTACTGTGGGAGTTGTTTAACATTTTTGACGAATTCTATGCCATTCATATTCGGCATGTTGACGTCGCTGATTATGAGATGCACCTTGTTACCGTTAAGTTTGCTTAGTGCATCTTTGCCATCACACGCTTCAATCACCTGATAGCCAGCACCTGTCAGCGCAATATTGACGACTTGTCTTAATGAATCGGAATCATCCACCACTAGTATGGTTTTGCTCATAACTTACCCTCATGCTGTATGTCAGAAAAAAGTGAGATCGTCGACTGTATCGTCGTCGTTGTCATTCTTGGCACTGCCGTTTTTTGTTGCCAGAATATGCCTTTGCTCTCGTGTTGCAGCTGTGCGCGATAACGTTTCGCTGATCCGCTCGTGATTGAATCGGGCGTTGGCGCTGTTGCGACGCTGCGCAATAAACTCATCCAGCTCTTGAGTCATAATGTCCAGGGCAATGGTAACGCTGTCCTGGATCTGATCGACACGGTCCTGAAACTGTAAATCGATCAGTATTTCCGAGATTTTCTGCCGATTATCCTCATTTGAGGTTTGCAGCACCTGCGCTTGTTGTTCTACGTTTTGTGACAAGGTGAGCCAGGTATCAATCACCTCATTAATTTGCTGCTGGTACTTATCAGTCAGGGCTTGGCGCTCTTCGAGCTCGCTTTCCATCATCGTCATTGAGCTTTGCATTGCCTGGGCGATTGTTTCGACCATTTTGTTGATCTTCACCCCTGTCTCGCCACTCGAATTAGCAAGCGCACGCACTTCATCGGCAACAACCGCAAAGCCACGACCATTGTCTCCGGCACGGGCAGCTTCAATCGAGGCATTGAGTGCGAGTAAATTTGTTTGCTCTGCAATTTTGGCAACGTCAATAGACATAGCCTGTAACTCTTTACTTTGCTCAACCATGGTTTTAAAGGTTTCTGTTCTTTGTTGCTGGCTGACGTTGGACTGTTCGAGATAAGCCAGGATCTGAGTAAGTTGTTCTCGGCTGTGCTGTGCTGTTTGCTGCAGACTGTTGGCGCTGCTATCGTCCAGACTGCTAAGCGTTGAGCTAATATTGCTGACAAGCTGTGAAAATTCGGCGGACATATTATCGACAGCTTGCTTGGTTTGCTGGCGGGCACTATTAATCTGATCCCTTAACTGAGGAGTAATAGTGTGACCAAGTTGCTCTAGGCATGTCAGGTCACTGTGTTGTCCTTCTGAGATAGAGTGTTCGGGTGGGGTGTCCGCGTGTACCTTTTTATTTGCTCCCCTATGGGCGGTAAATACTCCCACTGCTGATAAGCCTGTCACTATCAAAGCGAACATCCAACCTGCTGCATACCAGGTGATGGCACAAATCACTAACTGAAGTGCGATGAAAAGTGGGAGCATATAGGTGCCACTCAGACCACAGAAATCGTCCTTTAATCCTAGTAGAGTCTATTTATTGTGCAAATGAAAATAATAGCCCTTTGTAACTCTCACTTTGCGAACTGACTTTGCATGCGGTTGGCGCTTGCATCGAGCTGTTATAATCCCTAAAGTAGGGGAAAAATGACAATGAAGTACGTAAAATGAATGATCAAGATACACAACTAAGTAATGAAGAGCAGCAGCAACTGATTTCTCAATGGCAAAGGGAGTCTTTGCAGGCCGCACAAAAATACCTAGCTGAAAAAGGGATTCTGGGTATGAACATCCAGGCAAACGCATCACGTATCCTGCCTCCAATTTGTGGGGTTTGGAAAATTAAGGATGATTTAGGCAAGGTGTACTGGGTGGTCTCAGGAAAAGTACCGACAGATGCTATGCTAGCGAGCGGTGCAGAGGACGCTCGCGCAGCACTGAAGCATTTTTCATACCAATGGCAAATTAAAGCCGACAAAATACTGGCAGGAAAGCTAGTGGATCCTGCACAGAAAGAATATGCTAATATTCTGATTCACCATGCCCATGGCTTATACGAATTGGCAAATGCAGAAAATCTCTGGGCTAATGCAACATCGTAAATGGTTCTGAGTTGATTTCTTTAACTGGGCATTTCATGCGCTGTCTTGGAATGCCTGCTTCCATAAATACGCTTCCTTGTTTCGAAAAGCCTGATTTAAGAAACGTCGGGACTTCATCCAAGATGCACTGCACAAACACATTTTCATAGCCTTTTTGTTCAGCCAGAACGCTCAAAAAGCCAATTAAAGATTGATAAGCCTCTCGGTTTCTGTGTGCTCGAATAATCGCAACACGACTTATTAGGCCATCACAGCATAGCCTGCCTGTTCCGATAGGACACTGGTTTTCATCCCGCACAAGCACATGATCAGCGGTATTATCATGTTGATCAAACTCGACTTCTTTTGGAAGGTGAAGCTCGTAAACAAAGACGCGTTCACGGATTTGGCGCAGTTGTCCCTGAGTTTTTTGCCAACTCACTCTATCGACGTGGTAATTCATGATTGCCTCGCATCAAACATCATAATCACGCCTGACCAAGGGACCAGCCTGTATTATTATTGGGGCATCAGCGAGCTGATGCCCATAGTTGTGTGACTAACCCTCAGATTCAGGTAATTACACCCAGCCCTCAATGTAAAAGGACCCATCATTTATAAGCGTAGTTAAAGTTTGTTTAAAATCCAAACATTCAATTGCACTCAATAATGATGAAATTGGAGTAGTAGCCTGATCAGTCAGCTGTTTTACGGCTGGTAAGACCTCTAGGGGTAGGGTAAAATTTTGCCCGTTTACACTCAGTATCACGGCTTGTGTCGTTACTTGATATAGTGCTCTGACGCCACCTGAGCGCACCAGTACATCATCAGGTGAAATATCTTCCAGTAAGGCATCAAATGTTAAAGGTGGATCCAGCGGTGCCAGGTCCATTTCATGTTTAGGTTCACTAAGTGTACGGCCCAGCCATTCATCGAAAATATCACTATCGTGGAGCACCGATTCAAGCATACTGCGGATCTTACCTTTATCCTGGCTACTAATCTCGCCCAAAGAGTCGCGCAACGTAAGCTCTGGGTCACTGTATCGGGTTGAGCCTAACTCTGAGTCTATCAAATGGTCAGCGAGGCTGGAGAGTAAATCTTTTTGATCTGGCGCTCTGAAGCCCACAGAGTAGTTCATCGCATTCTCGATAGCATAGCCCTCGTGAGGACAGCCTGGCGGAATATACAGAATATCCCCAGGTTCTAGCTCTGCGTCAATGACAGCTTCGAACTGTTCCACCTGCAACAGACTTTTGTTCTGGGCAAATTGCTTCAGACTTGTGTCTGGCATACCTACGCGCCAGCGTCTTTTACCTTGGCCCTGAATAATAAACACGTCGTATTGGTCAAGGTGTGGACCAACACCGCCTCCTGGAGTCGAGAAGCTGATCATTAAATCGTCAATTCGCCAATTAGGGATGAAGCGAAAAGGCTCAAGTAAGGTTGCGGCCTGAGGGTGCCAATGATCAACCGCTTGTACCAGTAAGGTACTATGCTGCTCCGTAAGAAGAGAGAAGTCTTCAAATGGACCATGGTGCGCGTCCCAGCGATTGTCATGATTGGTGACAATACGCGACTCTATGTTTTCTTCCATTGCCAGACCGGCCAGCTCTTCTGGCGATAGAGGGTCGCTGAAGTCCTTAAAACCTTGCTTTATAAGTAACGGTTTTTTTTGCCAGTACTGAGTTAGGAAAGCCGTCTCGGTGAGGGCATTAATAGATAGCTGATACATAAAGGGCTCCAATAAAAAAGCGAAAGCTCGGCACTGCGCCGCAACTTCCGCTTCTCAGACTTTAGATGAGATTAATTTAGTTCATCGATAAAGGCTTCGGCGCGGCCAATGTAGTTGGCAGGCGTCATTAGCTTCATGTCAGCTTTTACTTGCTCAGGCAGGTCTAAACCATCGATAAACTCAGCCATGATCTCCTGATTAACACGCTTACCACGCGTTAGTTCTTTGAGCTTCTCGTATGGTTTTTCGATACCATATTTACGCATTACTGTCTGGATTGGCTCTGCAAGTAACTCCCAGTTGTCATCCAGCTCAGCCAGCAGGCGATCGGCATTGACTTCCAGTTTGCTGATCCCTTTAAGCGTTGCCTGATAGGCAATCAGGGTATAACCCATACCAACACCCAGGTTACGCAGTACTGTTGAGTCAGTCAGGTCACGCTGCCAGCGAGATACTGGTAGCTTTTGTGCAAGGTGAGTGAAGATAGCATTCGCGATGCCCAGGTTGCCTTCTGAGTTTTCGAAGTCAATTGGGTTTACTTTATGTGGCATGGTCGAAGAGCCGATTTCGCCTGCAATGGTTTTTTGCTTGAAGTGGTTCAGTGCAATGTAGCCCCAAACGTCACGGTCAAAGTCGAGCAAAATGGTGTTGAAACGTGCCACTGCATCGAACAGCTCAGCGATATAATCGTGCGGCTCAATTTGTGTAGTAAACGCATTCCAGGTCAGGCCCAGGCTGGTGACAAATTGTTCTGCGTGCGCATGCCAGTCATAGTCTGGGTATGCGCTCAGGTGAGCATTGTAGTTGCCAACGGCGCCATTAATTTTGCCCAGGATCTGAACGTTGGCGATTTGCTCGCGCTGACGCTGCAGGCGTACATAGACGTTGGCGAATTCCTTACCCATAGTCGAAGGAGAAGCAGGCTGACCGTGGGTGCGGGTCATCATAGCCACGGATTTGTATTCAATTGCTTTTTCTTTGATGGCTGCAAGCAGCTTATCACAGTATGGCAACAGCACCTGATCGCGGGCTTCACTCAACATCAGACCGTGCGACAGATTGTTAATGTCTTCTGATGTACAGGCAAAGTGAATAAACTCGTTAACAGCCTGAAGCTCAGCATTGTCTGCCACTTTCTCTTTTAACAGATACTCAACGGCTTTAACGTCATGGTTGGTGGTGCGCTCAATCTCTTTGACGCGCTCAGCATCGGCTTCGCTGAAGTTGTCAACGATACTATCCAGCAGGGCGTTTGCCTGGTCACTGAAGGCTGGAACTTCGTTGATCGCAGCTGCGTTAGCTAAGGCTTGTAGCCAACGTACTTCAACGGTCACACGGTATTTGATCAAGCCAAACTCACTGAAAATACTTCTCAGCTCACTGGTTTTGCTACCGTAGCGGCCATCCACTGGAGAGATAGCGGTTAACGCTGAAAGCTCCATAACTTCTCCTAACTAATTGGTTTTTTGAACGATATTTAAATATAACTTTGTGCAGCAGCGATGATTTTCTTCTTTGCAAAGAAGAACTGACGACGCTTACCTCCAAGCTGACGCCACAGCACTGCACTGCGGATCCCGGCCAGCAACAGCGCCCGGATCTGATGTTGTACATGAGATTGTTTAAGTAACTCGGGTTTACCAAAAATTTGAATCTTTGGCCCAACCGGACTTACCACCTGGCTGTAAATATCCGCCAGCGCGGCAACGATTTGCTCGTCGCCGATGTCGAAGTGCTGCAATTGCCTGTCGAGCTGCTCGATACGTTTACCAAGTTCAGCCATAGCTTTACTGTTAGCAGACAAAGCGCGTTCAAGCTGCATCAGGCTGCCCACATACTTAACCATTTCGACATCTTTCTCACCCTGCGCACTCAACTGGTCCACCAAAGCTCGGCAACCTTGTTGGACGGCGCTAGGGTCTTCGTAGACATCCTGTGGATTTTTTGGTGAAGTGATAGTGATACTTCTTAACAAACTGGCTGTTTCATGGCTGTTAAAGGTGCCGTAGCGGGCACATTTTTGCACCAGTTTCGCAACCTGACACATAGCTGCCAGAGGGATAACGACTTCACGTTGCATTACTTGATCACCGATTCTATGATACCACCGCCAAGACACATATCGTCCTGATAAAATACCGCAGATTGGCCAGGGGTTACGGCCTTTTGTGGTTCATCGAATAACACCCGGGCCATGCCGTCCTGACCAACGAGTAATGTACAAGGAATGTCTTCCTGGCGATAACGGGTTTTAACTGTGCATCGGGTAGTACCTTGTGGACCGACACGGTCGACCCAGTGAAGTTGATTCGCATTGAGGCCATTGCTGAACAGGCGAGGGTGGTTTTTGCCCTGACCAACAACCAGTACATTGCGTTCCACGTCTTTATCGACAACATACCAGGGCTCGCCGGAGCCTTCTTTCATGCCACCGATCAGCAGGCCTTTACGCTGGCCTAGTGTGTGGTACATCAGGCCTTCGTGCTCACCAACATGGTTGCCTTCGCTGTCCTCAATTTTACCAGGTTGAGCCGGCAAGAATTTTTGCAGGAAGTCTTTGAATTTGCGCTCACCGATAAAGCAAATGCCGGTACTGTCTTTCTTGTCATGCGTGATCAAATCTTGCTCTTCTGCAATACGGCGCACTTCCGGTTTTTCAATGTTGCCTACCGGGAACAGGGTTTGGGCTACGTGCTCATGGCTGAGTGTATACAGGAAGTAACTCTGATCTTTGTTATTGTCCAGACCGCGTAACATGGCAAATTTGCCATCACGTTCCTCACGGCGCACGTAGTGACCTGTTGCAATATAATCGGCACCCAGTGCCTCTGCAGCAAACTCGAGAAACGCTTTAAATTTGATCTCTTTGTTGCACATGATATCCGGGTTGGGTGTGCGGCCAGCTTTGTACTCTGCAAGAAAGTACTCAAATACGTTGTCCCAGTATTCTGCAGCAAAATTGACAGTGTGTAGCTCGATGCCCAGTTTGTCGCAGACAGCCTGCGCATCTTTCAAATCTTCAGCAGCGGCACAGTATTCGTCATTGTCGTCTTCTTCCCAGTTCTTCATGAACAGGCCTTCAACCTGATACCCCTGCTGTTTTAGCAGGTAGGCTGAAACGGAGGAATCTACGCCGCCGGACATACCGACGATGACTTTAATTTGACTGTTATCGCTCATAAACTCGCTGTGTATTTTGATTACAAAAAAGTGAGCTGCATTATAGCATGTAAATCAAGGTGCCCGGAAGTCGCGGGTTGATTAATCCCAAGTTTTTCGCGGTGGGGTTATTTTGCTTTCACCACCTGATACTGGCCGTTATCAATCCCATCCAGGGTATAGGGTCCGATCCGGTAACGTATGAGTCTCAGTGTGGGGTGGCCGACATGCGCTGTCATACGCCGAACCTGACGGTTACGCCCCTCAGAAATGGTAATTTCAAGCCAGCTGGTGGGAATGTTTTTGCGTTCGCGAATAGGCGGGTTACGTGACCAAACGGTTGGTGCAGTGATCAGGTTAACCTTGGCGGGTCGGGTCGGGCCATCTTTGAGGATGACACCATCACGCAGTGCCTGCAATGCAGCTTGGTCAGGTTCGCCTTCTACCTGAACCCAGTAAGTCTTGTCGGTTTTTTTGCCTGGTTCAGTCAGCTTATGCTGTAAGCGACCGCAATTGGTGAGCAACAGCAGACCTTCGCTATCACGGTCAAGCCTGCCAGCAGCGTATACGCCTTTTATATCAACAAAGTCGGCAAGCGTCTGACGGTTTTGATCATCTGTAAACTGGCACAGAACATCAAAAGGCTTATTGAATAGCACTACCTTAACCTGCTCAGGCGAAACCTTTGGCTTGGTTACGCGCTTGGGGCCTGGGCGTTGATTGGCTGGACGCTTGGCAGAGGTGCGGTTAGGTGTATGTGTTCGGGTTTTTTGGCGCGGTGCAGACATAGTTAGATGTTTAGCTAGTGGAGCGATGGCGCGAGTGTAGCAAAGATTGGAGCCAAATAAAAAAGGTGGCTAATGAGCCACCTTTTTTCTGTTAAATGGCAAGTTAAGCCATGCTTGCTAATACGTCGTTAAACGTTTTGCTAGGACGCATTGCGTCAGCAGCGAGCGCATCGTTAGGCTGGAAGTAGCCGCCGATATTCATCGCCTGACCCTGCACATCGTTCAGTTCACTGACGATGGCCGCTTCGTTGTCTGTCAGACCTTTAGCAACTTCGGTGAACTTTGCCTGTAGCTCTGCATCTTGCGTTTGCTCAGCCAGTGCTTGTGCCCAGTACATAGCCAGATAGAAGTGGCTGCCACGGTTGTCCAGTTCTTTCACTTTACGTGACGGAGACTTGTTCTCGTCCAGGAATTTACCTGTGGCAGCATCCAGGGTATCAGCCAGTACTTGCGCCTTGCTGTTACCAGTCGCCTGGCTCAGGTGTTCTAAAGACGCAGCCAGTGCCAGGAACTCGCCCAGTGAATCCCAACGCAGGTGGTTCTCTTTTTCGAACTGCTGAACATGTTTAGGTGCAGAGCCGCCCGCACCTGTTTCGAACAGACCACCGCCATTCATAAGTGGTACGATAGACAACATTTTCGCACTGGTGCCAAGTTCAAGAATAGGGAACAGGTCAGTCAGGTAGTCACGTAGTACGTTACCAGTCACAGAAATGGTATCCTGACCGTCTTTCATTCTTGCCAGTGAGAACTTAGTAGCTTCAACTGGTGCGAGGATGTGAATTTCCAGACCAGCAGTATCATGTTCTGGCAGGTAGGCATTTACTTTCTTGATCAGCTCAGCATCGTGTGCACGGTTTTCGTTCAACCAGAATACCGCTGGGGTATTTGATGCGCGTGAACGGTTAACAGCAAGCTTAACCCAGTCTCTGATTGGTGCGTCTTTTACCTGACACATACGCCAGATATCACCTTGCTCTACGTCATGCTGAAGCAGTACGTTACCTGCTTGATCAACAACGCGGATTTGGCCCGCTGAAGGTGCTTCGAATGTTTTGTCGTGTGAGCCGTATTCTTCTGCTTTTTGTGCCATCAAACCAACGTTAGGGATAGTACCCATAGTACGTGGGTCAAATGCACCGTGCTCTTTACAGAACTCGATTGTTGCCTGGTAGACGCCAGAGTAGCAACGGTCCGGGATCACAAAGCTGGTGTCTTGTTGCTTGCCTTCAGCATTCCACATTTGACCGCTGGTACGGATAGCAGCAGGCATTGACGCATCGATGATCACATCGCTTGGTACGTGCAGGTTAGTGATGCCACGATCAGAGTCAACCATAGCGATGCTTGGACGTACATCATATACCGCAGCAAGATCGGCTTCGATTTCTGCGCGTTTTGCATCGTCCAGGCTGGCCAGCTTGTTATAAACGTCGCCAATACCATTGTTAACATCGACACCCAGCTTTTCGAAAGTTTCGCCGTGTTTAGCAAAGACTTCTTTATAGAAGACTTTTACAGCGTGGCCGAAGATGATTGGATCAGAGACCTTCATCATTGTGGCTTTCATGTGCAGTGAGAACAATACGCCTTTTTCTTTGGCAGCTTCTACTTCAGCTTCCAGGAAGCTGCGTAGTGCTTTAACGCTCATGCGTGACGCATCAATGATTTCACCAGCAAGCAAAGGTGTGCTTTGCTTAAGGACAGACACCGTGCCGTCAGCAGCAACGTGTTCAATACGAACATCAGTTGCGTCGGTCACAGTTGTTGACTGCTCAGAACCAAAGAAGTCGCCTTCGCTCATGCTGGCAACATAAGACTGCGAATCTTTTGACCAGGCACCCATTGAGTGTGGGTTTTTGCGTGCGTATGCTTTTACAGAAGCTGGCGCGCGGCGGTCTGAGTTACCTTCACGTAGAACAGGGTTTACTGCACTACCTTTAATCTTGTCGTAAGTTGCTTTGATTGCAGCTTCTTTGTCGTCTTTTGGTTCTTCTGGATAGTCTGGAAGGGCGTAACCTTTTTCCTGCAGTTCTTTAATGGTGGCCTTCAGCTGAGGGATAGACGCACTGATATTAGGGAGTTTGATGATATTGGCTTCCGGCGTTTTTGCCAGCTCGCCCAGTTCAGCCAGAGCATCACCAATTCTTTGCTCTTCGCTCAGAAACTCGGGGAAGTTAGCAATGACACGGCCTGCCAGTGAGATATCACGGGTTTCAACTTCAACACCAGCCGCTTTGGTATAAGCCTGGATAACTGGCAATAAAGAATAAGTTGCCAGAGCCGGCGCTTCATCTGTTTTAGTGTAAATAATTTTTGATGTCATCATCATTCCTAGATAGTTTAGGGCTAAACAGCCGTTCAACAAAGCAAAAGCTTGCTATTCAAGGACGTATCCGCATACACGATCTTTATTCAGCCATCCGCTTGGTAACCGATATTCGGGTCATCATGCGGATGGTTGAGTTCGGCATATAGCAAGTTTGTTAGGTATTGTTACTAGTTTGGACAATAAAAATATCTAACACACCTGACGCGTTTTTGGGCCAGCTACCACGGAGCCCGACCTGACATCGGCGGGGATTGTATCAACCAAATCACTAAGTCGCTAATGCAATTTAATAAAGATATAAAATTTTATGAACTAAGATGGAAGAAATGAGACTAATTGATGAAGGGATTAAGCGAGCAACAAACGTAACCCGCTTTAAGTGTGCCAAAATAATGCAAAACTACACAACTTCGTCCGCAAGCGGTGCGATATTGGTAGCGTGCAGGCCTTTGGGACCTTCTTGCAGATCGAATGTTACATCCTGACCAGCTTTAAGCGTTTTGTATCCATCCATTACAATCGTGGAGTAATGGGCAAAGATATCTTCCTCGCTGCCGTCTTCTACGATGAAACCAAACCCTTTGGCGTTGTTGAACCATTTGACTTTTCCGCAAGCCATACTTCTACATCCTTCTATAAGTTGACTAAATTAAGTTAATCTAACCTTTGAAATTTGCTAAGCTGCCCATATGATGATTATGTCCAGCTAGGTAAAGACTGTAGTTTATTTGGCCAGACAGTCAAGTTTTTAAAGCGATTTTTTAACAATTTATTTATTTTTCAATTCAAGTTGCTTGAGTTGATAAGACAAGACTATATTTTATTATGACTGGGACAAACGAATCTGGTGTGGTTGACGCGGTACGCGACGAACAGAAACAAAAGTTGCAACCGCCGCGCAAGTACAAAGTGATTTTAAACAATGATGATTACACACCTATGGACTTTGTCATTGAAGTTTTGATGACATTTTTCAGTATGGATAGCGAAAGAGCAACTGATGTGATGTTGAAAGTACATCACGAGGGAAAAGCGGTATGTGGACTGTATCCTGCCGACATTGCCCATACAAAGGCTGAGCAGGTAAATCGATATGCTCGGGATCACGAGCACCCGCTGCTCTGTAGTTGTGAGCAGGAATGACCTTATATATTCTCGTTGGGGGTTGCCAATGCTAAATAAAGACTTAGAAATTACTCTGAATACCGCGTTTCGCGAGGCGAGAAATCGTCGCCACGAATTTATGACGGTAGAACACTTACTGCTCGCATTGATTGATAACCCCTCTGCCAGTGAAGCACTTAATGCGTGTGGCGTTGAGACAGAGGGGTTGAAACGGGAGCTATCTGAATTTATTGACGAGACCACTCCTGTTATACCTGATTTAGAAGAAGACCGTGAAACGCAGCCTACACTTGGCTTTCAGCGTGTTTTGCAAAGGGCGGTTTTTCATGTTCAATCCTCTGGTCGTAATGAAGTGACCGGCGTAAACGTGTTAGTCGCTATTTTCTCTGAGCAGGAGAGTCAGGCGGTTTATCTTCTTAAAAAGGCCGATGTAAGTCGTCTGGATATCGTTAACTACATCAGCCATGGCATTTCAAAATCGGATGATGAGGTTGAGCCTGAAGATAACGAAGAAATGCATGAAGAAAATCATGAAACAGCCTCTGAAGAAAAGACTAAACTGGAAAACTTCACTGCTAATCTAAATGTGATGGCAAAAGCGGGTCAAATAGATCCTTTGGTTGGTCGCGATCAGGAAGTAGAAAGAACCATTCAGGTTTTATGTCGCAGAAAGAAAAACAACCCACTTTTGGTGGGCGAAGCGGGGGTCGGTAAAACAGCCATTGCAGAAGGTTTGGCATATCGTATTGTGAATGAGCTGGTGCCTGATGTGATTGCGGATGCCGTAGTGTATTCGCTGGACATGGGCGCTTTACTTGCTGGTACTAAGTATCGGGGCGATTTCGAAAAACGCTTTAAAGCATTGCTCAAAGAGCTACAGGCAAAACCAAATGCTATTTTATTCATTGATGAAATCCACACTATCATAGGTGCCGGCGCTGCATCGGGTGGAGTTATGGATGCTTCTAACCTGATTAAACCTCTATTGTCGAGTGGTCAGCTGCGTTGTCTGGGTTCAACAACTTATTCTGAATTCAAAAACATTTTTGAAAAGGACCGTGCACTGGTTCGTCGATTCCAGAAAATTGACATTGTGGAACCAAGCGTTGCCGATACTGCCAAAATCCTCAGCGGTCTGAAAGAGCGTTACGAGGAACACCATGGCATACGCTATACACAAAAAGCGTTGAAGGCTGCCGCTGAACTGAGTGCAAAATACATTAATGAACGCCATTTGCCTGACAAAGCTATCGACGTGATTGATGAAGCGGGAGCTAATCAGCGCCTGTTGCCAGCTTCACGTCGGAAAAAGACCATTGGTGTATCGGATATTGAGCAAATAGTGTCTAAGATTGCACGTATTCCTCAGCAAAATGTGTCTTCAAGCGACAAAGAAGTGCTCAAAAATCTTGATCGCAACCTTAAAATGCTGGTTTTCGGTCAGGACGAATCTATTGATGCATTGACCTCTGCAATTCGTCTGTCACGTTCTGGTTTAGGCAGCGAGGACAAACCAATTGGGTCGTTCTTATTTGCCGGCCCTACGGGCGTGGGTAAAACTGAGGTGACCAAGCAGCTGGCCAAGTGTATGGGCATTGAGTTTGTACGTTTTGATATGTCTGAATACTCAGAGCGTCATGCAGTAAGCCGTCTCATTGGTGCGCCTCCAGGTTACGTAGGCTTTGAACAGGGTGGCTTGCTGACGGATGCGGTTATCAAACACCCTCATTCTGTGGTGTTGCTGGATGAAATTGAGAAGGCGCACCCTGATATTTACAACATTTTGTTGCAGGTTATGGACCACGGCACGCTCACGGATAACAATGGTCGCAAAGCTGACTTCCGTAACGTAATCGTGGTGATGACGACCAACGCGGGTGTGCAGGAAACTGTCCGTCAGTCTATCGGCTTCCAGGAGCAAGATCATTCGCATGACGCACTGGTTGAGATAAATAAGGTATTTACACCTGAGTTCAGAAACCGTCTGGACAATATTATTTGGTTCAACCACCTTGAGAAAGACGTTATCTTGCAGGTTGTAGACAAGTTCATCGTCGAGTTACAAGCGCAGCTTGATAAAAAATCTGTGTGCCTGGATTTAACCAATGAAGCCAGAGACTGGTTGGCAGATATAGGATACGACAAGTCAATGGGCGCACGTCCAATGGCTAGAGTGATTCAGGATAACCTTAAGAAGCCACTTGCAAACGAAATCTTGTTCGGTGAATTGGTTGACGGAGGAACTGTCACTATTTCAGTCAAAGATAAAAAGCTGGCATTTAAATTTGAATCCAGTGTGGTCGAGCCCGCCTAACTTGGAATAGAGATAACAAAAAGCCCGGCATTAGCCGGGCTTTTTGTTTTAATCGTCTCTTAGTACGGCTCAGCCTGTTGCGGCAAGTGTACCTGAGCTGGGCGAATTAACGCGCGCGGAAGACGATGCGTCCTTTGCTCAGGTCATAAGGTGTCATTTCAACAGTCACCTTGTCGCCGGTCAAAATGCGGATGTAGTTTTTACGCATTTTACCAGAGATATGTGCCACAACTACGTGGCCATTTTCCAATTCAACACGGAACATAGTATTTGGTAAAGTGTCAAGGACCGTGCCTTGCATTTCAATAACGTCTTCTTTCGCCATGGGGAGCGTATCACCTCTTTGATAAGTTTAACGGTGCAGATTTTGCCGAAAAGCGCGCGATAAGTAAAGGCGGGAGCGCGAATTTTGTAATCTAAATGTTGACCCAAACATCGCTTTTGAACTGTTGAGCAGGTAAATATTGCTGTTTGTAGCGCATTTTGGGGCAGGCGTCTATCTGGTAACCAAGGTAAAGGTAGGTTTTATGATGCAGGCGCGCATAGTCGAGTTGTGCCATGATCATAATGGTGCCTAAGCTCAGATCAGCGTAGTCAGGGTCAAAAAAGGTATAAATGGCAGAGAGGGCAGTAGGCATAGTGTCAGTAACTGCAACGGCTATGAGCTGTTCTTTGTGCCATAGTTCGATGAAGGTAACTGGCAGCCAGCGGCAAAACAAGAAGCTTTCGTACTGAAGCCGGTTAGGCGGGTACATCGAACCATCACTATGCCGCATGGTAATATACTTTTCGTAAAGCGGGTAGTAGCCTGGTTGCTCCTGAGTGTTATATTCAAAGCGAAACTCTGAGTTAATTTTATTCCATTTACGCTTTTGCGAGCGAGAAGGTTGATAGTCATTGGCTAAAACGCGGACTGACTGGCAGGCTTGACACGCGGGACAGTGGGGGCGATATATCTGGTCGCCGCTACGACGAAATCCAAATGACAGCAAAGTTTCAAAGCGCATCGACGTATAACAGTTACTATCCAAAATCACTAATAGTTGTTCTTTTTGGTCAGGTAGATAGCTGCAATCAAATTGCTGGCTCAGACCAATTTTTGAAGGGAAATGTTCAGTCATATATCGCCCTCAATGGTTGCGGATGCCACATGGTTTCAGGTAGTTGATAATGGCTTGCTGATATAAGTTTAGCCAAAAAATCTTTTCTTGATATGACTTTTGCACCCAGAGACAGCAAATAGGGGTTTTCCAGCTGACAATCTATAAAATGAGCACCATGTTGCTTGAGCCAATTGACGAGCGCCCACATTGCCAGCTTTGACGCATCTGGAATGTGATAAAACATAGACTCACCGCAAAAAACGCCGTTCAGCATGACACCATATAAGCCGCCTATCAAGGTACCCTGTTGCCATACCTCAACACTATGAACAAAGCCTTCTTTATGTCCCTGAATATAGGCATTAAGCATGGCTTTGTTTATCCAGGTACCTTCCTTATCGACTCTTTGTTGTCGACATGCTGTGATAACCTGCTCAAAAGCTGTGTTTATGGTGACGTCGGGTGCCAGTTTACGGACAGATTTTTTAAGCGAGCGGCTGATATGAAACTCATCTAGTTCCATGATGCCACGCTCACTGGGGGCCCACCACATAATCGGCTCTTTTTCATTGAACCAGGGGAAAATACCTTGCTGATAGGCTCGGCGCAGTCTTGCTGTGCTCAGACATCCACCCACGGCAAGTAAGCCATCAGGGTCTTTGAGTGCAAAGTGACAAGGAGGAAAAATAAAGTCAGTGGCAGACAGATGAAACAATTGCTGTGTCATATTGGCGGTTCTGAATAACAAACTAAAAACCTGATATATGACATTAGTCTAACCTATTTTAGGTTAGGAGTGGGAATTTATGTATGAAGACGTGTTTTTCGAAACACGTCTTCGATAACGCTCGGATTACTTAAGGTTGTCTAAGTAACGCTCTGCATCTAATGCTGCCATACAGCCAGTGCCGGCAGAGGTAATGGCTTGGCGATAGATGTGATCAGACACGTCACCAGCTGCGAATACGCCTTCAACACTAGTTTGAGTTGCGTTGCCATTGAGGCCCGATTGTACAACCAGGTAGCCGTCTTTCATTTCCAGTTGCCCTGCAAACATGTCCGTATTCGGCTTGTGGCCAATGGCAATAAAGACACCAGCAAGATCAAGCTGCTCGGTAGCGTCAGAGTCAGTGTCTTTAATACGAATGCCTGTGACACCCATGTCATCACCCAGCACTTCATCAAGTGTTTTGTTGAGATGCAGAACAACATTGCCATTGTTTGCTTTTTCCATCAGACGATCTGAGAGAATCTTTTCGCTACGGAAAGTGTCACGTCTGTGGATCACATGTACTTCTTCGGCGATGTTTGACAGGTATAGTGCTTCTTCAACGGCGGTATTTCCACCACCAACAACAGCGACTTTTTGTCCGCGGTAGAAGAATCCATCACAGGTTGCACAGGCTGATACACCACGACCCTGGAAGTTTGTTTCTGACTCAAGGCCCAGGTATTTCGCTGAAGCACCTGTTGCAATGATGAGAGCATCACAGGTGTAAGTGCCTTGATCGCCGGTAAGTGTGAAAGGGCGCTTGGTCACATCTACTTTATTGATGTGATCAAAGATGATTTCAGTCTCAAAACGCTCGGCGTGCTCTTTCATACGATCCATCAGTGCAGGACCAGTTAGACCATGCGCATCGCCGGGCCAGTTTTCAACTTCTGTTGTTGTAGTCAGCTGACCACCTTGCTGCATACCCGTAATAAGCACTGGGTTAAGGTTAGCACGTGCAGCATAGACTGCGGCTGTATAGCCTGCAGGTCCTGAACCCAAGATCAACAGTTTGCAATGTTTTGCATCAGTCATGTAAACAATTCCTAAAATAAAATTTCTATCTTCTCTAGTTAGTGCTGCCGATTCTATGAAATTCAAGCCAGAAGTAAAATAAATTACAAAAATCGATTTTTTATAAAATCAGAAGCTGTCAAATATACTGTACTTGATGAGAATTTGTACCATAGCGCCGCAAATGAACGGTATTTCATGACCTGAGAGTTTTTTTTTGCTATGTTCTAGGGAATTTTTCTCTGTCTATTTGACGTTAGTCTGTTTTTAAAGGTAGTTATGGCATTTTGGCAGGATAAACCTGGGTTTGCACTGGACGCACAAAGTTGTGAAATACTGACTGATGCGAAGCAGTATCATGCGCAGCTTTTGTCTCTCATCCGTGGCGCGCAACAGCGCATCTACTTGACCGCTCTGTATCTACAGGACGATGAGGCGGGGCGCGAAATATTAACCGCGCTACACGAGGTGGCTTCGGCACGTCCACACCTTGAGATCCACGTATTGGTTGATTTTCATCGGGCTCAGCGCGGGCTAATCGGTGAAGCTAAATCTGAGGGGAACGCAAAGCTGTATTGCGACATGCAGGCCGAATTTGGCTCAAATGTAAAAGTGTATGGAGTGCCGGTTAAAGCTAAAGAACTGTTTGGCGTTTTACACCTAAAAGGCTTTGTTATCGACGAGACCGTTTTGTACAGCGGCGCCAGCATTAATAATGTGTACTTACAACATGGTGAAAAGTACCGTCTGGATCGTTATTTTGTCATTGAAAATACTGCGTTGGCAGCCAGTTTCTGCCACTTTCTAGATACCTACTTATTGTCTAGCGAAGCGGTACCAAGGCTTGATCTTCGTCCGTTAAAGCCATTTTCCGAGTTGAAGGTGGCGCAAAAGCAGCTGATGAAGCAGCTCAAAAAAGCTCAGTACGATATGCGCTCTGCAACCGCAACTGGTGGCTTAAATGTTCGCGCCTTTTTAGGCTTTGGTCGTCGAACGAATAAGCTAAACCGCCTGATTAAGGCGCTGTTTGATACCACGGAACGCGAGCTGCTTTTATACACGCCGTACTTTAACTTTCCGGCACCGTTGCTACGATCACTACGTCGGTTGCTCAAAGAAGGTAAAACAGTCACGATCGTGATTGGTGATAAAACCGCAAATGACTTTTACATTGCACCCGATCAGCCGTTTAGTCGAATTGGTGCGTTACCTTATTTGTACGAGACCATTTTGTACAAATTCCTTAAATCACAACGGCGCTATATCAACTCTGGGCATCTAAATGTGTATTTGTGGCGTGATGGAAACAATTCATTCCACTTAAAAGGGATTAACCGTGACAATCAGGTCCATCTGATGACAGGACACAACCTTAATCCTCGCGCCTGGGGATTGGACATTGAAAACGGTATTTTGATAGAAGATCCCGAGCAAAAACTCGAGCAAGCGATAACCCAAGAGCGAGAGGCCATTCTGGCTAATTGTACTAAACTCAATGGTCATCAGGATTTGGAAACAATCGACGATTATCCGTCTGCGGTGAAAAAAATTCTCGGACAGGCGAAGCGAGTGAAAGTCGACTTTATTATTAAAAAGTTTATTTAATATAAAAAGGGCCGTCAGGCCCTTTTTATTGTCTACTCCGCGCTTTGGTAAGCGTGACTGTGTACGTTGGCAGCACGTCCGGATGGATCGGCATTTTGCTCAAAAGACGCGTCCCAGGCCAGCGCTTCAGGCGTCGAACAGGCAACTGATTTACCATGCGGCACGCATTTGGCAGCCGCATCTCCCGGGAAGTGGGATTCAAAAATGCAACGATAATAATAGGCTTCTTTACTGTCTGGCGTATTGATAGGGAAGCGATACTCTGCACTGGCCAGTTCCTGATCGCTCACCTTCTCATTGACATACTCTTTTAACGAGTCAATCCAGGAATACCCAACGCCGTCAGAAAATTGCTCTTTTTGACGCCAAAGCACCTCATCTGGGAGATAGCCATCGAACGCCTCCCGGATAATATGTTTCTCAATTCGACCCTCTTTGCACATCTTGTATTCAGGGTTAGTGCGCATGGCGACATCTACGAACTCTTTATCCAGAAAAGGAACTCTTGCTTCCACCCCCCAGGCTGCCATGGACTTGTTGGCGCGCAGGCAGTCAAACATATGCAGCTTAGAGACTTTACGATTGAGCTCTTCATGAAACTCCTGGCTGTTGGGCGCTTTGTGGAAATACAGATAACCACCAAATAACTCATCGGCTCCTTCACCGGAGAGTACCATTTTAATGCCCATGGCTTTGATGTAGCGAGCCATCAGGTACATTGGAGTAGACGCCCGGACTGTGGTTACATCATAAGTTTCAAGGTGGTAAATAACTTCTTTCAGGGCATCGATACCTTGTTGCACCGTGAAATGAATTGGGTGGTGAACTGTGCCTATCTGATCTGCAACTTTTTGCGCCGCAGCCAGATCAGGTGAGCCTTCAAGTCCGATTGAAAAGGAGTGTAATTTGGGCCACCAGGCTTCAGTCGCATCATCATCTTCTATGCGTCGTGCGGCAAACTTTTGAGTAATGGCGGAGATAACCGACGAGTCCAAACCACCTGACAGCAATACGCCATAAGGTACATCACACATTAGCTGACGCTTTACGGCTGCCTCAAGTGCGTCTTTAACTGTACCAGCAGCGGCCTCGTTATCTTTAACGGCCTCAAACTGTTGCCAGTCTCGCTGATAATAGGATCTGAGTGTACCTTCTTTAGAATAAAGGTAATGCCCCGGCGGAAACTCTTCAATCTGGTTGCAAATTGGTGTAAGCGCCTTCATTTCACTGGCGACATAAAGATTGCCATGCTGGTCTCGCCCTGTGTATAGCGGGATAATACCAATGTGATCGCGACCTATCAGATAGGCATCTTCCTGCTCATCATACAGACAAAAGGCAAAAATACCGTTCAGGTCATCGAGGAACTCAGGACCTTTTTGTTTATATAAAGCCAGTAACACCTCACAGTCTGATTGAGTCTGGAACGTAAAAGGCACAGTGAGCTTTTGAGCCAGCTCCTTGTGGTTATAGATTTCGCCATTGACTGCGAGAATGTGGGTTCGCTCCGGGTTATACAGTGGCTGGGCACCGCTGGATACGCCTACAATGGCGAGTCGCTCATGCACCAGAATGGCTTTATCACTGGCATAGACACCTGACCAGTCTGGACCACGGTGCCTTAATCGCTTAGACATTTCTATTGCCTGCTCGCGCAGAATGGCTGGGTCGGATTTGATCTCCAGCACACCAAAAATTGAACACATAATGACCTCATTCCTGTTAACTATTATTATCGAGCGCACGCACCGGTGCCATCTCGTGCCCTTAGTACTATCAGAAATGAGATCGCAAGTCACATAAAAAACAGCGATTTTATTGGATAGGTTTTGCCCTGTTTTGGTGCGAAAATGAACCAAAACAGGGCGTGTGTATTAGTGAGTGGTGCCCGCGGCTATCTGAAGATCACTGTCATGGCGTAGAGCGGATGAAATCATCACTTTAAGAGCATCAATCACCATAGTAGCGCTCATACTCGGTGCACCAGTGTGGTGCAGGGCCTGCTCGGGTAAATAAGGAATATGGATAAATCCTCCCCGACATTCGAGCTGATGCTCATGAATATAGTGTAGAAGTCCATACATCACATGATTACACACATAGGTGCCAGCAGTGTTTGAAATACTGGCCGGGATCTGTGCTTGCCTTAAATCGTTGAGCATGTGTTTTACTGGTAACGCAGCAAAATAAGCCGCCGGGCCACCTGCCAACACGGGGGTATCTATGGGTTGTGCCCCTGCGTTGTCAGCGATGCGGGCATCATTTACATTGATGGCCACGCGTTCGATAGAAATATCGGCACGACCCCCTGCCTGGCCAACACACAGTACGAGCGACGGAGCATATTTATCGATGGCACGGTTGAGCTGTGTCAGGGCATGGTCGAACTCGCAGGGGAGTTCTTTGGTGCGAATAGTGAACTCACCAATATGGCAGCCATCGAGCTGGTGTACCGCCTGCCATGAGGGGTTAATCGACTCTCCGCCGAAGGGTTCAAACCCGGTCAATAACACGGTTTTGTGTGTTCCTTTAGTCATTGAAGATTACTCCATACATGAGCAAGATGTTGATAGCCAACAGGGACAGAGCCGTTGGGATCTGTACCTTAATGACCTGGTACTTGTCTTGCAAATCTAACAGCGCAGCGGGGACAATGTTGAAATTAGCCGCCATTGGTGTCATCAGCGTGCCGCAATAGCCAGAATACATACCGATTGCAACAAGCGGAGCCGCACTGGCGCCATGACCCTGAATTAAGAAAGGCACGGCAATACCGGCTGTCATGACAGGGAAGGCGGCAAATGCATTGCCCATGACCATAGTAAACAAGGCCATACCAACACAATAAATAACCACAAGCATAAAGCGGTTATCGGGTGAGACAAACAGAGTGACCAGATCCTGAATAGCCGTGCCTGTATTAGACACTATGAAAACACCACCCAGCATCGCAAGCATTTGCGGCAGGATTGCAGCCCAGCCAATGGAGTCAACCAAGCGGCGTGATTCACCGAGCGCCTGAACCGGACTACCTCCGGTGAATTTCCAGCTCACTAGCAAAGCGATTGCGCAAGCCAGAGTGAGCGCCGCGAGGGTAACATGGCTCTGATCGAAGACAAACAGACTCCCAATCTGGATATCCTTGAGCACAATGGTACAAATGACCGTGACAATGGGAATAAGAACCGCCGGAATAAACAATTTATTGCCGATCCTCCTGGCACTGGCGGTTTGCTCTTCCTCACTGGGTATATCGTAGTGGCCCATCGAAACTTTGCCCATGCCTGCCAGCACGGCGATGAGTATGACAAACACACCAACCCAGCGATAGGTGAGACTTTCTCCAAGGTAAGTGAGAGATAAGTCGCCAAATAAGAAAACGCTGCCAAACAAGCCCCAGAATAGTGCCGTGGTCAGTCGTTTGGGATGGTGTTTATCTTGCAGTGTTTTGATGACCAGAAACAGCACCACAAAGCCGATGAGTAAATAGATATTTTCAATTGACAGTAAAGCAGGCTGCGCGTCTGCAGAGGATCTCATCGCACTCATGCAAGCTCCTCCCTGGTTACCGAGCTTTGTACATCTGATTGACTTTGTTCAGCATGCAAGGCAACTTGTGCGCGTATTTTGGCTTCAAGTCGTGCCAGACGGAACAGATGAACAATTAATGCAGCGATGGCGGTTGGAATTGCCCACAGACCAATATGCAGTGGCTCAATACCCGTTATGCCATTTTCTCTTAAGAAAGCATCCATCAACAATACGGCGCCAAAGGCAATGAAAATATCTTCACCAAAAAAGACGGCAATATTGTCACATGCCGCCGCATGTGCACTGATCAGGTCCCGAACGGGCTTTGGCAAATCACCATGCAGGTTGCTCGCGGCGCCAAGCGCCATAGGGGCAAGTAAAGGGCGCACGGTCTGGGGCTGGCCTGCAAGATTAATTAAGCCGAGTGCGGCACTACATTCACGTACGACAAAATAGACGCTCATGATCCTCGCTGTGGTTGCGCCTTTGATACTCGCTATCCAACTCTTGGCGTGTTGTTGTAAGCCATATCGCTCGAGAATCGCAATAACGGGGAGTAAGAGTAAAAAGCTTGCAAGCTGGCGTGAATTCAGAAACTTCTCGCCGAAGGTTTCCAGCATAGTCAGAAAGTCTAAGTCAACCGCCCAGCCGGTAACAATACCAGCGCAGGTAACAACCAGTAGTGGGTTAAAACGCAGGGCAAATCCGAGGATCACCACTAAAATCCCGCTCAGGGGTAAAAAATTAAGTTCACTCACGAAAAGCTCCTGTCGCGATGAGTCAGCGCTATGCGCAATTGATTGAGATGATTTTGTTGTTTTTGTGTCTCCTGGCGCGCCTTGCTTTGGGTCGTCAGACTAAAGCTGACCTGAGCGCCTGCAGCAAGTTGGGCAAAGTGTCGCAAATCGGCGCTGATCACCTGAGCTATCATCGGGTAACCACCGGTAGTCTGACAGTCGTTCAGCAAAACAATGGGCGCTCCGTTTGGGGGCAGCTGAATCGTGCCAGGCAGCACAGCCTGACTATTTATCGTAACCTGGTGACTGGCAGGGGCAGAGTTACTAAGTCGCACCCCCATCCGATTACTGTCGGCTGACACCTGCCATTGCTGGCTGCACAACAGTTGCTCTGTTGACTGGCTCAGGTGTTTGCAATGGGGACCGGGTAATACTCGGATCTGGTTTAGGTAGGGCGGTTGTAATGCTCCTATACTTTGTTTTTCTGAACAGGCTTTATAGCTTAGCTGGTCTGCTGCAGATAACGCTTTACCTTCTAACCCGCCAAACCCAGCCTGTAGATCTGTGGAGTCAGATCCCATAACAGGATGGAGGTTGAAGCCACCTTCTACACTGATATAGGCGCGAATTGCGCTAGGGCTGGAAGCAAAGCTGAGCACTTGCCCGGACTTAGCAAAGTAACGCCAGCCTGGTGTCAATGCACAGTCGTCCAGACGCGCATTGAGATCGCCGCCGGTCAAGGCGAAGTTGGTAGCCTGATTAAATCGCAACTGACAGAGACCGACCGTGATTTCAAGGACCGCGGTATCAAGAGGGTTGCCCAGTAAGGTGTTGGCAATTTTCATCGCCATAGGATCAAGTGCGCCGCTTTGTGATACACCCAGGTGACGATAGCCATATCGGCCAAGATCCTGAATACATACCTGAACACCAGGTTTGATGATTTCTAGCACAGCCCCTCCTTTTGAGGTACAAATTTGACGTTATCACCTGGCTGGAGCAAACAGGGCGAGTGGGCTTGAGCATCGAATAACCGTGTTGAGCTGTGCCCCAGCAGTCGCCAGCCACCGGGAGAGGTACTGGGGTATATCGCACTGAGGTCTTCTGCAATGGCAACCGAGCCTGCGGGTACCTGTGTTCGTGGTGAGTCCAGTCGGGCGACCTGAAGTTGTTGCGGTACCGTCCCCAGATAGGCAAAGCCTGGCAAAAAGCCCAGAAACTTAACCTGATAAATGGGTGTACTGTGCAGCTCAACAATATCCCGTGGTGACAGGTCTAGTTGAGCGGCCAGTGGCAAGAGGTCTGGGCCAGCTTCTTTGCCGTAAATAACCGGGATAGTGTGTGTGGTTGGATGAAAATCTGTTGCGCTCAGCTCCTGCCAGAGCGTCAAGAGTCGTTCTTGCCAAGTGTTACAGTGAATGGGGTTTCTCAGAACCAGCGTGATAGAGGTTTTTCCAACCACGATGTCACTGCCAACCTCCAGTTGTTGTAAGTGGCGATGCAACGCAAACAGTCGGTTCTGTTGAGCATCATCGAGTCGGGCGCAATTAAGATCAAGCACCACAGCTTGCTCACCAAGCAGATAAGTCTGTTCCTGATTCATGGTTTCTTATTGTCATTATATTATTGTCACACAAGGCTAACCCTGAGGTTATGCCGACGCGGTGGGGTACCTGAGGCAAAGAATAGCAAGCTTATCATTGACTGTCTTGCCTAATGTGTCCAACGCTGTCAGCATGTGTCCACAGTACGTAAAAAAAAGCCATGCAGTGGTCGCATGGCTCTCTTCGGTTGGGGTTCTGTTAGTTGCTCAAAAGCCACTCACTCAACAGGCGTACACCAAATCCGGTGCCACCCGCAGAGACTTCGCCTTTGCCTGTGGAGGCCAGTGCATTGCCTGCAATATCAATGTGTACCCAGCGTGTCTCACCCGCAAAATGTTGCAAGAAAGAAGCCGCTGTCGTGGCGCCTGGGCCACCTGAACCAATGTTCGCGATATCCGCAATGTCTGACTTCAGCATATCTTTGTAGCCCAGAGGAAGGCGCCAAAGTGGCTCATTAACGGCTTTGCCTGCCACAGTGAATTCGGAAATCAGGTGCTCGTCGTCAGAGAAAACAGCTGCATAGCGGTTACCAACGGCACGGATCTTTGAACCAGTTAATGTGGCCAGGTCAATCATGACTTCAGGTTTGTAGTAGGTACGGGCATACCACATCGCATCACTCAGTACCAAGCGGCCTTCTGCATCGGTATTCAGGATTTCTACGCTCAGGCCTTCTGCTGTGCGCAGCACATCACCCGGGGCAATTGAATTTTCAGATACCATGTTAGCGGCCATCCCCATCACAGCGACAACGTTCACATCGGCTTTTGCCAGGGCCATAGCTTTGACAGTGCCAAGTACTGCAGCGGCGCCGGCCATGTCTGACTTCATGCGTGCAATCGACTTACCGGTTTTAATACTGTAACCACCAGAATCAAAAGTGATCCCTTTGCCCACTAATGCGATGGGGGTGTCGTCATTACCTTTATAATGTGCAACAACAAGACGCGCGCCTTGTTTACTACCACGACCTACGCCTTCCAGCGCATTCATGCCTAAAGATTTAAGCTGCTCAGGCTCAAGAATTTTCACTTCGACGCCGTATTGCTCAAGTTGTTTGGCTGCATTGGCGAAATCAACAGGTGTCATTTCAGTCGGCACTTCAGAGGTCAAGTCTCTTGCCAGGAATACACCTTGCTCAATGTAGCTTAAAGTGGTGTATTCAGCCTTGGTTTTACCCTGATCATCCACATTCAGACTGTAGGTCATGGTGTGTGTGTTCGGCTCTTTCTTATACAGTTCAAACGTGTGGTCACGCAAATTGGCACCATGTGCATATTGAGCCGCAAGTTCGTGGTTACTAAGCTGACCATTAAAACCTTTGAGTGCGACACTGACTGTATCTACCTCTTTTTGCTCAAGCTTCGCGTGCAGATTACCACCGAGTTTAGCCATCTTAGCACTGTCCAGCTCTTCCAGTTCACCAAGACCAACGACAAGGATACGCTGATGCTTGGAGTCAACAGGAGCAAGTACTTCGACGACTTTGCCATAGTCACCAGAAAACTTGTCCGCTTCGAGTGCTTTGGTAAGCTGCTTGCGGGTATCTCTGTCGAGGAATTTAAATGCATTGCTTTGCTCGTTATCCTGAAATACGACCAGTGCATTCGTCTTTTCATTCAGTTTATTGGTGAATTGGATATCAGCGGCAAGCGCCGATACAGATCCGAAAAGGGCAACACTGAGTGCGCACAGACGAGTAGATAATGACATTGATTAAACCCTTAATAACTAATTTGGGATTCGTTTTACCTTAAACAAGGCGATTAATTAATTAAATGTCGTTGAACGACACAGAATCCTAGTTAAAGCGCTGACAAAAAGGTTTTTTGTACAAAAGTGAAAGTGACGGCTTGCTTAAGCGGTCTCACTAGGCATCTGAAATCAATTTTAAGGAATACGGTGTGATTAAACGACTCATTCTGAGTTTGGCGCTTTTGGGGGGAGCGGGTTTTACCCAAGCTAACGATACCTCCGTTAGCAATATGCCAGACGAAGCTAGTTCGCACATTAAAACTCTGGTACTGGGATCTGGGTGTTTTTGGGGAGCAGAGAAACGCTATGAGGCTTTGCCTGGCGTGATTGATGCTGAATCCGGCTATGCTGATGGCCGTGGGTTTCATGCAAGCTACAAAGCGATTACCGCACCGAGCCGGCGGTTTGACCCCAATAATTACGCCGAAGTGGTCCGGGTTACCTACAACGCTAGTCGTCTATCAACGGAATCATTGCTAAAAGTGTATTTTGAAAGTCATGATCCGACACAGAAAAACCGCCAGGGCAACGATGTTGGCACCCAGTATCGTTCGATCATTCTGTATACGGAAGAGGCGCAGAAAACGACAGCCGAGGCATTACAGGGGCAATATCAGGCACTGCTGAGTGAAGCAGGATATGGGCCCATTCAAACTGCACTTAAGCCGTTAGTGGCTTTTGTCAGGGCGGAAGAGTATCACCAGAACTATTTGGTCAAAAATCCCAATGGTTATTGCCCGGATCACAGTACAGGCGTGACCTTTAAACAAACGGTAGAAGAAATTATCGACAATAAGCCATTAATGGTTGGCAAGCATATCGTTGTTATTGATGCGCCTTATTGCCCTTACTGTGAAAAATTCAAGCAACAAGTCGTAAATGATTATCAGGGCACTATAGCGCTGCATTATCGCCGTGCAAATCAGTTGCAGGGGCTAAGTATCATGTCTGCTACCTGGGCGACACCGACTATCTTGTTTTTAGACGCTGGTAAAGAAGTCGCAGGCTTTCAGGGTTATATGAATCGTGACGAATTTTACCTTGCACTGGGGGCTTTTAAGCTAGGTGACAGCGACGCATTTAAAACGGCATTTGAGCAAGGGACAGATCGCCCGTTTTGTAAGCAATATGATTTGTTTAAGAAAACAGGTGATGGTGTATTTATTGACAAACTAAGTGGGCAGGCTTTATTCGATACCAAAGACAGGTTTAACTCTGGAACCGGTTGGCTATCTTTTAAGCACCCGGTGGCGGGCAGCGTCACTTATCACAAAGATAACAGCCACGGGATGCGGCGCACAGAGATCCGTTCTCGCTCTTCTGGGATTCATCTGGGTCATGTTTTCGCTAATGAAGGTCCGGGTGGAAGCGATCGCTACTGCATTAATGCGACCGTGTTAGAGTTTAAACCCAGGCAGGATTACCAGATAAGTCAGTAGTAATCCTGAACTAACATGAAATAGGTGCTAAAGGATTAGCACCCAATCGCCTGGGATAATGGGCAGTTATTAATTGACTCTTCCCAACAGAAGCGGTTCTCAGTGGGTGCACAGTTATTAAAGTAGCTTTTAGGGCGTCCGCCTGCTACTTGAGGCGTTACCTGTTGCGCCAATGTCGCTTTGTCCGCACTGAGTCGTTTGATACATTTTTTGTTCAAATTGAGTTTCATTTTGATATTCCTTTTAAAATTTGTAGTGTTCATAGAGTGAACAATTAAACATTAGTACATCTGATCCTAGCGTGTAAAACGGTTTTACATAACTGTTTGTAAACAATTATGTCACAAAAAATGGAGTGGGTTTATAGACTGACAGAAGTGAAATAGCGCCTATACTGGAAGGGATTCATTCTGAGCAGGCATCAGTCTTTATGTACCGCATACTCTGTTTTTTGATTTTGTTGCTGGCAATGCCTCTGCGTGCCATGCAGCCTATTCAAATACTCTACAATGACTGGACGAGCCAGCAAGTTTTGTCCCATATTGTGGCCAATATTTTTACCGAACTTGGTTATCAAACTGAATTTATCGAAGCCAAAACAGATGGCCAGTGGTTTTTACTTAAAGCTGGAATGGCGGACGTTCAGATGGAGGTCTGGGAAGGCACCATGGCAGACAAATATGCGCAACTAATACGTAGTCAGGTGATTGTTGACCTTGGTGATTACACGTTGAAAACCCGCGAAGATTGGTGGTATCCGTTGTATGTTAAACAACACTGTTCTGGGTTGCCTCATTGGGAAGCTTTGATCCAATGTGCCGACATCTTTTCCAGGCCAGGCTCTCAGGGCAAGGGGGTCTATATTGCAGGGCCCTGGGAAAAGCCTGATCGGGCCAGGATCCGCGCATTGCAATTGCCCTTTGTTGTAGAGCAGGTCGACAGTGGAGAGGCGCTGTGGAAAAAGCTGGCTATTGCACACAAAATCAAACAACCGATCTTGATGTTTAACTGGACACCCAACTGGGTGGGAGCCGTTTATCCCGGTGAATTTGTTGAGTTTCCAGACTTTGACCCGCGTTGCGAAACAGAACCCGGTTGGGGAGTCAACCCCAGGTTTTTGTTTGATTGCGGTAACCCCAAATCCGGGTGGTTAAAAAAGATAGTCAGTACCGTGTTTTTTGAGCAACACCCTTGTCTGGTCAAGGGCCTGCGTCAGTTCGATATGGACAGCATCATGCTTGAGCAGCTGGCAGCCATGGTTAATCTGGAGAATTTTACGCCTGCATTGGTAGCAAAGCATTGGCTTGAAACCAATCGGATTCAGTGGCGTAGGTGGTTTGCCAAATGTATTGAATAGCTCTGTAAATGGAATAAAAAAGCAACATGAGTGGAGATCTTGAACTAAGCTTTTAATACCTGTCGATTTTACAAGTCAGGATGACGCTGGAGGTGCCGTGAGCATCAAATTGAAGCTTATTGTAAGCGTCTCAACTCTTGTAACGGTTGCACTTATTATTTTGTCCTTTAGTGTGGGCATAATTACACAAAAAGATGTAGCCAACACCCTGACTATGCAGGTCCAGCACCGCCTGGTGGGGCTCAGAGATGCAAAGAAAGAGCAGTTAACGGCGTATTTTGACTTCATCAATGGCCAGTTACTGACGCTGGCAACAAGTGAAGCCACTCGTAACGCGGCACTGCAATTTACCGATACTTTCAAACAGGTGGGCGCACAGCCCGACGAAGCCGCGTTGAGCCGCTATTATCGTGATGAGTTTGGGCGAGTATTTACGCAAAGAAACGGTACACAGACTGATACACAGCGTTTGATGAGCGCCTTGAGTGATCCCGCCAAATACTGGCAGGACAAGTACATAGCGCAAAATACGCACCCATTGGGGAGTAAAAATGCTCTGAACAGCTTTCAAGATGGTAGCAAATATGATGCTGCCCATCGTCTGCATCACCCTTTTTTCAATAGTTTCTTAGAGCAGTTTGGTTATTACGATATTTTTATCGTAGATGCAAAAAGCGGTCATGTAGTGTATTCCGTATTCAAGGAATTGGACTATGCGACGTCGCTGCTGCGTGGTCCTTATGCGCAAAGTGGCCTTGGTGACGTGTTCAGAGCTGCCAGAACACTACCCTCGGGAGAGATAGCCTTTGTTGATTTTGCCCCGTATCTACCTTCCTACAATGCAGCTGCGTCATTTGTTGCGACGCCGATTGTCAGAGAAGGAAATAGTCTGGCTGTACTGGTGTTTCAAATGCCAATCGACAGACTCAACGATATCCTCACTTACCAGCAAAACTGGCAAGCACGAGGGTTGGGAGAATCGGGCGAAACCTACCTGGTTGGCAGTGACTATAAAATGCGTAGCATGAGTCGCTTTTTGCTGGAAGATAAAGCAGGCTACCTACAGGTACTGGCAAAGGCTGATGTCGAGCCACAAGTGGTTGCCGCAATAGACAGGTTTGATACATCGGTCGGGTTGCAAAGTGTCCGCACTCAGGCTGTCGAAGCAGCATTGTCGGGTCGCTCCGGATTTGCCATCATAGAAGATTATCGCAATGTTGCTGTGGCATCTGCATATACTTTCGTTGAAATAAACGGCAAAATCTGGGCGCTACTGAGCGAGCTCGATCAGTCTGAGGCCTTTGCAGATGTAGAAGAAATAACCAATCAGATAACAACGATGGCGATCATCATAACCGTCATACTGATCGTCATTGCGCTGTTTTGTGCCTGGGTGCTGGGCAATATTATCGCGACACCCATTCAAAAGATGAGCCGGTTTATCAATCATGTTGCGACTTCACTGGATTTAACTTTGCGGTTTAACGAGTCGAATAGTCAAGACGAAATGGGCCAGGTAGAGCGAGCTTTGAATTCTATGTTTGAAACCTTTGCTGAGACCTTAAATCAGGTCAACTTCAGCGCCGAAAAGTTATCCAGTCAGATGGCACAGTTACAAGCGAACTTTACTCAGCTTACGAATAAAAGTGATACACAAACGGATTTAACCGTGCACATAGCCGCGGCAATGGAGCAAATGGCTGCAACCTCTGAGGACGTGGCTAAAAATGCACAGTATACCAGCGAAGCCAGTCATGATGCTGTTAGCGCGTCAGAGCAGGGGAAGAGTAATGTTGCCAAGAATATGCAGTCATCCAGAAGCCTGGAACAGGCGATGGACCTGACTATGCAACAAATGACGACTTTACAGGAACAATCCAACAACATCAGTCAGGTGCTGGAAGTGATCCAGACAATTGCAGAGCAAACCAATTTATTGGCATTAAATGCCGCGATTGAAGCAGCCCGAGCGGGTGAGCAGGGCAGAGGGTTTTCTGTTGTGGCCGATGAAGTGAGGTCTTTGGCGCAGAGGACACAGCAATCGACAGAAGAGATAAATCGTATGATTCAAAGTCTTCAAAGTGGTTCGGCAAACGCGATGTCAGCGATACGTGAAGCACATGCGTTAACAGAGAATAATTTATCATCTACGGACTGTACCCGGGATTCTTTGCAGCAAATTAATGAGCAAATTTGCAAAATCGAAGCCTTCAATGAGCAGATGGCGACGGCAGCTACTCAGCAAAGTGCCGTTGCCAAAGACGTTACCCAGCAAATATCAGATATCACAACTCTGGCTCAGGCAAACTGTGCCATTATTACTGAGGTTAATGCAATGGCCTCTGCTGCGGATGAGGATGCGTTATTACTCAAGCAGCAGATCAGCAAATTTCATCTTTAGCACAGGCGTTTAGGCGGATTTTCGAACAATCAGTTTAGGAGGTAGTAGGGTGTCCGTTACTGTTTCCCCTTTGATCAGGTTAAGCAGGTTGTTGACCAGCATTTGGCCTGCCAGTGTGGTGTTTTGCTGCACTGTGGTCAATGCAGGCGAAATAAAGCTGGCAGCAGCGATATTGTCAAAGCCAATAACAGCAACATCCCCAGGCACATCTTTACCGGCTTCTTTAAGTGCTTTGAGCGCGCCAATAGCAATGAGATCGCTGGCTGCAAATAGGGCATCAAACTGAATATTGTTGGCTAGTAATGAGCGCGTAGCATGATAGCCAGACTCTTCTGTTGAAATGGCGTTGGCGATTTGACGCTCAGGTAATGCTAACCCTTGTGCTGTAAGGGTATCCCGGAAGCCCTTGAAGCGTGCGAAAAATTCAGGGCTGTGATCGGACGCGTCACCGATAAAAACATACTGCGAGCGGTTTTGTTGTAGCAAATGTTCTGCAGCCAACTTGCCACCGCCGTAATTATCACAACTGACCGTTAAATCTTCCCGTCCGTCGACCGTTGCGCCCCAGCAGACAAACTTAGTGTCCTGAGAGAGTAATTGCTGAAGACGGGACTGATAGTCCATGTAATCACCATAACCAAGCAGAATAATGCCATCGGCCCTGTGGCTATCTTCATAATCTGCTCGCCAGTCCTGGCTAGTTGACTGAAAGGAAACAAGTAGATCATACCCTTGTTTTGCACAAGCTCGGGTGATACTTCCTAGCATGTTAAGAAAGAAGGGGTTGATCTGCGATTCGTCCCCAGTTGGATCTTCAAACAACAACAGTGCCAGAGTGCTGCTTTGTTGAGTACGCAGATTACTGGCATTTTTATCGACTTTATAATTCAGCTGCTTTGCCACTTCCCAGACGCGACGTCGGGTCTCTTCATTAACCAGCGGACTGTTTCTCAGTGCGCGTGACACCGTAGACTGGGAGACACCCGCAAAGTGGGCGATATCAAAAGAGGTGGCTTTGCCTTTTGGTTTCATAGTTTATTTGTTCTAAGTGATAACCTGATTATTGTCAGCAAATGAATAAAATTTGCAAGCGTAATATCCATGTTGCTGTCCTGATGACATACTTGACCGACCTGATTACCAGAATATTGCGGGTCTCAGAAATAGTTGCTGTGAAAATGCGCAGTTAGTAACTGCCACGTCGATCGAGCGAAAATTTTTATTGCCTCCATCTGACACCGGTGTCATAATGTTGTTGTTTTATCATTTTGTTGTCAAAACGTATTGGCTGTCCCTCCGGGGACAGCATTTTTTCAGCTGAACGTGCAAAGTTATACAGCTGGACTTTGGCATCATCACCCGAGCCAGTTACCTTGGAAGTTGTGCATTCAGTGCACCCGGATAAAAGAGAAAAACAACATGAGCCAGACAACACCTCATAGCTCGAATAATAAAGGCCACGTGTTTGAGCCTATTGTCGTCGCGGACATCGGCGGCACCAACGCCCGTTTTGCCGTTATAACTCAGTATGATTCGAGTACTAATCAGTTTGTAATAAGTCACCAGTCAACGTATCCCAGCGCCGAATTTCCCTCTTTTGAAACAGCCATCAGCCGTTACCTAAATGAACTGCCCATAGCCAAGCCGTTGCGTGCATGTCTGGCTGTGGCCGGGCCGGTGAAGGCACAGCAGGTTTATCTGACTAATTTAGGATGGCAATTCAACAGCCAGGATATTAAACAGCAATTTGGTTTTAGCGAATTAGCGGTTATCAACGATTTTGCTGCTTTTGCCTATGCTGCGCCTTATCTGGACCCAGAACAAAATATCGAAATAAAATCGGGTCAGGCTCAAGCAGGTGCCAATATTGCGGTGATGGGACCTGGCACTGGATTTGGTGCTGCGTGTCTGGCCAGAGACATTAACGGCAGTGCCGTAATGAGCTGCGAGGCCGGTCACATCAGCTTAGCTGCGGTCACTGAACTGGACCAGCAGTTGCTGGTTGCTCTGAAACAGGAGATTGCACATGTTTCCGTTGAAGAAGTCTTTTCAGGTCGTGGTTTAGCACATTTGTACCAGGCTATGGCAAAGGTAAAAGGACACTCGGCTGAGAGACTGAGCGCGGCGCAGATCAGTGAACGTGCTGCGGAATGCGAAATCTGTGATGCGACATTGAATCACTTCTGTGACTGGATTGGCAGTGTTGCCGGTGATCTGTCTTTAACATTTGGTGCACTGGGTGGAGTGTTCATTGGTGGTGGAATTTTGCCTCGTATGGCACAGCGTTTAAAGTCAAGCCAGTTTGCAGAACGGTTTGTCACCAAAGGCCCGATGAGTCAATATGCGGGTCAGATCCCAGTCACTTTAGTAGTACAGGAAAATATCCCTTTGATTGGCGCTGCTGCGTGCTTACATGAGCGCGCCAGTACCAGATAGTCAGGACAAGTGTAATGAAAAAAGTGACCATTAACAGTGTCGCGCAGTATGCGGGCGTGTCGAAAAAGACAGTGTCCCGGGTACTGAATAATGAACCTAATGTCAGCCCTGCAACGCGCGAGAAAGTACTCAAAGTTTTTAAGGAGCTGGATTATCGTCCAAACCCTATTGCGCGTGGATTAGCGCGCAACAAGAGTTTCATTATTGGCTGCCTGTATGATAATCCGAGTAAAAGTTATATAACCCGTGTACAAAGTGGTGCATTAGAAGCCTGTCATAAACATAATTACAACTTACTGATCCACCCTTGTGAGCTTCGCGGCGAGGCATTGATTGATAATATTGATCAATTGCTGACAACGTCCCGACTGGATGGTCTTGTATTGACACCTCCGTTTTCTGATTCACGCGAACTAATCGATTTTCTCAAGCAGAAAAATATCAATTATGCGTTGGTAGCTTCAGCTATTCAGGATGATGAGTCTATTTCTATCTGTAGCAATGATGAGCAGGGTGCCTATGAGCTGACCGAACACCTCATCGCGCTCGGTCATACCGATATAGCCTTTATTAAAGGTCACCCGGACCACAGTGCGACAGAAAATCGCTTTAACGGCTATAAACGAGCGCTTGAGCAACACCAAATCCCACTCCAGGAACGTCTGGTTGCTGAGGGTAACTTTAGCTATCACTCAGGTGCAGACAGCGCTAAGGCTATTCTGGATATGACACCGCGCCCGTCGGCCGTATTCGCGTCTAACGACTACATGGCTGCTGCGGTACTTAAGCTGGCAACTCAACGGCAATTGCGCGTACCGGAAGACTTGTCTATCGCTGGCTTTGATAATGCGCCGATCGCACGGCATATTTGGCCTGGCCTGACCACCATTGCGCAGCCTGTTGAGGAGATGACGAGATTGGCTGTAGAGCAACTGATCATGCAAATTTCAGAACCCCAGGAGCAGGTATATCAGCGCGTCCTGGAAGCACGACTGATCACACGCGAGTCAACTGCCAAAAACCACTAGATCCCATTTTTATACTTGCCCAAAGCCCGGCCAATCTTGGTCGGGCTTTTTTGTTTGTTGTTTGTTCACTATTTGGTCATTTATGAAATTTAGACTAAATTTAAAGTAAGGGTTGACACCGGTGTCACAAACATGAGTAAATATAGTGACACCGGTGTCAGGTTGGGGTGAGAGACAACCTGACAGCGTACCTTTGAACGGGTAAATCAAAGCTGCTCAGTACAGGGAGAGCTGTACTGAGCCTTTTCCTCTAACAATAGAGAGTTGAATTATGTTGCATCCTCGAATTCATGAAGTCACTCAACGCGTTATCACCCGCAGTCAGCAATCTCGTCAGGCCTATCTTGAGCGCATAGAACAAGCAAAAAAACAAACTCGCGTCAGAGCCGGACTGGGCTGTGGTAACCTGGCACACGTGATGGCGGCCTGTTCGAGCAGTGACAAAGCAAGATTAAAAGCAGATGAGCAGCCTAATCTGGCTATCATCAATGCCTACAACGATATGTTGTCTGCCCACGTGCCTTACAAAGAGTATCCTGATCAGATAAAGGCGATTGCCGAAAAATACGATGCCACGGCTCAGGTCGCAGGTGGTGTACCTGCAATGTGTGATGGCGTAACGCAGGGACGTGACGGAATGGAACTGTCTTTGTTCTCTCGTGATGTTATTGCAATGTCGACAGCGGTTGCACTGTCACATGATGTGTTTGACGGTGTGTTTTGTCTGGGTGTATGTGACAAAATCGTCCCCGGATTACTGATTGGTGCGCTGTCATTTGGTCATCTGCCAATTTATTTCCTGCCAGCTGGACCGATGCAGTCGGGCATTCCTAATAAAGAGAAGGCTCGTGTCAGACAAAAATTTGCTCAAGGCCTGGTTAGCCGTGAAGAGTTATTGGAAGCAGAAAGTGCTTCTTATCACAGCGCCGGCACGTGTACTTTCTATGGTACGGCGAATTCAAATCAAATGTTGATGGAAATCATGGGCCTGCACCTGCCGGGCAGCTCATTCATTAACCCTTATACCGAGTTGCGTGATGGGCTGACTGCCAGCGCGGTGGAAACCATGTTAAAGCAGCTGCTTGGCGACGACAAAGTCAATAGCCTGGCAGAGGTCGTCAGCGAAAAAACCGTCATTAACGGCTTGGTTGGTTTGCTGGCAACGGGTGGTTCTACCAACCATGCTATCCACCTGGTGGCGATGGCTAAGGCCGCAGGCGTTCAAATCACCTGGAAAGACATGGCAGATTTGTCTGAAGTGGTGCCTTTATTAACACGTATTTATCCTAATGGGTCGGCCGATGTAAATCACTTCCAGGCCGCAGGTGGTATGGGCTTTTTGATGCGTGAATTACGTGATGCGGGTTACTTGCACAATGACGTTAAAACCATTGTCGGCGATGGCCTGGATGCGTATACCAAAGAGCCTGTCTTGGACGTTGATCCGACCCTCATCATGACAGACAGCACCGGGCCTGCAAAAGTGAAATGGGTAAATTGCCCTGTTGATTCTCTGGACGAAGATGTGCTCAGACCCGTGTCTAATCCTTTCAACAAGCAAGGCGGTTTGCAGCTGTTAAGTGGCAATCTGGGTAAGTCTGTTATCAAAGTATCAGCAGTTGCTGAGCAGCATCAAGTTGTCTCGGCTCCTGCGAAAGTGTTTAGCTCCCAAGCTGCATTGCAAGAAGCATATACACGAGGCGAGCTGAATCAGGATTTTATCGCGGTTATCAAAGAACAAGGTCCAAAGGCAAAAGGGATGCCTGAGTTACACAAATTGACGCCGGTGATGGCGAGCTTGCAGGACGAAGGCTTCAAAGTCGCGATTGTGACCGACGGACGAATGTCAGGTGCGTCGGGTAAAGTGCCTGCAGCGATTCATCTAGCGCCAGAAGCCGTTGAAGGTGGGCCGATTGCGAAAGTGCGAGAAGGTGACTTAATCACGCTTGATGCACCCAAAGGTGAACTGGTTCTGCACATTAGCGATGAAGAGCTTGCTCAGCGCGAAATTGAACTGACCGAGGTAGGCCCAACTTTTGGTACAGGCCGAGAGTTATTTAGCGGCTTCAGAAATATAGTCAGCAGTGCCGATTTAGGCGCAAGTGCATTCGGCATAGAAGAATAACAGCAACTGGGAATGAGGACATTATGAGCATTAAAGAGATTTTATCAGCGGCGCCGGTAGTACCCGTTATTGTCATTGACGACTTAGAAGACGCCGTGCCACTGGCACAGGCGCTATATAGAGGTGGTCTGCGTGCACTGGAAGTGACATTGCGCACACCGGTTGCTGCACAGGCGGTCAAAGCAATGAAAGAAGCGGTGCCAGAGGCTTATGTAGGGACCGGAACCGTCGTTGATAAAGCGTCATTCGACGCGTCTGTTGAAGCTGGAGCTGACTTTATGGTGAGCCCGGGTGTGAGCTCAGAATTGCTGACGCTGGCAAAAGGCTCGGATATTCCATTTCTGCCGGGCGCTGCGACGCCAAGCGAAGCGATGGAACTGGCCGCTCAGGGCTTTAAGTTTTTGAAGTTTTTCCCGGCAGAGGCTGCAGGTGGTACAGCCATGCTGAAATCAATCGGTGGTCCTTTGCCTCAGGTGACATTTTGTCCAACAGGTGGGATCAGCTTAGCGACAGCACCTGACTACCTGGCACTCAAAAATGTGATTTGTGTTGGTGGTACCTGGATGCTGGATAAGACACTTATCGCAAACAAAGACTGGCAAGCCATTGAAGCGCTTGCTCGACAAGCAAGTGAAGTAAACTAATTTAGGGGAATAGGGTTATGATTAATATTGCAATTAATGGCTATGGCCGTATCGGTCGAAATGTACTGAGAGCGCTTTACGAAGCAGGTCAGAATGACCAGATCAAAATTGTCGCGATTAACGACTTGGCACCAGCGCAGACTAACGCACACCTTACCCAGTTTGACTCGGTTCATGGGCGTTTTAACTTCCCGGTTGAGCTAAAAGACAACACCCTGATTGTCGGTGAAGACGAAATCACTTTGACTCAGGAACGTGACCCAGCGCAGCTGCCATGGGGCGACCTGAACGTAGATATCGTGCTTGAATGTACGGGCTTGTTTACTTCACGTGAGACCGCAGGTAAGCATATTGCAGCGGGTGCGAAAAAAGTCATCGTATCGGCACCTGGTACAGATATGGATGCCACGGTTGTACATGGCGTAAACAGTAACGTATTGAACGCAGATAGTAACATCATTTCAAACGCATCTTGTACGACTAACTGTCTGGCGCCAGTTGCAAAAGCCCTCAATGACACGATAGGGATTGAGCAGGGTAGTATGACCACTATCCATGCGTACACAAATGATCAAAACCTCTGTGATGTTTACCACAAAGACCTATATCGAGCGCGCAGCGCAACACAGTCAATGATCCCGACAAAAACTGGTGCTGCGAAAGCTGTGGGCCTGGTACTCCCAGAGCTGGCTGGCAAACTTGATGGCATGGCAGTACGTGTACCTACGGTAAATGTTTCTCTAGTTGATCTTACGTTTATCGCAAAGCGCGAGACGTCTGCCGAAGAAGTCAATGAGATCTTAAAAGGCGCTGCCGACGGTGCGATGGCTGGTATTCTTGAGTACAACACACTGCCACTGGTATCTGTTGACTTTAATCACAACCCAGCGTCATCGGTGTTTGATGCAACCCAGACTAAGGTAGATGGCAAACTGGTTAAAGTGATGGCCTGGTACGATAACGAGTGGGGTTTTTCAAACCGTATGCTTGATCAGGTTAAAGCACTAGGACAATTCCTGTAAGCCGGAACGATTAGTATTTTTTCTTACGTCATGCGAGCCCTGCTTAATGCAGGGCTTTTTTTGTGGCCGATTAAGCACCCTGAGCTCAAACTGGTTTGTTTACCTTTTTTAACGCCAAAGTTGGGCTATTAGCCGCGTGGTGTTTGCACCATAGGGTCAATTTTTATTACACTGCGCACAATTTTAGTTAACGACAAAGAAATAACATGAAAGAAGGGTTTAAAGTTCCCCATACGCTCATCCTGCTACTGTCTATGATGTTGGTGGCTTACCTTGCGACTTGGCTGGTCCCGCAAGGTTTCTTCGATACTGTCACACTCGACAATGGGCGTCAGGCTGTCGTGCCAGGCACCTATGCGCTTGCCGAGGCGCAAACTCGCTTAACGCCCATGGACTTCCTGGTTGCCATTCCGCGCGCGTTTGCCGCGGCACAAGATGTCATTTTCTTTGTGTTTATCGTTGGTGGCGTGCTATCCATTGCGCGGGCTACAGGCACCATAGATGCGCTGATAGGCCGCTTGTTGGAGCGGTTTGGGCATAAGCCGAATATCTTGATTTTCATGGTCGTGTTTTGTTTTGCGCTAGCATCAGGTGCAATTGGTACAGCGGGCGAGTATATTCCTTTTGTTCTAATCTTGGTTGGACTATGTAAGGCAATGCGCCTGGATGCCATGACCGCTGTGGGCATGGTGGTCGCGGGTTACGGCATTGGCTACGGCGTATCTGCCTTTAACCCGTTTACTGTGATGGTGGCGCAAAAGGTGGCAGACATTCCGGTTTATTCGGGTATTGAGCTGCGCCTGGCGATTTTCCTGCCGTTCGTTTTAATTGGTTTCCACCATGTATGGAGCTATGCCAAAAAAGTTCAGGCCAACCCAGAGTTATCTCTGACCAAGGGCTTACCTTGTCCTTTAGCCGGTACTGCTGAGGCAAATTATCCGGCACTAAATAAACGTCACCAAATGATTTTGTTTGGCCTGGTTGCTGCGATTGTGACGGCGGTTTGGGGTATTTCTCAAAAGGGCTGGTATCTGTATGAACTGGGAGCCGTATTTATTTCTTGGGGAATTTTCACAACTTTAATTGGCCAGATAGGAGCGGATCGCGCTGCGAATGAGTTTATTGAAGGGGTGAAAGACTTGGCAAGCACTGCTATTTTGATTGGTGTTGCACGTGGTATTGCACTAATTATGGAAGATGGCCAGATCCTCCATACTCTGGTTTATGCTATGTCGTCGCCGTTATCACATCTAGGAGCTGAGCTGGCAGCCGTTGGCATGTTCATTATGCAAACCTTGCTGAACTTGTTTATTCCATCTGGCAGTGGTCAAGCTTATGTTACTATGCCGTTGATGGCCCCGGTAGGTGACATTATTGGTGTGTATCGTCAGGTTGCAGTACTGGCTTACCAGTTTGGTGACGGCTTCTCCAATATGATCATTCCGACCAATGCGGTTCTGATGGGAATTATTGGTATGGCAGGTGTACCTTATCACTTATGGTTCCGATTCTGTTTACCTCTGTTTGGTAAACTGATGCTGGCAGCATCCCTTGTACTGGTTCTGGCTGTTACCTTTGGTTACGGCGAAGACGTCCAGCCTAAAGTGGAAGGGACTGCACACACACAAGCAAAGTAAGCAGGATAAGATACCGTGTATCTCACAGAGTGAGCCATGTGCTCACTCTGAGCGACGTATCAATCAAACTGCAATACCCACGAATCATGTTACCATAGTGATATCAATCCGCATTAATACCTAACCAATCGCAGAGAATCACTCGTCTCAAGATTGGCTAGTAATACCAATTTCACTTAATACCTGTTCAATTTGAAG
>NZ_PNCJ01000069.1 GCF_005887115.1 Pseudoalteromonas rubra | reverse complement strand
TGGTTGCTCATGACCGCGTAGCCACATATTTCAATGCAAAACACTTTTGCCAGCGTCAGTAGTTTTTCTTCTACCCAATCTCGCCGATGCTCATATGAACGGCCTGTGAAGCGGTCTTCGCCGCATAAAAACGCCCGACGTACACACCGGGAAATACAGTGATAATATTTGGTATCGGTTAAGCTAACCTGCTTCTTCCTTGCAGTTGGCATAGTCCATTGTCCTCAATCCTTTGAGCGTGTTCTAAGCGTAGACGCCACATCAAAAGTGCGCCATTTTTAGGTGGGTGATTGAGATGGACGCTCCTAAATCGGCGTCAATGCGCCAAACTGAGAGTGATATTTACAGTTAACAGGAGCATCCATCATGAATCAAGTTAGCACACTATCCATTGATCTGGCTAAAAACGTTTTTCAATTACTCGCTGTGGATAAGCACGGCAAGCCTTGCTTTTCCCGCAGGGTGAACCGTCAGAAGTTGAAAGAAACCATTCAGAATATGCCGCCTTGTGAAGTCGTTATGGAGGCCTGTGGCTGTGCCCACTACTGGGGAAGAATGTGTATCAAAGCAGGTCATAAAACACATTTGGTACCTGCGCAGCATGTCACCCCTTTTGTAAGAGGGAATAAAAATGATAAGAATGATTGTCTTGCCATTTATGAAGCCAGCCGGCGACCTTACATTCGCTTTGTGCCTGTGAAATCAGAATCACAGCAAGCCGTACTATTACTGCACTGGATGAGGGAAAGGTTGGTTAAGGCGCGTACCGCATGCCTGAATCAGACCCGAAGTTTTCTGCTTGAATTTGGCATTGAAACACCTAAAAGTTATCGCGCTTTTTACAATCACATTCAGACCTTACTCGACCAACAACTGCAACCGGTCATTTTGTTGCTTATACACGAAACTTGCGCCGAACTGAGAGCCTTTGAACGCCAGTTAAGACAACTCGACTCTCTGTTTCGAGATGCAAACCAACGCAGTCCGGCTGTTGAAATCATGCAATCCCTGCCAGGTGTTGGCCCTATCATCGCGTCTGCTTTTAGTGCCAGCATAGATAAAGGCCAAGCATTTAATAGTGCCAAAGAGTTCGGTGTCTGGCTAGGGCTCACACCCAGACAATATGCTTCCGCCGATAAAAGCGTTCTGAGCCATATCACCAAGCGAGGGGACAGGTACCTGCGCAAGCAATTAATCCACGGTGCTCGTACTGTGGTCACACACGCACATAAAAAAGACGATGATTTAAATCGCTGGGTCAGCGCTTTGCGAGAGCGTGTTGGAGTCAATAAAACCATTGTGGCCACTGCCCACCGGCTGGCCAGGTTGATGTGGATATTACTACAGAAAAATGAACCATATCAGCCGCAATATACACAATCGGGGGCGACACAATGCATCAAGGATTAGGTTGTCAGGAGAGTTCGGAAAAGACAAGGGTCATTGAACCCGTGTGGGTGTTGTGAGTCACTGACAACCGCTTATCTGTTTGCCAAAGTACGATGAAAAAAGGTCCAACCGTGCCTGCGTAAAACCCGACGACGGCACGGTCGTTACAGACCGAGTGGGTGTATTAAT
>NZ_PNCJ01000068.1 GCF_005887115.1 Pseudoalteromonas rubra | reverse complement strand
TTAATACCTGTTCAATTTGAAGCAGCAAATATGCCGCTAACGTTGTTTAAAATTCTCATTTATAACAATTAAATAGCGAAATTTTTGCCTCGCCTGTATGGACATAGGTGCCTCAGCGATAGCAGGGCGCGTGAGCGGTGTTATCAACGATATTTTCTCGAACACTTAATTAAGCAAATTGGTATAAGTCATGCCGGTTGTTATGACTTGTTGAGTATTACTCTGACTATCACTGCAAATCCAATCGCTGGGCGTGTGACGGTCAGTCTATGTAGTGTGCTGGTTTGAAGGCAGAAAAAGGGCCACGATTTAATCGCAGCCCTTTTCTATGGCCTGATGGTCTGTTAATTGATATCAGTCGAGTTTTAACTCAAAATTACCTGTTACCTTTTCATTTTTGAACGTGCTAAGCGGCAGGTCAAAGTTAAACTCAGCTTTGATATGTGTGTCTGTATTGTCCCAATCCAGATTAAGCATCCCTGAGTCGCTCTTGCGCTGGCTTATCTCAGGATATAGCGATGTTTCGAGCTGCGCAAAGTTGCCAGTTCCCACACTGGATAAGCTAGCAAGTAAGTCACTTGGCTTACCGCCAAATGTGAAGGATAGCTCAAACGGACTGCCTTCGTATTGGCTAATCAAACGCACGACTGTGGCGTCGGCACTGGTTAATGTCTCATTATTACTGTCCTTTGCTTCCACATAAGATGTGGCAATAACTCCACAAAGTTGATTTGTTTCAGCAAGCTGCGGGTAGTTTGCAAAGTTAACTGCCAACTTACCAAAGCTCTTTTGTGCGCTCTCACTGACGTGTTTGAATGTGCTGGTAGCAGCAACATCGTCACCACACATTTTGGTGATGGTAAAGCTGTTCTCAGTTTGTGTCAGAACGGTTGACACAGTCCCCTCTGCACAGCTGGTATTAGCAAAAAAGTCATCTACTTTTACATTGGTACTTTGTTGATCTCCGCACACCTGAGCAGTAAAGGTATGTTCACTTTGGTCGAAGCTAACAATATCGAGAGGGCGCGAGACCTTCACAGTAGTATGATTATAGCCACCTTCCGTACTCGGTGTTGTCATATACTGGTGCGCTGTCTCCATCCAGGTACTGCCAGAGACAAGCACACTTAAATCAAGCTCTTCAACTACGCTACCCGTATCAGGTTGTGGTGCAACGGTGCTTGAGTCTGTATCCGCGACAGACACAGAGCTGTGCTGGTCCACAAATCCTATCACATTAGAGGTGTTAAGCTTAACCGAGATGCTGAGAGAGCTCTGCTGACTGACTTCTGGTGCAGTAAATGTAATTGTATCACTACCTTGACCTGTAAATGCCACGTCGCCATCAACGCCACGAACTGTCCAGGTAAAATTGAGGCTACCTGCACTCGCCCCAGAAGCGTTAAGAGATAGCGTGACCTCTTGACCTTCTTTAACATTAATAAAAGTGGGGAGTTTAGTATAGGTAATTGTGTTGTCTTCGACTGAAGAAGTATTTGTGTCCTTGCTGTCTGAACCTCCGCCACATGCAGTGAGTGACAAGGCCATTGTTGCGCATAAGAACAGCTTCTTATTAGGTAAGAATCTCATGTTTGATATATTCCGTATCCATATGAAAGGCGCGGATTCTAATCTTTTCTTATTTGCGCTTCAACTATCAAGGTGAACTATTGTAAACGACGAGAAGGGGCTTCAGGAAAGCTGTACAAGCGAGGGTAAGCAGACTGTCAGCATGAAGCTAACAGTCTGTTAGATAATAACTAATTAGAATGTTGCGCGGTAGCGAACACCAAACTCGCTGGCATCATTGCTCTTGATAACCAGGATGTATGCACCTGTATTCAGGCGAGCATCATCGTAACGTTCATCAAAGATATTACGGCCATACAATGAAATGTCCCAGTTGGCATTGGCTGGCGCATAAGATACGTCAAAGTTCACTGTAGTACGGTCGTCAATTTGCGTCATACGGCCCGGGTCAGAGCTTGGCTCGCCGTACATGCTATCGCGGTATGAAATATCAAAGCGCGCATTCACAGTCGCATTGTTGGCAAGCTCAAACTCATAAGACGGGCTGATTGAGGCAGTCCACTCTGGAGTCAAAGGTGCAACTGGTTTGATGCCATTTTGCTCTTCAACATCTACATCCATAAAGCCAAAGCTTGAATGTAGGGTAAAGTTGTCTGTTACATAGTAGGTGCTTTCAAATTCGATACCGCGAGAGGTTTGTTCAACAATCAGGTTGTTGGTAGCAAACCCGGATGAGGTGACCGTGTTAACCTGGTAAGGCAGGTCATCGTATTCCGTGTTGAAAAATGCCACACTCATGCTGAAGTCATCTGTCAGCTGACCTTTAAACCCGGTTTCGTAGTTAATTGCACTGATATTGTCGCTGGCGACAAAACCATTTGCTGCCTGAATGGCCGCGTTGGCTGCCGTCGCATTGTCTGCAAATCCGCCCAGTTCGAAAAACTGAGTGATCAGAAAATATGGGCGGGCAGGGTATTGCCCTGACTGGTAGCCAGTTTGTACCGTACCGTACCAGTTAAGGCCATTTTCAAAGGTATAATTGGCAGCCAGTTCCCAGGAAATTTCGTCCCACTCTCGCTCTGCATATACAGTATCTACGAGTGTATGTACTTTTGCAGACGCAGATTTTTCATCTTCTGTATAACGAACACCACCTGAAAGGCGCAGGTCATCAGTCAGATCGTAGCCCAGGTTAAAAAATACTGCTCGACTGGTCGTTTCCTGATCAAGCGCCAACATTGCAGGGCCTCCGTTAAAGCTTGCCTCGTCCGGGCTCTGGCGGTTATTTCCTTCTTCGTTAAACCAGTACACACCGGTAACAAAATCCGAGCGGCCAAGGTAGCCTGTGAGTTGTAGCTCGACAGATGTTTGATCGGCTTCTCCTCGCTCTGGGAAGTGTAGGTGAGCAATCGCAGTGCCGTCATCATCCAGACCAGCTTTATACTCTGACGAGCGTTTGCTGAATATAAACTTAGTACCATAGTCGGCATTGATATCATATTCTGCAGTCAGGGAAACACCGTTTGCTTTGTTCGATACGGTTGTTGTATTGATACTGCTGGTCGCATTGTCGTACGGGTCTGCGGCAACCATCGAATTGCGCAAGCCTGCCTGGTAGAGAGAGTCCTCTACATCTTTTAGTTCATCGATCAACACAGTAAACGGACGAGTTCCGCCTTCACCATCATTGGCGTCAGCCGTCAGTACCAGGCGCAGGTCATCTGTAGGGGTGTATTTAACAGATACACGGCCGTGGAACTCCTGGTTTTCACCCACATCGTATTCAGCATTTGGCAGGTTGGTGAATTTACCTAAACCACCGCGGCGGTTAAAGCCCATATTGAAGTTAAACGCCAGTTCATCTGTTACGGCCTGGTTAGTAAACATGCTCGCTTTGATACGACCACGTGTGCCAGTCTCAGCACTAACCTTAGTCACTGCTTCCTGATCTGGTTGCTTAGTGATGATGTTAATTGCGCCACCGATTGAGTTGCGGCCATACAGAGTGCCCTGAGGACCACGCAGTACTTCAATACGCTCGATGTTAGCCAGGTTCCAGTTTTGGCCAACCTGACGACCCAGGTAAACACCGTCAACATAGACGCTTACGCCAGGATCTGTGGTGATCAGGTGATCTTGTAAACCAATGCCGCGGATAAACGGGTTGGCAGATGAATTATGACCTGCTGAGAAGCCGGTAATATTCAGGTTTGGAACAAATTTGCCCACATCAGTGATGTCAGAGATACCTTGTGCATCCAGATCATCTCCTGAGAATGCACTCATAGCGATCGGTACTTCATAGATAACCTGCGAACGCTTGGTCGCGGTTACCGTGATGGCCTCGATTTTTGATTTCTCAGCTTGTGCTTCTTCAGCCAAAACTGGAGCTGAAGATAAGCCGGCCATTGCCAGTGCCATGGCGGTTGCGATCGGAGTAAGATTGCGTGCTGTGGTGCTCATGTATGTTCCTCAAGTTAGAAACGGTTAATTTTAAATCTCGTGTGTGGTGGTTTCTGCGAGGGTAGTCGCCAACCTGGTTGAATGGCTATCGCTGAGCTGACTTTTGACATTTATAAAATTGACGCGCACAAAAAAGCAATCACCATATGGGGACTGCACGAATTTTATTAACAAGAATTTTAAGAATGAAAGGTCAGCAAAAGCTGCTATTCGGTTGGGCGTGCATTCTACAATGGAATGAAATAATTTTGCAATGAAAAATGGTTTAATTTTTTTATTTTGGCGAATTATTGCATTGCTTTGTCTACTAATCAGGTAAATTTACATGAATGTACCTTTTTAGTAAAAAATGGCAGTAATTAAAATGATTATTCCAAAAAGAAAAATAAAGGGCGCGTGCCGTTTTGCTCTTGCGGTGAAGTTTATGTTAGCGTGATGCTGTGCATTGGACCCGAATTAGGGTGAAAAAGTCGTCAGGTCAGGAAGGACATATGGATTTAAAAAGCACTCTGTGTGCACTGCTGGTCGTGGCGGTATGGGGGATTAACTTTTCAGTGATCAAACTGGGCCTTGCAGAGTTACCGCCTATTTTATTCTCTGGCTTACGCTTTTTAGTTGTGGCACTGCCCGCCATATTTTTTATTCCCTTTCCCAAGACGCCGGTGTGGCATGTACTGGGCGTGGGCTTATTTCTTGGGGTGATTAAGTTTGGCCTGCTGTTTATGGCAATGGAAAAAGATGCCTCAGCGGGCATTGCATCGTTATTACTGCAGGCTCAGGTGGTGTTTACGATTGTGCTCAGTGCACTGGTGTTGAAAGAACAGGCAAGTCGTTTTCAGGTCGCCGGTGCGGCCATTGCGTGCTGTGGGTTTGGTATGTTCTTTTTGAGCGAGACAGGCAGTGTCACTTTGTATGGCATGGCGTTGATCCTGTGTGCGGCTTTGAGCTGGGCGGTATCTAATCTCATTATGAAACAGCTAAAGCAAGTTAACTTGCTGCATTTTATGGTCTGGGTCAGTGCTGTGGCACCGTTGCCTTTGTTCGTCTTGTCTTTCAATCTTGAAAGTAATGCACCAGTTGCCCTGATCCAAAATACCAGTGCGCAAACCTGGCTTGCGTTACTCTATGTAGGGCCCGTTTCCACCTTGCTGGCGTTTGCTTTGTGGGGCTGGTTACTGGGCAAACATCGCGCTGCGGCAGTGACGCCGTTTGCTTTGTTGATCCCTTTGGTGGGTATGATAGGGGCCAGTTTGATCCTGGATGAACAGATAAGCCTGTTTGAGGTGATTGGCGGTGCCGTGATCCTAAGTGGCCTGACATTTTCGGTTCTGGGCGAGCGGTTTTGTCTATTTTTCTCTGGCAGAACGGGGTTACAGCGAAAAGCCAGCTGACATTGAGACCGGGCAAAGGTGAGGTTAAATTGAGCAATTTGCCGCGCCAATTCGAATATTATGACAAGGTGAGCGAATTTTGTTCGCCTTGTTGTAATCAGCGCTAGACAATTGGTCTAAGTCTCTTGAGTATCCCTGCCCAATGTGAAAAAATTCGACACAATTAAAATCCAGTTAATACCAATTTGCTTAATTAAGTGTTCTATTTTGAGGCGAGAAAATAGGGTCGATAACAAGGCAAAGATTTTGCTATTTAG
>NZ_PNCJ01000067.1 GCF_005887115.1 Pseudoalteromonas rubra | reverse complement strand
CATTGAGTGCGCACGACAGGGCAAGCAACCTAAAAGCTTGCGACGCTTTGCAGGCAACCCCAGAGCCAACAGGCCAAGTGGCCTCCCGTTTGAGCTGACCTACTATATTCAGCTGGTTGAATTAACAGGCCGGTGTATGCGGGCAGACAAACGAGGGTATATCAGTGATAACCAGCCGCTGCTGACCCGGTTGCAAATAGAGCCAGATAACTGGCTTAAACTTACCACCCGATTTACCAAAGTGTTTCATGGTGCAGTAGGGCGAAAACAGGCAATGACAGATTACTGTGAGCATCTGGAGAAAAAGCGACGCGCTAATCTGATGCAATGCGAGCGCCTATTGGCCTAGTTCCTCTCCTCCTTCTGTGTCGTTTCGACTTATCCTAACTCAGACAGGATGCGTATTCGTATATTTCGAACCCGACTGTTTTCAAGTCTTTCGTGAATGAACTGACTGCTTTCATTGCTCAGTGCATCCAGGAAGCGCGTGGTCTAATCATTTTACACTTCAATTTAGAACGTAGCCCCGGTACTCCGAACCAATTTAGGGTGGGTGTCCTCGGTTCCCCGTTATCTGGCGCACGCTGGTGCGGGTTGTATTCTTGGCGTTGCAACCAGTGAAGCTGGACAAGCTTCTGGTGGAGGCAGTGAAAGCTGCCTCACAGGGGCTGGCGGCGCGGTAGTTGGTGAATTGGTTGCCGATACCTACAAGGCCAAGAAGTTGGACGAGTTTTACCAAAAAGAAGCGCAACGTGCCAAATTGTTAAGCGACGCTGGGTATAGTGATGCTGAGATTGAGGCTTTCTACAAATCAGAAGGGGCTCAGCGTTATTTTAACAAGGAGATGGCTAAGTTAACCGCGGTGGGAGTCGATCTGGCCAAGCTCGGCGGCGCAACTGCAGCGCTAATTGCCAACAGTGATGTAAATCTGGCAGCCATGACAGCAGAAAATGCGGCTCAACATAACTGCTTGTTTTTAATTCCGCTAGGTCTGATGGTGCTCAAAGGCATTGACATTGCCCTGACCGCCAATGAGCTATATGAAATTTACGACACCATGGGCAAAAACCCTGAACAGGGTCAGGAAATGCTAGAGGAATGGCTGATAGAACAGGCCGCTGGCGGCATCATTGGTAAGGCAATCCCAGGCTTTAAAACGTTTGAAGAGATGCTTGACTATCTGAAGCGCAATGATGTTCTGTCAGCAAAAATGCTTAAAGATATCGAAGACAATATAGCCTCAGGTAAACAAGGCACGCCGAGTAGCGATATCAATGTTGTAAATGTCGTAGATAATCGTCTTAATCTTGGAGATGTGACAGGAGAGTTTGATTTTATAACTAAAGTAAAAGCTTCTCACGTTGGCAAATATAACGACGGCTTTTATGGTGAACAAGTTGCAAAACAGATTTTAGAGGAAAGCACAGGTCTGCCATTTAAAGATATCATCAGAAACGGCTCTAACAACGGTCCTGACTTGCCTGCGATTGACAGAGGAAACAAAACTATTTGGGTAGTGGAAGTGAAGTCCAGTATCAGAGGAGACTTCCCCGATCCAGATGATTTAGATTTGTATAACAGGACTGAAAAATGGATGAGGGACGCTGCCAAAGGTAAAATTGCGAATAAAGACGTTTCACCAGAGGCCAAAGAATATGCTAAAGAAATCGTAGATTTGATGGATAACCATGGCTTTTCATTGACACCAATGTTCGCAAAAGTAAACGTGCCTAGGCCTGTGACAAAAGATAATGCGCCTGACCCAAGTCAAATAGGCGTTGCAACCGTAACCCTTGTACCAGTAGGAAAACCATGACGGATAAAGCAAAAACACTTGAAAAATTTAATCGTGAGCGCAAGCGAGCATTGAAATACCCTGAAAAGTATCAAAGGGTATATGAAGATAACAAAACCGATCTGATGCATTATATTGACCGAGGCTGCGTGAAAAGGGAACCAGCAGTGAATGATCGTCTGCCATTTTTACCTTGGGAGCTGTTTATCAGCGAGATAAAAATACCAATTGATTACTATGAGTTGCAGGCACAAAAATTATTGGTTCAAGACGGGCAGCTTAGCTTAACATATGTCGGTCACAGTTTGAGTTATGCATACTTAGATTGTGTTTTTGAATACTTTAAGTCTCAGCGCTTTGTGACCCGCTTTGACAGAGAGCGCGAAAGAGGTGTATCACCAGACAGCGTCTTTTATCTGGCCATTGCGGTGATCCTGCAACAGTCTAAACATGCCTGCCATATCTTCCGGCTGTTTGAGGTTGGCTACCCCAGACACTGGGTGAACCGCTCAAAAAGCCATATCGGGGATTTGATAATTCTGTTGTTTGATGCCGCAAACGGCAGCAAATCCATGACGCCGATAGTGGATGGATTTGCCTATGCCGATATTGTTGCGGACTGGAATACGGAGGATTTAGACCTGCTCACGGCCCACCTGACCCGCTTATGCGACGACCAGGTGGCGCAGGTAGCCGCACCGCCCAGCAAGTGCTTTTTTGAGTTCGACAACGGGAACTGGCAGTTTACCCCCTACGCCGCGTTAATGTTACTGGCACTGCGTGCTCAGCACGGCCTGCCCAACCCGGATTTCAGCCATCCGGGGTTTGGCAATGTCACACATCTGCTGCCCGATGCGCCAGTTGCCCCCCTGGAAGACGAGCTACTCAGCCAGCTCCTGACCCGCATTCGCACACAGGGCTTTGATGAGGAAACCGCGCTACAGGCGTAAAAAGCAAACGGGCAGACTGATTTGAGTTTGCCCGCAACGAATATAAATGGAAACAGATGTAACAGTAATGAAGTCTTTAAAAAATCTTAGTTTAGTGTGTATCACTTTGGCCGCTGTGGGATGCAGCGCCGTGTCGTATCAGTCTATGGGTATTCGTGGCGGATATTCCGAGAAAAAACTGAACGACAACAGCTACCGGGTACATTACTCAGGTAACGGCAGTGTGTCACTGGAGCAGGCCATCGACTTTGCGCTTTTGCGCAGTGCGGTAATTGCTCAGCAGCACGGTGCTGATACCTTCACCAGCTCCAACCATTCTGCCAATGTATCGCGTTCCTATGCAGGCACACCAGGTGTATATGTAAGCAAGCCCAGTGTCTATCTGGATATTATACTACCAGCAACTCAAAGTGACGCAAAAACACTGGCTTGTGGTCAGTTCAGCGGTCTGTTTTCGCTGATGACATTGCAAAACGAGGTCCGTGCCTTCCATCACAATACACAGGCATGTATTGACGAGATACAGGCAAAATATCAGCTGAGTGAGCAGCAAATACTTGGCGTTTAGGTAAATCCGCTTTATTGGTCATTCAGCGAGACCAGGCAGCAAAGCCTTATCTCGCTGAATGTATCTATCTGCACTGTAATACAGGTACATAGGGTTGGGTTAGAACCGATAGGCGAGGCTCACATTGATACCCATTTCGCTGCTGTTACGGTCAAACCAGCTGGACTGATGGTAGGTTGTCTCCAATGTACCATACA
>NZ_PNCJ01000066.1 GCF_005887115.1 Pseudoalteromonas rubra | reverse complement strand
AAGCCGAGTAGGCCTGCGGGGTAGCGAGTTTTCGTTATCCCGTTCGTTATGTTACCCGTGTTGCCATGCCTGATGTTTGGTCTAATCCGCTATAAATGTGTTGCTCTGACATATATCCGGGCTTAACTGATTGTTCAGCGCCCCAAATGAGTTCCGAGCCTGCACACCCTAAAATTAATACACCAACGAGTTGCATGGACACCCACCCAAAATCGTAGACATTCAGTTTGACTTTGGGGTGAGTTACACTCTAACGCTAAGCTATAACTAATTAACAGGTATTTATATTTATCCTTAAAGTGATAGATACATGCCGCATTCTTTTCTGTTTTCAATACCCAGTGTGAAGTGAATGCGTTTTTTGGCATGTATCCCCAGATTTACTTTTTGTCTAGAGTAATGTACTGAACCACACAACCGGGCAGATTGTCATCAACCTGTATGACCTCTATTGGTAAGTTTGTAGTTTGAGCGGTAAGTAAAGCAGAATACAAAAAGTCAGCCCCAGGGGTTCCTGCTGGAATGGTCACGTAAGAACCAGATTCAGCATTACAGTTTAGAATTTTTTCATCTCCACTTGTTCCAATAAATATTTTTCCTGATGCCTCAACATAGAGCCTTTCAATATAAACTTTGTGGCAAAAGTCTGGATTACAAACACCAGCAAAAACAGCAGTTGAGCTAAAGCACAAAAGCGGTAGCAATAAAGATTTAAACAACTTCATTTTATCTCCTGAAAACCCTAACACCTTACTGTCAAGGGATTTTTTCATTAATAATCAATATAATGGAATCGATTAATAACGATTAAACCAATATATTTCGTTAATAGTCAAACAGTCAAGCTGCAACGCTATGTATTATTCCGGGATCTTACATTATACGGTCAGAAAAAGCATGTTACACATAAAAGCACCCGAATTCATTCCACAGAGTTACGCAGACAGCCTCCTCAAACTGGCGTACAGTAGCTACGCCGTCTACCTTTAGGAAATACTCAATGGATTGAGGATAATGGACTATGCCAACAGCAAGGAAGCGGCAAGTTAGCTTGTCGGATACCAAATACTACCACTGCATATCCCGATGTGTTCGTCGGGCATTTCTATGTGGCCAAGACCGCTTAACGGGTCAGTCTTATGAACATCGTCGAGACTGGGTAGAAGAGAAACTACTGGCCCTTGGCAAGGTGTTTTGTATTGAAGTATGTGGCTATGCGGTGATGAGCAATCACACACATCTTGTGTTGTATGTGGATGATAAGAAAGCACAAAGGTTATCAGATAAAGCGATAGTCATTCGCTGGCACAAGCTGTTTAAAGGCAACTGGCTGACACAAAAATACATCAATGGTGATGAGCTGAGCGAGTCAGAGCGCAGTATGCTGGCGGCTGATATTGCTGAGTTCAAAATACGCCTTGCGAGTATCAGCTGGTTCATGCGGGTATTGAATGAAGACATAGCCCGCAGAGCCAATAAAGAAGATGGTTGTACAGGCCGGTTCTGGGAAGGAAGATTCAAGTCACAGGCATTACTGGATGAAGCGGCACTGGCAGCATGTATGGCTTATGTTGACCTGAATCCAGTCAGAGCCAAAATAGCAGAGACTCCGGAAACTTCGGATTATACCAGTATCAAGAAACGCATTGAGTGCGCACGACAGGGCAAGCAGCCTAAAAGCTTGCGACGCTTTGCAGGCAACCCCAGAGCCAACATGCCAAGTGGCCTCCCGTTTGAGCCGACCTACTACATTCAGCTGGTTGAACTAACTGGCCGGTGTATGCGGGCAGACAAACGAGGATATATCAGTGATAGCCAGCCGCTGCTGACCAGGTTGCAAATAGAGCCAGATAACTGGCTTAAACTTACCACCCGATTTACCAAAGTGTTTCATGGTGCAGTAGGACGAAAACAGGCAATGACAGATTACTGTGAGCATCTGGAGAAAAAGCGACGCGCTAATCTGATGCAATGCGAGCGCCTACTGGGCTAACACCTATTTTTCGGTATCATTTCGATTTATCCAAACTCGGGCTTGGATGTATTCTCGTAATGTCTGGCTCTGCCTACTTTCCAGAATTTCGATTCTAAGCTCACAAGTTTCACTGTTCGGAACTTACAGGAAACGCAGCATTCAATAGTCTTGCATTTCTATTATAGCTTTGCCCCGAGCTGGAATATGAATTTATGGTTGGGTGTCGCTCGAGTTGCGCTTCGAT
>NZ_PNCJ01000065.1 GCF_005887115.1 Pseudoalteromonas rubra | reverse complement strand
GTCGTGCGCACTCAATGCGTTTTTTAATACTGACATAGTCCGAAGTTTCCGGAGTCTCTGCCATTTTGGCTCTGACTGGGTTCAGGTCAACATAAGCCATGCAGGCTGCCAGTGCCGCTTCATCCAGCAATGCCTGTGACTTGAACCTTCCTTCCCAAAACCGACCTGTACAACCATCTTCTTTATTGGCTCTGCGGGCTATGTCTTCATTCAGTACCCGCATAAACCAGCTGATACTCGCAAGGCGTATTCTGAATTCAGCAATATCATCCGCTAGCATACTCTGCTCCGACACACTCAGTTCATCGCCCTTTATGAACTTTTGAGTCAGCCAG
>NZ_PNCJ01000064.1 GCF_005887115.1 Pseudoalteromonas rubra | reverse complement strand
TATCTGCGGGCGGTACCTGTATTTCACTTCCAGCACTGATGATCCTGGACCACTTCACAGGCACCTGTATTGGCATTCACATTGAGTAAGGTATGAAAATGAAAGAACTAAACGAAACGAATTATATTGCGGGCGGTACCTGTATTTCACTTCCAGCTCTGATGATCCTGGACCACTTCACAGGCACCTGTATTGGCATTCACATTGAGTAAGGTATGAAAATGAAAGAACTAAACGAAACAAGCTACATTGCGGGCGGTACCTGTATTTCACTTCCAGCGCTGATGATCCTGGATCACTTCACGGGCACCTGTATTGGTATTCACATTGAGTAAGGCAGAAAAAATGAAAGAACTAAACGAAACAAATGATATTGCGGGTGGAATTTGTCTTTCAGCTCCCATCTTCATGATAGCGCACCGCAAAACGGGTGTATGTATTGGTATTAACATTGAGTAAGGCATAAAAATGAAAGAGCTTAAATTAGTTGACCATGTAAATGGTGCAGGAACTTGTTACGGCCTGGATATTAAGGCCGGTGATAGCAGTGTGTGTATTGGCGTTCACGTGGAGAAATAAAAATGATTGAAATTAAATTTGGTGAATTCGCCTCTGTTTCTGGTGGCAAGTGTACAGGTATTTGGTTAGGCACAACCGATGGCAAGTATGGTGCTTGTCTGGGTATCAGTGAATAATACTTTTAGGAGATGATGATGAAAGAATTATTGAATGTTGAGTTTGTAACTGGTGCAGGTACGTGTCATGGGATCAGTATCAAAGCAAATGGTGGTGACTTGGTTCTTTGTATTGGTGTAATGGAATAAAAGGAAATTAATGATGAAAGATATTACTGCAATGACAATGTATGTGTCTGGTGGCAAGTGTTACAAGCAGACTGTTAAATTGTTTGGCAATGATTTCAATATCGCAATCGGTAGTTGTGCAGTTTAAATTTAAAATTAGGCAGGAATTATTATGAAAGAACTTAATTCAGTTGACCATGTAAATGGTGCGGGAACTTGTTATGGCCTGGATATTAAGGCCGGTGATAGCAGTGTGTGTATTGGCGTTCACGTGGAGAAATAAAAATGATTGAAATTAAATTTGGTGAATTCGCCTCTGTTTCTGGTGGCAAGTGTACAGGTATTTGGTTAGGTACAACCGATGGCAAGTATGGTGCTTGTCTGGGTGTCAGTGAATAATATTTTTAGGAGAAGATGATGAAAGAATTATTAAATGTTGAATTTGTTACTGGCGCAGGCACATGCAATGGGATCAGTATCAAAGCAAATGGTGGTGACCTGGTTCTTTGTATTGGTGTGATGGAATAAAAGGAAAATAATGATGAAAGATATTAGCGGAATGACAATGTATGTGTCTGGTGGTGATTGCTACAGACAGACTGTGAAATTGTTTGGCAATGATTTCAATATCGCAATCGGTAGTTGTGCAGTTTAAATTTAAAATTAGGTAGGAATTATTATGAAAGAACTTAATTCAGTTGACCATGTAAATGGTGCAGGAACTTGTTATGGCCTGGATATTAAAGCCGGTGAGCGTAGTGTGTGTATTGGCGTTCATGTTTAGGAGTGAAAATGGTTGAGATTAAATTTGGTGAGTTCGCCTCTGTTTCTGGTGGCAAGTGTACTGGTATTTGGTTAGGCACAACCGATGGCAAGTATGGTGCTTGTCTGGGTATCAGTGAATAATATTTTTAGGAGATGATGATGAAAGAATTATTGAATGTTGAATTTGTTACTGGTGCAGGCACATGCAATGGTATCAGTATCAAAGCAAATGGTGGTGACCTGGTTCTTTGTATTGGCGTGATGGAATAAAAGGGGTTAATGATGAAAGATATTAGCGTAATGGCAATGTATGTGTCTGGTGGTGATTGCTACACTCAAACTGTAAAGTTGTTTGGCAATGACTTCAATATTTCTATTGGCAGCTGCCCAGTATAATTTGAGCTGAGTATTATGTTTGAATTAGACAAAAAACAAGCCGAGGCGATTAGTGGTGGTAAGCACCCCTATGAATGGCTAAGAGATTACCTCTTGGATACGATTGGAAATTAAAAGGTATATTTAATTATGAAGCAAATAGATTATAATTTCTTAACTCATATTAATGGTGGAATAGTTGAAGGCGGTTGTGTTGGCCCATTCTTTCCTATCATAGTTAAGTACTAACTCAAAAGTGAGTTATGAGCAAAAGTAATAACTGTGGCGGAAGTTGCTTTTGGTAATAATGTGAGAATGTTATTGTGAATAAGGAGTCAGTTGACTCCTTTCTTATTTCTGTCACCAACCATACTTCTTCACGAAGAATATAAAATTAATTAGTAACCGCTACCTCTATATAAGTCGCTTTCCATCATATCTAACTGCTTATTAAGGCGCTATTCTGTCTTGTCTTGTCTTGTCTTGTCTTGTCTTGTCTTGTCTTGTCTTGTCTTGTCTTGTTGTTCTACTATACTCGCTATCCTGCTTTGCAGGTATGGAACTGTTGAATTTGGCTATAAGAGTTCGTCTTTATCAAATTCTGATAACCTTGTTGCCATTGCTTTAGCCGTTTCCTAGGCTTGCAGGCATGAAAGGCTCTGACATTTTTCTGAGTAGCTTAACTTTTCTTGGTGTTTCAGTGGCAGGTCTAAGTTTTGTAGAAGGTAATTCCAAAGCAGAGCACCTATTTTGTCAACTGTCATTAACCACAAGATAGGCCCTATGCAAAGTTCATTGGCAACACAGGCCTGATTAAGTCGAGTTTTTACACCCTGTAGCTTCGTTTTATCAGGTTGCAATTAGCCAGTCTGAATTAGGTTATATTCTTAGCTGATTGATATGGCTTGTGCTTTCTAAAGGCTGCACCTTCAGTGCTCTTTCGCAAGTTCTTTATACTCCTGTTTTGACGACTAGCTTGTGCAAGAACAGTGCATCTGGCCCTGGGTCAAAAACATAAAAATGCTCAGGCAATTACTTTGTCTTTATCGTATTGTCACTTTTTTAATTATCTTTATGTATTTAAAGGTTTTATTGCTTTTTATATGGTTTTGATTTAATCGTTTTTCCTTGTTATGTTTATCTCGAACAGCGGTGCTCTATATGCTGGCTTAATTATTAGTAAAGGATCTTTCCATTAATTTGCTAATGGAGCTGTTTTATAAAGGGTGCTGTTTTTATTATGATATTCTAAATGGTTAAGGAACTGATTATGAAATTAAAAAAACAAAAGTTAAAAGTGTTGACTCAAAATGCATCTTTGAAACATGTTGCAGGTGGGTGCCCTCATACGGTTCATGACTGCGGGGTTGATCGTACTATCCCTGCTCTGCAAAATGTGCTTTAGTCCCGAGTCTAGATGGATTTAATAAAGAGGGTTTCATAAATGAAATATATTGAGAAAGACATGTTGTCGAATGTCGTGGGTGGTAGTAGCCAACCAGATATTTATGAACAGATCCGAGATTTGGTAGACTCATTAAACGACCTCATACTTTAATGTCTGAAAACGTGAAAGTAGTTTTTTATATTTTCTAATTTAAATGTGTTTTTTATTTTTTAATGATGGTGTTTTAATATGTATAAACTAAGAAAAGAACAGGTCACAGAGGTTTCAGGTGGTAAGTCTCCTGAAGGTGCTTTGGTAGATGCAATAATTGATTTTTTTAAGTCACTTTAAAAATTTTGTGAGGCAAAATGAAGAATTTGAAATCTGTTGATATTAAATCAATAAATGGTGGTGTATCTCATCCGGCAGAAACAGAAATTGAACTACTGATTGAAACCATTAAAAATTGGTTTTAATCCAGAGAGTTATGATTTCATCTCATAAAGTGAAAAATGCTTCAGCTTTTGAATAAATAATTAGAGGCCTTCTAAAGCCATTTATGCCATATTTGTTCGGCGTAGTGTGAAGCTGTTGCTGTTTGGTTGGTAAAAGTAATAATTTTGGCGGAAAGTTACTTTTGTCCATTATGTGAGAATGTTGTTGAATAAGGAGTCAATAAGGCTCCTTTTTTTTATGCCTGCAATTTGGGTCCCTGAGCCGTGCTGCTGCATCGATTTGTCAGCTCTGAAGAACTGCGGCAAGTGAAATCCTTGCTTAGAATCATTCTCACCAAATACAAATAAATAGTGTCAGTGACTTAGTTGAGACCACAGTCCGCCCTTCATTCTCATTGGAACCATAGACTAAGCATCCCGGGTAACCAGGTTTTGTACAGGTATATACGGCGATAGTTTATCTGAAAAATTACCGCATTGGGGTATCAGATTGTCAGCAATGAATGAGGGTACTGCGCTTACATTGTGAGCATATAAAGAGCTAATTGCTCAGTTATTTGATGCAGACATTCCAAGTTATCACTATGAAATAAAAGGTTATTTTTGTTTTTTCTCCGTTTTGACAGTTTTTTTATTCTGTTTCATGATTGCTTCAGGCACTCAAGAGCAGTAGGGGCCATTAACCAATCATGCGAGGGAAGTTATGTTGAAAGCGTTAGATAAGAAAAGCCTGGTGTATGTATCCGGTGGTGATACAACTCACAAGTTGTTAGAGAAAATGGAACGAGAGAAAAACGGTAACTAGTCAGTTACTGTGCGGTTAGGTTTGTAATCGCATTCGAAATTATAGATATGTATAAAGCCCTATAAACAGCGCGTAATTTACATGTCTGATGTCAGGATATGCCAATTTTAGGAGGCGTGAAATGCTTAAAATAAAAAAGAAAGTGATGAAAAGTTTGGCTGGCAAAGAGTTTGCTCACAGTAGTACCCAAAATATTGCTGGAGGTGTTGATTTTCAGCCCAGTGGTTTTCGTGGTTGTCAATCGAATGACAGTTTTGCTCAGAACGTCCGACCGTAATCAGGTGAGATTGCGACAGTCACAGGGTTAGAGCAACGTCTTGAATGAGAGCGGTGTTCGTTCCAGAGTTCGTTCCAGAGAATAAGAGAGGTTAGAGGCGAAATATGTATTTAATTGAAGAACAGAATGCAGTATTGGTAGCTGGTGGTACAGAGCAGAAAAAAATTGATTATTCAAAAATTGAGTGTGATCTTTAATTATATTAGTAGGAGAAAAACTATGAAAACTATCGAAAAAAACAGTGAACTGATGGCGTTGGTAAATGGTGGTATCGTTGAAGGTGGTTGTGTAATCTACCCTAAATTTGGTGACAACTAATTTATTGAATAGGTTCAACCATTGCTAAGTGTTGATTCGTAAGCCGCACGAACTGTTCGTGTGGCTTTTTTGTGCCTTGATATTTACACCGACTTGATCAAGAAAGTGACATAAAAACTGATTTTTAATTGTATTCTGTCGAGTTCCACGCGACGACCTGGTGTGATAGTTATTACTGCTCAATCACCCTGTGACAGTCATAGTAAAGAGGTGTGGGTTTCTTTATGACTGATTGCCTGTTGTTGATTGACTGGTGAAAATGGCTGCCTGCCATTGTCCTCATCCTCATTCTCATCCTCATCCTCATTCATATCTATATCCATATCCATGTCCTCATCCATATCCATATCCATATCCATATCCATATCCATATCCATATCCATATCCATATCCATATCCATATCCATATCCATATCCATATCCAAATCAAAATCAAATTCAAGTACCTCAACCAAGACAAAATACACTG
>NZ_PNCJ01000063.1 GCF_005887115.1 Pseudoalteromonas rubra | reverse complement strand
CTGCAACGGGTTTCTCTTATAAGGCCCTGGCGATGTCCTACTTTCACATGGGAAACCCCACACTATCATCGGCGCTATTTCGTTTCACTACTGAGTTCGGCATGGGGTCAGGTGGTTCCAAAATGCTATTTTCACCAGGAAAATCTGTGTGCAAGACGTTTATCAACGTCTCACTAAAATCTGGAAAAGCGTATTAAATTCTTTCGTCTACTTTATTTCTTAACTTCTAACAAACAAAACCACTTTGGCGTTGTA
>NZ_PNCJ01000062.1 GCF_005887115.1 Pseudoalteromonas rubra | reverse complement strand
CCCCGCAGGCCTACTCGGCTTGACATCGCTGGAGCGTCCATATATGTCGCTTGTTCTCGTGTGAATATATGCGCTTGATACATCAACTAGGGAGGCCTCAATTATGAGGGGATCCCCCAGCGCTTGCCTAACCGGCGCGAAATAGCAGGCTAAAATTAGCGACAAAGGAACGCAAGCCTGCTATTTCGCGCCCTTTGGTTTAGGCACTTGTTATACTTACCCGTCACTAGACTCGATCTTGTAATAACCACCTCCGCTATCAGAATAAGACATACCACTATACTGATACAAGACAATAGAGATACAAATTAAGGTTGCTGCAATATTAGTTTTTTTAATTGAGTTGTAATAGTGAGTCTTAAAATTGGGTGATACTTTTAAGTATAGAAATGTTGCCAAGAACAGCGGTACAGTAATTATTAAAATTAGCCCAGCAACAAAAAAATGAGTTAAATAATCTTCATAGTAGTATGGGAAAAGCTTGTCCCATACTAGTGAGAAAGAAGTGAAGTAAATCAGAATACATATAAATGTCGAAGCAATTGATACTAGAACTTTTTTCATCCACCGAACTCTAGGTAAGTATAACGCTCGCTTAACCGGCGCAAAATAGCAGGCTAAAATTAGCGAAAACGGAGCAAAAACCAACTGTTTTTGTCCTATTAAACAACTTGTTAGCTCTCGGGACAAGCATTTTCCCAAGATTTAATTTCCTCCAATAAAGCCGCCTCAACTTGTTTGTGCAGCGATACGTTATGTTCGTTAAGGCTATAGTTATACACTATATCTTTGTACACAACGTTTACTTTACAATTGTATGAGCCAGCTAATTTACCACAAAATCCTATATACCAGTCTTTTGCTTTTTGTTTGATCGAGTTTTTAACTGGAGCTGACTTTACAAGGTGCCAAGGCCCTATTTCTTTTTTGAAAGTGAATACTTTGAAAAAGTCAGTTTTTGGGTCTTTATATATTATTGGCTTTTCAATTTCTTGATGGATATTCCACGCATTATCGCTGAGCCCATTAATATCAATGGTCGATAATGGGTAAATAATTCCGTTTACGTCATGCATCACTTTCGGATTGTAGTCGTTCGCATGACTTAAAGAATACTCAGGCACCTTATTCTTTATCCGCTGAGCAGGAATATACACTAATTGTTGCCCTGCTGAGTCGTCCAACTCTCCTTTTATAGGAGCCAATATTGAATCCATGAATGAAGTATTTGGTGAGTAAGATTTGGGGTAACAAATAGTAGTTTCATCAAATGTCACTCTAACTAGTTTTTCGGCTACCGAAGAGAACGGCAAAAAAATTAATATAAGAGCTAATTTAAAGTGCATGATTTTATAAATCCATTTAGAGAGCTAACGCCCAAATCATGGGCAAGTAGGTTTGTAGTGGTCAACTAATCCCGGACAGTAAATAAAGTTTTTCTTCCGCAACTGCTTGC
>NZ_PNCJ01000061.1 GCF_005887115.1 Pseudoalteromonas rubra | reverse complement strand
TATATTTCAAATTCAATTTAGCACATAGCCTCATTGGTTAGGTGAACGTAAGGGTGGGTGTCGCCGTTATTCTTCGGTGTTCAGCTGGCCGATATTGCTCCCCAGATCCGCGAAGAAATCGTCAACGATGTCGCCTATATGAGTCGGGTGGTGCAGCAACTCTTAGATCTCTCTCGCGCGCAAAACTTTGTGGTGTACAACAAGGTACCGGTAAGCCTGTCAGCTCTGGCACAGGAAGTTTGCATGATGCTGGCACCGCTGGCAGTACAGTTTGATAAAGAGCTAAGCCTGGACACGGAACCAGGCTTAGCTCAGATCCTCGGAGACAAAGCCGCCGTGCATATTATGATTAAAAACCTGGTCGAAAACGCCCTGAAACACTCAAAGGACAATGCCAAGATTCAGGTCAGAGTGAGTGCCACTGAACTGGAAGTGAGCGACAACGGCCCCGGGATCCAGTCGCAATTCTACGACCGCCTGTTTGAGCGCTTCTGTAGGCAGGAACAATCTACCCTGAGCGGCAGTGGACTGGGCCTGCCTATCGTCAAAGAAGTCGTCGACTTTCACAACGCCAAACTTACGGTTACCTGCAAAAACGAGCAAGGCGGCGCAAGCTTTAAAGTAGTGTTTGGGGAGCGAGAGGCTTAACCCGAACGGTTGTGAGCCGGGATCTACTCAAACACCGCTCAGCAGTGCTAGGTTGTTGGAGCATCTAACAATCAACTCCGTCATCCCGGACGCTTGCGAGCCGGGATCTACTCAAACACCACGCAGCAGTGCCAAGTTCCAGACGCACCTTATAAACAACTCTGTCACGACCAAGCAACACCGTCACCTCACAAACAACGCCGCCACTTTCAAACGACTCCGTCATCCCGGACGCTTGCGAGCCGGGATCTACTCAAATACCGCGCAGCAGTGCCCGGTTCCAGGCGCACCTCACCAACATCACCTACCAAACAACTCCGTCATCCCGGACGCGTGCGAGCCGGGATCTACTCAAACACCGCACAGCAGTGCCAGATTCCAGACGCACCTCATAAACAACTCTGTCACGACCAAACAACTCTGTCACGACCAAACAACTCCGTCACCTCACAAACAACTCCGTCATCCCGGACGCGTGCGAGCCGGGATCTACTCAAACACCGCACAGCAATGCGAGATTCCAGACGCACCTTATAAACAACTCTGTCATGACCAAACAACACCGTCGCCTCACAAACAACGCCGCCACTTTGAAACAACTCCGTCATCCCGGACGCGTGCGAGCCGGGATCTACTCAAACACCACGCAGCAGTGTCAGGTTCCAGACGCACCTCACAAACAACTCTGTCATCTCAGACGCACTTGAAAAATAACCCAGCCATCATAAAACAACCCCGTCACTGCCAAACAACGTTGTCATCCCGAATGCGTGCGAGCCTGGATAAACTTAACTAGATGATTATTTCAAACGTCATGAATAATCCCAACCATAAATGCTGATTGTTTATACAGGTATAAGCAAATGTAGTCGGTTTCCATGTCAAATTTCTCGTTTTCTCCGCGCTTGAAGGTCTCGTTTAAGTGAAGATCTGATTTAATTCATATAGATTCAATAAGTTAGTAGCTTTACATAACGAGACCCCAAGTCTCGCTATGAACAAGGCTCGGTTTAAACAAAGCAATTTTGGCTTGAGTGACTAGTACAATAGTGGTAGTTTGTTGTTCTTATTATGAATAAAATAATTTAGCTGTGGAGCTGTACGGTTTTAGGAACTGGATCTAACCGGTATTCACGCTAATAAGCGTTAGCAGTTTTTGTAAGCTGGAGCATATATTTATGTTTTGCAGTAATAATTTTTATTTTAATATATACATACAATAAAAGGATTAAGATGGAACTCTCGATTAGAAAGTTTGAAATATTTGGTCTCTATGAAGAGCGAAATGTTTCTATTGATTTTGACTCGAATACTAAAATAATAGTTGCTGAAAATGGTTATGGAAAAACAACTGTTCTAAACGCTTTTTATTCTGTATTGGCTGGAGATCTAGATCGTTTAAGGAAAATGCCTTTTTCAAAAATAGCAGTAACGTTTAATGAAGGCGAGCCAATTGAACTTACTAAAGAATCTCTTTCATTTGATTTGTCAAAAGCAAGAAACTCTGGCGTATATCACCATTTGAGGAGTAATCTTTCTGAACAAACAGTTTATACATTAATTCAGTTGTCCTTGACCCTTAATTGGTCTGACTTGAGAAAATTACCAATATATATTCAAAGTCTTAAAAAATTAGATGCTAGCCCAAATAACCTTAGACATTGGCTGAAAATGTTGGTGGTTGATTTAGGCGATAACATGCCTGACATGGATGGCGTTAAAGATGTTTTTAGTCGCATAAAAAGTGAGTTTAGCCTTAATTTATTATATCTCCCAACATATCGACGAGTAGAAGAAGATCTGCAAACCTTAGGAATGAATGATGATATAGAAATTAAAGATGATCATCAGATTAACTTTGGCATGAGTGATGTCAGACGAAGAATAAAAACTATAACTTCTGAAATTCTAAGTTCATCCGTTGAGTGGTTTTCAATAGTTAATGGCGAGATGATTGCTCAGCTTGTAGAAGGCTTTAAAGTGGATGAAGAAATGTATATTAGCGTTAGTAATTTAGACGCTATAAAAATTGTACTAGATCGAATTGGAGAAAATATTCCTGCGAGAAATAAAGAACAAATTATAGAGTTAGTAAATACTGGAAAAATACTAGAAGGACATGATGATTTAGTATATTTCTTAGCGAATCTAGTAAAGGTATATGAACAGCAAAAGGATAATGACTCAGCTATTCAAGAGTTCACAAATGTTTGTAATGAATATCTTGTAGATAAAAAAATCCAATATAATGAAAGTAATGTCACAATATCTGTAGTACGCGTGAAAAATAATAAACCAGTCGATTGGGAAAATCTGTCTTCTGGTGAAAAACAAATAGTTTCATTATTCGCTCGCTTGTACCTAGATCGAAGTGAAGATTTAGCTATTTTCTTCGATGAACCTGAGCTTTCTTTATCAATAGAGTGGCAAAGAAAGTTACTGCCACATATTCTCAATTCTAAAAAGTGTAAGTTTTTGTTCTGTACAACGCACTCTCCATTCATTTTTGATAATGAGTTGGATAGCTCAGCCTCTGACTTAGCAGTGTATGTTGAGGAACTATAAATTGAGCAGACTTGATACTTTAAGGGAAGCTAGAAGTTCAATTTCAGTGCAATTTATGGACTTTATTAAAGCCGTTTCTAGACATAGGGATATTCTCGTATGCTTCTTTGAAGGAGATGATGAAAAATATTTCTCTATACGTATAAACTCTATTCTACCCGAAATTAAATGGACTGGAATTAACTGTAAAGGGAAAAAGAACGTTACCTCATTGAGAGATAAAATTAGTTCGCATAGCCAATATAAAAGCTCTTTAGTAGCATTCTTCATAGATAATGATTTTGGCGACGATGTTATTGATAATGAAGAAGATTTTTATATCACACCTACTTATGCAGTTGAAAACTTTTATAGCAACGTAGAAGCCTTCAAAAATATAATTACTGCTGAATTTGGAATGTCGGAATTTTGTAGTGAAACTAATGATTTTGAAACTGCGGTTTCAATTTTCAAAGACAGGTTGAATGAGTATTGTAATATAATGCTTGCTTTCAATATTTGGATTAAATCACACCGTATCATTGAAAAATCCACTGATGATAAGTCAAAGCAATTAAACCTAAATAATCTAAAAATTGAAGATTTAGTTTCTATAAGCTTGACAGAAGTTACTGCTGTTTATGATTGTGGAAATGTATCTAGCTTATTTCCTAACTCTTTCAGTGTAACACCTGAACAATATGCAGATTCAGAACTATATTTTAGCCAATCCGAAAAAAGTCTAGAAGAGCTACTCAGAGGTAAGCAACAATTAGAATTCTTGAGGGTGTTTTTAGTTCAGCTAAGAGAGGAGCGTTCTAAAAAGGTAAGTACTGTATTTACAAGAAAGACTCTTGTAAAGCTGCAATTATCAAAAGCAAATGTTCATTCAGAGCTAAGTCAATACGCTATCACCCCTAGTTGTTTAATTGAATATTTAAGTAAATTTAAGTGTGCCGCATAAACTGCTAACAAGAGACTATGGCGTCAATAACTAAATTTCAGCAATTGGCGCTTCCCACATTGTTCCGTCTCTGAGCATCGAGTTCAAGGTAACGACCATCTTTCGAACACAGGCAATTAAGGCCACTTTTTCGGTTTTCCTGATGTGACCAGCTTTTGATATTGCGCCTTGAAAACGAGCCATTTCTCACCAATGTTGATGCTTTGATTTGTTTTTGTATTCATATAAGCTAACTCATGCTTGCAAAATGCGGGCTCGAGGCCCAGTAGACTGTTCGAGTGTGGTGCTTGGAGTCTTTTACTGCGTTCATTCTTGTTACCGGTCTCTCAATAGAGGAGCAAACATTCAATCGAACTACTGTAAAAGAAGGCTTTAGTTGCAGCTAAAGCCTGGGTCTCACTTTACCCTAAATCGGTAAAATAGATAAATTTGATGGGTCTATTATCCATACAATAAATTTAAGCAGATTCGTAATGCCTAGCATTTTTGGTTTGAATCAGCTTTAGTATTTACGGCACAATGGTTTAGGTAGGTGGTAGCGTTGCTCACTACTTAATTTGGCGTTATGCGACATATGGAATTCGAAACTCTCACCAATAAAGTAAATGAAGGCAAGGCGCTAATCTACATGTGGGAAACCCACGACGAAGATGGTGCCCTTACAGGTCGCTATGTAGGCAAAGCTAAAGGTGGCAGCAAAAGGCCTCGGAGGCATTACAGGCGTAACGTTCGTCGTCTCCTTCAAAATCGACCATACCGGAAGTCAAATCCCGAAGGTTATCGGAAAGTGCATAGACACTTAGCTGAAGCGGCTCGTAGTGGCCACAAAATCACTTTATCCTTCCTTTGCAACATCGATGACTCCGAAAATATAAATGATGTCGAGCAGCGGCTCATTAAAGAGCATGACTGCCAAGGCAATGAAAGCTGGCAATTAAATGGCTAGCGCATAACAATCCAATGAAGCCTGACCGAGTATGCGCCGCTGGGTCGGCACGAGGCCGCCACCAAGTGTAGCGGCGCTTACTGGGCTGCTTATTGGGGCGTTACAAGGTAGCTATATGGAATTTGAGAGTTGGCCAACACCTTTTGAAGATGGCAGTTTGTGGTTAGTCGATTTGTCTTGGGGTACCAAAGAGTGGACTCTCGAAAAATCGAATGGTGTTAAGTACCTGATTAAAGGCGACGCAAAACACGAAAGCCATGAGCTTGTTGCTCGTGTATTTCACGAAGAATCACAAACTATATACGAGCTATTATTTGAATCTGTAAATGGCTTTCGTTGTCTAGACGAACACGGTCTGACAGAAATTTGGAGCAATAATCGACCAACATTAAATACGTTTAAAATAAAAGGTCATGGTTGGCACAAAGAAAGCCCGCTTACCTTTTTCATGGGAAATGATGGTGAGTGGTCTCACTTAATAGTTACTGCTGACGAATGTTTAGAGGTTATTTGTAGCGCAAGCCCAATCGTAAAAGAAATTGGTAAAGCAGAGGCAGTCGCGACCTGACAAACGCTTTAACCAAGGGATGCAAAACGCTTGGCTTGCGCTCATTCTTAGCAAATTTTAGCCAAGCATTCATACGCCCCATATGGCTGCGTCATATTTACAAATGACCCACCTTCACATAAATCAATGCGCCATCCTCTTTCGTAAAAGGCGTATGCTGGCTCATGTGGGGGCTGCGAAGCCAGGTGCCTTTGGGATATTGACCATGCTCATCGTAAAACGTGCCTTCTAATACAAAGATTTCTTCTCCTCCCCAATGGGTATGCAATTGAAATTGCGTGTGAGGTGACCACTTTACTAACGCGACCTTTTCACCTTTAAACTCATGCAACGGCATTACCGTCAGCCCATCAACAAGCCCTTGGTGCCACGGGTGGGTTTGAGTGTCTATCACTTTTTGTTCTGTGTCGTCCTGGTCAAATTGATGTAGCTTTACCAATATAGTTGCACCTTCTTTACCTATTTTTGGTGTGTGAGATGTACCAATTGGGTTGCGCACATAGCTCCCCTTTGCGTAGTTTTGATGCTCGTCCGAAAACACACCATCAAGTACTAAGAATTCTTCTCCACCACTATGAGTATGTGACGAGAACGTTGAGTATGGCGCGTAACGAACGATAGAAGTCGCTCGTGCGACTTCATCTCCAACGCGATCAAGCATCATGCGCTCAACGCCAGGCATCGGAGAATCAACCCACTTATAGTCGGTGGGTTGAATTACCACACGTTGCTTGAAATCTGCATTGATTAAAGTCGTCATACTGACCTCCAATAAAGATTGTTGCTTAATTTCTGCCAGCAATAACACCGCCGTCAACATCCCAAATCGCGCCTGTTATCCAGCTTGCACGCTCGTTCAACAGGAACATGATAGCGTTGGCAACGTCATCTGGTGTGCCAATACGACCAATAGGGTGGAAACTGTCAAAACCTGCAAGGGCATCGTCCACTTCTGCCGGATCGATAAAAGTTTCGTAAATTGGCGTTTTTACAACTGCAGGTGACACAGCATTGACCCTAATATTATGGTCGGCCAGTTCCATTGCCATATGCTGCGTTAACGCGTGTAACCCTGCTTTTGCCATGGAATAAGCAGAAGAAGGGGTTGCCTTGATCGCCTGCTTAGCCCACATTGAACCAATATGAACAATGGAGCCACCGCCATTGTTACGCATATTTTGGGATACGGCTTGGCTTATAAAGAAGGTTGCCCGATTCAGTGCAGCATAAGCATCATAATCCTCAAATCCGTGCTCTAAATAAGGCTTCGGATTGAAGTAACCTGCTGAATTAACAAGGTACTGGATATGTCTTTCGTCCGAGTTTATCGCTTGAATGACTCTGTCAACATCTTGTTGCTCATAGAGATTGGCTTGTAATGTCTCAATATGAGTGTCATTACTCGCTATTGCGGTTAACTCAGACCTGGCCGACTCCAGCTTTTCAGCGTTGTTGCCTAAGATAATAACACTGCTCCCTTGAGCGACGAGTTGCTTTGCTGTTGCAAAGCCCATTCCGCTCGAACCACCAATGATTAGTGCAATATTTGAAGTTGTCATAGATATTCTCCGATATATGTTAAGGTACGGAGATAATTTATCGAATCACCTTAGCGTTAAAAAGTAAGTACAAATTGGTAAGGTAGGTACTTTTTGGTACATCTTTATGAAAGATAGAGAAAAAAAATATTTGAGAAAAACCGCACCGACTGAAAGTGCAAAGATGGTGGAGACTATTTATGGCTGCAAATGGTCTCTTACGGTTTATCAGCTCTTGGCTGATGGAATCAATCGGCCTGGCGAAATGGTGCGCAGCATTGAAGGTTTAACCACTAAAGTGCTGAACCAGTGCCTGCGTAAAAATACGGAGTTTGGGATCCTGGAGCGAATTTCTTACAATGAGGTGCCACCGAGGGTGGAGTACAAAGTCACTGATTTCGGGGCCAAGTTTATGAAAGTCCTTGATGAGCTTGAAAAACTACAACATGAAATTGAAAATCAGCTATAACAAGCACATCAATTAGGACGCTCGCGAGCTTGCGCTTAATACGCGGGCGTTATGCATCTTAGGGACATATGAAATTGAAAAGTAAATACAAGATCTTAGCGTTAGCCACTCTCTCAGTGTTTGCAGCATTGATAGCTTATGGCTTTCTAAGTTTAAGTCTGAGTTTTGAGTTAACATTAACCCTAGTGTTTGTCGGGCTGGCTTCTGGTTTTACTGCGATGAAACTATGTGGCAACAAAATAGGAAAGTGGCTTCTGGGCGTACCAACCGCACTAAATAGTATTGTGTTTCTTTATTTTTGTAGTCCATTAGTCCTTGGTATTTTCTAGACTGTTGAAAATGCATATGTAACTCTACCGAATTTAGTACTACTGATTAATAGGATTATGCAGCCTCAACATAGCCTCTTGGAATCAAGTCTTTCTGCACATCGTGAGACTTTCCACAATTGTAAATTCAAGTCATTCATCTGTGATTTCGTGTACTTGTTGCAGTGAATCGAACAGGTATTAATCGAAGTGATCAAGTTTCGTGGGCGGCCACCCAAAGCAGCCAAGAGAAGCCGCCCAGTAAGATATACAAGTTTGGCACTGAGCTCGGTCGGTCTATTCTGGCGACCATGAAAGCGGTAAATAGCGAGTCGGTCATTATACATGGCAGTGTTGCCAAGTGGTCGGTCCATACGTTTAATGTTGTGTTTTGCAGCGACATGGCCTTTCATATTCCGCCCCTGTTTGCCAATGGAAAGTCAGTAAGAGAAAGTTGATTGCTATCGAGCAAAGTCTCTGTTGCCAGCAGCGCATGAATCTGGGGCAGTTTTTTCTGAGCATATCGTGTAGGATAGTGATATCACGCATAGTGTTGTTGTCAATTTGGTTTTTGACGAATTAAATTAGATCAAACAATGCCGTGCGTGTCCATCACATTGATTTTAATTATGATTATCTGGGGATTCCTCAGAGCAAGGCATTTTTAGGCGGACACAAATTAGCTTGCTTGTACTTGCTCGTGCCTCGCCTATTCTAACAAGTTTAATTTATGCCGTTGAGTGTGGCGTGATATGTCAAAGGAAACCATGAAATACATCGCATTATTTATTATATTTTTCAGCAGCCTTTCATATGCTGAAGTCAATTTAGTTAAAGTCGACAAATCTGAAAACAAGATGTACTTGTACGACGGTGATGAAATCGTAAAAGAATACCATGTAGTATTTGGTGCTAACCCTAAAGGTCATAAACAACAAGAAGGTGATGAAAGAACACCTGAGGGTATGTACACGTTAGATTATAAGAAGGAAGATTCGTCTTTCTACAGATCTATGCATGTGAGTTACCCTAACGAAATCGATAAAGAAAATGCGATGAAGAGAGGTGTATCGCCGGGTGGTTTCATAATGGTTCATGGCCAAAAGAACTGGTTAGGGTGGTTAGCACCAATAATGCAAAACTTTAATTGGACGGATGGGTGCATAGCTTTAACAAATTCAGAAATGGATGAGTTTATGGAACTGGTTAAAGTAGGTACAAGAATTAACATTGAGTGGTAATGGGTTATGTACCAAGTCCATAAAAAGAATATTTTCCATGAATACAAAGGGAAAAATGACAAGAAATCAAGTTTATATATAAAAGGTAAATGGGATAACAAACCACACCCTATACCTGTAGATGCAGAAGAATCACTAGATGGATGGCTTGTATGTATTTGGGGGAGCTACGCTGACAAAGATGGTAAAAGTGTTTTTACTCCTAAATTCAGTGATACTGAAAACTTAACGACTATCTCGGATATACAAGCCCTGGCAAAGCCTTAAAGTCAGACTCGTAACAGTCGACTCGGCTTCGCCGGAGTGTCCATATTGCCTTGTAAAATATTCACACTTCTCATTGGCTGGTAAATGGTATTCTGTCTATGTGTTCAAGTAAGTGCGGGGGAAGAATGGAGCCTGAAAATGAAGAGCATAAAATCGCACTTGTGATCAGCAAGGCTACAGCTTTATGTGTTTTATATTATGCTGTGTATTTCTTTTCTGAGAAAGTTACCGTCTACCTTCACGATAGTTTTAATCATTCTACTTTCTTTATAGTGTGTTTTATTAAGCTAACTTTTTTATACAAGATTATCGCAGCACCTTTATTTTTTAGGAGGAAGAATAAAATCTATTCGCTTGCGTTGTATTTCTACGGAGGGATAGGTTGTGCATTGCTTTATGGTTCTTACTTAAGAGAAAACTTGGATGTTTCAACTGAAATGGGAGCGTTTTTTTACCATTCAACGTATTTGGCTTTGACATTTCTCATTGAAATAAAAGAAGAAAAATTAACATGAAGAGTTAGTTTGGACTAGCAGGAAATAAGCCTTTTTTGGCTGTGGTACTGTATCTATGTACACGCGGTTTGGCGCGTTGCGCTATTGTGTCACTCAGAGCATGATTCGTCGGGGTAATTGTTGAGAACTAACTTGAAAAACACCGCATCGTCGGAGAGGCTATTCAGGACTGTAAAAACAGAGGTCGTTCCTGCTGCTTGCTATGATTTGCTCAAGGAAGCAGAAAGAGATACCAGAGTTGCTATTAAATGGGCTACAGCAACTGGCAAAGACCACACAGCAACATTGAAATGATTTGGCCAGTAGTTGCGGAAAAAGGACCTTGTTTACTCCCCGGGCAGAGTGACCATTACATAAACGTGTTTCTATAAATATTTGGACTATCGATAATTATCTGTGCACATTCAAAACTGCACCTTTAAAGAGCAATGAAAGCTTACTCCCAAAGGCGCAGGTGATTAGGCTAAAAGCCTAAGCGCTATCGATAATCTGTGATGATTATCTAGGAACACAACCGTGCCAGGTGCCATCTGTCCAGCAAATAGCAGGGTTTGTTGGCATGCATTTTGGGTAAATAGAGACTTCTGCACCACCTGCAACTTGCGGCGTTGCCTGGTTTGCGAGTTGATTACTTTTGTTCAGTGTTTTTAGATTTTTCTTTTTCAGTTGTACTTTCATTTTATATTTCCTTATTCCGGATACATTATTGGTAATCTATAAATAGAGCTCTGATCACAGCTCACGCGTTAACATGTGCTTAATAAATATCAGTGCTTGGCTTTACCCTACCTAATTTGTGTAATAATTTAAAGCTGTTTTTTTGAGCAATCGAGAACACTAGATGTAAGCGCTGATAATATGGAAAATCACAATGATCATAACCCAACTATTGATTTCGACTGGGCGTGAGTGTTTTTGTGCTTACCTATGTATTCATGGGGATTTTAATGGTAAATGAGCGGCTGTATTGACACCTCTGGTTTGTAAAAAACGGCGTTGTTGCGTTTCAGTTTTAGGGTTGTAACTGGCTATTTTTCAAAGCTTTAGCATATCGCACGCACACAATTTCGGCCTGCCTTTTTGGCCTGATAGAGTGCCATATCGATGCGCTTTAGCATCTCTGGCAGATCCTGAATACAGCGCAAACTACCTACGCCAAAACTTGCGGTAATTGTGTGATCGCATGATAGCTGAATGTGCTCGATGGCCTGACGAATGCGCTCGGCAACGAACTCCGCGTCACCAAGAGCTGTATTGGGACACAGAATAAGAAATTCCTCACCGCCCCAGCGAGACGCGATATCGCTTAATCGCAGGCTGTTTTGAATTGCTTCAGATACACGCACCAGCACTTCGTCACCAATATGGTGCCCAAACCGATCATTGACTTGTTTAAAGTTGTCTAAATCCAGCAAGATACTGCTAAGAGGGAGGCCGTTATCCATACAGATGATGGATTCTTCAGTCAGTGCCTGATTCATTTTTCTTCTGTTATACAGGCAGGTAAGATCATCTTTATTTGACAGTACTTCTAACTGTGCCGCTCTTTCTTTGTCCTGTGTTATGTCCTGCACCAGGCCTATTGAATCCAGCGGCTGACCAACGCCATTTAGGTGGGTTTCACAGTGGTGCCGCACGTAAATAAGTGAACCGTCCGAGCGGGTGACAGTGTGTTCAAAATTTATTGCGTTGCCGCCCCTAAATACATCTCGTAGTGATTGTTTGAGCTTCAGTTCATCATTTGGGTCTAGTGCAGTAATAAACTCGCTCCATTGCATGCTGCTTTTTCCATCTGGTATGTCTAACATCGCGGTGAGTTTTTCGCTCAGCTCGACGTCATAGGTTAAGTGGTTCAGACGCCAGGTCCCCACATTTGCGAGCTTTTGAATGTCGGCAAGCGCTTTTCTGTCATATTCGCTGTCGCGCAGAATTTGTTGTAGCCGATTGTTTTCTAACTCCAACGCCAGTATCTCATCTTCGAGCCTGGTGATGAGGTTTTCATCATCTGATGTAGGTGGCGGTACTGAACTCATATCCGAACCATTTATTGGGCTGATTGCTAAATTTTTGTATTAAGATGCTCTTCGGCCAGCTTTGTCCCTGCAAGCCGGGACCTTATTTTATTGTAGACTAACTCTCTGGTGGTGGAGCTGTCATCGGCAAATGGCGAAAAGCCACAATCGTCGCAGGTACCAAGCTGCGAAACGGGAATAAACTCAGTGGCCAGTAATACCAAGTCCCTGACCGATTCGGGGCTTTCTAACTCAGTACTATTTGGGTTGATCACGCCAATAAAAACGCGCTGGAAGGGCTTAAGGATACGACTAATGAGCTTAAGCGTTTTCTTAGGGTTTGCTTCACCCCTGAGTGCGACGTAAAAGTTACCAGCATTAATTTCAAACAGAGTAGGTAACAGATACTTATAGTCGATGTCGGCACTGTGTGTTGAGTCAATGTCGGCGCCAGGGCAGGTATGAATGCCTATACGCTGCCTTTCTTCATCACTAAAGTGAGACAGGCATTTGTTGATAAGCCCGACAAAAGACTTGAGCGTCTGGCCAGACGGATCAAGCTTCAACGAGAGCCTGGCTTCGGTGAAGTCGAGCTGCACTTTATGTGCCCCCAGATCAAGGCAACGCCTGACTTCGCCGACATGCTCGGTGACAAGATCGGCCACAAAGCGCTCATGATCGTAACCGTCAATTCCTTGAGGAGGATACACCAGGCTCAGCATAGAGGGAGAGATAACTGCCTGTTTGACCGGTACATTTGCATGTTTGAGCGCAAAAGCGAGAAATTCATCAGCAGTGTGTTCATAGCGAAATGGGGCTACCTTAAGGTGCGGGGCAAAAACTCGGGTGTGACCGTCATTAAAATCAACCAATAAGCCCTGCTGCGAATAGCGAGGGGAGTTATGCAGGCAATAATGAGCGAAGCCATCAAATTTTCGTTGCTCGCCATCACTCACCACCTCACATCCCAGGTTTTCTAATTCACGGATCACCTGGCACGTTTCCCGCTCTGCCATATCATTAAGGTGTGCATAGCTAATTTTTCCCTGTTTGTAGTCTTTATAAGCGTCTATCAAACATCGGTTTCTGGGAATAGAACCAATTTGTTCACTAGGAATGTGTACCCCTGACATAGCAAATTACCTTGTTGTGTTGTTTATTTTTAATAACAAATATCGATCGAATGCGTGTCGTACAGGCTCGTACTTATAGTGTGTTAATATTGGCCAAATGATAAGCACTTAGCTCAGTATAGGTCGAGATGAATCTAACAGCACTGTATTTGCAAGGAAGTGAGATAATAAATAGTGGGTATGCATTTTATTGGGCTCCAAAGTATGTCCGCAAAGATAAGTCATTCAAAATATATTTCTCCTCTCTAACCGAGCTGCTTGTAAAGTGCAGGTTATCGCTAATAATCCTTAAACCAGCGCATTAAATTTGTACAAATACCTAAAATAGTGGCAGTGTACTTGCCAGATGAAAACTACAAAAACAAAAATTGGAACGATCCATTTGGTGGGAATCAGTCATGAATCAAAATAAACCAGCCAGACATCTGGCCCTGGCTGCACTTGCGTCGGCTATCCTGGTGGCGTGTGGGCAATCACCCAGTGCGGCAGACAAGAATGCGAAACAGAGCTTAAACACGCAATCAAACTTTGTGTCTAATGTTGTATCATATGTAGACCCTTTAATCGGAACTAAGGGCCCGTATAATCACAGGCAGGCGGGCAATGTCTCTCCTGGTGCTTTGGTGCCATTTGGTATGTTTAACTTTGGCCCTGAGCATGCCTACACGGAAGATTTACTGGCGGAGTCGGAAGGGATCTCAAAAAAGATTCGGGAAGAAAAGAAGCGTGTACCCGTTTCTCCCGGTGGCTATAACTATCAGGCTAGTCGTGTAAAAGGTTTCTCCTTTACCCGCTTATCTGGTACCGGGTGCCTGGGGGCGTCCGGTGATATTCCCGTTATGCCTTTCACTAAAGAGTTAACTTTTTCTCCCGCGACTGATCCGATTAACGCGTACTATAGTGCCGGCTTTAGTCATGATAATGAAACGGCAACGCCCGGTTACTATCAGGTTGGGCTAGACAATGGAGTGAACGTAGAGCTTTCCGCGACAACCCGCACCGGTATCGCGAATTTTACATTTGAACAGGCCGATAACGCTAAATTGCTATTCAGAACGGCTTACTCTCAGCTTGGTAGTGGCGACGCTTATGTAAAGGTTAACGCCAGTAAGGGCGAAATTACCGGGTACGTAACTTCCGGAAACTTCTGTGGTTATCTGGGGGAATATAATCGCAGAGATTATTACACTTTGCACTTTGTTGCTAAGTTGGATAAACCTATTTCTGGCACAGGCGCATGGAAAGATGCGGAGGTTTTTGCCGGGCAGAACTCCTCTCGAGGAGGAATGGGATACGGCGATAATGGCTGGCCAGATATAGGAAAAGGCTCCGGAGTCTGGGTCGATATCGATATGAACTCGGGAGAAACGGTACAGATGCGTGTCGGTATTTCATACGTGAGTCTGGACAATGCACGCGAAAACCTGCAAAAAGAACAGTCAGAACAGAGTTTTGCCCAAGTGCGTCAAAATGCGCAAAACGCCTGGGAAGAAGAGCTCACTAAAGTGAAAGTTGAGTCTGACGATACCAGCAAGCTGAGCGTGTTTTACACGGCCTTGTATCACAGCTTATATCATCCCAATGTGTTTTCAGACGTAAACGGCCAGTACATGGGGTTTGATCAGCAGGTCCACTCGGTCAAAGGGAGCCAAACTCAGCAATACGCCAATTTCTCCGGCTGGGATGTCTATCGCTCTCAATTGCAGCTGGTGACTTTGTTAGACAAAAAGCGTGGCAGTGATATCGCTCAGTCGTTATTCAATCAGGCAAATCAGTTTAACGGTATATGGGATCGCTGGACCCACAATGCCGGACCAACGGGCGTGATGAGTGGCGATCCATCGACTATCGCGATTGCCAATTTTGTGGCATTTGGTGCGAATGATTTTGATGTCGCCGGAGCCTATGACTCTCTCTACGAAGCCGCGACCGAGCCGACTGAGTTTGACTTATCTGATGTTGGTTGTCCGGTATTTTGTCGCGGTCAAAAGCCCTCTTTAGATCAGTGGCAACAATTGGGCTATATATCGGATCAATCAAACAGCTGGGAAGGGGCTTCGGAAACGCTTGAACAAGCATCCAGTTACTTTTCTTTGTCTCAACTCGCAGCGCGTCTGGATAAGCACAAGGATGCATCTCGTTTCGTAAACGAAGCGGGTTTTTGGCGCAATATTTACAACCCGGCTGCAACTGAGTCACTGGGCTATATTCAGGGGCGCAATAAAGACGGTAGCTGGAAGGGGGACTTTGATCCGTTCTCGGGTCACTTGTTTGTAGAGGGCAGTCCGGCTCAATACCTGTGGATGATCCCGCACGATGGTGCAGGGCTTGCGAAAGTCTTGGGCGGTGAACAGGCGATGAGTCAGCGGCTTGATAGTCATTTCCGCAAGCCTGACGGTACCTGGGTGCTGTATCGCGATTCAGCTGAGTTCTCCGATGTTTCAAACCAACCATCGATCTTGTCTCCCTGGATGTATCTGCATACTGGCGAGGCATACAAAACACAGCAGACTGTGCGTCAAACAATGCAGGATCTTTGGCTGGATACACCTGATGGCATTCCCGGGCAGGACGATCTGGGCCAGATGTCATCCTGGTACGTATTCAGCAGCCTGGGGTTATACCCTAAGTATCCGGGCCGCGCAGATCTGGTATTGTCCAGCCCTCAGTTTAAAAAGGCGAAAATAGGCAATTTAACACTGAACGCGCCGCAGGCTTCGGATGAGCATATTTACATTGAAGCTTTGAAAGTAAACGGTAAAGCGACGTTGAATAGCTGGATTGATGAGGCTTATATCAACACGCCTGTGACACTGGACTTTACTTTGAGTGATACGCCAAACAAAGCATTTGGACAGGCACCTGAAAACAGACCACCAAGTTATGCGCCTTCTATTCGATAAGGACGCATGGAAGGGAATAGCGACGCAAGGCTAATCCTTTCAGGATGTGTAATATAGTGTCAAAAAAGCCCCGTAGTTAGCTGCGGGGCTTTTTGTTTTTAAAATCAATATTTGATAACAATGTTGTTATTCAGAGTATTAGTCGATTAATTGCTCGGATGAAAAAGCCGCTTCAGGTACATCGACGTTGAATGGCTTCAAAATTGGGCCTGAGCCATGCCAGTAAGAACCATAAGCACAGCTGTTCAGGTTTTCCCATGTTCCGTCCTTATATAATACTCTGGTTGCGCAAGCTTCTGCACTGCCACTGGGCGATGAAGAGTAGTTACTAAAGCGGCAATATTGCCCATTTCTGCAATCCCAACGGCCGCTATGCTGGCTCTGGTAAGTCCAGCTTACTTCGGCTACGGGTTTACTGGTGTTTAGTCGAAAAACAACAGAAGAAGCCGTTGAGGTTGTGGGACTGGCACATACCGGGCTGCTCCATTCCTGAGGGGTTGGTGTTCCGCTAATAACACATTCTACGGTCGCGGCCTGGCTTGACAGACTGATGACACCCAGACCCATAGCGGCGAGTAATAGATAAGCTTTCATAACAATTTCCTTTTATGTGTTTTATTTGTTTACGTGGTTCACAACTAAGTTACATCAAAGTAGGGGTAAGTCAAGCCTATGGGTACACCCTGAGAAACAGCGGTGGAGTATCTAAGCAGCAAACCGAATGGTCAGATTCAGTGTTTCATGTCGTTTGAGCAACCCAGCCGTCAGACTACGCTTAGCTTTTTGGCTGAGTCACATTTTCTTTTTCAGATAGGAACTGCACACCAGCCAGTGAAGCTGAGCTCAGGTCAAATTCATGTATCGTATCTGCCGTTGCGCTCAGCACTGGTGTGTATAAAGTTCGAACAGGGCTCGCAAAATAATGGCGCTCACTTAATGGACTTAACGTCGGGGTTGGGCAGTCTCAACCTCAAATAATAAAATCTGACTTAGCTGCTTACCATGCACGTTAAAGTTATCATCAGATACCATCAGTAAGCTTCGCTTGCCATTGTCTAGCACTGGCCCAAAGGTCATGCCTTCAAGATTATCAATGTGTTTGGAGTTCAGTTGGTGTTTAATCGTGGCCATATCCAGCAATAAAGTCTTGCTGGCAGGGCGCAAAGTTTGGTTTTTTAATGATGTCATTCGACTGGTGTCAGTTGTGCCTTTTATATCTACAAGGTAGATGCTGACATCATTGCCACCGTCCGCTATGCCTGAAGTATATGAACGTTCCATTGTTAAAAACTGGTGCTCATTAACCTGTAATATCTCAACCAAACCCGTGGTGCGAAATGCATCGGGTTTTGCTTCGGGGCGGTTGACCATGGGCTCAAGATAATAAGCAAACTGCTTTTGCATTTTTTTCGAGGCAAAATCAAAGTAGGAGATACGAACCATGCTGCCTTGCTCAATGGTGGATTCTTCACCGTCTTGTTTCAATGCACCTTCTGCAGACACCCATATTCCCTGACCTGAATGCGCAACCGTTAAGCCTTCAAATACCGCGTTGTGCCTTGGCCCGGAATTTTTGGTGATATCGAACATTGTGGGCAGCTCGAAATTTACCTGGCCTTGCCGTGTTTGCATAAAAATTGCGGGGGCGTGTTTGTATTTTATACTTCCTTCGCTGGTCCAGATAATATCGTTGCTGCCAGGGACAACGCGCAAACTTTCAGGATCAACAACCGCTGAATATGTTTTTTTATCTACCAGAGGTAAAGACTTTTCGAATTGAACCTGCTCAATTTTCTTGCCGTTAATATTGATATTTGCCTGAAAATATCGCGGCTTCTTAGAGTCATCTGCTATCAGCAAATATTTGCCATTGGTGTACTCAATGCTGGATAAGCCACCGACCTTGTCGCCATCGACCTGTAAGTCAGCAGGAACAATAACCTCGTCCAGATACTTTAACTGCATATCAGCTGAGTGTGCAAAAGCAGGGGCCAACATGGCCAGAAATACATAACTGCGCATAATGTCATTACTACAAAAAAACAGAACCAAGCAATATACGCGGGTAATATGAACTTTGCATCACAAAGGGGATAAAAAAGTGGCACGGTATGATTGCTCAGCTCATCTATCGGCCAAAGTGTGGATAAAAATTAGCTTTCAGGGTGGATAAGGGACAGAGCTTGTGAAAATAAACCGCTTCGGCAGATACTAATCGCCCGCTTGCTTCAGGCATGCCGCCTTTGGTCTTCAAACGGGCTGAGGGTGTGCACTTGCCCTGGTCAGGGTGAGAGGTATAAATAAGGTCTGGCCATAAAGGCAAGGTTGAGTTAATTTTATGTTGTCTAGTAGAGGGGAAAAGCACTCGCCCCCCAGTTTGTTTGTTAATAATCGGTTAGGGATAATCATGGGCATAGTTTTCAAGTTACTACCTGTATTTTTGGCTGGTGTATTCTTTCATGCGGCTTTGGGCCACTTTCTTCATTATAAGGGGATGGAAGAGTTGCTTGATGAAATTATGACTCAGGCTCAATCCGCAATGCTTCTGGCATTACCCGCGCTGTTTCTGTTTGCCATATTAGTGCTTTTTCGCAAATACCTGTTTAGGTTGTTTGGGTGGAAAGTGGAAGCCAGTTTAGACGCTGCGGTTGAACCGGCCTTTAACGCCTTAAATGCAGCACTGTCCAAAGACAAAGCCGGATTCCTGAATCATAGTAGCGATATCGTGAAAGAGCTTGTTAGCTGGTGGAGCACAAGCAATGCAAACCGGTTTATGATAGGGGCTATCCTTGGTTTAATTGCGGCATTTACAGCTACAGTAACTACGTTATTATTATTGCGTCAGTTGGAAATCATGCAAGTTCAGGTTGAGGAGCAAAAATCCTATAATCGCGCTACCCGGATAACTGAGAACGTTAAATTATTTTATGGCCAAAACCACGCTCCGGCACTTAGATCTGCAGCCCTTTCTGAACTATTTGAAATGCAGGTGAAGGGCTTTGATTTGCGTGGTGCAAACTTTGAAGGCGTAAAAGCAGAAGCGCTTAATTTCTCTTCTTTTGATTTGCTCGGCGCCAACTTTAAAGGGGCAAGACTGGCTGGCAGCAACTTTTCACAGGCCGATTTGGCATCTTCAGAATTCAGTAGTGAGAGCATTCTAGATTCTGTTAACCTATCTGGTGCAAGTTTGTTCCAGAGCAAGTTGGCGGATGTTATGTTCGACGAAGTACAGCTATTTGATGCTAATTTAGGGAATGCAGATCTAACCAGAGCCGGGTTTGGACATGCTTCGATGAGCGGACTTGAAGCAAATACGGGCCCTGTTGGTAATCGCAAATGCGTAACTAATGGGCGAGCTTCTTTGAGAACTGAGTGGGATATTGCCAGTGGTGGTCAGTCAGGTGTGACACCAAGAGCGACTCGTTTTGATTATGCAGCGCTTTTCCATGTAAGGTTGAGTGGTGCCCGATTGGACGGTGCATCATTTAAAAATGCAAACATAACTGGCCTTCATATGCACCATGCATATGCACCGGGTGTTAATTTCTCTGATTCTAAGCTTTTTGGTGTTTATTTTACTTGTGCCAATTTGGATAGCGCACAATTCAATAGAGCCGGGAAGCATGAGGGGCTGGGAGTTTCAGGGAATTTTGCCAATACCAGCCTGGAAAATACCTCCTGGCAAGGAGCAACGCTCTATGACGTGAATTTCAGTCATGCACAATTAACGTGCGCAGATTTTACGGGGGCAACAGTAGTTAACCCCGAATCTGACAGAGCAAGCCTGGTGCTGTCAGGGGCAGATTTAAGAGGCGCAATTGGTTTAGACGATACTTTGTTGTCTCACGCTTGTGGGGATAGCAAGACAAGGCTGCCTGATTATGTGAGCACCAGACTAAAAGCATGTCCGCAAACGCGTATAGTTTCTAAAGCACTATGTGATGCTATGCCCATGAAATCCTGGGCTTCACTTGCGCACGTCCACAGTGAAGAAGCTATCACATCACGAAATGAGTACTGTGAGAACAATAATTTAAAGTGTCCTTGAGTAGAGTGCGGTGTTAGCACACGAGTCGAAAGAATCGGGCAGATAGGATTCTGTTCAAAAAAGGAACATACTTGGTTGTTCGTGTTAGCATGAGCAAATGTGGACGCCACACCTGCACTGTTTTTGCTAAGCGCATCAGCAGCTGGATATTGGGTTTTATATTATACCAACTTCACTTAATACTTGTTCAATTTGAAGGAGCAAATGTGTCGCTTACGGTGTTAAAAATTTCTCATTTAGAGCCTTTACTTAAGGTATAAGTTCGCAAATTTTTGCCTCGACTACAGGATGTAGGTGTATCAGCGATAGTAGGACGCGAGAGCGATGTTATCGACGATATTTTCTC
>NZ_PNCJ01000060.1 GCF_005887115.1 Pseudoalteromonas rubra | reverse complement strand
GGTATGCGGTGATGAGCAATCACACGCATCTTGTGTTGTATGTGTAGTGGTCAACTAATCCCGGACAGTAAATAAAGTTTTTCTTCCGCAACTGCTGGCGCGAGCATTTCGTTGTTGCTGTGCGGCCTTTTCCAGTTGTAATAGTCCATTAAATAGTAACTAATATCTCTTTCAGCTTCTTTGAAGGATTCATAGCCAGCTACAGGAACCCACTCTGTTTTTAAACTTCTGAATAGCCTTTCCATTGGTGCATTGTCCCAGCAATTACCTCGGCGACTCATGCTTTGAGTCATACGATAGCGCCATAATTTTTGCCTGAACTTTGTGGCGACATACTGACTGCCCTGATCAGAATGGAACAACACGCCTGATGGTCGACCTCTTTGCTCATAGGCTCTGTCTAACGCTTTAATGGATAAGTTAGCATCTGGTTTATGAGACATAGCCCAGCCCACTACACGGCGTGTGCATAAATCCAATACCACAGCCAGATAGGCCCATTTCCTGCCGGTCCAGATGTAGGTTATATCACCGCACCACACTTGATCTGGCGAACTAACATCAAACTCCCTGTTTAGACGGTTGGGTATATCCTGTCTTTCAACGGTTGCTTTTTTATAGCTATGTGAACCTGGCTGCTTGCATATGAGCTGCATGTCCTTCATAACGCGCCTGATTTTAAAAAGGCCTGCTGTTATTTCTGAGTCAGCCAGCATAGCCATAATTGTTCGGCTGCCCGCTGAGTTCCGGCTTAATGTGAACAGCTCATTTATTCTTGCTCGTAACGTAAGTTCATTGGTGTTGACCGACTTCACTCGATGTTTATAGTCGTAATAACTCGAACGTGGAACGTTAAAGGTTTCGCAGACCAATTCAACAGGCTCAAACTCACTTAACTGGTCTACTATCGAGTATTGTTCATCTCGTCTGACATCAAGAGAGCTGTAGCCTTTTTTAGTATGGACTTTTCACGTTCCAAGCGATTAATTCGCGCTTCAAGTTCTTGAATTTTCTGCTGCTCAGGCGATAAAGCTTTCGACTGGGGTGTTTCACCACCACGTTCTTGCTTCAGCTGCTGAACCCAGCGCCTCAAAGCTGTTTCGCCAACATCCAGAGACCGACATGCTTCGGGTACTGAGTATCCTTCATCCAGCACCAATGCAGCGGCTTCCAATTTAAATTCCTGTGTAAAAGTACGACGTTTTCTGGTCATAGACACCTCTCATTGAGTGGTAATAATACCACCTAAAATAGTGTCCGGTTTTATTGAATCACAACA
>NZ_PNCJ01000006.1 GCF_005887115.1 Pseudoalteromonas rubra | reverse complement strand
CTCAACTTTTTTAAATGCGTCATATACCGCCAGGTGTAGGGTATCTCCATGATCCAGGTCTTCAAAATAACGAAAGTGCAACTGGCTTTTGCCCTTAAGTTGCGTGGCTATTTTATCGTATAGCTGTTTCGCAACACGTTCCATTACGTCACCTTCTTTACCTACCGCAATGTAAACAGACTTTGGCAGACTAGTGGGGGCGAATTTACTGGCGAGTAAAGACTCGTTGTTCCACCACAGACTGGGACTGACAATGACATAGTGATCAAACAGTGACGTGTGATGAAACAGAATTTCACTGGCGAGTAAGCCCCCTAACGATTGACCGATCAGGGTATCTGATTGGTTGGTGCGGTAACGCTTATCTATCATTGGGCGGAGTTCATTCTCCAGAAATGCAATAAATGATTTAGCGCCACCGTGGGTCGGCAGGTCACGTTTATCCAGTGCATTGTTACTTTGGGTGGTGAAATCCCGTTTTCTGTCTTGGTTACTAATACCCACAACAATGCTGGGTGGGAGAAAGTTTAGCCAGGGAAAGTTGGCAAATTGCACCAATCCGGCAATATGAATAAAGTCTTCATCTTTTGAACCGTCCAGCAGGTAAATAACCGGGTATGTTTGTTGTGTATTTTTTTGATATTCTGCTGGTAAATAGACGTTTACTGAGCGATTCTGTTTTAGTATCTGAGAGTTAAATGTCAAAGTGTGGGCAAACTCTAACGGTGCAGAGTGAACCTCATCTTTTGCATAGGCGAGCGAGCAGCTCAGTGCGCTAATTAAAAGCAAGAGTACGCTGTTCATCAGGCTTCATTCCTTTGGTCAAATAGAAGCTAGATGTTAACTCTAATTTTTGCTTAATCATAGTAACACGGTAAACCGGTACAGACCGCTTGTGCCTCATAATAATAAGAAAGGGAGTCATGTTGACCATGTTAAAAGCATTGTTGATAACGCCGGTACTTGCTGCGAGTTTTGGAGCGCTTGCAGCCACTATTCAGGTTCAGGCTGTATCGCAACACCTGCATATTCTTACGGCGCAAGACTACGGCACAAATATCGGAGTGTTTAAATCCCCCGACGGCGTGGTACTAATCGACCCTATGCCAGGAAAAACTAACTTGGCCCAGTTATCTAAGACTGTTAGTGAAATTCACCACAAACCCGTTACCCATATTTTAAATACGCATAATCACGAAGACCACTCGGGAGGCAATGCTTATTTCATGGAACGTGGAGCTCAGCTTGTCGAAGGCGACGTTAAACTGGCCGGGTTCAGCCGTGTTATGGTTAAGTCTCATACCTCGGTAGACAATATTTTTTATCACAAGCCGAGTAACACGATTTTTGTCGGAGATGTGTTTGATACCAGCTGGCATCCTACCTTTTATGCGGGTGGAGTGGAGGGCTTTAAAGATGCCATAGAGATCATTTTACAAATCGGGGACGAGCAGAGTGTGATCATTCCCGGGCATGGCGCCGTGTCAAATAAAGCGTCACTGCGTGAATTCAGAGCCAATACGCTCCTGTGGGTGGATACCGTACGTGCGTTCAGAAAAAAAAGCTACAGTGTTGAGAAAATTATGGCAGAGAATGAGAGTAAGAAAATTGTCGCCAGATTTAATGTGCAAGGCAAGGTGCCATTTTTACCAGACACAGCCTATAAAAGGTTTGTAGAAAGAACCATCCAGGTGATAGAGCAGGAAGAGAACAAGGGGGGTGAGTAAGGAGCTCGAAGCGTCTGACGGTATCGGGTACGCTGAGGCCCTTTCGCGCTTGGCTCAGCCATGTTGATATGCGATAGTGCAGGGGTCTGTGATTAACACAATATCGTAATGGAATTTTCGCGCTACTTTCTGTTTTTCTTCGCCTCACTTGGGGCATTTAATGGCGTTTTACTGGCTGCCTGGGTTTATCATAAACGCAGGGAAATTGCCGCAGCGCCCTGGCTGTCTTTGCTGTTGATTATGCTGAGTATTCGGATTGGCAAATCGGTTGCGTTTTACTTTAGTCCCGGGCTGAGCAAAGACTTTTTGCAGCTGGGGCTGAGTGCCTGCTGTTTGATTGGACCGAGCCTTTTTTCGTTTTGTTTTCGTAGCCTTAACCCAAACAAAGCTCGCTGGCTATTGCGCGGGCATTTTGCATTGTGGCTTGTTTTGGTTGCCCTCGTTGGCGTGATATACCCGTATCATAGTTATCCTGAATTGTGGCAAACCTGGGTGTATCGCGGCTCAAGTTATGTCTGGCTTGGTTACCTTTTGGTGTCGGCTTGGGTGTACCGGCACAAACTGACCGAGTTAAAATCGCATCCGGACCTCCCTGTATGGCGCGACTTGCCTTTTATCGCGCTTAGTGGCAGCGCACTTATCTGGTTTGCCTATTTTACCTCTGCCTATACGTCTTACATTGTGGGCGCTTTATCATTTTCTATGGTGTTGTATCTGAGCATTGTGGTTTTTTCTGGGCAGAGCAGAGGCAAAGAAAAATACGCGGCACAGGTTATTTCACCACAACAGAGTGCGGAAATTTCTGCGATGCTAGAGAGCTTGATGAATGAGCAGCAGCTATTCACGGACCCTGCTATGTCCTTACCCAGGTTAGCCAAACGTTTGGGTGTTAGCCATACAAAATTGTCTCAACATTTGAATCAACAACACGGCTGTAACTTTAATCAGTATCTTAATGGCTATCGAGTAAAGCACGCCCAGAAACTGTTAATACAGGAGCAGAACATGACAGTTGAGCAAGTTGCTGAACAGTGTGGCTTTAACGCCAGCTCGACATTTTATACGGCGTTTAAAAAGCAATGTGGTCAAACTCCCAATCAGTTTCGTGCAAAGTCTGTCAAATTATCATTCTGAACACTTAGATTATAATTCAGGAGCTTGTTTTTTAAGGTTATGTTTTATGGTGAGGTGACATTAAGTTAACCGGAGAAACACCATGAAAACTCTTTTAAGACACCTGCTAATCTTGCTATGCCTGCTATTTTGTGGCTTTAGCCTGGCTGATGATGAGGCAGGCGTTTTACGTGCGTTAAATGACTACTTAAAGGGAACTGAAATGGGGCAGCCTGCCCAAATCAAAAATGCCTTTCATCCGCAGGCTCAGCTACTGTTGTCTCATGACACCAAACCCTTTTGGACGGTATCGATGGAGCAATACAGTAGCTGGTTTAAGCCGCTGAACAATCGCAACCGTCGGGGCAAGATACTCTCTGTGAAAATCGATGGTGATATCGCCATGGCTCGGCTGAAAATTACGGTAGCACCTCCTTACCAGGCATACATAGATCATGTCTTGCTTAAACAGATTGCAGGGAAATGGCAGATTGTGAGTAAGACAGCAACGGACCAAAGTGCTCAGTATAAAAATGAAAAAATTCTCTTCATTGCATCCAGTGCCAGCTTTCATGGTGACAGTGACTTACCAGCCGGGACCAGTTTTTCTGAGCTTGTCTATGCCTACGACACATTCATCAAAGCCGGGTATGAAGTAGATTTTATGAGTACCCGAGGTGGAGCGTTAAGCCTGGCTTATGTGAATACGTCAATTCCAATTCATAAGCGGTATCTTTACGACCCCGAATTTATGTACGCGATAGGCAACAGCTTTGCACCAGAGGAGGTGATTGCCTCTGAATATCAAGCGGTCCATTACCTTGGCGGCAGCAATGCTATGTATGAGGTTGCAGAACATCCCGGAGTTCAGGCTATTGCGATGACGGTTTATGAGCAGAATAATGGCATTGTTTCTTCGGTCTGTCATGGTACAGCCGGTATTGTCAATCTGAAGTTGAGCAACGGAGAATATCTGGTCGCCAACAGACGTGTCAGTGGCTACCCCGACTCTTTTGAACGTGCCGGGGCTGAGTATCTGAAAGAATTTCCATTTATGATTGGCGAGCGGATTGAGACGCGAGGTGGGGATTTTCGCTATGGTGAGCGTAACAAACCCTTTGTGGAAATAGATGGACGGCTGATCACCGGACAGAACTATTTATCCTCGGTGGCAGTGGCTGAGGCGATGATAGAGGTGTTAGAAAAGCGGTGAGATGGAGATACAAGAGTAGGATAAATCTGACAGCTCGAAAAATGCTTGTAAAAAGAGGCAATTAATTGCCTCCTATAGGAAAGAAGAGCGGGTTTAGTTGCCTTGTTCTTGCCACTTCAATAAAAGTGCAAGAGTCAGAGCACCGACCTGACCCGCCTCATTCAGGCCATAATGCGTCATGGCCGCGTGTCGAAATGCGTATGAGACAGCGTTCAGGTGTTCTTTTACTCCCTCCTGACATGCCTCGCGATAATCCTTATCGTTAGAACATTGGCTGTAATATTGCTCAATTCTAGGAATATAGTGTGCAGCAAAGTGATCAGATAAATCGCCAACATAGGCATCAATTAGCGGCTTAGACGTCAACTCAACGGCATCAAGTGTGGCCGTGTCATCCCAGCAACGAGACCACACCTGAGGATATGTCACTTCTTTTTCCTCCAGCACAGAGATGATATCGGTAACACGATGCTGAAGCCTCAGCAGCGAGCGAGCATCGTCAAAAGCTGCACAGTTTTGTGGCGAGTTAACGGCGTCTTCGACACTGGACTCAAGTAGCTGATTGAAACTGATGCGAGCTGGCTCAAAATCCTGCGCCAGATTACGCCAAAGTGGAAAAACGATACCCAGCCGGTAGCCATAAAAATTGTGATCCAGCGCCACGCCTTTTTCGACCAACCAGTGAACATTGTCCAATGCCTCCTGGTAGTGTCCGGAATCGTAAAGATAATAAGCTTCGTCCAGTTTTGCCTGAAGCTGAGGGTCTAAACTACTCGCTTGAGACGAAAAACCAAAAGTGCCACAAATCAAAAGGGCGGTGGAAATCATAAGTTGTTTCATTTTACTCTACTCCTTAGGAAAAAATGAATTGTCTGCGTTTGTGTTAAAGACCACAGACTTGGTTTAGTGCTGTCAGATTAGTCAGCCGCCAATCATAAGCAGTATACGTGCCAATGTGGTCCTTTTTTACTTGTTTGTTTTGTTTGTATCGTCGAATAGTTGTAATTTTGCAGGTGTGAAAATGGTATCGGACTTTACCATACTCAACCCGATGAGGTGACAGACATGGAAATGAAAGCACTTGTTTATGCATGTGTAAATCGTTTAAATACCTCGCATCTGATAAATGTGCGCCCGATTAGGGGCATAGTGAGGCTGTATGTATAACTACCTTTTACCTGCGTTGCTGTTATATAGCGGGGTGTGCCTGGCAACACACCAAGTCAGGGAAGTCTTTGTTGTCGAGGGGCAAGCGCATGGCATAGATCTGTTTCCCCTCGAGTCACTTTACAACTACGATGACATTCAGTCCAGGCTGGTTGGCAGAGGGTGGTGTACAGCGAACTGGCGAGGCTACAAAGGGACCTGGGAATTAAAGGAAGGTAAGCTTTGGTTAACCTCGCTGGTCCAGGATTCATGTTCTCAGACCCCACCTTTAATTGACCCCGTGCCATTTTTTGCTCAAAGCGCTTATCCAGTCAAAGCAAGTTGGTTTAGTGAAAAGATAGAGGTGCGACTGGGTGATATAGTGCCCACATATTGCAAGACCAAAGACGGTGAACCACTTCAAACGGGGTATACGTATGATGCGATGGTGTATGCTTTTTCTGGCGGAGAGCTTGTTGGGCGCTCCAGGAAAACAATGAACCAAGATTGGCAGGAAAAACAATCGCATTGCGCTGAAAACGCACCTTGGGATCTTCTCAACTGGATCGGCATCAGCCTATGAGCCACGAAAAACATCGCGCCGGCTTCTTATTTCCGCGCGTATTTTTAAAAAGTCTCTGTTATTAGTGGCTGTACATCGGCTCTTATCGCAGCTTGTGCTGCCTGCATTATGTTTGAGCAGCATCAAAAGCGACCAGGATTAAATAAGTGCAAGTACTGCAAGCTCTCGCTCTGACAGAAATCGCACTTGGCCTGGTTACCTTATTTCGCTTTATAGTTTATGTGATGGGCTGGGGCTTTAGGCTTGATAACGGGGTCGTCGTCTGTCCTCTTCAGACAACTCGATAGCGTCATATCGACTTCCTCAGGGATATCTGCCAGGCGTCTCAATGTGTTGATCTGAATATGCGGCTACTGAGCGGTTTCACCACTGACATCAAACATAACTTCGAGGTTCACTATTTGCTCGTACTAGAACCGATCTATCTCTTTTTCATTTTCCAGTTCAATTTGTTTCAGCCACATGCAATGGCGCACGTAACAGTAGCGCTGAATCATGACATGATTCAGGTTCCAGCTTGACGCGCGACAGAGATGATTTCTTGTCTGAACCATCGGCTTGCCTGATCGTCTTTGTTACGAATATCCCAGTACATTTTCATTGAGAACTTCGGGACAGAGAGCGGCGGCTCAAACACTGCAATATTGAACTTGGCACTCACTGCCTCAATGAATTTGCGTGGTGCTGTGAATATGGCATCACTGGTTTCGACAATGTATGGGGCACTTGAGAAGTTAGCCACTTTATATTGAACTTTGCGGGTATGTCCCAGTTTGTCCAATGCGTCGTCCACGGTTCCCCGAATATCTTTACCAGTGCCCGCCAGAATATGTGGATAGCGGCAGTAACTGGCCAGGTCGAGTACAGAACTCAGACAGGGGTGATCTTGCCTTACCACGGACACATAGTCGTCTTTATACAAGGTGGTGACCATCAGAGCGGGGTGACTCGACTCGATGACACTGATAGAAAAGTCAACCTCACCACTTTCAATTTGACTTGCAAACCCCCGTTTATCGAGCTTGGCAAATACCACCTGAATGTTGGGGGCCACTTTGCTTAGATGTGGGATCAAAACCGGAGCCAGTGATTGCTCTACCAGATCGCTGGTGGCAATAAAAAAAGTACGACTGGAGTGAGCAGGGTCAAATTGCTCCTGAGTAAGAATATGGCGTTCAAAGTCATTTAACCAGCGATTGAGCTGAGATTGCAGGTATTCTGCACGTGGGGTCAGGATCAATTTATTGCCCTGTCGAATAACCAACGAATCATTAAAGCTGTGGCGAAGCTTTTTCAGCGTATGGCTGACTGCTGATTGCGTCAGACCGGCACGCTCACCGGCTCGTGTGAGATTTTTAGTCTCAAATATTAACTGTAACAGACGCAGCTGATTGAGCTCGATATCCGAAATATTACTCATGCCTACCTTCAGGGTTATTATTTGTATTCATGGCCATATTAAAGCAATTAATTTCATTAATGAAGTGGGGCGGCTTATTCTAGACCCAAGTTAAGAACACACGTCATCAAACTTCAGGAGATGAACATGAAATTAAAAACACTCGCAGCACTGACTGCATTGATTGCAAGCCCATTGAGTCTGGCCGATGAGATTTTGGTAGTGATGTCGGACACTGCACAAATGACATTGAAAAACGGTTACGACTACAAGACAGGCGTTTATCTGAACGAATTAATGGAACCAGTTAAGTTATTTCTGGATGCAGGTCACACACTGACCTTTGCTTCACCTAAAGGTATGGCACCGAGGCTAGACCCGGTATCTGATACGCCAGACCATTTTCTGGACGTCAGCAAGTCGAATTATCAGGCTCATAAGGCCTTGTTCAACCAACTCAAGATTGATGATAAGACCGACAGTCCGGTTGTCAGTTTTGCCCGCATAGAACAAATTGGTATTGATAAATTTGATGCGGTCTTTGTGCCGGGTGGCCACGCACCACTGGGTGATCTGGTTGCGAACCCACAGCTGGGAGAGTTCTTGCGCCACTTTAATGCGCAGAAAAAACCCACCGGTTTGGTCTGCCATGGCCCGGTTGCCTTGCTTTCAGCTCTGCCAAATGCCGCTGAATTCGAAGTAGCAATGAAGTCAGGTAAAAATGCCAAACCCGCAGAGGGCTGGGTTTATGAGGGATATCGCATGACTACATTCAGTAACTCTGAGGAAGCCGTTGCAACCCAATATTATCTGGGGGGTGACGAATTGTATTACTGGCCTCAAGACGCGCTGACCAAAGCCGGCGGAGAGTATTCACGGGGTGAAAAAGACTGGCATCCGCATATTGTGATCGACCGTGAGCTGATCACCGGGCAGAACAACAAGTCGTCAGTTGGAGTAGCGCAGGCGTTACTTAAGCAGTTGGACTAATAATAAAGCTACATTCAGGTGTAGCCCAAAATGCGTACAGCTGCCTTGTCTCAAGCTGTACGCCAGACAGACAAAATTTAAAAATTCTGGAGAATACCATGACACAATCAGTTTTAGTGACCGGATCAAACAGCGGATTTGGCTATCTTATTGCGAATACACTGGCAGACCACGGCTTTACGGTTACAGGTACTATGCGCGACCCACAAGGGCGCAATGCATCGGTTGCCAACGAGCTCAGAGGTAAAGGGGTTCATGTTATTGATATTGATGTTACCGACGATGATAGCGTTGCAATGGGTGTGAATGCTGCACTTGAGCAGGCAGGACATATCGATGTTTTGATTAACAATGCAGGCGTTGGTACGCTTGGCTGGCAAGAGAGTTTTAACATTGAAGACTTCAAGCGTGTGTTTGATATCAATGTGTTTGGTGTACAGCGTATGACGCGGGCTTTATTACCGCATATGAAACAGCGTGGGCAGGGCACTTTAATCCAGATTTCCAGTATCTTGGGCCAGTTCGTGTTGCCATTTCTGGGTTCGTACAACGCGACCAAACATGCGGTAGAAGGTCTGGCGGAAAACTATCGGGTTGAGTTGTCTCAGTTTGGTATTCAGTCACTCATCGTACAGCCTGGCGGTTTTGGCACAGACTTTGGTGCGAATTTGCTGAGATCCAGTGATAAAGCTGTAACTGAAAGTTATGGCGAACATGCTGATGCACCAGAACAAATGTGGGCGGGTACAGAGCAGGGTCATGATGCTGAAAATGCACCCAGCCCGCAAATGGTTGCTGACGCTGTATTACAGCTATTGCAGACGCAAGTTTCAGCACGTCCGTTCAGAACAACGGTAGATGGCACCGGCCTGAATCCGGTTATTGAAGCTGTCAATGAAGCCAGAGAAAAGGCGATGCAACATATCTACGGCGCTTATGGTATGGACGCAATGTTAGAGGTCAAACAAGGTTAATATTGCATCTATTGCGTGTCTCTGTCTCGCAAGGACGCCAGTGGAGTACAATATCTGTCGCATGGATGCCGGGGACTGTTGGTTTTATCTTAACAGGCAAATCCAGTCCCCGGGTTTGTATCTATCTTGATCCCTGGCCATTACCACTCAAGTGGCGGCACAGTGCGACCCAGGCATTCTCTTACCTTCATTAGGGTCGGTTCATTCGGTCCGCGCACAGGCTGATCGCCTACTTTAAATTGATAGTTCCTGCCCGGTTCAAAAGCCAGCACGATAGAAGAGCCGCCATAGCCAAAGTGGCCCATAAACTGGCCTTTTTCAATGTCTGCACCGGTTTCAATGGCATTGACTATGCTGCCCACACCCCAAAAACCAATCGCAACCATAGCGACTAACCCCAGATCAGGCGTTTTAATCACCCAGACATAACGCTGATGTTTACCCAGTTTCTGGTACCAACCAACTTTGTCGCTGTTTTTTGGTGGTAGCGGATCATAGGGGTGTCTCGGGTTAAAATTGTCAAAGTCATAATTATAAGCGCCCTCATACAAACCTTGCTCTATGACGGTGCCGGATACGGGGGCATGGAAATGGTGGTAATCGGTAAACCAGAGCAGGATGTCAAGTAGAGGACCACCGACAAAGCAGCGGCCATAACCAGGGATAGCTTCAATCAGATTAAAATGATCTCCCGATTTACCGGGTAGCAAGTAGCGATTGCTTGCCTGGCTATCGTTGCGCTCACTGCTGCCGCGCTCTAAATAAAACACGCCACCGTCACAGGGAGAGATCACAACACCACTGTCACTTGCACAGTTGCACAAAGGCCGCTGTCCGGGTTTGAGGTTACGTAAAAAGAACTGATTAAAAGACTGAAATCCCCCTTGTGGGCTATGTGGATCCGGGCGCTCATAATGATCAATATTAAACGGGTGCTCTTCTGTACCGGTGTATGTCATCCAGGCACTTAATGTGTCCGTTGACGATGTACTGTTAATCCAGTCACCATGAAAGTTCAGAAACTGCCGAAACCAGCCTCTGAAATAGCCGTCATTAGCCAGCTTTAAACCGGACTCGGTATTGACCAGATAGTCCCAGTATTCAATGTATAAACCCGGGTTGTCTGGTGTTGGAGTATAAGTTAACCATTGAGAAAAAAAGCTTTGCAGCGTAAAACCGGGCTCTCTGTATAAATAGGGCTGCCAGAACGTTGCGATGTCTTTACGTCTGACAAGGTTTACCTCAGAACATACCTCGGCCAGTGCCTCAAGATACCACAGCAAATTGAGCTGATTTTCTAAAAACACGCCATCCAGGCCCAGTATATGTAGTTCCGCTTCCGAACTTTTTTCGTCCCAGTTAATAGGCGCAGGTAAAGGCATAGTCGAAATCTCAGTCATGATATTGGTCCTTTTGCTTCGTGAATATTGGTCAGAAGTTGAGCCGTAATGAGTGCCTGAACAGGTATTATCTGGAATTTTATAGGTCATGCCATTCATCTGGGCAATTACAGCAGATTACAGTTTGCGAAAGGGGGTCGTTATCGGCGCTTATCAATTCTTTGAGCAGGTATAGTTCCAACAATGCGATGATCCTCAGAGGTGTGTGGCTCGTTTAACAGGTTAAATTTGCCATCAGGAAAATCTAACAATGTTTCAGTTCTTAAAACGTGATCCAGTCAAAAAGCTGCGCAGGGCCTACGATGCCAAACTAGAACAAGCCATGCATGCACAGCGCAATGGTGATATTCGTGGTTATGCGATGCTTACTGCAGAGGCAGAGTCAATTTGGCAGGAGATTGAAAATTTGCAAGGAAAGTAGTGCGTTGATAAGTGGGTTTTTTTCACAAGTGAGGATAAAGCATGTGTACCTCACTTGCAGCAGATATGGACGCATAAGCAATGACCTGAACTTCGCGCCCTGAACGTTAACTGGTTACAACTTTATTGTCGCTTATTTGCACCTGTTCAACCAAAGATGTTTCATGTCTTAACCAGCGGTTCATCACCACACAGGCTGTCAGATCACCACTGACGTTGATAACCGTGCGACACATATCCAGAATACGGTCGACACCCAGAATAAGCGCAATGCCAGTTGCTGGTATGCCAAACGTCGCAAGTACAGAAGCCAGGATGACGATGCCGACCCCAGGTGTACTGGGCGAGCCGATGGATGCGCCTACCGTGGTGAGAATAAGCAGTATCACCTGATTCACAGATAAATCCACACCGAAAACCTGAGTGAGGAAAATAGCCGCAACCACCTGGTAAAGTGCTGTTCCATCCATGTTGATGGTGGCACCAAGTGGTATAATAAATTGCACTATCGGTTTTTTTACCCCCAGTTGCTCCTGAGCTGTGCGCATTGATAAGGGCATAACGGCAGCAGAACTGGAGGTTGAGAATGCGAGCAATTGTGCGCTTCGGATGGCTTTTAGAAAGGCCATGGGGTGCACTTTGGCAACAAACGAAGCGACCAGGGTATAAATGAGTAATAACCCGGTGAGTCCCAACAATACCGTGGCAACATAAGCAGATACGCCAATCAACGCATCTACGCCAATGCGGATCGTAATATCACACAGCAGACCAAACACTGCAAGGGGAGCCAGTAACATGGCCCAGTTCACAATTTGTAATGAAACAGACTGGATCCCGTCCATAAAATCTATCATCAATGCCTTGCGCTGTGCGGCTAATGTCGTCAACGCCATCCCAATAAAGCTGGCATAAATGACGATGGCGAACATGTCTTTATCCAATGTGGACTGAGTTGGGTTCGCAGGGATAATGGCCGCCACTTTATCTGGCAGCGAGGTCTGCGTTACTTGAGTCGCCACGACTTGCGCTGGCTGATCGGCAATTGCGCTAAACAGAGCGCTGTCGACATAGTTACCCGGTTCAATAAGGTAGACCACAGCAAGGCCCAGAATGACCGCGACGAAAGTGGTTGTAACAAAGTAAGGTAAGATGCGGACCCCAACTTTTTTTAAAAACGCGGTATCTTTATTACCTGCGATACCAAGAATGATCGAGGAAAGTACCAGCGGGATAACAACCATCTGGATCAGGGCCAGAAACACCCGCCCGGGTAGCGCAACCCATTGAGCAATGTCCATCGCTGCCGATTGACTGACCAGCGCCATACCCTGAGGTGAAAGTAGTAAACCTATGGTGATGCCGAGAATCAGCGCAACCACTATTTGCAGCCAGAGCCGCTTTTTTTGCAGCAGGTTTGCTGGTGCACTTTGAGTTTGAATGTCTGTCATAACAATATCCCTGACTGGATGAGCACGATTAGAGTGATTATCCTAGCATAGTCATTTGATGCTACATTGACCCGCATCAAACGAGAAGAATTCACCCGGTTAGCGCAAGCATTGACAGGCGTCAGGTTTTGTCTGCTATCACTTTAAACCTCGTGTAAACCTGAGGTACACTGACGCTTTAAGTATGGAGAATGGTATGGATATCAGGCGTTATCAAAGTAGCTGGGCCAGAGAAATTACAGACTTATTTCACAGTGCAGTGCACGCCATTGCTGAGGAAGACTACACCCAGGCGCAAAAGGCCTTGTGGGCGCCAACACCGCCCGACTATGCATTTTGGTCAAAGCGCTTGGCAAACAAGCGTCCCTGGGTTGCCGTGCTAAACGGACGTGTTGCAGGCTTTGTTGAGCTGGATGATGATGGGCATATCGACTGCGCTTACACGCACCCAGAGTTTCAGGGGCAGGGCATTGCAAGCGCGCTCTACCGTAAGTTAGAAGCGCAGGCGAAAACCCGGGGGCTGACACGTCTGTATGTTGAAGCATCTATACCTGCACGACCTTTTTTTGCCACGCGTGGCTTTGCAATGGTAAAACGCAACGAAATTGTGAGGCAGGGCGTCACTTTGATTAATTATACGATGGAAAAATACCTCTGAGCCCCCCAACTAGCGTGCCAATTATCAACATCAGGCACAGTTCACTAAGTAATCACTTTTTGTTCACTGTAATACACCAAATTACTGCTACGCTTAAAGTTAACTGAATCAATTAGGGCCAGAACATGCTGTGTCTGTTGTACCAATACAATAGGGAGCAGTAATGATTAACTATGGATTTTTACCTTTTTCGGCTTATGTGGTTTCAGACTTTTTAGTCTTTCACCGCCACCGTTCTATTAGCCTGGAAATCTTATTAAGACAGATCCGCTTCACAGGGGTTGAGGCGCTTGGGCTTGTCATGTTGATTGCTTTGTTAATTGGGGCTTTGATCATTGTTCAGGGCTATCCTTTGCTGTCTTCTATTGGACAGGTCAAGTGGATTTACGCCATTTTAATATCAACAATTGTGAGAGATCTTGGCCCTTTTATTGTGTGTTTTGTGGTGTTAGCACGTTCGGGTACAGCAATTACCACCGAATTGGGCAACATGGTGGTGCGCAAGGAAATTGACGCCCTGATAGCAATGGGGGTGTCACCAATTTCGTATCTGGTTGCCCCCAGGGTTTTGGGTATGGTCGCGTCTTTGATCCTGTTGATGAGTTACTTTGTTGCCTGCGGCATTTTCGGTGGTTATCTGGTGAGCAATGCGTTTGCATCAATTCCAGTGAGTACTTTCTTTGTGAAATTGATGGCACAACTGCATTGGCTGGATATGGTGATTATGCTGGCCAAAGTCGCGTTTTCCGGGTTGATGATAAGTCTGATCGCCAGTTATCACGGCCTGACCGTCAAAAGTGCCATTACTGAGGTACCACAACGAAACATTAAAGCCGTTGGCCGTGGATTGATTGCCTTATGTATTATCCATGTACTGTTCACTTTGTTGTACTTTGCGCTGATGAGTGACTGGTGATGAAAATAGAACTTAGAAATATTAGTCACAGCCTGGCTGAACAACCAATACTGGCCAATATCAGTATCATTGTTGAGAGTGGACAATGCCTGCTTGTCACTGGTCGCTCTGGCAGTGGCAAGTCGCTGCTCTTCAGTATCATTTGTGATATTACCCGACCTCAGCAAGGAACTGTATTAATTGATGACATTGAAATGCCGGCAATGACTGCGCTGCAATACGCGCGTTTTCGTCGTGATCTGGGGGTCATTTTTCAGGTCTCTGCGTTGATATCTAATCTGACTTTGGAAGAAAACCTGCTACTGCCATTGAATCGTCACCATAGTCGATTAAGTCATGATGAAAAGCTGCAAAAGGTACGTGGGATCTGTGAAGAGTTTGGTCTGAGTCAGTACTTGGATCAACGCACCGATCGACTCTCCTCCGGGCTTGCATCTCTGGCAGGGTTAGCGAGAGCCTTGATAATGGAGCCAAAGGCGTTGATCTGGGACGCGCCTATGGCACAGGTCGACAGACACTGGTGCCGTCATGAACTGGCGTTACTCAAGCACCTTAAAGAAAAAGGGACAACTTTAATTCTCTGTTCTAATCGTCAGGAGTTGATTGTGAGCTTAGCTGACCAGCAGCTTCAGCTTGGGTTACCGGAAGAGTTAACTTTGGGGGGAGCGCATGCAGCACAAGCCCAAAAATGCCAATAGGATAGTGATTGCATTTAGCCTTACCGGCGTGCTGTTGCTAGCCATGTTTTGTATCATGATCTTGGTGAATAACCATACCTTCGCGGATAAGGTGTACTACAAAACCGTGTTAGATAATGCCCGAGGACTGAGTGCCTTACCGGCGATATACTTCAAAGGTATGGAAATAGGACGTATAGATGATTACCAGTTAAATTTGCAAAGCAACGAAATTGACGTGGAGTTTTGGGTTTTTCAGGAATACAGCGCTAAGGTGGTCAAGTATGCACTGCTGACCGGTGAGCAACACCCCATTTTTGATGAAGTTACGACCTTAGATTTGATTTTACCTGAAGCGGATAAAGTCGGCCCTTTTGTGGCATTGCCTGCCGGAGCATTGGTACCCCATATTAACAGTGCGCTGGGAAAACAGTATCTGACTGCGGGTTACGTGTCTCGCTCAAAAGACGATGTGGAATCTATCTTATCCAGTATTCAGGAGTTGCTACAGAACCTGCAAAAAGAGGATAACCCGGAAGCTGGGTCATTGTTCAGAGCGCTCGACAGGGTGGCAAAAATCAGTGACCATATCATGATTGTCAGCGAAGAGCTGCGTGAAAGTGAGTTATTGCCCGAAGCTGAAAAAACACTGAAACAAAGCCAGGTATGGCTTGCCCAGATGCCGCAATTACTGGCTCAGTTAAACCAGACACTGGTAAAGACCGATGGTATGCTCACGCAGGCACAAAGCACGTTAACAACTTATGGTCAGCCCACCGAACTTGTCAAAGAGATCACCGACAGTCAATTACCCCTGGTGCTTCACAACCTCAATGCCAATCTGACAGTAATGCAGCAAATGCTTAAAGATGTTCACGGTGAGCGTGAACAGTTTGCGCTGACTGTTCATAGTGTGCAGCAGGTACTTGAACAGATGGAAAAAACTCTGGAGGCATTGAATAACCATCCGGTCTTTAGAGACGGGATCAGTACACCGGTTAAAAATGGGGAGATAGAAATGCATGATTAAAGTGATTTGGCTATCTCTGATCTGCATACTCTGGCTGTCAGGATGCTCTTCGGCACCGGAGCGAGACTATCAGGTTACCCGGCTCAAACGCCAAGCTGCAGCCTGGCTGGCGCAAGGAGACAATCAGCGTCAACAGGGTAAGTATCAGTTGGCACTGCGTTATTACGATAATGCCTATCGCTATGCCAGCAGAAGACATGATGCGCAACAAATGGGGCTAGCCCGACTCAAACAGGCTGCGGTATATATTAGCCAGGGACAAACAACACAAGCGGAGAATAAAATTGCCGAAGCAGCCATGTTTGACAAAAATGAGCGCACAGATCTGAAACCGGCGATAGATTTTATGCACAGTAAGCTGGCCTTTGCCAGAGGGCAGCAAGCTCAGGCGCTGGCATTGGTCGAGCAATTGCAAATCCAATTTGCCGACGATGTGGAAAGACGCATTTATTATCGCTGGGTCGGCTGGCAATATGCACAACTCAGGATTAACTGGTTACAGGCTGAACAAGACATTCAGGCGCTTCTCAAGCTCAAAGCCGACAAAGCGTTGAACAACATAGAAGTGCTGTCTTTTGTTGTTTATCACAATCTGGTTTGGCGTATCGCTACGGAGCAGAGCAAGGTACCGACTGCGCTTGATATTGCCATTACGCATTTTGCTTCGCTTGAGTTGACCAATCGATTGATTGAGTGTTTCGAAATTGCCGCAAAATACTATAATGATGCTGGTGATTTAGACAGAGCTCTGTATTATCAGGCGCGATTCACGCAATTGCGTCGCTTTATGAACTAGTACCTTTCTCTAAGCTAATAATAAAGGGAACAAAATAATGTCAGGCATTGTTAATTTGACTGCGCTGCTGAAAACGATGGAGCCCGTTCTAAACCCAGAAGAATATGTCTTTTGTAGCGTATCAGGGAGTCTTGAAGAGTATGCACCACTTCATCCGCTTGCAACGTTTCAGGAGCAAGAAGGGCTTACCCTGATAGTCGAAAAAGCGGCTGCACAGTCTTATGGGCTCGAATTTGAAGGGCCTTTTTGTCAGATAACTTTAAGTGTACATTCCAGCCTGGATGCGGTTGGGCTGACGGCAGCTGTAGCCCAGTGCCTGACCGAGCAGGGGATTAGTGCAAATGTGGTCGCCGCTTTTTATCATGACCATCTTTTTGTCAAAAACGAACATGCACAGGCTGCTTTGAATGCGTTGTGCGCGCTTGCAGAGTCAAGCTAACAACCTACACCTGCACAGGCAATTATCTACCTTCTAATTATCGACTGTATCTGAAGTAATCACGTTCCTGCTCGCTGGTCAGTGGTGTGTCGTGATACTTTACGATACCGCGCAGACCATTTACGGCTGAGCCACCACTCAAGGATGCAGCTTCCTCATCGCTCAGGCAGGTAAGGTCTGATGAACGTTCTGTTGATGCAAGCATCTCTCCTGTCATGTTGCTGCTCGGTGCCAGTTCCCCCGGGTAACTGTGATTTAGCAAGGGCCCGGTGCTATTTGAGATTTGCGTCAGCAAGTAGGTTTGCCCGTTATGTTTTGCTGCTTGGTCAAACTGGTATTTTAAACCCAAAAAGAGTGCATCAAAATCGTGAGGTGAGATGGCGACAATATTTTGAAAATGGGCACTCCCACTGATCGCTTGAGTTTCAAGTTGAGCTTGGTAAAACGCGCCATCCAGATTCAGCCCGTCAAGTTGGTATTGTTGCAAAAAGTCAACCACGCTTTGACAGAATACCTGTCTACCATTGATATCCTGACTTAGACAGCGCAGGCCGCTGTCATCGGGAGACAGGCTTAATAACAGCTTTGTTTCAGGGTAATTTTTCCGTGTCGTATCCAGATGTGCCTGAAAGGCTTGTACACCACCAATGGCGGTGAGTTTAGCGCCATCCAAGCCATCAGGTCTTACCTGGGCACCCGTAATATAGATTGCTTTTTGAGAAACACCAGAGCATTTTTTATGTTCAAAAGCCATTGTGACAACTTAATCTTTCAACTGGACTGACCGATACTATGAAGAGATTTGCTGCTGGTAACCATTACACCGACATTACATGACACTTGCTGTATGGCAGAGAATAACAATTGCGTCATTTGCACTAATAATTGTCGGATTTTATTGGTGTTTTTGAAAGACTCAGAGTAAGCTTGTTGAGCGCAATAACCAATAAGGAGTGACTAAAATGCAAAATGATGTTCTAAGCTTTGACCTAAGTAGCGAAAACTATTTATTCCGACTCAGCCCGACAACAACAAGTGATGATTGGGGATTGCAGTATTACGATAGAGCAAGTGGCGAATACACGCCGGTCCCTCAAGGTGCTCAACTTAATGTTGTGTTTAATCTGGGCGATATACCGGGCATTTCTGAAAATGCGCGTCGTGCCCTAATCTCGAAGCAGCAGGCCGTGTTCATTGTAGAGATGGAAGATTGTGCAGATAGTGACTGGCGCTTCTGGCAAAGCGGTATTTCTTTATCGTGTGAGCAGGATTCGCAGGATTATCAGCTGACAACTGATATTGAGAATCAAGGTAAAACACTGGTCTTGACCATCAAGAATGTGCTAAGTGGTGTGGCATCAACAGCAGGCAAATTTGACGAAATCGACTTCAGATTTGTTGCTGTCAGACTAAACAATTCAGCAGGCGCGCTTAACGAAATTTTCTACTCTCAAGACCCGCGTCTTGGTGTACGACGTGATAAGCCAGCATAATCACCAGTTGTATGATAACAGAGCGTCAGCTTTTGGGTTGACGCTTCTGACAAAGCGTGGCTTTTTGGTAGCTTGATATAATCTGCTTAAACTCATCTCGCTGGCAAAGCGCTTCAAACCACGGCAAATTAAACCAGACCGCGCCATAGCCAAGTTCCAGTGCCGATTTTACGTTCACCATTGCGGAAGTAAGTTCACCCACCTGCGTGTATACAAGGGCTGCTGTAAATGCGTACTCACGATTGTCGGGTGACTGTTTTATGGCCTGGTTGAGCACGGTCACGGCCTGCTCATGGTTGCTGAGCTGGGCATGAGCCTGAGCAACATCAAGTAGGTCATAAAAATCATCAGATGCTTTGTTTTTCTCTATCACCTGCTCATAAAAATATGCTGCTTTTTCCATATTGCCGTTGAGCTTTTCAATGTCAGCCAGATTAAGCAAAAACAAAGAATTGTTCTCTATTTGCGTGAGAGGTTTAGCCGCGGATAATGCCTCTGAGAATTGCCCGTCAAGCATATAAGACAGCACGAGTGCGTTTATATCGAATGGTTGAGCATCTACAGAGATTACCTTTTTGTAGCGTTCAATGGCAGCTGAAACTCTACCCTCAGTAAGGTGAATGTCTGCGAGTAGCTGATTTGCTAAGTAATCATCTGGATCCAGCCTGAGTACTTCATCAAGGTAATGCCATGCCTGCTCAAATTGACCATTCTGATAGTAGGTATTCGCAAGGTTGAACATGATAGAAGTGTTTTTTCTGAGTGCCATAGCTTCATGAAGGTGTGTAATTGCCGCTTTAAGATCACCTTGCTGTTTGGCTCGTTTTGACAGGATGACTTCTATGTCGTAAACACTGAAATGTCGTGCCCGGGCGAGCGCGAGGTGTGTTTCGAACAGGGCCTCATCATGGCTGGTCAGAGCAAGTAACATCATCTCTTTGTTAAAAATGGCTTTTTGCTTGTAACGTGCGGGTGCATTTCTCAAAGTAGCGCGCAGTTGTGTTAGTAATTCTTCTCTTTTGGTCTGATCGTATACCGTTAAGCTTATGTCACTATATAGTCCATAGGCCGCAAACAGGTAAGGGGAATTTGTCAGCACCTGCCGCAACTTGTCCAGATTACTCAGGTTATAAGCACCCTGGTTAGACACATCCTGGTAAATTTGCAGATAACTCAGGTAATCTTGTTGCCTGACGGTTTCGAGAGGCAAACTGTTTGGCGTTAGATCTGGAAACAGTTTGACAGCCTGCACTTGGGTGGAATAAAAGTTCTCTATTTCACTGGTGAGGGCCATCGGCCAGCTGATCTGCTGCTGAACGGTCCACTTCTCGCCTCCCAGCCTTTTTACGACCGTTTCACAGCTATGTTCACTGCAGGTAAGCTCAGTACTGATTATGTCTGTTGCCCCCGTCGTTGTTGCCAGCTGGCGCAAAGAGTGTTCCGCCTCCGGGCGGTGAGCAATCAATTCAGTATGCTTTCCGTCAATGATAAGCTGACGCAGCGCGTGATCGACGCTGGCAAGGGTGCTCTTAGTTTGCTCGTCACTGAGCTGTTTTGTCAGAGTGAGTTGAGGCTTAAGGACCAACACATATCGCTTTTCTTGCGGGGGCTGGTGAAACAGCCAGGCGACAAATACGGTTATAAACACCAGGGAACAAGCGATTATAGCGAGGTATTTAGCGCGGTTCTTTGGGCGCGTATGACGTGGCTGTGGGGTATCTGGTGCAGACACATCAGGTTCAAAAGGCACGGTTTCCTGATCCAGGATAGCGTTTTGCGTGATAGCTATCAGAATTTGCTCAAGTCGTTTCGCCACTTGTCTGGCATTGGCCGGGCGTTTTTCAGGGTCAACCGACAGCAGCTGGTTTAACAGGTGAATCAGTGGTTCAGGTAAAGCGGGCAAGATCTCCGCGGCATCGTCATGTTTACCTTGTAATATACGCTCACGCAACTGAGTCTTACCAAAAGGGTGACGAGCGCTTATCAATTCGTAAGCAAGGACACCAAAAGCAAATAGATCCGACTGAGGTGAAAGAGCTTCGCCTTTAAGCTGCTCGGGCGAGGTGGCGGTCATACTGGCGTGACTTTGTGTTGTGTCAGCGTGAGTTGCAGTCTCGGATGTGTGTGTGATGCGGGCGATACCAAAGTCGGTAATTTTTATCTGCTGATCCTTATCCAGCAAGATATTGGCGGGTTTTAGGTCACAATGTATCACGCCACACTGATGAGCGGCTGCAATGCCATTAGCAACCTGGATCAGCAAGGTTAGTGTTTGCTCCAGGCTCAGTATCTGAGTTTTTTGGTGATAAAACAACGTGGTGCCATCGACATATTCCATGACCAGATAAACCTGATCTGGGGTTGTTATTATGTCGTAAAGCTGAACTATGTGTGTGTGATTTAATCTGGCAAGAATTTGAGCCTCAGCGACCGCGAGAGAGACGTCGGTGCCTGCAGCCTGTGTTTTGAGGCGCTTTATTGCCACTTTTCGATTTAGCCGGATATCTTGTGCCAACAGAACTTCGCCCATTCCGCCTTCACCTAACACTTTTATAACATGATAGTGTTCAGGCAAATTCATCTGCTGAGAAGTGGGGGATCCCCCATTAGGCTGCGCTGAGTTAGCTGACGGCTGCGATTTATCCATGTTATTTTTTATCTTGTACCTTACGAGTTGCAACGCCTTGAAGGCATATGTATCGCCGGATAAATGACGTGCAAAAAGAACGACATGTACCGAATAGCAATAGTAACGGTTAAGCAAATCAAATGCCAGTCTATCAGACGAGTTGGTCGGATGAGATTGTTTCAGTTAAAGCAATATTTTGGTGTAATGTGGTGAAATCGGTGTTTTCGCGAAACGGTGTTAAGATTATTGAGGAACAGTTTTCCGGGTCAGAGCGATTGATGTGTTATCGCGACAACCCGAAGCAGTTATCGAGGAGCGAACATGGCCACGTTAAAACATAAACAGCAATCTAAATATTTGTATTTAAAGTCTTTCCATCGATTTGGGCGACTGAAGCACTCAGTGGACAGTTGCTTTGACGAACTGGCCATTTCCCGTATTCATGCCGTTATTGAATGGCAACAAGGGTACTGGTATTTACGTGATTTGAGCCGTAACGGCACCTGGCTGAATGACGCACGAGTACCCTATAACCAGGATGTTGCTTTAAATGTGAATGATGAAATTCGCTTTTCAGATTCAAGCAGTCATAGCTTTAGTGTAACGGATCTGGCTCCACCAGAGGACTTACTGGTGCCTTATAGTCACGATGAACTTGTCGATGGGCAGGTACCTGTGATCCAGTTGGAAAATTATCACCTGTTGCCAAGTGAATCGGACCCTGAGCTAATAGTGTATTTTAATAATGCTGAACAAACCTGGTGTTACGAGGAAGTTGGCTCTGAACATCCGGTGAGTATCACTGATGGTGAGCAACTGCGTTTTGCGCAACAGGTATGGAGCCTGATCCAGACGCGGGCAAGTCAGCAGGAGTGCACGGCAGAGGTCACAGATACAGATCCCGGCGATCTTGAGTATCATTTTACATTGAGCCAGGATGAGGAATACGCCGAGTTACAGGTGAAGCAGGCTCAGGAAGAAGTCGATTTTGAAACCCGGACACACCATTACCTGACCGCACTGTTGGCGAGGTACAAAGTAAAAGATATGCAGCATCAGGTCGATGATGCATCACAAGGCTGGGTCTCTGTGAAGCAGTTGTCGCGTGACTTGGGCCTGACCGAAAGCCACATTAATATTCAAATCCATCGCGCCCGTAAGCAGTTTGTCGACCGGATGAAAGACAAGTCAATGGCAGAGTCGCTTATTGAGCGTAAGCGAGGCCGGGTGCGTTTTGGTGGCAGGCATTTCAGTATCGTCAAAGGACAGCAACTTGAGGCTTCAACTCTCTTTAATCAGCATGATGAGTTACTGGTAAGTTAATAAGTGCTCAGTTTTGTGAGTGGCGACACGTGGCCCGCGTTTAAGCGGGCTTCGTCGTTTATATAGGACCAAAAAGCATAAAGTGTTATCTAACATCACACCCTGATGTTGAGTATGTTATGTTTGCTCTGCGCGCATATTACTGTTTAGCTTTATTGAGGTCTTAGATGATTAAAAAGGTTTTATATTGGGGAGTCGGGTTTGGAGTAGGCTTTGCCATTGCTTTTGTTTCTATGGTGTATTTTGTTTTCACGCTCGAGGAAAACAAGATAAGAGAATCAAGAGATGAATTTCTTTTGGAGCTTAACACTATGCTCAGAAATATGCCTGAAAAAACCACAGATTTGTGCGAGGGAATGGTGGGCAACTGGACCGGGAATTTTCGTGCCCGTGCTGATGAAGATGGTTACTACTGGGACTCTCAGTACATGCCTGACAACACTTTCTCAACTAAGCTGGTGTATGAGGGAGGCGGTGAAGTTGAGCGCAGAACCGGGACCTGGACATGTGAAAATTCCCTCCTCGTAAACACCTTTCATCAAGAGAGTGGGGACAAAGAGCACCATATCTACATCATCGTCCATATGGGTGACAATCGTAGGGTATATATGCATATTGAACACAGTGAGTACGGTGATATTTTTGTTGCCCGGAGGCAATAAAGTCAATGTCACTTGATCTCTGTCTTGTCGTTTTCCTGTCATATTAAACGTCGCAGGTCGCCTGAATTGACTGCTGACATATTACTGCTGCTTAAGTGTAGTATCCCTAGTGTTATTCAATGATACGCTAGTGTTGGTTGTTGCCATTAGGTTATTATTGCCAAATATGGCCTTTCAGGTTCGAATAAGTCCTTGAAAAACGCAGGCGACCTCCAATTACTGAGGCGCCGAAGATATGAAAACGCCCACAATAGGGAGCAAAAAATAATGAGAGCAATATGAAATCACTAGCACATCACCTCTTGCTTGGTTTTGTGATTCTGGTTGCGGGCTGCGCCAGTAAACCGTTGACACATGACTATCAGGGAAAAATCAATATACGTACACTGCAGGTCGAGTTTGCGCCTATCAGAGATCCGGAACAAAACTTGTCAGGTGAGTATGCCGAGTTTACCAAAGTGATTAAAGGGGTTCAGGAAATTCTGGACGTGTTTGATCCGGTTCAGAGGCAGGCATTGACAGAGCAATTGCATACGTTTGAGACGACCTTAGTGAATGGTATTCGCCAACGTGCTGCGTTGCCGTTGAATCCAGTCACAGAGTCAGAGGTGAGCATGCAATACGGCGATAATAACGAGCTGGTCAGTGTTGAATATGACTATCCGCTGCTCGAAGGGCCTTACCTTAACCTGTTCGTGACCATCTACTATACCGAGCGCTCAGACTTAGCGGTTGGTGCACAATCGGTTAGCGCCAATTATATTGAGCTAAGACCTGAGATAATCTTACAAATTGATGGTTATAATGAGAAAGGCGAGGTGTTCTGGCGTCAGACAACGCGCTATGAGTCAGAGAAAATGTATCAATTTGGCGATCAGTACATTCTTGGTGTGCCAACTCAGCGCCTAAAAGAAGCACAAATCTTTCTGGTCCCTATGGCCAGGGGAGTGACTGACAACCTACAAATATTGCGCGAGACCAATTAACTGAGCGCACTGAGCCTGAATATCTTGTTTTTTGTCATGATATTTGGGCTCAGTACATGCGTAATATACTAACTATTGCTTTGTGTACAGACAGATACACAACCAGTATGGCAAACTTGCTGGTAATTTCTCCCATTGTCTTGTCAATTTTCCTGTGAATTTTTGCGTCTGCCTAAATACCAGTCATTGTGTCGTTTTCTTTCGATATGACACTCATCCCGAATGGATTGCTGACCTATAAGCTCTGCAATATGATTGTTAATCGCTGACTAATGAACAGGTTTTGACCCGGCGTAGCCGAACATAACTTAATAGAAACTCAATAAATAGCAGGGCAATTATGCAAAGACTTTTTGGTTTATTACTGATTTTGTGTGGGATCAGTGCACAATCATTAGCGAAGGAATATTCACAAGGCAGGCAAATAACAGCCTTACCCGATGTGCTGTCATTCAGAGAACGTGTTCAGCCGATAAATGACATGGTATTAGACAGACTGGATAATTTGCTGCCGGAGCTGATGCGTGAGGCGGACCTGGATATGTGGCTGGTCATCAACCGCGAATATGGCGAAGACAAGCTGTTTTATACACTGGTTCCGCAGCCTACTTTTGCGGCACGTCGCACTACCTTGCTGGTGTTCTCAAAGCAATCTGATGGCAGTATCGAACGCTTTAGCGTGAGTCGTTATCCCATTGGCGACCTATATCCCACGGTATGGAAAGGGGGCACAAAAGCTCAGCAGTGGCAGCGCCTGGCTGAGGTGATTGCTGAGCGAGACCCGAAGCGGATCGGCATCAATGTGAGTGAAAATTGGGCACTGGCCGATGGCCTGAGTGTTGGATTACATAAGCAACTTTTGAGTGTATTACCGAGGAAATACCAGGAGCGACTGGTGAGCGCTGAGGATCTGGTGATCCGATGGCTGGAAACGCGCAGCCAAAAAGAACTGAACGTATATCCTCAAGTGGTGACTCTGGCACGTCGTGTGATTGCAGAAGCATTTTCCAATAAGGTGATCACACCAGGGGTGACCACCACTAAAGATGTTGAATGGTATTTACGTGAACGCTTTGAAGAACTACAACTCAGACCCTGGTTTCAGCCGTACGTGAATATTCAACGCCAGGGTGATAAAACCAGCAAAGAAGACGTCTTTATAGGTGAATACAATCGCACTATTTTGCCCGGAGATATTATTCATACAGATGTAGGGATTTGTTATCTGAATCAGTGCACGGATACACAAGAAATGGGGTACGTGCTCAAGCTACATGAGGAGGATGTACCTGAAGGCCTCAAACAGGCTATGGTGACCGGAAATCGCTGGCAGGATATCTTAACCAGTAACTTTAAATCAGGGTTAACGGGCAATGAGATCCTGGCCAATACCATTAAACAAAGTAAAGCCGCCGGGATTGTCAGTAGCACTTATACCCACCCACTAGGCTTTGTCGGCCATGCGCCAGGGCCAACCATAGGTATGTGGGACAATCAGGGGCCCACACCGGTACAGGGAGACTGGAAGCTGCACCCAAATACAGTCTATGCCATTGAGGGCAACATAAAGACGCAGCTTCCGGAGTGGGATAACCAATGGATCCAAATCAAGCTGGAGCAAGATGCGGTATTTGATGGTAAGCAGGTCTGGTATCTGGCAGGTCGTCAGACACAATGGCACGTGATCAGATAAAGTTCTATTGGTGAAGCAAAAAGCCCGCAGTCGTGGGCTTTTTGCTTTATCAGAGCGTGTAAGGAGGTTGTTACAACAAACACGAGTATTGTACATATTGCGCAAAGGCAATCAGTGATAGGTTTAGTGCGGCAATTTGACGCCATAATGCGGCATCTCATTGCAACTACGGGCAATGTGTCTGGGTAATTCTCTAAATTTAAAGGGTATTTAGAAGTGGCGTAGGTTTTGCTTAAGTAACAAAACATTCACAAGGAGACGAATTATGATTTTAAACACCTCGGTCCAGAGCGCAGTGAGCCCAGTCTCGCAGTATGCTTCCGTAAAGACTACCAACACGGTAGCTGATGTAAGTAACCAATCTATACAAGCCAGCTCCACGGGCGTGAAGCATACATGGGATTCTTTTCGGGATGACGTTGAATCTGACCCTGTATTTGCAAGAGAAATGGCAGAAGCAATCACTTTTATCCCTAACAAAATGACGGTAAACCTCGACGAGGCGCCACCATTGACTGATCCCGTTGCACACAAAAAGTGGGCCGATCAGTCTGTCGAGTTTGACCGAATTGCTGCGAAAGTAACAGAGCAACGTATTGCATTGTTCAATCGAATGAAAGGTGAGGGCGCCTCTGATGCTGATATTTATAACGAAATGATTGCGTTTAATAAAACGCTGCCTATGGACTATCAGGCAAAAGCCGGCATGTTAAGTGTTAATGAGTATGCGTGATGTTTATAGGCCTTCTTTCGAAGGCCTATCGCTTATTGCTAATTATAATTGACGATAACTTGACTACGCTGACCGTAAGCAGCTGGTGACAGCACGCTGCCATTGCCACGGACACCAAATGCGAAGATAAATTTCTTATTAGCAGCCTGATCATTGAAGTTAGTGAGTCGGCCTGATTTGCTGGCACTGACGTTGACACAGTTATTCGTTGAATTAAGGCACAGGTATACCAACATACCTGGTGGTACATATGAATAGCTCCACGAATAATTCACAGACGTAATCTTTGAGCCAAAAGGCACAGAACCAACAACGGGAAGGTCCAGCGTGTAATATAGGCCCGTATTCCTTAATGTTGGTCCATACCCACTGCTTGCCCAGGCACCGCCATTGACTGTAATCGGGCCTTCAACGTTGCTAGGTGAAATTTCTTCGGTAGATACCGAGATGGTAGGGTATAGCAGGTTATCAGGTTGAGTATTGGCTGCCGAAGCACTCGTCCATAAGACAGACGCAGATACCAGGCACAATGAAGATATGTGTTTTTTTGTAAACATGTACTAACTCCTTTTGTGTTAAAGATGTTAGTATTTTGTTTTTTTCTTGGTTGTGTCAATCAAGTAATCTTCAGGTTAAAGAGCAACTTTTTGAGTGGAGCCTAACGCAGGTATGAACTGTTAAATTCTCAGGGTATAACATGCAGAGAAGGACAATGAGGGGTTAAATTGACAAGTGTATACCCCAGCAGCTGAGCTTGCAGCTGCTGAGGAGTTCGGTACGAAATTAGAAGTTAAACGACACCTTACCGTACACAAAGCGGCCATCTGTGCTGTAAGCAGAAAACGCAGAGTAAGGGAAGATCTGGTTAAAATTACTGAAACCAATGTTGCTGACGGTATCCTGAGGATACTGATCAAACAGGTTATTCGCGCCAAGCGCGATACGCCATTGTTCATTCACTTTGTAAGCCACTTCCAGGTCGGTGATCCATTTGGCTGCCAGTACTTCGTCTTTCTCTACCGTGCTGGAAGGATCGGTTACTTCACCGTAGCGGGTTGCTTTGACCATGACCTGCCATTGTTCACGTTGCCAATTTGCCACCAGGTTCCATTTGTTATCCGGTGTACCTGACTCAAAGCGTTCAATTTCACGACGAGCAAAGTACTGGTAGCTTTCGCCAAGCGCAGCCAGCTCAGCCGGATTGGCTTTGACATTTGTCACCTCGGTATCGTTGAGGTTCAGGGCAGCACTGAGGTTTAAGTCGCCATAGTCCGCCAAATCAAAGCGATAGGTTGCAACAATGTCTACACCCTGAGTGCGCGAGTCAATCGCATTGGTAAAGTAACGAACACGCTGTACATTAAATTCGCCGGCCTGTTGCAGGATCTGCTCAACCGCGTCGCCGCTGAGGTTTTCAGACATCACAATGCGGTCGTCAATATCAATGCGATACGCATCCAGTGTCAGGCTGAAAGCATCTTGCGTATAAATGAATCCGGCTGTCAGGTTAACAGACTCTTCGGCTTCCAGTGGCTTGGCACCCAGTGCCGCTGCCGCAGGGGTGTCGACCGGATACAGACCAACTTCATTCGGCACGCCGTCTTCAAATACGGTAGCAATCGACTTATATGAAGTCTGAGCCAGAGAAGGCGCGCGGAAGCCTGTGCTCAGTGCACCGCGCAGCGACAGCTGGTCGTTCACTACATAGCGGGTTGCAAGCTTACCGGTCAGGGTTGAACCAAAATCGCTGTAATCTTCATAGCGGGCCGCCAATACCAGGTTCCAGTCGGTGTTCAGGTAAGTATCAAACTCAGCAAACAACGCGACATTGTGGCGCGACTCATCCACCGCGCTTTCCGGCGAGAATCCAGCTAATACCTGCGCGCCACCGGCAGCAACTGGCTGACCGTTCGCATCTAATACCGTCTGATAAGACGCCAGTTCGCCCGCCTGGATTTCATAAGTCTCGCGGCGGTATTCACTGCCCAGCGTAACAAACACGCTGTCGTACAGTCCTAAGTCCAGTTCTGTTTTGGCTTCTGCATTGACCAGCAACTGACTGTAAACCAGAGCGCCGTTATCGAACTCAGTCGGGCTGCTTGCACCCATAGAGGTATTCAGACTGTTCGATACACCAAAACCAAAGTCGTTCAGGCCATAATTGGTGCTGACATCGTACTGCCAGTCACCGGCATCCCCTTTGGCACCCACAGCAAAGCTGTAGTCGCGCACTTCGGTGTCTATTTGCGGTAAAAAGCCATCCGGGTAAACTTCGGGGATATTACGGCCATCCTGAGGACGACGGAAGAAACCGCCTGAGTTGCCGTCGCGGCTTGAGAAGCTGCCGAATGAGTACAAATCTAAGTCTGAGGCCAGTGCGTAGCCTGCGTTGTAAAACAGCGCAAAGTCTTCAATGTCGGCCTTACCAAATCTGTGATTATAACGCTCTGCGGTAAACTCACGAGGGTCCAGCTTGCCGTTTTCATCACGGGCATACTGCTCGCGCTCATCGATGCCTGAGCGGTTGGTCGGTTGCTTGTTACGCAGCTCAGCAGCCACGTTGATAAAGCCCTTGTCGCCAAGCTCAAAGCCGATATTGCCGCTAACAGTCGTGGTGCCGCCATCGTTCAGTTCGCGATCTGCGCCTTTGTCAAACGCCAGGTTACCCTCGGCATCTTCATAGGTACGCAACAGCTGTGCAGAACCCGCCATTTGCGTGTCGTACTCACCATAAGTGACCGACAGGTTGCCGCCTTCATCGGCATCGTTCAGCACAATGTTGATCACACCGGCAATGGCGTCTGAGCCGTATTGCGCTGCCGCGCCATCACGTAATACTTCTATGCGCTTGATAGCCGCGGTCGGGATGGTGTTCAAGTCAACCGCTGTTGAGCCACGACCAACCGTGCCATTCAGGTTCAGCAGGGCACTGGCATGGCGGCGCTTACCATTGATAAGCACTAAAGTATGGTCGGGCGCCAGTCCGCGCAATACTGCCGGGCGTGCATGATCGGTGCCGTCGGCCAGCTGCGAGTTCGGAAAGTTGAAGCTTGGTACCAGCGTTGTCAAAACCTGGCTGAGTTCAAGCTGACCTGAACTGGTGATTTCGTCCAGGCTGATAACATCGACCGGTACCGTGCTTTCAGCAACGCTGCGCAGGCTGCGTCGGGTACCTGTGATTTCAATCACTTCTGTGGTGTTACTGGCCTTAGGTGCCTGGCTTTGTTCTGCGCTAGTGTGAAACGAAGCGGCGGCGCCCAGCACCAAGCTGATGCTGGCTGCCAGAGTACTCGGTCTTAACATGGTCATTCCTGATTATATGTTGATTTCTGTACGGGCTTTTTTTGTCTGGCCCACGAAAAGGATGGCAATACTAAAGGTGGATAATTCTATCCGAAATTCGAATTCGTTATAAATTATAACAGCTCAAATTTTTATGTTTATTTAGTAACATTGTATTAAATGACAGTCAAAAGATTACAAAGTATCAATCAGAGTCGGGCTTGCTGGCTTAGTCACCACGCCTTCGCTACAGTGGATCAAAATTTTATTTTTTCAATCAATAGCTTTGCTGCTTTGGATAAATAAATTTTGTTAGTCTATTGTTTAAGAGCAAGGTATAAAGCGCTTTTTTAAGGAGCACAAAAATGTCGACTTTAATACAGGTTGGATGGCGCGAATGGCTGTCGTTGCCTGAGCTGGGTATAGACAGGATCAAAGCTAAGGTGGATACCGGCGCCCGAACTTCTTGTTTGCATGCCTTCAAAGTAGAAGAGTTTGAAAAAGAAGGCGCATCCTGGGTCCGTTTTTGGATGCATCCCAAACAAAAAGACACCGACTATGAAGTGGTCTGTGAAGCGCCAGTGCTCGACGTGCGCACGGTAACAGACTCGGGCGGCCATCAGGAATCTCGCTATGTGATCCAATCGACATTGCATATTGGCACTGAGCGCTGGCCCATTGAGATCACGCTGACCAACCGGGATAACATGAAATTTAGAATGTTACTGGGGCGTACAGCCATGGAGGGGCGGATCTGTGTAGACCCCGCAGCCTCTTATTTGACTAAAAAAAGAATTGAAGCAAGGAATTAACATGAAAATCGCCATTCTATCCCGGAACAAAAACCTTTACTCGACCCGTCGTTTGATAGAAGCGGCAAAGGAGCGCGGCCATGAGCCTGTGGTGCTGGATGTGCTGCGCTGCTATATGAACATCAACTCTAATGAGCCAGAAATTCACTTTAAAGGCGATAAAATAGTGGATGTTGATGCCGTGGTGCCAAGAATTGGTGCCTCGGTCACGTTTTATGGTTGTGCCGTGTTACGTCAGTTTGAAATGATGGGCATTTATCCGTTAAACGAGTCGGTGGCCATTACCCGCTCGCGTGACAAGCTGCGCTCATTGCAGCTGTTATCCCGCAAAGGGGTTGGCATGCCAATCACTGGCTTTGCTAACAAACCTGATGATGTGAAAGACTTGCTAGATATGGTTGGCGGAGCACCTGTGGTGATCAAACTGCTCGAAGGCACCCAGGGCATTGGTGTAGTCCTTGCGGAAACACGTAAAGCGGCAGAAAGTGTGATTGAGGCCTTTATGGGCCTGAAAGCCAACATCATGGTGCAGGAATACATTAAAGAAGCCGGCGGCGCGGACATTCGCTGCTTTGTGATTGGGGATAAGGTGATAGCTGCGATGAAACGCCAGGCGCAGGAAGGTGAGTTTCGCTCTAACCTACATCGCGGCGGCAGTGCCAGCCTGATCCGCATTACCCCGGAAGAGCGCAAAACTGCTGTTGCTGCGGCTAAAGCAATGGGCCTGAATGTAGCCGGTGTTGACCTGCTGCGCTCAGAACGTGGGCCACTGGTGATGGAAGTAAACTCGTCGCCTGGCCTTGAAGGCATAGAAAAAGCAACCGGAAAGGACATTGCCGGTATGATCATTGAGTTTATGGAAAAGAATGCAGCCAGTAAGAGGACCGCAACGCGTGGCAAAGGCTAAAAAAAACCAGGTATTTACACTACTAAATACACCCATTGAGGTGGCTGAGCGCAAAACCCTGTCGCTGGAAGTGGCCAAGCTCTATACCCATTCTCCATTAACCATTCCTATTGAAGTGGTCAATGGCGCAGAGGCAGGCCCTGTGGTGATGGTTTGCGCCGCCATTCATGGTGATGAGCTGAATGGCGTAGAGATAGTGCGCCAGCTTTTAGCGAAAGTTGATCCAAAAGCGCTGCGGGGAACCCTGATTGCTGTACCGGTAGTGAATGTATTTGGTTTTATTCATAAGTCACGCTATTTGCCCGACAGACGAGATCTGAACCGCTGCTTTCCGGGTTCAGAGCGGGGCTCATTGGCAGCGCGTGTTGCCAATGTGTTCTTTAAACGGGTTGCCAGCAAATGTACGCATATCATTGATTTACATACGGGTGCTATCCATCGCTCAAATTTGCCTCAGATCCGGGCCAATCTGAAGTGCGAAGCAACCGCAGACATTGCCAAAGCCTTTGGTACACCCGTGGTGATCGACGCAACGCTGCGCAACGGCTCGTTACGCAGCGAGGCCAGCAATCTTGGGATCCCCGTTATCACCTACGAAGCGGGTGAGGCACTGCGCTTTGACCCGCTGGCAATTGCTGCCGGGTTAAAGGGCGTTGAAAATGTGCTCAGACGGCTTAAGGTACTTAAAGGTAGGCGCTCGAAAAAGCTTCCAGAACCTGTGATTGCGGATTCCACCAGCTGGGTACGTGCCCATACAGACGGTATTGTCCGCGCTATGGTGGGTCTGGGAGAGCGGGTTAATAAAGAGCAGGTGCTGGGCTATATCAGTAATCCGCTGGGTGGCAATGAAGTGGCTATCCAGGCACCACGCAGCGGCATTATTATCGGTCAACAGTCTTTACCTTTGGTCAATGAAGGCGATGCGGTGTTCCATATTGCCTACTTTGCCCATGCCAATACCATAGTGGAGCAACAGCTGGGTGAGTTCATCGACGAGCTGGATTTAGAAGAGCAGCCGGTCGACACTGAGCTCAACAACTGATCCATCGCAGCGGGTCTCGGGCGCTTTCATTGCGCCCGGCCAGCTGCTTGTACTTCCTGGAGCAAGCAGGCTGCCTAGCTGGCTGTATTTTGTTCATCTTTTTTATCTTAAAAGTTAACACTTTCAACCTGAGTTTAAAGCCTTTCCCCTGAGGCTAAGTGACACCGGAATTTTCACCCTTCCTGACGCGGCCCTATGTGGTTAAATTGGCGTAAAAATTGAGCGAAAACAGGCTTTTTTCGTTAAAAGATTACGTGCAAGGGCAAAGTAGGGTAGAATGGGTCGGTTCTATCTACACGTATTACTGCCTGACGAGGTTTATATGAGTTTGTATAATGAGTACATGGAAGAAATCCAAACCCGTAAAACGGAACTTGGATTGAGTCCAAAACCAATCGATAGCGCTGACTTGCTATCTGAAATTATTGCCCAAATCAAAGACACAGGGCATGAGCACCGTGAAGATTCACTGAACTTCTTCATCTACAACACGCTTCCGGGCACAACCAGCGCTGCTGGTGTGAAAGCACAATTCCTAAAAGAAATTATCCTGGGCGAAGAGACTGTAGCTGAAATCACGGCTGACTTTGCATTCGAACTGCTTTCGCACATGAAAGGCGGTCCTTCTATCGCGGTACTACTTGACCTTGCGCTGGGCAACGACGAAGCCATTGCTAAGCAAGCGGCCGACGTATTGAAAACTCAGGTTTTCCTGTACGATGAAGACACGTCACGTTTAGAAGACGCGTTCAAAGCGGGCAATGCCGTTGCAAAAGACATCTTAGAAAGCTACGCGAACGCGGAATTCTTTACTAAGCTGCCTGATATTGACGAAAAAATTGAAGTTGTAACCTATATTGCCGGTGAAGGTGATATTTCAACTGACCTGCTTTCTCCGGGTAACCAGGCACACTCACGTGCCGACCGTGAACTGCACGGTAAATGCATGATCACCCCTGAAGCGCAGCAAGAGATTGTTGAGCTACAGAAGAAGCACCCAAATGCAAAAGTGATGCTGATTGCTGAAAAAGGCACAATGGGTGTGGGTTCATCTCGTATGTCTGGTGTGAACAACGTGGCACTTTGGGCTGGTACCCAGGCAAGCCCTTATGTTCCATTCATCAACATTGCTCCGGTTGTAGCGGGTACTAATGGTATCGCGCCTATCTTCCTGACGACTGTTGATGTAACCGGTGGTATTGGTCTTGACCTGAAAAACTGGGTGAAGAAAACCGACGAAAACGGCAAAGTGGTTACCGATGCAAATGGCGACCCGGTACTGGAAGAAGCATACTCTGTTGCGACTGGCACGCTGCTGACAATCGACACCAAAGCGAAGAAACTATACAACGGCGACAAAGAGCTGGTTGACGTATCATCTTCATTCACACCACAAAAAGTGGAGTTCATGAAGGCGGGTGGTTCTTACGCGGTAGTATTCGGTAAGAAACTACAGACGTTTGCCGCTGAAACTTTAGGTGTTGAAGCACCAGAAGTATATGCACCTTCTAAAGAAGTATCGCATGAAGGCCAGGGCCTGACTGCGGTTGAGAAAATCTTTAACCGTAACGCAATCGGTGTTGCGTCTGAGACGCCGCTGCACGCAGGTTCAAACGTTCGTGTTAAAGTAAACATCGTTGGTTCTCAGGATACAACGGGCCCTATGACTGCGCAGGAACTGGAAGCTATGGCTGCTTCTACGATTTCTCCGCTGGTTGACGGTGCGTATCAGTCTGGCTGTCACACTGCGTCTGTTTGGGATGCAAAAGCACAGGCAAACATTCCTAAGCTGATGGCGTTCATGAACAAGTTCGGCCTGATCACAGCACGTGATCCGAAAGGCATTTACCACTCAATGACCGACGTAATCCACAAAGTACTGAACGACATTACTGTGGATGACCGCGCAATCATCATCGGTGGTGACTCACACACGCGTATGTCTAAAGGTGTGGCATTCGGTGCCGACTCAGGTACTGTGGCGCTGGCACTGGCGACCGGTGAATCTGCAATGCCAATTCCAGAGTCTGTGAAGGTAACCTTCAAAGGCGCAATGGCGAAGCACATGGACTTCCGTGATGTGGTACACGCTACTCAGGCACAAATGCTGAAGCAATTCGGCGGTGAAAACGTATTCCAGGGCCGTATCATCGAAGTACACATTGGTACTCTGATGGCTGACCAGGCGTTCACTTTCACTGACTGGACTGCAGAGATGAAAGCGAAAGCGTCAATCTGTATCTCTAACGACGAAACGCTGATCAAGTCTATCGAGCTGGCTAAGAGCCGTATCCAGATCATGATCAACAAGGGCATGGACAACGAAGCGAAAACGCTTCAGGGTCTGATTGATCTTGCGGACGAGCGTATCGCGGGTATCAAGTCTGGTGAGCAACCAGCACTGGCACCAGATGACAACGCTAAGTACTACGCTGAAGTTGTGGTGAACCTGGACGAAATCGTTGAGCCAATGATTGCCGACCCGGATGTAAACAACGAAGACGTATCAAGACGTTACACGCACGACGTGATCCGTCCTGTGTCTTTCTACGATGGTAAGCCAGTTGACCTGGGCTTTGTTGGTTCTTGTATGGTGCACAAAGGCGACATGCAGATCATCGCACAGATGCTACGCAACCTTGAGAAGCAAAACGGTTCAATCGAGTTCAAAGCACCACTGGTTGTTGCGCCACCAACATACAACATTGTTGATGAGCTAAAAGCAGAAGGTGACTGGGAAGTACTGGCTAAGTACGCAGGCTTTGAGTTTGACGATGAAAATCCGAAGACGGCTGCACGTACTAAGTACGAAAACATCCTGTATCTTGAACGTCCTGGATGTAACCTGTGTATGGGTAACCAGGAAAAAGCTGAACCAGGTGACACCGTTATCGCAACTTCTACGCGTCTGTTCCAGGGCCGTGTTGTAGCGGATTCTAACGAGAAGAAAGGTGAATCACTACTTGGCTCTACGCCACTGGTAGTACTTTCAACGATTCTGGGTCGTTTCCCAACTATGGACGAGTACCAGGCTGCTGTTGAAGGCATCGACCTGACTGCGTTCACTCCACTTGAAGAAGAACTGACAACTAAGTTCGGTTCAGAGCAAGCGGTACCTGTTAAAGTACTTTAATCTTCACAGATTAGAAGGCTGAAAAAAGCGCGTTTATACGCGCTTTTTTGTTGGGTGGAGATTGGGGTTGTTTCTAAGTATTGTTCGCTTGTACAGGTATAAGTGAATATGGTTGTTTATTAGGTTAAGTTTCTTGTTTTGTTTGCGTTTTTAAGTTTCGCTATGAACGAGGCTCGGCTTTAGCCCTTAACAGAGCCGTTTTGGCTTGAACGATGGGAATAAAGGTGGTAGGTTATTGTTCTATTTATGAATAAATTAATTTAGTTGTGGATCTGTACGGTTTTTGGAACTGGGTTTAAGCGGTGTTCACGCTAATAACCTGTCAGTTTTATATCGAGTATTTATGCAACTTCCTAGTATACCAACAGATAATTTATATAAGTTTTTATCTATCTCAGGCATTTGGATATTTTTAATCTTCTTGTTCATCCCTCAATATCTTCTACATATAACATATGAAAAAGTGAGGGAGATTAAAATTGAGTCATCTATTATATTTCTTGAATTAGAGGGAATTGAAGAACAGCAAAGAGCTCTTAAAGACTTGATAGCCGCCGAAGAAAATAAAATGAATAATAATGAAAAGGCTAAAACGGATCATCTTGAATCCAAACTTACTGATATTATCAAGTTCACAAAAGATCTTCAAATTGCTCGCATAAAACATGAGGCTAAAACTGAAGAAATTAAATATTATTATTCTAAACTAATAAAGTTAGACGCGATCCAAAGTTATGGAGTATTTGGTGGGGTGTTTATTTCTTTATTAGGCTTTATTCTTTGGTATTTTATGATTCAACGAGTTGATGATAAGCAAAGACTGAAAGAATTAGAAAAATAAAACTAACAAGAGACTATGGCGTCAATAACTAAATTTCAGCAATTGGCGCTTCCCACATTGTTCCGTCTCTGAGCATCGAGTTCAAGGTAACGACCATCTTTCTAACACAGGCAATTAAGGCCACTTTTTTCGGTTTTCCTGATGTGACCAGCTTTTGATATTGCGTCTTGAAAACAGGGTTGGATTGGATGGCTGACATCATAGCCATATATAAAACAGTCCTAACCTGGTGGCGGCCACCTTGTATTTTTCGCATCCCTTTGAAGCGGCCGCTTTCGCGATTAACTGGCGCGACACCAACCAATGCAGAGGCTTGTTTGTTGGTCATGTAACCGAGTTCAGGCAAGTTACTGATGATAGAGGCTGCGGCGATTTTCCCGATCCCTTTCATACTTTGTAATAGAGAGTTCTTTGCCTGATACTCAGGGCATGATTCGATCAGTTTGATGATTTTATTTTCAATTTTTTGGATCTGATTTTTGAAGGCGGTTAGGATCGGTTTTATTGTCATCGCCAGCTCTTTGGGCAAAATGTGTAGCCTGTTTTTCTCCATGGTCTGCATGACAAGCAATTGGTTTCTTCTTGAGACCAAATCGCTCATAAGCTGCATAGATTCGGGCTTTAGCTTAGATAGGGGCGGCTTGATTGCTGCGCCGTAGTGTGCAATCAGCTTGGCGTCTAGTTTATCGGTTTTAGCTCGTTGGCCGATTGCACCGGCGAAGCGTTTCACATGAATGGGGTTGGCAATAACGAACGGTAAACTTGCTTTGGAGCATGCAAGAATGAATGGCATCTCGAGCCTGCCAGTGGCCACAATAACGATACGTTCAGGTTTGTATGGCTTTATCTTTTGAATCGCGTCACGGATCCCTTGCTCGTCATTTTTGACCGTGAAGTGAATATCTAAAGGTCGTATATAAATATCGAGCTGAAACTTGCCTGTATCGACACCAATGTTGATGCTTTGATTTGTTTTGGTATTCATATAAGCTAACTCATGCTTGCAAAATGCGGGCTCGAGGCCCAGTAGACTATTCGAGTGTGGTGCTTGGAGTCTTTTACAGCGTTCATTCTTGTTACCGGTCTCTCAATCGAGGAGCCAACATTCAATCGAACTACTGTAAAAGAAGGCTTTAGTTGCAGCTAAAGCCTGGGCCTCACTTTACCCTAAATCGGTAAAATAGATAAATTTGATGGGTCTATTATCCATACAAGTTACTCAAAAGGACGCAAAACGCTTGACTTGCGCTCCTTCGTTGCTAATAAAATAACACGGACACCCAATCAAAAGCTGTCCTAAATTTGGGGTCTGAGTTTGGGAGAGGGTGGTTGAGATGTACGCTCCTAAATCGGCGTCAATGCGCCAACAAAAATAAGCGGACACCCAGCGTTATGCGTTCCTTTTGTGGGGTCTTAGTAAATGAATGCGAGTGCTATGTTGAGTAAAGAAGTGATAAACCACAAGCGCTGGAACTCACGGGTGAGGAATTTCAGCTCGAACAGTAGTTATTTGGTATTTTGGGCACAGATAAGCGCTGCCAGAGTGCGACAGTCATAACTTGAGCTCAGGATTAAGAATACTACCCTAATAATCGCTCACAATTAGCCAGATTAGGGCGTCGCTTTTTTTGCAGGTGGCCACAAAACTCAGTCAAGGCATGGCGCCTGCCAACTGCACCGTTGAATACTTTGGTGAATCGTGTGGTGAGTTTGAGCCAGTTTTCAGGCTCTATTTGCAATCTGGTGAGGATAGGGTGGGTATTGCAGATATGACCTCGCTTGTCTGCACGAATGCATCGGCCTGTTAGTTCAACCAGTTCAATATAATATTTAAGCTCAAAGGGCAGACCTTTGGGCATGTTTTGTCTGGGGTTTCCGGCAAAGCGTAGAAGGCTCTTTGGTTGTTTGCCGTTCTGTGCGTGTTCAATGCGTTTTTTGATACTGGTGAACTCGGAGGTTTCTGGTGTGGTGGCCATTTTAGCCCGGATAGGGTTCAGGTCAACGTAGGCCATGCAGGCGGCAAGTGCCGCTTCATCGAGTAATGCCTGGGACTTAAACCTACCTTCCCAGAACCGACCTGTACAGCCATCTTCTTTATTCGCACGGCGGGCTATATCTTCGTTCAGTACGCGCATAAACCAGCTGATGCTCGCAAGTCTCTCCCTATATTTCTCGATAATATCGTCGAGTAGAATGCGTTCGGACGGAGTGAGCTCGTTACCTTCAATGAACTTGTGAGTTAGCCAGCTTCCCTTAAACAGTTTATGCCAGCGTATGACGATGGCTTTGTCATGCAATCGACTGGCTTTTTTATCGTCCACATACAGAACGATGTGAGTATGATTGCTCATCACAGCGTAAGCGCAAATATCAATGCAGAAAATACTTGCCAGCAGAAGTAATTTTTCTTCAACCCATTCACGACGATGTTCATAAGATTGGCCTGTTGATGGGTCTTCACCGCATAAAAAGGCACGCCTTACACAGCGCGAGATGCAATGGTAGTATTTTGTGTCAACTAAGCTGACCTGGCTTTTCCGTGCCGCTGGCATTTGCTTCGTCCTTATCCTTGGAGCAGATTTCAAGCATAGATGGTGGAAGTATGGCTGACAAATTTTGGAGTGGGTGTCTACCAAACTCTACCATTGGAGTGGGTGTCTACCAGACTCATACTAAAAATTCCTAATAGCAAGGCGTTTGATGCCTAGGTTAATTTTCCATTTAAACCTTTTATTGAATTTTATCGTCTAAAAAAGAATTTCAATGATCTAAAAAGGAAAACGATGAACCGATCAATAACCCAAACTATATCAATAATATTGGCCATTTCATTAATGGCAGCTCTGGCCTCTTGTAAAAATCATGACGCAACTAATTTTGAATCAAATACGAAACATGAACTCATAGAATTTATTGATGGAAATGTAGGGCAGGCCGTATCAATTTCTGTTGTAAACGCAGAAAATACTTACCAGTATCATTTTGGGACGTTAAGTAATGGCGATACGCCTAACAACCAAACAATATATGAACTTGGCTCTTTAACCAAAACTTATACGGGGCTAGTGGTTGCTGAGGCTATTCTTGAAGGGAAAGTTGAGCTAGACAAAGATATTCGCCATTACCTTAAAGGTAACGAATACAAAAATTTGGAGCTGTCTAACCAATATATAACATTACAACACCTCTTGACTCATACTAGTGGGCTCCCAAGAGATTTTGCTGTCAGTCGCGAAGATATTGAGCAAGGCAGATATTTTGAAAAAATATCAAAATACTCCACAGACGACTACTTTGATGATCTTAAAAAAGTGAAGCTTGGCTCTACTCCTGGTGAGGACTATCTATATTCAAGCGTTGGTACTAATTTAGTTGGATATATTCTGGAATCAGTTTACCAAAAACCTTTTGAATTGCTGGTTTCTGAAAAGATCACGAGTAAGTCTGGAGAGCGAGGCACGAAATTCAGACGTACAAATTTCGAGGTAAGTGAAGTTACTGTAGGTACAGATGGAAATGGCAATCAAATGCCTTTGGCTAGTGCATATTGGTTTGCTAGTGGAGGATTAACTTCAGACGTTGACTCTGTCACGCGTTATATGCAACACCAATTATCCTCAGAGCCAGAGGTGGCCATTTCTCATCAAATTTTGGGTGAGAGTTGGACGGGTCATGGCTCGGCATTTTATTGGTACACAACTAAAGATGATTCAAATGAAATAATGCTCTATCAAAGTGGCGGCTCAATGGGCACATCTAGTTGGCTGGCCATTTATCCAAGTAAAAATGTTGGTATTTTCATCGTAACAAATGTAGCAGGGGACAATACTCAACCAAAGTTAGAAGTTATTTCAGATAAGGTTTTTGACTATTTGATGGCATATAACAAAGCCTCAAAGTCGGATGCGTAACAGTAGGCATAGTTCCGCTCCGCTGCATACTTGGAGGAAGTGTCGTGGCTTAGTGATTTTGGCCACCCCAAAAAACACAAACATCCATTGTTATCTGTTCCTTTCATGGTGCGGCAGGTTCAATTGAAAGTGCACCTGCCACATTTGGAAGCTGGCTTTAGGAATGG
>NZ_PNCJ01000059.1 GCF_005887115.1 Pseudoalteromonas rubra | reverse complement strand
AATCAACTCTCAATTACAAAGTCGGGCCGAAATAGGAAGGGCCCTGTCGCTGCAAAACACAACATTAAACGTATCGACCGACTGCTTGGCAACCCTGATGTATAGCGACCGACTTGCTATTTACCGCTTTCATGCGCGCCTGATTTGTGGTGCTGATCCCATGCCTATCTAGATGGTCAACAGGGCCTGTGTAAGCGTCAAAGTATCGCAGGGTGTCTAAATAGCTGCACCCCAGCGTTTTGATAACAAGCACATGCAACTGATTAAATGCTTATACCAATGTAATTTTAAAACCGCATGTTATAAGAAATTACTAAACCAAAGGTTTCTTTTTACGCAAGTTTTGAACCATTTTTTCGACCCAAATGCCATCCTGATCTTTTGTAAATATACGCTCATCGTTACCTGTCTTAATGATAAAATTATTATTTCCTTGCCACTGTGCGCAATTTACTAAATCCAAGACTACGATCTGAGTTTCAATTTTTTGCTTAACAATAAAAGCCGCCTTTGCATCGCCATGAGCTTGCAAGATACTGAGACTCAGTGTTTTTTCTTTGTAATTGTTCCAATATGCGTAAATAACTTCTAGCCCATCAGGGGATAATTTTTTCAATGGGTTTACTTTTCCCCATGAACCATCGGGTTGATTTACGAAAATTACTGGCCCTGTATCGCTACTTCTTAATAGTAATTCTGAATTATTTAACCACTCGATAGACCAACGTTGGAAATCACTAGCCCCAGTATTAACCGTATATAAATTTTCGCCACCTGCATCCAGTATTGAAAGAACTAATATTCCTGAGTCACTCCGAACGGAGGCCTCACGATTTTCATCTGGCGAAGCAATACGTGTTTCTCCAGAACAACCAATCAATTTAGTAGATGCTAATAAGACAAAAATTAACGTTAAGATTCTAAATTTCATAACTAAATGGTTAGCGCCTTGCTTAACCGGCGCAAAATGGCAGGCTAAAATTAGCGACGAAGGAGCGCAAGCCTGCTGTTTTGCGTCCTTTGTGGTTAAAGCGTTTGTTATATGCCGATTTACTCAAATGCTAGTTTGTAAATAGCATACAGAGGTAAAACTACACCCCAGAGAAATACAATAAAGGGAACAATAAAACCCCATATGCCTTCTACTTCAGTAGGTTCAGTTTGCTCCCAGTTTTGTTCGGTAAAAGCAACAACGCCGAAGTCACTTTTAAACCTGTCAGCTACCTCTACACATTCAGTTTCTAGAGCATCATCGATGGCTTGTTTTAAGGCAAGGAGTCCCTCTCGATTTCCAACAATAGCATCGTCCCATGCTTCATCGTCGTATATTTTTACCCATGGCTGGTTATTCACTCAGTTTTCCTTAGACATATAACGCCTTAAGCGGAGACGCGCGTTTTTTGCGCGTACTGCAGGTTTAACTTGTTATAACGTAGCTTGCTAATAACTAGATAAACAATGCCTGACAGTAAGCCTGTTAAGCCACCTAAATAACTGGCATTGTGCATAAAACCTACACGAACAAATTGTACTGGATCAGATACGCCTGGCCTTATCCATTGTATGTATTGTGATACTGTTTGTTCGTTGACCTGATAGTAACCTAATGCAAGACCAGCAAAACCAGTTAAAAGAGCTACAACTATTACAACTAAAAATGATTTGCTTAGACTTCTTACCATTTGCCTCGGTGAATGGAACATGAAGCCGAAAAAGCCTAAGACAATAGAAACTAAAATACCCATCCACCATGTGGCTAAGGCGCCCACATAAGCAGCCCCCAAACGTGGTGCTTCATACGCCCAGGGGATGCCGAATTGCTTAAACTTGAATTGGGTAAAGTACTCTTCTGAAAATGTATAACTTATTTGGTCGTGCAGCACGCCATAAATGCCAGCTACAACAGCTGACAAAATAAGCATTTGAAAGTAAACACCTATTTTTTGGATTTTTCTCATACATTCTCCATGTTATATCGCTCCAATAAGCGGCTAATAGTAGCTTGCTAAAATTGTAATGGAAGCGAAACCGAACAAGCTGTTAGCAGCCCCATAACCTTAATGACCCGTTACACACCAATAACATAATGTATCTGAAATTTTACATTTTCTTTTTTTGTGTTGATAGAACTTATCTGAGCAACATTATCATAAATTTTTTGAAGGAATTCAGAGGGAAAATTACCTTGATATTTTAATGTTGTAGCGAAACGCTCTGAACTTTTTATTTCAATTTGCAGAAGTAATTCACCTTGCGCAGGTGACTTATAACTGTTTTTTACTGCGGCCTCCAGTTCTTTGATAAAGCCACTTAATGTTTTAATCGTTAGGTTTTTGCCTATCACACTTTCATGTGTTAGTAATTCTATACTTTTAACTATAACTGGGCCTGTTTGTGGCAGTACACCGCCTTTAGGTGTATGAGTATGAGTTGATGTATTTTGAGCTAACGAACAAAAGGGAAACAATAAAATTATTATAACTATAAGTTTACGCATGAATTTTCCTTGGCGTATAACGCCCGCACCTGAGGAATCCCCAGATAATGATATTTTAAATCAATATGATGGACACGCACGGCATTGTTTGATCTAATTTATTTCGCCAAAAACTAACCAGATAACAACACCATGCGTGATACCACCATCCTACACGATATGCTCAGAAAAAACTGCCCCCAAATCATGCTCGGCGTCTTAACTCATTAATGAATGCAACTGAAGCTTTGCTCGATAGCAATCAACTCTCAATTACAAAGCTTAGCCGAAATAGGAAGGGCCCTGTCGCTACCAAGCTCTAGGACGTCATTTAAAGGTCACTTACCTGAAATTAAAGTTATACTAAGCATAAAACAAATGAGTAACCAGCCTAAAAGCTTTACAGGGCGAAACCTATTTTGGAAAATGCAAATCAAAGGGGTGAACAGAACTAAAGAATAAATGGT
>NZ_PNCJ01000058.1 GCF_005887115.1 Pseudoalteromonas rubra | reverse complement strand
TCACGCTTAGTACCACGTAGAAGGGCACCGATGTTCTCACCTGCACGACCTTCGTCAAGCAGCTTACGGAACATTTCAACACCTGTACAAGTTGTCTTCGTAGTTTCTTTGATACCTACGATTTCAACTTCGTCGTTCACGTTGATGATACCAGCTTCAACACGGCCAGTTACAACTGTACCACGACCCTGGATTGAGAATACGTCTTCGATAGGCATGATGAAAGGCTTATCGATGTCACGCTCTGGCTCTGGGATGTAAGAATCTAGTGCTTCTGCAAGCTCAACGATCTTGTCTTCCCACTCTTTCTCGCCTTCAAGCGCTTTAAGAGCTGAACCCTGGATTAGAGGCAGGTCATCACCTGGGAAGTCGTACTCAGAAAGAAGTTCACGAACTTCCATCTCTACTAGCTCTAGTAGCTCTTCGTCGTCAACCATGTCACATTTGTTCATGAATACGATGATGTAAGGTACACCAACCTGACGAGAAAGTAGGATGTGCTCACGTGTTTGAGGCATAGGACCGTCAGTTGCAGCAACTACCAGGATCGCGCCGTCCATCTGAGCAGCACCAGTGATCATGTTTTTAACGTAGTCAGCGTGTCCAGGACAGTCAACGTGCGCGTAGTGGCGAGTTGGAGTGTCATACTCAACGTGTGAAGTTGAGATTGTGATACCACGCTCACGCTCTTCTGGAGCGTTATCGATTGATGCGAAGTCTTTCGCTTCACCACCGTATACTTTTGCAAGTACGTTAGTGATTGCTGCAGTTAGGGTAGTTTTACCGTGGTCAACGTGGCCGATAGTACCAACGTTAACGTGCGGTTTCGAACGTTCAAACTTTTCTTTTGCCAT
>NZ_PNCJ01000057.1 GCF_005887115.1 Pseudoalteromonas rubra | reverse complement strand
TATTAATATATATAATCATATCCATTTCATTTTCCATATCCATATCCATATCCATATCCATATCCATATCCATATCCATATCCATATCCATATCCATATCCATATCCATATCCATATCCATATCCATATCCATATCCATATCCTCATCCATGTCCTCATCCATGTCCATGTCCTCATCCATGTCGTATGTGAAGAGAATAAATAGCACAGTTGGCTGTTCCACTTGAGTTTGATTGAATGCATAGCGTCGTATGGCTTTATTTTTCCGTTCTCAACCAAGTGTTATTGCGTTGTAATTTTTATTTCTCGAATAGGCAATATTAATATTTTCATGGCTGATGGAGCATTCATATATAGCGAGTAATTAAGCCATATTGACAGATAATTTATTGGTTTAAGTTTATGATAAGTATGGTTAAGTTGGGTATTTTTGTGATTTTGATTTTTGCAATTGCTAATGCCAATATGCACCTCGTCAAAGCGTTACAGCGCAAGACAAAAACTAGTAATTGGAAATTAACTTGAACAAATTGAACAATTAGCCAGGCATTCATACAAATGAGATTTCGCGTGATGCCTGAGTATTCGGAGGCACTATGGCGAGAACAAAATTTTATACAGATAAAGAGTTATCTTATTTATTAAACCAACAACTCATTGGTGATTGCCTGGACGATCATTTTCAGCCTGATGGCCTGGATTGTTCGCTTATCAATGTTGCAGACGCCGATTTGAATATCGGCGAAGAGCAACAAATAAACTTCTACCGTATGTAAATTTGGAGAGCACCTGAAATGGCATTTATCGTACTTGGACAACAGCAGGATGAACATGCGCAGTACATGCTGGAGAAGCTGAAAATGCGTGGACTTGAGGCCTACTTACTGTCTACGCATGACTTCCCACGTAAGGTTCAATTTAGTTATGAGCCCAACGAGGAGTCCGGTAGTTTGACTCTGGCATGCGGGAAAAAGCTGACCCTGGATGAAATACAAGCGGTATTTTGGCGCGGTTTTTCAGGTGTCTCAGACGAATCTACACGAGAAAATTATATGAGCCCAGAGAGTATCGCGGCTCAGGATGCTATGGCGTGTCTGAGAACTTGGTTCTTTTTAGATAATGACACCATCTGGTTAAACAGTTGGGAAGCGTTTCAACACCATAAAGAGAAGCCATTTCAACTAACTAAAGTCAAGCGGCTGGGTGTACGTATTCCTCAAACTTATGTTGGTAACAATCTGGAAGATATTAAAACAGCATTCAAAGCACTTAAGCAGTCCATTTTTAAACCTGTATTTGGTGGGGCACATACTGAGTTACTAACAGAAGCACACCTGGAATCAGAGCGAGTGACCCAAGCTCTGGCGAAGTCGCCTATTACAGTTCAGGAGTTTATTGCGGGCACGAATATACGCAGCTATGTCATTGGGGATAAAGTTATCTCGGTCGAACTAAGAAGTGAGCAAGCCGATTTTCGTGAAGATAGCAATATGGAACTACTGCCGATTGAAACCCCGGCAGAGATAGTGAAGCAAGGACAAAAAATTGCCAGAACGCTCCACTTGAACTGGACTGCGATTGATTGGCGCAGAGACCAAAATGGTGATTATTACTTTTTGGAAGCAAATCCCTCTCCGATGTTCATCGGGTTTGAAAAACTGTCGGGGATTTCTATTACAGATCATTTAGTTGACTATATGCTGGGCAACGGATGAGGTTAAACGATAAGCGAGGAAAGAGCGATGAAAGAACTAAATAAAATTGACAAGCAGTCTGTTGTTGGTGGTGTGAGAACGTCGCACCCAGATGAGGCCTGGGTAGCGGCATGCAAAGCATTTTTGGAGCTGTTTGCCTAAACCCGTCGCGAGTTAATTTTAGTGATATTTTTCTAAAACCATCTTGGCGGAGCGGTTATAGAAAATCCATTTGCGAGTAATTCAACAATAAGGAAACACAATGCATCCATTCTCATTAAATAAGCAGCATCACGAAAAAGTTGCAGGCGGCTTTCAAAGGGTTGAGCTAACAGAGCCAAGCTTGCGTGAAGTGGGGGGGCCCATCGACGTCACTATGGCTATTCCGGAAGACGGCAATGACCCGTTACCACCGTTTTTCCCACCCTATCTGACCAAGTAATGAAGAGTAGGCTGGGCTGATCGCCAAAGGTATAAACAACTTAATGCTAATTAACTGATAAAGAGAAAAAAGATGAAATTGAACAAGAAAAAAATCAAGAACTTGTCTGTGTCTAATGAAATGCTTACAAAGCAGACCCATCAAGTTGCAGGCGGATTTGCTGCCATCAGTGGGCAAGATTGTAACCTGCCAGATACACTGGCCTGCAACTCTCAGGCATGTCTGGCGCCATCTAAGCATTTCCAGTGCTTTGAAAGCTTACTGATGTGCCCGGCTTAAGCGACTAAGTTGATACGAAATAACGACCTTTGCACTATTCTTGGCGGAGTTAGAAGCAAAGATATCTGTAAGAACAATTAACGTAATAAGGAAACACTATGCATCCCTTTTCATTAAATAAAGATCAAGAGCAATCCGTTGTTGGCGGTTTGCGAAAGCCTATTGTTGATATCACCCTGGCTGAGGGCGAGTCTGGTGGTCCAATTTATGTGACTATGGCTATTCCGGAAGATGGTCACGATCCACTGCCACCTTTAGAGCGCTTTTAATTTATTCTGGCTGGATCGGGCTAAACACTTGTCGGTTCGGCTGGGGTACCCGGACGCCATGACGTCCACGATAAGTGGCCTTGTTTAAAGCTTGGCGGAGCGCAAACAAAGTCTCTTAAACTCTGAGAAATTTAAATTAATAAGGAAACACTATGCACCCTTTTTCATTAGATAAATCACAAAAGCAAAACGTAACCGGCGGAAATGTCTTTATTTCGGATCTGCTTGAAGAAAATGGTGGTCCAATTTACGTGACGATGGCCATTCCTGAAGATGGCTACGACCCTGAACCGATTTACATGTAAAAGCCATCCGTAAAAGCGAGATTATCGGGAGTAAAGTTCAGCTTGGGGCACTTGGCGGAGTTACCGAGGGCGAGTTTACTCTCTTTGAAACATAAATATTAATAAGGAAACACTATGCACCCTTTTTCATTGGATAAAACACAAAAGCAAAACGTAACCGGCGGAAATGTCTTTATTTCAGATCTGCTTGAAGAAAATGGTGGTCCAATTTACGTGACGATGGCCATTCCTGAAGATGGTTACGACCCTGAACCGATTTACATGTAAAAGCCATCAATAAAGGCGAGATTATCGGGAGTAAAGCTTAACTCGGGGCACTTGGCGGAGTTACCGAGGAACGAGTTTACTCTCTGTGAAATTTAAAGATTAATAAGGAAACACTATGCACCCTTTTTCACTTAGTAATACACAGCAAGAGCAGGTCACTGGCGGTCTAAAAGGTGAGGTAATCACTGATAAATCGATGTACGAAACTGGCGGACCAATTCGCGTGACTATGGCTATCCCTGAAGATGGCAACGATCCGTTACCACCTATTTTCCCTGTAAAAGACATCATGTAAGAGAAATGAACACTATGCATCCTTTTTCATTAAAAAAAGAACAAGAACAAATTGTTACTGGTGGTCTGCGTACGGGGATCATTGATATCACACTGGCTGAAGGCGAAACTGGTGGGCCAATATACGTGACGATGGCTATTCCTGAGGATGGTGATGATCCGTTACCGCCGTTTGAGCTGATGTAACCCTGAAAAATAGGGGTTGGATCATAAAAAATCGTAGCACACATAGATGTGTGCTACGTGATATCCTGAAACAATTAATATCAAAGCAAAGCACATGAAAGAATTAAACTCAGTTAAAGCGTTAGCGTTGGTTGCAGGGGGGATTGGCATAGGCATCGGCCTGGGTGATCCGAACGATCCGACGCGTACTATCTGCTAGAAAACGGCAGATATCCCAAGTTACTTGTTGTTGAGGGCTGGATGTCAATTCAGCCCTTTTTGTGTTTTTATCGCGCTGTATGACAAGAGCCGCAGAGGTATCATTGGGCATGCTGCGCACAGGTCATATATGCAACTTCTTATCAGGTAGAGGTTGTTATTATTTACATCATGGCAGCGCCGGACCTTTAGGCGGGGCGCTATTGCCTTCGTGATAATTTCACTATGTTATTACCTATCAGTGTCTTGTGATTCAATGCAAAGATCGGCAGGGAAGATTCTTACCGTTAATATTACTAAATTGTTTTGTTTTTGTGATTTACTATATATTATCGTTCAAGATGAAATGAAAGAGTCATTATTATTGAAAAGATGTGACTCATTCTGATTTAATAACTTGCCATTCGCTGTTGTCCCTATCCGAACTCAGTCAGGGATAAAGTGAAAGGATATGGGATCACGAGTCACCATGAATGAAGTAAGATTTTCAAGGCAGGTCAAGGAGGTTCGGTTTGGTGCCTGGATACTAGATCCGAAGCACCAGAGTATCAGTGATGGTGAGGTTGAGCGAGAGCTTGAGCCCCTGTTATTTCGACTGCTTTGCTACCTAATCATCAACAATGAGCAGATCATCACCCGGCAAAACCTGGTAGAAGATGTTTGGTCGCAACACTATGTAGATGATAACGCTATCAATCGCGCGATGTCAGAATTAAGAAAGATTCTGAAGTCTGACAAGCAGAAAGGGACGATTGTAAAGACTCACTATCGCAAAGGGTATAGCTTCTTTCTTGAGCCAGAAATCGTTTACTATGAACATGTTGAAAAACCATCGCCGCCTTATGTACAGACTCACACCGATCCAAAATTGTCTGGAACGCCTGACCCTTCTACTCAGCCTCAGGTAACAGCTTATCATCATCGAAAAAGTACGCTGCGGTGGCGTTATGTGTTGTTTCCTATACTCCTCATTTTGCCTCTACTGGCTTGGTATATCCTGCCAACAGGCCTTTTTGCAACAGACCAAAATACTCATTTGCTGACTCGCAGCGACATAGAAGAAAGTGTGCTTTCCTGGTTACCGGGTCGTTATGCCACACTCAACCTGTCTCCCAATAAACAACAGGTTGCATTTTCTTTTATTCAGAACGATAACAGAAACTATGCGCTGGTGGTTAAGTCGCTGGAAAATGGGCATGAGAAACGTATTGGTAATCCGGGTGTAAATTATTTCCCGGTCGGGTGGTCGGTTGATTCCAGCTTTATTTACTACCGGGCTGTGAGTGAAGATCAATGTCAGGTGTGGCAACTGAGTGCTGATTTTATTACCAGCAACCGGCATGTTTTTGATTGTACGCTGCACTACACTACGGGTGGTGGCGTGGCAGCAGGACGCTTCGTGTATTCAAAAAGTGGCTATCGCAACCGCGATGAGTTGTCTGTATTAACAAGCCGAGACCTGAGTACAGGTGATGAGTTTCAGATTACCTCACCCAACCTGAATTCTTATGGCGACCGCTTTTTAACTTATGTCGCTCAGAAGCAGGTGATCCTGTTTGAGCGCAGGCAATATGAATCCAATGAACTGTATATGACCGATCTGGACGGTGGCAATCAGGTTAAGTTATATGAGTCGCCAAACCGGATCTGGGCAGTAAACTATGATGCTGAACAGGATTTGGTCAGCTGGTTTGATAATACCGCCAATCAGCTATACCGATTTTCTTTGGCGCAGAAACGACTACATAGTGTTGAGCAACTTCAGACTGAACAACAATATGCGAGCTCTCAGATACTGGATAGCAACACCTTATTGATGGTGAGTTACCCTTTTCAGGCTGATGTATTCTTATTAGATCAGCAGACCCTTGGGCTGACAGAGCTCATTGCTAGCCCACTGGAAGACACCTCAGCTACTGAGGTCGGCGACGAATTTTTATTCCTGACACGTCAGGGGGATCAGCGTATCGTGAGAAAGCAGCAATCAGATGGTCAAATCGTGCCGCTCGCGCTGCCACAAGACAACTACACTGCGTTGCGTTATAACTCTGCCAGTGATCACTTATTAGTTCAGTATAAAGATAAAATTGACGTGTATAAGTTGTCGGATATGACTCTGGCTGACAGTATCAATGCGCAGGGGGTTGTGGTGGCTGCCGAGTTTATCGGACCTCATGAGCTAGGGTATGTGGTTGTGGATGACCACAAAGTGAAAAGCCGGGTGTTTAGCTATTCTTTGACAGAAAAAAAGGTCACGCCACTGCCAACATCTGACTCACTGTGGATAGGGCGCCTTGATGACGAGCATCTGGTGTCTTTGTCCTCCAGTGACAAAGTGGTCCTTTACAATATCCAGTCGGGTGAGATAACCCGAACGATTGAGCTGCCTCAGGTGAAGTATAAGCACACGCTTGCTATCGGCGAGGGGGATATCTACCACTCTGACGGTGAAACCATCTACAAACTTGATTTTAGTGCACCGTCAGTAATTTCTGAGTTCTACCATATAGATACTTCTAAATATGTGATCAGCAATATGAAGTACTCCCAAAAACGCGGTGGCTTAATCCTGGACCTGATTGAAGTAGTGGAAAACCAGCTGATCAAAGTCACATTAAAGGAAACTGAGTCATTGTAATGTGTGTCCTCAGGAAGGCGCCAATTAAGGGCGATTAAGTCTTGAGGCAGCTTACCGGACAGCAAAGAGTGACATTTTGTACCGTATTCACATTATATTCTCCTGCCGAGGGAGTGTATGCTAACCAAGCAGCGTAAAAAGAGTTGGGCGCTTGCTTGTCCACCGGACCATCATATGTTGGCTGTGTTATGTGTTTCTAAACAAGCTGGGCTTGCACAGACTTTGTATGCCTGTATCACAGTGGGCCCTTGCCAAAGAAGTACGACTGAAACTCCATAGTACGCTCGCATCAGATCACTCAACGAGCGTATGAATCCGCTGTTCACAATGGTGGCCGTGACTCATCCTGAACTTTCCTTCGCCATTCGTGCACGAGCTTCGGTATTACCTGGTGAAGCAGGGGGCTGTGGCAAAGCCTTTGTTTTGCACGGCCTGTGACATTTTTACTGTGGTCTGAACTTCTGACTGCTTCACCAAGCTAATCATACTGTGAAATTGTTTGTCCACACCGGTTTCTTGGTTTTTTGTCCAAAATGGAATTATTCGGCAATCGCAGCAATTCTTACACCTGATTATTTGCATATATAACATGTGCTTACAATCTTGCGTTGGAGGTAAGATAAGATTTGATAATTACCGAATTTGTGATGGCTTGGCTAAGGTAGTTAGTAACGAAACAACACAGTTTCAATCGCACAACTAACCCAATTAGCCGGAGCGTCAGGATGATTACATTAAAAACAAAAAAGCTAAAAACACTATCAAAAAAAGAGATCTTGGGCAGTAAAGAAACACGCGTTATTGCAGGTGGTACTAACACAGAAACGTTTACCGGGTCGGTCGATCCAAAACAGGATGCTTAGTACGCAAGCTCTTTGCATCACATTGAGCGAACGGGCGTTGCTGCGCAATTAGCTGAAGACAGCCGCCGTAGTCGCAATACTCAGTTGTTGTGATGTCTGAACACAAGGATAAAACATTGTTGAATATAACTATTCCCATACTGGCTGCAGGTGCGCTTACAGGGCAGTTAACACTGCAAGAACCCAGTAGTGAGTTTTATTACTCCAGAGATACCGTGACCGTTCTGGCCGCACCTCGAGTGACCAATGGTGCCTGGGTCGACAAGGGCGCGGTGCTGCTGACCATTCAACCTGAGGACGGCGATGAAAGCCACTCGCTGGTATCAAAATCGGATGGTTACCTTGATTATGTCAGCGATAAACTATCTCCCGGATATCAGGTAACCGCGGGAGAGATGCTGTTTATAATTCGTTCGGCGCGCATACTGGCGAAACACGAACTGGCCGGACAGATCTCAGGTCAGGAGATCAATCAGCAACAGACTGTCTGGTTGTGTGATCAGGCAAAAGCATGGTCTCTGCGCGTTGATGAAGTAACGCAAAGCAGCCTGCTCGTTTCAACGCATGTACGAGACGGTGACTATGAGGCGCTAAAATCAATCAGCCATAAACCACAACTCTCCCTATACAAAGAACGTCATACCTGTTTGGCTGACAGTCTTAAATTGGCGTCTGACACACACTCTGTTGACTGAATTGGCTCCTATCGCAGCATTTCATTCGTTTCGCTGTTCTGGTTTGAACCACCAGTTGTCCCAAAGCGTTTCTGCCCGTTTCCTCTCAATACAAGCAGGTTCATCGCAATCGCTCAGCCTGATAGACACAGGAACATTCTCCGCTTCGGGTGAACAAGAATGTGCATCGGCTACAGGCATAAAAAGTACCTACCAATCTGCGCTATAAAACGCGCCCAATACTGTTTATCTCTGTTCAAACTGCCGTTTGTTAGTGACTGTGCTGAAACATGGTGGAATTCGTTTCTGTAAGTGCGGTGGCGATGACACTTAAACCAGCATTCTGGTGATACGTCGTTGGCGTTGCAATTGAGGTGGCAAAAGCGCATAGCCAAATAATGCGGATCCCGAACTCGCGGTCTGCTCAACCCGATCTACAGGGCTTGTTCTAACAAAACAGGTTGGTACACATATTGTTGATATGGCCGTCAAAGTCTGGACCCGCATTATGGCTCTCTGTCAGTGACGCTGAAGCGCTATCCTGTTTCCAACACTGTGTCTTTGGTCATTCAGACACGTTACATGGGGAAGATAAAATGGCAGAAAAATATGGGGAAAAGTGAGTTCAATATAGACTCTTATCAATACATACAGAGTTCGTTTTATCCATAATAAAAACTCATAAGTTGTTGTAAATAAAGTTAATGTTTGTATTTTTGTGATTTTGACCAAGGTGCTTACGTAGCGCACTATAGAGGCTAGATTGATTTGACAACACCAACTAGACATTACTTGATCCGTAAGGAGCCGACAATGAAAGCACAACTCGAACATTATGCGCATGACCTGTTTGCCAGTAACCATTTACTGAAGTCGTCTATTGAGCAGTTTGAGGCGATAGAACAAGGTGAACAACTTTCTGGTGTATTACAGGAAATAGCCTCACAGTCAGGGTATGAATGTCTGGCTTTTGTTGATTTTATGCCTATGTCTACCACTGTATACGACATGAACTTATATGGTCATTATCACAGTGCATTAGAGCGCCATCTGGACACGCCTCAGATGTATAGCCACTTTAAGTCGGGCATACGTATTTCAGCTATGTCTAATTTATTGGCCCATGCCGATGAGCTTGATCACCTTTATGCACTGCCTTTACGCGGCGTTTCGGGGATCGTGGGTGGACTGGTGTTTAATATTCCTGAAGACGTTGCGAAGCAAAACAGCATCGAGTCCATTGATTGGTATTGGACGCTTTTGTCACCTTACTTACTCAATGCGGCTTTACGTTGCAGAACCGTCAGACTCTCAATCACTAAGCGAGAGCGAGACTGTCTGCTGTGGGCTTCAGAGGGCAAAACGTCCTGGGAGATTAGCCAGATCTTGGGTATTACAGAGCGCACGGTGAACTTTCATCTGACGAACTGCATAGAAAAAACCCAAAGCGCCAATCGCCAACAAGCCATTGTTAAATGTATTATCAATAACTTAATCTAGCTTCTGTGAGCAAATCTTACGGCTGTTGACCACATGCTGAGAACTATACAGACCATGGAGAGAATCATGTTCGGGTTTGGCAATAAAAAATTAAGTAAAGAAATTATTTGGGGTGTAGGGCCTTCAGAGCACCAATCAGGTGGCCTGATCCCTACAGACACTAAACGTGATTTGTTTGATCTCTAAGCACCTACTGTCGTGCGATGTGTCCTGTTAGTGCACTATCGTACGGGTGTCGTGTACCGGCCGATCCGCCGGCAAATACGCCGTGGATCAGTGTCGTCATTTGTGTACCAGGAGGCAGCTAAAATCGACTCCATCGCGAAGCCTAACGTTCACTTCTGGCCTTTCATTTTCTCGTCCTGAACACTTGGCGTTCAAGCCAATGTCTCCTTAGCGACAAGTTGACCCTGCATTTAATGCGGATGCTCCGAGTTGTATTACACTCACAGTACTGAATCCTTTTCTGATACTGAGCCGACCGCACCAGTAAGGTGTGTTGTATTTGCGCGGAATTAAAGCGTAAGTGATGCGCTGGTGACGTGACCAGTACCTGGCGAGCGACGAGTAAATCACCACATCACAGGCAGGGTGGCTTGATAGGCATGTGTTTGAGCTGCTGCCGTCTTATATGAAAAGGGTATAAATCTGGCAGTCATCGGCAGCACATGATGCCCTGACACTGCATAGCGGTGTGATCCAATAAAATCGGACACCGTTAGCGTCGTCCATGCTTGCGCAGGGCGTTCAGTCCGGTACACCCGTGTTTAATCAGCGCAAGGAATAAGTCCGGACTAACGGGTTAAACATTCCTTACTCAGCACATCAACCTTGGGCCAGAAACACACGCAATGTGTCCTCGCTGCCAGAAATGTGAGTGTTTCTGCGTCAGTTGCATGCGCAAGCGATGTGAGCCAGGATGAAGTTAATTCATTAAGCGGTTGGTGTCAGGTGCTGACAGGAAAGGAAAAAAGGGGCCACATTGCTGCGAACCCCTTTACAATCATGATGTGGTTGGCTGAGCGCGTTATTCGTAACGCAGCGCTGCAGAAGGCTTGGTACTGGCCGTTTTAAAAACCTGTATGGCAACGGTTAGCCAGGTGATAGTGCCGACCAGGGCAGCTGCGGCTAGATAAATCGCATAGGGATGCGCGACACGCTCGTTAAAGTTTGTGAGCCAGTCACTGACCAGCCAATAGGCCAGCGGAAATGCGATGAGTGCACTGCCTATCACTAACTTAATATACTCCATGGCCAATAAGTTGATCAGCTGAGGACGCGTTGCGCCTAGTACTTTGCGGATGGCCACCTCTTTACTGCGGCGCTGGGCACTGAAAGAAGATAAACCAAAAATGCCTATGACAGTCAGGAATATAGCCAATGCAGTGAAAGTGAAAATCACCTTAGATGCCTGCTGATCTCCCTGATAGAGCAGCTGATATCGCTTAGAGATTGACTCGATATCTGCACCGACTACGCCCAAATGCTTTTGCAGCACTTGCTGAACTTCCTGGCGCAATTGTGCCAGGTCGGTCCGGGTATGCGCCAGCACGAGGTTGGCCTGAGGCATCCGGCTGTAACCACAGATAAAGAACAGCGCAGACGACGTATCGCGAGAAGAACCAATTTTAATGTCTTCCACAATTCCAACGACTTTTGCACGGATGCTCTGACCTTCTCGGTTTCCTATCACCACGCGCCAGGTCTGGCCTATGATGCTATCCATATCGACCTGATTGGCCTGCATAGCAATATCACGACTGATAATGATACTGGCACTGGGCTGCGACTCATCGCCTTGCTGATACCAGTCACTGCTAAACTGGCGACTGAAGTCACGGCCATGCAGCAAGGTGAGCCCTTGATTCTCGACCGTCTGATAGCCGGTGCCAATAAAAGGAATTGGCATATTGGCGGGATCGGCACCCGGCCAGATTAATCGCGCCGAGGTATTCGTGCTGCTGGTCAATGCGGTGTCACTGACACCAACACTGGTGACACCGTCCAGGCGTTGCAGAGCATCTGTCAGTGCAGAACGACTGCTAAATACATCGTCTGCATTCAAAGCCCGGATCTCCAGGCGGTTTTCTTTGGCATAGCCGGTGTTGAGTGTGGTGAGAAAGACCAGTTGATGATAAAGCACATAGGTTGCAATGATCAGGGTAATAGATAGTGCGGCCTGCGCCACCAGTAAAGACTTACGCACCCAGATGGCGGTGACGCCACGTTGCAGGTCGCCACTAAGCACGCGTTTTGCGTCAAATGACGCGATAAACAGGGCCGGATATAAGCCAGCAATGACACCAACCGTCACTATGGTGGCACTAAACAGCGCAATAAAAGGGAGAGTGAATGTCAGTACCAACGACTTATCAACCAATTGATTAAACCAGGGCAGTGCGAGCTCGACGAATACCAGGGCCAGTAAACCCGCGAGTAGTGTGATCAGAACCGATTCCAGCAAGAACTGCAGCATAAGCTGAAAACGCGAGGCGCCCAGTGCTTTTTTGACACCCACCTCTTTGGCGCGTTGTGCCGCCTTCGCGGTACTCATATTAATAAAGTTAAAGCTGGCAACCAGGATCAGCAAGATGCTCAGGCCGATACTGATATGAACATTATCGGCAGAGCCATTGGCTTTGAATTCAAATCGGGAGTGGCCATAGAGGTGGATATCCAGCAGTGGCAACAGTGTCACCCTAACCATGTTTTTACCGTTGTACACCATCTCGTTGTATTGCTCTGTAAGCACTTGTTCGAGCTGGGTACGTGGTAGCTGCGCGGAGTCATCAAACCGGGCGCGCAGATACACATAGGCATCATTGCTTTGCAGTGAAGGCTGTCCGGCCTGTGATGGGGTCATTGCGGCAAGGCCATTAAAATCAAAGTGGGTGTTGTCTGGCAGGTCAGCAAAGACAGCAACCACACTCCAGGTAATATCACCTTGTACTAATGTCTGACCAACCACGTCGCTCTGGCCAAACAGACGGATCGCCTGGGTCCGCGACAGGGCGAGCTTGGCCGGTTGTGTTAATGCCGGTGCAAGCTCGCCATGCAGTATATCTAAAGAGATAAACTGAGGGAGGTTATCCATAGCTGCAAACACCTTGTCTAACTTCTGCTGTTGACCGCGGATTTGGATATCATTGCCATGACGCTGGCTCAGATTGAGCAGGTAGAATGCGTCTTCAATATCATTGAGTTTGGTAAATTCTTCAGCCATCAGTGGGCTAGACACAGGCGCATCGAGGCCCATGGAGGGCCAGCTTTGCTCTAGCCTGAATACATGACTGGCATTGGGCTGGTGGTCATCATAGCTGAGTTCAAACTGGCTGTAGAGTGCGATTAATAACGCCGCGCCCAGACCGATGGCCAGACCGGTGACGTTGAGTAAGAGGTGGAACTTTTGCCTTAAAAAGGCTCTTAGTGCGCCCATCAGATAGAGTTCAAGCATACGCTGCCTCCGGCACGTTTTGTAGAACCGCCGGGCGTTCATGCGAGATTATCTCACCATCCAGCAGCCGGACGGTTTTGTTGCCGTACAAGGCATCTTGCTCCGAGTGTGTCACCATGACTATGGTGGTGCCGTCTCGATTAAGCTGCTGTAAAAGCTGCATCACTTCTTCGCCATTTTGTGAATCGAGGTTACCGGTCGGTTCATCGGCCAGGATCAGGCTTGGGTTACACACTAAAGCGCGTGCGATGGCGACACGTTGCTGTTGACCACCGGACAATTGCTGAGGAAGGTGGCCGGCACGATGGGCCAGGTTGACGCGGGTCAGCATCGCCTGTACTTGTTCCTGGCGTTGTTTTTTAGCCACTTTTTGATAGATTAAAGGCAGCTCAACATTTTGCGCCACGGTCAGGTCATCAATTAGGTTAAAGCTCTGGAAAATAAAGCCCAACTGACGTTTTCTTAGCTCTGCCAGCTGTTGTTCGCTGTAACGTTCAATGGCTTGATCAGCAAATCGATAGGTGCCGCTGGTGGGGCTGTCTAACATGCCCAAAATAGAAAGTAAGGTTGATTTTCCACAACCAGAAGGTCCCATGATGGCAAGAAAATCTCCTTGCTCCACATGCAGGTCGATGTTGTTTAGCGCCGTGGTTTCGACCTCTGAGGTGCGAAAAACCCGGTTAATTTGTTCTAGTTTTATCATGATTGTTCTCGGCTTGTTGAGGTGTTAGTTCAGCATTAAAGTGTCGGCGTTATTGAATGCGCTGTAGCTGGACGTGATGACAACATCCCCTGCGTTCAGGCCACTTAATACTTCGAAATAGTCGTTGTTCTTTTTACCCAGGCGGATTGATTTTCTGACCGCTTTATTGCTGTCTTTATCAAGCACAAAGACCCAGTTTCCGCCGCTTGAAGAGAAGAAGGCGCCACGGCGTAACATCAAAGTGCTGGCTTGCGCATCCCCTAAATGCAACTCCAGATCAACGCTCTGGCCGCGCTTGAGTTGGGTCAGCTCTGTGGGTAGGTCGAGTTCGACCTGAAACTTGGCGTCTTTTACCCGGCTGTCTATCTTGGTCACAGTCAGTGCAACGGGCTGACCATCGAACAAAGCAATGGCATTCATATCGACGGCGACTTGATTGAGGTAGTACTCGTCAACGTCTGCAACCAGCTTGTACATATCAGGAATGTCAATTTGACCCAGGCGATCACCTCGCGCTTTAGATTCGCCAATCTCCGCTGCCAGTTCACTCACGTAACCATCTGCCGGCGCACGAACGAGCAGGTCTTCAAGGTTTTTACGTGCAAAAGCCAGGTTTTTCTGCAGCATCTGAGCACTGTCTTCAAGCTGCTCAATCTGGATATTGCGGATCTCATTTTCCGCTTTTTGGCGTTGCAGGGTGAGCTCTCGGCGCTGCTCGTAGTAAGTCAGGTCTTGCTCTAATGTGGCAATCTGATCTTTGGTGATTGCGCGGTGTGTTTGTAGTGCCAGCGCTTGGTCCAATTTACGCTTCAGGTGCTGGATTTGATGTTCAATTTCTAACAGGTCGCGACGCAGGTTCAGTTTATTGTTCTCCATCGTCATCTGAGTATTGCGTAAAAAATTAAGTTGCTCAGTGACCTGGGCTTCTCTGCTGATCACATCAAGTTGCAAAGACATGTTAGACAGACGCACCAGAGGTTGGCCTTTGGTGACAAAGTCGCCGGGCTCCACATGTTTTTCCTCAACGCGACCACCTGACAGGGTATCGAGCAAAATAGCGCGTTTAGGGGCAATACTGGCTCTGAGCCTGATCTGCTCGGTAAAGGTGCCTCGGATCACTTCTGAGTGGACCAGGGAGCTTTGATCTATGGTCTGTGTTTGTCCCTGTGAGCGGCTATCCTGATAGGCATAACTAATTGACAGTAAACTGCCACACAGACCCGCCCAGATTAATGACTTCTTTAGTTTAGTGTTGCGTGAAGTAGTAATTTTCTTATCCATGCTCATGGGCTTTCCCCTTTGGAACCTAATGTGAACTTTGTAGATTAAATATACTTGTAGGGCGGGGGCTTAGTTAGCTGTAAAATACAACAGGGTCACAGGAGCAAGATGGTGTGTGGAGAAAAAGGGCGACCCATCCTTAGGCGGCCCGTGTCGGTGTATGGTCTGTGAGGCAAGGGTTTAGACGAGTTTGACGTTTCCTTGCCCTTCAATATTTAAAAAGCGGTTAAACATATGACTGAAGCGGTTTCCTTCGTGCATTATCATCAATAAAGCCGCATTTTTTGTGTAGTCATTAATGATCTGCAGAATATCGCCTTTGCTGGCGTCATCGATGTTGGCCAATGGCTCATCAAGCAAGTAAACACTGGCTGTTTTGAGCAGGCAAATTGCTATCTGACATTTTTTCTTCTGTCCTTCAGAGAGGCGCTCAAAGGGCTTATCTAAACACTCTAGGATGCCGAGTTTTGCAACGAGTTCATCTGCTTTCTGGCGATCACCGCCTTGCGCGATAATGCGGTCAATATTGTCCCCCACAGTGCCAGGAAGCAGGCCAAAGGGATATAAAGAGGCGCTGATATGCGACATCGCTGGTTTTGAGATCTCGCCTTGGTTCGGCGTGTAAAAACCTGTCAGCAAATGTGCCAGCGTACTTTTTCCCGCTCCGTTAGGGCCACTGATTAACACCCGGTCGCATTTATCAACCGTCAGACTGGTACTTTTTAGGATGGGCTTGGCCTGAAAATCGAAGTCAACATTGTTAAAGCAGATCGTGTCGCTGTTGGCTAGCTGGGTGTGCGCATCGGCATCTGTGGCCAGCGATTTAAACTCGTTATAGCGGTCCAGTAATGCGTCCAAAGTTGCAAGACGGGGCACTAAGGCAGAGAGTTGCTCAACCGCGTTGATGATCAGGCTAAAGGCGCGCGTCAAGGCAAATAGTGACCCTATGGTGATCACCCCAAGGATGACCTGAAAACCCGCAACGATAATGACGGCTAACTCAGCGTACGAGAGAAAAACCGCACTGATTGACTGATACAGGGCACTGTAACGGGTATTTTTATACTGTGCATCTAATGACGCCTGCAAACCCGACTTAATGGTGCTCTGTGCCGTCTTGTTCAGTGAAAACAGGCGTACATGCTTATAACTGTCTACAACAGTAGCTAAAATAGACTTAAACTGGGCTTCTGACTCCTGCAGTTGCTTGGTGCTGTCACTGATCTTGCCGCTGAAGCGATTCGCCAGAAAGTATAAGCAAGGCAAGATGATGGCCAGAGCCAGCGTGATCTCCCAGCTGATCCAGATGGCCACCGAAATGCCCGAAATACAGATAAAGACACAGGTCGTAAATGCAACCAGCGTATCTATCATTTCTGAGAGCTTTTTCGGTTCGTCATAGAGGCGTGAGATATAGTAGCCACGGCCATGATGGGTGATTTCCTGGCAGTCATGCTGGTAATAGCTATTGGCCAGATCGACCGATAATTGTTCCTGTAAGGTATTTTTGATTTTCTGCCTTGTCAGTGTGGTCCAGTAGATAAGCAGACGACCACCGGTAGCGACTGAGGTCACAATGATGGCTAACCACATAAAGAAAGACTGATTACCTTCATTTATGGCGTCAATCAGCCATTTTAAGGCGAGCGGATCAACAACAGTAAAAAACACTGCCTGGATTGCAGTCAGTACCAGCAACAATGCCAGCCGAGACTTTTGCGGGGCCAGTAATTGCCCGGCGGTTTTTATGTTCGATTTACTGATAGGCATAAGAACACTTCCTATATAGCCCCGTCTTATCGGGGACTGTGCGGGCAGTCTGATCTTGTCAGACTACCCTCCTCATTTTTTACAAATCATGCATGAAGCGATGACCACCGGTAGCAAGCCTGTGCAGCATCATGCCAATGCCTGAAGAGCCAAAAGCATAATCTACAGATAAACGCACTGAGTGACGACTTGGGTAGATTTCACCTTGCTGACGGTCGATGGAGAACAGCGTTAATCGTTCACTGATCTCACAGGCAACCTGACGATAGTGAGTATTTTCAGTGATTTGATAGAGGTCGATGAAAAATTCAACGATGCCTGAGACACCAATAAACTGACCCTGGTCAACGGAGTAACGAGAGTATGCCGACAATGCAATCGACTGCGCGAGCTCAAGGTAGCTGGCATCGCCTGTTTCTCGATAAAAGCGGATCACCACGGCACCAATCCCTGCCGCACCATGCTCCCAGTAAGGCAGAACGGTTTTGCTGTCTATCGTTTTACCCCATTGATATTCTCCCTCTGCGGTGAGACCGGCCTGAATATCATGTGCCAGTGCGGCTTTGGCAAACTCCAGTGTGGCTGTATTATGGGTCAGTTTGGCCAGATAGAGTAAGAACAGAGCGACCCCGGCGCTACCGTGTGCAAAGCCAACCGGAGTTTCCTCGTCCTCAGCAACGGGAAAGTAGCAACCATGCTCGGTGTCGCAAGCGCGCTGCTGAAGTTGCTGTGCAATGGACTCTGCATGCTCAAGATACGCTGTGTCGTGATAGCGGGTGTACAATTTGAGACACATATAGCCGACACCGGCCAGACCATGCGCAAAGCTTATTGCATCGAATTTACCCATAGAATCAAGGGCATAGTTGGCCCAGCGTTTTGCCTGCATTTCACGGTCGAGTTCTATTTCAGCCAGTGCCATACCTGCGTAGCCGACGAACAAACCCGCGGTAGAGGTGTGAGTCTCAAAATCGGCGACTTTTTCCAGTAAGTGTGTCGGAACATCATGACCTGTTTTGGCCATAAACACAGCGGGTCCATAGTAACCATAAGTGAGCGCCAGAGGATGGACATCAAATGCCGTATAATCAATGGGCATAAAATGAGGGTCTATGTTGGTCTTGATCCCCTGTGAAATAAATGCGGCGATTTTATTCACCCGCAGCGAAAAGTCCTCAGCTTTTGTCACTGGGTGCTGATCATAATCGGGTAGGGCTGTAATAAAGTGCGCGCTGGTATTCGCCATTTGTGGATTCGCGGTCGCGGCAAGCTTAACTAATGCGTTTTGTGCTTGCTCGGGCTCACCGTCAGCCAGCTTCTGAATCACCTCTGTAAGGTAAGGGTTGAGTGCGCAATCATTTTGTAGTTTATGCAGCAGCTGCCAACGCTTTTCAGGTGCCAGGGAGAAAATATGCAGGGCCGGAAAAATCATACTATAAAGCGCCATGGCCAGAGCAAACCAATCGCCCTTATAGGTTGCGCCGGTATCCATAAAGTCTTCGTTGCTAAACCCTGGGGTCGTCAGCAAAGCACGTTGTATCTGAGCATTTTGCTCGGGGTGATAGGCGCCTTCGAAATCTATAAATCGGATTGTTTGAGCCTGTTCGTCGACCAGTATATTGTTTGGTGACACATCGCCCAAGACCACACCGCGCTGATGCGCTTCTGTCACCGCTGCGATGGTTTCGCGTGCGATCCAGATAAAATGCTGTTGGAATCGCTCTGCACTGGCAGAGTCTGCGACAAATGGCACTAAAGTGACTTCTTTTTTACCGCGGTAATTACGTAGCGGTGTGCCGTCAATGTACTCCTCGACTAAAAATGAATGTTCCCACTCGGTAAACCAGTCTATCGCGGTCGGAAAGTAACGGCTAGTGCTGAGCGTTTTGATAACGCTAAATTCGTTCTGTAGTACTTGATCGGCATAAAGCGCGCCCTGATCTGCCACGCTGGAGAAGTGCACGTAAGGCCTTGCTTCTTTGACTACGACTGTCCGTGAAGTTTGCAGATCTTTTGCTTTGTATACACCGCCACTATTGGAAAAAGACAAAGCTTCAAGTACTTCATATCGATCATTAAGGGGGGCTATGCTTTCATCTGTGTCTTCTGTGAGCTTAAAGGGTTCCTGTACCCACTCAGGCAAAGTATAAAAGGCTTCGCGTTCATCTTTGATAAGCGTGCCATCTGGCTTTTTAATACAGGCAACCTGGCTGCCATCTGCTTTTTGTTGTGGTAATAATTTAAAACCACCATAACGGTAATATACTACTTTACTGTCTTTATAACGCTTATCTGACAGGATATAAGGGCCATTGAATTCTTTTGTTGCCTCATAAATGGCTTGGATCAGTTGTTTAAATATGGACACACTGCGTGGGTAAATGGTGATGAGCTTTCCGGAGCTGCCTCTTCCGGTTGCTTTGGAGGCCATTTGGTTGGCGATGTCCTGACGGCAAATAACTTTAAAGGATGTGTCGAACTCTATACATTGTTGCAGGGTTGAGTGAATGATAGACAGCGCATCTTCGGTTGAGGCCGAAACGTGAATTTTAAACCCCTGCTCGGGTAGTTGCTGATAGTTGGGTGTTGCTGAAAGCCAAATACTATGGTGCTTCGTTGACCAAGATTCAGGGACTATTGACGAGACTGCCTGTGCAATGGCCTCATCTGGCTTCATTATGGCGGGTTGAGTAAAGTACTCATTATCACCCAGCATATAAGAGTTGTTATACATACCGACACCTGTTGTTATTTAAAGTTATTTTCTAAACAGCAAGGAGCTGAGCAAACAGGTGGTGTGCACTCTTGGTCAAGCAATCCATTATTAACCTGACCCAGAGGTATCTGGAAGGAGCTATCTCCTTTCAGAATCAGTCACTGCTTGTATCTCAGCCCAGCCATAAAGCACTTACAGTACTTTATCCAGTGTGCTTCCGCAGTGGTTAGAGATGGTGCTCCACTCTTGGATCTCTGCGTTATCGTTGCCTGAAGCGATGCTTTGTAGTTTCAATACGTTATTCATTTTTTATCTCCTGTATAATTTTTAATTAAAAAGATTTGTTTAGACTGTCACCACCGCAGTGGTTAGAGATAGTGCTCCAGTCCTGGATTTCACCGTTATTGTTACCAGACTGTACTGCTTGAAGTTTTAATACGTTATTCATTATTATTTCTCCGATTTTTTAAAATGGCTTTTGCAGGCTGTCACCGCCGCAGTGGTTAGAGAT
>NZ_PNCJ01000056.1 GCF_005887115.1 Pseudoalteromonas rubra | reverse complement strand
TGTATGGTACATTGGAGACAATCTACCATCAGTCCAGCTGGTTTGACCGTAACAGCAGCGAAATGGGTATCAATGTGAGCCTCGCCTATCGGTTCTAACCCAACCCTATGTACCTGTATTAAAGTGCAGATAGATACATTCAGCGAGATAAGGTTTTGCTGCCTGGTCTCGCTGAATGACCACGATTTTTCAAAATACCTTCTTGCTTTATCCTAAAAAGCTCATCCACATAGACACCTTGTCGGCAGATAGCTTTGCCATTTGCGTGCTCAAAAGTGGGCTCAGGAAACGCTTCCTTTGCATATACCTCATTATACATCACTGTACTATATTCGATTACCGGGCTAAATTTTATATTCTCCAATGGCTTAGAATTAACTGCTTGTTCGTATTCAAAAGGAGCACCGCAATAGGCCCAGCCCCCCGCTTGTGTCTTGTAAACATCAAAGTACTGGTACTTCTCGTGGTATATTTTCCCGTCATGCTCTGAGACAAATAACAGTACATACTTATACTTTGCAAACGCAGGAGTGCCGTAGTGATCGTAGGCTTCAAACGAGATTACGTCGGAATTAAACTCCCCATGGACTTTCTCCAGGACTTTGTATTTCGCTATGAAAGCGCGATCCATGTGGATCACATCGTCGCTCACATTGGGCTCAAACTGATAGAAGTCCACCTGCTCCCCAACAAATGCAAATATGCCGCTTTCACTCTTTATGCTTGCAGTGGCAAACACGTCGAGAGAAATCAGCAATAGGGTAGTAAATAGTATTCTCAATCTATGACTCCTGATGACCAGTAATCGTTTAATGATAAGAGCACGAGGTTCAGACCATACCCGAAGCAGTAGCCCCCTCACTCCAAAACGTTTAATTATCAAAAAGAACAATAACCTATCACCAGCTCATCAAGGGCTCAAGCCAATTCAGAACACAAAAAAGCCGCTTAGGTTTCCCTAAACGGCTTTTTCAATGCATACCTTGAGCTTAGTTGAACAGCGCAGTCGCCTTAGCAACCACATTCTCAACCGTGAAGCCGAAGTGCTTGAACAGTTCAGCCGCAGGCGCCGACTCACCAAAGGTGCTCATGCCAACAACCGCGCCGTTCAGGCCAACATACTTGTACCAGTAGTCTTCAATACCTGCTTCAATCGCAACACGACGTGTTACCGCGGCTGGCAGTACTGACTCTTTGTACTCAGCAGATTGTGCATCAAATACATCGGTAGATGGCATCGACACTACGCGTACGCGCTTACCACTGTCACGAAGTTGTGCCGCAGCTTCTACTGCCAGCTGCACTTCTGAACCCGTTGCAATCAGGATAAGCTCTGGCTCACCGTCACAGCTCAGTACGTAACCACCTTGTTTAATAGCTGCAACCTGTTCGTCGCTACGCGCTTGTTGCTCAAGCCCCTGGCGGGTAAATACCAGTGACGTCGGGCCGTCTTTACGCTCAATGGCCTGCTGCCAGGCAACCGCAGATTCCACCTGGTCGCACGGGCGCCAGTTAACCAGGTTGGGGGTCATACGCATGCTTGCCAGCTGTTCAACCGGTTGGTGAGTTGGGCCATCTTCACCCAGACCAATTGAATCGTGGGTATAAACAAAGATACTCGGTTGCTTCATCAGTGCAGCCATACGTACTGCGTTACGTGCGTATTCCATGAACATCAGGAAGGTTGCACCGTAAGGGATGAAGCCTTTGTGCAAAGCAATACCATTCATAATGGCCGACATACCGAATTCACGTACACCGTAGAAAATGTAGTTGCCTGATGCATCGTCTGCTGTCAGGCCTTTTGAGCCATCCCACAAAGTCAGGTTAGAACCCGCCAAGTCCGCAGAGCCGCCCATAAACTCAGGCAACAAAGGACCAAATGCATTCAGTGCATTTTGTGACGCTTTACGGGTTGCCGGGTTGGCAGGGTTGGCCTGTAGCTGTGCAATGTACTCAGCACTTTTCTGTGCCCAGTCAGCAGGTAACTCACCTTTAGTACGGCGCTCAAATTCCGCCGCCAGTTCAGGGTAATGCATCTGGTATTCTGTGAACTTAACCAGCCACTCGCTCTGAATTTGCTGACCATGTGCAGCAGCATCCCATTTTGCGTAAACAGATTCAGGGATTTCAAACGCCTCATGCTCCCAGCCAAGGAACTCGCGTGCCGCTTTGATTTCGTCGTCACCCAGAGGTGCACCGTGACAATCATGGCTGCCCGACTTATTTGGAGAGCCATAACCAATCACAGTTTTACAACAAATAAGCGTTGGCTTGTCTGATTCTGCGCGTGCCGCTTCAATAGCCGCTGTGATTGCATCACTATCGTGGCCGTCGACATCCGCAATGACGTGCCAGCCATAGGCTTCAAAACGCTTCGGCGTGTCGTCGCTGAACCAGCCTTCAACTTCACCGTCAATTGAGATGCCATTGTCATCCCAAAATGCGATCAGTTTACCCAGACCTAAGGTGCCAGCCAGTGAACAAGCTTCGTGAGAAATACCTTCCATCAAACAGCCATCACCAAGGAAAGCATACGTGTAGTGATTTACAATATCGTACTCGTCGCGGTTAAACTGAGCTGCCAGCGCTTTTTCCGCAATTGCCATACCGACGGCATTCGTAATGCCCTGCCCTAACGGACCTGTAGTCGTTTCAATACCAGGTGCATAGCCATACTCTGGGTGACCTGGCGTTTTTGAATGCATCTGACGGAAGTTTTTCAGTTCATCAATAGACAGATCATAGCCAGACAAATGCAACAGAGAATAAATGAGCATGGAACCATGGCCATTTGATAATACAAAGCGGTCACGATCAACCCAATCAGGATTATTGGGATTATGCTTTAAATAATCGCGCCACAATACCTCTGCGATATCGGCCATACCCATTGGGGCACCCGGGTGACCGGATTTGGCCTTTTGAACTGCGTCCATGGACAGAACGCGTATGGCATTTGCAAGTTCTTTGCGAGATGGCATGAAGTCTCCTACCTTTTATGTCTTTTGAGTGGCAAATCTGTACCTATAATACCCGTGTAGCGACGTTGTCATGTGTGCCTGATGTGAGGCAACTTAAAGTGTGACACGTCAAAGCAGCGGGTAACTCGATTAGAAAATTGGTCCCCATTCTTACCTATTAGGGTAACCACTGCAATTAAAAATCAATGAAATATCGGACTACTCACGGACTTTTTTACTGCGTTTTTTGCAAAGGTCTAAAATTAGACGTCTAGGCGTAAAAAAGCTATGCAGCCGTGCGTGTTTTCGATAATATATCGCTCTGATTTTTTCGCGCTATTCCTGTAGTTTGTGAAGCGCAATATTTGTGAGCATAAATACAATGGCAAAACATTTATTTACTTCTGAATCTGTTTCTGAGGGTCATCCGGATAAAATCGCCGATCAGATCTCTGATGCGGTACTAGATGCTATCCTTGAGCAAGATCCAAAAGCACGTGTTGCGTGTGAAACTTACGTTAAAACCGGTATGGTCATGGTCGGTGGTGAAATCACTACCAGCGCCTGGGTTGATATCGAAGAATTAACGCGTAAAACGGTACGTGAAATCGGCTACACCCACTCAGACATGGGTTTTGACGCGGACTCATGTGCAATCCTGAACACCATTGGTAAGCAGTCTCCTGATATCAATCAGGGTGTTGACCGTACTCGCCCTGAAGAACAAGGTGCGGGTGACCAGGGTCTGATGTTTGGTTACGCTTGTAACGAAACAGATGTTTTAATGCCTGCACCAATTACTTATTCACACCGTCTGGTTCAACGTCAGGCGCAAGTACGTAAAGATGGCACTTTGCCGTGGTTACGCCCTGATGCTAAGTCTCAGGTTACTTTTGCCTATGAAAATGGTAAAGCAGTTGGTATTGATGCCGTTGTTTTGTCAACTCAACACTGTGACTCAGTGTCTCAGGATGATCTGGTAGAAGCGGTGATGGAAACCATCATTAAGCCGGTACTGCCAGCTGAACTTATCACTGAAGCGACTAAGTTCTTCATCAACCCAACTGGCCGTTTCGTTATCGGTGGCCCTATGGGTGACTGTGGTCTGACTGGTCGTAAAATCATCGTAGATACCTACGGTGGTATGGCTCGTCACGGTGGTGGCGCGTTCTCTGGTAAAGATCCATCAAAAGTTGACCGTTCAGCCGCATATGCAGCACGCTATGTTGCTAAGAACATTGTTGCAGCTGGTCTTGCTGACAAATGTGAGATCCAGGTGTCATATGCAATTGGTGTTGCAGAGCCAACCTCTATCAGTGTTGAAACCTTCGGCACAGGTAAACTGGAAGAAGCCCGCCTGATCGATTTGATCCGCGAACACTTTGACCTGCGCCCATATGGCCTGATCACTATGCTGGACCTTGAGCGTCCAATCTACCAGCCTACTGCGGCTTACGGCCACTTCGGTCGTAACGAGTTCCCTTGGGAAGCAACAGACAAAGCTGAAGCGCTTAAAGCAGCTGCTGGTTTATAATTGTAAACCATGATTTACAGAAAAGGCGCCTTAAGGCGCCTTTTGTTTAGAAATTCAAAATAGTTAATTCCCGGATATCAAAAACTCTTCAATATCTTCTTTTATATCCACGTATTCATCGTCATGAATATTTAATACAATCATCACCTTATCTTTAAAAGCATGCCAGTCTGCACAGTTACGAAAGTATTTACCTTCGAAGGCGAGATTTTCAGCTAACTTAAGAATGGCAAAAGCTTGCTGCTCACTCTCCTCATGTTCTTCATCCAAATACAGGGGATCATGATGACGCAATATGATCTGACACATTGCCTTAGGAATATTCCATGAGCTGGCCAGGTAGTAACCCACCACGGCATGGTTGGTCGGATACAGCTGCTCCTCATAACAGGCAAGCGTATATTCAGGTCGCTGTATAGCACGAGTCATGACTTCCTTATAATTGTCATAGCGCATGGCCATTGCGGGTATACCGGCATCATGGAACAAGCCAAGCAACTGTAAATTTTCAACCGGTACATTAGCGCGCACTCGCTTGCCAATCAGCATGGCTATCTGAGAGATATCAATGGCATTGTCCCAAAAGCGCTCTAACGAGATACAGCACAGGCTCTGATCAAATGCCTCCTTCAACAAGTAGCCCGTGACAATCTGGGTAATACTATTAAGACCCAAAAACATCACGGCCTGTTTGATGTCCGACACCGTTCTTGACATGCCATAGGCAGGGGAATTTATGACTTTTAACACAGCAGCAGAGGTTGCAACATCCTGAGAAATGATATTAGCAACACGATTGAGCTCTGGTTCTTCACTATTGAGTTCATTCTGGATGTGCTCCAGAATTTCAGGCTTTGCTGGCAGATTAAACCCGGAGCGTAACTCCGCCAGTGTTTTTTCATCGATATTGAGCATAACAGCAAGTACGTCAGGCTAGTGTGCTTTTAGTGTAGACGATATATACGCGATGATCATTCGAACGGGCAGGTATTTCCGGGTGTAAGGGCCCAGGACTCCTTGCTGTCCGGGCGCGCCTGCAATAAAGCATATAGCGTGTTAAACGAAGCCCGAGTATTGCGCAGTGCAACTTTATCAGTAAACCACTGTGGTGCCTTGCCCTGAATATCAGCCGAGATTTGATAATCAATATACACTGCATTATCTTGCTCCGTCAGTAGCCATTGCACCATGACTGGCTGAATACGAATCACGCCCGGCTCTGCCGGGTACTCGGTGACGGAACGTATCTTCAATATGTAGCTTTCTTCGGATAACTGCAGCAAACAGGCATGTGTCACCATGTCTCGTTTACGAAGCGGCCAGGGTAAATCAAAGTGGGTCAGAACGCGTGTCTGATTAGCAGCAGGGCGCGATAAAATCGCCACTGTACTGACGTGTTTCACCCATAAAGGAACGCTTTCGGTATCACTTAGTAGGTTGATCACAGATTTTGCACTAATTCCCGGCCACCTGCCGGTTACACGTATTTTCAGAGGTTGCTCAGATGGCTTATGGTAAGTGATGGACAGTAGCGCTGAATGATACCATGGCTGCCAGAGCTCTGGTGTCTGTTTACTGTGACCAGGCATCGCATAAGCGGCCAGCCACAGCAGCACACACAGACAGGCTAAACCTGACTTATCACCAGTAAGGTTCACTGTTTAACGATGCCTGACGACTTTGCTCCATTGCACTAACGAGAAAGTCGGCTTTTTGTTGCAACCAGACTAAAATGTCCTGCAACGCCTCATTGGGCTGGCCCTCGCACAGCTGGCGCAAATAGAACAAAGTTTCAAGTTCATAAATGCCGTAAACAATATCAACCCATGGCGCTCTGAATGCCTGACGGGTTTCTTTATCGTATAGTTTGCCCAAACAATGACCGCTAAGTAGCATGTTTTCCAGCGGCTGACGACACGCCAGATAGTCCTTAACTGTCATGGCACTGTCTGCCGGGAACAGCGTTGTTAGTTTATTCCAGTCGTGGTCGTAAGCACGCTTAGCCAACGCCCCAACCGGGCTTTGTGCAGCTGTTATCGCATTTTGATCCCAGTTTTTACGCCAGGACTTGTCCAGTAGCCAACGGGTAAGCGCCAGAATCAAACGGTTATATCGCGAGCAATGGAACAAATCTTCAATATCTGTCACCGTGGGCTGCACGTCTTTCATATCCGTGATCACCTGAGCCAGCTCTGGCGCATTGGAGATCCGCTTATAATAGGCGTGGCGCTTTGAGGTATAGGTTTTCAGATGAATGGCATTCTCCACCCAACCTAATTCTGACAGCAGCCACTTAAGCTCCTTACGCAAAAACTCCGTCGAAGACTTATCGACAAACTCTTCAAAGAGCCAGAATGCGTGCCGGATCAGGCTGATCCCATCTATCACACGTTTGAGTGTTTTCAGACTCGGAGAGTCCAGGTAACACTGTTCATGCTTTTGGACAAACTGAATACCATGGTTGACCGTAGCTATCAGCGCCTGTTCTTGTGAGCAGCCTCTGGGCAATTTGATGACACCCAGAGTTTTGTTTGCCTTCAGAGGCTTAGCGTCGGCAAGACGATAACCTCTGGCCGCTTTCGAATACAACCCTAGACGCAATCCTATGTGCTGTAACAAGTGATCAGCCAGCAGGAACAGGTCATTTTTATCGCCTTCCACAAGCTCGATCTCAAGCTCAGAAATAGGCTCAACCGACCCTTGTGCACTGATCTCGCCTTTATCAAGGACAACTTCAATTTCACTGCCAGCTTCGGTTTCAATCAACCAGGTACGGCGGATAAAATTAGTACTGAAGATCGGGAATAAATTACTGGCAATCGATTCAAGCTGTACGCCCATAGGCCAAATACTGCTGTCAAAGGCGTGAATATCAGGTCGACTGCCCTGGATTGGTAAATTGTATTCAGGACGTTGATGTAATCCCCCTACCACTTCACCGGCCAGCTTTATCGTCTGTTCGCACTCGTCGTCATTACAGCGCGTACGCAAACCTATATCTAATGCACGTAGCTCCCGGCTGGGAGTGTCAAAATAAGCATTTTTTAGATTTTTAGCAGGTTTATTGCTGACTTTTTTAGCAAACTGGGTAATTAGGGCTGGGATCAGCGGAACTTCATTGTCTGAAACCAAAAATTTCAGTTCTATCTCAGTGTCCATCAGGAGTGTGATTTACCTATGTAATTTTAGAACCCACAAAATATACAAAGGGTCCGCACTTTGCAAACCTTTTAATAATTATTAGCGCATTATCACCACCATTACCAACCGGTTCAGTGAATTACAGGTGTAAACAAGAGCACACACAAGGTCACGTCTCGCCACATTCACACGCAAAAAACGACCTGCAAGCGAATTATGGACAAAACCTGCCCCTTGCCTTTGTGCCGGGAAATCCCTACTATTTTGGTAACTTTATATAGATATCAATATTTAAGGCCTGCGAATGCTGAAAAATATCGCTTTGCCGCTGCTGCTGTCTGTGCTGTCTATGAGCGCAATGGCGGAGCAAACCGACCTGCAAGATGAGCCGACCGCGGCGCAGTCAGCAACCGACAACAACGGTTATATTGTCGATGACTTATACCTGTTCATGCACACCGGCCCGGGCAAGAATTATCGTATTCTAGGCTCGGTAGAAGCGGGTACCCCGATCACTATCCTAAATACAGAGCAGGACGACTTTATTCAGATAAAAGATGACAAAGACCGTGAAGGCTGGGTCGAGAGTCAGTTTGTCACCTCTGAGCCGGGGTTACGCCAGAGGCTTGAAAGTGCTAACCAGGCGTTGAGTGATCACAATGTGCAGCTCAATACCTTACAGAGCAGAATCCCACAGCTTGAGCAGGCCAACTTACAGCTGCAACAAGACAATACAGCGCTCAAAAGCAACATCACCGAACTGGAACAAGCCCTGGAAGCTCAGGTACAGGCAAGCCGCAATAAGGCGCAAACAGAGCAGCACATGCTGCTGAGCTATGGTGGCGGAATTGGTTTTGCAGGCATTTTAATAGGCGTGATACTCACCCTGGTGCTGTCAAGACGTAAGCGCTACGACGGTTGGGCGTAAAAGCCGCAATAAAATATATGCATAAAAAAAGGCCTTATCGGCCTTTTTTTATTACTTTCATTCTACTGCGAGCAGCTCTACCTCGAAGATAAGCAACGACCCCGGTGCAATTTTCCCGGCCGCCCTGTCTCCGTAGCCCAGATCCGGGCCGATAAAAAAGCGAAACTTATCACCCACAGTCATCAATTGCACGCCCTCAGTCCAGCCCGGTATAACCTGGTTCAGGCCAAAACTGATAGACTCACCGCGCACCACGGAGCTGTCGAACACAGAGCCATCCAGTAAAGTACCATGATAATGTACGGTTACTTTGTCTGTCGCGCTCGGATGCTCAGTCCCGTTGCCTTTGTTTAACACTTCATATTGCAAACCCGACTCGGTCGTGGTGATCCCTGGTTTCTGGCCGTTTTGCGCCAGAAACTCTGCCGCCTCAATACGGTTACCTGCCGCCGCCTGTTTTTGCTGTTTGCCGTTTTTAAAAATCAGCCAGCCTAATAAGACGATGACCAGCACAAGGATAATATTGGTTGTTGACATAGTGACTACCTAAATTATGAATGATCTTTTTCTTGCTCGTTTGGCGCTTCGCCCTCGGCGTCTTTATCGTCGCCATTCACCACATCGGCGATTTGCTGCAAACGGGCCAGTGCCAGTGCATTGATACTCTGCTGCGGATACTCGCCATTGGTAAGCGCCCCGGCTTCACGTTGCATCAGCAAAGACAGCGCCTCGTCGACTGTTGCGACCGCGAAAATGTGGAAGCGACCTTGCTGAGCCGCCGCCAGCACTTCGTCATCCAGCACCAGGTTGATCAGGTTAGAACGAGGGATGATCACACCCTGCTTCCCCGTCAGGCCGCGCATTTTACACAGCTTAAAGAAGCCTTCGATTTTTTCATTCACGCCACCGACGGCCTGCACCTCACCGTGCTGGTTAATGGAGCCCGTCAGCGCCAGTGACTGGTCGATAGGCAGCTGAGTAATGGCAGAAATAAGGCCACACAGCTCCGCCAGCGACGCGCTGTCACCGTCAATAAAGCCATAACTTTGTTCAATCGCAATGTTAGCACTCAGCGTCAGGCTAAAGTTCTGCGCATATTTATTGCCCAGGTAACCGGTCAGCAGCATAACCCCTTTAGAGTGGATCGACTTACCTAACTCGGCTTCACGTTCCACGTCTATCACCCCATCGGCGCCGGCATACACAGTCGCGGTGATCCGCGCCGGCGTACCAAAGGCGGTATCGCCGATATGCAGCACCGTCAGACCGTTCACTTTACCGACTGCCTCACCGTCAGTGGCAATCAAAGTATGGCCTTCTTCAATATCACTGAGCATGTTCTCACTGAGCTGGCCGGTGCGATATTGCTTACCCACGATGGCTTCGTCGATATGCGGCGCATCAATTTCGCTGAGCCCGTCCTGCTTGGCGTAATAACTCGCTTCTGCCACCAGCTCAAGTACATCCGCAAAACGTGCCGAGAGTTTGTTCTGATGTTCAGCCTGGCGATAACTGAACTTCAGCAAACGCGCCAGTGCTTCGCCCGTTAAGGTACACTTAAGTGTCTGCTCGCAGTACTCCTGCACTTTAGTAACAAATTGATATTGCAGCCGATCGCTGTCGGGCAAATAGTAATCAAAATCAGCCAGCACCCGGAACAACTCACCAAACTCTTCGTCGTACTCGCCTATGGTGTAATACAAGTCACGGGAGCCTAACAGAATGATCTTCACATCCAGGGGGATCAGCTGAGGTTTAAGGGTAAAACTGCTGCCGACTGAGCTGTCCTGATAAGGTAAATCGTTTTTGATCTGGTGCGTCTTTAAAGACAGTTTGAGCCCGTCCCAGACCTGCGCATTGGCCAGCACTTTGTCGGCGTCCATGATCAGGTAACCGCCGTTGGCACGGTGCAGTGCTCCCGGCTGAATAGAGCGATAACTGGTGATCAAGGTGCCGTGCGCATTCGCATACTCGATTTTGCCAAAGATGTTACCAAAGGTCGGGTTAGGCTCGTACACCACCGGTGCCGCCTGCCCTTCTTTGAACTCCACCAGAATATTCGGGGCAAAGAAATCACTCAGCATGCCCTTAGCATCAAAGTCATCTTTATTCTCATCTCCCGCAGCACTGTCATCGTCCAGCCAGTCGAGTACGGCATCGACAATTTCTACCCGCAAGTCTTTCAAATAGCGGATCACCCCAATATGACTGGCATACTTGTGTTCCAGCGCTTTGAGCAATGGCTTAGTCGCCAGCTCTATGGTGGTTTTCTTCAGCTCGCGCAGCTTCTCTGATGATTCGCGCTTCCAGCGTGGCAACTCAATCAGTGCTTCAATCAGGCAATCTTCGAGCTTTTCAATGGCATCAAAAAAGTGTTCCTGCACGGCCTCTTCCAGTGCCATAAACTCGGCGTCATCAAGCGCTTTGCCATCCACCACAGGGGCAAAACTCACCACCCCTTTTTCTTCCATCATGGCAACGCTTTTCTTCGCAGCCAGCTCTTCCACCGCGCTCAGGGCGGCGTTGTATTTATTGTCAAAGTCTCTGTCGAGCGATTTTTTCTTGCGCTGGTAACCGGGGTTATCAAAGGCCGCAGGAAACGTATCGACCACTTCATCTAAGAAGGAATCAATGTCATCAGCCAGTACTTTGCTCTCGCCCGCCTGCATAAACAAGGCAATAGGTTCTCTGTGGTCGTCGTAGTTATTGACATACAACCATTCTTTGGGTGTGGGGCGGGTTTTGCAGTGTGCTTCGAGTTTGTCTTTGACCATAGTAAAGCGCCCGGTTGCCGCTTCGCCCATGACAAATACGTTGTAACCCGGCAGCTCCATGCCCAGCGCGAAATCAAGCGCACTTTGCGCCCGGTTCTGGCCGATAAAAGGCAAAGGATCCGGATAGGGGTTTTGCATGCAGGTGGAGATGTGTGGCAAAGACACACTCGGAGCCAGCTGTTCGCTGCTCAAAGGCTTAATGGTTTTCGTCATTCCTAACTTCTTTCTCTTGGCCGGCCGCGCGACACTTGCACACGGGGCTGTGATTAAGGGGTAAGTGCCTTACGAGCAAACTCACCGTGCCCACATTCGCTGCACGACGGAATTTCCAACGCATAATAGACATTCGTTTTATGGCCGCAATTTTTACACACTAATTGCCCCAATGCTATCCATTCCCCTTGTTTGTAGATGCCATCGTGTTGAAAGTCTTGTACTAATGCCTGCCATTCAAGCTGCGTGCGGTCCTCCAGCTGAGCCAGTTCGAACATCACACTGGCCTTAAGCTCCTCCCAGGCTACATCGTCATAATGGTCTTTGTGTTCGCTCAGGTGAGCCAGGTCGCGTTTGAGATAATAGCGATAATCGGCCAATTTATCTTTGGACAGCTGCTTCAGCGCTTGCTGAGCGTCCATAAACTCTTTGACCAGCTTTTTAAGCTCATGCTCTTTGACGTCTTTCAGCCACACTGAAAAGTCATCCAGCCAGCGTTTGTAATCTGCCATGTTTACCTCCCGACTCAGGCTATTTTGCAAGGTATTTACTCTGCCTTTGTCTCAGTATAGTCCAGCTGACGTCACAGTCCTGAAACAAATCACCACCACAGCGCCAATTTACGCTGATAATTCCGCTTTGAAGCGCTGTGATCAGCGCGTTTTTTCGGGTATGCTATCGGCAATTTTCTAATTAGTTTGCAAGAAGTCTGGAAACGTCAATGCAAGAGCAATACAACCCGCAAGAAATCGAACCCAAAGTTCAGTCCCATTGGGAACAAAACAACAGCTTCAAAGTTGTTGAAGACGAATCAAAAGAGAAATACTACTGTCTGTCTATGTTTCCTTACCCAAGTGGTCGTCTCCACATGGGTCACGTTCGTAACTACACCATAGGTGATGTGGTCTCGCGTTTCCAACGACTCCAAGGCAAAAACGTGATGCAACCTATGGGTTGGGACGCATTTGGCCTGCCTGCAGAAAATGCCGCAATTAAAAACAATACGGCGCCGGCTAAGTGGACTTACGAGAACATCGATTACATGCGCAATCAGTTAAAGCTGCTTGGTTTTGGCTATGACTGGGATCGTGAAATCGCGACCTGTCACCCGGATTACTACAAGTGGGAACAGTGGTTCTTCACTAAGTTGTACGAAAAGGGCCTGGTCTACAAAAAAATGTCAACGGTAAACTGGGATCCAGTTGACCAGACGGTACTGGCCAACGAGCAGGTCATTGACGGCCGTGGCTGGCGTTCAGGTGCCATCGTTGAGCAAAAAGAAATTCCACAGTGGTTTATTAAGATCACTGACTACGCGCAGGAGCTGCTGGACGATCTCGACCAGCTTGAGCACTGGCCTGAGCAGGTGAAAACCATGCAGCGTAACTGGATCGGTCGTTCAGAAGGTCTGGAGATCGACTTCAAACGCGCCGACAACGACGAGCAATTCACGGTTTACACGACTCGCCCGGATACCTTTATGGGTGTGACTTACGTGGCCGTAGCTGCGGGTCACCCGATCGCTCAGGAAGCGGCGAAAAACAACGCCGACATTGCCGCGTTTGTTGAAGAGTGCAAAAACACCAAAGTCGCCGAAGCCGACATGGCCACCATGGACAAAAAAGGCATCGCGACTGGTTTTTACGCTATCCACCCGCTTACCGGTAAACAGGTTCCAATCTGGGTTGCTAACTTTGTACTGATGGATTACGGCTCAGGTGCCGTCATGGCCGTACCTGGTCACGACCAGCGCGACTACGAATTTGCCAGCGCTTACGGTCTGGAAATCAAGCAAGTGATTGCCCCGGCTGGCGACAGCGAACTAGAAGCAAACCTGGATGAAGCCGCATTTACTGAAAAAGGCGTGTTAATCAACTCAGGTGAGTTTGATGGCCTGGACTTTGAAGGGGCTTTCAACGCCATTGCCGACAAGCTGGAAGGCATCAATGCCGGTAAACGCAAAGTCAACTTCCGCCTGCGCGACTGGGGTGTGAGCCGTCAGCGTTACTGGGGTTCTCCAATCCCGATGCTGAACAAAGCAGACGGCAGTGAGCTGGCAGCCAGCGAAGACATGCTACCGGTCCGCCTACCAGAAGACGTGGTAATGGATGGCGTAACCTCGCCAATCAAATCCGATCCTGAGTGGGCCAAGGCAACCGTTAACGGTGAGCAGGTCTTCCACGAAACAGATACCTTTGACACCTTTATGGAGTCATCCTGGTACTACGCGCGCTACTGCAGCCCACGTTACGATGAAGGCATGTTAGAGCCGGGCGCAGCAAACTACTGGCTACCGGTTAACCAGTACATTGGTGGTATTGAGCACGCCATCCTGCACCTGTTGTATGCGCGTTTCTTCCACAAACTGCTGCGCGATTTTGGCCTGGTTAATTCCAGCGAGCCATTCGAGCGCCTGCTGTGTCAGGGCATGGTACTGGCAGAGACTTACTACCGCAAAGATGAAAAAGGCGGTGATATCTGGATCTCACCTACCGACGTAGAAACCGAGACCGACGACAAAGGTCGCATCACTAAGGCGTGGCACAAAGACGACGGTGAGCCGGTGTTCTCTGCGGGCATGAGCAAGATGTCTAAGTCAAAGAACAACGGTATCGACCCACAAGTTGTTATTAAGCAATACGGTGCTGACACCGTGCGCTTGTTTATGATGTTTACTGCGCCACCAGAGCAGACGCTGGAATGGTCTGACTCAGGCGTTGAAGGCGCGCACCGTTTCTTACGTCGGGTCTGGAAATTTGCTGTCGATGTAAAAGCCGCCGGTACTGCCGAGCTGGATCTGAACGCACTGAGCAGCGCACAGAAGACATTGCGCCGTGAGATCCACAAGACCATCGCGAAAGTAACCGATGATGTTGAGCGTCGTCAGACCTTCAACACCGCCATTGCGGCTATCATGGAGCTGTCGAACAAGCTGGCCAAAGCACCGCTGAAAGACACGCAGGACATCGCACTGGCCAACGAAGCGCTGGAAGCCATGATCATCATGCTGGCGCCAATCACCCCGCACCTGTCTCATGAGCTGTGGGAGCAACTTGGCAAGCAAGGCGATATCTTAGATGCACGCTGGCCACAGGTTGACGCGGGCGCTTTGGTTGAAGACGAGAAACTGATCGTGGTTCAGGTCAATGGTAAGCTGCGCACGAAACTAACCGTAGCAGCCGATGCAACCCAGGAGCAGATTGAAGCACTGGCGTTTGCCGACGAGAACGTACTTAAGTTTACCGACGGTAAAACCATACGTAAGAAAATCTACGTACCAGGTAAACTGTTCAATGTGGTAGCCAACTAATGGCTACCCTGCTGAATACACCTTTATTCAGTATGACAAGACGCTGGCATGTTATTATGCTGGCGTTGTTTGCCTGTGTGGCGCTGTCAGGCTGTGGGTTTCAGTTAAAGAAGGCCTCTTATTTACCTGAAGATCTGAGGAGCTTGTACCTAAGCGGCAATGATTCCAAGTCGGCTTTGTACAACAGCCTGAAACAAGAACTCAGACGTGCTCAGGTCAAATTACTGCCGTCACCAAAACTGAGCAATGGTCAGGATGCGGTTGAACTTCACCTATACCGGGACTCGCTCGAACGTCAGACTCTCAGCCTGTTTAAAAATGGACAGGTGGCACAATATGAGCTGGCTTATAGCGTCCGTTACCGCCTCACTCGTCCGGGCCTGGAGCCTGTCGAGCAGGAGTTCGAGCTATACCGCAATTATCAGGATGATCCGGACAATGCGCTGGGCAAGTCTCAGGAGCGGGAGATTATTCTCAGTGAACTGCGCCAGCTGGCCAGCCGTCGTATTATTCGCGAATTGTCTCAACTCTAATGCGTTGTTATGCAAATCAATTAGCAGGCCAGCTAAAACAGGGCCTGCACCCGTTTTATCTGATCTTTGGTGAAGAGCCTTTTCAGGAAGCCCAGTGCGTCACCTCAGTGCGTCAGGTTGCCAAAAATCAGGGATTCGATGAAGTCATCAAATTCAGTCTGTTACCCGGATTTGACTGGCAAGAGCTGGTGAATCAATACAACAGCATGTCACTGTTCAGTGCGAAAACACTCATCGAATTTGATCTCAACCAGCAAAAGCCGACGACACAGGGTGTCAACATTCTTAAAGAGTTGGCTGCACACCCAAATCCAGACGTGATTTTAATTCTCAAAGGCGCTAAAGCCGCACAGGAGATTCAGCGCAGTGCCTGGTTTAAGGCGCTGGATAAGCAAGGCCTGTTTGTTCCCTGCTATGCACTAACAGGTTATCACTTGCAGCGCTGGCTGGATGATGAGTGTAAACGGCTCAAGCTGAATTTACATAATGATGCCAAACGTAGCCTGTTGCAGGCAACCGAGGGGAACTTACTGGCAACGCATCAGGAGCTGGAAAAGCTATCGCTGCTGTATAAGAACGCCCCCATCGATCAGGAAAAGCTACTCAGCGGCCTGCTTAATCAGGCGAAATTCGACATCTTTGACCTCAATGATGGATTACTGCGCGGTAACCCTCGCACGCTGATCAAGGTACTGAACAAACTAGCACACGATAACGTAGAGCCGGCAAGTATTGCCTGGACACTACACAATCAAGCCCAGTTGCTGTTAAACCTTAAACACCTGATTCAGGCAGGTACGCCAACGCCCGATGCGTTTAAAAAGTACAATGTCTGGAAAAATCAACAGCAAAACACCCAACAGGCACTCGACAGACTCAATACCGCTCAGCTGGAGCAGCTGCTTATACTGCTGGCTGAATTCGACTCTGCCTACAAGCGTAATATTTTAGTTGCGCCCTATCAGGCACTGGCGCACATCGCACTGAGTTTTTGTCAGTCGTTGCCGTTCTCTTTGCCCTATCAGGAGCAGCTATGATAGCGCTGTTCGGTGGCACTTTCGATCCGGTCCATCTGGGCCACATCAATATGGCCACAGAGTGTGCCAATACACTGGGCTTATCTGAGTTACGTTTTCTGCCCAACGCTCTGCCTGTGCATAAACAAGGCCCGGCGGTCAGTACAGACGACAGACTGGCTATGTTGCAGCTGGCCACAGCCAGCGACCCAAGATTTACCATAGATCGCCGAGAACTCGAACGTGACACGCCTTCATACTCTTTGCTCACTCTGCAGGAGGTAAAAGCCGAGCATCCGCAGTGCACAATCATGTTTTTAATGGGAATGGACTCTTTCAATAGCCTGGACAAATGGTATCGCTGGCAGGAAATTATCACGCTGTGTCATATCGTGGTGTACCAAAGACCGGGGGATGCCTTTGCGCCGTCGGAAGCATTACAGGATTATCTGACACACGCGCGTTGTACAGAGCCCGCCCAACTTGCCACTGAACCCGGCGGTCTGTGCTATTTTTTACCGGGCCAGCCATTTGAGGCTGCGTCCAGTACCATCAGAAACGCGATAAAGCGCCGCCAAGTGGTTGAACCTTGGCTGAATAAGACAGTCCTAGACTATATTCAGGCACACCAATTGTACCTAAGCAGTAGCGACAACCCGTAACCCAACGCGCGGTGGATACACAGACTTGAGTTTCCCCCTGCTAACCGTGTTACAATTGCCGCTTATTTGTAGCAAAGAGACAGAGATTTGGATTCAAAACAACTACTAGATTTTGCATTAGACAAAGTCGATGATATGAAAGCCCGCGATATTGTTCACCTTGATGTAAGAAATACCTCTTCCGTCACCGATTATATGGTTATCTGCTCTGGTAATTCCAAGCGTCATGTGCAATCCATTGCCGATCATGTCGCCAAAGAAGCCCGTCATGCAGGTGAAACACCATTAGGGCATGAAGGTCAGGATACGGGTGAATGGGTGTTGGTAGATTTGGGTGATGTGGTGGTGCATGTCATGCAGGATCAGACCCGCGATTTCTACGACCTAGAAAAACTCTGGGGTTAATGTGAAGATCCAGCTCATTGCAGTCGGCACCAAAATGCCTGGCTGGGTTGAAACCGGCTTCCAGGAATATCAGCGGCGTTTCCCTAAAGATATGCCGCTGGAGCTGATTGAGATCTCCGCCGGCAAGCGGGGCAAAAACGCCGATATCAAACGCATTTTGCAGCAAGAAGGGGAAAAAACCCTGGCCGCTATTCCTAAAGGCAATCGCATTGTCACGCTGGAAGTCACGGGCAAACCCTGGGACACCCACCAGCTGGCCAGTAATATGGAAAAGTGGCAACTGGATGGCCGTGATGTCAGCTTGCTGATAGGCGGACCTGAAGGCCTGGCACCGGAATGTATCGCCGCTTCTGAGCAAAAATGGTCATTGTCTAATCTGACACTCCCCCACCCGCTGGTGCGCATTGTGGTGGCAGAAAGCCTGTATCGTGGCTGGAGTTTAAATAACAACCATCCTTATCACAGGGAATAGTCACCATTATGCTCAATCACAGGCCGACGATCCGCGACCACAGCGCAGAAGCAAACCTGTTTGCGCGTCGCGCCTTTATTGGCTTTGTCTTCGTGGTGACCCTGATAGGTATTTTGTTGCACAATGTCTACAAGTTACAAGTCACTGAGCACGAGACCTATCAGACCCGCTCTAACGATAACCGGATTAAAGTCATTCCGGTCGCCCCTAACCGCGGGTTAATCTATGACCGCAATGGCATTATCCTGGCCGAAAACCGTCCGGTTTATAACCTGGAAGTGATCCCTGAGGACGTAGATGACCTGGAAACCGCACTGACCCAGGTGCGCACCCTCATCGACATCAGCGACCAGCAGGTCGAAGAGTTTCGCAAAGACATTCGTCACAATCGTCGCTTTAAAAGCCAGATCCTCAAAGGCCGGTTGAACGAACAAGAGGTGGCCACCTTTTCGGTCAACCAGCATAAATTCCCGGGCTTCAGTATTGAGGCACGGCTGGCTCGTTATTACCCCTATGGCGATACCCTTACCCATGCGCTGGGTTATGTTGCCAAGCTTAATAAAAAAGAGCTCGCCGAGCTGGAGTCTGAGGGTAATGCCAGCAACTATCGCGCAACCCGGGATATCGGCAAACTTGGCATAGAAAAGTTTTATGAGTCACGCCTGCACGGCGTGGTCGGCTCACAGCGCGTTGAGGTCAACAACCGTGGCCGGATCATTCGCACCCTGAGCGTTGAGCCACCGCAGCCCGGTGAAGATCTGGTCCTGACCATGGATATTGGCTTACAGCAAATAGCCCAAAAAGAGCTCGAAGGTGTCCGTGGTGCCATTGTGGTGCTCGACCCCAAAGACGGCGGGGTGCTGGCCATGTACTCCAACCCCAGCTACGACCCAAATCTGTTTGTCCACGGGATCAGCAGCAAGGACTACCGTGAATTACTCAACCCCGACAGGCCGCTGATCAACCGCGTCACCCAGGGCCGCTATGCGCCGGCCTCCACGGTTAAGCCCCATCTGGCTATTCTGGCACTGGAAGAAGAGCTGGTCACAGAGCAAACCAAACTTTGGGACCCGGGATTTTTTCAGATCCCCAACGTCGATCACCGCTGGCGTGACTGGAAGCGCTGGGGACATGGCCACGTGGATGTGTACAAAGCCATTGAAGAGTCCTGCGATACCTATTTTTACCATACCGCTTATCAGCTTGGTATCACCAAGATCAGTAACTTTATGAGCCAGTTTGGTTTTGGTGACCTCTCAGGCATCGATATCCATGAAGAAACCTCTGCCATCATGCCCACCACAGACTGGAAGCGCCAGCGCTTCAGAGAAAACTGGTGGCCCGGCGACACCATTTCCGTCGGCATTGGGCAGGGTTACTGGACCGCCACCCCAATTCAGATTGCCAATGCGGTGTCTATTTTGGTTAACAAAGGCGCCCACCGGCCACCACATCTGGCTCAGGTTGCTCGCCATGACAATGAAGTCACGCAAATGTATACCGATGAAAAGCCGCCCGTGGTACTAAAAAACCCGGATCACTGGCGTATAGCTCTGGAGGCCATGCACAACACGGTATATAAAACCACCGGCACGGCCCACAAAGCATTCAAAGGGGCAACCTATGATCCGGCCGGTAAAACCGGTACCGCACAAATCGTCAGTATTGCCCAGGGCGAAGAATACGACGCTGAAAAATTGCAGGAGCGGCACAGAGATAACGCCATTTACACCGGGTTCGCACCGTATAACGACCCGCGTATTGTGGTTGCCATTGTGGTTGAAAACCAAGGCGGTGGCTCAGCTATCGCTGCGCCCATCGCACGGCGCCTGATGGACTATTATTTTGCCACTTACCCCAGTGACACGGAGGGACAATGAGTCCGTTGAATCAACAACGCACCATCTGGCAACGACTACATATCGACCTGCCACTGCTGCTTGCCATGCTGGCGATGATGGTTGGCAGTATCACCATAGTCTACAGTGCCAGTGGTCAGGATATGGACATGGTGGTGCGCCACAGCAAACGTATGTTTGCCGCCTTTGCGGCTATGCTGTTGGTGGCCCAACTGTCGCCCAATACCTTAAAAAGGCTGGTGTTTCCTATGTACACCGTTGGCCTGCTAATGCTGATTGCCGTGTTGTTTGTCGGGGTCAGCAGTAAAGGCGCGCAGCGCTGGCTGGATCTGGGCATTACCCGTTTTCAGCCATCCGAGATCATGAAAGTTGCCGTGCCTATGATGGTTGCCTGGTACATTGGTCGCCACCATATGCCGCCGCGTTTTATCCACATTATTGTTGGCTTTGCGATTGTGCTGGTGCCAACTTTGCTCATCAAGGAGCAACCCGACCTGGGTACCTCTATCCTCATCGCCAGCTCAGGGATATTTGTGCTGTTTCTTGGCGGGTTGAGCTGGAAACTGATTGGCTCTGGTATGCTACTTGCTGTGCCCGGTGGCTTTGCGCTGTGGCACTTTGGTATGCACGCTTATCAAAAACAACGGGTACTGACCTTTTTAGACCCGGAAAGTGACCCGCTCGGCTCTGGCTATCACATCATACAATCAAAAATTGCCATCGGCTCCGGCGGCATTGAGGGTAAGGGCTGGCTGCAGGGCACCCAGTCGCAACTGGAATTTTTGCCCGAGCGTCATACTGACTTCATTTTTTCCGTGTTAAGTGAAGAATTCGGACTCACCGGTGTGGTGATTTTACTGAGCCTGTATTTGTTTATTATTGGCCGGGGACTCTATGTTGCCGTAAACGCGCAGGATGCCTTCAGTAAACTGCTGGCCGGCGCACTGACACTGACCTTTTTCGTATATATTTTTGTTAATATCGGCATGGTCTCGGGCCTGCTCCCTGTCGTTGGGGTGCCACTGCCGTTGATCAGCTATGGCGGCACCTCCATGGTGACCCTGATGGCCGGATTTGGCATTATCATGTCGATAGCCACAGATAAGAGGATGTTATTGAAGTGATCAAGAGGACGTTTAAACAAGCTGCACTCCTGGGCTTTGTTGTCGTATTAAGCGCCTGTAGCAGTCGCTATCATGTGAAGCAGGACAAAGCCCCGTTGCGCGCGCCCACTGCACTGGAAATGCAGGACGCCTTGGTGACCAGCGAAGCCAAAAGTGTCAGCGCGGGTCGTCCGTACGAGGTGTTGGGTAAACGGTATACGCCCATGTTGGATGAAAAAGGCTATCAGGCACAAGGGACCGCGTCCTGGTATGGACATAAATTCCATGGCTACTACACCTCTAATGGCGAGGTGTTTAACATGTTTGACATGACCGCCGCACACAAGACACTGCCGTTACCGAGCTTTGTGCGCGTCACCAATGTCGAAAATGGCAAAAGCGCCATTGTCAGGGTCAATGACCGTGGGCCGTTTCATGATGACCGGCTGATTGACTTATCTTATGCCGCCGCCTATAAACTGGGCTTTCATCGCCAGGGTACAGCACAGGTTAAGATAGAAGCCCTTACCATAGCGCGCGATACGCCCAGGCTAACTTATGTGCAGGTTGCCGCCGCCAGTAACATCGAAAATGTACAGGCGCTGGCCAGTACTTTGTCACAGCAATTTCAGCTAGGCACACCCATTGCCTTTGAGGACAATTTATACAAGCTAAGACTTGGCCCGATCACCGACGATAATACCGCGCAGAAACTCTTAGAAACCTTGCGCCAGGGAGAATTTAATCGCGCCTTCTTGCTTTACACAGAACATGAACTTTAAAATATTCAGTAATGACATTTAAACATGCCGATCAACAACCAAAAAGCGAGCATAATGACAGTTTTCAAACCTAAATTTATTAAACACTTAGTGGGCGCCGTGTGTTCGTTCACCCTGTTTTCGGCCAGTGCGCAGATCTTGCCTTCACCACCTCAGATTGGTGCCAAGGGCTATTTCCTGGTGGATTTTACAACCGGTAAAGTCATTGCCGAGGGTAACCCGGACACCAAACTGGCTCCGGCGAGCTTAACCAAAATGATGACCAGCTATGTGATTGGTACCGAGCTGCTGGCTGGGAACATTTCTAACGACGACATGGTGACCATCAGTGAAAAGGCCTGGGCGAAGAACTTCCCGGAATCTTCCAAGATGTTTATCGAAGTGGGTAAACAGGTCAGTGTTAAAGACCTCAACTACGGTGTGATTATCCAGTCGGGCAACGACGCCTGTGTCGCCATGGCAGAGCATATCGCGGGCAGCGAAAGCGCCTTTACCGATCTGATGAATGCCCATGCCGAAAAACTGGGCATGAGCAACTCGCATTTTGCTAACAGTCACGGTCTGGACAGTACAGAGCAGTACACCACGCCAAGAGACATGGCGACTCTGGGCGCTGCGCTTATTCGTGATGTGCCGGAAGAATACGCCATCTACAAAGAGAAGTCGTTCACCTTTAATGGCATTAAGCAGTACAACCGTAATTCTCTGCTGTGGGATGCCAGCCTGGACGTCGACGGGATTAAAACCGGTCACACCTCAGAAGCCGGCTACAGCCTAGTAACCTCAGCCACTAAAGGCGATATGCGCCTGATCGCTGTGGTCATGGGCACAGCCAGCGAGCGCGCCCGTAAGGTAGAGAGTAAAAAGCTCCTGAACTATGGTTTCCGCTTCTTCGAAACCATTACCCCTTATAAAGCAGGCGACAGCTTTGCCGACCAACGGATCTGGATGGGTAACAAAGAAACGGTATCACTGGGGATTGCCGAAGATACACCGATCACCATTCCGCGTGGTCAGCGTAAAAACCTCAAAGCCCATTTCGAGCTGGATAAGACCCTCGAAGCGCCACTGGCGAAAGGCAGCAAGGTAGGTACTTTATTCTTGCAACTGGAAGGCGAGGACATCGCTCAGTATCCATTAGTCACACTTGAAGAAATCGAAGAAGGTAGCTTCTTCAGCAAGATTTACGACTACTTACGTTTACAGATCATGCAATAACCCCGTTTTTAGTGGGCTTATAATCAGAAACGCCTCTCACCGGAGGCGTTTTTTTTTGCCGCAAAAATGCTAGAATGCCCGCCAAGATATGTAGTGTGCCAGGGTCTGTTCAGGCCCAGCCAAGTAGTGAGGATACCGTTGTGGTAACACCTGTAAAAAATACTAAGTTTGACGAGTACTTAGAGTTCCCTTGCCCATTTACCTTCAAGATCATGGGTCTGGCGAACGTCAACCTGACCGATCAGGTTGTGGCAAAGATGCAAACTTTGGCACCTGGTGACTATGCACCTAAAACTAAGCCAAGCAGCAAAGGCAACTATGAATCCGTCACCCTGGTTGCCACTGTGACGTCTAAAGAGCACATCGAGCAGATCTACACTGAGATAGGTTCACTTCCAGACGTCCGTTACGTGCTTTAAGGCGTAAGACTGATATGAGCAACCGCAGTATCATAGTTCGTCAGCTGGGCCGTCAGGCCTATGAGCCAATCTGGCAAAAAATGCAGTCGTTTACCGACACCCGTGATGATAACAGCCCGGATGAGATCTGGTTGGTTGAACACGAGCCGGTCTTTACTCAGGGTCAGGCTGGCAAAGCCGAGCATCTGTTGGCACCTGGTGATATTCCGGTCGTTAAGGTCGATAGAGGTGGCCAGGTCACCTACCATGGCCCGGGCCAGCAGATGATGTATGTGCTGTTTAACCTGCGTCGCCTGAAAATTGGGGTGCGCGAGCTGGTTACCTGGCTCGAAGAAACCATCATTGACATGCTTAAAGACCATGGCATTGAAGCTTATGCCAAACCAGATGCACCGGGTGTTTATGTCAATGGTGCCAAAATCGCCTCTTTGGGGCTGCGGGTCCGCCGGGGTTGCTCATTTCATGGTCTGGCGCTGAACGTCAACATGGATATGAGTCCATTTTTACGCATCAACCCGTGTGGCTATGCCGGCATGGAAATGGTGCAAACCAGTCAACTTAATGGCCCTGCTACGCTTACTGAGGCGGGCAATGGCCTGGTAGAACATATGCTCAAGCGCCTCGCGGCCGAGCAGGTTATACACACCCAGGGGTTTGAAAACGAATGAGTAAACCAGTGAAAATTGAGCCAGGGGTAAAGCTCCGAGACGCAGAAAAAATGGCGTTGATCCCGGTTAAAGTAATGCCAACCGAGCGCGATGAAATGCTGCGTAAACCGGACTGGCTGAAGATCCGTCTGCCAAAATCCAGCGAGCGTATTGATGGCATCAAACAGGCAATGCGCAAGCATGGTCTGCACTCCGTCTGTGAAGAAGCCTCATGCCCTAACCTGTCAGAGTGTTTTAACCACGGTACGGCCACCTTTATGATTTTGGGTGCCATCTGTACCCGTCGTTGCCCATTCTGTGACGTGGCACACGGTCGCCCACTCAAGCCAGATGCAGCAGAGCCAGAAAAACTGGCACTCACCATCAAAGACATGAAACTAAAATACGTGGTGATCACGTCGGTTGACCGTGATGATCTGCGTGACGGTGGTGCCCAGCATTTTGCCGACTGTATTCGCGAGATTCGCAAACACAACCCGGGGATTACCATTGAGATCCTGGTACCAGATTTCCGTGGCCGGATGGACCGCGCACTGGAGATCTTAACCGAGACACCACCAGATGTGTTTAACCACAACCTGGAAACCGCACCACGCCTTTACAAAATGGCGCGCCCGGGTGCCGACTACAAATGGTCACTAGAGCTGTTACGCCGCTTTAAAGAAGCGCATCCGGAGGTGAAAACCAAGTCTGGCCTGATGGTCGGTCTGGGTGAAGAAATGTCAGAAATCGAAGAAGTACTGCGCGACCTGCGTGAGCATAACGTCGACATGCTAACCGTCGGTCAATATCTGGCACCATCTAAGCATCACCTGCCAGTAAAACGCTACGTGCCACCCGCGGAATTCGATGCACTGAAAGAGTACGCCGACGAAATTGGCTTCAGCCACGCCGCCTGCGGCCCGTTCGTACGTTCCAGCTATCACGCTGATCAGCAAGCTGCGGGTAAAGAAGTGAAGTAATACTGACACAGCATAAGAAAAACGCGACCTGAGTGTCGCGTTTTTTATTCATGTAGGCAACCCATCCCTGCCAGTTTCAAAGCACATACCGCTATACACATAAAAACCAACTTTGAATCAGCAATAAGCATACTTTTCAACCCCTTGAAAATACATTTCTTTATTTTATATACGTGTTTCCTTACCTACTCTGACTCTGTCAAAACCAGAAGCAGTCTGCTGTCAGCGCTAAATCAATAAAAAATCAGTGCAAAGTCAGGCATCACAAACCAAACACGTTACTGTGAGACGGCTTCATCTTACTCAGACCACATAGCATCAGAAAAACAAGGAACAACCATGCACGCTGTCTATCGTATATTTCCTCTGTTACTCGTCGGGTTAACAACCAGCTACAGCAGTAACGCACACAGTCAGGCACCTGCTTTCAAAGGGCCATATCTAGGTCAACTCTCTCCCGGGCTAACACCGCGTGCCTTTGCGCCAGGCGTGATTGCAACAGACACCCACCTCGAAACAGAAGTGTTGTTTTTACCAGATATGACCGAACTCACATTTACTCGCTCTGGGGGAGAATACGGACAAAGCACCCTGCTTGCCATGCAATACAGAAATGATGCCTGGCACTGGAAGTCAATTCCTGCAGGAAAGACAAAAGCCTACCAATCGCGCTTTAGCCCGCCAGTCTCTGAAATCAAGAAAATCGCGCCATTCAAAGGTATTCCTGTCATTGGTTACACTCGGTCTGCCACCGATACTATTTATTTCTATGTGTTGAACTTTGATGACGGTAGCGGACATTTGAGCTACTCACGCAAAATCAATGGCAGGTATGAAACACCGGTAAAAATGAGCAACGCCGTTAATCAAGGTAAGTACATTGCCCACCCTTTTATTGCCCCTGATGAATCCTACCTCATGTGGGATGCTGAAAAAGACGGCGAAAACACGCCCGATATCTTCATAAGCTTCCGCCAACCAGATGGCAGCTGGGGAGAAGCCATCAATATGGGCGACAAAATAAATACCCCACTGTACGAGCAGCGCCCGAAGGTGACGCCGGATGGTAAGTACCTGTTCTTCTGGCGCGGTGATGTAAAAACAAAACAAGACGGCAGCCGCTATGTTGTGGGAAGTCCCTACTGGGTGGATGCGCACGTCATTGAGCAGTTAAGACCAAAGCTATAAAACGGCATAGCTCTGATACCAAGCCGCTAAATGCCAGAGGCAGCCTGAAAGAAATCTCAGTGATGGCCAAAGTGAAGGAGTTCACTAAAGCCTCAGTCAAAACCGTTGAAGACATTGACGCTGAGTTATTGGTCAGTAACTCACAGTACGAAATCAATAACTTCCGCGTATCGGCCACCGCGGGGGTCACCGCAGGTATGACGCTGGATATTCACTTTGTGAAGAATCAGGGTGCCAAAGAAATCGCCCAGCATGCCTCTCGATTCCTGATTGTTCATAACCCGGATACAGGCAGCAAAATTCAGGTACCCAGAAGTGCACTGGTGAACAAAGAAATTGCCAAAATCAAAGATCCAAAAACAGAAGCCATTTTAACCATCAACGCCAAAACAGGTGCAATTCTGGGGTAATTCAACCCCCTTACATCTCGTGTCATTCCCAGCCAAACAGCCAGGTAATGACACTTCCTGCTTACCGCTGCTGTCACACGATACCTGCTCTCTCTTTATTCAGCACTCATCCACTCTTTCCTCCGCGCGTAACACCCTGTAATAGTCACCGTGCAGCTTTGCATCTAGAGTTTATGCGGGCCTTGATCGGCGCAGCTATACTCAGACAGGGCAAGCACAAAATCCCCCTGCCCGGTCGGGACAGGTAAACGACGGATGATCAACGCATACGTCATTGCAGTTACCTGACAAGGAAACACTTTAAGCGGAAACCGTTATGAGCGATAAGAAAAAACGTAATAAGCAACAACAAGGCGAACTGGTAAACCCTAAGTATTTGAAAAAGAATATGAAGAATGCACCGACGGCCAATAATGTAAAATGTTGGACAGGTGGTGATGACTTCCAACCCATTGAGCTGGCAACCCAACGCCTGAAAGAAATGTTTGTGGAAATGGGCCAGAAAACCCGTATTGAACGCGGTCAGCAGCCCGCAGAGCGCGCTGTATTTCGTAAGCAGCACGGCATAGCCTATGGTAAATTCGAGATCCACAGCAAACTCGATAAAGCGCTGCAGGCCGGCGTATTTGCCAACCCCGCCAGTTACGACTGTGTGGTGCGCTTTTCCAGCGATACCACGCCGAATAGTCCAGATCTGCATACCACTTTAGGGGTCGGGATCAAATTGTTCGGTGTGAAAGGCAAAAAGTTGCTGGGTGACAGCGACAATGTCGACTTTATTATGCAGAACATCGACCGCTTCTTTGTTCGCGACGCCTCACAAATGTGTGCCTTTACCACTGCCGGCGTCATCGACCGCGACTACCCGGCTTACCTTAGCGAAAATAAAGAAACAGCCGACATACTGGACGAGATGACCAAACCCGAGGCCAGTTGCCTGAGTACTCACTACTGGGCAATACTGCCATTTAAACTTGGCGAGCAGAATGTCGTTAAATACCGTATTCGTCCGGTTGATACCTATCGGGGCTCACCTGCACAAGGGAATGACTATCTGGCGGAGGACTTGCAAATTCGCTTGCGTCAGGGAGAAGCCAAGTTTGTGTTTGAAATCCAACGTCGCCCACCCAATGCGTCCGAGGAAGACTTCCCCATCGACAACGCCATGGTGGTGTGGCCAGAACAGGATGCACCGTTCGAACCAGTTGCAACCCTGACACTGCCGCAGCAAGATATCTGTGCCATCGGCCAGGCCGAGTTTGGTCGCAATCTGGCTTTCAATATCTGGCGAACCCTGGCCGAAAACGAGCCACTGGGATCTATTGCTCAGGCCCGAAAAGTCGTTTATCAGGCCAGCGCCAATACCCGCCACCAGGCCAATGGCCAGCAGATGAACGAGCCCAATGCTATCGACCCAAAGTTTACCCCTAACAGCGATGAAGACAGCAATTGTATTGTCCGTGCCGGTATCTACCCGCCCATTGGCGTAATGCGAGTAGGCAGCAGTAAAGAGTACTTTATTGGCCCACAAGTACCTAACCCCAAGCCGCGACTTGAAGAAGATGCCTATCGCGATGACCAGGGTCTGCTTAAGCGTCAGGCGGCTGAGTTTCGTATATACGGCTTTAACGCGGCTGGCAAACCGGTTAAAGAGCTGACTATGGATAACGCTAGGATTCACTGGCAAGTGCACCTGGCCAATCAGAAGTCGTCCTGGTATGAATTTCAGTTGGCACTGGATGTGCCGGAAGCCGCCGACGCGCCGCCCAGTCTGCTGCGCAACAATAATGTTGCTGATCGCAACCGTTTGCTAATTGATGGTGGTACGCACAAGCTGAATAAAGCCAAAGTGGAAGATGGCCCGCAATTCCACGGCGAATTTATGGGCGAGGAAGTCTACCTGGGTGAGCTTAAGTCAGATAAACAGGGCCGCCTGATTGTACTTGGCGGCAATGGCGTATCACGTAATATTAATGGTGACATTGCCATTACCTTTGCCAATAACCAGGGCTGGCACGACGACATTTCTGATGGTCCTGTTACCGCCGAAGTTGAGTACGAAGGCGTTAAATTGCAGGTTGACCCGGCCTGGGTAGTGTGTGCACCACCTGATTATGCACCAATGCAAAAATCCGTACGTACCATGTGGGACCTTATGCGCTCTGTTGCCGTTAATGCTGGTATGTTGACCCGTCCGGCACGTCCGTCTTTTAAGCACGATATCTTGCCCATTTTCGAGCGAATGACCGACTTGCAATGGGTCAACGCAGGTTTTGCTGCCGGATTTGGATTTAAAGCGCCTTTTAACTACACCAGCGAAGACTGGAAAGCCAAACTGGGTAATCCGTCTCCCGCCTATAAAGAGCTGCGTCGTACCCTGTCGAACAACTTTCGCCGTTATGGTCAGCCAGGTGCACAGGCCGCACAGCTTTGGCCCTGGCTGTATGGCGATGCGCTGTCTATTCCATCAACGGGTTCGGAGCGTCAGCACTCGACGCTGTCAGCACTGCAGTTGTCCTTCCTGGACCAATGGGTTGAGGGCGACTTTACCGCCGATTATATCGACCCTGCAATTTGCCCACATGCCGCTGAGCCAGACGACATAGATAAAGTGCCAGTGGCGGAGCAACCGGATATGCTGACTCGCGGTGCATTAGATTTCTGTCTGGCCGACGCTTTCCACCCTGGCTGTGAAATGACCTGGCCAATGCGTACTGCCGGCATGTATATGGCGCCGTTTAGGATCAAACATGCCGATAAAGGGATCTGTAAAGACACCACCTATTATGGCGCCCAGATCAACGGTGATACCATTACTCTGGCGCAGGGTCCGATCCTCGGAGGTCAGGTGGCCGGTGGTATTACACGCTGGATGGCAATCCCCTGGCAAACCGACACAGCCAGCTGTCGCGATGGCTACACGCCTGAATACGACCCGTATCTGCCTACCTTCTGGCCAGCACGAGTGCCGAACAACATCTTGAATGTGGCACGGTATGAAGAAGCCATCAACCCGGCACTGGACCCACAAACCCGCGTTGAGGCATTCAATTACCGTACCGACTGGCTAGATGCCCTGCCCTTGTATGGCCAACCAGCCACCTATACCGCACAGATCAACAGCATGATCACCAACTTCGATAAGCTGGCTGTGGTACAAGGCCGACCGGGCGCAGCAGACGATGCAGATCTGCCGGATACCATGCAAGTTGGGATCACAGCTGAAGACCACCGTAAAGGCCTGGCCAGTGAGACCGAAACCACAGCGCAGGGCAAGCTGCAAACCATTGCTGAGCTGGCAGCCAATCTGGTACCCAGCCCGGATGGCCGAGATGCGGAACGACCAGTGATGGCAACGTCGCGCTCGCGGGTCGACCTCGGGGTCATAGAAAAGGTCAGCCGCTTTGCCGTAAATTTCCCTAAGGACTTTAAATAAGGTCATACGCAATGACACAGGTAAAACACTGTCAGATTGCGATTATTGGCGCCGGGGTGGCAGGCTGTATTGCCGCCCTGGCGCTGAGTCGCCACTTTCAGGTATTGTTGATTGACAAGCAATCTGCCTGCCCCGACAAAGTAGGTGAATGCCTGCCGCCGGCTGCGGCGCGGATCTTGCGAAATTTAAACCTGCTCAGGGAATTTGAGCAGCGCCAGGATTTGCATATTCCAAATTATGGTATTCAAAGTCGCTGGGGGGCTGAGCAAAGCGTCGTCAACGACAACCTCAGTAATCCCGATGGCCTGGGCTGGCAACTGAACCGAGCCGGATTTGAAAACTGGTTGCGCGAGCAGGTCGTCGCACAAGGCATTGAGACACTCTGGCCCGCCAAATTACTGGATGCACAGCCAGGCAGCGACGGCTGGCTGCTGTATCTGGCAACACATACACAGAACAACCAACAAAGCATCGCAGTCCCCTGTCACTTCGTCATTGACGCAACCGGACGCCACAGCGCGTTTGCCACTAAACTTGGACTTAAACGCAAAGTGTTGGATAAACAAATAGCGCTGTGGGCAAGTATGACATGCCATGAAGCTAATCAACTCGCACACATAGAATCCAGCCCAGATGGTTGGTGGTATAGCGCCAAGTTGCCTGTACAACGCCGCGTCTTAGCGCTGCAAACCGACAGCGACCTGCTCAACAAAGGCCTGCAACATGACCTGACTCAGTTTTGCCACCAGGCCCGTGCACAGCCCGGACTGCGGGCGCTACTTCCACAAGGTATTGAACAATCGGGCACTATACAGCTGCATGGGGTGGTCTCCGCCAACAGTACTTGCCTGACTCAGGTTGCCGGACACCGCTGGGCCGCGCTGGGTGATGCTGCCTGCAGCTTTGACCCTTTATCGTCACAAGGTATGTTCAATGCCATGGCAACCGCCATGCAGCTGGCCAACAGTCTCACCGAGTACGGTCTGACCGATGCCAGCGCTGCCATTGAAATTACACGCCTTCATCAGGCACAGATTAAATCAATCTGGCAACACTATCTGACGCATCGTACCCACTACTATGCGCAAGAACAACGCTGGCCCGATTCCCCCTATTGGCAACGGCGCCAAATACACGAAAACGCCGAGTTCAGTTGAGCCCGGCGTGAGGTTCGCAATTCAAGTTCGTTTTATGGTTGCGCACTTGGTGTGAGCAACCCAGTCTTTACTTGACGATCAGCTGATCTTCATAGGTATAGATGCTGTTTGGATCCGTCAGATTAAAGACCTTCACCGCCATAGTTTTACCCACTGCGTTTTCACATTCCAGGATTTGATACAGCACTGGATGCTTCGCCTTGTTGTCAATGACGGTATCCAGAGTAAACACGTCTGAATGGAATGGACCCTTGCGGTCTTCACCATGGAACAAGCCCAGAGAAACACCGCGATCTGCAAGGACGCTGCAGCGTGCATCATTATTCTGGTTGTCCACAGTCAATCGGCTGCTGATGCGATACGCCGTATGATAACCATATGAATAAGGTTGATAAACAAAGTCACCTGCTGGTGTCAGTTCAACCTGCCAGTCGACAACTGGTGCACCCGGCACGTTAACCAGTACCTTGTACCAGTCACCCGCCGCATCATAACAGCTGACATGCAGAACCTTCTTTTCGGTCAGTGTCGCTTCAGGGATCGCAACACCCATTTCAACTGTATTGCGATCCGCAATCGTCTTCACACCCAGGTTAACAATATGACGACCATCATTTGCAGAATACAGGTTTGCAGAGTCACAGTAAGCACCTTCACCACGCAGTACAAGTTGCGCTTCAAAGTTGTGCGCAAACTCACCTGTCAGCAAAGCCGAGCTAACCGGACCTGATGTGTAGTTAGTCAGGCGCTCGTAGCCGTCTGTATCAAATACATTCTGATACGCGGTAGCCTGGCTACCAAAAGCACTGAATAATGCAGCGGCTGCTAGTGATAAAGATAAGGTTTTCATGTTTATGTCCTTTTAGAAAGTAACGAGTAAAAATAGTGATGTTTAAACTTCGCAGTGCAGAGCCGATATTCACGTGAATGCCGAACACTTGCTTGCTAACTGAGGTCACCATAGCAAGAGAAATTCACGTCCGACAAATTTCAAAAACAAGTAGGCTTACTTGTTTAATTCATAAAAATATCCAATTAATTCATTACCATAAAAAGACTTATGACTAGCATCCTAAGCATTGCACAGTTTTGCTTAGTGTTTCAAAACTCGTCCCTAATAGACCCTGTTTTATTCTGTTCAAAAAATAATGAAACTTCATCATGGGAGGGTTTTTCTCTCTTTCATAAGCGGGCAAAGCTTGATCTACGACAAATAAATTTGTCACTCAAAAGCAAAATTTCTCGTCGAAATGTGGCTTGCACAACAGCACCAAGCGCCCTACTATTTGCGTGTTTTCTGAAGATAGCCAATCCGAGTACATCGCGGTGGTGTGTTTAGCATGACGGTCAATGAGCCGGTCATGATGTGGTCACCCCGTGGCAAGGCGATAGAGCAACTATCCAGGATCTGTAACTGGTTCGGGTAAAGGTAATACGCTGATGCGTCGTCAATACCTGAGTCGCTTTGCTCAAGACCTGAAGGGGTGATCCCGTGCACCACAAACAAGCATGGATCACACAGAGCCTGCAGGTCGTAATTCGCTGATACTATTTGGAGTCGCTATGCCTATTCAGCCTCAAGTACAAAATTTTGATATCGACGCTACCCTTGTAACCGATTTGGTTGCGCAGTACGGTTCACCCCTGTTGATGCTCGACTGCGAGCAAGTACGCAACCAATACCTGGCACTTGCCGAAGCGTTGCCTGGCGTACGTTTACACTATGCGTTAAAACCTTTGCCTCATCCGGCAGTAGTACGCACTTTGCTGCAACTGGGTGCCTGTTTTGACCTGGCAACCAGCGGTGAAGTCGACCTGGTCCGTGAGCAAGGGGTTCCGGCTGAGTGCACGATTCATACGCACCCAATCAAGCGCCGCAGTGACATTGCTGATGCACTGAAGTATGGCTGCCAGGTGTTTGTGGTCGACAACCATAATGAACTGGCTAAGTTTCGCGAATTTGCCGAGCAGGCCGAAGTGCTGATCCGACTGAGCTTTCGTAACAGCGAGGCCTATGCTGACCTGTCGAAAAAGTTCGGTTGCAGCACATTAGATGCAATGAACCTGATCCGTCAGGCGCAACAATGGGGTATTCGGGTTAAGGGTCTGTCATTTCATGTTGGCTCACAAACCGCCAATGCCGACAAATATGTCGCGGCTATTCAGGCGTGCAAGCAGCTGATGGACGACGTAGTAGCTGAAGGGTTGCCTGCGCTAAGCTGTCTGGATATCGGCGGAGGTTTCCCGGTATCGTATGCCAGCAACCAGGTGGATATTCGTGCTTTTTGTGCGCCAATCAACGCAGCACTGGCCGAGCTACCTGAAACGGTGCAGCGTATTGCTGAACCCGGTCGGTTTATTGTTGCCGGTGCGATGACCTGCATTGCGTCGGTGATGGGCCAGGCACAGCGTGAAGGCCGTACCTGGTATTACCTGGACGACGGAATTTATGGCTCTTTCAGTGGCCTGATGTTCGACATGGCATGTTACCCGCTACGTACGCTGAAAACCGCTGAGGTGGTTTACCCAAGCGTACTGGCAGGACCAACCTGCGACAGCATAGATGTGATCTGTGACGCCGTTGAACTGCCGAAACTGGAAGATGGCGACCTGGTTATCACCCGCATGATGGGTGCCTACACCAGTGCAACAGCCACCGACTTCAATTTCTTCAAACGTGCTACAACTGTGGTACTCAATGAAGTGATCCAACTTCACCAGGCCGAATTCGGCAGCTAATCGCCCACCATACAGAGGTCCACTCGGGCCTCTGCTCCTCATTTGTTCACGAATTTACGCAACAAAGCGTCGCGCTGAAATCGAGAAAACGTGCCTGATAGCTTGTCCGATAGACACTGACACTAAACGCGCAATAACTTACGCAGGTTTATTCATAATTGGGTTATAAACCGACGTATCATCCACGGCAGCTACCTCCACCCTGTGTCAATGTTTAAAAATCGAAGCTAAATTAGGGACTGTAAAAGAAAGCATAATCACCTCCATAAACACTAATACTTAGAATGATATATACCACATATCAGACCAGATGAGATTTTTTATTCAATCCGTTTGACTTTTGTTCATTTAAACCTAACTTTTAAAACAACTCGACACACAGAGTTAACCAAATAAAAACAATTACCTTTATGACAACAGGAAAAACGAATGAAACATTCTTTAATTTGCATATCGATTGTAAGTGCCCTATCTAGTGCCGCTGTATCGGCGTCTGAACCCGATTATCAGGGAGCAGCCGCTCAGCTGGCTATCAACAATACCTGTATCGTCAGATTCGACGATAAAACAGAAAAGCTGGACGTTGAGGGTAAGGCCAGAGGATTGCTGGCCCGTGCAAACGCTCAGGCGAAACACATTTATAAACATGCAATGAAAGGCATGGCGGTCAATATGAGCTGCGAGCAGGCACGTGCAACATTTGCCGCTGAGTCTGCCACAATGCGCTTTACCCCAGACGGCGCCGTGTATGCCAGCCCGGCAAAAAAACTCGGAAAGCCAGGTGGTGGTTCGCAAGGCCAAACCATTCCATGGAGTGTGAGCCGAGTGGGTGGCCCTATCGATGGCAGTAACTATACAGCCTGGGTCATAGACACAGGTATTGATGTTGACCATGACGACCTCAATGTGGACAGCAGTCGGGGGTTCAGCGCATTTAGTAAAGGCAAGAATGCCGGCGTTGACGATGGTAATGGTCACGGCACCCACGTTGCTGGCACCATTGCAGCGCTAGACAATGGGATTGATGTTGTCGGGGTCGCAGCAGGCGCTACCGTCGTACCAGTCAAGGTGCTCGACTCCCGGGGTTCTGGCAGTTGGTCCGGTGTCTTAGCCGGTATCGATCATGTCGCAGCCAACGCATCACCCGGCGACTGTGTCAATATGAGCCTTGGTGGCGGCTTCAATCAGGAACTGAACGATGCTGTTGAAAGTGCAGCCCAGCAATCAGGCGCTTTCTTTGTGATTGCGGCGGGCAACGAAAGCCAGCATGCCAGCAATGTCTCACCTGCCAGTGCATCACACCCGCGTGTTTATACTATCTCAGCCATAGATGCCAATGATCGCTTCGCGAGCTTTTCAAACTACGGTAACCCACCAGTGGATTACGCCGCACCGGGTGTCAGCATTTTATCAACGCGTAGTGGCGGAGGCACAACCACGATGTCAGGTACCTCGATGGCATCACCCGCTGCGTGTGCCGTGCTCATGATGAGCAATGGCAACCCCAGAACAGATGGCCGCGCATCCGGTGATCCGGATGGCAATGCCGACAGCATAGTACACTTATAAGTGACTGGCAGTGGTTCGGTCTCTGCACTGATCTGCTGCCAACACCCTGTGGGCAGCATCAATCATTAACCGTGTTAAACCATTCTTCCCTGCGCTTGCATCGACCGCACACCCGCAATCGCCTGCATGATATCCATAAAGTAGACATCCTCCAGCAAGGAAATGACGTCATTCCACCTTGGGTTAAACTCATTGTTCTCCCAGCGCCTTAAGGTGCGCTCCTCGATACCATAACTCGCAGCTGATTCGGCCTGAGTATAACCCCTTAATTTGCGGGCATACTTTAATAGCTGGGCACCGCGCGGCGCTCTTAAAAGATCAAACTGCTCGGCATTGTCTGCGTGCTGCGACGGCATGGACCCTCCCATGGCAAACGGGTTGATCACTGTTTCTGTTGGGATCTTGCAGGTTGCTGTACTGGTCATATCCACTTCCTTACTTTTTTACGCAATCTTGTCATGTGCCCAGTGCAAATCAATGCAACTGGGTCATTATCTACTATCAGCAAAGGCCGTTAACGCGGACTGAATCCTTAGAACACCGCCAATGCGTAATTTATGAAAGATGATAGTGCAATTAATTACGCAGATCAATGCGTAAAATTCAAAAATTTGCGTAAAAATTTGAATTGCCTTTTACCAGACAAGTTCCTATAATGCCGTATTGCTTAAAAATGGGACATCCAAAGGCGTGGTATCAAACAATGGAAAAACAACCTAATACCGAAGCTGACATCTCAGCATTTGCAGAACGCGTTGAATATGCAATTAAGCCTCATAGCATTCGCGCCTTCGCGTCAAAAATTGATATTTCTGAAGGAACTTTACGACGCATATTGAAAGGAGAGGATCCCAAGCTCAGTATTGTTGCACGCATTGCTCAGGTTGCGAATGTCGATCTGATGTGGCTTATTCAGGGTGAAACAACCACAGATTGCCCGCAATCACCCATCATCACTCAGCCTCTGGTTAAACTGGATGAATTTAACGAAGCCTTTGTGTTAGTACCTGGCTATCATGTATCCGTCAGTACCGGCCACGGCGCCTTCAATGACAACGCTCAGGTTGCCCGCCACCTCGCATTCAGAAAGAAGTGGATAGACTATAAAAACCTCGATAAGAGTGAGCTGGCAGTGGTTTTTGCAAAAGGTGACTCGATGGAGCCCACCATTCACAACAACAACACCATTTTGGTTGACTTGAGTGACAAGAAACTCAGCGAAGGCCTGATCTATGTAGTCAGGCTCGGTGAAGAGTTATATGCAAAGCGGCTACAACAGTATCTGGATGGCTCAGTCAGATTGATCAGTGACAATAAAGAATACGTCGAACAGGTGGTGCGCGCTGATGAGCTGGAACAGTTAGAAATCATTGGCAAAGTGGTGTGGATTGGCAAAGATCTGGCTTAAAAGCGGATTTTTTAACAGCCCATATATTCACAGGCAGCGTTACTAGGCTTGTTAAGGTACGGGCGCTCAGTACTGGGCCCCCTGCTCTTTTGCACTGGTTACTATGTCTCCCTGAAAGAGCTGATTGCGCCCGCTGCCACCATTGAGTATGTCATAACCCGTACCACCGGCCAGAATATCGTCCCCATCTCTGCCTTCAAGCACATCTTTATCATCACCACCGATCAGAACATCATTACCGATACCACCAACGAGCTTATCACGACCTGAAAAGCCTCTCAGTTCATCGTTCCCGGGGCCACCAAAGAGCCTGTCTTTACCTCGACCTCCCATTACCTCATCATCACCCTCACCCGCCCACACATGCAGTTCGTTCGTCATGGTACGACCATCGAAGCTATCGTCCCCCGCTTTCAGGTATACGTGAATTTGCTCAACCTGACTGGCATAAATAAACGCACAGCTGGCATTATCAGAGGTTGCCCGCATGATTTTGATGCGCCGCCCATCCGCTGTGAGGCGATAAGTTTCAGCCGCTTCAGTACCAATGATATTTAACACGACGATATGATTTGCAGATTTAGCGGTGCGCAGTGACATACGTTTTAACTCAACCACGGCGCCGCCGCTCAGACCGGTACACACACCGTCTGATGCAGCCGCGTTGCTTACAAAACCAAAGCTTAACGCTGCCAAGCACATTGTTACAAATCGCTCAATCATATCCCTATCTCCTAGCAGGCTTCACTTCTGATGCAGCTAAACACCAAACTCGTTCAATCACTACTTTCACTGTAGCCAGACAGTGTGTACGAAATATGCAGATTACTGGCTAAACCTAGTTTTACACCATGCCTGTTGCCGACCACCTGAAATATAAGGAGCGACTCATCACCGATAAGTCAGCTTCTGTGCAGACAAGCTTGTTAACGTCCGCTCATAATGACCTGCCCATTGTTGTATTAACGCACCGACGCCAAGTGCGCAGAGTGAATAGTTGGCCGTTGTCTTGTGTTTTCGGGTTAAATAGCTCTGCAGTAGCTGGCTATGGGTTTCAAGATCGTGCAACTTACCTAGACTTTTTTGGCTTTTACGTAGTGGCTTAAGTTTGATGCGCCTGAGCCAGGGACGATAAAGAGAAACCACATATCGCAGCACTTTCACTCGGATACGGACACGATGTTGGTGTATCAGGTCAAGCTCAGGTAAATGCTTAATCCGTTTCTTAAGTTTATTCAATTGTCTGACAGCGATCTGGTGCAATGTGCTGCGATACGTCTTGCGTTTTATCGAGAAGTGGACTTCCTTGATTTGTGTCTGGGCTGCAGCAAACTGATGTTGATAGTCGCGGCTATGCCAGTATCGGCGCAGTCGCACACATTGCGAATAACGCAGCCGATTTACCTCGCGGCTCACTTCATTCAAGGCGGATGCCAAAGTAGGACAAAAACGCTCAGTCACAGGCATACGGGCTATCTGTTCACCCAGAACCTGAAAGTCTCTGGGATTATCCGTCGGTCTCGCCAATTGCTTTATACAAAGAGTGAGCTGGTGACGAACGGGTTTAGTCAGCCAGTCACTATGCACTTTGATAAGCGACCGGGCTTGTCGTAAGGCAATACGATACTGGTGCACCGCTTCAGGGTCATGACTACATAAAAACACACGCCGGTTTTGCTCAGCAATTGCAAGGCACCCTAACAATGCGTCAGTAAAAACATGCAGGGGCTTTCCCTTGTCTGGGTTGAACCTAAGTGAACTTGCCGGCACGGGTGATAAATTCATATCGCTTATCCAAATAACAGAGGCTGGCTTGCAGTATTCAGGCAGCCAACTCATACGCAGGATAGGATAAGTATAGCGTATTCAGTAGAGTATGTTTGTGAGTTGGTAGGGTCGGTAAGAGCCTGACATTGCAGGCTCAGAGTTAAGTGCACTATACAGCTGACGTTAGCACATGCACTCCCAGAAACGGTTGCCAGTTTCTGATTCAGCAGGGCGACAACGATAGGTATAAGGTGCACCGCCTGCTACATTAGGGGTCTGTTGATTAGCAAGCTGCTGTGACTCTGCCAGACGTTTTAATGACGTTTTCTTGATTTGAAGTTTCATTTTCTTTTCCTTGAGTTGAATTTTTTATGATAGTTGAATAAATCAACAAGAATAACCTGCCATTCCAAAAACAATAAATCAACAATTATTTTACTTTGATTAAGAATCGTCCGTCATCCATTCCGACATTCTCGTCATAATTTCATCCTCGCTTAAGTCTTCAAGGTGCGTACCAATTGTCCAGACATGACCAAACGGGTCTTGCAGTGTCCCGGCTCTGTCACCATAAAACTGGTCAACGACAGGGCGAAGCTCGGTTGCCCCCGCGGCAATAGCCTGAGCAAATGTGCTATCAACATCGGGCACATACAGCATCAGACTGACTGGTGTCCCGCCCAACTGCTGCGGACTCTTAAAGTGCATACCGGGGCACATATCAGATAACATCAAGTGAGAATCGCCAATTTTCAGCTCTGCATGTGCCACACCACCGTCTGGCATGGGCAGCTGCATAACCAGCTCGGCCGAAAAAGCCTTGCGATAGAACTCAATTGCTTGTGCGGCATTTTCGGTGATTAGATAAGGCGTCAGGGCATGGTAGCCATCGGGTATCGCTGATACTGTCATGGTGATTTCCTCACAGATTGCAGGCAGCGCCAACCTTAACAACGGCATAGATACATGCCCTCCCTTAAAGTGGTACTGCCCGTCAGGCATTTGCATCCCTTAAAGCTAGTTCAGTTCGGTCAAATGTCGAGTGCCAGGCACCAAAGCGATGCCAGCGAATTTTGGTTAGCGCTTTTTCGTCACTGTAAAAAACGCTAAACTAAGTCTTTTTGATGTCCGACAGTGAGAGCATGATGCAACGTAAAAAGCTGGTAAATCACCTCAATGAATATCTAAAGCCTTTTCAAATCAAAGACTATTGCCCAAACGGCTTACAAGTCGAGGGCAAAACTGAGATCCGCAAGGTGATCACAGGTGTCACAGCCAGTCAGGCGCTTATTGACGCAGCGATTGACAGGCAAGCCGATGCCATACTGGTGCACCATGGCTACTTCTGGAAAGGCGAAGACCAGACCGTAACCGGTATGAAAAAGCGCCGCCTGCAAAGCTTACTGGCACACGACATAAACCTGTTGGCCTACCATCTGCCGCTGGATGTCCACCCTGAAGTGGGCAACAATGCACAACTGGGTAAACTGCTAGGCCTGACTGTTGAACGTCCATTGGAGCCCTGGAACAACAACAGCGTGGCAGTAAAAGGCAAGTTAAGCGAGCCCATGGCTGCGACAGATTTTGCTGCTTTGATTGAACAAAAACTGGGCCGTAAGCCGCTACTCAATCAGGCAGGTGACCACCTGATCAAGACCATTGCCTGGTGCACAGGGGGTGGGCAGAGCTTTATTGATCTGGCGGCAAGTCAGGGGATCGATGCGTATCTGACAGGAGAGGCGTCGGAACAAACCATCCACTCTTCAAATGAGCAACAGATCCACTTCTTCGCTGCAGGACACCATGCTACCGAACGCTACGGTGCCAAAGCTTTGGGGGAATATCTGGCAGCACAGTTCGATCTGGACGTCGAATTTGTCGATATCGACAACCCGGTATGACAGCAGCATGGCCAAACACATACAACGTACCCTCAATAGAAATGAAGACCGTAATTTCAGTGAGTTAACGGGTAAATTTAAAAACAACATCTATGGCACATCAAAGGGAAAATTGAGAGAGGCTGTACTCCAAAGAGACCTCACCCAACATGTGTCCTGGCTGGGTGCCGACTGCGAAAAAACAGTGCTTGATGTTGGTGGCGGTCAGGGCCAGCTGTCAATGTTTTTGGCACAACAGGGCCACCACGTCACACTGATAGATATCTCAAAGGAGATGCTGGCTCAAGCGCGAACACAAGCCGACGCCCTGGAGGTCAGTGACCGCATTACCCTGATCCATGCACCACTACAGGGACTGCCGGATCTGAACCTGGGTCAGTTTGATTTGGTACTGTGCCATGCAGTGCTGGAATGGCTAACTGAACAACAACAGGCGTTAAAGCTGTTGTCAGACAGGTTAACCACTGAGGGCTATCTGTCATTAATGTATTACAATCGAGCAGCTCAGCGCATGGCCAACATGGTGTATGGCAATTTTGATTATGTGCTTAACGGTTTGCAGGTCAAGCAGAAAGTTGGCTTAAGCCCTAATCGACCACTGGAGCCGGACGATGTAAACAGTTGGCTCAGTGCTTTACCCCTGAAAAAATTGAGTCAGTCGGGCGTACGTTGCTTTCATGATTATTTGCGGGAACCAGAAAAAGCCAAAAATGAGTTTGACGCACTACTGGCACTGGAACTCAAATACAATCAGCAAGAGCCATATGCCTCACTTGGCAGGTATACACACTTAATGATGCAACACCGCCAAACAACTTCAAGGTAAAAAGAGCCATAAAAAAGACCCTGGCACCTATAATCCAGTGCCAGGGCCGAGACATGTGTTCAGGTCTTTAATCCTGCTGTCATACAGCCACATTGCTCAGCGGATGTATGTCAATGCCAAAGGTCGGGAGAGCAACGATTTAACCGTGGCACAGCACAGCGGAAAAGTCATCCCCTGTCCTTTGAATCATTTTGAAAAGCATTATTTTCAATCACTTAAATCTATATTTTTTGTAGCAAAGTGAGACAATATTTTACCATATAGCTGTGGCCGCTTAGTCGCAACCCCCTGCCCGCCACTGCTTTCGATCACCTCCAGCATCTCCTGGCTGTCAATCAGCGTGTAGAAATAATACGGTGTTTGATTGCCAGTCGCTCTGAGCTGTTGTAACAATTTCAACCCTGCCAAAGGCTCCTGCGCCCTGCCCATATCAGAAATAATCAAGTTGTACTCATACATTTGTAACAGCAACAAGGCTTCGTCAGTGGTTTTCACGGGATAGACACCAATATGGTGACGCTCAAAGTAGCGCTTTTCCTGCAGATTATTCTGAGGGTTGTCGTCCACCCAGAGTATTCGCCCGATAGCATCCTCAGGCTCACCATGGCGCAAGGTCGGCGCCTGTTCAGTGCTATGCGTCATCAGGCCAACGAAGCACAGACAGGCGATCATCAGTACCGGTAACCAGTATCGGGCTGGCAAGGTGTTATTCTCCCGCACAGACATTATTTGCATTGGCTGAGGCGTCATCGAGGAGGTGACAGGGCTGCCCGCCGCACCCACTAAGGAGCCGGCAGCCTGATACTCTGTGACCTCAATGGCAGGTGCAAAACGATAACCCTGACCACGCACGGTAACGATGCAGTTTTGTTGCAGCCCAGCTCGGTTTAACTGGCTGCGCAGATCGGAAACCAGTTTAGGCAGTGACCAATCTGAGACCACCGTATTTGGCCACAGTAATTTGACCAACTCGGCATGCGAACACACCTGAGGCCGACGCTGTAACAGATAGTTGAGAAGCAAAAAGGCGCGGTCATCCAGCTGGGTTGACCGCTCATTGATGATGACGCACTGCGACGCAATATTCAAACGCGCGTTGGCGAATTGAAATTCCATAATTCTGACAATATTCTTGTTATTATCGCACCAGCGTAGCGGATTTTTTATTCACATACCAGATACAAACACTTGAATACTTATCAACTTTGGTCTTACTGGCGCAATGCTTTGTTTCGAATTTTTAATTTATAAATAATAAAATCAAATAATTAAGTTTATTCATTCATCCAACCAGTCAAATGCACGCTGCAAAAAGGCGACCGCGTCTTCCTCGATGATGAGGCCATGTGCCATCACCAACCGCTTCGGTGCCCAGCTTAACATCTTGTGCAAATGCACCCGAGCTGTGTCGTGATGGAAAATAAAGCTCAGTCGCCAGTCCAGCGGTGTCTGGCCTTCAGGTGCGACCACACCCGCGCCTTTTGCCACAAAGCGCTGGAAGGTGTTCAGGCTCTGGGGATCAAAGTTTTCAATCAAGTCGGTGACCAGTAAAGTGCCACTTTGTGGATGATAGAACACCGCTTCTTCCATCGCCGGAGAGCCCGTAAAAAGCAGCGTTTTCAGAGTTTTATCCCAGGGATAATGTTGGTCATTGTCAAGAATCTCATCAAAGTTGAGTGCCTCACACTTGTCTTTGACCTCCTGCGTACCAAAGGTTTGCGCTTCCGGGTAAGCCTCCTGCCACGGCGCCATAAATAGATGGTGGAGGTGATTGGGTGCAATCAGATAGGTCACGGGCCCAAGCGAATCAACCTGCTCACGCAGCTCTGGTGTCAGGCGGATTGGACTGTGTACCCACAATCCACCACAAGGTAAACGTACTATCGTCATTCGGGTAGTGAAAGGCATGGTGAAAAAAGACACAGCTTCACCATCGAAGATCCAAATATTGTCGTCCAGCTGTCTCATGTTCATCTCCCTGGGGGTCTAACTTCCCCTTAGCTAATTCCTTAATAGTAAGAAAAAGTAATGAGATTTGAGACTAACATACTTGCTGATAATTTATCCAATTCGCCACAAAGCCAACCAAGCTGGTACGTACACTTTAGTTTACTGGCAAACGTCTTTAAGTATCTGTGCTCCCAGATCACGCATAATCTGAGGCTCAGGGTGGGTATGAGCGAAAGTGCGTAATCCGTAAATACTGACAATCAGGCTCCGTGCTCTGTCCAAAGGCGTGCGTGCGCCTGTCAGTTCACCTTGATCAGCAATACGCTCAAACACTGCACACAGAGCATTACGCCACATAGCACACTGCTCACTGAGAATAGCCTGAGCCTCCGTATCCTGCTCAGCCAGCTCGTTCAGCGCTTTTTGCGTCAGGCACAGCTTTTGAGGATCACAGCTCACACATTCATCCACGACATGAGTCAGGTAGGCTGCCAGCCCTGCTCTGGCAGATGAGAATTGTGAAAACAGCGCCTGTAATTCATCACCACGATCCCGGTTGTACTGCTCCAGAGCCGCCAGCAACAGACCACGCTTATTCTGAAACGCGCAGTAAATAGATCCAGGATGCAAGCCCGTTGCAGCTTTGAGATCTTGCATACTGGTTTTCGCATACCCTTTTTCCATAAATGCCGTCATCGCGGCCCTGAGCACCTGCTCTCTGTCAAATTCTGCACTGCGCATTTCATTATTCTCCTGTTCAGGCATAGTGCATTTTACTCATTTTTGAATAAATGTTCAAAATATACTTGAACGCTTGTTCAAATGATCATATCTTGAATAAGCATTCAAAAACTAACCGGGTCCTACTATGACGAGCAAACTGTTTGAAACTTATGCATTAAATGAGCAAATTTCGCTGAAAAACCGCATTCTAATGGCACCACTCACCCGCTGTATGGCTGATGATCAGTTGGTGCCGACCGACGCCATGGCGCAATATTATGCGCGTCGCTCAGAGGCTGGTTTAATCATATCTGAAGCCACAATTATTCGACCTGACGGGCAAGGCTACCCAAATACACCGGGCCTGTTTACGCCTGAGCAAATCACTGGATGGCGCAAAGTGACGGATGCCGTTCACGCCAATGGCGGCAAAATATTTGCCCAGCTATGGCATACCGGCCGGGTTGCGCACCCGCACTTCTTTGACGGTGACAAAGTGTTGGCTCCCAGTGCAGAAAAAGTAGAAGGTACAGTGCCACGCATGCGCGATTTGAGTTATATCACTCCCACGCCAGCCACGGTTGAAGAGATCTCGGTACTCGTCGCAGATTATGCACAGGCAGCCAGCAATGCCATTGATGCTGGTTTTGATGGTATTGAGCTTCATGCCGCCAATGGTTACCTGATTGACCAATTTTTGCACCATGACAGCAATAAGCGCACCGATGAGTATGGTGAAACGCCGCAAAACATGAGTCGCTTTGCGCTGGAGGTTATCGACGCCATCAGTGAACGCATTGGTGCTGAACGAACAGCTGTAAGGCTGACACCGGGTGCCTATTTTAATATGCAGGCCGATCCACGCGATAAACCGGTCTTTGACTATTTGCTGGCACAACTGGAGCAGCGCACACTGGCCTATGTGCATATCGGTATTTTTGACGACGCTATGGAGTTCGAATTTCTGGGTGGCCGTGTCTCGGACTATGTCAGAGCAAATTACAGTAAAACCCTGGTCGGCGTAGGCGGCTTTACTCCACAAACCGGCGAGCAGGCGCTACGTGACGATCGCTTTGATTTGCTGGCGATTGGCAGGCCTTTCATTGCCAACCCGGACTATGTGGAAAAAGTCAGACAAGGTCACGCGCTGACCCCTTACTCCGACGAGATGCTGACAACCCTGGTGTAATACCCTCTAAATTCGCTGCGGGTGAAAGACACCCGCACGCTTTCTCTGGTGAGCACTACTGCCCGACAGGCTCTGTCGGTGCTATCACCGGAAGTTGCTCGGCCTGCCAGCTAAGATAATCGCCACTAAGGTGCAGCAGGCTGAACCCTTGCTCCGTCAGTGCTTGCTCAAAAATAGCTGCCCGGCGTCCCGAGCGACAATAAACCACCAGCGTCTGGGGTTTTAGTCTCTCCAGCAAAGACTGGTGCTGATTGATCTGATCAAAAGGAATGTTAATCGCGCCTTTAAGGTGCCCGGCCAGAAACTCTTTTTCGCTTCTGACATCCACAATGACATGGGGCTGAGCCGACATCTGATTGCGTAATAACGCCTGTTGACTGATGATCTCTGTGGCAGCCTGAGCGACCAGACTCACCAGACCAAACAACAAAAATAAACCTTGCTTAATCATATAACACCTTCTGTCTGTTAGACTTTCTGCTAACCGCAAGCAGAGTAAAGTAACGATACGCCCACTTCAAGAATATTTTACCCTCAAAGAGCCAATAGCACAGAATAAAACTCCCTTAAGCAAAGTGCTTCCCTATACCAGAAACGTAGCTCAACTTGTCAATTTTTCACTTTGAAAACTTACCATTTATTTTACAATTACTTATTTATTTGATCTGGCTCATTGGTCAGACAACTACGGCTATAGTCTAATACTCAGTATCAGAGTTTACATCTATTACTAGTATTTGGGTGAGAGTGTTCGCTCCGGTTATATGGAAAAAGGAACAGCAACCAAAAACTTGAGCTTTTACTCTATTTTGCTATATTTTTTATCAAGCTTGATGATGAAGAATATTGGACCTCTTGAGGGCACGCGCTAATAACGACGAATAAACAGGTGCAAATTTGTCTTGAGAATTAAATATATCGGTTATTAATTCGTCACAATGACGAATGACAATAACGCCAGTTCGTAAACCTTTCGGTTAGTGTAAAAACAACCGGAAACGTGGCTTAGAAGTGCGATAGTTGAGCCGCCTTAAGTTCGGAAGAGCAATATGGAAAGCAAAAAAATCGCAGTCGTCACTGGTGCACTGGGTGGCATCGGTTCAGCTATCGTCAAAGAGCTGGTAAATGCAAACTGTTTTGTTGTGGCTGTTGCCAGCCCGCGTCGTACCTCAGCGGATATTGATGCCTGGCTCAATGAGCATGCGATCAACCCGGCAGCTGTGCATGGCATCTTTTTGGATGTTACTGATCATCAGGCCTGCCAGCAGCAGCTCGATGATGTTATTGATCAATTTGGTCGCATCGATATTCTGGTCAACAATGCAGGCATCACACGGGATACCTCATTCAAAAAGATGACCCTGGCGCAGTGGCAGGAAGTCATCGACACTAACTTCAATTCCATGTTCAACATGACCCACCCGGTTTTTGCACACATGTGTAGTAACAAATCAGGTCGCATCATCAACATTTCGAGCGTAAACGGCCAAAAGGGTCAGTTTGGTCAGGCGAACTATTCTGCTGCTAAGGCCGGTATGATCGGATTTAGCAAAGCACTGGCTTACGAAGGCGCCCGCGCAGGCGTGACCGTAAACGTGGTTGCCCCTGGCTATACAGCAACACCTATGGTCGAAAAAATGCGTGAAGATGTGCTTGAAAGCATCAAGGCACAAGTGCCGATGCAGCGCTTAGCCACGCCACGTGAAGTGGCTCAGTCGGTCGCTTATCTGGCGTCTGATCAGGCAGGCTATATCACAGGTGAAACGCTGGCGATTAACGGCGGACTTTATATGAACTAAGCGGCGTATATCAGGATTGAGCCTACGCTCTGAAGTACCTGGGCAGTAACGCTACCTATACGGACTTTTTTGATAAACAGGAAGCACACCATGTACAACGATCTAATGAAAACTTTTACTGAGCAAAGCGAGCAGTTTTTCTCTCCGGCAATCAAGTTCAACCAACTGGTTGCTAAAAACATTGAACAACTGGCGCAAATCCAGCTTGATGCAACAGAAAACTTCACTAAAACCTCTGTTGAGCAACTGAAAACTGCCGCTGAAGTAAAAGATGTTAAGTCTTTCATCGACTTCAATGCCAGCCAGCTTACTGCAATGAACAAGCTAAGCCAGCAAATGATCGACGACGGTCAAAAGCTGACTCAACTTGGCAACGAATTCAAAGAGCACCTTGACGCTATCTCTAAAGACAGTGTTAAAGCCACTGCGAAAGCTTAATCGCTGTCGTCTGCCCCTGCCTGTTGCGGGGGCATTTTTTTAGCCTGTTTTTTGTAGTGGCTGATCCGCTATACCAAACACGACACAAGACACGTGCAATCAATTTTCCTATTAGGACACGAGTAATGGATACCGATAACACAGATCTTAATAAAACGCTGACTGCCTGGTGGCAGTACAATCAAGATCTCTACACCATATTCAGTAATAACCTGCTCAAAGAAAACCCCGTTCAACAAGCCCTGAACGAGCAAAGTGCCCGGGATTTTGGTGTCTGGTTGAACGAAATAGCGAAGCAGCCAGAAACCTTTGTTCAGCATCAGTTTGACTGGTGGCAGGAACAGCTCAAAATCATGCAACAAACCTGGGGTCAGGGATTCGACACTGAGCAACCAGATGTCATCGAAACAGAGCGTGGTGACCGCCGTTTTAAGGCTGACGAATGGCGTGATAACCCCTGGTTTAATTACATTAAACAAAGCTATCTGCTGTTTGGTCAGTCCCTGTTGTCTTCTATCCGTGAAACACCGGGACTGGATGATAAGCTCAAGGAACGGCTAGAATTTTTTGCCCGTCAGGTCGTCAACTCGATCTCCCCCAGCAACTTTATCTCCACCAACCCTGAGCTACTTAAGCTGACTTTGGACTCCAAAGGCGAAAACCTCATCAAAGGGTTGGAAATGTTTAAAAAAGATCTGGCCAAAAGTGGTGATATGTTGCGTATCAGCATGACTGATGAACACGCTTTTGAGCTAGGCAAAGACATTGCCACGACCCCCGGTAGAGTGGTATTCCAGAATCACCTGTTCGAATTGATCCAATACGAAGCAACCACTAAAGAAGTGTTTAAAACACCGTTGCTGATAGTACCGCCATATGTCAACAAGTACTATATTCTCGATCTGAAACAACAAAACTCGCTGGTAAAATGGTCTGTTGATCAGGGTCATACCGTGTTTATGATCTCATGGAAAAATCCAGATGCCAGCATGGCTGAAATCGGCTTTGAGGATTACATAGTCGATGGGGTGATTGCTGCTCTGGATGCCATTGAGAAACAAACCGGTGAAGCCTATGTCAATGCGGTAGGTTACTGTATTGCAGGCACTTTGGTAACCACAGCAATGGCTTACTTTGTTTCGAAACGCATGAAGCATCGCATTAAGAGCGCTACCTTATTGACGACGCTGCTGGATTTCTCACAGCCCGGCGAAATTGGGGTCTTCGTCAATGAACCGACCATTTCTGCACTGGAGAAATACAACCTGCAAAATGGCATCATGCATGGCCACCTGCTGGGTGTGTCTTTCAGTATGTTGCGCGAAAACAGCCTGTACTGGAATTACTACGTTAATAATTACCTCAAAGGTGAAGCACCCATGGACCTGGATCTGCTTTACTGGAATGGCGACAGCACCAACCTCACTGCAAAATGCCATAACTTTATGTTGCGCGACCTGTATCTGGAGAACCGCCTTGTGCAACCTCGCGAGGTAGAAGTCAGAGGCACAAAAATAGATCTGAGCAAAGTTAAACAACCGGTGTACATGTTATCGACCCGGGATGACCATATTGCGCTGTGGCAAGCGACCTTTCAGGGCATTCAACACACCAGTGCCAAAACCACTTTTGTACTGGGTGAATCAGGTCATATCGCTGGGGTTATCAACCCTCCAGCGGCTGAAAAGTATGGTTTCTGGTATGGTCCGGACGCAACCGGTGACGCCAATGCCTGGCTCGATAAAGCCAAACATCAGAGCGGCTCCTGGTGGCCTCACTGGGGCAAGTGGATAAGCCAGTATGTGGATGAAAAAATCCCTAAGCGGGCCACCAGCAGAAAAGACAATCCAGGTATCTATGCAGCACCTGGCGAGTACGTCAAAGTGAAGATCTAGCACCAATTCAGCGGACTGCCCTCGGGCAGTCTCTCACGGTAAAAGCCATCCGCGGCTATCCGGTGGCTTATACCAATTACTTTTGCCGGGTGAACTCACTGTGTTTGGCCGACACCATGTGTAAACCACTCAACCTGACGGCCTGTTTACTTAACCTTGGAAAGTCCTTTCTCATCTTATAGCTGTGATACAGGTTGCTGAAAATACTGCTGCGAGACAAGCTGTCTAGTTGGGCGAGAAACACTTTTGCACTGTCAGGCTGACCATCCGGGGCAGTCTCTCTGCAACAGGCCTGATAGCGCTTGAGCAGAGCGACCAGGGTCAGGCTGGGATCTTTTTGCCGCAGTGCCAGCTCTGCTTCGATAAAAAATGCCGCCCCGCTCCAATATACCCGAGCATGTGCCCTGCGCCGCCACATATCTTCACTGACTCTGGCCAGAGGACCCGGCGTATCCCAGGTACCCAGGCGGCCACGCTCCAGTCCAGCCATAATCCGCTGCACATATTCATCGGCATCAATGACTCCGGAATGCAGCATAATGACGTTTTGCAAATAAGTAGCCAGCCCTTCCGCCAGCCAGAAATCGGGGTAATCAAACAATGGATGATATAAGTGCGCCAGTTCATGATACAAAGTCCAGTCACGAATTAACTGCTGCTCTGTCGCAAATGCACTGACATGTAGCTCGATGCCATCCACATTCCCTCGGTTTACCGCTCCCCAGGGCACCGGCTCACTGCTTAAATAGACGTTTTGAAGCCTGACGGGCAGCCGGGGTTGTGCAACAGGTCCCAAAGCCTTTTCGGTGGCTTCAAGACCCCGGGTTAGCCAACTGGTCACAACGGCTTGTCGTTTTTCACTCAGTTGCTCAAGCTGCTGATAAACCAATTCTGTGGCCCACCCGGGTGAGCACAATAGTAAAGCACCTATTAATATCCGCATGACCCCTCCTGAGCATCTCTCAATCCACCATATCATATCAGGCACAGTTGTAATGCACTGTAATAGTCAACAGAGCGCGAAGCACTACACTTTCTCGCAACATAACCAACAGTGTAAGGAGCTAATTATGGGGCAAGGTGGATTCATTACGCTCGTCAATAGTACCGATTCGGACTGGACTCGTACGGGCCAACACGCTTACCAGATGAATGCCTGGGAGTTTCCCGACACCATTGCGGCCAAAACCAGTACCAGGGTCTATGTAGAATGGGATCAGGGTATTTTTCATGACCAGCAAGATGACGCAGCAGAAGTCTATTATACCATCAACGATGGCCATCACTCGTGTTTTCAGATTCAGGCCAGGGCGAAGAAGGGCTTTGAGCTTCAGGTGGTGTTCGATAATCTGGTCTCCAGTGGCAACCCCGCGGGGTCGACGCTCAGGCTGGGTTGGCAGCACAACGGCATAGTGAGCTTTATCCTTGCCGGGCGTTACGGCGACTACACGGGTTCCAACCTGCAAAGCGCAGACTGGATGAGCCAGAATCTGGCCTTGCTTGGCGATAAAAAACTGCGCGACGTGTGCATTAGCGGCTCTCATGATTCGGGGATGAGCGTGTATACCTCAGGCACTGCATTTGCCCATAGCTGCAATACACTGACGCAGAGTGCCAACCTTCAGGGCCAACTAATTCTGGGAGCTCGCTATTTTGATATACGTCCGGTGATAAGTGATGGAGACTACTACACAGGGCACTATAGTGAGATTAGCCAGATTGGTTCCTGGCAAGGCGCCAATGGTCAGTCTATTGCTTCGGTTGTCTCGGACATCAACGCGTTTGTTGCCCACAACAACGAGCTGGTGATCCTGAACCTCTCACATGCTTTAAATACAGATGTGGGTAACGCACATTATCGCCCATTCACTCAAACTGAATGGGATGGCCTGTTTGACGCCCTGTCGGGTCTGAGTCATCTCTACGTGGCAGATGCCAACAGCGACCTGACCCAACTGACACTCAATCAGTTTATTTCAGGCAGTGCTGCCGTATTACTGCTTGTAGGCGACAGTAATGTGGAACTCGGCGCACATGCAGGCAAAGGGTTCTTCCCGGCCAGCAGTTTACCTGTGTACAACAGTTATGCAGACAAAAACACCGTTGCAGCCATGACAGACAATCAACTAGACAAAATGCAGCAACATGCACCTGAGGACTATTTTTTACTATCCTGGACGCTGACTCAAGATGCCACTCAGGCCACGACTTGTGCGCTGGGGGTAACCTCCAGTATCAAGGCGCTGGCAGATGAAGCCAATCAAAATCTGGCCTACCTGCTCTATCCGGCAATCACGCCACAGGCCTACCCTAACATCATCTATACCGATAACCTGATTAACAGCGATGCCGCCGCTATGGCCATGGCTGTAAACTGGACCGTGTTGTCCTGATAGCCTGTTTTGGGGCCTCAACCAGGCCCTGCTTCCATCAGTAAAAAGCTCACTCGTTAAGAGCAAAATTTCTTGTTAGACACCACTGTCGATTGCTCGTTTAATGCGCCCCATAACCTAACCTCATTTAAATTAATTTTTTACCCGTTAAGGAACGTTAATGACAGATTTGATCTCTTCTGAGCAGGCACGTGAATGCTACAACGTGCGCCACTGGAGCCAAGGCTTCTTTGGTATCAATGATCAGGGAGAGGTAACCGCCATGCCGACAGCAGATAACCCGGGGCACGCGGTTACTTTGACACACATTGCCGCGCAGATTAAGGCGCAGGGCTATGGCTTACCCGCTTTAGTGCGGTTCCCGCAGATCCTTGAGCAGCGCGTCAATGACATCTGTCAGGCGTTTAACACAGCAATTGCTGACTACCAGTATCCCAAAGACTATCTGTTGGTTTACCCCATCAAAGTAAACCAGCAACGGGAAGTGGTTGAAGGGCTAATAGCCAGCCAGGACGGTAAAGAGAAAAAGCAACTGGGCCTTGAAGCAGGCAGCAAAGCCGAGCTGTTGACTGTGCTGGCGTTGAGCGAAAAAACCAGCGCCGTGATCGTCTGTAACGGCTACAAAGACCGCGAATACATTCGCCTGGCGCTGATCGGCGAAAAGCTCGGCCATCGGGTGTATATCGTGCTCGAAAAACGCTCCGAGCTGGATCTGGTACTGGCCGAAGCCAAAGCGCTGAATGTCACGCCAAGGCTGGGCCTGCGTGTTCGTCTGGCTTCGCAGGGCAAAGGTAAGTGGCAGGCAAGCGGCGGTGAAAAGTCTAAATTTGGTTTGTCCGCTTCTCAGGTGTTAACTGTGATCGAGCAGCTAAAACAAGCAGACATGCTGAGCGCATTGCAACTGGTGCATTTTCACCTGGGGTCGCAAATGGCCAACATCCGGGATGTACGTTTGGGCGTAAGTGAAGCGGCACGCTTTTACTGCGAGCTGCGCAGACTGGGCGCTAACCTGATCAACCTGGACGTGGGCGGTGGCCTGGCGGTTGACTATGACGGTACACGCAGCCAGTCGCATAACTCGATGAACTATAGCCTGGCTGAGTATGCCAACAATGTGGTGTACACCATAGGTGATACCTGTCAGCAGTATAACCAGCCGATGCCGACCATCATTTCGGAATCGGGCCGGGCGCTGACGGCACACCATGCAGTGTTGATCACCGATGTGGTAGGCACTGAAAGCTATCAGCCGGAGCAGCTGAGCGCGGTTGCCAGCGATGCCCCGCAGCTGCTGCGTAATATGTGGCGCTCATGGCAGGCACTGAGCGAGCAAAGCGATGACAGAGCCCTAATTGAGCTCTATCACGATACGCAGGGCGACCTGGCAGAAGTGCACGGGCAGTTTGCCATGGGCTTGTTGTCGCTGGAGCAACGCGCCTGGGCTGAGCAGGTAAATTTGCGTATTTGCTACGAATTGCAGCAAAGAATGGACAACAAAAACCGTTTTCATCGTCCGATCATCGATGAGCTAGGCACCAAACTGGCCGACAAGTTCTTTGTGAACTTCTCCTTGTTCCAGTCACTGCCCGATGCCTGGGGCATAGATCAGGTGTTTCCTGTGCTGCCGCTGAGCGGCCTGACACAGGCACCGAAAAAGCGTGCGGTGCTGCTCGACATCACCTGCGATTCTGATGGTGCGGTGGATCATTATGTCGATGGTCAGGGTATTGAAAGCACCCTTCCGGTGCCTGAATACACGGCGGATTCGCCCTACTTGCTGGGCTTCTTCCTGGTCGGTGCATATCAGGAGATCCTGGGCGACATGCACAACCTGTTTGGCGACACCCACAGTGTGGTGGTCCGGGTGGATGCGCAGGGTCAGCTGCAAATGGACGACGTCGACGCAGGCGACAGCGTGGCAGATATGATGCGTTACGTACATTTGGACGTAGCGGCATTTAAAGAGAACTTTATTGCCCAGGTGAATGCCCGACTGGAAGAGGCCGATCGGGCCATGTGCCTGACCGAACTTGCGTCGGGCCTGGAAGGCTACACCTATCTGGAGGAGTGCTAAGTGAAGCAGTTGTTCGACCATTGCGACCACTCGTTATACTCAAACGGCATGACGTTTTTACGTCAGCCCATGGTGCGAGATATCGCCCATATTGAGTCCGACGTCGTGGTATTGGGGTTGCCATTTGACTTGGCCACCTCAGGTCGTCCCGGTGCCCGTCTGGGGCCGGATGCGATCCGTCGTGCCTCGGTTCACTTAGCCTGGGAAGGTAAACGCTATCCATGGCAGTTTGCTTTGTGGGACAAAATTAGCCTGCACGATGCCGGCGACTTTACTTATCCGGTGGGGGATCCGGAATACTTTACCGCGCAGCTGGAATTGGCGGCAGAGCAGATCCTCCATCAGGGTAAAGCCTTACTCGGACTGGGCGGCGACCACTTCGTCACCCTGCCCTTGTTACGGGCGCATCAGAAGATACATGGCAAAATGGCCTTGGTGCATTTTGATGCCCATACCGATACCTACAGTCAGGGCTCACGATATGACCATGGCACGATGTTTTTTCATGCCCCCAGAGAAGGGCTGATCTGTCCGGAGCACTCCATTCAACTGGGGATCCGTACTGAGTTCGAGCAAAGTAATCATGGCTTTGCCGTGGTCGATGCGATGCAGGCCAATGATATGGATGCCCAGACCATTGCTGAGCAGATCAAGGCCAGAGTCGGTGACCTGCCAGTCTATCTGACCTTTGATATCGACTGCCTGGACCCGGCCTTTGCACCTGGCACCGGCACCCCGGTATGTGGTGGCCTGAGCAGCGACAAAGTACTGAAGATCCTGCGTGCACTACAAGGGATTAATATCGTTGGTATGGATGTGGTGGAAGTCTCGCCCTCATACGATCAGAGCGAGCTGACGTCTATCGCCGCAGCCACCATCGCCTACGAATTGCTCCATTTGTGGGCCATTCGCCACAAATAATTTAAAGCGCCTGCGGGCGCTTTTATATTTTGCCATTAGTGGATTTCGTTTATCTTTACATACAGATATGCTTTGTGACATCGAGCAAAAAGCGAAAAAACAAACACATTGCTTTATTGCTTTAAGCACAAAAACCACCCAAACCATGCCTTTTTCGTATCCTCTTTTTTTCCTATCACTGCTAACTTAATTCGGTGCTTTTGGCGAGTTCTTTCAGGGAATAGCCCTTAGCAAGGAAGCAGAATGATGTGTCGTACCCAGCAACAAACTGAATAAACAAACACACATCACTGCGAAAAAATGGATGACGTCTCTTTGGTCAATTGGAATGGTCAAGCTTATGAAAATACCTCTTTATGCAACCCTCTGTGCCGGTGCGATGGCGCTCGGTTTATCACTTCCTCTGCTGGCTGCAAGCAGCGACAACGCCAACTCAGGCGTGGGGATTAATCTCACCGGTATTAATTACTGGTCAAGTCAGTGGACCACACTGGATGTGATGAAGCATGCTTCTAACGGCAGTGGCCAGCTGTGGGCAACCAGCAATGCTCATACGTGGGAATTTAACACCGGCGATCAGGCACTACTGGACTTGGACGAGCATGGCTGGCCGCGGTCTTTGCCTGCGGATTCACCCGACTCACCTTTTCACTATGTCACCACCATTATTTATCACGATAACCCGCACCATCCGGTCGGCGAGTTTGTGATCTTGTACGAGGGTGAAGGTGAGCTCTATTACTCCGGCCCGGAACTTATCAGCGCCACGCCCGGACGCGACGTGGTACGCATGGCTGCAAACAGTTTCTTCCATTTGCAGATCCATGCCACCGACCCAAACAATACCGGCAACCATCTGCGCAATATCCGTATCATAGCCCCGGGCGGCAGTTGCAGTGACGCCGCTACTGATTATGCCGCCAGCGCGGCGGGCTGTGCCAGCCCTGAGCAGTTTGTCTCGTTCGAGCACAGCTATCAGGAACGGATATTCCATCCACTCTTTTTGGATGATATGCGCCAGTTCCGTACTTTGCGTTTTATGCAGCTGCTGAGCACCATAGACAACCCCGTTCAGCACTGGACGCAGAGGAACCAGTACTATTACGCCAGCTGGGCCCTCAATGGCGGCAGCCCCTATGAAGTGGCCATTGCCATGAGTAACAAGCTGGGTGCCGAGCCTTGGTACACGCTCCCGGTTCGGATAGATGATGATTATATCCGCCAGTTTGCGCGACTGCTGAAAACGCAAAGTGACGGGGATTCTGCAATTTACGTGGAGTTTGGTAACGAGTTGTGGAATAACGCCTGGCCGTATATTTTCGATGGCCTGTATCTGGAAGAGCAAGGTAAAGCTTTGTGGCCCGACACCAGTTACCACGATATTGAATATCGCATGAACTACTACGGACTGCGAAGCTCGCAGATGTGCGAGATCATCAAAGCAGAATTTGCAGATGAAGCAGAGCGAATACAATGCGTGATGGGCGGCCAGACCGGGGTGCCCTGGATAAGCGAGCAGGCACTGAACTGCCCGATTCACGCAGCAGGTGTCGGTCAACGCTGTGCTGATAACATGGATGTGCTGGCGGTGGGCAGTTACTTTGGCGGATACTTTGCCGATCAGAAATATCTGCCCATTTTACAGGACTGGGCCACTGAAGGGGCAGAAGGTCTCAACAAGCTGTTTGAGGAAATGGACTCGGGCGTACTGTATGGCCTGACCTATAACCCCGATGAGCCCCCCTGGTGGCAGGCGCCTGAGCATGGCGCGCTGGCACAGGCCAGAGACAATATTCAGGGCAACCTGGCACTGGCCCAGCAAGATGGCCTGATGCTGGCTGCCTATGAGGGTGGCCAGCACCTCACCTATGCCGGGGATATTCGCGATGGCCGCGATACCATCAGCGAGGCATTATTCCTGAGCGCCAATCGCGATCCGCGCATGGCTACAGCCTTTACCAGTCACCTGAATGACTGGCGAAACTCCGGTGCAGGTTTGTATGTAGTATTTGAAAGCATCGGCCGCTGGGACAGCTGGGGCGCATTTCCGCTTAAGGAATATCAGACACAGACCCGTGGGCAGGCGCATAAATACGATGCAGTGCTAAGCTTTATTGAGCAGACGCCCTGCTGGTGGACTGGGTGCGAGCAAAGCGTACAAAGTGGCGATAACACAGACAGCTTACCCGCAGGTGAGGGCTCACCTCAGGCCGCGATGTTGAACCTAAGCTCGTCAGCCTTGTTTGACAGCAATGGCGTTGGTCTGAGCTGGCAATTCAATGATGTTGCCGAGATACCGGTGAAGTTTCAGGTCTATCGCGATGCGCAACTGATCTGGCATACCACCACCAACAGTTACGAAGATCACTGGCTCCCGCTTAATCAGGCCTACCAGTATCAGGTTCGGGCTGTACACCGCGACACGGGCACAGTGATGGCAGAGGCAAATCTGAATACCAAAGCCGGTGACAGCGAGCCACCTACGACACCCGCTCAGTTCAGTGTGCAGTCGGATGGCGCTTATGGCGCAACATTGCAGTGGCAGCCCAGTGCGGATAATCAGGGCATTCGTTTTTACAAGATTATGCGTAACGGTCAGCCCTATACCCTGAGTAATGAGGCGCGTTTTGACGACCCCTGGCCACCCAAAGGGGAAGTCAGCTATCAGGTTATCGCCGTCGACCTGGCTGGCAATCAGTCAGATGCTTCCCCTGTCGGCACCCTGATTATTCAGTAATATACGCAGGCTGCCAGTATCAACTGGCAGCTTTCCAAACTAGCAAAGCCGCGTTTTTAGTGCTTTAACTACCTAAAACAGCCACACAAGACAAAACAAACCACTCAAAACAACCCCTTATTGATTGGTTTGTCATCAATCTGACATTTTTTCAAATTTTTTACTAAAGAAGTCGCACAGCCGGACGATACACTAATCATGGCAGGCAGTGACTATCTCTTCCATCGCCATGACTTTAAAAGCTTTATCAACTTATACCCCAAGATAGTGCTAATCGATACGGCTCGTTCCTGGTTTTTTGGCTTTGAACGAGCAATCCCTTTTTTCATACTAAAACAGCCCAGAAGCACTGTCTCGTTAGACGTTAACTTATGGTTTTAGTTAAATCTCATGCTTTGTCGTATAAATGGGAATCGTCCAGCAGCTGTGCCAGCAGGTTATTAATAAACTGATTATCAAGCCTGCCTAGTGAGTCATGTAACTGCGCCAGCCTCTGCTCTCTTTCACTAACCACCGGACCGGTGATCGGCTTATCTGACTCATTTAATATCTGTTGTAAAGCGCCAGCATCGGAGGCTTCGCTTTGCTGTGCTTTTATTGGATCGTATACAGCGTATATTGTACCGTTGCGTTGTTTGGCTTGCACTTGTCTCTGGTGCGCAAGGTCAAATGCCAATGAATTTAGCTCTTTTAATGACTGGGGAGTGAGATCCATGCTCATATAGGCATTGCCCAGCTCTTGCTTATCCCGCTCGTCGAGAAACGACATCATATCACCAAACGCTGCGTTGACATTGCCCTCAGGGAGAGGGTTAATTTTAAGAGATGCTGCAACATCTAAAGTCATTTCTTCCAGAGTTTTTTCATTGACCACTAATTCCGGATACTGCTGCGTCATAGCACTGTTGAGTGACTGACGCACAATATCAAGCCTTTGCTCATAAGCAATATATTTAGGTGGTACTGCCTCTTGAAGGCTCTGCACTGTGTAAGACATTAAGCCCTGAATATCATGGGCATCGGTACTGAGTGTTGAAGTGGAGGCCTGGTTAACAGCAGATCCTGAAGGGTGTGCATCTGGTACTTTTGCCTGCGCCGATTTGCCCGTTGCCGGGAGTGCCGTTGCGGGTGAGTCTTGTTTCGACGGGTTGATATTCAGCATCCTTGACCTCCGTAGTGTGATTAATAAGTGTAATCGATGGTGATTGTATTCTTTACATCATAATCCCAATAAGCATGGTAGCTGCCGCCTTCCAGCGTATAGGTCAGTACTAACTCGCCTCTGGCTTCTAAACCATCGAAGTAATCAACTGACCCGCTGTTACTGCTAGAAATATCCATGCATTTAAAATCATAGTTCGAGTACTGGCGTCGGTAACATAGCTCAACTTTCTGATTATCATAGCCATTTGTATAGTCATGATAATTCCAGGAAACTTTGGTAATTTTGGTTCCACTTCTGGGGATTTTTAGGTCTCTGTACCCCATGCTCGCATACCCTGTACTAAAGTAGATAGTGTAACCACCCCGTTCAATAACAGACTGACCGGTAGCAGCGAAAGTGGAGCCTGAAACAGCAGCCGCAGCCAGGCAAAGTGGTAAGATAGCTTTTTTCATAAATTGATCCTCCTTGGATACTTAATAGGTGCCTTAAAGCAAATAAGCTGGAGGTGATTATGAGTATTTTAATATTTAAGTTCAAGCCTTTATTATTAGGTATAACAGGAATATCAATAAAAAGGCACGAAAATGATGTGACTTAATTACCAAAGGACAATACCTGAGACAACCATATTGAGCAGATACAATAATACCAAGCAAAGTCACCGTAACAGGCACACAGGCAAGCTAGCTGCCTATATCCTTAAACACTGAAAAATCCAAAGCAGAATTTTAAAGGATAACGTGTATAGTGGGATGAACAAGACTAAGGCACATCCAAACACAGCCAACATTAAATCACCGGAGTATTCTTTTATTGGCCCATTTGGATCAACCCCAAATGCTATCGCAATTTTACTACTCAAAATAATAAAGACATAGGAGACGACACCGACATTTATTGTATGGAATAAAGTCCGAAGCCTTTTGCCCCCTTCAGTTCTGGCATCTGAGATTTTTAATGAGTTCATTTTAACTTGTTTTGCAAAGTGTTCGGTTTGTCTTTGCTAAGCGCGTTTTAAGTACGCAGAACTTGGCTTAGTGGATATAAGGCTGATAAAAACAAAAAGGCATATGCAAAATGCATATGCCTTTTTTGACTGCGCAGTTAAGCGCGAATAGAGGTTAAGCTTTACGCCAGGTGGTTTTACCGGCGCTGTCTTCCAGTACCACGCCCATGGCAGTCAGGGCGTCACGGGCAGCATCGGCTGCAGCCCAGTCTTTATTCTCACGGGCGGTCTTACGCTGCTCGATCAGGGCTTCAATTTTTGCCACTTCGTCTTCGTCCTGGTCACCGTGTAAAAAGGCTTCCGGATCTTGCTGGGCAATACCCAAGACTTCTGCCAGCTTCACAAGAATAAAGGCATGTTCGCCCGCCGCTTTAGCATCTGAGTCTTTCAGCAGGTTCACTTCTTTGGCCAGTTCAAAAATCACAGGTAGTGCTTCCGGGGTATTGAAGTCATCGTTCATAGCCGCTTCAAAACGTGCCACAAATGAGTTGCCCGCCAGTTCAGTCTCAACCAGTTCAACACCACGCAGAGCCGTGTAAATACGCTCTAGTGACGAACGTGCCTGCTCCAGGTTTTCCTGTGAGTAGTTTAGCTGACTACGGTAATGACCGTTGATCAGGAAATAACGTACGGTTTCGCGATCGTAGGCTTTAAGTACTTCGCGTACTGTAAAGAAGTTGCCCAAAGATTTAGACATCTTCTCCTTATTAACCTGTACCATACCGGTGTGGATCCAGGTGTTGACGTAACGACCATTGTTGGCACAGCATGACTGGGCAATTTCATTTTCATGGTGCGGGAACTGCAAATCAGACCCACCACCGTGAATATCAAAAAACTCACCCAAATGCTTAGAGCTCATCGCACTACATTCAATGTGCCAGCCAGGACGACCTTCACCCCAAGGTGATGTCCAGCTAGGCTCGCCGGCTTTGGCTTTTTTCCACAGCACAAAGTCGAGCGGATCATCTTTGCCTTCAGCCACTTCAACGCGCGCGCCTGCCTGAAGCATATCCAGGTCCTGCTGAGACAGTTGACCATATGCTTCAAAAGTCGACACATCAAATAATACATCGCCATTTTTTGCCACATAGGCATGGCCTTTTTCGATCAGACGTTCAATCATCACGATGATTTCGTCCATATGACCGGTTACAGTCGGCTCAATATCAGCAGGCAGGATGTTCAGTGCCTCGAAATCCTCGTGCATGGCTTTGGTCATACGTACTGTCAGCGCATCGATCTCTTCGTTATTCTCGGCAGCACGCTTAATAATTTTGTCATCTACGTCAGTAATATTACGTACATAAGTAACCTGATAGCCTAAATGGCGCAGGTAACGGTTCATCACATCGAAAGAGACATAAGTACGGGCGTGGCCTACATGGCAGAAGTCATAAATAGTAATACCACACACGTACATGTCTACTTTGCCTTCCACAAGCGGTTTAAACTCAGTCTTTTGACGTGTTAGTGTGTTGTAGATCTGCAACATGTAGCTTTATTCCTAAAATTTATCCAAATTCTTGGCAATCATATCACTTGCACCGCTTAGGCTCTATAGAAAATCCCGTCCAAATAGAATGAAAAAGTAACAGTTAGTTGACAATTTAGCCGCTCACCCCCTGAGGGACTTTGTAGTTATGAATTTGTGCTATAAAATAGGCTCCTAATATGAAATATGTAAATCAAGGACCTGTTATGGTTGTTTTACAAACAAACTTTGGCGACATCAAAATTAACCTGTTTGCTGACAAAGCGCCGGCAACGGTTGAGAACTTTTTAAAGTACGTTGAATCTGGTTTTTATAACGGCACTATCTTCCACCGTGTAATCGACGGCTTTATGGTTCAGGGCGGCGGCTTTGAGCCGGGCATGGACCAAAAAGAAGTGGGTGCGCCGGTTAAAAACGAAGCCAACAATGGCGTTGCGAATAAAACAGGCACGCTGGCGATGGCACGCACGCCAGATCCTCATTCTGCCACGGCGCAATTCTTTATCAATGTGAACGATAACGACTTTTTGAACTTCAGCAGTGAAACCGCACAAGGCTGGGGTTACTGTGTATTCGGTGAAGTGGCCGAAGGCATGGACATCGTTAACAAGATCAAAGGTGTTGCAACGGGATCTGCTGGCTTCCATCAGGACGTTCCACTGGAAGACGTTGTGATCGAAAAAGCGTTTGTTGCTGAATAAACGACCGCTTTATTGATTTTGAGGTGTGTACATTTAACGCTTGTTTGAGCTGTACATGCCTCTGTCCCTTTGCCTCGCTCTAATCTGAAGTTGTCTCCATGCGCAAAAGCTATTTTATTTCTGATCTGCATTTAACCGAACATCGCCCTGATATCACCGCCGCTTTTTATCGTTTTCTTGAGCAGCATATGCAAGATGAAGTGGATGCCTTGTATATCTTAGGCGACTTTTTCGAGGTCTGGATTGGGGACGATGAAGGTAATCCACTGGCACTTGAGATAGCCACTAAACTGCGTGCGATCTCCGAGCGTGGTATTAAACTGTTCTTTATTCATGGCAATCGAGATTTCCTGGTTGGTCAGCGCTACGCCGACCTGTGCGGTATGACGTTGTTGCCTGAGCAAGCGGTGATCGATCTGTATGGCACGCCAACCGTGATTTTACACGGCGATGAAATGTGTACCCAGGACGAGGTCTATCAGAAGTTTCGTAAGAAAAGCCGTGGCTGGTGGTGGCCAAGGCTGATGTTGTCTATGCCGCTTTGGTATCGCCGCAAGGTGGCGCGCAATGCCAGAGAGAAGAGCAAACAAAGTCAGATGGGCAAAGCGCCTGAAATTTTAGATGTAACCGAAGAAGCCGTACTGGCAATGTTCGACCGCCATCAGGTCACCAATATGATACATGGCCATACACACAGGCCTAATGTCCATCACTACAACGACAAAACACGCACCGTGTTGGGCGACTGGTATAGTCAGAGTTCTTATCTGGTGGCCACTGAGCAAGGCCAGACCCTCACTCAGCATCCTTTTTCAGACTAAGCCTGTAAGCTCACGCAGCCTGTAACGGCGCACCGCTATGAAATTTAAAGTCGCTGTCTGGCGTTAAGATCAGCTCATTTTCGATTACTTTAAACTCGGCTACGCGTGCTGCGATATCAAATCGCTGTGGATTGGTGGCGTCGGCTACCTGCTGGGCCAGCTCAAGATAGTCCTGATAATGACGCGCCTCTGAGCGCAACAGCGAGACATAAAAGCGCCCAATGTCTGGCTCCAGGTAAGGGGCCAGCTTAGCAAAGCGCTCACAGGAGCGTGCCTCGATAAAGGCACCTATGATCAACTTATCAATCAACGCGGCTGGCTCAAACGTACGCACATGCTTGATCATCCCAGACGCATAACGGGATGCATTGAGACTCTGAACCCGTAACCCCTTCTCGTTAATGATATCCAGCACCTGCTCAAAGTGATGCAGCTCTTCTTTGATCAATCGCACCATTTTATCCAGTATATCCTGGTTATAGGCGTACTCAGGTTTAGCGGTTAAGCTGCCAATGAGCTCATTCTTACTGGCACTAAACTGACCGTCGCCAATTTTACGATAGACAAAGTCTTCATAGGGTTTGATCCAGCCAAGCAGAGTTTGCGCTGAGGCATTGTCTACCGCATATTTACGGATTAAGAATGCCGCGCTCTGGGCCGCTTTGAGCTCACAGTGCATATGGTCGACCAGCAAGGCTTGCAGATGTTCTGGCTTTTTCGCTTCGTCGATCCAGCTGTCGGGGGTTTCACAACCCAGAAACTGATAAATAGGTGCCAACAGATCGGCATACTTCTCTAACATGTCTCAGATAATCATTCGTAAAAAATTGTCTCTATTCTATCACAAGCGTGCCAAGTGGCACTATGAACACCTGCCAGTTACCACAAGTTTGTGCCAGATCAAAGACGCTGGGATTTCAGAATTGTTTCTTGACAAAAATTAACCAATCTTTCATAACTTAAGTGATGTTGTATAAATTTCATACTTACAGGCGTCGCCAGTGGCCCCGTTTTTATGGTGATTACGCAGCTTAACCGCATCGCACTGTGATGTTACTGAGCTGTTATATAAGACAAGGACTGCACCCGTGATCGCCGGGTAATCTGAACGCTTCAGACAACAATCTTTTTTGAGGGGCTCGTTATGATTTTAAATCATCTGTGGGGCTTATACGCCCACCCAATCGAAGAGTGGCAAACCATAGACAATCGCCACGAAAGCGCTACGTACAGTCTATCTCACATTGCCTTGATTGCCCTGATCCCCAGTCTAATGGGCTACTATTCCTCTGTGTATCTGGGCTGGAAAATCGGCACTGGTGACGATGTGTTTCTCACCCATAACAGTGCCATGCTGATAGGCATTGCCATGTACTTTGCGCTGATCATTGGTGTGTTTGCCCTGTCTTATTTGGCGCACTGGATGGCGGTGACATTCGGCGCTAAACCCACTTATACACAAACGCTGGAACTCTCTGCCTATACTGCCACACCGGTCTTTATGTCGGCCTTTGCTGCCTTTTATCCTGAATTGTGGTTTGTGGTCTCGGTGGGGCTCGCTGCCCTTGCCTATTCGGTCTACCTGCTGTACACCGGCGTTCCTATCCTGATGCACATTCCTGAGGAGCGTGGTTTTATCTATGCCAGCTCAGTGGTCACTTGCGGCCTGGTATTATTGGTAATTATTTTGGCTGCAACAGCGATATTGTGGACGAATGGGATAATCAGTCCTACATTTACCTAGGGAGCGCGCTTATGCCCCTCAAAGGTGCGTAGGTCAGCTCGCTTCCTTTGCTTTTATCCTATAGAAATCTAACAAAAAGGGCCGCAATCGCGGCCCTTTTTTTAGGTAAATTAGGCTAGTTTACTCGCCTTCACCCGTTTCCTGATTGTGCAGCTCAAGGCTTGCCGACATCGCTTTTTCGCGTGTCGATTTTGCCGAGTCATTACGCAGTGCATCAATTCGATTCAGGTAATCCTGGTTTACATCACCGGTAATATACTGACCGTCGAACACAGACGTTTCAAAACGTGTGATCTCTGGGTTTTCTAGCGCCACAGCGTCTTTCAGATCAGAGATTGACTGATAGATAAGGCCGTCTGAGCCGATACTGGCATTGATATCATCAACATCACGGCCGTGAGCAATGAGCTCTGCAGCCGATGGCATATCGATACCGTACACATTCGGGAAGCGAACTTCGGGTGCAGCCGAGGCGAAGTATACATTCTTTGCACCGGCATCTCGTGCCATTTCGACGATTTGCGCGGATGTTGTGCCGCGGACGATTGAATCATCAACCAGTAGTACGTTTTTACCGGCAAACTCACGATCGATGGCGTTTAGCTTACGACGTACCGACTTTTTACGCTGTTCCTGACCTGGCATGATGAAGGTACGACCGATATAGCGGTTTTTAACAAACCCCTGACGATAAGGAAGTTCAAGCACCGATGCGATTTCAAGCGCGATATCGCAAGATGTCTCCGGAATTGGAATAACCACGTCAATGTCTTTGTCGGCCCATTCGCGTTTGATCTTCTCACCCAGCTTAGTACCCATATTAACACGGGTGGCATAGACCGACATATTGTCGATATTCGAATCCGGACGTGCAAAGTAAACAAACTCAAAAATACACGGCGCATGCATGGTTTTGTCGGCACAGATCTGCGAGTGGAACTGACCATCTTCAGTCACATAGATGGCTTCGCCTGGTGCTACGTCTCGAACGAATTCAAATCCGTCGATCGACAATGCCACGCTTTCAGACGCAAACATATATTCTACACCGCGTTCAGTTTCACGCTTACCGAATACTAAAGGACGAATACCATGCGGGTCACGGAACGCCAAAATGCCATGGCCAATGATCATAGCGATAGTCGCGTATCCACCCGACACTTGCTGGTTCACTTCGCTGATAGCGTTAAACATATCAGCAGGTTCCAGTTTCATTTTGTCGCTACGTCCCAGCTCATACGCCAGGATATTCAGCAACACTTCTGAGTCAGACGTCGTATTGACGTGACGGCGTGCTTTAGTGAACAGACGCTCTTTCAGCTCTTCCGCATTAGTTAAATTACCGTTGTGCGCCATAGCGATACCAAACGGAGAATTCACATAAAAAGGCTGTGCTTCCGCTGAGCTGGAAGAACCTGCTGTCGGATAACGCACATGACCGATGCCAATGTTACCCTGCAGACGCTTCATGTGACGGGTGTGAAACACGTCTTTGACCAGGCCATTGGCCTTGCGTAAGCTGAACGTATTGTTGTCAATGGTAATGATGCCGGCTGCATCTTGGCCACGGTGTTGCAAAACAGTTAAGCCGTCATAAATCGCCTGATTAACAGGAGATGTTCCGACTATCCCAACGATACCACACATTAAAAATTTCCTCGCCGATTAACGGTTTGCTGAATTCAAAAAGCTTGAGTTATGTTCTAGATAGGAAAAAAACCATTCTATTACAAAGCCAAATTCAGGGATTACTTGGGATGCCTGCCACCACGATGTATCGGGGGCTTTGGTGAAGGCATCCAGGAAAAACAACGCGGCGCTAACGACCAGCACGCCCCGCATCGCACCGAACACTATGCCAACCAGGCGATCGGTACCAGACAAGCCCGTACGCTGTACGAGTTCACCTAAGATATAATTGACAAACCCACCTAACACAAGTGTCGCAATAAAAAGTATGGCGATTGCGGCGGCATTTCTTAAAAGGGGTTCTGAAATGAAGGTCAGGAAGGTTGCAAGATATTGGTAGAATATACTGGATATGAAAAAGGCGCCGATCCAAACCACGAGTGACATGGTTTCTTTCACGAAACCTCTCATCAGGCCAAACAGTGTCGAGATACCGACAATTGCAAAGATGGCGTAATCAACCCAGATCATATAAACCAATAAGTCGTTAATTTGGGGCGCATTCTATAAGACACGCCCATCAATTACCAGATCATTTTACCACGGTAAATTGAGTAAGGCGGCCGTTTAACTTAGTTAATTTCTTTAATTCTGGGAGCTTAGCTTCCAGTTTAGCTTTATTTAAATCTGGTCCGACAAACACTTTGGTTAAGGTACCATTAGGCGTTTTTACCGGACGGGTAAACGTCTTGAATCCATTCTCAGTCAGTTTTTTAGTTAGTGCTTCAACATTTGATTTATGTGAGAAGCTACCAAGCTGAATGACATAGGCCATCTGCGTAAAGTTGGAAGACTCAGGGCGTGCCAGCGGCTCACTTTTCACCTCAGGCGCAGCGCTTGGTTTAACGGGCAAGTCAGTTGGTGACTGAGTTGGTTCAGGCTTTTCTTCGTCCTTATTGTCCGCCGCCTCGACCACTACAGTATCTGCTTGTTGCTGGCCTTGTGTGTTGCCCTGTAGCTCGTTAGTTACTAGTTCAGTACTGAGTTGGTCATCATCGGCGCTGATGTCTTCTACGACCTCTTCCATCGGCTCTGTCGCCAGTGAAGCACGTTCATCAATGCGCGTTTGTAGCTCTATGGTCGAGAACTCAGGACGTTCAGGGATAGGCTTAAACCCTTCCTTATAGTGGACTTTTTCGCCATCCAAAATATTAGGTATAAACACCACCGCCGCTATCACTACGATGCTGGTGCCGACCAGTCGGTTAATAAATCCTGAGTTCACAACTATTGCTCTCTACTTTTGCCAGTACTGCATGGCCGCGGCCACGGTCACAAACGAGCCGAATATAATCAGTGCTGTGTCTTGGTGTTGCTGAGGAAGCAGACTTTGCAGGGCCGAGTCGACACTCGGGAATACCTGACTGTGCTCACTGTGCGGTGCAGGCAACATTGTCAGCAGCTGCTCTGCTCTTTCGCCACGGGGACCTTCCAAAGATGCACAGCTCCACTTCTCAACCACATCTGACAGGGCATCAATCACGCTCGCTTTATCCTTATCAGCAAGCATAGCGACTAAGGCATGAATTTTAAAGCCCTGATTTTTCAAACGCAATAATTGCGTTCTAAGGTAACGCGCTGATTCAGGGTTATGTGCCACATCGGTGTAAATTAAAGGCTGTTGACTGAGCTGCATAAACCGCCCTTCCACTTGTAACCCGGCCAGAATTTGCTTTATCTGTTCGGCATCAGGTAATAAGTTAAGCCGAGCAAGGAGTGTTAACGCTGTTGCCACATTTTGCGCGGGGATGGCGGGCTGTGTCAATGTCAGGTCGTGCTCACCATATTGCCAGCGCAACCCATCAGGCAGAGGAGTAAAGTGGAAATCACGTTTTGACAGGATCAATTCTGCCTTAATTTCCTCACCATAATCAGTCACGGTATGCGGAATATTCAGATCACCTACGATGGCAGGTGTGTCTGTGCGGAAAATCCCCGCCTTGTCGTAGCCCACCAACTCACGGGTATCACCCAGAAACTCTTTATGATCAAGATCTATAGTGGTGATCACACTTGCATAAGGCGTCACAATATTAGTTGCATCAAAGCGGCCACCCAGACCCACTTCTAACAACACATAATCTACCGCGTGCTGCTTAAATAACCACAAGGCACCCAAAGTACCATACTCAAAAAACGTCAATTCAACGTCACCGCGACCCTGATCTAAGGCATAAAAAGCATCGACATGAGACTGATCGGGCAAGGTTTTACCATTGATCCGAACACGTTCGTTATAGTGGATAAGATGCGGAGAAGCATAAGTACCGACGCTGTAACCCTGTGCCAGCAACATGGCTTCCAGACAGCGCGCCGTGGTGCCTTTACCATTGGTGCCGCCGATCAGAATGATTTTACTGGGGCTATCAAGCAAGTGGATATTGTTTGCAGCCTTAGCTACGCGCTCCAGGCCCATCGCGATGTTGGCGGGGTGTAACTGCTCTAAATAACAAAGCCAATCATTCAGTGAGGATGATTGGCTTGGTGTAGTCTTTGACATAGTGCGCTCAAATTAGAAAATTTTACGCTACTCTATGCTCTTGTTCGGTAGAAGGCAAGTTCATGAACTTTGCCAGGATACGTGCTAAAGAGTCACGCATTTCACGACGATCGATAATCATATCAATTGCACCGTGTTCCAGCAGGAATTCACTGCGCTGGAAACCTTCTGGTAAAGTCTCACGCACTGTTTGTTCGATAACACGTGGCCCTGCAAAGCCAATCAGCGCTTTAGGCTCAGCCACGTTAATGTCGCCCAGCATAGCAAGTGATGCTGATACACCACCCATTGTCGGGTCAGTCATCACAGAGATAAACGGCAAGCCACGCTCGCTCATTTTAGCCAAGGCAGCACTCGTTTTAGCCATCTGCATCAGTGACATTAAAGCTTCTTGCATCCGCGCACCACCTGATGCCGAGAAACACACCAGCGGCATATTGTGTTCAAGACACTCATTCACGGCATCGACGAAGCGCGCACCTACCACAGAGGCCATTGAACCACCCATAAAAGAGAATTCAAACGCCACAGCCGCAACCGGGATCCCTTTCAGAGAGCCTTTCATGGCTACCAGTGCATCTTTCTCGCCACTGACTTTTTGCGCAGCCGTGATACGATCAGAGTACTTTTTGGAATCTTTGAACTTGAGTACATCCTTTGGTTCGTGCTGAGTACCTAGCTCAACACGGCCACCCTCGTCTAAAAAGTTTTCCAGACGCTTGCGTGCGCTGATCCGCATGTGATGATCACACTTAGGGCAGACATGCAGTGACTTTTCCAATTCCGCTTTGTACAGGATTGAATCACAATCCGTACATTTTGCCCAAACGCCTTCCGGGATTTCTTTTTTACCCGTTGATTTAGCCGTTTTAGGTAAGATTTTTTCTAACCAACTCATTTGCAACTCTCTTAGTGCTCATTCTGTGTCGCGATCTGCAAAAAGCAGACAGATTTTCCCAATTAAAACATGATTAAGGCATCAGTGATATAAAAAACTGGTCTTAGTTGTCTCTTACGATTAGACGCTCGCGCTCAGGTTTGCTTTAGTCATCGCTCAGCATGATTAACGAATGGTTACCTCGGGCAGAAACAAAGGACCAGCCGGTGTTGTGGGGATCTGCCAGCGCTCAGGGTAATCAACATCTACCAGGTATAAACCATTCGGCTTCGCCGTAGCGCTGGCTTGCGTGCGGTCTTTAATACTCAGCAACTCAGCCATCCACTCTGGCGGATATTTCCCCACCCCAATGTCCATTAGACACCCGGTGATATTGCGTACCATATGGTGTAAAAATGCATTGGCTTTCACGTCAATCACGATGTAATCACCGAACCGGTCAACCTGTAAGTGATGGATATTGCGACATGGAGAGTTGGACTGGCAATGTACAGCACGAAAAGAAGAGAAGTCATGCTCACCAATCATCACCGGACACGCTGCCTGCATAAGGTCTGCATCCAGCGGGTGATAATAATGGGTTACGCCACTGCGTAAAATGCCCGGGCGATTGACACTATTATAAATCACATAACGATAACGTCTGGCCGTTGCACTAAATCGTGCACTAAACTCGTCATGGACTGGCGTAGCGTAGCGCACAGCAATGTCGTCAGGCAGCTGAGAGTTGACGCCGAGTGTAAATGCTTTCATGTCCCGATCAGAGTGAGTATCAAAATGTATCACCTGACCCGTAGCATGAACGCCAGCATCAGTGCGCCCGGCACAGACCACATCGACCTTGTGATTGCAGATGCTAGACAGGGCTGTTTCCAGCTCCTCCTGAACACTATTTACGTTACACTGACGCTGCCAGCCACTGTAATTGCCGCCATTGTATTCAATACCCAAAGCTACACGCATAAACTACTCAAACTCTCATTTCGAACTTAGCCGCGCATTTTATGCGATCGCTGCGGATAATACCAATGTCTTGTTGGTATCCATGGCCTATTTGATCTGCTGTTTGAGTGCCTGCGCTTCTGCCTGTACCGACTCCGGACCATTACTCAGAATTTCTTCAACGGCATTTTCTGCCGAGTCAAAGTCTCCAATTTCAATATATGCACGAACCAAATCCAGCTTAGCCGCGTATCCGTCTTCTTCCAGATCGACATCCATAGCATTTTCACCGGCCAGTAGCTCTTCAAAATCACCTAACCCTACGTCCATATCAGGCGACTGATACGGTTCTTCCTGTGTCGGCTCATCTTCACTTTGTGAGAGGAGGTCGTCTATCTCAAGGAAATCGTCTTCACCCGCTGCGGCGTCAGTTTCAACACTTGTTTCGTCCCCTGACAGACTTTCGCCTGCTGGCTCATCAATATCTTCAATTTCAAGATCTTGTGCCAGTTCCTCGCTCAACAGCGCATCAAAGTCCAGCTCAGTGTCCTCAGACAGGTCGACTTCCGACGTATCCGGCTCAGCGGAATCATCAAGTAAAGCACTGAATTCTGTTTCGTTCAGTTCTGCCAGAAACTCGTCTTCAATGGCAGCTTCATCTATGTTGATCTCTGGTTCAGGTGTGTCGTCTTCGGCCAGGTCCGTTAATTCGTCCAAAAATGCGTCGGGTTCTAAAGCCAGCTCAGCTCCTGACAAGTCTTCTTCTTGAGCATCATTGTCGGCCAGCCCTACCAGATCATCATCAGACAACATGAGGTCAGATAAATCATCTTCCAGATCGTCCAGCTCTATTTCGACCTCAGGCTCTGCGTCCATCGCACTCAACGCATCTGCTTCGTCAAACTCCGGGAAGTCTTCGTCGGCTAACGCTTCATCGCTTAATGCCGCTTCCTCTGGGGCTTGTTCCGCTGCGGGCGCTTCGACCTCAGGCTCTGCGAGATCGGAAAGAGCCCACGCTCAGAACTCAAGACACCG
>NZ_PNCJ01000055.1 GCF_005887115.1 Pseudoalteromonas rubra | reverse complement strand
AAAGCGTATTGAGAGCGCGCGGCAGGGCAAACAACCTAAAAGCTTGCGGCGCTTTGCAGGAAACCCTAGAACAAATATGCCAAGTGGTCTTCCGTTTGATTTGACCTATTACATTCAGTTGGTTGAATTAACAGGCCGATGTATGCGTGCAGATAAACGGGGTTACATCAGTGATAGCCAACCACTACTGACCAGGTTGAAAATAGAGCCAGACAACTGGTTTAAACTTACCACTCGATTTACCAAGGTGTTTCATGGTGCAGTAGGGCGAACACAGGCGATGACAGATTACTGTGAGCATCTGAAGAAAAAGCGACGAGCCAATCTGATTCAGTGCGAGCGGCTGCTGGGCTAATACCTATCTTTCAATATAATCTTGACTTATCTAACTCGGGCTTGGATGTTCGCTCGTATTGTCCGACTTTGGTTATTTTCCAGAATTTCGATTTTGAACTCGCGGATTTCACAGCTCAATAAAAGGCACGATAATCAATAGTCTTGTATTTCCGGGTTGAAACTGCCTACAATTGGACCGTTAGTATACGGTGGGTGTCATCGAAAATAATCGAAAAAATGTTTCCAAAAACAAAATGCATAAGGAGATAATTAATATGTTGATTGAATTAACTGAAAAATCTGTAGAGTTGGTCACAGGTGGTGGCAGTGGAGGCGGGTATGAACCTCCTATGTCAAACTTACGTGTGTCGCACAAACTATCCCGTAGCAGTGGATTGGACTCTCAAACTAATGGCTCTGGTGTGGGTCTGTTGACAAACGGATTCGGTTTAGACCCCGTATAAACCCGGCATTGAGCTAGGCTTCCTGAACTACTTTATTCAGTATCTTTGTTCCCAATAACTGACTTTCGATATCCTTTGGTTGGTTGTGGGGTATTGTAGCCTGCCTAGTTGTTACATGATCATGTGCTTAGGTACTGATGATGCTTTTTATTAACTTTCGGCTCACATATAGTTGGCTAAAAGGTGGAGAGGGAAGGTTATACAGACGACCTGCGCAGGTTCTTAATGTAAGACCTGATATTGGAAAGGGTGTCTTCCAATTCATGTCTTTCCAATTCATGTCTTACATATCTATATTGACTCAGTTTAGGGTTGGGTTGTGAATTTAAAGGTGGGTGTCTCTGAAAACCCTATTGAAATCATGCATGGTGTTGTTACCTTTTAAGTCACTAGAAAAAGCTAGGCCAATAAATGCTGTACGTGTCCACTATATTTTTATTCAAAGAGAATTATAGTCTCGCGAAACTATATCTAGGTAAAGCTAAATGTTCTTGCTTACCCCAGTGTCCAAAAATATGTCATTTATCTTTAGTTTATTTTTAGCAATCAGCTAATGTAACACAATATTTAATTAAAAATATTTAGACTTTAGAAATTTTATCAGGAGAAGTAATGAGTCCAAGGTACTTTAGTATAGGTACATACATATTAACTGCACTTATGGTGCTAACTTTAGCGGCATGTGGAGGAGGTGGTGATTCTGAACGATCAGCTCCAACTGCAACATCGGATACGTCTAAACTTGATACAACAGCGCCTGTTATTACTATCAAAGGCGACAAGAGCGTTCAGGTCGTGCTCGGTAATAATTACGTTGAACTTGGCGCGTCAGCAACCGATGAAACAGATGGCGAAGTAGCTGTAACTATATCAGGTAATCTAAATCTAAATCAGCTAGGGACTTACACCATCACCTACGCTGCTGCAGACAAAGCGGGTAACGCTGCTAGCGCACAAAGAACGGTTCTAGTTGTTGCGCCAAAAGATGAGGCTGCTCCAGAAGTGAGCGTGAATGGGGATAGTAATGTCACTTTAAATTATGGAGAGACTTATCAGGAGTTAGGTGCAACTGCAATCGACAACGTAGATGGCAAGGTTGAGGTTACTATTTCTGGGCAAGTAGATGTGAATAATCCGGATATTTATACGATTACCTATTCGGCGACGGATAAAGCCGGAAATTCTGGAACAGCATCGCGAATAGTGACAGTACTACCTCAGCAAGACACGAACGCGCCAGTTTTGAGCTTAAATGGAGATGATTATATTAAGCTATTCGTCGGTGAGTCTTATGTTGAGCTCGGTGCAGTTGCAATTGACGATGTTGATGGTCAGTTGAATGCTTCTTTTTCAGGTGTTGTAAATACAGAAATCCCTGGTACCTATACCATCACATATACTGCGACAGATAAAGCGGGAAACAGTGCGAGTATTGAGCGTGTTATTGATGTGGCGGTACAGCGAGAGTTTATTACCACATGGAAAACAGACAATGTGGAATTAGGTTCAACGGATGAATACACTATAAAAATAGGCACAATTGGTGAGGGTTATAATTTTCAGGTAGATTGGGGAGATGGTAATATTGATACCAACGTAACTAGTGCAATATCTCACCGCTACCAATCAGCAGGAACTTATACAATAAAAATTACCGGTGATTTTCCAAGGTTTTATTTTGATGAGACTGAGTACGATAGGAATAAAATTATTTCAGTCGAGCAGTGGGGAGACATCAGATGGTCCTCCATGGAAAGAGCATTTTTTAATTGTGCAAATTTAGTCGTCAATGCGTTAGATGCCCCAGATCTGTCAAATGTAACTGATTTATCATACATGTTTGGATATGCAGTGTCGTTTGATCAAAGTATTGAACATTGGGACGTATCTAATGTCGAAAATATGACGGCAATGTTCCAAGGCGCATGGAACTTTAACCAGCCAATTGGTAATTGGAATGTTTCAAACGTCGTTAACATGGCCTACATGTTTAACGAAGCATACAAGTTTAACCAACCACTCAACGATTGGGACGTATCTAACGTAAAAGATATGCTGCATATGTTTAACCGTGCAAGCGATTTTAACCAGCCAATAGGCAACTGGGACGTAAGTCAGGTTTATAGAATGAGTGGCTTATTCAGTTATGCCGAATCATTTAACCAAGATATTGGTGAGTGGGATACTTCTGAAGTATTTTATATGAGTTACATGTTTAATGAAGCCTCTTCTTTTAACCAAGACATTGGGCTGTGGGACGTGTCAGGCGTTGCATATATGAACAGCCTGTTTAGAAATGCCACTGCATTTGATCAAAACCTTCGCAGTTGGGATATCTCTAATCTGGTAGATATGAGAAGCATGTTCCAAGGTATCGCTCTCTCCGTGGAGAACTATGATGCTTTACTTCAGGGTTGGAGTGAACTGCCCAATCCCCCGCAGCAAATTGGCTTCCACGCTGGAGATAGCAAGTATTCACAATTAGGAAAAGCTGCGAGAGATATTTTGACAGATATTCACAGGTGGAATATTGCTGATGGTGGGCCAAATGAATAGTTCATTGAGAGCTTTTCGGTAAAGATATAAGTGTGCTTGCTGACACCAAGCGTTATTCGCCATTTTAAAACCAGGCTAATAATACTGGGTGATGAGATGGACGCCTCTAAAGCGGCGCCATGCGCCTAACTGATCGTGTTTACACAGTTAATAGGAGTATCCATCATCAATCAAGCAAGCACTTTACCCATTGATTTTGCTAAAACGGTTTTCCATTGCTCGTTGCGGACAAACTTGTTCGAGTGAATGGAGTTGAGACAGGGGGCGTTTCAGTATCCCGAATCACAAAACTCAGATTTACGGTTGAATTACTTAGCAATGCAAACTTAACTAAAACTGCATACTCATTGATAGCATAAAACTGCGCTTTGGCTGAGGGATGAGTGAGTTGGCCCAGCCCTGTGAGCGTTGTTCAAAATCATCACCACTGGCTGCGGCTTCTGCCCCCGAGTGGTAATAGGTTTCATCAAAGAGGTTTTTTACTTTCAGTGCCACTTCGAACGATTCGAAGCGGTAAATGATATTGGCGTCTACCGTTAAATAGGCGTCATTTTCTCTGTCTTTAGCACGCAATGTGTTTCTCAAATACAAGGGTTTACTTGAGACCCAATTGGCCCTGAGGTTAACATTGAGCGCCTCATTGACAGGCACATTGAACCCGGCGCTGATCTTGTGTGGCGCGATATCTCCAAGCTCGGCATTCATATCCTGACAGGGGTTGTAAGTGAGCGTGTTATTGGTTGCGATGTCCCGGCAATTTTCGATCCCTTCACCGACCCAAAGCCCTAGTGCGTGGTCGTAGCTGACGCTGCTTTTGGTTTTCGTGTGGGTGTAAAACAGGTAACCGGAGATATTGGCAGCACCCGTAATAAAATTACTGAACTCAAACTTACCGCGATATTCCAGTCCATAGGTGCTGCGTTTTCCGGCATTTTCGGCTTCTTCTTTTACGACGTCGTCGTACCTGGCCGTAAACAAAGACAAATCATGCAGCCAATTGTCTTGTTGATACATATAAATGAGTTCAAAATTCTCTGCCTTTTCGGGTTTCAGATCCGGGTTGGCAGAGCGGCCGCTCCAGCCGCCCCACAATTGTATCGGGGCAGGCTCCTGAAAAGCCGTACCATAAAGCATTTTGATGGTTGTTTTATCTGAGAGAAAATAAATAGCGGAGGCCCTGGGGTTGGTGGTACTGCCATATAAACTGTTTTTGTCGTACCTTATGCCAGCATTGACCCGCCAGTCATTGATATTCCAGATGGCCTGAATGTAGGCGCCCCGGTCAGTCAGGCTGGCCAGGTTTTCATCCGGCATCCGACTGAGTGTGTCTGGCTGGATATTAATGGTGTTGTCTGTATTAAGTGCAACGCCATCTCCGGCGGTTTCGGGTGTATCTGAGGAGCAAAAAGTTTCGGCAAAATAACCGCAGGCATCGTACGCCTTAGTCAACTCTTTGTCTTCAAATTTAATGCCACCGCTGATCTTTAGCTGCTCAGAGTAATCGAATTCATAATCTTGTTTAAACAGCCAGCTTTTATTGCTAGTTCGCCAGTGTGAAATGGTTAAGGTTGAGACCACTTCCGGGCCGCTCAGGGCCGTGGAGCCGGGAAAGGATTCAACCCAGTATCCTCCATTGCCGTTTTTTCTGCTCAGCAGCAGGGTATTTATCTGCGCTTTATTTTTTAAAGTCCCTGCATGTCGCAGGTAATATTGCTCGGAGTCACGATACCACTGCGCCGCAGGTTGCGCTCTGTCGTGAGGATATTGCGGCCCCCATCCATGTTGCATATCCCATTTAATGACCCCTAACGTGAGGTTTTTGAACCCAGCATCCGCAAGAATACCCCATTCCCGTTGTGGGTCGTGGTAGGCGCCAAAATCATGGTATTTGGAGCCGTGAGGACAACCATCGGCTGCACACTTGGCAGACAACGCGGTGTCGTAAATGACGGGTCCCCAGATATCCCGGTTGCGCAACAGTTCGTTACTGACAAAGCCCCAGGGTGCCAGATCGTCAATGTCGGCTTCATCACTTGAATAGTATTTAGCAGATAAGTTATAGGTCAGCTTGTCATGGTTACCGCCCGCAGCGAGATCAATACTTTGTGTATCGTAGCTGCCCGACTGAACATGCACTTTAAAAAAGTCATTATTCTGGTGGGTCTCTTTGGCGTCGGACGTAACCAGGTTAATGATCCCCAAAAATGCATTGGGGCCGTATACAGCACCAACCGGGCCATATAACACTTCGATCCGCGCAATATTTGACAGCGGGTAATTTTTTGACAGAGTAGCTTCGTGATACCACAGGTGATTGTCGACTATGCCATTGACCAACATCAGAGTGCGCTGGGTGAGGGGAGTGCGGTAGCCGCGCTGATAGGTGATCACACCTCCATTGCCATTGGTGACTGTGCTATCAAACCCGGGCAGATCCAGGATCACTTCATCAATACTGGTATATCCGCGCTGCCTTATATCGGCTGCGGAAATGATCACCATAGCAGCCGGAGCGTCACGTAATGTTTCTTCGATGCCGGAGGCCGATGATACAGTCACATCGAGCAAGTCTTCGAGGCTAAGCTCCATCAAGGTGTCGAGTTCATCTCCCAGCGCAACCTCTGGTGAACCGAATAGAAGTGCGGAAGAACACAAGAGTACCGCAGCAGTGTGGTCTGGTTGTTCCTTAGTCATAAGTTTCCCCAGGCCCTACGAGAGGTAGTGCACAAACGACCTGTTACCCGAGCAAAACGCTGAATTACCATAGCCAATGCAAAACTTATTCTAATCTTTGGAGGTTAGAATAAACTCCCTTTTTGTCAAGGTGAGAGGTACTTTTATAGGAACACTCATCGTTGGGGGATCAGCCTGCGTTCTCTAAGTTAGTGCAGTTAAGTAAGCGTTTTCAACATCCCCCAGTTGTCGATGACTTTATGAGCTTGTTAGTGACAACGCCCGGCGAGGCTCAAACTATTTAAAAATAAGCCGAATAGGATAGGGATAAAAAGTCCAGCCCGGGGTTAGGGCGCTTAAATCCCGCATTGGAGTAATGCATGTAGCGAATGGCAATATTGGCATTGCCCATCTGATAAACCAACCCAATACGATCTTCAAATTGATAGTGTGTACTGACATTTTTACCCGCAAATTGTGTGTCATCCAGCAGGGCGAGCCCAATTCCGAACTCCACTGCAACCGGATGACCTTTGTAGATGGTGAACGGATATCTGATCACCGGCGAAACGGCCAGCACAAAATTACCGTCATGATGATTTTCTTCTCCATAGCGCCAAAAATTGATGCTGCTTTCAAAGTGTACATCAAAGTGACGCCAGGCCCGGGGCATGTCCAGCTCAGGGTGATATTGATAGGCCAGTTTAATGCCGTCGACACTGCCTTCGCCGTGAATGTAGTGAATGGCGTAACCATGTTGTTGTGTCTGTGCAGGTGCTGCCAGGGAAATAAGAAGTCCCAGTACGAATAGGGTTGTTCTGATCATAATTAAAACCAATCCAGTATAAGAGAATACGCGTATTGTCGGGATATGAATTGCCAATAAAAAGGCATCAAATGGAACAGCATTGGTGTTGATTTGGCATCAAAAAGTTAGGTGCTTGATTTTTATTAGAAAATTAATTGGTGCTGTATTGGCATTAATATGGTGCTGATTTGTGTGTTTTTCATCTGCAAAGTTAGCGCTAAACTTGCCTCATTAACACAGACCGGAGCGGATCATGAAAAGACTAATGCAACTTATGCTGGTGGTAATGGTGGCGTTTGGCAGCTTACATAGCTTGGCTGCGACTGACACACAAAGCAATCCTTATGGGCTGATCAAGTCTGTGGGCGATCAGTTATTTGTAGATATTAGTAAGCTGAATATGCTGGAAGAGGCTCAGAAGAAAGCGGAGCTCAAAAAGCTGGTACGCGCACAACTAATGCCGCATATCGACATTAAATACGTGTCTTTTAAGCTACTTGGAAAACATGTCCGTGAGATCAAACGTGAGCAGGCTGTGACCTTTATAGATGCGGTAGAGAGTTACCTGGCAAACACTTATGCAAATGCGCTGATGAGTTATAAAGGCCAGCAGGTTAATTTTATTGAGCCGGTGGTAAGTAGTGACAGCAAATTTGCATCGGTCAAGTCTGAAATCGTTGAACCCAATGCGCCAACTATCGACATCGTATTCAAGTTCCGTAAAAACAAATCCGGTGAGTGGCAGGTATATGATCTGGTTGCTGAAAGTATTTCATTACTCAGTGCAAAGCAAAAAGAGATCACGGCGCGGATCAGCGAAGTAGGGATAGATCAGGTAAGTAAAGAGCTGATTGCGAAGAGCTAACTGTTACTTTAATTTAAGACACAATTTGCGTCCTTCAGGCGGGTATTCACTCTTACCCATGAGATCCAATCTTCTCCGATTGCCCGCCTTTTTTCTCTCAGCGGTATCCGGTTTATCTAGTATCTTTGGCTTGTCGCTGTCATGTCAGCCATAGTAAGATGGCTACCACTAAACGAATTAGAACAGTGTAATATACATCGGCCGGTTGCCGCCCGGGTACCCAGCTTGCTATATCGATACACTGTCAAAAATTAAGAATGCTTTACTATGCAATTATCACCTTCACTTTCAGCTTTGGTTGAGTCTCTGCGTTGTTTACCTGGCATTGGACCCAAGTCTGCTCAGCGAATTGCCTTTCACTTACTCGAAAGAGATCGCAGTGGTGGGACTGCACTTGGGCAGAGTCTGCTGCAGGCGATGGATAAAATTGGCCATTGCGAATCCTGCCGCACGTTTTCAGAAACCCCAGTGTGTGACATCTGTAGCAACGTAAAACGCCAGGATACCGGGTTATTGTGTGTGGTCGAGTCTCCAAGTGATGTATTGGCCATCGAGCAAACGGGCCAGTATCAGGGCGTATATTTTGTACTGATGGGCCATTTGTCCCCCCTCGACGGCATAGGCCCGAACGAAATCGGTATGGATGTGCTCGAAAGAACTTTGGCCAATGGCAACATTAATGAAGTGATCCTGGCAACGAATCCAACGGTCGAAGGGGAGGCAACCGCACACTTTATTGGCGAGATGTGCCATCAGCATAACGTGACTGCTTCGCGGATCGCACATGGAATGCCGGTTGGCGGTGAGCTGGAGCTGGTCGATGGTATGACTCTGATGCATGCCTTCAGTGGCCGAAAAGCGATTTAATGAAAGCCCGGGAGGGCTTTTTATGTTTTTTGGTTCGGAAATATACTGTCCATAACTTTTTTCATTCTTTCCCCTTGAAAAATTCTTACCCAGCACAATATACCAGAGCATAACGCAAGTTAACTGATTAACCATGTACTACTATTGTGTACCAAATAAGTTAGGGTGTACCAAATGACTACTGAAAATACTAAAGAAAATCATTCATTTAGTGCCAATACGAAGCAACTGCTTCAGCTGATGATCCACAGCTTGTATTCAAACAAAGAGATCTTTTTACGTGAGCTGGTATCCAATGCGTCGGATGCCGCAGACAAGCTGCGTTTCTTAGCGCTGCAAAACGGCGACCTGTACGAAGGTGACGCTGAGCTGCGCGTACGTATCAGCGCCGACAAAGACGCGAAGACGGTAACCATTTCAGACAATGGTATCGGTATGACTCGTGACGAAGTGATCAGCTCACTAGGGACTATCGCTAAGTCTGGCACAGCAGAATTCTTTAAAAACCTGACAGGTGATGAAGCAAAAGACTCTCAGCTGATTGGTCAGTTTGGTGTCGGTTTTTACTCTGCCTTTATCGTTGCTGACGAGGTAACTGTACGTACCCGTAAAGCGGGCGAAACTCAGGCCGTTGAGTGGCAATCAAAAGGCGAAGGCGAATACACACTGGCAGATATTGAAAAAGCAGAGCGCGGTACTGAAATTATTCTTCACTTGCGTGAAGAAGAGCTGGAATTTGCCGATGACTTCCGTCTTCGTTCAATCGTGACTAAGTACTCAGATCACATTTCTATCCCGGTAGAAATGTTCAAAGCACCGGTACCAGAATCAGAAGGTCCGGATGGTGAGAAAATTGAAGCTCAGCCAGGCGAGTGGGAAGGCATCAACCGTGCCACTGCACTGTGGACGCGCGACAAATCTGAGATCAGCGACGAAGAATACAAAGAATTCTACAAGCATGTGGGCCACGACTGGGAAGAGCCACTGACCTGGGCACACAATAAAGTAGAAGGTAAAACTGAATACACCAGCCTACTGTATATTCCGAAGAAAGCGCCATTCGACATGTGGAATCGTGACCGTCAGACAGGTCTGAAGTTGTACGTGCAGCGCGTGTTCATTATGGATGATGCAGAACAGTTTATGCCTAGCTACCTGCGTTTTGTAAAAGGTCTGTTGGATTCAAACGACTTGCCGCTGAATGTATCGCGTGAAATTTTACAAGACAACAAAGTAACTCAGGCGATTCGCAAAGGGTGTACGTCTCGTATCCTTAAAATGCTTGACCGCATGGGTAAGAACAAGCCGGAAGACTATCAGACTTTCTGGAACGAGTTCGGTCAGGTGATCAAAGAGGGTCCGGCTGAAGACGCTGCTAATAAAGAAGCGATTGCTAAGTTACTGCGTTTCAGTTCTACACATACTGATGAAAGCGTACAAAATGTGTCCCTTGAGCAATATATTGAGCGTATGGCTGAAGGCCAGGACAAGATTTACTACGTGGTTGCTGACAGTTTTGAAGCGGCTAAGAGTTCACCACACCTTGAGATCTTCCGTAAAAAAGGCATCGAAGTATTGTTGCTGTCAGACCGTGTTGATGAGTGGATGATGAGCCATCTTACAGAATTTGCTGAGAAACCGTTCCAGTCTATCACTCGTGGTGACCTGGACCTGGGCGATATGGAAGATGAAGAAAGCAAAAAAGCACAGGAAGAGAGCGAGAAGCAGGTAGAAGGTCTGGTAGAGCGTATTAAAGAAGCGCTGGGCGATAAAGTGAAAGAAGTACGCTTTACGCACCGACTAACTGACTCTCCTGCATGTGTTGTGGTAGATGACCATGATATGAGTTCACAGATGCAAAAACTGATGGAATCTATTGGTCAGTCTGCGCCAGAGTCTAAGCCAATTTTTGAGCTGAACCCTGAACATCAGTTGGTTAAACACCTGAATGTTGAACAGGACGAAGACAAATTTGCACAGTGGTCAGAGGTATTACTGGATCAGGCCCTGCTTGCAGAGCGCGGTAGCCTGAAAGATCCTGCTGGTTTTGTGGCTCGTCTGAATAAGCTAATGCTTGATTTGAGCAAATAAACCAATCAACAGCTTGTGCTGTTTGGCTAAAAGCCCGGTAAGTTATTTGACCGGGCTTTTTTGTGCCTGACTATTGTTGAGGCGCGATAGGGCAGTAACGGCCACTGTTTGGAACCCAGACAGAACGGGTTTCCCAGCGACAATTGTAAGCTACCCTTTGTTCTTCTTGCTGGGTGAAGTAGGTATTGTGCTGATGTACATATACACCTCCCGGAGCATAGTAATCCGGGCCTGGAATGGTCCAGTTTGCCGGGCAGCTTTTATTAGATAGAACTGTCCGTGTGTCCCAGGCTGGCGCAGAGACGGCACTGTGTTTAGCGGTTAATTTATAATGGCACGTTTTGTAAGACACATTGACCAGCTGAGTACGGTAATCGCATACCCAAACGCGTCGCTCATCCCAGTACCCACCACAACTGGCATTGTTAACCTGAGTATCGTAGAAGGTGTTATAGTCTGTAACTTGCATACTGTCGGCAGGCTGAGCCTGGACTGTTGCAGTAGCACATACGAGCGCGGCAGCAATGACTGTTTTGATATTACATTTCATTAGTTAGTCCTTTTTTAAGTTGTTACTAGATACCCGAATAGACGACTCCTTGAACTAAACCAAAATGCTTAGTGCTTCACTAATCAGGCTGTCGTAGTGAAACACAGGAAAGATCTCAATGTAAGATAGGGGCGTGTGATAAATTTTCATCCTATTGAAAGGCTATTATCTGCTTGTTTTACCTCAGACTAATGTTACTTTCTCTTATATTTAAAGGCCTGCTCATGAATTTGTCATATAAATACACTGGACAAACCAATGATGAAAAAGATAAAATGACAGCGTTGTCATTGAGATCTATTATCACCTTGAATACGCTTCTGCCCGAACGTTTGATAGAATAATTAGATAGCAAAGCTCACCTAGATTAGATTGGTTTATTAATTAGGTCCAAATCTTCTACATAACTCATCGCAATCACTGTAAAAAAGTGCATAGCTTGTGATATATTCACCTCGTTTGTAACAAACTATAACCAGATAATTATTTATTCTTTCTATATCAGTGGTTTAGATTTTTGTTGAAAAAATCTTATGTTAGCCACACAAAAAGATGTAGCGAATCTGTAATTTTGGGTGTATGGTTTGTTATTAGATGACAGCGTTGTCATCATCACTGGGCAGAAGTGATTTAAAAACCAACAAAATGATTCAAGGGGAATCCTGTGTTAGCTAATAATTTTAAGAAAAGCTTACTTGCAGCAAAGGTTGGCCTAATCCTGGGTACGGGTGTGACAGGCGTGGCGTTTGCTGAAGAAAACCAGACTGGCGTTAAAGAAGATGTTGAAGTTATTGAAGTGCGTGGTATTCGCCGCTCACTGGAAGCTTCACTGAATACAAAGCGTTTCGCAAACGCCGTTGTAGATTCTGTATCAGCTGAAGATATCGGTAAAATGCCGGACAAAAATATCGCAGAATCACTGCAACGTATTCCGGGTGTATCCATCACTCGTAACTTCGCTGGTGAAGGTGGTTCAGTATCTATAAGGGGTACAAACCCTGAGCTGACAGCAATTTCTTTAAACGGTAACTATGTAGCTTCAACAGGCTGGTTCTCTCAACAAGCTATGTCTCGCTCATTTGACATGGATTTAATGCCAACAGAAATGGTTGCTGGTGTTGACGTGTACAAATCACCGACCGCGTCATTAGACGAAGGCGGTGTTGGTGGTACAGTTGTTATGCGTACACGTAAACCTTTAGAGCTGGATTCAATGACAGTATTTGGCTCGTTGGAAGTACAAGATAACAGTATTGCCGACGACAATGGTTATGGCGGCACAGGTCTTGTCAGCTGGAAGAACGATGATGAAACATGGGGTGTACTAGGTGCCTTATCTACCCTTGAAACAGTAGGCCGAGCTCACAAAGCCGAAAACTATATGGATGATGGTTGGGCTGGTGCAGGTATTGCGGAGTTTGCTCAAACACGTCAGCGTGATGCTCTGAACTTTGTTGTTCAGTATGCGCCAAATGACCAGTTAGACATGTCCTTTAATTATTTTGGTGTAGACCTGGATGCAGGTAACTCTAACCAAAACTACCTGATTATTGCTGGTACAGATGTCGATGCATTCAATGCTAATGTAACGGGTGCAACGGGTGTAGGTCCATCAACAGGATTTGCGCTTAATGGTACTTTCGCTGGTGGTCCATTAGATGATCAGAATACCCGTAATGCAGAAGTAGACACTAAGGTTTACTCATTCGAAACTAACTATAAAGCAGACGCTTACAACGTTAAGTTCATCCTAGGTCACACCGAAGCTGGTGGTGGTGACGGTGGTAACTATAATATCGGCTGGACATCACTGAATGCGGGTCAATCTATTGTTTTTGATATGACTCGAGTTGATGACATGGTGTTGGTACCGCAGGGAACCAATGCAGGTGACCACTCTGAGTATGTAATGGGGGCGCCATCAGTCACTGAGGGTATCCGCTCTGATGAAGAAACCTTCGTACAGCTAGATTTTGATTTCTTTGTTGACTTCGGCGCGATTACTAACATTAAAACGGGTTTGAAGCTGCGTGACCACGAGTTTTTGAGCTATTCAAATAGATGGACGTTTAAAGACGGTGTAAATCTGGATAGTAATGGCAACCAGCTAACCAAAGCTAACTTTGCCGATGGTCACTTTGATCACTCAGGTGTTGGTCTGAGCGGTGGGTCTCCAACTAATATCGCGCGTACTGACGGTGATGCATTGCGCAGCCATATCAATGGCTTTAAGGACGGTTCTGATCTGCAAAAAGCTGGCTGGGGTAAGGTATCAGAAGATATCACCGCGGCGTATGTTCAGGCTGACTACTCTGGAGATGGTTTCCGAGGCAACATCGGTCTGCGTTATGTACAGACTGACACTTCTGCGGACTACTATGATTTTGTTACTCTGGCTGATATAAAAACCGACAAGAAAGACTATTCTGATTGGTTGCCAAGCTTTAACCTTGCGTTAGATTTAACAGAGGATTTGATCCTGCGTATTTCTGCTGCAAAAGTAATGAGTCGTCCAAATTATACCTTCATGAACCCTGCTTCATCGTACAATGACACGACCAGAACATATACGCGTGGTTCAGTTGACATTGACCCATATCGCGCAAGTCAGGCTGATATCGGTATTGAATGGTACTTCAATGAATCTTCTTTAATCTCAGCAACATTGTTTAATAAAGACATCAAGTCCTTTATTGTTCAGGGCGGGAATGTAAGCACAATCACCGTTGGTGGTGATACTGCACCTCGCTTTGTTAGTGAGCCTGCACAGGGCTTAGGTGGTCAGATTGAAGGGATTGAATTCCAGTATCAGCAGACATTTGGTGAGTTTGGTGTTCTTGCAAACATGACCTACGCAGACGGCCATGGCTTACGTCAGATTAATGATAAAATCGAGAAAGAAGATCTACCTGGCTTGTCTCAGTGGTCAATGAACTTAACTGGCTACTACGAGACGGATCTGTACTCTGTACGTATCGCTTACAACTACCGTGATCAATACCTGGCTGAAAGTACGGGTATCGGTGGCACAACGTTGTGGGATGAGCATAGCTATGTTGATGCGTCAGCAACTTGGCATATCAACGACCAGTTGGACCTGAGCCTCGAAATGACTAATATTTTCGAAGAAACAACCACTCAGCGTCTTAGCTCAGCTTACTCTGCAATGCGTCTGGCTGCAGAAAATGGACGTAATACATATCTGAAGCTGTCTTATCGCTTCTAATCTCGTATTTTGTTTGAAGGAAGGCGCCTGCCTTCCTTTTTCTATTTTATGTACTTATAAAATCGATTTTACGATAGAGTGATTTTATCAGTACATAGCCTCGAGGTAGTCATGTCAAAACCAGTCAATAACCTAGTTATCGTAGGTGGCGGTACAGCTGGATGGTTGACAGCCGCTGTTTTAGCCAGCCAGCTCAATTCAAAAAAGAACAATGCCGTTCAGATCACACTCGTTGAATCTCCAGAGGTACCAATATTAGGAGTTGGAGAGGGAACGTGGCCAAATCTAAGAGCGACACTGAGAAAGATAGGCGTATCAGAAGCTGATTTTATGCGAGAGTGTGATGCGACGTTTAAACAGGGGGCTTTGTTTGTCAACTGGATGGCTGCTGACAATGGTGAGCTGCATCAATACTATCACCCTCTGAATACTGTGTACCATTCATCATATGAATTCAGCCTGGCTCCTTACTGGCTGCTTGGTCACGGACAAAAGCAACGTTATGACCACGCTGTTGCAACTCAAAGCCAGGTGTGTGATGCGGGCTTAGGCCCCAAGGAAAAAACCACACCCGAATATCAGGCTATCCAGGAATACTCATATCATTTAAATGCCAATAAGTTTGCTGATTTTCTGACCCGCCACTGCACCGAAAAGCTGGGTGTGAAGCATCTGCTTGCACATATTAAAGGCGCTCAGCAAGATGCGGAGGGGTTTGTAACAGCATTAGAAACAGATAATGAGCAACACCCATTAGTAGAGGGGGACTTGTTCGTCGATTGTAGCGGGTCGAAGCCTATTTTGTTTGAAAAAACCTTTAATATTCCCTGGAAAGACATTAGTGATGTCATTTTGAATGATATGGCTGTTGCGATGCAGGTGCCATACAGTGACCCTGATAGACCCATTGCAAGTCACACCATCATGACTGCTCAGGACAACGGCTGGATATGGGACATAGGTTTATACAATCGCCGGGGAGTTGGGCATGTGTTTAGTAGCCGCTATACGACTGCTGAAAAAGCTGAGCAGCAACTGCGGGATTATATTGGCGAAGAAGCTGAGCAACTTGAAGCCAGAGTGATCCCACTCAAGTTAGGATATCGAGAAAAATTTTGGCACAAAAACTGTGTTGCAATAGGTATGTCAGCCGGCTTTGTTGAACCTTTGGAAGCATCTGCGATTTATTTATATGATGGCGCTGCTAACATGCTGGCCGATCAGTTCCCACGCACGTTTGAAGCCATGGGCTATGTTGAAGAAAAGTTTAACCGTTCCTTTACGATGCGAATGGAAAAAACAATCGATTTTATAAAGCTGCACTACTGCATTTCGGATAGACGTGATTCACAGTACTGGCGCGATAATTGTGCGCCGGAAACTATACCTAAGTCTTTGCAAACCAAGCTGGCTCACTGGGCTGAGCACCCGCCAACTCGCTATGATTTTGAGAATGCATGGGAGCCTTTTAATCTGGATAGTTATTTGTATGTCCTTTATGGCATGAACTTTAACACTGATCTGTCTCATAACAGTGACAGTTTCAACAATGTAAACTTGGCGTCAGCCAAATTTGCTGAAGTAAGCAAAATGGCAGACAGGCTGACGACGCACCTACCCAAGCATCGCGATCTGTTAGACAAAGTTTATCGCTTCGGTTTTACAAAAATTTAGGGGGAGCTATGGAGCAGGTTAAAAGCGTAGTTGTGGTCGGAGGCGGTACCGCTGGCTGGATCACCGCCGCAAAGTTGGCAAAAGAACTGGGAGCCAATGACCCGCAAGGTGTTCAGGTGACCTTGCTGGAATCCTCTGATATCCCGACGATAGGCGTAGGTGAAGGCACCTGGCCTACAATGCGAAAGACACTAGCAAGTCTTGGCATTGATGAGCAAGATTTCATCAAAGCCACGGATGCTTCCTTCAAGCAAGGCACTCGGTTTATAAACTGGCATCACGAACAGGAGAAAGGCAGCAACTATTATTATCATTTGTTCAGCTCAGTGGTTGATAGCGCATCTTTCAACCTTTCACCTTACTGGTTGCTCGGTGAAAGAGAAACGAACTACGCTCAGAGTGTGAGTGCGCAGGACATCTTATGCGATCGAGGTCTGGCACCAAAACTTATAACCAATGCACCCTATGAAGGCGTCCAGAATTATGCCTATCACCTCGATGCAGGTAAGTTCGCGACTTTTTTAAAAGCGCACTGTGTGAATACGCTGGGTGTACGTCATTTAGTCGGGAATGTGATTGATGTTCAGCTGGATGTGGACGGTAATATAGGGTCTTTATTTACAGATCAGCACGGTGAGCTCAAAGCCGGGTTGTACGTGGATTGCACTGGGTTTTCTTGCTTGCTCTTGGGTAAGACGTTGGGGGTTCAGTATAAGAGTATTCGCGACCAGCTCTTTGTTGACAGTGCAATTGCGATTCAAATGCCCTATGAAAATGCTCAGGACCCAATAGCCAGTGCAACGCATTCTACCGCACAAGAGGCTGGGTGGATTTGGGATATTGGGTTACAAAGCCGCCGTGGAACAGGACATGTGTACTGCTCTGAGTTTATGAGCGCGGACGAAGCTGAAAAAGTATTAAGGGATTATTTGGGGCCACGAAGTAAAGAGTTGAGTGCCAAACACATTCAGATGAATTGTGGTTACAGGGAAAAATTCTGGCATAAAAACTGTGTGGCAATTGGTCTGTCGGCAGCTTTTGTTGAACCCCTTGAGGCATCCGCTATTTTCTTGATTGAAGCCGCCGTCAATATGCTGTCTGAGCTATTTCCACACCATCGCTCACTGATGGAAACGAGTGCCGAACATTATAATCGTTCGTTTGAATTGCGGTGGCAAAAAACCATCGATTTTATCAAGCTACATTATGTTTTGTCGCAGCGAAAAACCCCCTTTTGGTTGTCCAATAAGGCGCCTGAGTCGATCCCAGAGTCAGTTAAACACATGCTAGAAGTTTGGCGACATAGGCCGATTAGTAAGTATGATTTTGACAACATATTTGAGCCATTTCCACAAGATAGCTATCAATATGTCTTATATGGCATGGGCTTTGAACCCAAACTACAAAACGCAGCAGCCAGCTATGTGGATCGGGCTATGGCACAGAAGTTTATCGCTCAGGCAGAAGCGCTCCGTCGTCAGTTCGGTGACAATTTACCCAATAACAGAGAGTTGCTTGAGAAAGTCCACAAATACGGTTTTCAGAAATGTTAAATTTATACTAAATAGGCCCAAAACATGCTTCCAATTTGCTGTTAAAACTATTAGCCTATGTCTCAATAAGTAATAATTACATTCAATTAACGGAGCAGTATTATGGCGGAGCAACAAGTGCAGCCTTTACACAACGAGAAACATGCCAACATTAAAGTAAAAAATGGCATTAACGTAGAATTTTTGAAATCTCAGCACTTGATCCCGGTAGTTGCACACGAGTTTGCGCGTGTTGCGACTGAATTCCCGATGGCATTTGTTAAGAACACTGAAAGCGGCCAGTTCCAGGCAGTTGCCCTGTTTGGTCTTGAGCCAGGTGAAAACCTGTTCGTACAAGATGGTGAGTGGACTGCGGGTATCGCGCCACTGGCAGCATCTCGTTACCCGTTTGGTCTGGTTAAGCACCCAGAGCAGGACCAGTACGGCATTGTAATCGACGAAGCAAGCCCACTGGTAGGTGAAGAAGAAGGTAACGCTTTGTTCGAAGACGGTAAAGAGACTGAGTACCTGGAGCGTCGCAAAGAATCACTGGTGAACTTCATTGAGTTTTCTCGTGTAACTGAAGCTTTCACTCAGTACCTGGCTGAAAAAGAGCTACTTGTACAGCAAACTCTGACTGTTGAAATCGCTGGTGAGAAGAAAGACATCAACGGTATCTACCTGGTAGACGAGCGTAAGCTGAACGAGCTGAGCGATGAAGCTTACCTTGAGCTGCGCAAACGTGGCTACCTGGCACCTATTTTCTCTTTCCTGACTTCTACACATCAGGTTGGTCGTCTGGCTCGTCTGAAAGCAAAGCGCCAGGCAAGCTAAGTCATTAGCGACAATAGTTGATAAGAAAGCGCCTTATGGGCGCTTTTTTTATCGCTTTTTTTTGTATCAACAGTTCAAATCCGGCACCTTAGTTCCATAATAGAAGAACAACAGGAACTCAACATGCGCCCTATACTAATCACCTCATTCTTAGTCACCGCTCTGAGCGTGGCACATCCCGCTTTTGCAGCCAAACCTGAAGCCAAACCTGAAGCCAAACCTGAGACACCCATTGCCATTGCAATTCATGGCGGCGCCGGTACGATTGAAAAATCGCGCTTTACGCCTGAACAGGAAAAGGCCTACAGACAGGCGCTGAAGTTGGCTGTTGAGCAAGGTTACAAGGTCTTGGAACAAGGTGGTGAGAGTCTGGATGCAATTACTGCCGCAATTAAAGTACTGGAAAACTCTCCGTTTTTTAATGCTGGTAAAGGAGCTGTGTATACCTATGAAGGGGCTCATGAGTTGGACGCGTCGATCATGGATGGACGGGATCGTCGGGCCGGTGCGGTTGCCGGTGTGAAACACGTAAAAAACCCCATTGAGCTAGCCAGAGCTGTTATGGACAAGTCAGTGCATGTGATGCTCAGTGGTGAAGGCGCCGAGGAATTTGCTATGCGTGAAGGCATGCCGTTCGTAGACAATGCTTATTTTGATACACCTCATCGCTATGAGGCCTGGCAAAAAGCACGAAAAAAGCTGGACCGGGCAGAGCAGGGCACCAAAGATTATCAGGCGAAGCATGAACAGTTACCGCTGCAGTTTAAAATGGGCACTGTGGGGGCCGTTGCACTCGATAAAAATGGCAATCTTGCAGCTGGTACGTCGACCGGTGGTATGACGGCAAAACGATTTGGTCGCATTGGCGACTCTCCTATTATTGGCGCTGGCACCTTTGCAGACAATGATTCTTGTGCGGTGTCAGCCACGGGCCATGGTGAGTACTTTATTCGCTATCACGTTGCCGCTGATATCTGTGCACGGGTGCAGTATCAGGACAAATCCGTGGTACAAGCCGGGCAGGAGGTGATTTTTGGTCCTATGTTTGAAGCTGGTGGAACCGGTGGGGTGATCATTTTAGACGCTCAGGGCAATATAAGCATGCCGTTTAATACTAAAGGCATGTATCGTGCCAGCAAATCCAACACTCAACCTACTTACGTGGGTATTTTCAAAGCAACAGATTAACCCTAATCAGTCTGCTTAACGTCTGCAAATTTAGGCAATTTTTGTAACGCCAGCTACTATTTAATATGAAGCTGGTGTTTTCTTAGGGGAATGAAATATGCAATCTGTAAAAGTAGCAGACTATCTTAATCATCGTCCGGTAACCTTTAAAGCGGACATGCGCATCGAGTCGGCCGTGGAAAAACTACTGCAAAGTGGTCAGGCCGGAGGTCCCGTGATCGACGACATGCAACGCGTAGTGGGCTTTTTATCAGAGCAGGATTGTATCCGAACTATGCTTGAAGCTACTTATCAGAACGAATCTCATAGCATAGTGGCCGATGTGATGAATGCTGAACCTTTGTGTGTCAGCCCGGACGATAGCATCCTAAAGCTGGCTGACAGAATGACCGCTGATAAGCCAAAAATTTATCCCGTGTGCGACACTGATTGTCGGCTGGTTGGGGTGATAAGTCGTACCCATGTACTGTATGCTATTGATAAACACCTTCATGATACCTATGAGTCGGGGCATCGTTTTGTCTGAGTTGTGACGCGAGTTTCCTGAAGACAGGCTTTGGTGCCTGAGTAATGTGGTGTCAGCGCTATTTGGCACCATTCTGTGTGGTAGCTATTCAACTACATCTTTAAGGTATCAGTCCTTGTCAAAGGGACTGTGCTGGCTGCGTGCTTTTTGTTAGACTACGCGACGATTTTCTCAGTAACAAGGTGTCGTGTAGTGGATTTGCAGTCGTTGTATTCGAACATAGCGGATTGCCTCAAAAAGGATCAGTTTCTCTTTAAAAAACGTCTTCAGGGCGTCAAAAAAATAAAAGACGAAGCGAAACAACAAAAGGTACTTACTCAGATAACGCGTGATATAGAGCACAGTAAAACGCTCAGAGTGAAGCGTCTGGCTGAATTGCCGACGGTGCAATATCCCGAGTCGCTGCCGGTTAGCCAGAAAAAAGACGACATTAAAAAAGCCATTGCCGAGAACCAGGTGGTGATAGTTGCGGGTGAAACCGGTTCAGGTAAAACCACCCAGCTACCTAAAATCTGTCTGGAACTGGGCCGAGGTGTTGATGGCTATATTGGTCACACTCAGCCGCGACGTCTTGCTGCACGAAGTGTGTCAAACCGGATTGCCGAAGAGCTCAACTGTGAGCTTGGTCAGGAAGTGGGATTTAAGATCCGCTTCAGTGATCAGGTGTCTAACAAAAGTTATATCAAGCTGATGACCGACGGTATTTTGCTGGCAGAGATCCAGCAAGACAGATACCTGAACCAGTACGATACTATCATCATAGATGAAGCCCACGAGCGCAGCCTGAATATCGACTTTATTCTTGGCTATCTGAAAAACCTGCTCCCGAAGCGCCCAGATCTCAAAGTGATCATTACCTCAGCGACAATCGATCCGGAGCGTTTTTCCAGGCACTTTAATAACGCGCCCATCATTGAAGTATCGGGCCGTACCTATCCGGTGGAAGTGCGCTATCGACCTGTTATAGATGCCAGTGGTGATGAAAGCGAAGCCGAAAATGACCAGTTACAGGGGATTTTCGATGCCGTAGACGAACTGTGTGCAGAAGGCCCCGGAGACATCCTGATCTTTATGAATGGCGAACGGGAAATTCGCGATACGGCAGATGCGCTGAGTAAGCGCAACCTCAAAGGCGTTGAGATTTTGCCTTTGTATGCCCGTTTGTCGAATGCCGAGCAAAATCGCATTTTTGCCGCCCACAGTCATCGTCGTATTGTACTGTCAACCAACGTGGCCGAAACCTCACTGACGGTACCTGGGATCCGCTATGTTATCGACCCGGGCACGGCGCGGATCAGCCGCTACAGTGCTCGTACTAAGGTTCAGCGATTGCCGATTGAGGCCGTTTCTCAGGCCAGTGCCAATCAGCGTATGGGTCGCTGTGGCCGGGTTGCTGCGGGTATCTGTATCCGGTTGTACTCAGAAGAAGATTTCCTTGGCCGACCTGAATTTACCGATCCGGAAATTCTGCGCACCAACCTGGCATCGGTTATTTTGCAAATGCTGGCGCTGGGCCTGGGCGACATCAAGCGGTTTCCGTTTGTGCAAGCACCCGATAACCGCAATATCACAGATGGTGTCACCCTGCTTGAGGAGTTGGGTGCCGTTAAACCTGCCGGCAGACGTGAGCAAACCACGCTGACCCAGACCGGGCGCAAGCTCAGCCGCTTACCGATAGATCCGCGCCTGGCCCGTATGGTACTGGCATCAGCCCCTGTGGGTGCATTGCGTGAGGTGATCATTATCGCAGCGGCACTGTCGATTCAGGACCCCAGAGAAAGACCGCAGGAAAAACGCGGTGCTGCGGATGAAAAGCATGGTCGGTTTGAAGATCCGGACTCGGATTTTATGGCGTTTTTGAACCTCTGGCAGTATCTGGAGGAGCAGCAGGAAGCGCTCAGTCGCAGCCAGTTCAGAAAGCAATGCCAGAAAGACTTTTTAGCCTACATGCGGGTCAGAGAGTGGCAGGATATTGTTTATCAGCTCACCACAGTGTGCACGGAAATGGGCCTCAAAGCCTCAGGCAATGATGCCAGCTTCGAAGCCATTCACCAGGCGCTGCTCAGCGGGATGCTGAGCCACATAGGTCAAAAAGACGAGAAAAAGTTCTATAAAGGGGCGCGCAACAGTCAGTTCCATATTTTCCCTGGCTCTGGCCTGTTTAAGAAAAGCCCTAAGTGGGTGATGGCGGCTGAACTGGTAGAAACCAGTAAGCTCTACGCCCGAATTAATGCCAGGATAGATGTTAACTGGGTTGCCCCGTTGGCGGAGCACCTGGTTAAGCGTAGTTACAGTGAACCACACTGGGAAAAGAAGCAGGGCTGTGTCATCGCCTTTGAACAGCAAACCCTGTACGGCCTGATCATTGTTGGCAAAAAGCGTACGGTTTACAGTCAGATTGAACCAGCCCTGTGTCGTGAACTCTTTATAAAAGAAGCACTGATAGCTCAGCAGTTAGGGCAAAACGAGGCCTTTTTAAAGCACAATCAGGCCCTGATTGACGATATTCAGGATCTGGAAAACAAAGCGCGTCGCCGGGATATTCTGGTCGATGAGCATATGATGCAGGCGTTTTACGAGCAGCGTATCCCGGCCGATGTCAATAACCGGGCTGCGTTCAATCACTGGTGGAAAGAGAAGAAAAAAACCGACAAACGCTTTTTGCATATGGACAGAGACGCCCTGATGCAGCACGAAGCGTCACACATTACGGCGCTGGATTATCCAGACGTGTGGCAGCAGGGCAATCTGATGTTGCCATTGAGCTATCATTTTGAGCCAGGTCAGCCCGTTGACGGCGTGACGGTGAACATCCCATTACCACTGCTTAACCAGGTGGCGAATGAGGGATTTGACTGGCATATTCCGGCATTGCGTCATGAACTGATTTGTTCTTTGATCAAGAGTCTGCCAAAAAGTCTGCGACGCAACTTTGTCCCGGCGCCCAACTATGCCGATGCGGTACTCGCTGCCATAGAGCCGATGCAGGGCGGCTTTCTTGAAGCACTGGCCAATCGCTTATTACGTATGACGGGCGTTAAAGTTGATGCTGAGGCGTTCGATCTCGGGGCACTGGAATCGCACTTAAAGATGCAGTTTCAGGTACTGGATGAACACAATAAGGTGATTGCGCATGGCTATGATCTGGATGTACTTAAAGCCAAATTACAAGGTAAGGTCACGCAAACGCTGTCAAAAGTGGCCGAAGAGGGCATAGAGCAGGAAGGGCTGATGCAGTGGTCGTTTGGTGACCTGCCTGAGGAATACACCAAAAAGCAGGGCGGCTATGAGATCAAAGCTTTCCCGGCGCTGGTAGACAACAAGCAAAGCACCTCAATCAGTTTATTTGATCATCCGCTCAAGGCACAACAGGCCCATCGCCTCGGTCTGCGTCGACTGGTGATGCTGAACGTGCCCTCACCGGTGAAATATTTACAACAGCACCTGCCGAATAAAGCAAAGCTGGGACTGTACTTTAATCCGTTTGGTAAGATTAATGACCTGATTGACGATTGTACGGCAGCAGGGGTTGATGCTTTGTTAGGTGACTATACCGCGATCCGCTCTGAACAGGATTTTGAAAAAGCCAAAGAGCATGTCCGAGCTGAGTTAGGAGATAAAGTTGTTGAAATTGCCTCAGCTGTTGAACAAGTACTTAGCATTGTACATAGTGTGAACAAACGTATGAAAGGTCGCGTTGACCTAACCATGATAACTGCCCACGGAGACATAAAATCTCAGTTAGAGAGCTTGGTCTTCAAAGGGTTTGTCAGCCAGCATGGTGCACACAAGTTATCTGATCTGTTGCGCTACATGAAAGCCATTGAAAAGCGTCTTGAGAAGTTGCCGGTTGATCCAAATCGTGATCGTTTATGTGTGCTGGAACTCGAGAAAGTGGCTGCTGCATACGCAGATAAGTGCAATAAACAGCCAAAAGGGTTGCCAATGTCAGAGGCCCTCGATGAAGTTTTTTGGATGCAGCAGGAACTTCGGGTGTCTTTATTTGCTCAAACACTGGGTACGCCTTACCCGATTTCAGCGAAGCGGATCACTAATGCGCTAAATGAGATCGAATAGTGTGTTTTGACTTGCAATTTGCATTGAGGCAATTACCTTATTAAGAGGAAACTATTTTTGGATTGTGAAAAGGAAGCGGCATTGACTATGTCCACACAGGGGAGCAGGATGAAAACGCCGCATGTGTTAGTGGTTGACGATGAGTATTTCAATTTTGAGATGCTCTCTATGGCCTTGTCGGACGCATTTAAATTTAGCTATGCTGAGTCAGGCAAGAGCTGTCTGTCTAATGCAATTGCTGATCCACCAGATGTGATATTGCTCGACGTTTGCATGCCAGGGCTGGATGGCTACGATACGTGTCGAATGCTGAAAAATACGCCCGAAACGAGAGATATTCCGGTGCTTATGGTATCGGGCCTGGAGTCGGAGCAGGAAAAGCAGGCTGGTTTTGATGCGGGCTGTGATGCTTATGTGGTTAAACCCTTTTCAATGCAATCCTTGTCGGAAAAAATAAAAAATATGGTGCAAATTATTCCCAGGTAATTTTTTGCAGGCAAGCAATGATAATAATGAGTGGAGCACGACATGATACATGAGGATAAACGGCGCTTTATGCGCATGATGGTCGATACCCAGGCACAATTAACGGTCTTGTCCACGGGTCATAAACTGCAAGGCACTTGTCATGACTTGAGTGCCACAGGTTTGTCGATCATTGTAGAGGAGCCGATTGAAATCAACGAAATGTTAGATGTATTTATTGATAGTCACGGTGGCTCGATTCCTCCTCTCAATGCCCATGTAAAAGTCATTCGCTGCGGCAGCAATACCGAAGGGGAAGGATATATACTTGGCCTTGAGATTGTGCAGTTTAATTAGTCAGCTTAATTCAGTTCAAAAACCGGCCCATGCGACATGTGATGGGCTGTCCATATAAAGCAGCTGTCCCAACGTGTCCCTGCTTTGGTAAATTTTGCCACCACTTCCACACTATTTGCACATTGACCTTACATACTGATTAGCATCTGGTCTTACAAGTTTTGAATTTTGCTCACAGGAGTAACTGCACCATGAAATTGACAATACGGCACAAGCTGCTGGCTATTTTGCTGTTGGTCAACACCGTATTGATCATGGCTATTTACTTTGCTAACCAGGCTGCTTTTGAAAAGAGTTTTCGTGACTATATTCAGCAAAACAGCCGCGCCAGGTTGGTAGCGTTGATGCCGACTATTCGCGAAAATTACGACCGTTATGGTGAGGAGTGGGTGTTTCACCGTCATCCGGCCTGGCATCAACTGGTGCAGGAAGTGCGCGGGAATCCTGTTACCACGAAATCGGCCGGTGCTCATCCCTCTTATGACAGTTACGACAGTCCTTCTATGCAGCGGCCTCGCAGGCGACCGGAATACGCAGATGGGAGCCCAGGCGGTGAACGTCGGGGACGGGGGGAAGTTAACGAGCAGGGCTTTCAGTCACAGTATCAATCTGACAGACGTCCACAGCCCGGTGCTGAGCGCCCACCCAAAGGAGAGCGAGGTGCATACCCGCCAAAAAAACGCAGGCCGCCTCCCAGAGGGTATGGAGACAATGGAAGTGGTCGTTTAGTGTATAAAAACGCAGCCGGCGAGCAGGTAATTGGTTCACTGACGACAACCAGAACAACCTTGTGGGAGCCTGTTCACCAGTCCGATTCTCCGGCGTCGCCCTTACTGGGGTACGTTGGTCTTGAAGATGGCCTGGTTATGAGTAACCGTTTTGACAGTTTATTTGCCGAGCGACAAAAAAATTGGTTTATGTATATCGCCATTGTAGCCCTGATCGCATCGAGCTTACTGGCGATACCATTCAGTCACTTTCTGGTTGCGCCTGTACTGGCGCTACGTCGGGCGGCGCAGAGCCTGGCAAGAGGAGACTATCAGAGTAACCTGAGCACGGATAGCAACGACGAGTTGGGTATGCTGGCTCGGGATTTAAACACCCTGTCAGAAACCTTGCGGGAAAACCAGCAGGCAAGACAGCAGTGGATAGCCGACATTTCTCACGAGCTTCGCACACCCATTGCTGTGTTTAAAGCTGAGCTGGAGGGGATGATTGATGGGGTCATTGAAACCAACCCTGATCAACTTCAATCTTTGCATGAAGAGATCAGTCGCTTGACTCAGTTGGTTGATGATTTGCATCAGTTATCAATGTCTGACAGAGGATCTTTGAGCTATCAGATGTCACCACATTGTTTGGGCGATATCGTTGAACAGACATTCGGTAATCATCAGGCTCAATTGACAAATCAGCACTTTGAGTGGCAGCTGGACGGAGATAAATCTTTGTTGATGGAATGTGATGACAGGCGCATGACTCAGTTATTTAGTAATCTGATGCAAAACACATTGCGTTACACCGATTCAACGGAATACAGCCCCGGGAAAATCCGGGTGACGATTAAAAAGCTGGGAGAGCAAACCGAGATTGTCTGGCAGGACAGCTCACCCGGAGTGGAGCCTGAGTTGTTAGATAAACTCTTTGGTCGCCTCTACCGCGTCAAACAGGCAAGAGATCGTGTTTCAGGTGGTTCAGGGCTTGGACTGGCGATTTGTACTAGTATAGTTCAGGCTCACAACGGCACAATCTCGGCGCAACAAAGTGGACTTGGTGGTCTGGCTGTGGTGATGCGCTTTTCCTAAAAGGGTTGTAAATTCAAGCCATTTCACTTAATTTTGGGGAGTAGAAGACCCAAGGTGAAAGTGAACGCTGAAAATGCAAAAAGTACTAATCATTGAAGACGAGAAAAAGCTTGCAACCATTTTAGGTAAGTATGTCACTCAGGCAGGCTATGAGTTGCATATGGTTCATGATGGTGCCCAGGCTCTGAGCGCCGTTGACACTTTTAAACCAGACATCATTTTACTTGACCTTATGCTGCCTAATGTTGATGGTATCGTGATTTGCCGTGAGGTAAGGCGACACTCTATGGTGCCCATCATCATGACTACCGCTAAGGTGGAAGAAATTGATCGGTTACTTGGACTTGAGGTGGGCGCAGACGATTATGTTTGCAAACCTTACAGCCCACGTGAAGTGGTGGCTCGCGTTAAAGCAATTTTGCGTCGAGTAGGGGCAAATCCTGTGCAGACAGAGCAACTTGCGCTGGATGAAAATACGCTCTTTGTCACTTATCAGAACAGCTCTGTTGAGCTAACTCAGGTGGAGTTTGTTTTACTGAAAACCTTAGTCGCACATCCCGGGCGGATTTACAATCGTTCCAGGCTGATGGACTGTATCTATGATGATGACCGGATTGTCAGCGATCGTACGATTGACAGCCATATTAAAAAGATCCGTAAGAAGCTTTCCCAGCTTTCTCCGGATAGCGAATTTATTCACTCCATATATGGGGCTGGCTATAAGTATGAGCTGAACACCTAGCCCGACAGGTATAGAAGAGTCTCTCGTGATGGAGCCCTGGCAACGCCAGTTTTGTGAGTCACACAAGCTTGAACCGCAGTATGTTCAGTTGCTTGGCCCCGTTTCAAAGTGGCTGGCAGAGCAAGCCAAGCAAAATTCACCTTTGTGCCTGGGTATCAGCGGCTCACAAGGTAGCGGCAAATCGACACTCGCTGGCTACTTAAAAGCTGCGCTTGTTCAACAGGGGTTACGCGTTGAATGTGTGTCACTGGACGACTTCTATCTGAGCCGGGCCGAGCGGGCAAAACGCGCCGATGCTATGCACCCGCTGTTTCAAACTCGGGGTGTACCGGGGACTCACGACACCGCCTTGGCAGCTGAGGTGCTAGCGCGGTTTCGGGCGCAACAGTCTTTGACATTGCCCCGGTTTGATAAATCTATGGACGAGCCATTTTCGTCTGCGTACTGGCAACACTGCAATAGCCTGGACGTGCTGATTTTTGAAGGCTGGTGTCTTGGCGTAAAAGAGCAGCCGGCACAAAGCCTGACTTGCCCGATTAATCTATTGGAGCAGGAACAGGATCCTGATGGCAGCTACCGCCATTCAGTGAACGACTTTCTCAAAGCCGATTATCAGCCGTTGTTTGCACAACTTGATAAACTCATATTTCTCAATGCCGGGGACTTTTCGCATGTTGCCCGCTGGCGCCTGGAACAAGAACAAAAGCTGCGCTTGTCCGGCACGCAGTCACGTCGTATGTCAAAGCAAGAGATTACGCAATTTGTGCAGTTTTTTCAGCGCCTGACTCAATGGGGTCTCCAGACTTTACCCGGTCAGTGCGATGTTGAACTGCGCCTGTCTGCACAGCGTGAGATTTTGTCGATGTCAGGGCTCCACAATTAAGTCACATTGTCGTTTTAGGATACAAAAAACTTATAAGGATAAACCAAAATGCACAGCCCCTTTTTAGCCTTACCGGCTTTTTTACTTTTGAGTTTTGCGAGTATCAGCGCGGAAAAAACACACAGTACCGAGCAGATAAAAGTAGAAACACTGACAAAACAGCAACAGAGCTGGAACGGCGCAACTCTGCCCGCCTATCCAAAAGGTCAGCCGGAAGTGCGGATCATGCGCTTTACTATTCCTGCCGGACAGACCTTGCCTATCCACAAGCACCCTTATATAAATGCTGGTTTGATGATAAAAGGTGAGCTAATGGTTGAGACAGAAACTGGAGAGACCTTACATATTAAGGCCGGTGACACGATAGTCGAAGTACTCAATACCTGGCACTGGGGCAAAAACGTTGGTAAAGAGGCTGCACAGATTGTGGTTTTTTATGCTGGCGTTAAAGATCAGGCCGTCACGCTTAAGCCTGAATAAACGGGTATTTCACCGCGATCAACTTGGGTCGCGGTGACCCTTATCTAGCTGACACAAATGCCATATCTGGGCAGAATATCCACTATGATGCTCTGGCGGTGTTTCTTTGCCGCATCATGAAAATGTTTCCAGTCAGAATTAAGAAATCCCGGGTGATACTGGTAGCAGTGCTCATCTCCCGTTTCTAACGTTGTTCCAAGTGCCTGATGCTTCCATGAGCCATGGCCTTTTGCGATATAGCTGAGCTGGTAGGCACCCAGACCAAAGCGGTCGTTTGCAATAGCATCCAGCCACTGGTGGTGACGCGTTTCTCCATTATCGCTGACAAACTGGTCAAAACACTGTGCAATTTCGTTTCGAACTTGTGGTGAGAGCCCGGTGATAGGCTTTACCAGATAAGTTTGAAAAACCTTACACAGCTCGTCTGCCGCCTGCAAAAAGTCACTGGGGTTGTTGCGTTCAATGTGTTCACCCAGACCGTTTGTATAAGACCAGTGCTGATGGGGCAGGTCGGGGTGTGAGAGCGCCTGACCATGACCAAGGCTTGGAATATTGTCTTGCAAAATATTGGCGAAATAATTGGTGACCTTATCTATCAGGCTGTGGTGTATCTGGCCATTATGGTCTGTGATATCGCGTACATGGTTTACCGGATGGTCAACGCCTGCAAAGCCCTTGTGTCCCCAGGTATCAATAAACACATGGGCAGTGATGCCCAGTCGGTGTAATGAATAAGGGCGGTCTTTATCAGCCAGTACCTCTGCAATCATGTCTTTTGCAACATGTGAGTGTGGACGACACACCAGTTTCTGGATAAAGCTGCCACTCGGGTTTTCGCCTGCCGGTAAGCCGCCGTTACCCGGCAAAAAATGAAATGGCACCCAGACTTTCATATTTTTTAGGCTGTCCAGATTACGATACTCAAGCATTTTGTGTGCAGTTGCTATTCGCTCATAAGCGGCGCCATTGTCAAACTCAATGTGCCCATAGTTAGTGGCGTCGTCTACATATTGGGCTGCATGCGCAATGGTATTGGCCTGAGCCGGTGAGAAGCCTGCGTCTCTTGCCACAACCCAGGTCATGGCGTGATGAAGATCAATTTGCATCATTTTTCCTTGCGAAAATCGATTGATGCAGTAAACGGTACACTATTCAACGAATTAATCCTACTGATGATGGCGTGAAACGGATATAATGGCGCTCATTTTCAGATAATTGTATTCGGTACTCAGTGGTACTGCAGAGAGTGTGTATGAATAAAGGTTTTATGTTGGTTTGTGATGGCAGTAATGGAGCAGGCAAAACAACCGTGATTCAGGGCATTGCCGATTATCTTGAGCAACAGGGTTTTGATGTTGTACTGACTCGTGAACCGGGCGGTACGCCAATAGGTGAGAAGATCCGTACTGTTATTTTGGATCCCAGTACACCTGAAATGGGCTCTGTCACTGAGCTTATGCTGTTCGGTGCGGCACGGGCTCAGCATGTCCAAGAAAAGATCCTTCCGGCACTAGAAGCGGGGAAGGTTGTGATCTCCGATCGTTTTGACGCTGCGACGTTCAGTTTTCAGCATTATGCGCGAGGCATCGATCTCAAGACTATCACGACGATTAACGAATTGGCGCTGGGTGGCTTCAAACCCGACATGAATATCATTTTGGATTTAGATCCTGAACTTGGCTTAACACGCGTAAGTCAACGTGGCGAAGGGCTAGATCGTATGGAAGATGAAAAAATGGAGTTTTTGCATCGTGCACGGCAAGGTTATCTGGCCCAGGCCCAAGCTGAGCCAGCACGGTTCAGCGTGATTGATGCGTCGGAAGATAAGCAGGCTGTGCTACAGGCGTGTTTGGAAGTCGTGGATTCAGTGGTAGCGGCCTGTCGTCAACAAAACGACAACAATTAACTGGTGCGATTATATGTACCCATGGCTAGAACCGGTATTTACTCAATTACAGACGAGCTACCAACAACAGCGTTTTCATCATGCTCAATTATTATATGGTATGGTTGGTGTCGGAAAGCTTGAGCTGGCCCAGTCACTTGCAGCAGCGCTGCTATGCAAACACGCAGGCACGTCGCTTTACTCTTGTGGGCAATGCAAAAGCTGCTTGCTTATTGAGGCTGACAATCACCCAGACAAACTACTGATAACAGCTGAAACGCAGAGCATTAGTGTTGATGCTATCCGAGGCTTGAATGAGTTTATATTTCACTCAGCTCAGCAGGGAGGAAATAAAGTTGTTGTTATCGATGGGGTTGAAAAGCTCACAGAGTCGGCTGCCAATGCACTGTTAAAAACGCTTGAAGAGCCCGCTAAGGGTCGGTACTTACTGCTGTTGTGTAATGACAGAGCACGCGTGGCCGCGACGGTTTTGAGCCGCTGTAACAAGTTGAATGTGGGTGTGGTTGATGGTAACGCGGTCGAAGCGTGGCTTGCACAACAGGGGATTCACTCCAGCCAATTCCCCTGGGTCAGCAATTTTATGTCGCAGCCGCTATTATTACAAAAGTGGTCACAGACGCAGCAACTCAAGGATATCGATTATTTGTGGCAAACCGCACAGCGCCTAAGTGAGGGGGTTGATAGCGATACACTGGCAAAAACACTGCAAGCTGATGTGAGCCTGGTAAAGGTATTTTGCGGTTTTGCACTGGCTGCCATCAACAATCAGATTGTGACAGGGCAGTTGGATTTTAGTAAAGCACAGGCTGCCATTGCGATAGTGAGGCGGTTTTCAGTAGACCAACATACTGTGTTAGGCTTAAACTTGTCCCTGAGTCTGTCACGATTATGCTATCAGTTGCAGCAAACCTTAAGATAGGAGTCAAGGTGCAAGAATTACTAGTCGATTTTGAAGACAACGACGAACTATATCGCAGTTACATGCCATACCAAAAAAGCGGCGGTCTGTTTGTGCAAACCAATAGTCGTTATGAAATGGGGCAGGCGATAACGCTACGAATTACCTTGCCTGATGCACTTGAAGAGGATGTGGTAACCGGCAAGGTTGTCTGGATCACACCACAAGGTGCGCAAAATTCAAACCCGCCCGGGATAGGTGTTGGGTTTGAGGCAGAAGACGAATTACTGAACGATAAAATAGTAAAAATGCTGGGCACTATGCTGAACTCCGGCAAGCCCACCTACACCATGTAAGAGCAGTTATGATTGTAGATTCTCATTGTCATCTTGACAGACTGGACTTTGATAAACTGGGTAAAGCGTTACCTGAGATCCTCACAGAGGCCAGAGCTAAGCAGGTTGAACACTTTTTATGTGTAAGCGTCACCCTGGCTCAGTTTCCGGCTATGCTTGAAAAAATTCTACCGTTTGAGGATGTGTCAGCATCTTGTGGTGTACATCCACTCAATCAGGATGACGCGCTTGACCCAGAGCTATTGAAGCAGTTGGCTCAGCACCCTAAGGTCGTTGCAATCGGCGAGACGGGGTTGGATTATTATTATTCAAAAGACACACATCAGGTGCAAAGAGATAGCTTTGCACAGCATATTGATATTGCCAACGAGCTTAACAAACCACTGATAATTCATACCCGTGATGCCAGGCAAGATACTTTGGATATTATGCGAGCTCATCAGGCACAACAGTGTGGTGGTGTATTGCACTGCTTCACAGAGAGCTGGGATATGGCAAAACAGGCCATTGATATGGGGTTCTATATTTCTATCTCTGGGATTGTTACTTTTAAAAATGCCACTGAGCTACAAGATGTTGTGAGGCGTTTGCCTCTGGACAGGCTGTTAATTGAAACAGACTCCCCTTATCTGGCGCCTGTGCCACATCGTGGTAAAACCAACCAACCCGCCTATGTGCAGGATGTTGCCTATTTTATCGCAGATTTAAAAGGGATAAGCTACAAGGAGTTAGCCAGCGCCACAACGGAGAATTTCTACCGTTTGTTTGGCCTGGCTCAGCGCGGTAATGCCAGCTAACGATTCTGATTTACCTTATCTATTGCTCGGTCCAATGGTGCGCCGGGCAGAGCCTAAACAAATTTGCCTGCAGTTTGTTACCACTGCAGCGCCACAATTCGAGCTTGAAATAGACGGGGTTGAGGTATCAGTTGAGCAAAGCGACATCAGGTTGGGTACCTACTTATACCTGTGCTATTTACTGATCACCCCGAATCACGGTCATTTTAAATGCGATACCAACCTGGGTTATCGCATCAAAGCGGGCGGACGTTGGTTGGACCTAAGTGCGCTCAGCTACACTGATTCACCTCAGCTTATGGTACCCGAAACCGTTCACAGCGTACTTCACGGCTCGTGTCGCAATCCACATCATCACAGTCGGGACTCTCTGGCAACCGCAGATGATTATCTGCGTCAGACTTTACATGACAAAACAAAACGTCCCTCGCTGTTACTGATGTCCGGAGATCAGATTTACGCGGATGATGTGGCAGGCCCGATGCTTATGGCTGCACACAGGCTGATCTCGCTACTCGACATTTACCCCGAGGGCAATGTCTCTCTGACTTTGCCAGAATCTTTGGAGCAGCAGCTCTACCAACGCCATCATTGGTTACCTAAAACGCCCTGGCAGGAACGCAGCAAGTGGACCATGGGTCACTGGCTAAAAAAAGATGAGGTGCATTTCTCGAGTGTTAATGCTGGCAATCACCTGATCACGCTTGAGGAATTTATTGCCTGCTACTTGCTAAATTTTAGTTATCAGGCCTGGCAATTGGTCGATTTATCGCAGCTCCATGGAGATGCTCTGAGCCATGCCCAGGCACTTGAATTTGCCGCGGATAAGCGCGCTTTACAGGGGTTTATTGAAACTTTGCCGGCGGCCCAGCGGCTGTTTGCTAACGTTTCCACATTAATGATGTTTGACGACCACGATGTGACAGATGACTGGAACCTGACGGCGAGATGGGAGCAAAATATTGCCAATTCTCCGGCAAGTAGACGGATCATAGCCAATGGCTTGATTGCATACTGGTTGTTTCAGGGGTTGGGTAACGATGCACTGTGCGCAACAGGTAAGTTAATCGACGGGTTTACGCAAAGCCTTACAGCTCACAATAAATGGGCTTTGACCAGCTTTGACAAAGCACTGCACCGATTTACACAGTGGCATTATTGCCTCGACACTCAACCAAAAGTAGTGGTGTTAGACACGCGTACCCATCGTTGGCGCAATGAGCAGGATTTCAATGAGCCCAGTGGTCTTATGGACTGGGAAACTCTGATGGAATTACAGGAGCAAATGTTGAACCAGGATTCGGTCTTGCTGGTGAGTCCGGCGCCGGTATTTGGTGTTAAAGCGATAGAAACAATACAAGCTGTTTTCAATGCATGTGGCCACCCTCTGGTGGTAGATGTTGAGAACTGGATGGCGCATGAAGGCGCTGCGAAAAAGCTGATTGATATTTTCAAGCGGGAGGATACGCCTTGTGAGACCATTATTCTCTCCGGTGATGTGCACTACTCATTCTGTTTTTCTGTGGCCGCACGTTTTGGTCGACATGACAATCGGATCTGGCAGCTTACCTCTTCTGGCATTAAAAATGAGTTTCCTAAACGTCTGCTGCATGTTCTGGAAAAACTGGATACCTGGCTGTTTGCTTCCTGGAGTCCGTTTAACCTGTTTACCAAGCGCTGGCAGTTGTCGGTACGAAAACACCACAGTGACAGTGTTGGTAAACGTTACTTAGTGAGTGCGTCTGCTATCAGTCTGGTTGAGTTACAAAAAGGTAGACTAAGTCGCTATCGTCTGCTCCGCGCAGATGGAGAGGTTACAGAATTTGCGTTATCTGAACACGATGACGCGCGCTGCTAACTCAATAGCCGACATCTCAGCTGGATTTTAAAGTTTTGCTATAGTTACAACAAAGAGCCTGCGCAAAAGGTGATAGGGTTGTATCAGCAACAACATATAAAACACGCAAAATTCAGCGTAAGCTTCCTGCTCCTAATGATGGTCTGGTTGTATTCAGCTCCTTTACTGGCTGTTCCCATCTTTTCTGATACGGCGCAGGTGATGCGTCACTATGATTATGAATCAGGTCTGAGTCAGGTAAGTATTACCGCGATTGAAGAAGATCAACTCGGTTATATCTGGATTGGTACACAAGCGGGTCTTAACCGCTTTGATGGTCATTCATTTAAGCAGTTTAGTAGCCGCCAGCAAGACCCGTTTTCATTGGCCGGGGCTTTTATTACCGCGCTATGCCATAGTGGTGAGTCACTTTGGATTGGTACCAGCACCGGGCTCAGCGTTTATCATACCGTTACGGGACGGTTCCAAAGCTTTTTAAGTGATTTTAGTCCATTGATCCCCTCTGATCGGGTTCAGTCTATTGGTTGTCAGGGCAGCGCGGTTTCAGTCACCACAGAGGACGGCTTTTACTATGTGATAGATAAAGCAGCTCTGCTACCGCAAGAGTTGACCCTGAAGGGCGACTTTATTCGATATGTAACAGTGTACAAAAACTTGGTCTACTACCTGTCTGATGAAGGGCTGGTGGTCAATAATCGTCAGACCGACATGACGACGCTATTGTTAGCGGGTGATTTTAAGTCGTTGATGATCAGTGGTGAGCGGGCATTCTTAATTGGCAAGGATAACAAGTTAACGGTATATGATACCTTGTTTGAGCGCGCCTTATGGCAAAGTGCCATAGCACCGGATTCCAAGCTGGTACTGCACTCTGTGTTCGCTTCAGCAGGGGAGCTTTTTGTAGCTACCAGTCATGGCGTATACCTGCTTAACATGAAGGGGGAAATTAAAAAGCGCTGGTATAAACGGGGCAATAATAAGTCAGGATTACAGGACAGCAGCATTCTCTCAGTTTTTCGGGACAGTAATAGCGATTTGTGGATAGGCACAGAAACCCGGGGCCTGCATTTCATCAGTCAGCTCAGTGAGACTTTTGGTCATGTAGGAGAATATAACTACCCAAGTGCGCCTTTGGCGAACTCGGATGTTCGCAGTTTTGCACTGGATTCATCAGATCGGCTGTGGATTGCAACGTCCAATGGGGTTTATATTTTCCAACAGCAGCAGTTTACTAAGGCAGAGCAGGCTTACCCTGAACTCGCCTCCTTCTCCAACAGCTTTATTACCAAAGTACAGGTTGTGAATGAGCATGTGTGGTTGACTTCACGTGGTGCAGGTGTGGCCAGACTTAATCTCTCTAATGGCGAGGTAATGCACTTTAAGCCAGATTTCGGTAATGGTCCGGAAGTGAGTTTTAACGACATCACAGTGTTTAAGCAACAGGTTTTACTGAGTTCCCGTACGTTGGGCTTACTGTATTATGACAATGAGCAGAAAAAACTCCTGCCATTTTTTGCACCATCGGTTGCAGCGCCCAATCATGTATCCTCTGTCTTAGTCGACGGGGATGGCTTTTACTTTGGCAGTGTGGGTGATGGTTTGTTCCATTATGATGGCCAGGCGATTAAATCGCTGACTACAAATAATGGTTTGGCATCGGATATTGTTTTTATGCTCGCACGCGATACTCTGGGCGCAATTTGGGTCGCCAGTGAATCTGGGGTCAGTATTCTGAACAAGCAATTTGAAGTTGAAAAGGTGTTAAAGATAGCCGACGGGCTCGCCAATGAAGCTATCTGGGCCATGGTATTTGATCAGCAGCAACACGTTTGGCTTGGTACCAGTGGAGGCCTCAGCCGGGTCAACATACATGACCATAATATTGACAATTTCTTGGTTGTTGATGGCGTACAGGATAACGAATTTAATTACAATGCGGCCTGGCTTGCTCCCGATGGTCGGGTTTTTATTGGCGGGGCTAAAGGGTTTAACCAATTTTACCCAGAGCAAATCCGTATCGCGTTTGGGATCCGTCCTCTGTTAATTTCAAGTATTGAGTTGCTTGGGGAAGTATTGCATCCTGAGGACAGTAGTGAGCTGACTTTAGCACCAGAGCTCACAGAGAAACTTTCTCTGAATTATGATCAGGACATTATTTCTTTACACTATTCCAGCCTGGACTACGGCTCAGAGCGCTTAAACTTTTTTTATCGTATCGTTGGGCTGAGTGATCAGTGGTTGAAACTGGCTGACGGGGTCAGGCAGATCAATCTGCTGAAACTCGAGCCTGGGAACTATCAGGTTCAAACATACACAGTTAATCGTTTCAATCAAAAGTCGCCAGTACATCGCTTCACGATCAGTATAAAAGCGCCCTGGTGGTGGGACTGGTACTCCAAGACATTTTACGTTGTCGCATTGACACTGAGCGTCGCTTTGTGGCTCAGGCAACGGCAGGCACGTTTCCGCCAGGTTGTGAATGACAACCGAGTGATGAATGAGCTGCAGCAACGCCTTGAGTTGAGCTTGTGGGCAAGCGGCGATGAGTTATGGGACTGGCACCTTGAGGACAAAAAGGTTTATCGTTACTGCGTTAAGCCACGCATTGATTATGGCAAGGTTCTGGCGACTATGTCGGTCGAGGACATAGACCAGTTTGTACACCCAAAGGAATGTATTGCATGGGAGGAGAAAATAGAAGCATGCCTTGAGGGAGAGCAGGACACCTATGAAATCGCGATGCGGGTAAAAACACTAAAAGACCAATGGAGCTGGGTGCTGGAGCGCGGTAAAGTGGTTAGCCGCGACCATCACGGTCGACCACAGCGTATTGTTGGCGCTTTGAAAGACATAGCTGAATTGAAGGCACACCAGAACGCATTGCAGACGCTAAACGAGCAACTGGAAATTAAAGTGGCGATGCGAACAGACGAGCTATACAAAAAGAACCAAAAGCTTGAACAGGCGATGATGGAGCTTAAACGTACTCAGCAGGAACTGATTGAAAGTGAAAAAATGGCGTCGTTGGGTAATGTGGTGGCAGGGATCGCACATGAGATTAATACTCCGTTGGGTGTGGCAATTACTGCGTTGACTTACAATCAGGAATGCTTGCATAACATCGCTGAGAAGCTTCAGAAAAAACAATTACGTCAGGCTGATTTGGAGCGCTCTAATTCAGAACAAGAGGAAGGGTACAGGCTGATCCTGCGTAATCTGGACAGAGCGCAAATGCTGATCAGCAACTTTAAGCAGGTCGCCGTTGATCAGTCTAGCGAAGTGGAGCGGGATATTAACGTCAAAGATTATATCGAAGATGTTTTTAGCTCTCTTCTGCCACTGAGTAAAGGGAAAGAGATTACCTTGTCTATTACGGGTGATGCCGACATGTTGGTCAATACCTACCCAGGCGCGATTTATCAGATAATGACAAACTTATTTAACAACTCAATGATCCATGGCTTTGAAAAACAACAAAAGGGTAAGGTCGATGTATCAACCAGTATGCTCGGAGAGCACTGGTTACTCGTATACCGCGATGATGGGATAGGGATGTCAAAAGAGGGGTTAAAGACCCTGTTCGATCCGTTTGTAACGACAAAAAGAAGTCAGGGAGGCTGCGGTCTGGGCATGCATATCGTGTATAACCTGGTGACACAACTGCTTAAAGGTGAAATCACAGCGAGCTCAACGCCAGGACTAGGAATCGAAGTCAGCATCAAAGTCCCATACAGCCCCGCCAAAGGCGAAGAAATGGCTGGGTGAGGCGAGACCGAAGCAACGCTTCGCAGCTCGCCGAACGCTTTTCATGGATGAAAAGCCGGGAGCCCTCCATAGGGATATGTGTCCACTCGTACTTGTTTGAGACCGAAGCAACGCTTCGCAGCTCGCCGAACGCTTTATCGTGCAAAGTCGAGCTTTAGCTCGGTCTTTGCGCAAGGTGAAATGAACCATTTTAGCTGGATATGGTTTGAGCCGCGGTTGCTGATACCGGATCGGGAGCCCTCCATAGGGATATGTGTTCACTCTTACTTGGTCAAAACCCAGAACTGAAGACGTTCTTGTTCTCTACAAACAAGAGCGTTTTGGTTGAGGCGCGTCCGGTTGATACAATTTGGGGGATAGGCCTGGCGGAGGACCATGAATTTGCAAGTGTACCTCAAAAATGGCAAGGGCTTAATCTGTTGGGGTATGCTCTGATGGCCGTGCGCGATCAGTTGTCAAAGGAGCTGAAAACAGCTAAACAAAAACGGGCCTGATGGCCCGTTTATTCAATCTAGTTTAATAGCAGCACAGATTACATCACACGCATGCCAGGCTGTGAGCCTTCATCCGGGTTGAGGATATAGATCTCTTTACCGCCGGGGCCTGCAGCCAGCACCATGCCTTCTGACATACCAAAGCGCATTTTACGAGGCTTCAGGTTGGCAACCATGACTGTCAGTTTGCCGATCAGATCTTCCGGAGCATAGGCCGATTTAATACCGGCAAAGACCTGGCGGGTCTCTCCACCTAAGTCCAGCGTCAACTTCAGGAGCTTGTCTGCGCCTTCAACGTGCTCTGCATTGGCAATTTTAGCCACACGCAGGTCTACTTTAGCAAAATCGTCGAACTCGATTTCGTCAGCAATCGGCTCTTTAGCCAGCGGGCTGTCAGCAGCGGGTTTTGCACTCTGGCCGCCGACTTTTTTCTCCAGGCTTTCTTTTGAGGCGTCAACCATTGCATTGACTTTGTCCAGTTCAACACGTTGCATCAGGGCTTTAAACTTGTTGATTTCATGGTCGACAAGCGCCGTTTCCAGGCCTTCCCAGCTCAATTCAGTGTTCAAGAAAGTTTCTACATTCTTAGCCATACCTGGCAGGATAGGCTTGAGGTAGGTCAACAACACACGGAACAGGTTCAGACCCATTGAGCATACCTGGTGTGCACGTTCCAGCGTGTCTTCATTCTTAGCAAGTACCCAGGGGGCTTCTGCGTCGATGAACTGGTTAGCCTTGTCGGCAAGTGTCATGATCTCGCGCACAGCACGGCTGTATTCGCGGTTTTCATAGTGACCGGCAATGCTGTCTTTGGCAGCAACAAAACTACTTAACAGTGCTTCATCCATCACGGTATTGCTTAGCTTACCGCCGAATTTTTTAGTAATGAAGCCAGCACAGCGGCTGGCGATATTGACAACCTTACCGACCAGATCTGAGTTTACGCGCTGCGCGAAATCTTCAAGGTTGAGATCCAGATCTGTGACACCGCTGTTCAGTTTAGCTGCATAATAATAGCGCAGATATTCAGGGTCCAAATGTTCCAGGTAGGTACGTGCTTTGACGAAAGTACCTTTAGATTTAGACATTTTCGCACCATTTACGGTAACAAAGCCGTGCGCGAATACATTATTTGGTTTTCTGAAGTTAGCGCCGTCCAGCATTGCGGGCCAGAACAAACTGTGGAAGTAGATGATGTCTTTACCAATGAAATGATATAGCTCGGCATCTGACCCTTCAGCCCAGAACTCATCAAAGTTAAGGCCCTGCTTGTCACAAAGGTTTTTAAAGCTTGCCATGTAACCAATAGGTGCATCCAGCCATACGTAGAAGTATTTTCCTGGTGCGCCCGGGATTTCAAATCCAAAGTAAGGCGCATCACGGCTGATATCCCACTGTTGCAGACCATCTGCAAACCACTCATCCAGTTTATTAGCCATCTCAGCCTGTAAACTGCCAGAGTGAAGCCAGGTTTTTAACATATCTTCAAAAGCGGGCAGATCGAAGAAAAAGTGCTCAGAATCTTTCAGAACAGGTGTTGCGCCCGACATTGCGGATTTTGGTTCAATCAGCTCGGTTGGGCTGTAAGTTGCACCACAGGCATCACAGCTGTCTCCGTTTTGCTCTTCGGCCTTACAGTTTGGACAAGTACCAGTAACAAACCGATCGGGCAGGAAAATACTTTTTTCTGGGTCAAACAGCTGAGAGATAGTGCGCTTCTTAATATGCCCTTTATCGTTCAGGCGAGTATAAATTAACTCGCTCAGCTCACGGTTTTCGTCACTGTGGGTGCTGTGATAGTTGTCGAATTCGATATTAAAGTCGGCAAAGTCACGCTGTCTCTCAATACTGACTTGCTGAACCATTTCTTCTGGCGTGATGCCCTGTTTTTGGGCGTTCAGCATAATAGGTGTACCGTGAGCGTCATCAGCACAAACATAATAAGCCTCATGGCCTTGCTGCTTCTGGAAACGAGCCCAGATGTCGGTTTGAATGTACTCCAACAGGTGACCCAGGTGGGTCGGACCGTTAGCATAAGGCAGTGCACTTGTTATGAGAATTTTTCTCTTTGTCATAGTTATTCCGTGAAAATAGAGCGGCTCAGTTTGGCTCTGTAGATCTGGCGCCTGGCATCATGCACGGTGCTTATCGATACAGTGAGCAAAAACTTCGGCCCGGTTAGCCAGTCTGTTGTGATAAAAGACTAACCAGAACGGCTGGGAAAATCCCAGCAGACGCGAATTTGACTGGTTTTAATGAAGTGAATGTTACATAATTCCTGCGCCCATTTCATCACCTCAAGGCGTTTTATTTGTATGTTTGGTATTGAAAAACTATTTACCAGGAAGGACCCCATAAAAGAACAGATTAAAACTCATCTGCAACACTATCGTAGCGCAATTTTTCCTATGGGCATTGATACGCAGTGGATTGCGGATATTTCACCCGACAAAGCGGCAAAAATGTCCTGGCAAGTTACACTCACTTTGCCTTTTGCCGCGTCAGGGCAGGGAGCTGTGCTCTCTACCCACCTGAGTGACTCTTTGAATGCGGACGTCCGCGTAACATGCCAATGTGAAGTCGCTGGTGCGGCTCAGTTCAAACAAATTAAACACATTGTTCTAGTGGCGTCAGGGAAAGGTGGGGTGGGCAAATCGACCACAGCCGTAAATCTGGCCACCGGACTTGCCTCTCAAGGGGCTCAAGTGGGTATCTTGGATGCCGATATTTATGGTCCCTCCATACCTTCTTTACTAGGACTGAGTGGGCAGCAACCAGAGGCTCTGGACGAAAATACACTAAAGCCGTTTGAAAAAGACGGCGTCAAAGCCATGTCTATCGGCTTTTTGGTGGCTGAGGACGATGCGACGGTCTGGCGCGGTCCTATGGCATCGCAGGCACTTACTCAATTGTTAAATGAAACTGCATGGGGTGAGCTGGATTACCTGATCGTCGATATGCCGCCAGGCACGGGTGATATCCAGCTGACGATGACCCAAAAAGTCCCCGCCAGTGGCGCAATTGTGGTGACAACCCCTCAGGATCTGGCACTGGCTGATGCGCAAAAGGGCATTGCAATGTTCAATAAAGTCAACCTGCCCATTATTGGCCTGATAGAGAACATGAGCTATTTTTCGTGTCAGCATTGCGATGGTAAAAACGCCATTTTCGGTAGTGAAGGGGGCGCTAAACTGGCTGCGCGTCATGGTGTTCCGCTGCTTGCTGAAATCCCATTGGATACCGGGATCCGAGAAAATTCGGAACAGGGCGCGAATATCACAGCCCAATCACTGCCGATAAAAGACCATTATATTTATTGTGCGCAGCTGGTGAGCAGCATGTTGTATTTACAATCACAATCGACTCAAGGGGTCGAAATTCTAATAACGGATGACTAACTAATGAGACTCTCTGACAGAGATATAAAACAAGCTATCAAAAACCAACACATTCAAATCGAGCCAACGCCGGCTGATGAGATGATCTCAGGGGTGACCGTTGATTTGCGTCTGGGCAATAAATTTCGGGTGTTTCAGGATCATGCTGCACCCTATGTTGACCTGAGTGGGCCTAAAGAGCAGATCAACGCAGCAATGGAATCCATTATGAGTGATGAAATCGTGCTCGAAGATGGTCAGGCCTTTTTCCTGCACCCAGGCGAACTGGCTTTGGCTATGACTTATGAGTCTGTGACATTACCAGCGGATCTTGTCGGCTGGCTTGATGGTCGCTCGTCTTTAGCCAGGTTAGGCCTGATGGTGCACGTAACCGCACATCGTATCGATCCGGGCTGGTCTGGCAACATTGTTCTGGAGTTCTATAACTCTGGTAAGCTGCCCTTGGCGTTGCGACCTAAGATGAAGATTGGCGCATTGAGTTTTGAAACCCTGAGTAGCCCCGCAGAGGCGCCTTACAACATGCGTAAAGATGCCAAATATAAAGGTCAAAATAGCGCGATCGCCAGTCGGATTAGTGACGACAACCGTTGATAATTAAATAAATACTTTTCATACTGGGTAGTGTGTGGCTGACCAGAACGCGAGCCGCACAGTACCTCATCCAGTCTCCAGTTGCCGTATAATTGTGGAATTTTTATATTGGCACTGGCAATTCAAACTTCAGCCTCCATACTTAACATTAATGCTACAAGGTAATGTGAAAAAGCAGAATGCGTCTGCCGTGATGATTGCAATTACCAGAAGCGAGCTAAACTGGGCTAAGCCTTAACAGGCCTGTTAATTGAACGAACTATACCACTTGCTCAAGGAGGTTGGGATGTGGTTAAGCGTGATACGCGTGATAGCCGTCTTGCTAACTGTCATGACTGTTCTGGTATTGGAGAGCGTAGCGCAATCCAGTGAGCTTTCAGAAGGCCCTCCGGTGCAGATGTCATTTAAAGTATACAGTGATGCGACCAATCAACTGGGTCTGGCAGAAATCCGCCAAATGGCAGAGAGTATGACCTCGGCTAGGCAGGCTATTCGGCTTCAGAGAGGTATAGCGACCTGGGTGCGGGTCGATATACCTGCAAACCCAAATCATGAACAGGTTATCTATACCCAGCCTGTTCAGGGAGTACTCAAGTTTTATCTTGAGCGCTCAGGCAAGCTTATTCAATACACACTAATTGCCCCAACAAAAGAGCTTGCATCGTCTGCCCAGGCGGTGTTACCGCATATCAAAGTACCCAGAGGCATACAGCCCGCACAACTTTATGTGCAGGCTCAGGGTGATTATCCACAATGGTTGTCAATGGTCGCGGTACAGGAAGCCGAATTTGTTCAGCTGCTTAGTCACAAGGTATTTCTGTTTGGTGTTGAAACGGGCAGCATCTACTTTGTTGCCTTTTTTCTGACGCTCATGGCTGTGTCTCAATTTCGACCCGGGCTATTGGCTCTGGCTGCATATGTATTGCTGGTTGCAATCATCAGTGGCGCAGAGAGTGGCGTGAATGTGCTGTTCTTTCCCAGTGCGCTCAGTGGTGCTATGGCAACCTATAGCAGCCAGTTATTTTTACTCTCTCTTGCCTGCGTGCTGTGCTTTTTTCACTATTTTGCGGTAGAGAAGCGATTAAATGAACAGCACAGGTACTACCTTTGGCGACTGCTATGGAGTTTGCTGTTGGTCGTTTGTATCAGTGCGCCATTACATACTGGGTATCAGCTATTGTTCCAGGTGATGGCTGGGTTGGTCGTTACAGCTTATGTGACTTATTTACTCTGTATGCAACCCGCTCAGTATCAACGGGAAGCTCGTCTGCTGGCTTGCGCTTTTCTGCCGGCACTGGTGCTGGTTGTGATATTGATGCTGGGGCAACTAGGCGTGATAGAACTTTCTCAAATTTTCTTGCTAAACCATGCTTTACTGACCGGACACATATTATTGCTGGCGTATTATGTTTATTGGCACGAGCGACAAAAGAAGCTGCTGTTACTTCAGTATGCAAACCATGACAAAGAAACCGGACTGCCCAATCGTCACATGCTACAAAAAGCACTCGACGGTCTGCAAAGCACACACCAGCACCACACATTGGTGATGTTTCGGCCCAAGGTGTTGAGTGTGATCCGGTTAAATATGGGGTGGGATTATGCTGCCATGCAGTTGAAGACTTTGCTAAAAAAAGTTCAAACACAACTGGACACCTATGGCAGAGTGACCGTTGCGGCAGAGCCAAATAGTCGCACAGAGATCTATCGGTTGGATGATACCCTGTTTGCCATAGTGTTGCGTGGCAAGCTGGAACTAAGTCAGGTGGAGCAGTATGCCTGTCTATTAGCGTCAATTTTTGAAGAAGGGATTAGTTTTAAAGGAGAATTGTTGGTTGACCAGTTGGAAATTGGCGTTGCCAGTAGTCCGGTCCATGCGCAGACGACAGAGGCATTGATGCAACGTGCATTACAAGCAATATCGACACGTCCTCTCGGGACGCAAAAATGGCAATTATTTGATCATAACGATTCTTTGTATCTGGAGCGGCGAATAAAGGTCGCCTCTTCTTTAAAATATGCTATCGCACAAAACCAGTTTTCACTCTATTTTCAGCCTCAGGTTAAACTACAACAGGGAGAAGTGTTTGGCGCTGAGGTCTTGCTACGTTGGCATCACCCTGAGTTAGGTGTCATCCCGCCAGATGAGTTTATTCCAATCGCTGAATCGTCGGGTATGATCCCCGAAATTACGGACTGGGTTGTTGAGCAGGCACTGGTTGCACAAGCGCAGCTGTGTCGTGTTTATCCGCGGCATGTGCTGTCACTGAATGTCTCCGGAAAAGACATCGGCAGAAAGGAGCTTGCAGTACAATTGATCACTTTGATCAGCCAGCTGAATCTTGCCCCCTCTCAGCTGATGCTGGAAATCACTGAGTCTGTGACTTTGGCAAATGAGGTTGACCTTAACGAAATAATAGATGGATTCAAAAGACTGGGTGTTAAAATGGCCATAGACGATTTTGGCACGGGCTACTCATCACTTGCATACTTAAGTCAGCTGGGGGTTGATGAAATCAAAATTGACAAGAGTTTTGTGATGAATATTGCCAGCTCGGCGACCAACCAGACGATTTGTAAGGCTACCTGTGATATGGCACACAACCTGGGCTCTCAAGTTGTTGCTGAAGGGGTAGAAAGTGTGCAATGCTACCAGATGTTGCAAGCTTTTGGCTGTGACATTGGCCAGGGCTTTTACATTTCCCGCCCACTCCCGTTTGAAGAATATCGCAGCTGGTTAACTGAATTCATTGCATTTGACGATATAACGCAGCACCTAGCATCTGAAAGTAACTAGAAGTTGCGTGGCATGTTTCAGCCGCAATACTCTCACCTGGAAACCCACCCTGACGTTCCAAAGCAGAGTCAAGCACGTCGTCTACCAAGAAGGCATTGCTTATATGGGGGTTATTGGCGATGACCCATTCGAAAGCTCGGGCTGTTAACTCTTGTGGTCGCGCGTAATACTGGGTTCCGCGTGCTTTGTCTAACAACAAGGCATGCTTAAAGTAGTTGCTGGATTCTAGGCCGCTTTTATCCAGCAGCAGGAGTCGAAATAAGGTATCTAGCTGCTGATTAAGGGGGTGTGTCAGGTTCGGTGTCTGGGTAAGCCACAGTGCTGATGCAAAGTCATGCGCGCGCACATTGTCGAACATATGCTTGGCAATATAGTGATCAAATGCATGCCACCATTCATGTGCCAGTGCGCCGCCGCCTGCGTTTTTAGCCAACGCCAGCGTCCGCTGATTGCTGTCATAATGTGCCTGAACGCCAGCTTGTCCACCGCTTCCAAATGCGAGATTCAATGTGCCTCGCAGGCCGATTGTAACAGGGGGAACTGACAAAATCTGGGTCAGATCGGCCAACGCATCGTAAAGTAGGTTAGCGGCAATATGTTGTTCTTGTTTGTCGACCCAAGCGCCTAAAGTGATGGTTTTAAAGCCAAAGGTTGCCTTAATTTCTTCAAAACTCGCTTGATCGCCGAAGCGATAATCTGGTCCACGGCGGTAAAATCGACGTTTTAAGCGATTACGTGCAGTATTCATCGAGCGATTATTCGGCCGGTTATTCGTCACGCAAATACCGTTGTTTAACATGATCTGGCATGAGCCGGGTTTGTTGTTCTATCATCCCAGCCAAAGCACGATATAAAGGTTCTGGTGAAATTGCTTCATACAGGTGCAAAAAATGGGCTGTCGCCTCAAGTGTTGACAGACTAAATGCTTGTTCGGCTTTGCGAATATGATATTGATTTTTTGGCAACTCTGCGAATGAGACATGGGGAAGGCTCATCAACCAGGGGTTGAGCATCAGCATTTTGTGGACTTTTTTCCATGTGCCATCTAAAACCACTAAGGTTTCTATGGCTGGTAGAGTTTCTTTGCCCGCAGGCGCTGACAGTGCTTTGGCACTTTCGGAAGGGTAAAGCAATGCGCATTGGCTTGAGTGAAGCTGCTGACGCACATGTGCGAAATCGGTTTCAGATTCACCAATGACGACCTCAAGGTTACTAAGCTGCAATGATAATAGGCGAACCGTATTCTTAGTGACTTTGACTTCACTGGGGTGTTGTAACACCAGTATCTTACAGTGATTTTTGACAGGCTGGCCAAGGAATTTGCAGACGCAGGTCTGCTCAGGGAAGTGGCAGTGATTGCAAAGTGTTCGTTTCATCGCATTATTTTACTGTTTTTTCTGCGGTAGATCATATCATAGTTTGCAGTTTAGGGCCCTCTTAGCTAGCATTAACCTTAAGAGAGGCTGTTGGTGGGTTTGTTAGCCAGATAGTGAAAGGACTAATATGAATGTAATAATAGATGAAGCTTGCCTGGATACGATGCAGTCCCTGTTAGGTGAGCAATTTTCAGATACTTTAGTGTTTTGCATCAGTGAATTTGAGCGTTTAGAGCGCGAAGTCAGAGAGGCGTTACCTGTTGATATTGAAGCTGCTACGCGCAATGCACATAGCTTAAAATCCAACGCTGCGCAGTTTGGGGCAATGAGCTTGTCTGATAGTGCCCGCGAGGTAGAAATGCTGCTTTTGCAAGGCGATGTGGACTCAGCCAAAGAGGCACTTGGTAGCTTGTCACAGCAGGTGATTGGCTCTACTACCAAGCTGCAACAATGGTTGATGGCCAACGCATAAGCATAGCAGATGTCTACATACCAAAACTGACAGCTCAATGGCGAAATTGAGCTGCTTTGTGGTTGATATTTTTTCCTTATTAACGGTCTTCAAGATAGGGCTGTAGGTGTTCTTACTCTTCTTTTAAAACTCTCCGCTGAATGTACTTTTCTTCCTGTCTACGGGGCGCTATTCTAGTAGCCTGAATGGGGAGAAATAATGATAAAAATTACTAAAAGCAGCAAACTCAATGGGGTATGTTACGACATTCGCGGGCCTGTATTGTCTCAGGCGAAGAAAATGGAAGACGAGGGCACCAAAGTCCTTAAATTGAATATCGGCAATCCGGCTGCCTTTGGTTTCGATATGCCTGAAGATATGCATCGTGACATCATTCGTAACCTGTCAGATGCGCAGGGGTACTGTGACTCGAAAGGGCTATATTCTGCCCGAGTTGCTGTTTATCAACACTACCAGCAGAAAAGCTTACCGAACATAAGCGTAGACAACATATTTATAGGCAATGGAGTGAGTGAACTCATCCAGATGGTGACTCAGGCACTGTTGAACGATGGTGACGAGGTACTGATACCGGCTCCTGATTACCCGTTATGGACGGCATCTGTTAAGTTGTCAGGCGGCAAGCCTGTTCACTACTTATGTGATGAAGCAGCCGATTGGTTTCCTGACTTGGCCGATATACGCGCCAAAATTACGCCAAAAACACGGGCTCTTGTCTTAATCAATCCTAATAATCCAACGGGGGCCGTGTATAGCAAAGCGTTGCTGGAGGGGCTGATTGATATTGCCAGAGAGCACAACCTGCTACTGCTCAGCGATGAAATCTATGAAAAGATCCTCTACGACGGAGCCGTACACTGGTCAATTGCATCTTTGTGTGATGATTTACCTGTGATCACCTTTAATGGACTTGCCAAGACGTATCGCGCAGCTGGTTTGCGCATGGGTTGGATGGTACTCAGCGGTAAAGTGTCGGCAATGAAAGATCTTATAGATGGCCTGAACATGCTGGCATCTATGCGCTTATGCGCTAACGTTCCGGCACAGTTTGCTATCCAGCAGGCATTGGGTGGCGTGCAGTCTATCGACGCTCTAGTTGAGTCAGGTGGGCGCTTATATGAGCAACGTCAGATTGCATGGCAGGGACTGAACGATATTCAGGGTGTATCTTGTGTAAAACCTATGGGGGCATTGTACGCATTTGCCAAAATAGACACGCAACATTTCAATGTAAAAAACGATGAGCGTATGATGCTGGACTTGTTGCGTGAAGAGAAAATACTGCTGGTGCATGGCAGGGCGTTTAACTGGCCTCAGCCAGACCATTTCCGACTGGTATTTTTACCCCATATGGATGAACTGGAACCCGCTATGGCCAGGATGCAGCGCTTTTTCGAACATTACAGACAGCAATAGGGAGCCCCTATTGCTGACTTACTCACAAATGTTGTCGATATATTGCGTGTATAGCGTCGGCAACATTGCCAAAATAGTGTGTTTCGCTGCAACGTCGTGACTGCGTAGCACTGTTGCTAATGTCTCTACACTTAGTGCCTCCATCATACCCTTAGCGCTCAGTCGGTGACTGATATGCCACGGCTCGGCAGCAACACCACCCTGATAACGCTGATAGGGCCTAAAGAAACCAAATTCAGCCAGGTGTTCGCTCAGCCAGTCATTAAATTCGGCGAAAGGTCCGCTTTTTTCATACTCCCAGGGCTCCAGCTGCAGATGCTGTCCATCTGGCAAGCAGTTACGGGCATAAACATCCAAGTCGGTACCAAAGTGATGGCGGCTGGCACCGGGCAGGGCTGAGTAGAGCATAATCGCGTGCACACAGCCCTCTGGTGTCAACACAGATAAGTCGATAGCTTCATTCCGGGCGTTTAACACCGGGCGCACACCCTGAAACTTGTTATTCCAAATCAGGCACTGACGATGAAAGTCACGATGGGCCGAGGCAATGCTGAAGCTAAATCCGGCCCGCCTGGCTGCCTCACTCAGCGCACTGAGATCACGGTGGATGGCGCCGTGAACAGCATAGCCCGCAAACGGGGCTAAATGGCTGTCACAGAGGCCACTGGCCTGGGATGCAAGTGTGCTGAGTTGACTCATGTAAGCAGTTTTTCCAAAATCAGTTCGTAGATTTCAGCAAGCTGGTCGAGTGACTCTGTGCTTACGCATTCATTTACCTGGTGGATAGTGGCATTCACCGGCCCCAGTTCGATCACCTTACAGCCAGTTTGGGCAATAAACCGCCCATCAGAGGTACCTCCGGTTGTCTCCGGGCTGGCATCAATGCCGGTTACCGCTTTGATAGCATCCAGGGTGACATTCAACAAAGGCCCGGGCTCGGTTAAAAATGGCAGGCCGTTGAGTGTCCAGTGCAAGTCGTAGTCGAGTTCATATTTGTCGAGTATCTCGCAGACTCGAACTTTGAGTTGTTCAGCGGTTACTTCGGTACTAAAGCGAAAGTTAAACTGGACATCCAGGCTGCCTGGGATCACATTACCAGCACCGGTCCCGCCATGGATATTTGAGATCTGAAAGCTGGTGGCCGGGAAAAACGCGTTGCCCTGGTCCCATTGTATTGTGCTGAGCTCAGTCAGTGCCGGTGTAGCCAGGTGGATTGGGTTTTTGGCAAGGTGAGGGTAGGCCACATGACCTTGCACGCCCTTGATGGTCAGGTGCCCAGTCAGCGAGCCTCGGCGTCCGTTTTTAACCACATCTCCCAGAATGTCCCGTGATGAAGGCTCGCCAACCAGACACATGTCTATTTTTTCATTCCTGGCTTCAAGTAAATCAACTACTTTAGTGGTGCCATTAATAAATGGACCTTCCTCATCTGAGGTGATCAAAAAACTGATCGATCCTTTGTGTTGCGGAAATCGCGCGACAAAACGCTCAGTGGCCACCACCATTGCAGCCAGTGAACCTTTCATGTCGGCTGCACCGCGGCCATGCAACATGCCGTCGTGTATCTCACCTGAAAATGGTGGATAACGCCAGTCTCGCTCGTTGCCGACGGGCACAACATCGGTGTGACCGGCAAAGCAAAAATGTGGGCCCTCACTGCCTTTGCGTGCCCAGGTGTTGAGGGTGTCAACAAAGAAGTGCTCTTCAACGTCAAACCCCAGCGCACTCAGACGCGCGTTGATCATGGCCTGACATCCGGCGTCTTCAGGTGTCACCGAAGGGCGCTGGATGAGCGCTCTTGCCAGCGCAACTACCTCACTGTGTGTCTCACTCATAGCGAGAATATGTCCTGATATTGCGGTGCCTTAAAGCCCAGGTGATACTGGCCAGCGTGCAGTAAAATCGGGCGCTTAATCATTGCAGGTGCAGCTAACATGTGCTTTTGCGCACTGTCTGCGTCAAGGTTTTGCTTGTCCTCATCACTCAGAGCCCGGTAAGTGGTGCCCCGTTTATTGAGTACATTTTCCCAGCCCAATGCGTCAATAAACTCAGCCAGCATCTGCGCGTCCAGTCCATCTTTGCGATAATCGTGAAAGGTATAACTGATGTCGTTTTGTTCAAGGAATTTTTTGGCTTTTTTAATGGTATCGCAGTTGCTGATACCGTACATAATCGTGGTCATAAATTACATGCCCTGGCTAATGTGATAAGCGGGTCTTTTCCCGCAGTGACTTGATTTAAAGGATAATAACATGGTCCAAGCTTGTCTGCATTGAGCAGTACTAAGGTGCCCAGAATGTCGATGTCGCTCGGTACATCGAAGTAACACAATATATCGCCCATCGCGACCTTCTTTTTACCATAGCTGTGTTGAATAAGGTGCTCTGTTTTTCGATATTCTGTTGGGAGCAACAGGTGCAGCAGTATCAGCAAACCAGTTTTTGTCCTGAGTACAAACTCACACCCCTGTTGGCTGATTTTTTCAACCTTGGCTGGGCAGGGAGCTAACATCATCGCCGCATTGAGCTTGACACATACGCCAGGACCTAGCATACCGCTTGCAAATAAAGGCTCAGGATGATGGCTAAGCGGGTGTACTTTGCCGGTAAAGGGACTGGCAATGTGCATGATAGGGTTGGCAATTTGCGCAATCGGCGCGTAATTAATCTGCTGTGATAAATGCATCAGACAAACAGGTATCCGTCTTTTTTGAGTGCTTTAATGGCATCAGGGAGTTGTGCTTCTTTGACCAGAATATAATCTGTGTCGTAGGTAGAAATTGAAAAAATAGAGACGTTAGCACTGGCCAAAACGCCCGAAATATTAGCCATGATACCGGTTAAAGAAAAGCCCAGCGGTCCAATCACTTCCAGTGCACGCCAATTTGGTTCAGTAGCAAAACTGTCAAACTGGAGCGTACTTGGACAAACAATAGACAGTTCTTCGGAGGTTTTTGCAATAAAGAATATCTCAGCGGACATCACTTCTGCGGGCACAGCCTGCTCACTATCCAGACTATGGATGGTAAAATTGTGTGGCAATACCTGCAATGTTTGCTTCGACATATCCGAGTCCTGACACCTGTGACTCCTTCATAGTATAGCCAAGCATGGCCAAAAGAAACCTTTTTCCGTTGACTGCACACCTTGCCAAGGTGTAATTCGGGAAGCATATGCGCATCCCGAATTAGGTGACAAATCAGGTTGATATGTTACTGGTCGTTTTGTCCCGCCTGAATAGCGGTCAGAGCAATCGTGTAAACAATATCATCAACCAGCGCACCGCGGCTAAGGTCGTTAACGGGCTTGCGCATACCTTGTAGCATGGGACCGATACTGATCAGATCGGCACTTCGCTGAACCGCTTTGTAAGTGGTGTTGCCGGTATTGAGGTCCGGAAATACAAATACCGTCGCTTTACCTGCCACTTTACTGTTTGGCGCTTTCTTACGCGCGACATTTTCCATTATGGCTGCGTCGTACTGCAGCGGTCCGTCAATGTCTAGGTCCGGGCGCTTTTCCTGTGCAATGCGCGTTGCTTCACGCACTTTGTCTACATCTGCTCCCTGACCGGATGTACCGGTACTGTAGCTGATCATTGCCACTTTAGGCTCAATGCCAAAGGCGGCAGCAGACTCAGCAGACTGAATGGCAATGTCAGCCAACTGCTCAGCGGTAGGATCTGGGTTAATGGCACAGTCACCATAAACCAGCACCTGATCGGGTAGCAGCATAAAGAATACTGAACTGACCAAAGAGGAATCCGGCGCCGTTTTGATCAGCTGAAGTGGTGGGCGAATGGTATTGGCGGTGGTGTTGACCGCACCCGATACCAAACCGTCCACTTTGTCTTCTGCCAACATCATGGTACCGAGCACCACATTGTCTTGTAATTGCTCTGCTGCTACAACTTCGGTCAGGCCCTTGTTTTTGCGTAGCTCAACCATAGGGGCAATGTACTTTTCAACCTCTTCATTGGGGTCGAGAATGGTCACATTATCATTGAGTTCCACCCCTTGTTGCGCGGCGATACGTTCGATTTCTTCTCTTTCACCGAGCAGAACTGTTTTCGCAATGCCCCGTTCACCACAGATAGCAGCGGCTTTAATAGTCCGAGGCTCGTTGCCCTCTGGCAGTACGATGGTTTTATTCGCTTTACGTGCTGAATCAGTCAACAAGAAGCGAAATGCCGGAGGCGATAATTTTCGGGTTCTGGCCACGCCCTGAGCCAGTGAGTCTAGCCAGTCGGCATCAATGTGATCTGCATTGTGCTGCTTCACTTTGTCGATACGCTGCTCATCATCAGCAGGGACTTCCATGTTGAAGTTGTGCAATAACAATGAGGTACGCCAGGTATCTGCTGTGGTAGCCAGGATTGGCAGGCCCGTTGCCATGGCTTGCTCGCACAGTTCCATGATCTTGGCCTCAGGTTTGAATCCGCCAGTGAGTAAGATGGCACCCAGCTTTGTACCGTTCATAGCGCTTAAACAACCTGCAACCAGAATATCTGAGCGATCACCTGGCGTAACCAACAGGGCGCCTGGTGTAAAGTGGTTAAGAATATTAGAGACCGTTCTGGCACAAAAAGTGACGCGTCTTAAACGGCGGTGCGCCATGTCTCCGGCGTTGATCACTTCCGCGCCCAGATAGTTACTCAAGTCAATCACGCGGGGGGCGACCAGATCAAAATCCCACGGGATAGCGCCTAGTAACATGAAAGGATGTTTACGGAAGACAGGCAAAGAGGCCAGCCTGTTAAGCTCGTTTTCAAGTTGTTCCGGTTCGTGCTGATCTACCAGATCGGCACGTGCACGGCCATCTTCATCAAGTGGTGCGTTTACTTTATTGAAGATACAGCCTAATACGCGAGCATGGTCAACACCTCCATAGTTACCTGCGGCAATTTCCAGGCGGTCTTCGAGCTGGTCATTGCTGTCATTGCCCGGAGTCAACACGAACACAATGTCAGCCCCCAGTGTCTGGGCGATTTCCCGGTTGACACGACCTGCATAAGGTTGGCGACGTGTTGGCACCATACCTTCGATAATGGCTACTTCACCAGGGTTGATGGCGCTTTCAAAGCGTTCGACAATTTCTTCGAGTAAATCGTCGCCTTTGCCGTCGCCTATCATTTGCTCGGCATAGCTCAGCTCAAATGGCTGTGGCGGGGCAATTGACGAGCCTTGTTGCACGATCAAGGTAGACTTTTCCGGACCTGTGTCTTCTTTGCGTGGCTGTGCAATGGGTTTGAAAAAATTAACCGCAACGGCTTTTTGCTCCAGCGCACGCACCAGGCCAACGGACACGGATGTTAGGCCAACACCGGTTGAAATAGGGATCAGCATAATACGACGACTCATTGCTTAAAGCTCCTTTGCCAGTTGGGCTGCATCATGGGCGATGACCCATTCTTCGTTGGTCGGGATCACCAGTGCCTTGGTAGTAGCACCTGAGCGTGTAATTTCTCCTTGTTTGCCAAAACGCGCATCCAAGTTTGCCTGCTTATCAATTTCCATACCCAAAAAGCCAAGTTGTTCAACCACTTTCGCCCGGATAACATCTGAGTTTTCGCCAATCCCACCGGTAAATACAAGCGCATCCACGCCACCCAGTGGCACCGCAAAACTGGCAATTTGTTTGGCCAGGCGATAACAAAACATGTCCAACGCCAGGGTCGCCTGCGGATGTCCGTCTGCAGCAGCTTCCTCGATGGTACGGCAGTCATTAGACAATTCACTGATCCCCAGCAGGCCACTTTGTTTGTTAAGTAAGGTATCGACCTGTTCAACGCTGTAATCAAGCTGGTTAACCAGGTAGGAGAAAAGTCCTGGGTCTATATCACCGCTGCGAGTGCCCATGATCAGGCCTTCTAATGGTGTCAATCCCATACTGGTATCGACGGATTTACCATCTTTTATTGCACAAACAGAGCAGCCGTTACCCAAGTGCGCGGTAATAATGCGAGAACTTTTTTGCTCTAGGCCTAATGCTTTGATGGCCTGAGTCGATACAAAATAGTGACTGGTGCCATGGAAGCCATAACGGCGGATCCCATGGGATTTGTACAGCTCGTAGGGCAGTGCATAGAGATAAGCTGTAGGCGCCATGCTCTGATGGAAGGCTGTATCGAATACCGCGACCTGAGGCAAGTGACTAAAGGCCTTTGTGGCGGCGTCTATGCCCAGCAGGTTGGCCGGATTGTGCAACGGTGCCAGATCAGCGGTCTTGACAATAGCCTGGTGCACTGTGTCATCTATCAGGGCCGATTGTGTGAAGTGTTCACCCCCATGCACGACGCGGTGACCGACTGCAACCAGCTCTTTGTCCAGGCCAAGGGATTTAACCAGCTCCACCAGTTTGTCGATGGCAATCTGGTGGGCTTCACCGGCATTAAGCGCGACGGTGTGCTTTTGACCTTGGTGCTTGTATTTGATCTGAGGGTTGCTTTCGCCAAGGCGTTCAGCAAGTCCTGATAGGTGTTCCTGAGCGGTGTTTGGGTCTATGATTGCGAATTTGAGGCTGGAGCTGCCACAATTGAGTACCAGAACATGGGTAGATGACATAATGACTATCCGTTTTGACAATAACTGTTATTGCGTATTAAGCTAAATGAAAAGGCGCATTTAGCTTAATATTAGACTAAGGTATAATTGACGAGTATGAAGTTAATTTTACCCGATTTTTTTAAGAAACGTTAGGCCGTCTCGATTGGTTTATCGTATTTTGTTGAGTGTTTTATTGATGACAGGACGGCCGCTGGCCAACAGCAGGTAAGCAACGCGTTAATGGTGTTGCCTGGTGTTCTTCATTGGACTAAATGTAAGTTGTCCGTTGCCGATTTTGGTCAATAATGAATGAGTAAACAATTTGCCCTTGCACCCGGGAGTTATGATGCAGAAAAGTCTTATTTCACAAGTGCAACTTGGACGTCAGTACGCCAAAGAGTGGCCAATGCGCAAGGAATTGACGCTGTTATTTCCCGAATTCAGAGTGATTAAAGCCACTGAATTTGCCCTTCAGGTGATGCCAGCGTTGGCGATAATTTCGGTTTTTGTCCAAACGACGTACTTGGGAATGGCGTACCTACCTCAGGCCATCACCATTGCTCTGTTTTTTTTGTCTTTGCCTGTACAGGGGTTACTGTGGCTTGGTAAACGAGCAGATACACGCCTGAATCCGGCGTTGAATAGTTGGTACAAAGAGCTGTATCACAAAATGGTAGCCAATGGTTATCAGGCTGATGCGTCACGGGATCCCAAATACCGTGAGCTGGCAAAACTGCTCAAAGATATGTTTGAAAAAATGGACAAGGCATTTGCAAAAGAAAACCTCTGACAGCTCAGAGGTTTTCTTTTATCTGGTATGAGTGTTGACGACAGCCTGCTCAGGACTTTTGATAGCGGGTTACCAAGAAAGAAAAGGTGACCTGGTGGTTTGGCGCTTGTTCCAGCGTTTGATAGTGGCTCTCTTTGAACTTCCACGCGAATGGGGTCATCTTAATCAGGTGCTTAATAACCTCTGTGGCCACTTGCTGTGTTTGCTCCAGGTGAAGCTGTTCCACTTCAACAAATCCTGACGGACAATCTGGCGCGTCGTGCAGGCGAACGTCATCATAGATATGTTGTTTTAACTCATACAGGTGCTTAGGTCCCGGGCTGACAACCAATAATTGTCCTTCGGGCTTTAGCAGGCGAGCCATTTCCTCAGCAAACACGGGGGCGAACACACTCAACAGCACATCGGCCTGTCCAGCTAAAAATGGCGCATCTTTAATCGAAGCGACACTGAAGCGGACCTGAGGGTAGCGTTTTGCGGCGTATCTGATAGCCGGTTTAGAAATGTCCACACCAAACACCTGGCTGGATTCAGGTAGTGCGCTGGCAATGGCCTGAGTATAAAAGCCCTCTCCACAGCCCATGTCTATGACAGACTCGCATGGCATAGCTGAAATGGTGTGTGCGAGATGGGCCTGTAAAAACTGATAGTGCTCGGTAGCAAAAAAGGCCCGCCGGGCCTGCACCATATCCAGGTTATCACCAGGCTGGCGGGAGTTTTTAAATTGGACTGGTAACAGGTTAACATAGCCTTCTTTGGCCACATCAAACTGATGATTGTGCTCACAACGAAGCGTCTTGTTTTGTTCAGTCAGAGGTGCCGAGCAAATGGGGCAGCGATAATGCAGCGTCATTTATCTAAGTAATCCCTATCATAAAAGGTTTTGACCCAGTGAGGTCGGTAAGTGATCAGCAAAGTAATAGCCATCCCATTTAGCATTGCTTCTGGGAACCACATGATGACCGCATAAAAAATGTAGTTGTCGACCAGTACAGGCCAGTCATACAGCCCGATACTGAGGTAATACAGTGCACTTATCGCTATTTTACTGGCTGCTACCAGACCTCCACACAAAAATGCACAGACGAAGATATAGACAAAAAAGTGACGGTTGAGAAAGTGGTAGCAAAGTAAAAACAAGCCATAACTCAGATAGACCGGGAGTAGGGCTGTAAAGAGCCAAAATGTCCAGAGGTTGTCGATGGGCATAGGGCCAAAGAAATAACTGAGCAGCGTGGCCAGGGTGCTACACAACAGGCCCATATGCCAGCCAAGCGTGAGCGTTACCGCTGTGATCCCGAGGATATGAATAGATAGCTGGGGCAAAATCCCAGCCTGGATCTGCCACAACAGCGCCAGCACCAGCGCACTGGCCAGCACGCCGGTTTGTCTTGCTGGCGTCTGTAGTAGAGCCTGGTACTGTTGTTTGTTGATGCTCAGGGCGAACAGGCCCATGGCGATAAGCGCGGTGAACATATTAGTTACAGAACAAAAGTCGCCCAGATTGGCGCATGATCTGATGGCTTCTCAATACCGCGCAGCTCGTAATCAATGTCACTTTCAATACATTTTGCCATCAAAGACTCAGTAGCCAGGACAACATCGATACGCAGACCGCGATTGTCGTCAAAGCCTTTAGAGCGATAATCAAACCATGAGTATTTTTCGCAGGCGTCCGGCGTCAGCTCGCGAAAGGTATCTTTGAGGCCCCAGTCCAGCAATGTTTGCAGCCATTCACGTTCGATGGGCTGGAACGAGCACTTACCGGTTTTCAGCCAGCGTTTGCGGTTGGGCTCGCCAATGCCAATATCCAAGTCAATCGGAGAGATATTGATATCGCCCATGACTATCAGGTGTTCTCCGTTATCGGCAGTGCTGTTCAGATGAGTCATCAGATCGGCATAGAACTGACGTTTGTACGGAAACTTGGTCTCGTGGTTGATATTGTCACCCTGGGGGAAGTAACCATTCATGATAGTGATATCTTCACCGCCGTCGCTTTCAAAGGTGCCAATGATCATGCGTTTTTGTGATTCTTCAGTGTCTGTCGCAAAGCCCTTTTGGATCTGCTTTGCAGGCTTCTTAGAGAGCAGCGCTACACCATAGTGGGCCTTTTGACCATGAAAATAGACGTGGTAGCCCATCGCTTCAACATCAGCGACCGGGAAGGCTTCGTCATGCACTTTAATTTCCTGCAAGCCGATAACATCGGGCTGGTGCTTATCGATCAGGGCTTGTAGCTGGTGCAGGCGAGCGCGCAGGCCGTTTATATTGAATGAGATAACTTTCATCGTTGTTGTTCTTTATTTGCATATAGTCAGTGGTGCTAAGTCTATCATTTTTGTCGGCGTGAATGCAGGGGGGAGGTGTGAATTTAGCTGGTATGTTTGGACTGAATACGGGGCGATAGTTTGGCTCTTTGGCTGTTTTAAAAATTGGGAATTGCGACGCCAAAAATTGTTAATGAACGCGAAAATTGTAACTGCTTTAAAGCGCCTGATTAGTGAGTTGTGAATAGGCTATTAAATGTTCAAAAAAGTTTGTTTTTACCATTTACACGCTAAAACTTGTATATATAATGCGCATCAATTCGTTCATTTGGGGTAAATTATGTTTAAGTCTCTCTCTCTTGTTACACTGATCTCGGTTGCATCTTTTTCTGCTACAGCGGCCTCTAAGGCACTGGTTGTGAGCGCTGACGCATCACCAGAATCTAAAGTATGTGCTATTGCAGCGGAGCAAGGTCTGAGTGCTGCACGTGCATACGGAGCCAAGCACGGTGTGTTCGTATCACGTTTTTCTAAGACGCTTGAGTGTAACGGTGAAGATATTCGTTCATTCGCTAAGCTGGCGCAAACTGAGTCTACAGCGACCCAAGCAAAAGTAGAGCTTGTTGCTAAAAATGGCACGGATGCAACTAAGCTTTGTCTTAAAGCAGCTAAAGAGGGGCTTTCAAGTCTGAATAAATCGAGTTTCCAGGCACGTAACCTGAAATGCAATGATGTCCCTGTTAGACAGTTTATTAAAAATATCAATAATACTGCTATCTAACTGTTCGCAATAAATGCAATAAAAAGCCCGCAAAGCGGGCTTTTTTGATCTTGCCGTAAACGTATTTTTCAGAGTATCACCGGGCGGGTTTCCATGTAATTTACATGCTTGAATGTAACTCCTGTATTAATTTGTTTCTCTTTTATATTGCATATATGTTCTTAAAGTGTTTTTCATATGTTATAAAATGTTTGGCTATTACAAATATAATTAACACTATGGAGAAGAGGAAGAATGAAAAAGGGGATTACACTGACTGCACTTGCGGTCTCAACAGTACTTGCAGGCAGCTTACAGGCTGCCATGGCGGAAGAAGGTGAAGTTGAACGCATTGAGGTGACGGGGTCACACATTAAACGCTCAGATATGGAAGGGCCTTCACCGGTTCAAACTATTTCAGCATCCGATCTCGCTGCCACAGGATCAACTGATCTGATAGGTGCTTTACAAAAGCTACCGGTTGCTGGCACGGGGACTTTTAGTACTCAGGGCAACTCCAGCGATGACACAGCCAACGGTGGTTCCAGCGTAGCGTTACGTGGCCTGGGTGCATCATCGACTCTGGTATTGATTAATGGCCGACGAGTGGCGGTAAGCCCATTTGCAAAAGACATAGAAACGTCTTTCGTTGACTTAAATACCATCCCGGTTTCTGCGGTAAAGCGTATTGATGTACTAAAAGATGGTGCATCGGCTACCTATGGATCAGATGCGGTGGCAGGTGTTATTAACATCATCCTACGTAACGACATCGATGGCTTTGAAGTTGCGGCTAAAGTCTCTGATACAGCGGATGGTGGTGGTGAAGAGCAGAACTTCACCTTGCTATGGGGCAATTCGACCAGCAAAGGACATCACAACTTTACGCTTGATTACTTCAAACGTGGCGACGTGTTTTACTCGGACCGAGATTATACAGCAACGGCTGATCAACGTTTTCGTGGCGGCAATAATTCACTGAGCTCATCTGGCTTTCCCGGTAGCGTAGAAGTGGTTCGTAACATGTTAACTGACGAACAGTGGGCGCGCTTACCCGTTGTACGGGTAGAGGATGACGGCACTCAGGTTCGTCAAACCCTGTTTGCTGACGTATGGGGCAATGATGTCTGTCCAGCGGACATGATAATTGGGGATGTATGTCGTTATGACTATGCACCGCATATGAGCCTGGTACCTTCAACCGAGCGAGTGACTTTTAACTACAACGGTGTCCAGGAGATCATGGACGGTGTTGAAGGCTTCGCTGAGTTTTCGGCGCAGCATGCCTCGACCTTTATTCAGGGCGCCGGAAGCCCGAGTTTTACTGAATTAACCATGGCGGGTGACAACCCAAACCATCCCCTGGCTGCTCAGCCTGATCACTTCCTTCATGGTGTAGACATCTCTATGCGACGTCGCACGGTAGACATCGGCAACCGTAAAAAAGATGTTGATTCAGAATACTATCGCGCTGTGTTGGGAATGCGTGGTCAGTGGCAGGACTGGGAATGGGAATTTGCTTATTCAGCAATCCGCTCCAGTGCCGTCGAAAAAGGCTTTGACGGCTTCCCGAATAAATTGCGCGCTCAGCAAGCTATAGATACGGGTCTGTGGAACCCGTTTGAGCCTAGTACAAACACTCAGGCTGGATTGGATTTCTTTGAGACAACAACCACTCGATATGGTTCTTCGACCATGCAGTCACTGGATGGCACCATTTCCGGTGAGCTATTTGAATTTGGAGATGGTTATGTCTCTGCGGCATTTGGTTTTGAGCACCGCTATGAGAAAATTGAAGACAATCCGGATAGTCAGTACATCCGTGGTGAAATTTTTGGTACCGAAGCGACACAAGCCAATGGTGACCGGGACAATACCGCGGTCTTTGCGGAATTTAGTGCGCCATTACTGGAAAATCTTGAGCTTCAGTTAGCACTGCGTCACGAGGACTACAGTGATTTTGGTAATACCACAGATCCTAAAGTCGCCTTTCGCTGGACACCGATAGATTCTGTTGTGGTGCGAGGTTCCTGGGGGACGGCATTCCGCGCACCTTCGCTCGTTCAGTTGCACCTGGGTCGCACCGACGAATCACCCAGCGTAATTGATAAAGAGCGTTGTCAGCAAACAGGTGCAGATGTGGATTGTTCGCCTACCGAATATACCGCCATCGTTGCCGGTAATAAGCAATTGCAACCGGAAGAGTCGGAGAACTTCAACCTGGGCGTGATCTGGCAGGCGACCGACACCTTCAGCGTAGGCGTGGATTACTGGAACTATGATCAGGAAGACCTGATCAAGAAAATTGGTGCGCAAAAGCTGGTCGACTGTTGCGGTACCGATCCTAATTTGGTTGTGCGTGCGCCCAGCCAGGGCAGCACCTTAGGCCGTATCCTGACAATCAATGATACCTTCGTGAATATTGGCGGACGTGAAACCGATGGTCTGGACTTAGACATCGAATACCTGCTTAATACCTCTGATATGGGTGAGTTCCGCTTCAACTACAACCTCACTTATACACTGAACTTCGAAGAGCAGTCTTTTGAAAGTGATGATGACGGAAATACTACGACGGTTGTTGAAGATCTTAACGGTGAGTACCAGCACCCGAAATACCGCTGGACAGCCGGGGTTGACTGGTCGATGGATGACTTTGTCGCTAACCTGAGTTTTAACTATGTTGATAAGAACCTGGACCTGGCAGACAGCAATGGGGATAAATATGAAATCGATTCCTGGACGACGGTTGATACCAGCGTAAGCTATGTCGGCTACGAAAAACTAACCGTGACTTTAGGTGCATCAAACCTGTTTAATGAAGAGGCGCCCCTGGCTCCCTCTGAATCTATGGGTATTGATAACAAGACCCACAGCGCTTTGGGTCGCCAGGTGTATCTGAAGTTTGGCTATCAGTTTTAATTCGCTTTAGCCAAAATGCAAAAAGCCAGTGCAATTGAAAGAGGCACTGGCTTTTTTGTGGCTGATCAATGCTGAACTTTAGGCGGGAAGTTGGCCAGGATCTCGGCAATGGTTTTATTAACAGACTCGGTACGTTGCTCTGGTGTTTGTTTCGCGCGCAAACGGCTTTCTTTGGCACCGCGCCAGATTAACTGATTGGAAGTACGGTCGATGATATCGACCACAAGTGTGCCGACTTTATATTCTCGTGCAGTGGTATGGTGGTCAACACCCCAGCCCCAATAATTCCAGCGTGCGCCGTAGCTGACTTTAAAGGTGTCTACTTCCAGCTTTTTATCCACTGCCACGTGGTAATTGATTAGTATATCTGCCACAGGTGCATCCACGAGCTTGAAACCTTGTTTGGCCATTTGTTCAGTGATGGCATTGCGGATGCGTTTTTCCATCAGCCCGTTGATCTGGTAATTTTGCGGGCGAGCTTTTAAGCTCGCATCAGCTGACCAGGCATAGGTTTTATAGTTGGTAAATTCTACCGACTTGTCGTAGTCCCAATCTGGTGTGGTGCCACAGGCGCTGAGCATCAGTAAACTTGCCACAACGGCAAAGGTCCGGGTGCTGACAAGGTGTTTTTTCAGTCGGTTCAGCATGGTTTACTCCTTAAAAGCATTCAATCTAAAGCGTAACTTAGTATACGACAGTTAAAGTACGAAGATCATCACAAAAAAGGGCACTGAATTGTGCCCTTCTGTACTCAATTGTGTTCGACTTCGATCCAGTCTTTCTCGTCAACCCAGTTCTGGCTGCCCTGATTGACGCTGCGGATTGGCACCAGGTAGTCACAGCTGATCTGCGGTTTCACTGAAGCAAAAATCGGCACAAAGCCAAAGCTGAGGGCGGTTTCGATGATTGCCTTCTGGTTTTGCGGGTCGATGTCGGCTGCTTCATCAATGTAAATCGGAATACGATACATCGCTTGCTCCTGATCGGAGAGCAGATAACGGATAAACAACATACCACACAACAACTTAATGGTGATCCGCGTTCCGTTTGAACCGGCAGAGTCAATTTTATCAAAGTGCTCGGTATCGCCTGTGCGGTTGACCACCTCAAAGCGGATATCAAACAGGTCGGTCAGCGTCAGGCCGGCTTTATCGCTGGCCAGTTTGATAATATGATCTTTGGCCTCGTTAACGGCATTACTGTCGGCTGGCTGCTCGCTTAGTAAGTCAAAGCTCTCGCCTTGCTCGTACAAGTCGGAGGTTGCGATAATGGTATCGATACTCTCGACCAGCATTTTTCTTGGGATCACATTGATCTTAAACGCTTTGAGGTTCGAGATGCGGTGCTGACTAATACCCTTATTAAAGCTGTTCATCTCCCGGCGCAGGCGATCTAAGTCTTCACGCAGGCCTTTAATGGTCGCCGCAACTTCAGTCAGTGCAACCCGTGCCTGGCGCTCCACCGCATCACGCTCGTTGTCTATGTTGTGATAGGCGCTGATCAGCTTGGCGTATTTTGTCGCGTCGTCCGTTTCATTGTCGAACTTGGTAATACCAGCATTGTAAATGTGCAAATAAGTATTGCGCACATTCACATCCAGGTTACGCAGCTCCTGACAGTCTTTGTTGAACTGATGGATCACTTCCGCCAGGTTGTCAAAGTCCAGGTTGATCTCGACCGGGTAGGGGGTTTGCTTACCACTGTATAAGTCCAGCGTGTGGTCGATGCGCTCCGACTTCACTTGCTTCAGGCGATCTGCCTGGCGCAGGATCAAATCTTGTTTGCTCTTGATAATAGAGCGGCGATCGGAAATGGAGCCAGCATTACGCTGTACATCTTGCAGGTAGTCGTCGACCTGCTCACGTTCGGCTTGAAGCTGATCCTGCAATGCCTGCTGTGCTTCCACCGACTGCGCCATGGTCTGGAATTGCTCAAAGCGCTTCATTGCCGCTTCGGTGGCCATCAATTCGTCATAGAGTGCGTCCCGCTCTTGCTGCTTTTCAGCCACATTGGCAGACACTTCGCGCTGTTGTTTCAGCTCCTGCAGTGACTGCTGTAATGCGTCTAACTTTGCCTGCAATTGTGCTTTGTTTTCGCCACTTTGCATTTGTACCGGTGTCAGCTTTTTCAGCTTAATAGTCGCACCAGGTAGCTTAAGTTCGCCGCCTTTAACAGCCGTAGACAACTGGGCCAGGAAATCACCGAAGGCATCATCATCATTGATCTCAACTTCACCTTTACCTGTGGTGGCAAAAGACAAGATATCCGGATTAAGAATACGCGAGATCTCTTCGACTTCTTTGAGGGATAAATCTTCGCGCATTCGGGTAAAGAGGTTGAACTCCAAGTTTTTCAGCTGTAGCTTCAGGCTCTTGATTTGCTTTTGTGTTTCGCCAATGCGGTAATCCAGGGTATGCAAACTTTGACCCTGAGCACTGCTGATGGAGAACGACAGTTGTTCGTACTCTTTTTTCAGTAGCGTCAGGTTGGTTTTCAGCGTGGCATGATTGGTCAGCTCAAATTCGGATTTGAGCGCGTGATAGTCGGTAAACCATTGTTCAATTTGTGTTTGTTTGCGCTCAATATCACGTGACTGTTGTACATACAGCTGCTGCTTTTCTTCAAACTCGCGCTTTTCCTGTTCGATATTTTCAAGCTGGTCAGTGAGCTCACCAATCTGGCTCTGTTGATACTCATCAAATTCCACAATGGCTTTGTCGAGCTTGGGCGCATAGGCGGCAAGCTTGCCTTTGAGCGTCGCTTCGCCTTCGATCATTTGCTCCAGCGCAGCTATGGGCTCTTGCATTGACTCCAGTGCATTCAGCTCACGGCGAGACCGGTTTACTTTATCAAATGCACGACGCCATACTTCATAAAAGTCGACTTTAGAGTTAGACATATGTCGTTCAAACACCTTGAGCATAAAGCGTTTTACGTCATGGGCACCCAGTTTGTGCAGATTCAGGATACGGCGGAAGATCTCTTTATATACTGCGGCATCCTGAACATTATTCAGCGGGATCATCTTGAGGTTAATATCGCCATCGTATGGCGTTGCACCACCTGTCAATAATGCATTCAGCTCGGCCGCTTTTAACTCAACTGGGCTAAAGCCTTTTTCCTGCAAGTGATTGAACAGTTTAGTGTATTTTATGATGCTTTTGCCCTGGGTAAAGTCATCCAGATCCAGCTTGCCGTTATAGCAAAAGAACTGGTGGGCATAGCCGGCAATTTTACCTAAGCCCGCGACGCCTATCACCACATCACCATGGGGCAAGTTGGCTTCAAGCAGGATATAAGACTGATCGCTCGAAAAGTAGAACTTGCGGGTTTCTTCCAGATCGTGACCATCCCATTCGGTCAGGCGTAAATCGTTGATCAGCGGGAATTGAAGCGCATTGATAACCGAGCTTTTACCTGTGTTGTTTGGCGCACAGATAGATGCACTTTTATCGAGTGGGATCACACACTTGGCATAACCGGCGGTGTTGAGCAGGGCCAGTTTACTGAGACCATACAGCTTGTTCATACTTCATCCTCAAGTGTGTCGTAATTGTCTTCGTTCACTTCCATCAGCGCGTCGATATAACGATAAACCGGTGCCAGCAGCGAAAAGCCTTGTTCTACTTCACGCGCCAGACCCAGGCGCACCATGCGCAGACACACGTCTTTACGTAGATCTGAGCCTGAGAAAATCTCCAGCTGATCAAACAGGTGTTTGTTGAGCTGCACCAGAGTCTGCATCAGCTCCAGGTCTAATACTTCGTCAAACAGGGCGCGCAAAGGATCTTTACCCTGGTTGGCAAAATGCTCGATCAGGATAAATACGGTCAGCGCGATGGCCCGGGAGATCTTACCCATGTTGGGGGTGCTTTCGTCGCTGGCAAGATAATAAAAGCCCCGGCTGTCGTGTTGCAGGTCGTGACCAAGCGCGCTGAACAGCGCCTGATAAGACTCAATGTGCTGGTCCAGCTCCTGCCACTGTGTGGTGTCCTGTTCGCTGATATGGTAGCCACTGACCAATTTCTTATTGATCGCCTGTAACTGGCTGAGTTCGTCTAGATTAATCTGTGTCATGGTGATTACTAATTGTGGTTATCTGATTGCTTGTCCGCTGCACTGAACGGATAAAGTCGAATGCGGGTGTTGGCGATTTGCATCGTTTGCTGTTGCTCATCCTGGGCGATGTCCAGTTCAGGATCGCTGATCAGCTTTTGGTACAGGAACAGCATCTCATCGGCTTCCAGTGCCGGGTATTGTTCGTTCAGGAAGCCAAGCAGGGCGGTGCGCTTTTTACCAGACCCTTTAAACGATTTACGCACATCCGAATAATCCGGAATGTTGGGGCTCTGATAAGCGGGCACATCCTGCTGATCGGGTAGCTGATATTCTTCGTGTTCAAACTCGCTAAGGCTGGCCATATAAGCCACCATATGGCGCTGCTGGCCGAGACTGAAACGCTGAATGTCTGAAACAAAGTGCGGCTGCACCGGCGCGAGCATGCGATCAACGCCATTTTTACGGATCAGACCCAATACTTTGGCCGCCTGGCGGGTAATAAGTGTGTTGCGTCTGAGTTCTTCACGCAGTGGCATCAGCATATCGGCGCTTTTACCTAAACTTTCGCGGCCGATTAAGTGCATATCGAGGATCCGGGTACGCAGTTGCTCAAGCATACGTTTGTCTTGTGCACCCCGGCCCAGTTGCTCAATTTGCGCAATTTGTTCACTGATCTGATGCTCAATGGTGGTGAAACAGGCCTGAAAGGGCCCGTGAATATCCACCATTTCCAGCATAGGTTCGATGTATTCGTCAAATGCCTCAATCACGGCCCGGTAGCGTTTTTGCAAAGACAGGTTACCCTGATCGGACTTTGCCTGCTCGACCAAGTTCATGATGGCGCTTTCGTTATGATGGTAGAGTTTGACGATTTTACGTACCCGCTCATCCATAATGCGACTGAAACGGCGCAATTCGCTGTGGTCGCCTTCATCGCCGGCCTGCGCTAAGCGTTCGCCCAGACGTTGCAGATCTTTGACTAATACCGTGATCTCTTCGGCCAGGCCAAGATGTTCTTCTTGTAACAAAAAGCTGGCAAAGTCGGCCACGGCACGGTTAATTTCGAGCTGTGACGATTTGGCCAGCGGAATAATAATTTCCTGATTAAGCAATCGGTTGGTTTCTTTATAGATGCGTTCGCTTGACCAGTTGGGATTTTTCATTTTGATGATGTTTTGTACATCTTTGAGGCTGAAATCGGCCATCTTAAAGCGTTTAAAAAGCAGCTCCAGGACGCCCCAGTGTTCGTTCAGCGTATTTAATACTTTTTTGGCTGGGATCATAGCTTTCCAGTGTGTATCAATTTTGTGACGGTATCAGGTAAGAAAATTGTCATAATGTGTAACTACTCGTGGCACAGAATGCGGCTAAGTGATAGACTCCGCGCCGATTACGTTACCCTTCACAATTTTTACTTTTAATTACAGGTTGTTTACGCGTATGGTCACGTCCATTATCCTAACCCTGATAGCGGTCGCATTTGTGCTTATCGTTATAGAGGATATTATCCATGTAAACAAGGCCAAAACGACCCTTTTTTTTGGCACTTTATGTTGGATTATCCTATTTATCTCTCCTATCCACGGCGAAAGCTCAGAAACTATACAACACCAGCTCGATCACAACATACTGGAAATCGCCACCTTGTGGTTATTCCTGATGGCTGCGATGACTTTTGTTGCCTATCTGAACTCCAAAGGTTTTATTCAAAACATTGTCCATCGGGTTATGCCAACCCAGATCAGTGAACGCAAAATGATGTTTCTGGTGGGTGGCTTTGCTTTCTTGTTTTCTTCTATTTCTGACAATATTACTGCTACGCTTATCTCGCTGGCTGTGGTGATGTCGCTAAAACTCGATCCGAAGAAACTTATCAAGTATGCCACATTGATCATCTTTAGTGTTAACTCGGGCGGTGTGTCTTTGATCACCGGGGACGTGACCACATTGATGATTTTCCTCGCTGGTAAGGTAACCATTCCGGATCTGTTATTGCTGGTAGTGCCTTCCATTGTCAGCGTACTTTTGCTGGCGACGCTTTTGTCAATCGGTATGAAAGATCAGCTGGTATTCGAAAAGCAAGCGCTGCGTAGAATTGAGAAAACGGACATCACAATTGCTGTGATCTTTATGACGACCGTGCTCACCACACTGTATCTGAGCGTACAATATCAGGTTCCTCCTATGCTGACTTTCTTGTGTGGCTTGTCTGTGATGTTTTTGATGGCGCAGTTTTTGATGCGCAAAAAGGACGTCAACAAAAAGATCATCGATTATATTCGCGAAATTGAGTACGACACTTTGTTGTTCTTTGTGGGTGTGCTTTTGCTGGTTGGGGCGCTAAAAGAGGTGGGTGTCCTTAATATGTTCACTCAGCTGTATGAGTTCGTTGATCCTCAGTATGCCAGCTATCTGGTGGGTCTGATGAGTGCCGCGGTTGATAACGTGCCACTGACGGCTGCTTTGCTCAAAGCAGACATCGTTATGAGCCCGCAGCAGTGGCTGACCTTTACCTATGCGACGGGTGTGGGCGGCTCTATGCTGATCATCGGCTCGGCGGCAGGGATCATTGCAATGAGTAAAGTGAAGGCTCTAACCTTTACGAGTTACTTAAGAATGAGCCTGTATTTGTTAATTGCCTATACGGCAGGTTATGCCGGTGCTTTCTTTATGGGGCAATTTATTTAATCTTTAATGACAGGGTCAATTTAATACTTGACACCTAGACGTCTAAAAGATACCTTTTTCAAGCCCGCTTAAAATGCGGGCTTTTATTTTGCCGGGATTCAGTTAGTTCGCGGCAAAATAAGCAGAAGAGGTGCGATGCTTAGGTAGCTGATGTGAGGTGACGATAACCCGTGATCATCAGTGAGGGAGGTACTCGCCGAGGAAAACCATGCTACGTCGGCATGATTTTTCGGTCCTGGAGGTTGAATCCTCGGGACTGTCACCGTTTTCAGGTGGAGAGCTTCTGGCAGAGGTCATTTCTTTATGGTTAGTCCATCCTATTGCCAAGTTCTCCTTATTGATGTTGATCGCTGCGTGTGATCCCAAGGAGATAAAATGAATTCCCAGTATGTCGTTGCTAAATTTGGCGGCACCAGTGTTGCAAACTTCGAAGCCATGCAGCGATGCGCCGCCATTATCCATGACAACCCCGATGTTCGTGTGGTCGTGGTCAGTGCCAGCGCCGGTGTGACCAATCACCTGGTGACCCTGACACAGCAAAAAGTCGATGCGGCTGAGCGCGAGGCGCTGTTTCAGTCTGTGATGGAGATCCAGCAGGACATTCTGGCATGCCTGACACTCGATACAGACCTGGAAGCGGGTTTTAATGAAACAAAAGAGGCTTTTTATACGCTGGCTCAATTACCTGCGCTGGATGCACAGCAATGTGACGAAATGCTGAGCTTTGGCGAGCGTTTTTCTTCTTATCTGTTCACTCAGGTACTCAGAGATTTAGGCGTTTCCAGTGGCCGATTTGATGTACGCCAGGTGCTGAAAACCGACCGTCAGTTTGGTAAAGCCGTACCCGATGTGGCTGCAACGCGCGACGCAGCCATGACCCATCTGACACCGCAGCTTTCACAGCAGGTAGTCGTGACTCAGGGCTTTATCGGTAGCGATAATCAGGGTCAAACCACCACATTAGGACGGGGTGGCTCGGATTACAGTGCGGCGCTACTGGCAGAGGCTATTGCGGCGCAAAGCGTACACATTTGGACGGATGTTGTGGGTATCTTCAGCACCGACCCGCGTCTTTGCCACAAAGCACGGCCGATTGCCCGGCTGAGTTTTGATGAGGCTGCCGAAATGGCCACCTTCGGCGCCAAAGTATTGCACCCGGCCACCATCTTGCCGGCCAGTCGCAGTGGCATTTCGGTGTTTGTTGGCTCGAGCAGAGATCCCCATGCCGGTGGCACCTGGATTGAAAAGAACAACCGCTCTGAACCAGGTATTCGCGCAGTAACTCAGCGTAAGAATCAAATCTTGTTGACCCTGAAAAGCCCTGAAATGTTGTTAGCCAGTGGTTTCCTGGCACGCATCTTCACTATTTTAAGCGCACACAATATCTCGGTTGACTTGGTTACGACCTCGGAGATCAGCGTGGCACTGACACTCGACAATGCCCCCAATGCCACGCGTCCGGAACTGGCGCAGGCGTGTCTGGATGAGCTGGGTGAGTTTTGCCAGGTTAGTGTTGAGAACAACCTGACCCTGGTGGCTATGATTGGCTCTGAAATTCAGTTGCGTCATGGCGAAGCCAGCCTGATGCAGGTATTGGCAGATTTTAATATTCGCTTGATCTGCCACGGGGCGAGTCGCCACAACCTGTGCTTTTTGGTTGAGCAAGCCGAATCGGACGCCGTGGTTCAGGCTATCCATAGCCGTTTACTGGAAGTGGCATAAACCAGGCGGATGCCAAGTCTGACTGGACACATTATCAGGAGCGGGTAATACTCGCTCTGAAAGCAAAATTACTTACTCACAGGTGTGTCCATGGAATATCAGGAAATTTATCAGTTCTGGTTTGTTGAATGTCAGGAGCAGGACTGGTGGCAAAAATCGACTCAGTTTGATAACAAAATTACAGCCAGATTTGCACAATTGCACCAGCAGGCCATGGCCGGGGAGCTGACCGAATGGCGCAAAACTGCGGTCGGGGCGCTGTGCGAGATCATTGTACTGGATCAGTTTTCCCGCAATATGTTCCGTGATACACCCGCTGCCTTTGCCAGCGACCCATTGGCATTGTGCCTGGCACAACATGCCATTGAAAAGGGCTTTGATCAACAGCTGGAGAAAACCCAGCGCACCTTTATGTACTTACCTTTCATGCACAGTGAGAGCCTTAAAGTACATCAGCAGGCAGATGCCTTGTTTAAGTCCTTGCCGAATTACGAGTTTGAGCTGGCGCACAAAAAAATCATTGAACAGTTTGGCCGTTACCCCCATCGCAACGCCATTTTAGGGCGGGCGTCGAGTGAAGAGGAGCTGGCTTTTTTAAAGACGCCCGGTTCGAGTTTTTAAGCCAGGTTCTGAGGTGTTTATGGGTTTGCTACATCATGTCAGTAAGCACAATACCGTCCTGATTTGAGCGCGCAAATGCGCGCCATTTCTGGCTGTTCCGATTTGCTCTAACTGACACTCGCAATTTGTTTACAAGTGCGTATAATCGCCAGTCTACAACAATAATTAACTTGGCATTCGATTATGGCTCAAGTGCGTGAAGGTTTTCAAAGCCGTCTGGGCTTTGTGTTAGCGGCAGCCGGTGCGGCAGTCGGACTTGGTAATATTTGGGGGTTTCCCACTCAGGCAGCGAACCACGGTGGTGGGGCGTTTTTGCTGGTCTATTTTATCGTTATTTTCTTACTGGCATTACCGGCTTTGTACACCGAGTTGTATTTGGGCCATCAGGCACAAGCCAACCCGGTTAAAGCATTGAAACAAGCCTGGCAGGAAAAGCAGCCTAAAATTGGTGCATCTGCGGGTTACATCGGCCTTGCCGGTGCCATTGTGATGCTCAGTTTCTATTCTATTGTAGCCGGCTGGATGTTGGCACATTCGCTCGAGCCGCTTGCACGTTTAGTTGGCTGGGATGAAGCCAGCGCTTTTCTGTCCGGTGATTCGACCTTACGGAATTTTATCTTTACCCCACTGATGCTGTTGCTGACGGCCGGCATTATTTTACAGGGGGTGAAGTCGGGAATTGAAACCTGGTCACGTCGACTTATGCCAGTGCTACTTATGCTGTTGGTGGCGCTGATTGCGTATATGGGTACGTTAGAAGGTGCTGCTGCCGGGTTTAAAGCGTACCTTGTGCCCGATTTTAGCAAAATAGGCGATCCTGAGTTGATCATTGCCGCCATGGGACAGGCGTTTTTCTCATTGTCTCTGGGGGTTGGCTGTATGATGATTTATGGCTCTTACCTGAGACCAAATGAAAACCTGCCAAAACTGACTTTTAGCGTTGCGATGCTGGATACTGGCGTGGCTTTTCTGGCAGGGCTTTTGATCATTCCGGCTTTATTTATTGCCCAGAATAATGGTGTGGAAGTGTTCCAAAATGGCAAACTGGTTGGTGAGGGCAGGCTTATCTTTGCCATTCTGCCAGAGCTGTTTGCAACCATGGGCGAGATAGGTTTGTTCGTCGGACTGACGTTCTTTGTGCTGATGTCGATAGCCTCATTGACATCCACGATTTCTTCAACCGAAATCCCGGTGTCGTTCCTGGTTGAAAATCATGGCTTTAAGCGTGGTCAGGCAACCTGGCTGGTGACCTTTGTACTGTTGATAAGCTCAGGCGCTATTATTCTTAATTTTGACTGGCTGTTTGGCCTGGTGATCCAGATTTTAACCCATTATCAGTTGCCACTGATGGGCTTGTTCTACTTTATCACGGTAGGCTGGGTATGGCGTCGTGGTAACCAGCTGGCACTGGAATGCAGTGGCAAGATGTACTGGTTTGCCCAGTATGTACGCTTTGTCTGCCCGGTGCTGATGACAGCTGTTTTTGCTAATGTGGCTTTCTTTAAGTAACAGCAGTTGTTTGAATACAAAAAAGCCTGGCGATGCCAGGCTTTTTTGTAGATGTAAATCAAACCTGATTTTCCAGCGCCTGCCCCGTACGAATGGCGTTGAGGTTAGTCACTGTGGTGTGGGCGATTTCGCTTAAGGCTTCTTTGGTGAAAAAGCCCTGGTGCCCTGTGATAAGCACATTCTGAAAGCTTGCCAGGCGCATAAAGACATCGTCCTGTATGACTTCATCGCTGCGGTTTTTAAAGAACAGTTCCGACTCCTGTTCATACACGTCCAGGCCAAGGTAGCCGAGCTTTCTGGATTTCAAGGCGCGAATACAGGCCTTGCTGTCTACCAGCGCACCGCGGCTGGTGTTGATCAGCATCACGCCCTGTTTCATTTTGTCAAATGCCGCGTCGTCAATCATGTGATGCGTGGCCTCTGTCAGTGGACAGTGCAAGGTGATAATGTCGCTTTGCTCAAGCAGCATATCCAGTGAAACCTGAGTGTAAGAGCCTTCCCCGATATTCGGGTCGTACACCAGCACATGCGCACCAAAGCCGTTGAGAATAGCAACCAGGGCCTGGCCGATTTTACCACAGCCAATGATACCGACGGTTTTGTTGTGCAGGTTAAAACCCAGTAAACCGTTGAGATCAAAGTTATCTTCTCGTACCCGGTTGTAGGCTTTATGAGTTTTACGGCTCAGTGTCAGCATCAGGGCAATACAATGCTCGGCCACGGCTTCAGGGCTGTAGGCTGGCACACGTACGACTTTAATGCCCAGGGCGTGGGCCGCTTCGATATCGACATTGTTAAAGCCTGCACAACGCAGTGCGACACTCTGAACGCCCAGCTCAGCGAGTTCGGCCAGCACATTGGCATCAACCTGATCGTTCACAAACACACAAATGGCATCAAACCCTTGCGCCAGTGCAACGGTTTTATCGTTCAGTGCTTGCTCAAAAAACTCAAACTCAATATCAGGAAACTGGTTCAGTGCATGCTCAAAAAATGGCAGCTCATACTTTTGCGAACTGAATAGGGCGACTCTCATTGGACACTTGACTCTCTATTATCGATTTTAAGGTTTCGGGTTTTGTCCTGGGTGCATAGCGGGACAACAACACGCCCTCTGAGTTTACTAAAAACTTAGTAAAATTCCATTTAATCGCGCGGTTTTGCGCTATTCCTCGGGTGTTTACCTTGAGGTAATTAAAGAGTGGATGGGCATCTGGGCCATTGACCAGGACTTTCTCTGAAATATGAAAACTGAGATTAAAATGCGACTGGTAAAACTCTCTGAGCATTTCGTTTTCAAGCGGTTCATTGCGGCCAAATTGATGGCAGGGAAAAGCAATAATTTCGAGTCCCATCGGATGGTACTTTTTATAGAGCTTTTCCAGCGCACTGAGTTGAGGGGCAAAGCTACACTTACTGGCGATATTGACAATCAATACGGGTCTGCCTTGCAAGGATCTGAGTGTAAGCGTCTCGCCATTCAGTAGTTTCACGCTGAAACGATATATGTTCTCCATCCTGTCAGGCTCCTTGATGTTTTTTCTTTTTAATCAATTGATTCATAGCTGGTATTTTTCATTTGCCATGCTTAGATGGCTCAGGTATAACAACTCCATCTTTCTAGCTTAACAGCCAAATAGGACAAATTTATGTCAGTCAAAGTCGCATTCATCGGATTGGGGGTGATGGGATACCCCATGGCCGGCCACTTACAACAAGCAGGTCATCAGGTCACTGTATACAACCGCACGACCGCTAAAGCACAGCGCTGGGCCGAACAATACGAGGGAGCATACGCCCCGACACCCAAGGAAGCCGCCGCTGGTGCAGAATTGGTTTTTATGTGCGTAGGCAATGACGACGATCTCAGATCTGTGGTGTACGGTGAAGACGGCGTTTTGGCTGGGATGGAAGCAAATACGGTATTAGTTGACCATACGACCACGTCTGCAAAAGTAGCGCGTGAAGTTGCTGAGCGTGCTGCAGCTCAAAGTGTGGCTTTCCTGGATGCGCCTGTATCGGGTGGTCAGGCTGGCGCGGAAAATGGGGTATTAACCGTGATGGTAGGCGGCGAGCCCGACGTATTTGAACGTGTGCAACCCGTAATGGCGGCTTTCAGCCGTTTTAGCCAGTTGTTGGGAGAAGTGGGCTCAGGTCAGTTGTGCAAGATGGTCAATCAGATTTGTATTGCTGGTGTAGTACAGGGGTTGGCTGAAGGCCTGCACTTTGCCAAACAGGCAGGACTGGATGGTGAAAAAGTGGTAGAGACCATTGCCAAAGGAGCTGCAGGGTCATGGCAGATGGAAAACCGCTATAAAACCATGCTCGCGGGTGAGTATGATTTTGGCTTTGCCGTCGACTGGATGCGTAAGGATTTAGGCATTGCGTTGGATGAAGCTCGCAGTAATGGTGCATCACTGTCACTGACCGCTATGGTTGATCAGTATTATGCGGATGTTCAGGCGCTGGGTGGAGGTCGGTTTGATACTTCCAGTCTGTTGACTCGTCTGGATGCAATTCACGACAAAAAATAGCTTAGATAAATGGACATAAAAAAGGCAGGGCGCTCAGGCGACCTGCCTTTTTTGTTTATGTGTTCAGTTAAGCTTTTTTAGACAGCTTTTCCAAATCCATGTTTTCTTCCAGATCTTTGGCGGCATCGGCGTCGTTAAACACATCAATATCCAGCTCTCCTTCGGATTTTGCGACCACACAGGTGACCATACAGTCGCCAGTCACATTCACCGCAGTACGAGTCATATCCAGCAGCCGGTCTACGCCCATAATGATGGCAATCCCTTCTACCGGCAGGCCAACCTGATTCAGTACCATGGCCAGCATAATCAGACCTACGCCTGGTACACCTGCTGTACCAACAGAGGCAAGCGTGGCAGTCAGAATAACCATCAAATAGTCGCTCAGAGTTAGATCAACAGCAAAGACTTGGGCAATAAACACGGTTGCCACACCCTGCATAATGGCAGTGCCATCCATGTTGATGGTCGCACCGAGCGGGACTGTGAAAGAGGCTACAGAGTTATGTGCGCCAAGCTTTTTCGTCGCGGTTTCTAATGTTACTGGCATAGTGGCACTTGAACTTGAGGTACTGAATGCAAACATACACGCATCTTTCATCTTGGCCAGGAAAGTGAGTGGGCTCAGACCGGTCAGCACTTTAAGCAAAATACTGTAGTTAACAAAGGCGTGGATCAGCAAGGCAGCAACCACCACCAGGAAGTACTTACCAAGTTCTACAATCAAGTCCATTTCAATGGTGGTGAATAACTTGGCCATCAGACAGAATACACCGTAAGGGGCCAGGTTCATCAGCAAGGTAACCAGCTTAAGTACCACAGTATTCAAATCTTCAAACACCTTGGCACAACGTTTACCCGCATCGCCACTCAACGCCATGGCAATACCAAACAGCAGAGCAAAGACAATCACCTGGAGCATCTTACCGCTGGCCATTGCATTGATAGGGTTAGTCGGGAACATGCCAATAATGACCTGTGCCAGCGTTGGTGCTTGCTGTGCATCGAAGGTCGCCGTAGTCGGAATTGCGACGCCTCCACCCGGGCTAACCAGCAGGGCAAGAGAAATAGCCACAGTAATTGCGATGGCTGTGGTAGAGAGGTAAAGTAAAATGGACTTACCACCCAGACGACCCAGCTTCTTAGGATCGCTCAGGCTACAGGTACCGACCACCAGAGAAATAAAGACCAAAGGAACAACCAGCATTTTCAAACTGGCGATAAAAATTTGCCCACCGATGTGGAACAGTCCGTCTACGAAAAAGCCTTTGATTGGCAAATCGAACAGGCCCAGAGGAATCGCAACTTCGGGCTTATCGCCCAGAATGGTTTGTATCAACAGACCCAGAATAACACCCAAAACCATGCCCAGCATGATACGGGTAGTTAGGCTCATTTTTTTGTTTTGTGACATAGCCTTTGACATCGTCCTAACACTTACATTTTACAAAATCGCTATAGCCTAACAGGATAGTTGAATATGAACAGAAAAAATCGATGACAGCCGCTAAAAATTTGTGATTTTACATCCACAATTGGGTTAACATGGTGAAAATAACTCAAAATTATTAGATTGCTAGGGAGAATCGAAAATGTCTCTGATGCGCTGGTTTAGTATTACTTTGCTCAGTTTGCTGATGATCGCCTGTGGTGGCGGTGGTTCGATTGAAAAAGACACCTCGGGAGGTGGCAGTACCGACACAGATTATGCGTTGGTGTTAAGTACGAGCTCGGAAAGTGGCGGCAGCCTGAGTACGACTAATCCAATCACAGTCACAGCAAAACTCACAAACGATGGGGCCCCTGTTGCCAATAACCTGATTACTTTTAGCAACGATGAGTTCTCTAACTTTGCAACTGACAGATCACAGCTGACAGACAGCAATGGTGAGGCAAAAGTCACTATCACAGCAAATGGTGCTGGAGGAGCGGGTACTATTACAGCTACCGCTGAAGTCGGCGAAAGCACTGTCAATGGCTCTGTTCCTTATGCTGCCATAGGTGATGGTGGCCTGCAGATGACAGTCGAAGTGGTAGATGGTGCGGGTGCAGAGATAAACAAGGAAAACCCGCTCAGTGTCAGCAAAACGGGGTTAATCAAAGTTTCTTTGCGTAAAGATGGTCAGCCTCTTGACAACAAATTGGTTACAGTGAGTGAGTTGTTGCTAGCCAATATTACGGATAGTGGCACAGCAGTAACAGATGCAGCCGGCCTTGCTGAGCTCGAAATTTCAGTTAATGACTCACGAGGGTGGGAACCTTTCACTGTAGATTACGAAGACCCTGACAATGATGATACCGCATCAGCTTCTGGACGTTATTACTCTGCTGGTGTTGCTGCAGGTGCTGGTATTCAACTAATGGTGGCGGTTCAAGATGCAGATGAAAATACTATCAATGAAGCCAACCCGCTAAGCGCAAATAAACAAGGGGAAGTGGTTGTTACTTTACTGGAAGACGGGCAGCCTTTGAGCAATGAACTGGTAACGGTTTCAAGTGGAAGCAAAGCAGTAACTTCTCCGTCTGATGGTATAAGCAACACGGATACTACGGGCACCGCTAGAATCACTTTGATACCTAACACTATAAAAGGCTGGGGCGAAGTTACAGCGACATTTGGTGAAGGCGCAGCAGCAGTGACCAATACGGCCAGGTATTATTCAGATTCCGATCCAAACTTTGGAGCGAGTGGCTTACAGCTCACCCTCATTGGCTTTAATGCACAAGGCCAAACGTCAAATGCGCTTTCGGCGCAAAACCCATTGACGATACAGGCAACTTTGTCTCTAAATGGTGACGCAATCGGAAATGCCAATGTGCTGCTGACTGTTAATGAGTTTGGGGTACTCAATCCTTCATCTGGCTCTGTACTGACGAACAGTGCAGGTATTGCAACTATCACGTTGTCAGACAATTCCGTGTCGGGCGCAGGGCGAGTAACTGCGAGATATGAAGCGAATAACGGCGAAGTCGTCACCCAAAACTTCAATTTTAACAGCGCAGGTGACGGCGGTGTGAATATCTCGATTGTAGACATCCTTAGCGATGATGGCACTCCAATCTCAACGCAAATTAATGGCAATAACAGACTTGCAAAAGATAACAATGCCAAAGTGACCGTATTACTGGTTGAAGATGGGCAGCCATTGAGTGGGCAATTAGTGACGTTTACGACCGACAATGTCGCGACTATGTTGCCACAAAATGGTCGCGCAGTGACAAACAGTGACGGTAGAGCGTCGATTATCATTGCTCCAACGACACAAGATGGGATTGGAGAAATCTACGCTGAATATGGTGCGTTTTCAACACCCAGAGTGACGTTTGCTTCAGAAGGGGCTATTTTTGAAGAAACGGGTGACTACCAGTTTGATATTTTGTTACTGGTCGGCTGCCCGGATGACTGGGATGCGCTTCGTGCAACTGACGGGATCACTCCGGAAGCGTTGGCTACATGTCCAGACCCAATTACCAATGTACCATCTACCGAACTTGTCGATGTGTATATAAAGCTTACAAGTACTGCAACTTCTATAGCGGTAGAGGATGCCATTGTCACGGTGGAAACAGATAAAGGCCAGGTATTGCCTTCTTCAGGGCAGGTACTGACGGACCAGCAGGGTGTCGCATTGCTGAAACTGCAACCCGGTGATTCCGGTGGTGCAGGTTCAATTACTGCAAAGTATAAAGATGATACCGGCGTAAAAAACTTCTCTGTTGGGATCCAGGATTTGTATCTGAGTTTAAGTAGTTCACTTGATACACCGGTTTTACCTGCGGGTGACAGCTTTATTCTTACTGCCACGGTTTTTACCGACGAAGATCGAGGGGATGAATCTAAGTATACTCAGGCGGTCGACGTTGAGTTTACATCAACGTGCGCAGATGAAGGGTTAGCGACCATTGATAAACAGGTGCGTTCCAAAAATGGCAGTGCTTCTTCTACCTACAGAGCCCAGGGGTGCAGTGGCAACGATACAATAGTCGCTACAGTAACCTCAGGCGGCGGTGTGAATGATCCTGAGAGCTACACGTTTACAGTAAGTGATGCGCCCGTACAAGCGATTCAGTTTATAGAAGCATCGAATGCCTTTATAGCTTTGCCACCTGGTGTGGGTGCTACGCCGACTACCTCAACGGTTAAGTTCAAATTACTGGACACCGACGACAGGCCTTTAAAACAAAAGTACATTGAGTTCAGATTGGCTGACTTGACTGGTTCTGCAGAGCTGACCAACTATAGGGGAAGCACTGACAGTGAAGGGTTTGCACAAACAACCGTTCAATCAGGCGTTGTACCTGGCGATATCGTTGTAGAGGCGTGCTATATAGCTGATGATACTATTGAAAAGTTTCGACAGAACAATCAATTTCCAACCTGTTGGCAATCAGTCATTGATCAGTGCGCGGCTGATAGTTCTCACCCAAGGTGTAAGCCACTTCAGGAAAATGAAGGCTTCACATTTAAACTTATCAGTTCTGCGGAGCCTGGAGAGGAGATAGAAGACCCTGTTAACGCTGTGTCGTCAGGCATCGTGCTTTCTTCGGGTGTACCTGATCAAAACAGCTTTGATATTGCAGCAGATAATCTGGTTCTGAATGCGTTGAACTCAGTTGGTGTAACGACGAATATCTCGGTTTTCTTTGGTGATCAGTTTAACCAGTTAACCGGTGACAATCTGGTTGCCAGTGTGACAGCTGAAGCGGGTGTAGTTGGTAGTATAGATGGCACCGGCGGCACGCCGTCTTATCAGTGTGCGATCATTGACGGCGTTTGCACAGTACAATGGCGAAAGCAGGGAGAGTTCCCTTACAACGACAGTGCTACCTGGCGCAATACTGTCGGTGACGTATGTGACACTTACAGAGGTAGCCCCGTACCCTGTATTAATGGATTCCCGAGTACGTTTGACTACAACAATGACAACAATTTATTACCAGTTGTCAGAGGTGGCCGTGTTACGGTCATGGCAACAGCCAAGGGCCAGGAGAGCTTTATAGATAAGCCGAGTAGTGGTGATGTTATTCGTACAAATGGTGTTTTCGATGAGGGAGAATTTTTCAGCTCATTTGATTTACCAGAGGCTTTTGTCGATCACAATAGAAACGGTGTATTCGATGCTGTGAATTGTAATGATCCTGGTGAAGCTGGCAAATGTGAGTTTGGCACCAGTACCGGTGGTCACAATGAAACTTACCTTGATGCCAATAATGACTTTGCATATACAGCTGCGGATGGCAAATATAATGGCTTACTGTGTAGTGAAGTGGCTGAACAGGCTGGCTTGTGTTCAAAAGACTTAGTCGATGTTCGCCGAGATCTGGAGTTGGTGATTGCCGGAGATGTACCTTACGTAAGGTTTGTTGTGGCAAGGAGTCATATCGGGGGAGATGGCGTTGCCTGTGTAAGTGAATTTGACGTGGCAGATCCCGATAACCCCGGTGAAACAATCAAGGTTGAACGGCCCGTAAATGGCCTGCTTTACTTAGAAGAAACTGAAGATCCCAATTACTGTGACATTGGAGGCATAGACCTCAATGAATACGATCCAGCGGAGACTGCTGCGACAGGGACCGACAAAGTTGATGTAGAAATTTACTATTCCGATATTTTTGGTAATTCTCTGCCTACAGGCACTACTATCAATATTACAGCCGACAATGGTGCCGTGGCCGTACAACAGGTGGATACTATAGTTAATAGTGCTGACTTATATGGTATTAAAAAGGCAATTGTAACGGTGTCGAGAGAGACCGCTTCCAATAGTAAAACCAACGGTAATCTAACTATTACGTTCACTATTCCATCACCCATCGATGGGCAGGGCTCTGTGGTAGTTACCCATTCCATACCAGTTGTAGACGCTGGTTAACAACGTCAAGACAAGGGCCAAATTATTGGCCCTTTTTCTTTAACCCTTGAAATTCCTTTCATATCCGCTATATTCGCCCTTTCCATCAAGCAATCTATACGCCTGGGTAAATTAGCAACAACAATTGTTCATAAAATCACTGCTTGGCGAAAAGATCGAATGAAAAGCTTGTAACAATAGGTATTTGTGGATATACCTATATTTAATCGCGCCCAATGAAGGGCAACAACCAGACAGAAGTCAAATAGGCAGCTATGGGCAAATCGCTAGTAATCGTAGAGTCTCCCGCAAAGGCAAAAACTATCAATAAGTACCTGGGTAAAGACTACATTGTGAAATCCAGTGTTGGTCATATCCGTGATCTTCCAACCTCAGGCGCAGGTAAAACTAAAGGCCTGGCAACAAAATCTCCCGCTGAAGTGAGAAAGATGTCGCCAGAGGAAAAGGCTGAATATAGAAAGAAGAAAGATTACGCGAACCTGGTTGCCCGCATGGGAATAGACCCGGAAAAAGGCTGGGAGCCGCACTATGAAGTGCTACCTGGCAAAGAAAAAGTCGTACAAGAACTGGCTAAGCTCGCAGAAAATGCAGACACCATCTATCTCGCAACCGATTTGGATAGAGAGGGAGAGGCTATCGCGTGGCACCTGGAAGAAGTGATTGGTGCAGATGCAAGTAAATACAAACGTGTTGTATTTAATGAAATCACTAAAAATGCTATTACACAGGCGTTTGAGGCACCCGGACAGTTAAACACTGACATGGTGTATGCGCAACAGGCACGACGTTTCCTCGACCGCGTTGTGGGCTTTATGGTATCTCCTTTGTTGTGGCAAAAAGTCGCGCGTGGATTATCAGCTGGTCGTGTTCAGTCTGTGGCTGTTCGTTTGTTGGTAGAACGTGAGCGTGAAATTAAAGCGTTTATCCCGGAAGAGTTTTGGGATATTCATGCAGACACAGCGCTGGCAGACCAAGACGTCCGCTTTGCCGTGACTAAGTATCAGGGTGAAGCCTTCAAACCACTCAACGAAACGCAAGCAAATAAAGCCGTTGCTGAGCTGCAAAAAGCACAGTATCAGGTTGTTAAGGTTGAAGAGAAACCCAGTAAGAGCCGTCCCAGCGCACCTTTTATTACCTCAACTATGCAGCAGGCGGCGAGCACCCGTCTGGGCTACGGGGTGAAAAAGACCATGATGCTGGCACAACGTTTGTACGAAGCGGGTTACATTACCTATATGCGTACAGACTCAACCAACTTATCTAATGATGCGGTTGAAATGGCCCGCGGCTATATTTTGGATAACTTTGGTGACAAGTACTTACCTGGTGCGCCAATTAAATACAGTGCCAAAGACAATGCTCAGGAAGCGCACGAGGCGATCCGTCCTTCTGATGTCAAAATCCTTTCCGGGCATGTTGAAGGCGTTGATGCCGATGCTAAGAAGCTCTATGAGCTTATCTGGCGTCAGTTTGTCGCTTGTCAGATGACACCAGCAGAATACGACCTGACCAATATCACTGTAGGTGCAGGCGATTACACGCTCAAAGCACGCGGCCGCGTGTTGCGTTTTGACGGTTGGACACGTGTTCAGCCTGCAGTACGTAAGAAAAACGAAGAGGAACAGGCACTGCCAGCCGTTGCGGTAGGTGATACTGTGCAGTTGCAGGCACTGGATCCTAAGCAGCACTTTACTAAACCGCCGGCACGCTTTAGTGAGGCAAGTTTGGTTAAAGAGCTGGAAAAACGAGGCATTGGCCGTCCATCTACTTATGCGTCAATCATCTCGACCATTCAGGATCGTGGTTACGTGCGAGTTGAAAACCGCCGTTTCTATGCTGAGAAGATGGGTGAGATTGTCACCGACCGGTTGATCGAAAACTTCGACGAACTGATGGACTTTGATTTTACCGCTAAAATGGAAAATCGTCTGGACGAAATCGCTGAGGGGGATCGTGTCTGGACTCAGGTACTTGATAAATTCTACGCCGATTTTTCTAACCAGCTAGAACTGGCTGGTAAAGACGAAGCCGAAGGCGGCATGCGTCAGAATGTCATGGTTGAGACCGACATCGACTGTCCAACCTGTGGTCGTAAGATGGGGATCAGGACAGCTTCTACCGGGGTATTCCTGGGTTGTACTGGCTACAATTTACCGCCAAAAGAGCGCTGTACGACGACCATGAACCTCATCCCCGGTGATGAAGCAGTTGATGCCGATGTAGAAGACGCAGAAACTGAAAGCCTGAGACAGATGAAGCGTTGTCCTAAGTGTGAAACCGCGATGGACTCTTATCTAATTGACGAAAAGCGCAAGCTACACGTCTGTGGTAATAACCCGGGTTGTAGTGGCTACGTGATTGAGGAAGGCAGCTTCAAGATTAAAGGCTATGACGGGCCGGTCATCGAGTGCGACAAGTGTGGCTCAGACATGCAGCTGAAGTCAGGCCGTTTCGGCAAGTACTTTGACTGTACCAGTGAAGACTGCAAAAACACGCGTAAGCTGCTGAAAAGTGGTGAGCCTGCACCACCTAAAGAAGATCCAGTACACTTGCCTGAACTGCCGTGTGAGAAGTCAGAAGCCTACTTTGTGCTTCGTGATGGTGCATCGGGTATTTTCCTTGCAGCGCATACCTTCCCTAAATCCAGGGAAACGCGTGCGCCTAAAGTGGCTGAACTTAAACGCTTCAGAGATCGCATTTCGCCTAAGTTCTATTATCTGGCGGATGCACCAGAGCAAGATGGTGATGGCAACCTGGCCGTAGTAAGGTACTCTCGTAAAACTAAATCGCAATATGTGATGACGGAAGTAGAAGGAAAAGCCACAGGCTGGAAAGCAACCTACGAAAACGGTAAGTGGGTTGAGGAAGAGAAAAAGCGTAAGAGCGCTAAATCAAAGTAACCAGTTTGGTTACACTTTGATTGAAAACAAAAAGGCCAGCAAAAACTGGCCTTTTTTTGTTCTTAGAGTATTAGATGTCGACTTCTGTCACGGCCACGTAGCCGCTGGAAGAGAGCTCCTCGTTAACACACTGCAAAACGTATTGACGTAGCGCATCGGTTGCAACTTCGTCATCCTGAGCCCATTCAACACACATTTGTGTCAGCTCTGCAACTAGGCTAGCTGGTGCACTTTGTAGTTGCGAGTCATCTGCAGCAACTGTGGTTGAAGTTAAAGTAGCGGCTAAAAAGCAGCTCGCCAGGGCTGAAAATAGTTTCATTGATGTTTCCTTTTGTGTTTAGTGTAACGTTTCGTCACAGTGAATTTTTAAACTAAAACGCAAAAAAAGAACAACGAAATAAATCACTCTTAAAGATAAGTGAATATGATTTTAAGGTTAATCGACTGTTTTTGATTAGGGAACTGCGCACATAACAATGATATACTCGACCCTATCTGACGAATACAGGCCCAACGGGCACTGAAAAGGACGGTACAATGAAAAATAATCGCGGACGATTCCGAACACTATTCAGACACAGCCTGATTGCTGTTGGCCTGCTCAGTGGAGCTGCCAGCCATGGCGCAACGGTTGATGTAGCTGGCCTGACTCCTTGCTATGCCAAGGGACTTGCCGATCAGCTGCAGTGCGGCAGTGTGGCGCAGCCCTTATCGGAAAATAACAGTGAACAGATCAGCATACACTATGCCGTGATCCCCGCTATTAAGCAGGTCCATCCAACAGAAGCCATTTTGGCATTCGCAGGCGGGCCGGGGCAATCAGCCATTGATGTTGCGGCCGTCTTTGCACGTGTCCTGCGTTATGCCCGCGAAGAGAGGGACATTATTTTGGTTGATCAACGTGGTACCGGTAAATCTAGTTTGCTTCAGTGTGATATGGATCCTCTTGAGGCGCAGTTTGCCTTTAATGATGATGCGCTGCCTATTTTTGAATACAGTCGTGAAGAAACCCAGAAGTGTAAAACCAAGCTTAATACTGATCTCAGCCATTTTACTACAGCTGCGGCAGTCAAGGATTTTGAAGCGGTACGCCTCGAGCTGGGATACAAAAAACTTCACCTCTTTGGGGCGTCTTATGGCACGCGTATCGCACAAGAGTATATGCGTCGCTACCCAGAAGCGGTGGCGAGTGCGACACTCGATGGCGTGGTACCTATGCAGCAAAGTCTGATTGCGATAGGTGAGGCCATAGATGACTCGTTGCAGGCGATCTTCTCTGATTGTTCTGACAGCGAAGAATGTAACCGTCAGTATCCGCAACTAGCACAACAGTATCAGACGCTGCTTGACATGCTGATAGCGCAACCAGCCAGGGTGCAGGTGCCACACCCCAGAATGCACAACCTCATCACGCTGGTGTTGACACAAAGCAAAGTACGTTCAGCCATTCGTATGGCGCTTTATAGTCATACCACGCGTGCCCTAGTGCCGCTAGCCATTAGTGAGGCGGTAAAAGGCAACTATTTACCTTTAGTTGGCCTGATGGGCAGTGATTCGGCAGTTGGCTCGCTGGCGATGGGTATGCACAGTGCAATCGTCTGCGGTGAAGATTGGCCTGCACTTACAGCGCAATCAAGGTCACGTTTTGCCAACAGTTACTTTGGACGCCTGATGATGGCGTCACTCGATGCCAGTTGCCCGATATGGCAGGTCAATGCGGTCACAAAAGACTTTTATCAGCCGCTCAGTACAGATATTCCTACCTTACTGTTGTCTGGTGGGCTCGATCCTGCAACGCCTCCAAGCTGGGCCGAGCTGGCGATGATTAATATGACTAACGCACGACACCTGGTTGCTGATGAGGCAACGCATGGTGTGGCAGGGCAAAGTTGTGCCGACAAACTGGTAGCTGAATTTATTAATCAAGGTGATCCCAGAGAATTAGATGAAAGCTGTTTAAAAAAGGCCACCGTCAGGCGCTATTTCATGAACCCCAATGGCCCCGCAGTGGCAAGCCAGGAGCCGTAACATGATCAAAGTACATAATCTTAAAAAACAAATTGCTTCGGTGAACGCGATGGATGGTCTGAGCTTTAGTGCCGAAAACGGCCATATCACCGGATTATTGGGGCCAAACGGGGCAGGTAAAACAACCTGCCTGAGAACCGTGTTTGGTTTGCTGCAAGCTGACGACGGGTACGCTGAGATCGATGGAATAAAGGTTCACGAAGATCCCATGGGCGCAAAACAACAGCTGGGTCTATTCCCTGACCCTTGTGGTTTATATGAACGCCTGACACCCAGAGAATATATTGAGTTTTATGCGCAGTTGAGTGGTATGACGAAAACCGCGGCAAAAGCGGCGACTCAACGTGTTATCGAGCAGTTGAAAATGACCGATATTGCTGACAGACGCTGCCAGGGATTTTCTCAGGGTCAGCGCATGAAAACGGCACTGGCTCAGGCAATTGTTCATCAGCCGCGCAACATCATTCTGGATGAGCCGACTCGCGGGCTGGACGTAATGAGTACCCGCGTACTCAGAGAGCTTTTGCTGATGCTCAAAGAACAGGGCCATTGTGTGCTGTTTTCAAGCCATGTAATGCAAGAGGTTGCAGCACTGTGTGACCATGTAGTCGTGATGGCAAAAGGTAAAGTGGTTGCACAGGGCACACCTGAACAGCTTTGTGAGCAAACAGGTAAAGAGAGTCTGGAAGAAGCATTTATCGTGCTGATAGGCAGTGATGAGGGGATTGCGGCATGATGAGACAAGTCAATATCTTATTCAAAAAAGAACTGCTAGATGCATATCGTGACAAGCGTTCAGTGATGGCTGGGTTGTATTATGCGTTTGGTGCACCCATCGTAATGTGTCTGCTGTTCTCAATCTTGTTGCAACAAATGGCGTCACCTGAAGCGTTAAAAATTACCATTGAGGGCGCGGCTCGTGCACCGAATCTGGTTCAGTATCTGGACAGCGTTGAAATTAGTCACAGTGACGCGGACGATGTTGAACCCATCCGCCTGGAGATAAGTGAAGACTATCAGCGAGATATGGCCCATGGTCGCAGTGCAACCGTAGTGATTGTTGCTGATAAGTCAGACAGCAAGCTGATTAAATCTGTGCGCAGGCTAGAAACCGCACTACTTAGGTATAACAGCGAAGTTGCGGGTCTGCGCCTGGTCGCGCGCGGTATCGATCCTGGCTTGATGCGCGCGCTGGACGTGCAGACCCACGATCAGGCGACCCCAGATGCTAAAGGGGGATTGTTTCTAGGCATAGTGACCCTGTCAATCATTATTGCAGTGTTTTACGCTGCAATGAATCTGGGTATAGACACCAGCGCGGGTGAACGGGAGCGCAATTCACTGGCGCTGCTGCTGAGCCATCCGTTAAGCAGTATGCAGATTGTGTTGGCTAAAGTCGCCGCGATTGCCACTTTTTCAATTCTGGGGTTAGCTCTGGTACTAGTGGTGTCTAAATTCGCATACGCCATGGTGGCCTGGGAGCAGCTGGGCTTTAGTATAACTCTGGATATTCGTTTTATTGTGGTGAGTTTGATCATCGGAATACCAATTGCCCTGATGTCGGCCAGTATGTTGATTTTTGTTTCCTTCATGGCCAAGTCTTTTAAAGAGGCGCAATCCTACGTCACTATGGTACTCATGGTGCCGGTTGGTCTGAGCATGATGACCAGCTACGATATCGCGACAGAGACTATACAGTGGTTGCCTATCGCTGCGCAGCAATACGCTATGATTGAGCTTATCAAGGGTAATGCACTGCCATATGCGCCATTGAGTGTGGCATCGGTTTTTACATTGGCACTGTTCGCACTGTTTACCTACCTGAGTAGCAGAATGCTGAAAAGTGAAAAAGTAGTGTTTGGTTTGTAGTTCGGCCAAGCTGTTTGGCTATCATATCAAGCTGGCTAACGTTAGCCAGCTTGATATATAAGATAAAACACAGGTAGGCAGATCAGCAACCCAACAAAAAATATTTTGAAAAAGCCGTCTCGATTTTCAGTCAGGTGGGCAAGGCCAATACTATCTTGATCAGCTTGTTCGAATGGTTTGAAGAACCTGTATATCTTCACGAACAACAAACCAACTATAAAGGGCACCACCACCACAGTAACCACCAATAGCACCAAATACCAAGCTTCCGGTACAGTATTTCTCATCTTTTAGGCACCTTCATTAAAAAAGGTACGTTAGCAAAGATGCGCCTCCGTCTCAATCCACTTCCGGTACCATAAGCCCACTTAGCCAGGTTCACAGTAACGGCTCACATATGCGGGCCGTTTTTTACTGGCGCTTGCAGTGGACTGTTGCCGAACAGACGCTGATAACAACGGCGCGCGTATTCATCAGTCATGCCCGACAGATAGTCTGCCAGCACGCGCATTTGTGCCGTCTCATCCTGTGCCAGTGCGTAATGCTCCTGAGTGGTATGAGGTAGTAAGCGCAGGGGGTCACTCTGAAAAGCGCCAAACAGGTCAATCAGCATATTCTGTCCACTGAATTCGATCTGCTGCATTTTCGGGTCACGGATAAGTCTTGAAAAAACAAAGTGCTTGAGCACGCGCAAGATGGCCTCAAACTCGTCTGACAACTTGACGGTGTGGCGCAGTAACGGGTCGTTGAATTTGCTGTCCTGAATACTGAGTTCACAGTTGACGATAAACAGATTTACCAGCTCGCCAATGACGTCTTTACGCAGAGACTCATCGTGCGAGAACAAGCGCTCACTGATACTGTCCAGATGTTTATCTAACCAAGATGAGGAAATCTTTCGTAATTCTGGCAGGGCATACCGTTGCCACTCTCGCTCACTCAGGGTTTCAGTGGCGATGGCGTCCTCCAGATCGTGAACGGCATAGGCAAAGTCATCGGCATACTCCATGATGGCACTGTCGAGTGACTTGAAGCGGGTTTTCGCTTTGTATTCATTGATTGGTACATGACTTTTCAACAAGGCCCTGTCATCCTGATTAAACGGCGCGAGGACCCAGTCCAGGACATCTTTGTCACAATGATAGATCCCTTTGGCAGGCAGCCATTGCTGGGTGTAAATAAAGCGCTGATTGGGGTCGGTATGTGGAATGGCCAGCCTTAACTCATCAATGATTGCCGGGTACTTAATAAAGCCGAGCAAAGTTCGGCGAGTCAGGTTCATACCGTACCCTTTGGAGTAGGGTTCCAGTTTGGTAACTATACGCAGCGTTTGTGCGTTGCCTTCAAAGCCGCCATGATCACGCAGTAAATAATTGAGAGCGATTTCGCCGCCGTGACCGAAGGGGGGGTGCCCGATATCATGTGCCAGACAAATGGTTTCCATCAGGCTTGAAGACGGAAACCAGTTAAAATCCGGATGTTGCGCTTTAAGGTGGCGCAGTAATCCCGTTCCTATTTGAGATACTTCAAGGGAATGCGTTAGGCGCGTCCGATAAAAATCATTGACGCCGATACTCATGATCTGTGTTTTCGACTGCAGACGTCGAAAAGCCGCGGCATGAATGATCCTGGAACGGTCAATCTGCCAGGCTGAGCGATTGTCGTTAGGGCGATATTTATTTTGGTCCAGCTGTCGTTGCTGCCATGGTGACTGGCTCATAGATGTCCTTCAATTGCGCTAAGCTATACTCAGTATATCTTTGCTGTGCTTGGGGATAAACGAAAAACCCAAATTAAAGCGCCGAACGAATTTGGGTTGAGGAAAGACTCATCGCCACGATGAAATGCAGAAATTCGCGTTTAGTGGTAAGTTTTGTTATCATTATCCGCTAATTTGAAAATGAAAGAGCAAAGTACAGCAGGGTCATTCTGTTAGGGATTTTCAGAAAACCTGCGTAGTTACGCCAATTTAAGAGTGTTTTCAGCACTTTGATTTGGTAGTTGGTACTAGTGTGAGGAGAATCATGCGTTTACTAGTTAAAGTTATTATTGCCGCGATTTCAATATTCGCGATCCTGTATCCATTTGTCGTCAAGCCCCCAGTTTCCCCAGAACCCTCACCCGAGCCAGAAGTCGTCGTGACGGAACCTCAGGTTAAGGAAGTGGAACAACCTTTGCACAAGGTTAAACTGCCGGAGTTTGGTAAAATTCGTGACATTGCGACTAAGAAAAAACGGTTTTTTGATTTTATAAAGCCCCATGTTGAGGCTGAAAACGAGCTGATCTTACAGCAACGTGCCAGTATCGAAATTGCCCTGATGATGTTGCAGTTTGACGAGCCACTCAGTGATATTCAACAACAAAGGATCGAGCAGGTGTTTAAGCTCTACAGGATAGAAGATGACACCATCTCCGTTGAGAATCTAAAACGAGCATTGCGTCGGGTAGATATTATCCCTAAAGAATTGGCGTTAATGCAGGCGGCTAATGAGTCAGCCTGGGGCACCTCGCGTTTTGCGCGTATTGGCCTGAACTTTTTTGGTCAATGGTGCTACCGAAAAGGCTGTGGGATGATCCCAAAACGTCGAAACGATGAAGCCGTGCATGAAGTTGCGGCCTTCCAGTCGGTGCGGGCATCGGTCAAATCGTATTTTAGAAACATCAATACGCATGATGCGTATAAAGAGCTAAGGGCCACACGTGCGCAGTTGCGTGAGCAGAAAAAGCCCATTGAAGCTACGGCGTTGACCGCAGGACTCTTGTCATATTCAGAGCGGGGCGTGCATTATATTGAAGAACTTAACGATATGATCAGACACAATAAGGCTTATTTTGATGAAGAGTAGGGTGTTAGCGCTTTTGCTGGGTATGGCTGGGGTTGCAACTGGCGCACAGGCTCAAGAAGAGTTTGTGGTTTCGTACGATGGCTTTTATGACCGTCTTAAGGTAGTTGAAAAGGGTGAGTTTGAATTTGCCCGGGTAAATTTTTATCTGGTAGACATTGCATCACTGGCACCTTGTCAGCTTAAGTCAGGTAAAATTGTCACTGAAACCAGTGAGCAGCCACTCAATTATACCCAAGACGCCCAGCTGTTGCTGCCATTCAGCGAGAAGCTCGACAAAGACAAAGCTGTGATTGTTGCGAAGCCGCTCAACGCTCAGCATGATTGTCAGATCAAATTTCAGATTGAATCAGAGTACTTTACTACTGCGCACTTGACCAGGCAGCGCTTGTATCAGTTGCATCATGAGTTTGACGGGCTGTTGTCGGATCTGTCCGGCTTCTTTGTCAGCAAACTGATGGGCTTTTTGCTGCCACAGCAAAAGGGAGTAAAAGTGACGTTTGCCAGCGAACCTAATCTGTCGGCACCCGGGGTCAGCTGTGATAAGCTGGTCTGCCATTTTGAAGTGATGGATGACTGGGAGAATGATGCAGCACGCTTTAATACGCTGAGTGAAGTCGTCTCGGTGACGCCCTGGATAGCAAAGTAATTAGCTGACCAGTAATCTGATAGGTAGTTTAATCTACAAAAAAGGCTTCGCATTGCGAAGCCTTTTTTCTCGTTGTATTTAACTTAGCGCCTGAATACGTTGCGCCAGTGGCGGGTGAGAGGCGAACATCTCCGACAAATTCTTGCCCGATGCGATACCAAAGGCCATCATAGACCCTTCGAGCTGTGACTCGTGGTTGTGGCGCAGGCGTTCCAAGGCTGCGCGCATTTTATGAGCACCTACCAATTCGGCTGCGCCTTTGTCGGCAGCAAATTCACGTTGACGGCTGAAGTAGGCAACAATCACCGAGGCCAGGATGCCAAACAGGATCTGGAAAATCATATCGAAAATGATATAAGTCCAGCTCACACCGTTGTTTTCTTCGTCACCGTTAAGAAAGCCGTCAACCAGATTTGCCAATACTTTAGCGATAAAGGTCACAAAGGTATTCACGACACCCTGAATGAGCGTGAGCGTGACCATATCACCGTTGGCAACGTGAGAAACCTCGTGTGCCAGTACAGCTTCCGCTTCATCCTGAGTCATATTGTGTAGTAGTCCGGTACTGACTGCAACCAGGCTGTTGTTTTTGCTGGGGCCGGTTGCAAAGGCATTGATTTCAGGGCTGTCGTAAATGGCAACTTCGGGCATTTCAATACCCACTTGTTTCGCCTGATTAGCAACGGTTTGTACCAGCCAGTGCTCACTTTCATTGCGGGGTTGCTCAATGACATAGGCCCCGGTAGATTTTTTAGCGATCCATTTCGACATAAACAGCGAAATAAACGCACCACCAAAGCCGAACACTCCGGCAATGAGTAGCATGCCGCCATAACTGCGATTAGACAGACCTAACACAGACATGACGATTGACAGCACAACCCCCAGCACCAGCATGACAGCCAGGTTGGTGATCAAAAATAGCACGATTCGTTTCATTTTAACCTCAAGCTTATACTCAACTTATTGTTTGCAGCCCACAAACTGGGATCAGCTTGTACAACGTGGGCTATGTTACTTGCATACGTTTGCCTACACGCGCCAGGTGGGATCCATTTCCTTCAGCAAGGCGTTTTACCATAGGTTTAGTTGCAGTATTTTTAGCTTCCAAAGCACGCTTTCTATATGATGGTAAATCATCATAATTACAAGTCACAGAGTAAAAAATTAGTGTGACAAAATATGCACAGGGTAACGCGAGTCGGTGCCTACCTTGCGTTCATCTGCGCAATTACCCACAATAGTGTTTATCAGCGTCATATAACGGTCATTATGCAAATAGAACATTTTGAGATCATGCAGTTTTTGTCTGCACATCCCCCATTTAATGATTTACCCGAGCACGCGCTAAAGCAGCTTGCTTCTGAGGTTGAGGTTGGCTATTACCGTGCTCGTAGCGAAATATTGCACTACGGAGAGTCGATCTCAAATTTGTATGTGGTACGGGCCGGATCCGTGGAGGTTTACCGCAGAAATGGTGAGCTGTATAACCGAATTTCAGAAGGCGGGCTGTTTGGTCAGCGTGGTCTTTTGATGAACCGCAAGGTGCGCTTTCCAGTGATGGCCCTGGAAGACACCTTAGTGTACTGCATTCCAGTGACCCTGTTTGAAGCATTTTGTGACGAGCATGAGGCATTTGCTGATTTTTTTGAGGCCGATGACAGCGGTGGACTGATCCAGGCGGTGTCAGATCAGGCAGACAACAACGACCTGACCACGGCCAAAGTCAAAACGTTGTTGCTCAGAGAACTGGTGTCGGTTGAGCTGACCTGCACCATTCGTGATGCCGCGAGACTGATGACCGAAGAACAAGTTTCGGCCTTGTTGATTTACGATCCGAGTAAACCGGTCAACGATGATCCCGAAGATGATGACGGTCAAATTGTGGGGATCCTAAGTGATAAAGACTTGCGCATTAAAGTCGTGGCGCAAGGTTTAAACACAAATCAACCTGTCGCCAATATCATGACTCGGGAGCTCACCATAGTCGATTCTAATGCGTATGTCTTTGAGGCAATGATGATGATGCTCAGAGACAACCTGCATCATCTTCCTGTGGTTCATAAACGTCGGCCTATCGGTGTCATTGCCTTGTCGGACATCTTACGTTACGAGTCGCAGAGCAGCTTATTGTTTGTCAAAGGGATCATGGAGCAGCAAAGTGTGGACGATGTCGCGCACTATGCCCAGTCGTTGTCCAGTGTGTTTGTGCGTTTGGTTAATGAAGATGCTAATTCACACATGGTGGGCACGGCGATGTCTGTGATTGGTCGCACCATTAAACAGCGGTTACTGGAACTGGCTGAGGACACACTGGGTGAGCCACCCGTACCATATTGTTTTATTGCATTGGGTTCGATGGCTCGGGATGAGCAGCTTATCGTGACTGATCAGGACAATGCGCTGATCCTGGATGATGCGTTTGAGGCGGATAAACATGACAGCTACTTTGCCGCGCTGGCCAAGTTTGTCTGCGACGCTCTGGCACAATGTGGCTACAAACTGTGCGATGGTGGCATTATGGCAACAAACCCGCAGTGGCGCTTAAGTGCCAGTGATTGGCAGGCTCAGTTTGAAGACTGGATGGATAACCCCAAACCCGAAGCCCTGCTCCATAGCTCAATCTTTTTTGACCTGGATGGGGTGTATGGTCACACCCAGCTGGCCAGTCGCCTGAGTGAATTGGTGGCAAAAAAAGCAAAAAACACTCCGCGTTTTTTAGCCGCCATGGCAAGCAACTCTTTGCGCAGAACACCACCGCTGGGCTTTTTTAAAGATTTTGTGCTCGAGCAAGATGGAGAGCACAAGCACTCGCTGAATATTAAGCGCCGTGGTACTGCACCGCTGTCCGATTTGGTGCGTGTGCATGCCCTGGCCATCGGCTCGCGTAAGCAAAATTCGTTTGAGCGACTTGAAGACATAAAAGACGCCCAGTTGTTGCCGCCGGGAAAAGTCGAAGATCTTGAAGCAGCGCTTGAATACATCGCGATGATCCGGATCCGCCACCAGGCAAGGCAAATAGAACAAGGAAAGCAGCCGGATAATAATATTTTACCTAAGCGGCTGTCAGAGTTTGAGCAGCGAAACTTGAAAGAAGCGTTTGCGGTATTGGACAAAGCCCAGAGCTACCTCAAGATCCGCTACCAGAATAAAGCGATGCTAAAATAATGGCAGTACAAGGTGACATTTTATCCTGGCCAAACCGTTTTGCACATTTGGCTCGTCAGAGCAATGATGAACGCCTGAGAGCGTTTTACAATGCAGGCGTGCAGACACCTGAAACACCAGTGTCACAGGCGCGCTTTGTGGCACTGGATTTTGAGACCACCGGGTTGGATCATGAAACGGATGATATTGTCAGCGTAGGCCTGGTGCCATTCGATGCGCGGCGAATTTATTGTCGTGATGCAAAACACTGGATCATAAAACCTGCTACGCCACTGCATACCGAGTCTGTGGTGGTACATCAAATCACGCATTCTCAGGTCAGTGACGCGCCTGATCTCGATGATATCCTCGAAGAGCTGCTTGCTTGTCTTGCCGGTCGAGTGATTGTCGTGCACTATCGCCATATCGAGCGGCTGTTTTTTAATCAGACTTTGATACAACGGTTGGGAGAAGGGATAGAGTTTCCATTGATTGATACCATGATGATCGAACACCAGGTTGAAACTGCCCGGCAAACTTTCTGGCAACGCTTCACGCGCCAGCCTATTTCTTCTATTCGTCTGGCTGACAGTCGAAAACGATATGGTTTGCCATATTATATTGCCCACCATGCGCTGAGTGATGCACTGGCGACTGCTGAACTATTACAGGCTCAGCTGCAACACCACTACACGCAAAACACAGAAATAAAATCGCTATGGGTATAGCTGTCCTCCTAAGTTGAGTCTGTGACCACAACAAAGAAAAATGGCATGTTATTAAACATGCCATTTTAGCTATTACTCTGGTCAGCTGGTCACTCAACTGTTTACGTGCTGGTTTTTTCTGTACGCAAGCCCAGGATAAGACTCAGGCACATTAGCAGGAGTACCACAGTAAATGGCAGACCGGTTGAAATAGCGCCGGCCTGAAGTGCTTGTATTGCTTCTGTGCCGCCGATCCAAAGCAGCGCCGCAGCGATAGCACCTTCTACTGTGGCCCAGAACACCCGTTGTGGGATAGGGGCATCAATTTTACCGCCGGCCGTAATACTGTCTATCACTAATGAACCTGAGTCCGACGAGGTGATAAAGAACACCAGTACCAAAACAATAGCGACAAATGACAACAGATCGCCCAATGGCAGTTGCTCAAACATTTCAAACATGGCCAGCGGCACCTGAGTCAGGCCATTCTCGCCAAGTGCGCCAATGCCAGATTTCACCTGATCAATGGCGATACCGCCGTATACCGACATCCATAAGGTAGTGACTAAAGTCGGGATAAGCAGCACAGCAATGATAAACTCACGAATGGTACGACCTTCAGAGACGCGGGCAATGAACATACCGACAAACGGTGACCAGGAGATCCACCAGGCCCAGTAAAACACAGTCCAGCCCTGGAACCAGGCTTCATCGTCACGACCGTGCGGGTTACTTAATGGGATGATGTTCTCCACATAGGCCATTATGGTTGTGGGAACATTGCCGAGCGCGACAGCAAATCCGGCTAGCATTACAAACAGCAGCAGGGCAAAGGCGATCAGCATATTGGTATTACTGAGCACCTTAACACCGCCCTCAATGCCCCGCACCACAGAAATGATGGCCAGCAAAGTAACACCTACTATCACCATGATCTGCAGCCCCAGGCCAGCCTCGATACCGAACACATGCTGGATCCCGGCACTGGCCTGTTGAGCACCCAGGCCAAGCGAGGTCGCCAGACCAAACAAGGTGGCCAGTACTGCCAGAATATCTATGATATGACCCGGCCAGCCCCAGGCTCTGTCGCCTAACAGAGGATAGAAAATAGAGCGGATAGACAGCGGTAGCCCCTTATTATAAGCAAAGAAAGCCAGAGAGAGCGCGACAACGGCGTAAATCGCCCAGGGGTGCAAACCCCAGTGATACATAGTGGCACCCATGGCCAGCTCAGCAGCTTCAGGTGTGTTGGGGGTGACATTGAGCGGCGTTTTGAACCAGCCAGTGTAGTAGGCTACCGGTTCGGCAACGCCCCAAAACATCAGCCCTATACCCATACCTGCAGCGAACAGCATGGCCAGCCAGGAGAGGGTGGTGTACTGAGGTTTGGCCGAGTCGCCACCAAGACGGATTTTACCGTAGGGAGAGAGCACCAGCGCCAAACAAAACAGCACAAAGAAGTTGCCCGACCACATAAAGACGGCATCGAATGCGCCGATGATTTTCCACTTCAGGCCGTCCAGTGTTGCCTTTGCCGACTCGGCATCGCTTACTAAGATTGCAATAAGAAATAATAAGATCAGGCCCGCACTCACGCCAAAAACCGGGTTATGAACATCAAACCCCCATTTTTGTACGTTGTCCTGGCCCACGGTATAGTCAGTATTATCGATACTATACTTATCGTGATTGTCTGCCATTGTTACCTCATAGTTGAGAAGTGAAATGGCAAATTGGTATTACACCCGGCTTTGATGCAAACTGCATGCGATGGGTTTATGTTAGTTACAGCGGTAATGGGCACGCCAATGGTTTGCCATTACGATCGTCTTCTGATAGTCCAAAAGACGTTTCGATGTAATTAAGATAAACCAACCAAAACGGGGTATGTGTACCACCTTGCCGTAAAAGTCTTAGTTTATAAGTGTAAGCGCTAGAATATAAAAGTAAATGAATGGGCTATTAACTGAATAAAATCACACCAGTTAAGGGGTAAACAGGCAAAAAAAATCCCTCTTGCGAGGGATTTTGGGTAACTCAGCGCCTTTGGCACTGGGAATGAGGTCGGTACATAGTTGGTATTATAGTGTCAGACCGTGCTTGTTTAGTTGGCAAACTGCATTTCAGGAATGTCGCCATTTACAATAAGCTTACCTGCAGTTTTGCTGATAATTTCGTCTACACTAACACCCGGTGCGCGCTCTAGCAAATGGAACGCGCCATCTTTTACTTCAAGCACCGCTAAATCTGTGACGATTTTTTTCACACAGTTCACGCCGGTGAGCGGCAGAGTACAAGACTCCAGTAACTTTGAATCGCCGTGCTTGCTGGCATGGGTCATGGTTACCACGATATTCTGTGCGCCAGCAACCAAGTCCATTGCACCACCCATGCCTTTGATTAATTTCTTCGGGATCATCCACGAGGCAATATTGCCGTTCTGATCCACTTCAAATGCACCTAGTACCGTCAAGTCTACATGACCACCCCGGATCATGGCAAAGCTTTCGGCACTATTAAAAATAGCCGCACCTGTGGCTGCTGTCACGGTTTCTTTACCCGCATTGATCATGTCTGCGTCGACCTGGTCTTCCGTTGGGTAAGGACCCATGCCCAGCAGACCATTTTCGGACTGCAGCATGACTTCGATACCCTGAGGCACGTAGTTGGCAACCAGAGTAGGGATACCGATACCCAGGTTTACGTAATAACCGTCCTGAAGCTCTTGCGCCACGCGCATTGCAATTTGTTCACGAGTTAAAGCCATGGTGATCTCCTTACTTACGGGTTGTGACACGTTCGATGCGTTTTTCAAAGTTGCCCTGAATAACGCGATTAACATAGATCCCCGGTGTGTGGATCTCACTTGGCTCCAGTTCGCCTGGCTCTACGATTTCTTCTACCTCAGCAACGGTAATTTTACCCGCCGTTGCAGCCATTGGGTTAAAGTTCATCGCGGTGTGGCGAAATACCAGATTGCCATAGCGGTCAGCTTTCCAGGCTTTAACGATGGCGAATTCGCCGGTGATAGACTCTTCAAGAATGTAAGGGCGACCATCGAATTCTTTGACTTCTTTACCCTCGGCAACTGGGGTGCCATAGCCAGTCGCGGTATAGAACCCCGGGATACCTGCACCGCCAGCGCGCATTTTCTCTGCCAAAGTACCCTGAGGGGTCAATTCAACGTCGATAATACCGTCTAACAACTGTTGCTCGAACAGGGCATTTTCACCCACGTAAGAGGCAATAATCTTTTTGATTTGACGATCATGGAGCAAAATACCCAGACCAAAGTCGTCGACACCACAGTTGTTCGACACGACGGTCAGCTCTTTGGTTTGTTTGCGCTTGATTTCTGCAATTAACCCTTCTGGAATTCCACATAATCCAAAGCCACCTGCAATAATGGTATCGCCATCTTTCAGGCCCTCCATTGCTGCTTCATAGCTTGAAACTACTTTATCGAAACCGGCCATTAGCCCACTCCTAGTTGTTCGTTGTTTTTCAGTTGTTATGACTGACAGCTGTTTTTCAGCGCCAGAGACACCTTGCTTACTGGCGCCTTATCCAGCGCCTCACAAATCTGCCAGCCCGCTTTTGCCAGTCTTTCTAAATCAATTCCACTATCGATGCCAAGTCCTTGCAGCAAGTAAACAACATCCTCAGTGGCAACATTTCCTGACGCACCCTTAGCATAGGGACAACCACCCAGTCCGGCAACGGCGGAATCTATGGTCGCAATGCCCAGCTCCAGTGCGGTATGTATGTTTGCCAAAGCCTGACCATAGGTATCATGAAAGTGCACGGCAAGGCGCTCGGCTGGGATATGTGACAGTAATAACGTCAGCAGCTGCCTGACCTGATTGGCTGTGCCCACACCTATGGTATCGCCAAGACTGATCTCGTAGCAGCCCAATGCCAATAATTGTTTACACACCGCCAGAACCTGCTCTGGTTCGACCTCTCCCTGGTACGGGCAGCCAACCACACAGCTTACGTAGCCCCTGACTTTGATGTTGTTTTTTTGTGCAAGCTCAACCACAGGGCGGAAGCGTTCAATACTCTCTTCAATGGAGCAGTTGATGTTCTTTTGTGTAAAGGCTTCGCTGGCAGCGGTAAAAATCGCAAACTCGTCGACCTCGTTGGCAAGCGCCAGCTCGGCACCTTTGAGGTTTGGCGTAAGGGCGCTGATCTCTACACCATCACGACGCACAAAGCCCTGGATGACGTCACTGGAGTCGGCCATTTGTGGCACCCATTTTGGCGAGACAAATGCCCCGGCCTCAATGTGTTTCAAACCGGCGTCGGCCAGTGCATTGACCAGCGCAATTTTCGCGCCGGTCGATACACTGGACTCATTTTGCAGGCCATCACGTGCACCAACTTCAACTATTTTGACCTGGGCTGGATAGTTCGCCATTTCAGGCCTCCTCAACAATCGCAAGCATTGCGCCGTGGCTGACCAGCTCGCCTTCATCGAAACAATAGCTGGTGAGCGTACCATCAAACGGCGCATTCAGGGTGTATTCCATTTTCATTGCCTCGATGACAACGACTGGATCGCCTTTGCTCACCTGAGCGCCAACACTTTGCAGGTGTTTCACGACCGTGCCGTTAAGTGGCGCGGCCAGTGGTGCTTCCTGATGTTCATGCTCGCTGATGTAGTGCTTAGATTTAAGCGCCACATCAAACTGGTAAGGACCAAACATAACTGTGATTTGCTCTTCGGTGATCACCACATCTGCCAGCAAGCGCTTGCCATCCAGGTTGGCGACCAGGCTGTGGCCATCCAGGCGAACGTCCATCGTATGGTCAAGATCCTGATAAAATACCTGCCACTGATTGCCACTGGCTTCGGCTACCACCAGGTGGTCGGCAAATGGCAGTACCTGACGACGTGGCTGGTTGAGCTTAAAGCCCGACAGCTGCCACGGCGAGGTAACTTTCTCTGCCTGCTGATGTGCCAGGTAGGCCGCACTGGCCAGACAAACCAATAAGTCATTGGGCGCCTGAGATGCCGTCAGCGTTTCGGTTTGGGTGTCAATAAAGTGGGTATCCGGTGCAGTGGTACTAAATGCCGGGTGACCTGCCAGATGATGTAGGAAGGCAATATTGCTCTTCAGACCTGCCAGATGTACCTCGGCCAGCGCGCTGCGCAATTTTAATAGCGCAGTTCGACGGTCCCGACCGTGCACAATCAGCTTAGCGATCATTGGGTCGTAAAAGGGGCTGATCTCGTCGCCTTGTTGCACACCGGTGTCGATGCGCACACCGTCTTTGGCTTGTGGGAAGCCCAGATGGGACAATACGCCAGAGCAGGGCATAAAGTTTTCCTGCGGGTCTTCAGCATAAATACGTGCTTCGAAGCTGTGGCCACTGAGGCGGATCTCATCCTGGGTCAGTGGTAGCACTTCATTGTTGGCGACGCGGATCTGCCACTCAACCAAATCCTGATCGGTCACCATTTCCGTCACCGGGTGTTCTACTTGCAAACGCGTGTTCATTTCCATAAAGAAGAACTCGTCACCACAGAGTAAGAACTCAACGGTACCGGCACCGCGGTAGTTGATGGCCTGAGCACAGCGCACAGCGGCTTCACCCATTTCACGGCGCAGCTCTGCACTCAGATCCGGGGCAGGGGCTTCTTCTATGACTTTTTGATGGCGGCGCTGCAATGAGCAGTCGCGGTCGCCCAGATACACGCAATTACCATGGCTGTCGGCAAATACTTGTACTTCAACATGGCGCGGCTTATCGACAAAACGCTCCAGCAGCACCAGGTCATTACCAAAACTGGCCGCAGCTTCACGCTTTGCGCCTTCAAGGGCGCTGATAAACTCGCTGGCTTCGCGCACAACGCGCATACCTTTACCACCGCCACCGTAAGCCGCTTTTATAAGCACTGGATAGCCCACTTTCTCGGCTTCCTGAGCCAGGAAGTCTGTATCTTGCTGCTTGCCATAATAGCCGGGCACTAAGGGTACATTGGCCTCGGCCATGATCTCTTTGGCGCGGGTTTTTGACCCCATGGCTTCAATCGAGCTGGCCAGCGGACCAATAAAGGCGATATCGGCCTGCTCACAGGCGTGGGCAAAGGCTTCGTTTTCAGACAAGAATCCGTAACCGGGATGGATACAATCCGCACCGGCACGCTTAGCAACGTCCAGAATGCGCTCAGCAACCAGGTAGGAGTCTTTACTCGGTGCCGGACCGATGTGATAGGCTTCATCCGCCTGTTGCACGTGCATGGCATTGGCGTCAGCATCGGAGTAAACCGCTACGGTGCTCAGACCCAGGCGCTTGGCGCTGCGCATCACGCGACAGGCGATTTCGCCACGGTTGGCTATCAGAATTTTCTTTAACATAGTGTACTCCTTACTTGCTGGCCGCGTTTTGCCAGCCGGGGGCACGTTTGTCGAAAAAGGCGCTCAGACCTTCTTGTCCTTCTTCGCTTACACGGATCTCAGCGATCCGTTTAGCGGTATGTGCAATCAGTGTGTCATCAATAGCATGGCCTGCCACTTCGTCTATCAGTGCCTTGGCACTTTTGACCGCCACCGGGCCATTGTTCAGCAGGGTTTCAATAAAGTGAGATTCGGCACCGGCTAAGTCTTCGGCGACTTCATGGATAAGACCCATGCTCAGCGCTTTGTCAGCAGTAAAGATCTCAGCACTGAGGAAATAGCGACGTGCCTGACGCTCGCCAATGGCACGGATCACATAAGGGCTGATCACGGCGGGAATAAGCCCCAGCTTGACTTCGCTCAGACAAAATTTGGCATCCGGGGTCGCAACGGCGATGTCACAGCAGGCGATGAGACCCAGTGCTCCCCCAAATGCTGCGCCCTGAACCAGACAAACCGTTGGGTGCGGGCTGTTTGCCAGCACTTTCATTAGTCTGGCCAATTCCATAGAATCAGCGACATTTTCGTCGTAGTTATTACCAGCCATGGATTTCATCCAGGCCAGGTCGGCGCCTGCAGAGAAGTGCTTGCCATTGGTTTTTAATACCAGTGCACGAATATCCAGCTCGTTTGCGTATTCAATGCTTTTGATTAATTCGGCTATGACTTCGGCGTTAAATGCATTGTGTTTTTCCGGGCGGCTAAGTTCCAGCACGGCCACCTTACTTTTGGTGATATTTAAGGTTACTGACATAGGGCCTCCTTACATCCGGAAAATGCCGAATTTTGAATCCTGTTCAGGTGCATTGGCAGCCGCTTCAAGCGCCAGACCAAGAACCGTACGCGTGTCGGCAGGATCGATAATGCCATCGTCCCACAAGCGCGCACTGGCGTAGTAGGGATGGCCTTGCTTTTCGTATTGCTCAACAATGGGCTTTTTAAACTCAGCCACTTCTTCGTCGCTCATTGACTGGCCTTTACGCGCCAGACCGTCCTGACGAACCTGTGTCAGTACGCCGGCCGCCTGCTCGCCACCCATGACCGAGATACGGGCATTGGGCCACATCCACATCATGGTGGGTTCATAGGCTCGGCCGCACATGCCGTAGTTACCGGCGCCATAAGAGCCACCGATCAATACGGTAAATTTCGGTACGTCTGCACAAGACACCGCGGTAACCATTTTAGCGCCGTGTTTGGCGATGCCTTCTGCTTCGTATTTTTGGCCTACCATAAAGCCGGTGATGTTCTGTAAGAACAACAGCGGGATGTTGCGTTGGGCACAGAGCTGAATAAAGTGCGCACCTTTTTGCGCCGACTCAGAGAACAAAATCCCGTTGTTGGCGACAATCCCGACCGGATGACCATAAATTTCTGCAAAGCCGGTAACCAGGGTTTCACCAAAGTAGCGTTTAAATTCGTCGAACTGTGAGTCGTCCACGATACGGGCAATCACTTCGCGTACGTCAAACGGTTTTTTCAGGTCCGTCCCGACGATGCCGTAGATCTCACGAATATCGTATCTTGGCGCTTTGAAGTCTTTCAGAACGGGGCGAACAGGGCGTTGGTGATTGAGGCGGGAGACACATTGGCGAGCGATAGACAGCGCATGCTCATCGTTTTCCGCATAATGGTCCGCAACCCCGGATACTTTACAGTGCACATCGGCACCACCGAGATCTTCGGCGCTGACTTCCTCACCGGTTGCCGCTTTTACCAGTGGCGGGCCCGCGAGGAATATCGTCCCTTGTTCTTTCACTATGATACTTTCATCGGCCATTGCCGGCACGTACGCACCACCGGCGGTACATAGCCCCATAACCACGGCAATTTGCGGGATGCCTTTGGCAGACATACGCGCCTGGTTATAGAAAATACGGCCAAAGTGCAGTTTATCCGGGAATACTTCATCCTGCTCCGGCAGGTTCGCACCGCCCGAATCAACTAAGTAGATACAGGGCAGGTGGCAACGTTCTGCAATTTCTTGTGCGCGCAGGTGCTTTTTCACCGTCAGCGGGAAATAGGTTCCCCCTTTCACTGTGGCGTCGTTCGCCACTATCATGCACTCTACGCCTTTCACCCGGCCAATACCCGCTACCACACCGGCGCAGGGAATGTCTTGTTCATACACACCGAACGCAGCGAACTGAGAGATCTCTAAAAAGGGAGAGCCTTCGTCAAGCAGGTGCTCAATGCGGTCGCGGACAAATAATTTGCCGCGACTCTGGTGGCGAGCGATTAGCGCCTCACCACCACCCATAGACAAAGTGGCAACCTTATCATTGAGGTCGGCAACCAGAGACGCCATAGCGTCCTGGTTTGCCTTAAATTGCGGGTCATGACTATTAACAGTCGAGTTTAGTACTGTCATGCTGCCTCCTTAGCGGCTTTCGGTGAACAGCTCACGACCGATCAGCATACGGCGGATCTCAGACGTGCCGGCGCCAATCTCATACAATTTGGCATCGCGCAGTAAACGTCCGGTAGGATATTCATTGATGTAGCCGTTACCGCCCAGCAACTGAATTGCATCGAGCGCCATTTTGGTTGCCAGCTCTGCTGCATAGAGGATAGCACCTGCGGCATCTTTTCGTGTTGTTTCGCCGCGGTCGCAGGCTTTTGCCACTGTGTATACGTAAGAACGTGCAGCATTCATTTGCGTATACATGTCAGCGATTTTGCCCTGCACTAGCTGGAATTCTCCGATAGACTGGTTGAACTGCTTACGTTCGTGGATATAAGGCACAACCACATCCATACACGCCTGCATTATTCCCAGTGGGCCACCGGCCAGTACCACGCGTTCATAATCCAGACCACTCATCAGGACCTTAACGCCTTCATTATAGTTACCCAGAATATTCTCTTCAGGGACCTCACAGTTTTCAAAAACCAGCTCACAGGTGTTTGAGCCACGCATGCCCAGTTTGTCCAGCTTCTGTGCTGTCGAGAAGCCAGGAAAGTCTTTCTCAACGATGAATGCAGTGATACCACGCGGACCGGCTTCTAAATCTGTTTTTGCGTAGATCACAAAGACGTCGGCATCCGGACCATTGGTGATCCACATTTTATTACCGTTGAGAATAAACTTATCGCCTTTTTTCTCGGCTTTGAGTTTCATAGATACTACATCTGAGCCCGAGTTTGGTTCACTCATGGCAAGTGCACCAATGTGCTCGCCGGAGACCAGTTTAGGCAGGTATTTTTCTTTTTGTGCCTGGTTACCGTTACGGTTGATCTGGTTTACACACAGATTTGAGTGCGCACCGTAGCTGAGTCCGATTGAGGCGCTGGCACGGCTAATCTCTTCCATCGCAATGACATGCTCGAGATAACCCATGTTTGCACCGCCAAATTCTTCTGGGACTGTGATACCCAGCAGGCCCATGTCACCAAACTTTGGCCACATTTCATTTGGGAAAGCGTTTTCTTCGTCGGTTTTTTCTGCCAGTGGGGCGATTTCGCTGCTGGCAAAGCTGTTGACGTGGTCACGGATCATGTCCGCTGTTTCGCCCAGGCCAAAGTTAAGTTCTTTATAAAGTGATACTGTGCTCATCTGTAGTTATCCTGTGTGAGAGTTATTCTTGATTAAGCACTCGCCGCGGCTCGCATTAAGTGCTACATTGCTCAATCACTATTCATCTAGATTCTTTAATGTATCCAGACAGCGACGTTCCGCTGTGACCAGTTCCATCAGGACCACTTTAATGTCGTCCATTTGCTGACTCAGATCGGCCTTTTTTTCTTCGATCAGTTGCAGCATAGTATGAAGCTGTTTGGCGCTTGATTTATCGGCGTCGTAAAGCTCGAACAAACGACCGGTTTCTGCCAGCGTGAAGCCTAATCGCTTACCTCGCAAAATAAGTTTCAGGCGCACTTTATCGCGCTTGGAATAAATGCGTGTCTGGCCATGGCGTTCAGGTGAAAGTAATCCCTGATCTTCATAAAACCGAATACTTCGGGTGGTAATATCAAACTCCTTGGCGAGTTCGCTGATTGAATAAGTTGGTTCTTTGTTGTCTTGCATCGTTTACGCACTTACATCAAAACTGATTTGTCCAATATAAGTGAAGTTTACGTAAAGGTAAAGTATGGCGTTTGTTTCATCCTATAGTCGCATATCGCAACCGCTCATACTGGTCTACTTTAGGTATTCGTTTTGCTTACAGAAGACCCGCTGAGGCACTCCAGATGGTACGTCACACAGCAGTATAGTCGCCTAGTTTGCGACTAAACGGCGAGGAGGACGACACATCGGAAGTCACGCCAGTGGCAACCTCGATGTGCAACTTAACTTTACACTTTCAGAGATCGCAAATTGCTTGATTTTAGATTTACGTTGGCGTAAACGTAAATATTAGGTATGCTCGACGTAAGAGATTACTAAAAGCAAGCAACTTGCTTGTAAACAGGAGTTTTTTTAATGAGTAACGAAGCTGTTGTCATTGTTGCTGCCAAACGTACCCCTATGGGTGGATTTATGGGCAGTCTTTCTGGTGCCAGTGCAACTGACTTGGGTGCCACTGCAATTAAAGCTGTGATGGCCGATACAGGACTGTCAGATGCCAGTATTGATGAAGTGATCATGGGCTGTGTATTGCCAGCCGGATTAGGTCAGGCGCCAGCGCGTCAGGCGATGTTACATGCAGGTTTGGCTCGCTCAACGGGCGCAACCACTATCAACAAAGTTTGTGGTTCAGGCTTGAAAGCGGCGATGTTCGCTCACGACCTGATCAAAGCAGGCAGCATAAAAAATGCCATCGCCGGTGGTATGGAGAGCATGACTAATGCGCCGTACTTCATTCCTAAAGCGCGAGGTGGCATGCGCATGGGTCATGGTGAAATTAAAGATCACATGATGGCAGACGGCCTGGAAGATGCTTACGACAATAAAGCTATGGGCTGCTTCGCACAAGATACGGCCGATGAATACGGCATTACCCGTGACAATATGGACGAGTTTGCGCTGAGCTCACTGAGCAAAGCCAATGCGGCCATTGAAAACGGCAGCTTTAATAATGAGATTGCAGCGCATACCATTTCTACCCGTAAAGGTGATGTGGAAGTAGCGATTGATGAGCAGCCAGGTAATGCTCGTCCGGATAAGATCCCATCACTGCGCCCGGCATTCAAAAAAGATGGCACCATCACCGCGGCTAACTCGTCTTCAATCTCCGACGGTGCTGCGGCACTTGTACTAATGAGTGAGTCAGAAGCGAAGCGTCACGGTTTAACACCACTGTGTAAGATTGCAGGTCACACCACACACTCTCAGGCTCCAGCTGAGTTCACTGTGGCACCGGTAGGTGCAATGAACAAGTTGCTTGAGCAAACAGGCTGGTCTAAAGACGACGTCGATTTGTGGGAGATCAACGAAGCGTTCGCTATGGTGACTATGTTGGCTATCAGCGAGCTTGGTTTGGATCAGAGCAAAGTAAACGTGAACGGTGGTGCGTGTGCACTGGGTCACCCAATCGGTGCCAGTGGCGCGCGTATTTTGGTAACGCTTATTCATGCACTGCGCAATCGCGGTTTATCAAAAGGCATTGCCTCACTGTGTATCGGTGGTGGTGAAGCGGTGGCATTAGCCGTCGAAGTTTAAGTTAAGTATAGCGCCGCAACGACAATAATTAAGCGGCGCTTTTTCGTTTTAATTGGGGGAGGAGTGCACATGCACCAGGTACCATTATACATCAACGGTGAATTTACCCAGTCTCAGTCTGACAAGTGGTTAGATGTCGTCAATCCGGCGAATCAGGAAGTTTTGGCGCAGGTGCCATGCGCGACGCAGGATGAAGTACAGGCTGCCATCTCGTCTGCACAAGAAGCATTTAAAACCTGGCGCAATGTTCCGGTGACAGAGCGTGCGCGCATTATGATGCGCTATGCGGCATTGTTAAAAGAGCACCAGGAAGAGATTGCGACTATCATCTGCCACGAGCTTGGTAAGACCTTTGAAGATGCCAAAGGCGATGTATGGCGTGGTATTGAAGTGGTTGAGCAGGCGGCCAATGCGCCGGCGCTGATGATGGGCGAAACGGTTGAGAACGTAGCCCGTAACATTGACACTTATTCTTATATCCAACCGCTGGGCGTGTGTGCGGGTATCACCCCATTTAACTTCCCGGCGATGATCCCATTGTGGATGTTCCCAATGGCGATTGTGTGTGGTAACACCTTTGTATTAAAGCCGTCTGAGCAAGATCCTCTTACACCGATGCGTTTGGTTGAGCTATTCGAAGAAGCAGGCGCACCAAAAGGCGTACTACAAGTAGTACACGGCGCGAAAGAGCAGGTAGACCAGATCCTGACAGCCCCTGAAGTACGTGCGATTTCTTTCGTGGGGTCGTGTGGTGTCGGTTCTTACATCTATAGCAAAGGCACAGAGAATCTAAAACGTGTTCAGGCTTGTGTTGGCGCGAAAAACCATATGGTGATCATGCCAGATGCCAGCCGTGAGCAGACCATCAATAATCTGGTCGGTGCCTCTGTGGGTGCTGCGGGTCAGCGTTGCATGGGCATCTCGGTTGCCGTATTCGTTGGCAAGTCTAAAGAATGGATCGATGATTTAAAAGCCGGTCTTGAAAAAGTACGTCCGGGTGTGTGGAACGACCCAGAAGCGGCCTATGGACCGCAAACCTCAGCTCAGGCCAAGGCACGTATTCTGTCGTTGATAGAAAGTGGAAAACAGCAAGGTGCGACTTGTCTGCTGGATGGCTCAGACTTTACGGTTGAAGGCTACGAAAACGGCAACTGGGTTGGTCCAACGTTGTTTACAGACGTCACGCCAGACATGGACATCTACAAGCAGGAGATCTTTGGTCCTGTGCTGAACTGTGTCTGTGTTGATACCCTGGAAGAGGCCATTGAACTGGTTAATAACAGCCCTTATGGTAACGGTACATCTCTGTTCACGGCGAGCGGTGCGGCAGCACGTAAGTTCCAGAATGAAATCGAAGTAGGCCAGGTGGGGATTAATATTCCTATTCCGGTGCCACTGCCATTCTTCTCATTCACCGGCTGGAAAAACTCTTTCTATGGCGACCAACACACCTATGGCAAGCAGGGTGTGCGTTTCTACACCGAAACCAAGACCATTACTTCACGCTGGTTTGCCGATGAGGCTGTAACGGGTCCTAACATGAGCATTAACTTGCGATAACGCCAGTCAGTTAACCTATCCGGCCCGGCACTTGCCCGGGCCGCTCGCAGTAATACCTGAGGCTCAGGTACATAAGAATAACGCCGGGCAGAATCATCACTTTGCCCGCTATGACAACAAGTGAGGTCTTTTATGGACTTTAATCTCAACGAAGATCAGCAGGCTTTTGCCGAAACCGCCTATCAGTTTGCCATGAGCGAACTGGCGCCCCATGCCGCTGAATGGGATCAGAAACATATTTTCCCGAAAGACGTGATTAAAAAAGCCGGTGAGCTGGGCTTTTGTGGCCTATACACGCCGGAAGAAGCGGGTGGGCTGGGCCTTTCGCGCCTTGATTCAAGCATTATTTTTGAGCAATTGTCGATGGGCTGTACGGCCACAACGGCAATGCTGACCATACACAATATGGCCACCTGGATGATTGCCAGCTTTGCCACTCAGGCAGTAAAAGATCAGTACATGGATCAATTGGTGATGGGGGAGCTGCTGGCTTCATACTGTCTGACCGAACCCGGCTCAGGCTCTGATGCGGCATCACTGAAAACCAAAGCGGTACTGGAAGGCGATGAGTATGTCCTGAATGGATCGAAAATGTTTATCTCTGGTGCCGGTGAAACCGATGTGCTGGTCGTGATGGCACGTACTGGTGAAGACGGTCCGAAAGGTATTTCTGCCTTTGTTGTTCCAGCCAATGCCGAGGGCGTGATCTATGGTAAAGCTGAAGAGAAAATGGGCTGGAATGCCCAGCCAACCCGTCTGGTAACATTCGAAAATGTTCGTATTCCGGCGGCTAACCTGATGGGCAAAGAAGGTGAAGGCTTTAAGTTTGCCATGCAGGGTCTGGATGGCGGACGTATCAACATTGCCACCTGCTCAATCGGTACAGCACAACAGGCACTGAACACAGCCAAAGAATATATGCAGGAACGTCAGCAGTTTGGCAAACCTCTGGCGGCATTCCAGGCACTGCAGTTCAAGATTGCCGATATGAACACTGAGCTGGTTGCAGCGCGTCAGATGGTCCGTCTGGCTGCATTCAAACTGGACAGCAATGACAGTGAAAAAACCACTTACTGTGCCATGGCTAAACGCTTTGCGACCGACGTTGGTACTAAGGTTTGTGATGATGCATTACAAATTCATGGTGGTTATGGCTACATCAAAGAATACCCACTTGAGCGCCACCTGCGTGATGTACGCGTTCACCAAATCCTGGAAGGCACCAATGAGATCATGCGGGTGATCATTGCACGCCGAATTCTAGCCGAAGGCGCAGCAAGCGTACTGTAGAGGAGCACCATTATGTCAGCACAATTGAAACTTGAAAAACAAGGTCATATCGCGGTTGTGACTATGTCCAACCCACCGGCAAACACCTGGACTCGCGATACTTTGGTTGGTCTGAAGGAGCTGGTAACAGAGCTGAATGCCGATAAAAACATATACTCTTTGGTGATCACTGGTGAGGGCGAAAAGTTCTTCTCAGCGGGCGCCGATCTGAATGTATTTGCCGATGGCGACAAAGGCGTTGCGGCGGACATGTCGCGCGTATTTGGTGAAGCGTTTGAAACCCTCAGTGATTTCCGCGGAGTGTCTATTGCGGCAATTAATGGCTTCGCAATGGGCGGCGGTCTGGAAGTCGCGCTGGCCTGTGACATTCGTATTGCAGAAGCGCAGGCGCAAATGGCACTGCCAGAGGCCAAAGTGGGCTTGCTGCCTTGTGCCGGTGGTACACAAAATCTGTCATGGCTGGTCGGTGAAGGCTGGGCGAAGCGCATGATCTTATGTGGTGAACGCCTCAAAGCAGATAAAGCTCAGCAGATTGGACTGGTTGAAGAAGTGGTTGAGCAGGGCAAAGCGCTCGAAGCAGCGCTTGAGCTGGCTAAGAAAGTAGAAGACCAAAGCCCGGTGGCCGTTACCGCGTGTAAAGCCCTGATCCAAAAAGGTCGCACAGGCACTATCAACAGCGCATTGCCGCTTGAGCGCGAGCTGTTTGTGACTTTGTTCGATACGCAAGACCAAAGAGAGGGCGTTAATGCCTTCTTAGAAAAACGTAAAGCAAACTGGGTGAATGGCTAATGGTTGAATTACAGTTACTGAACCAGGCAGATGCCCCAGTGGTATTTGAGTTGGCGCACTGTAATAACGGCATGAAGGTGGCGGTTGCCACCCTCAATGCGCCAAAAGCACTCAATGCACTGAACCTGGAAATGATCCGCTTATTGGATCCACAGCTTAAGGCCTGGGCTGAAGATGAACAGGTCGCTATGGTCCTGCTCAAAGGCGCCGGCGAAAAAGCCTTTTGTGCCGGTGGCGATGTGGTTAGCCTGTACAACGCAATGGCCGCCGAAGATGGCAATAATCATCTAGAAGTCTTCTTTGCCGAGGAATATCGCCTTGATTACCACATCCATAATTATGATAAGCCTATCCTGCTTTGGGGCAATGGCATCATCATGGGTGGCGGTCTTGGTTTGATGGCTGGTGCCAGCCACCGGGTGGTAACAGAATCATCCCGCATCGCGATGCCGGAAATCACCATTGGCTTGTATCCGGATGTTGGCGGTAGCTACTTCCTGAACAAGATGCCAGAGGGGGTTGGTTTATTCCTTGGTCTGACTGGTGCTTCCATTAATGCCACCGATGCGAAATTTGTTGGCCTGGCTGATCATTATATGGATGGTGAGCGTCTGGATATGCTGTTGCATAACCTCAGTGAAGTAAACTGGGGAAAAACCAACGTACTCAATCATGAAAAACTGACCCAGTTACTTATCTCCCTTGATGAAGCATCGCACATTCCACCGCGCAGTGAAATTAAGCCACTGGCTGATTCTTTTGCTCAACTCGCTGAATTTGACTCCCTGGAAGCACAGGTTGAGCATATTCTGGCGCTCGACAGCGCAGAGAACAAATGGCTAAGCAAAGCACAAAAAGCCCTTAAGCATGGCTCTCCTTTGAGCGCAGTATTAATTCAGGCGCAGCTAAAGCGTGCCGAAGGCCTGTCACTGAAGGACTGCTTCTTGCGTGAGCTGGCGATGTCAGTTCGTTGTGGTGAAGTAGGAGAATTCCGTGAAGGTGTACGTGCACTGCTAATTGACAAAGACGGGCAGCCACAGTGGCAGTTCAAGACCATTGCAGACGTAGATAACGCTGTGATTGAGCGCTTTTTTACGCCACGCTGGGAAGAGAGTGAACATCCTCTGGCAGACCTTTAAGGAATACACACATGGCAAAGATTGGATTTATAGGTTTAGGAAATATGGGCGGCCCCATGGCAGCCAACTTGGTAAAAGCTGGTCATCAGGTGACGGTATTTGACCTTAGTGCAGAGGCCGTGGATCACCTTGTTTCACTGGGAGCTCACGCCGCAGACAAAGTATCTGATGTGTGTTCAGGAGCTGATTTTGTTGTCAGTATGCTGCCAGCCAGTAAGCATGTTCGTATGATTTATACTGGCGAAGATGGGTTAATCAACTATCTTGAAAAGTCGACGCTGGTGATTGACTGTTCGACAATCGATGCAGAATCAGCGCAGTTCGTCGGTAATGCACTGGCTGATGCAGGTATTGCGTTTGTTGATGCGCCTGTTTCAGGTGGCGTTGCCGGGGCTGCAGCTGGTACGCTAACCTTTATCGTGGGTGGTAGTGACGCTGATTTCAATAAAGCACAGACTGTCCTAAGTGATATGGGTAAGAATATTTTCCATGCCGGGGCGGTGGGGGCAGGTCAGGTCGCTAAGATCTGTAATAATATGCTGCTATCAATACTCATGGCAGGCACCAGTGAAGCACTGCAAATGGGCGTTGACCACGGCCTTGATCCAAAAGTATTGAGTGAAATCATGCTCAATAGCTCGGGTCGCAACTGGACATTGGAGTTATACAACCCGTGTCCGGACGTATTAGAGAATGTGCCTTCGTCAAATGGGTATAAACCTGGTTTTATGGTTGACTTAATGGCCAAAGACTTAGGATTGGCGATGCAGGCGGCACAGCAAACAAACTCGGCTACGCCGATGGGGGCACTGGCAAAAAATCTCTACAACCTGATGCAGAATCAGGGCAGTGGCAGTGAAGATTTTAGTGCTATTTTTAAACTCTATTCACAAAAGCAGTAACAGAAGCAGGGTTGAAATATCATGGATATAAAGAACAAAACGGTGGTGATCACCGGTGGTGCGCAGGGCTTGGGCTTTGCGATGGCAACGGAAATGGCCAAAATGGGTGCCAAGCTGGCATTGATAGATATGCAGGAAGAGCAGCTACAAAGTGCAGCCGCTGAGCTTAGAACTCTGGATGTTGAAGTAAAAACATATGTGGCGAATGTGAGCCTGGAGAGCGATGTTGAACAGGTATTCAGCGCCATAGTGGCAGACTTGGGTAATATCGCGGTATTGGTTAACAACGCCGGTATTCTACGCGATGGCCTGCTGTTAAAAGCCAAAGATGGTGAAGTGACCGATAAAATGTCACTACAGCAGTTCCAGTCTGTACTGGATGTCAACCTGACCGGGGTATTCCTGTGTGGCCGTGAAGCGGCAACTAAAATGGTTGAAGGTCAGGAAGGTGGCGTGATCATCAATATGTCGAGCGTTGCGCGAGCGGGCAATATGGGTCAGACCAACTACTCGGCTGCTAAAGCGGGTGTTGTTGCTATGACTACATCGTGGGCGAAAGAGCTGGGCCGCTACGGTATTCGTGTTGGTGCAATTGCGCCAGGTGTCATCCGCACACAAATGACTGACGCAATGAAGCCAGAAGCCAAAGAGCGCCTGCTGAAAATGAAACCTGTTGGACGTCTGGGTGAAGCTGGCGAGATTGCCCACACGGCAAAATATATTATCGAGAATGATTTCTTCACCGGTCGTGTTGTAGAAATTGACGGCGGGATCAGACTCTGATAAATTAATACTTAAGTATCGGTTTGCTTTTATTTTTGTTCTAAAACCAATACAAAAGAATTCGCATACTTATGTTCCTTTATCTTCGAAAGAAGAAAGTGTGTTGAATCAAGCGGCAGGCCACGCATACCTGCCGCTTTTTAGTTTCATGCTCAAATTTGTGCGTTTGGCACGATTCCTAATTCTCATCTGCACCTACCCATTGGCTCTCAAATCGAGATTTAAAAATAACATACTCTTTTAGTCAGTAGGCTGCTAGAGTTGTTCCTTGTTGAATATTTTACCTTTATTGATAAGGAACTACTTTGATAGATTTTGTTGCCACGTTTATCTTCTTTTTTGCGGTGATAGACCCCATAGGCACAGTCCCTGTTTTTATTGCGGTGACACGCGGATACGATGCCGCGGCAAAGCGTAAAATCGCGATGATTGCTAGTTTGGTAGCAGCAGTATTACTGGTCTTTTTTGCCGTCGCAGGTGAATTGTTACTGACTGCAATGGGCATTCCACTTCCCGCATTTCAGATAGCCGGGGGGATAGTGCTGTTCCTGTTTGCGTTGTCGATGATATTTGGTGAAAGTAAACCGGATGAAGAAGTCAGGCTGGTCCGAGACCACCACGAAACCGCTATTTTTCCTCTGGCAGTGCCGTCAATAGCCAGCCCAGGTGCTATGCTGGCCTGTGTCCTGCTAACGGAAAATGCGCGTTTCAACTTGTTTGAACAGATGCAAACAGTCGCAATGATGTTAGCTGTTATTCTGCTTACTTTATTGTTGATGCTGGTTGCAAGCAGCATTCACAAGGTAATTGGCAATGCAGGCGCCAGTGTAATTAGTCGTGTAATGGGGCTGATATTGGCATCTGTGGCAGTGACTAATGCATTAGCGGGTTTTGTGAGTTACTTCGATAAGTAAAAGTTTGCTGGAAAAGCAGCCTATGGGCTGCTAAACCAATATAGGGTGATGTGTCAGCTGGATTGCTGGTTACGTTCTGCCCAAGCTTTATTAACTGAGCGGCGCCATAGGAAGTCGATAACGAAAAAGCCCAAAATAGCAGCCATACAGGCGCAGATCAGGGAGCCGAGCATAAAAGCAGGCCCTATCGTTGACAGGCTCTCTACCAGCCAACTCCAGCTGGCTTCAAAATGAAACGGTTGCTCCTCTTGACCCAGTGCAAACGCACCCACCTGGTATGATGCATAGAAAATGGGAGGCATAGTAAGGGGGTTCGTGATCCACACCAGTGCAATAGAAAGTGGAAGATTTACTCTGAAAGGAATGGCCAGGGCGGCTGCAAGAACCATTTGAAAAGGAACAGGGATGAACGCAAAAAACAGGCCTACGGAAAAGGCCCCGCGCGCCGAGCGGCGATTTAAATGCCAAAGATTTGCATCATGTAACAAACTGCCAAATATTTTCAGCGATTTTTGTTGTTTGATCTTGTTGTGATCGGGTAGAAACCGTTGGATCGTTTTCTTTGGCATGTTAAGCAACCATTTACATCGATATTGATTTGCTGCGGCCTGATCAGCGGGTGCCTGATCTCAGTATTTTATCTGGGTCAGTGGCAGTGGTTTGTCTGCTCAGGCGTGCTCCTTTTTCTCTGCGGCTATTTTAAGACTTTTTCGAGTGTTTTGGCAGGTTTTATTTTAGGTATTTTTGTGACGATTTGTCACTATTGGTTGGTTTATGCGCCACCGCTTGCTGAAAAAGGCTTAGAGCAGGAAGTGAAAGTCGTTGGCAATGTCAGTAAAGTCATAGGCAAAGGCGCTGGCACGAACCCGTATATCACGCTTGAGCTGACAAGTATAGGCCATTACAGGGTGCCCTGGTATCGCCGTGTTCGCGCCAATGTGTCCCTAAATGGCACGTTGCCCACAGATTTAAACGGCACAACGCTGACAGGCATGGCGACACTCAAGCCGTTTCGCAGTCGAAAAAATTTCTCGGTATTTGACGCTGAGCTTTATGCCTTTCGCAATCAGATATTCTACAAAGGCCGCCTGTCAGTGGAGGATGCAAGTTACGGCCATAGCGAACGCTGGCAAGCGGCCTATCGCACTTGGGTGTCACAGGCGCTGGATGGATTGCATTTTAGCTGGTTTTACTATGTGATACTGACGGGAGACAAAAGCGCGGTGCCGCAAGCCGATAAAGCTCACTTTCAATCGCTGGGTCTTAGTCATTTATTGGCCATTTCCGGCCTGCATGTGGCCATTGTATTTGCGCTGAGTTTTGCTCTGTGCAAGCTTGCCTTGGTCGTAATGTGGTCGCGTTTGGCTCAGCATCATAATTATCAGCTGGGCTATTTGACCTTTGCGCTGCTCTTGAGCGGGGTCTATGTCTGGCTCAGTGGTATGCAGGTGTCGGCGCAGCGCGCCTGGTTAATGGCCTTGCTGGGCGCATGTTGTTTTTTGTTTACCCGGCACCTGATCCCTGCACGAACCTTAGTCTATGCCCTGACGGTGATCTTAATTGCCAATCCCTTTGCTGTGCTCAACCAGGGGCTGTATTTTTCTTTCTTTGCAGTGGCCACTATTTTTATGGTGTTTCGCAACACAGTGCGTGAGTCGCAGCGTCTGTCCCGAGTTAAGTTGCTGTTATATTTACAATGTGGCTTATTTGCGGCTCTGTTACCGCTTACCCTTTATTCCTATCATGGCTTTAGCATGAGCAGCATACCAGTCAACCTGGTAGTTATTCCATTGTTGTCGGTGGTGATTTTTCCGCTGCTGTTGATACATCTGCTCAGCGAAGTAACCACCGGCTGGGCCGTTTTAGCTATGCCAGATGCCATGCTCCTCCAGGCCTATCAGTGGCTAAACGCATTTCCCTATCACTGGTGGCACAGTGGCGCGATGGCACCAGAACTGGCGATACTAAGCTATCTCGCGTTACTGCTGTGCATGAGTACCCTGACTCGTCCATTTGCCTGGATTCCGGTGTCCGCCGCCCTGATGGTCAGCCTCACCGAGCGGCCACCCGACTGGCAGGTGGATGTCTTTGATGTCGGGCATGGCACAGCGGTACTGGTCTCTGCTCAGGGCTATGGCGTGCTGATTGACCTCGGCGCCAGTTATTTTTCGCGTTATTCGCTGTTTGACAATGTGATCAAGCCTTATTTGCAGGCGCATCGCATCACCCTTGTACATACTGTGATCAGCCATGATGATAGTGACCATAATGGCGGGCTTGCTGACTTATACCGTTACGATGGTGGCCGCTCACTGGAACAGTTTCATCAGGGGGATGGTAAGGCGCTGTGCACACTCAAAACGGTGCAAATGGGCAAACTGAGCATTGAGTCTTTGTGGCCAGTTGAGCCAATGAACAGCGATAATAATAATTCCTGTGTGGTCAGGATAAGTGATGGCATGACCGAGCTGTTATTACCCGGGGACATAGAGCAGGTCGCAGAAAATGCACTGTTGGCATTACAACGGGAAAAGCTGCCATCAGAGATACTGCTTGCCCCACATCACGGCAGCAACACATCATCCGGTATGGCATTTGTCTCTGCGGTTGCACCTAAGTGGGTGGTGTTCTCGCGAGGATACCACTCGCCATGGCGTTTGCCACACGATGAGGTGGTGGCGCGTTATCAATCGACGGGCAGTCAGATGCTGGATACCGCCACAGCGGGTCAGGTTCGATTCAAAATTACCGGGACAGAAATTCAACTGGAAACCGCCCGCGACAGGAAAAGTTTTTGGTTCTTAAGATAATGCATTCAGTTTTGCCATCAGTACAGCTACAATACGCGGGTTATGACGTACCAGAGAGACACTATGCAACAATCCGCCAAGCAGATCTACAAGCGGCTTCTGAGTTACACCTTCGATTTTAAAGTGCCAGCCTTGTTTGCCATTATTGGCATGCTCGGTTACGCCGCCATGGATGCGCTGTTCGTTCAGTTAATGCAGCCGTTTATTGACGATGGCCTGACAGAGCGCAACGCCGAAGTGTTAAAAATGGCACCTATAGTGGTAGTGTTGCTGGTTATTGGACGCGGTATTTTCAACTACATGGCATCGTATTGTCTGAGCTATGTGGGCTCTCAGGTAGTAAGGAAACTGCGGCAGTCTCTGTTTGAACACATGCTGTTCTTGCCGGTAAGTTTTCACGACCAACACTCCAACGGCGAAATGATCTCAAAAATCACCTTTGATACGGAACAAGTACAACAGGCCGTGACCCGAGCTTTGCAGGTGATGATCCGCGAAGGCGCCTTTGTGCTGTTTTTGCTGGTGGTGATGTTCAACGCCAGCTGGCAGTTGTCATTGATATTCTTAGTGGTGATCCCCATCGTCGGCGTGATAGTGAACCTGGTCTCTAAGCGCTTTCGAAAAATTTCAAAGAATATTCAGGATGCCATGGGCGAAGTCACTCGTAGTTCAGAGCAAATGCTGGCCGGGCATAAAGTGATCCATGGTTTCGGCGGTCAGGATAAAGAGATCACTCACTTTGCCGATGTGAATAACCGCAACCGCCAGCAACGTGTAAAGATGGATGCAACGCGTGCACTGAGTGTGTCGGTGATCCAAATTATTGCCGCCAGCGCCATGGCATTGATCCTGGCTATCATCGCAATGCCAGAAATGATAGACACCATCTCCTCGGGCACCTTTGTGTCACTGACTACCTCAATGATGATGATGCTCAGGCCGCTAAAGCAGCTGGCGAATGTAAACAGTGATTTGCAGCGCGGCATTGCCGCAGCGACCAGTATTTTTGAAATTCTGGATAAAGAGCAGGAAAAGAACACCGGCAAGCTTGAGGCGGACCGCGTAAAAGGCGAAATTGCGGTCTCAGGCGTAACATTCCGTTACCCGGGCAAAGACGAAGCCGTCATCAAATCCTTATCATTACAAATTCCGGCTGGCCAGAGTATCGCGCTGGTAGGCCGCAGTGGGTCGGGTAAGTCGACTTTATCGAACCTGCTGCCGCGTTTTTACGACTGGGATGAAGGGGAGATCACCCTCGATGGGGTGAAACTTCAGGACTACACGCTATCGTCGCTGCGTAAACAGTTTGCACTGGTATCACAGCAGGTGGTGCTGTTTAACGACACCATTGCCAATAACATTATGTATGGACTGGAGCGCGCTTATTCTCAGGAAGAGCTGGAGCAGGTAGCAAAGCAGGCCCATGTCTGGGAGTTTGTTAAAGACTTGCCTGAGGGGTTGAATACTATGGTGGGTGAAAACGGGGTGATGCTTTCTGGCGGTCAGCGCCAGCGTATTGCCATCGCCCGTGCAATTGTTAAAAACGCGCCCATTTTGATTCTCGATGAAGCGACTTCGGCACTGGACACCGAGTCAGAGCGGTTGATCCAGCAGGCACTGGATAATCTGATGAAAGATAAAACCTCCATTGTGATAGCACACCGCCTGTCGACCATTGAGCAATCCGATTGCATTTATGTGCTCGACCAGGGGCGCATTGTCGAACAGGGTAAACACCAGGCACTGCTTGAGCAAAAGGGCATTTATGCTGCGTTATGCCAGATGCAGTATGGTGATCAGGCATGAATCGCCTGGAGCGCAGCTGGTATCAGCCCCTGGGGCTGTTAAATATCTTACTGCTGCCTTTGTCAGGCTTATTTTGGTTACTGAGCTCACTGCGCAGGGGGTTATTTAAGCTGGGCCTCAAGCGCGTCTATAAAGCGCCCGTACCGGTGATCATCGTTGGCAACATAGGCATAGGTGGCAACGGTAAAACGCCGTTCGTGTTATGGCTGGTGCCATACCTTGAGTCGTTGGGCCTGAAAGTAGCCGTGATCAGCCGGGGCTATGGCGCCAAGCCTCCCAACCTGCCATATCGGGTGACAGACAACAGCAGCGCCGCAGAAGCGGGCGATGAACCCTTATTGATATACAAGCGGCTGGGTTGTCCTGTGATGATAGGTGGCGACCGTCAGGCCAGCATTGAAATGCTGATGCGAGAAGACAAGCCGGATATTATCGTCAGTGATGATGGCCTGCAACACTATCAGCTGGCCCGGGATATCGAGATCTGTATTGTCGATGCACAGCGCCGTTTTGGCAACGGTCTGCTGTTACCGGCCGGCCCGCTGCGCGAAACACCCGGGCGTCTCAAGCACACGGAGCTGGTTGTCTATAATGGAGAATCAAGCGGGGTTGGTTATGAGCTGATTCGCAGTGGCTATTTCAGCGTGAAAGACAATCAGGCGGTTGCGCAAACCGCCGGGCAGGGCGTTGCCGTAAGCGCCATTGGTAACCCGCAGCGATTTGAACAATCCTTGCGCTCAGATGGCATTGAACTGGCCGATACACTGCATTTTGCCGATCACCATGCCTACAGCGTAGCCGACTTTGCCACGTGCGAAGATCAGGCTGTCTTTATGACCGAAAAAGACGCCGTAAAATGCCAGTCATTCGGCAAAGAAAATTGGTATTATTTAAAAGTAGAAGCCCAGCCCAGTGCTGCGCTGACACAACAACTGAATTCGTTATTAAAACAAAAAGGGATAGTCAACCATGGCCTTTGACACTAAATTACTCGAGATTATTGCTTGTCCGGTTTGCAAAGGAAAACTGAGATTTGACAAAGACAATCAGGAGCTGATCAGCACGGCTGCGAAACTGGCTTACCCTGTCAGAAACGACATTCCAGTGCTACTGGAAAACGAAGCACGTGAATTATCCCTTGAAGAGGTCGAAAAGTGGAATTCATAGTCGTAATTCCGGCGCGTTACGCATCAACCCGCCTGCCAGGTAAACCGCTTGCTGACATTTGTGGTAAACCCATGATCCAGCACGTGTTCGAGCAGGCGCAAAAATCTGGCGCCAAAGCCGTTTATATCGCCACCGACAACACTCAGGTGTTCGAGCGCGCTAAAACCTTTACAGAAAACGTGCTGATGACCCGAGAAGATCATCAATCGGGCACTGAGCGCCTTGCCGAGGTGGTTGAACAGCTGGGCCTGGCCGACGATACCTTAGTGGTTAATGTGCAGGGTGATGAGCCTTTGTTAGCGCCGGAAAACATTACTCAGGTGGCGACCTTACTGCATGAAGCGCAGGAAGCGCCGATGGCGACGCTGAGCGTTGATGTGACGGATGTGCAGGAAGTATTGAATCCCAATGCCGTTAAAGTGGTTCAGGACGCACACCAAAATGCGCTGTATTTTTCCCGTGCTTCCATTCCGTTTCAGCGTGACAGCATGATGGCGTTGGATGAGAGTCAAATTCCACTGGCACATTTTCAGCGCCATGTGGGTATCTATGCCTATCGTGCCGGGTTTATTAAAACCTATCTGGCCTTACCGGTTTCTCCGCTGGAAGGGCAGGAATCGCTTGAGCAGTTGCGCGTGTTATACCACGGTTATCGTATTAAAATTGCCAAGGCGTGTCGTCCGGTTTATGCCGGGGTTGATACACCGGAAGACTTAAAACGCGTCGTAGAGTACCTCAATGGTGCCCTTTGAGGTGATTGCCAGCCACCCGGACTTTGTGGTGGCACATAAGCCCGCTGGAGTGAGTTTTCACAGTGAGCACGAAAGCGGCTTTGTTGCTTTATTAGCTGAGCAGCTCGGCGAGCAGCTTTATCCGGTGCACCGACTCGATAAGGTAACGTCCGGTTTACTGGTGCTGGCGCGCTCAAGTCATGCCGCTGCCAAGCTGACGGAGTTGTTTACCAGTCGCGCCGTGGATAAGTTCTATCTGGCGCTCATTGATAGCAAGCCCAAAAAGAAGCAAGGCTGGGTTAAAGGCGATATGGCTAAATCCCGGCGCGGCACGTATAAGTTGTTAACCAGTCAGGACAACCCGGCTGTTACGCGCTTTTACAGTGCCAGCATAGCACCGGGTTTCAGAGCCTGTTTACTCAAGCCCTACAGCGGCAAAACACACCAGTTGCGGGTTGCGCTAAAAAGCTTGTCAGCGCCTATCCTCGGCGATGTCAGCTACGGTGGCAGTGAAGCCGACAGAGTTTACCTGCACGCTTACTGTTTGAGCTTTGAATGGGACAACGAAAGAAAGACGTTCTACGCTTTGCCTCAGGGCGGAGCACGGTTTGCTGAGCTGGCAGACACAGAAGTAATGCAAAGCTGGGCAAAGCCCAGAGAGTTAGAGTGGTAATATGACGCAAGATACATCCTTAAGATTTGGTGGCATCGGCCGCTTGTATGGAGATACGGAGCTAAGCTGGCTTGGCGAAGCCAGTTTCTGTGTTATAGGCATTGGTGGCGTGGGCAGCTGGGTGGCAGAGGCACTGGCGCGCACTGGCATAGGTAAAATTACCCTGATTGACCTGGATGATATCTGTGTGACCAATGTCAATCGCCAGCTGCACGCAAAAACTGAGACCATAGGCCAGCCCAAAGTCGAAGCCATGCAGGCGCGTTGTCAGTCAATCAATCCGGATTGTCAGGTTGAGGTGATAGATGACTTTATCACCCTGGATAATATCAAAGAGCATATTCAGGGTTTTGATTATGTCATCGACTGTATTGATGCAGTCAAAGAAAAGGCAGCGCTGATCGCCCACTGTAAACGGCAAAAAATTCCGGTGATCACCACAGGTGGGGCCGGTGGTCAGACAGATCCTAGTCAGATCTGCTATGGGGATGTGGCTAAAACCACCCATGACCCTTTACTTGCAAAAGTCCGATACCTGCTGCGTAAGCAATATAACTTTACCACCAACCCGAAGCGTAAGTTTGCTGTTGACTGTGTGTATTCGACCGAGCAACTGGTTTACCCAACTGGCGACGGGAGTGTCTGTAAGGCCAAACAAATGGCCGATGGCAGTAAGAATATGGACTGTGCGACCGGATTTGGCTCTGCAACTATGGTAACGGGCAGCTTTGGCTTTTTTGCTGCGGCAAAGGCGATCCGCAAGTACTTAGACAAACGGGCACGCGAAGCGGGCTAATTCGCGACATGTATCTCAGGTGCTATTGCAGCACCTGAAGCTGTTGATGAATACGCTCTACGATAGCGCGCACCCCATTGCCGCGAGACGGGCTCAGGTGCTTGATCAGCCCCAGCTTGTCAAACAGCTCATAGGCATCAAGCTTACCTGCTTCTTGCGGTAATTGGTTGTTATAGCAAGCCAGAATAATTGCCAGTAAACCTTTGACGATGCGGGTGTCTGAGTCCGCTATCAGTACCAGACGTTGCTGCTGCTCATCCAGGTCAAGGTGTAACCAGACTTTACTCTCACAGCCTTTCACCAGCGCAGCATCCGTTTTTAGTGCATCCGGCATGGCCGGTAGTGCCTTGCCCAGAAGCATGATTTCGCGATACTTGCCTTGCCAAGCGCCGTGCTGAGCCAGGGTGTGCTCTATGTGTGATAAGTCCATAATTACTCTTCTAATAAACTGAGGGTGTCTTTCAGTGCAGCAATAAACCGACTGATGTCTTGCTGGTTGTTGTAAAACGCCAGGCTGGCACGAATGGTGCCTTCGATGCCCAGATGCGCCATTAGCGGTTGTGTGCAGTGGTGGCCGCTTCTGACAGCAATACCATGGGTATTGAGCAAGGTTGCGAGATCGTAATGATGCTCGTTTTTGTAGCTAAAACTGACGGTGCCGACATTATTAGCCGTATCGCCCCAAATCTGGATCCCGTCTATTTCGCTCAGTTGCTGAATCAGGCTCTGATACAGTGATTGTTCGTGCCGGAATAATGCGTCATGATCTTGTGCTGCAAGGTAATCCAGGGCTGCGCCAAAACCGATAACACCGGCAATATTGGGCGTACCGGGCTCAAATTTTTCAGGGGCCGGGCGAAAGGTGGTGCCACTAAAACTGACCGTGTCTATCATTTCGCCTCCGCTTTGATAAACGGGCAGGGCATTGAGCAGTTCATAGCGTCCATAGAGGCCACCTAAACCGGTCGGGCCCAGTGCCTTATGTGCAGAAAACACATAAAAATCGCAATCAAGCTGCTGTAAATTGGGGCGCAAATGCAATAAAGATTGGGCTCCATCTACGACCGTAATAGTGCCTGAGTTTTTACTGCTCGCTATCAGTGCTGCCACATCATTGATATTGCCCAGCGCATTAGAGGCATGGCAAATACTCATGACTTTGGGTTTTAAGCTCTTTATCAGCGCTTTAGCTTGTTCAAGCTGGAGAATACCTTGCGTATCGACGGGCAACAATTCAATGCGTGCACCTGTACGCTGCGCCGCGAGTTGCCACGGCACGATATTGGCGTGATGCTCCAAAGGAGACAACAAAATGACATCGTCTTTTTCAAGCCTGTCGCTCAGGCCATATGCAATTAAATTCAAAGAGGCGGTAGCACCACTGGTCCAGACAATTTCCCGGCTTTGTACATTAAGAAACTGCGCTAATTTGCCCCGTACGGCCTCATAGGCTGTGGTTGCCTGCTCACTCAGTGTGTGTAAACCTCGGTGTACATTGGCATTCTGAGACTGGTAAAAATCCTTTACAGCCAGGATCACCTGATTGGGTTTCTGGGTGGTGGCAGCGGAGTCAAGATAACACAAAGGCTGGTCGTCAACCGACACCTCAAAGATGGGGAAATCACGCCTAAGTTGTGTGCAAGGGTTATCGTTCAAAAGGGTCTCCTACTGCGCCTGAGCAGGCGGATTTTACCGGATTTATATGGGCTTGCAAGTCTGCCTAACGGCCTGACACAAAAAAGGGCTGCCAATGGCAACCCTTTTCAAAGTGTCAGTTAAGCGAGGCTTATCTGTCACCTTCTTTTTTGTAGTCACGTGCCGTGTAGCCAGTGTACAACTGACGTGGACGACCAATCTTGTGGCCAGGCTGAGACAGCATTTCGTTCCAGTGTGAGATCCAGCCAACAGTACGAGACATAGCGAAGATCACAGTGAACATGCTGGTCGGAATACCAATCGCTTTCAGGATGATACCTGAGTAGAAATCAACATTCGGGTACAGCTTCTTCTCAACGAAGTACGGGTCTTCCAGTGCGATCTGCTCAAGCTTCATTGCAACGTCAAGCAATGGATCCTGAATGTTCAGCTCTTTCAGAACTTCGTGACAAGTTTGACGCATTACGGTCGCACGCGGGTCGAAGTTTTTGTATACGCGGTGACCAAAGCCCATCAGACGGAACGGGTCGTTCTTGTCTTTTGCTTTTGCAACGTATTCGTCGATACGGTCAACAGTACCAATTTCTTCCAGCATGTTCAGACACGCTTCGTTTGCACCACCGTGCGCAGGACCCCACAGTGACGCGATACCCGCTGCGATACACGCATAAGGGTTAGCGCCTGAAGAACCAGCAAGACGTACCGTTGAAGTAGACGCGTTTTGCTCGTGGTCTGCGTGTAGCATGAAGATACGGTCCATAGCTTTGGCCAGTACAGGGTTAACCTTGTACTCTTCAGCTGGGACTGAGAACATCATGTGCAGGAAGTTTTCAGCATAGCTCAGGTCGTTACGTGGATAAACGAACGGCTGACCTGTGTTGTACTTGTATGCCATCGCAGCAATGGTAGGCAGTTTAGCAACCAGTTTAATTGCACAACGCATACGCTGATCAGCGTCTGAGATGTCCAGGTCGTCGTGATAGAACGAAGACAGTGCACCAACCACACCACACAGCATTGCCATTGGGTGAGAATCAACGCGGAAACCCTGGAAGAAAGACGCAATTTTCTCATGCAGCATAGTGTTGTGCGTGATGTTCTTTGCAAATTCTTCAAGTTGCGCATCGTCTGGTAATTCACCGTTCAGAAGCAGGTAGCACAGCTCAATGTAGTTAGATTGCTCTGCTAATTGCTCGATTGGGTAACCACGGTGTAGTAGTACACCCTTTGCACCATCGATATAAGTAATAGATGATTCGCAAGAGCCAGTCGACATAAAACCAGGGTCGTATGTGAAGAAGCCGTGAGCGCCAAGTGTGCGGACGTCGACTACGTCCTGGCCAGCAGTGCCAGAGTAGATCGGGAGTTCGATCGGATCATGACCATCGATATGGACTGTGGCTTTCTTATCTGCCATCTATTTATCTCCTATGAAATAACAATATTCTGATTGTTATGTTGTGATACTAATGTTAAGCAAATTCAGATCATTCTAACTTAAAATAGGGGTGGAAAGTCAATTTTTCTGAGAATTATGCAGAAATGTATGATAAATATTCTACGCCGTTTAAATATTATACCATCGGCTAATTCGCAAGCGTCTCAATCTAAACAAGAATTGTAAAAGGCCGCTCGGCCTTATATACTATCTACGGTTTTATACCGTGTCGTCTGTGGGTAAACCTATTTTTACATTGGCATTTTCACAAAGTGAACCGCTCAGTGTTTAAACAGGTATATCTAGAGTGTGCCATTTGTGCAACCAGCGCAAGTGGTTTTATAAAAACAAGTAGATGAGCTCCTTTGTGAGCAAGATGGGCAAGTAACTGTGAAAAAGCAAAGACCTGTAAATCTAGATCTTACGACTATATCTATGCCACCTACGGCAAAAGCGTCGATTTTGCACCGTGTAACCGGTGTTGCGTTATTCTTCGCATTGACCTTTGTCATTTGGGCGTGGTCTGAGTCTCTTTCTTCTCCTGAAGGGTTTGAATTTGTCAAAGAGCTAATGACTGGCTTTATTGCAAAATTCATTGCGTGGGGCACCCTGACTGTATTGTCTTACCACATCATTGGCGGCGTACGTCACATGATCCAAGACATGGGTCACTGGGAAGAATTAGAATCGGGCAACACCAGTGCAAAAATCGCATTGGCGCTGTGGGTAATCGTAGCCATCCTGGCAGGAGTATGGATATGGTCTTAAATCAAGCAACTCTGAAGCGCGACGGTGTGCAAGACTATGTGTCATTGCGCGCGACTGCACTAATCATCCTGGCTTATTCGGTATTTATCGTTGGCTATTTTCTGCTAACGCCCGAAATCAGCTATGAAGCCTGGACAGGTTTATTCTCAAACCTGGCCGTTAAAGCGGCAACTTTCATCACACTGGTATGCATCATGGTCCACACTCGCATTGGTTTGTGGCAGGTTCTGACGGACTACGTTAAGTGTTCAACGATGCGTTCTGTGCTGGGCTTTGTACTTAATCTGATGGCACTGGCGTATGTTGCTGTTGGCCTGTTTGTATTGTGGGGTGTTTAAGTGAAATATAATGTTCGTGAATTTGACGCTGTTGTAGTTGGCGCCGGTGGTGCTGGCATGCGTGCAGCGCTTGCGATTTCTGAGTCAGGCAAAACTTGTGCATTGATCTCTAAAGTATTCCCGACACGTTCTCATACGGTATCTGCACAAGGTGGTATCACAGTTGCGCTGGGTAACTCCCACGAAGACAACTGGGAATGGCACATGTACGACACGGTAAAGGGTTCTGATTACATTGGTGACCAGGATGCCATCGAGTACATGACCAAAACGGGTCCAGAGGCAATCACTGAACTTGAAAACATGGGTCTGCCTTTCTCTCGTTTTGAGAACGGCCGTGTTTATCAGCGTCCTTTCGGTGGTCAGTCTAAGAATTTTGGTGGTGAGCAGGCTGCACGTACGGCAGCAGCGGCAGACCGTACAGGTCACGCATTGCTACACTGCTTGTACCAGCAAAACGTTAAGAACAAAACTAATGTTTTCTCTGAGTGGTACGCACTTGATTTGGTTAAAAACGACAAAGGCGACGTAGTCGGTGTAACTGCAATCGACATCGAAAGCGGCGAAGTTGTTTACTTCAAATCTAAAGCGGTTGTATTGGCAACCGGTGGTGCAGGTCGTATCTACGCATCAACTACTAACGCACACATCAACACTGGTGACGGTGTTGGTATGGCGGTTCGTGCTGGCATCTCTATGCAGGACATGGAAATGTGGCAGTTCCACCCAACCGGTATCGCGGGTGCGGGTACGCTGGTAACAGAAGGTTGTCGTGGTGAAGGTGGGTACCTTCTGAATAAAGACGGCGAGCGTTTCATGGAACGTTATGCACCTAACGCGAAAGACCTTGCAGGTCGTGACGTTGTTGCGCGTGCAATGATGACCGAAATCCGTGAAGGCCGTGGTTGTGAAGGCCCTTGGGGTACTCACATTAAGCTTAAGCTTGACCACCTTGGTGAAGAAATGCTTAACCTGCGTCTGCCAGGCGTATGTGATTTGTCTAAGACATTCGCTCACGTTGACCCAGCTAAAGAGCCAATTCCGGTTATCCCAACCTGTCACTACATGATGGGTGGTGTACCGACCAACGTAAATGGTCAGGTACTAAACGTGAATGAAAACGGCGAAGAGCGCATTATTGAAGGTCTGTTCGCGGTTGGTGAAATTGCGTGTGTATCTGTACACGGTGCAAACCGTCTGGGTGGTAACTCACTGCTTGACCTGGTTGTATTCGGTCGTGCGGCAGGTAACTTCCTGGGTACTTACCTGCAAGGCTTCGAGTCTACAGGTGATGCATCTTCTGATGACGTTGAGCAGGCATTTGCACGCTTTAACCGTTGGGAGTCTTCAGAGAAAGGCAAAGGCGAAGATCCGGTTCAGATCAAGAAAGATCTACAAGAATGTATGCAGCTTAACTTCTCGGTATTCCGTGAAGGTGATGCGATGGCAGATGGCCTTAAAGAACTTAAAGAGATCCGTGAGCGTCTTAAGTTTGCGCGTCTTGACGACAAGTCAACAGAGTTCAACACCCAGCGTATCGAGTGCTTAGAGCTTGATAACCTGATGGAAACAGCTTACTCAACAGCCGTTGCAGCTAACTTCCGTACAGAAAGCCGTGGTGCACACTCGCGCTTTGACTTCCCTGAGCGTGACGATGAGAACTGGCTGTGCCACTCTCTGCATCACCCAGAGTCAGACACGATGACTAAGCGTGAAGTAAACTTTGCGCCTAAGACTCGTGAAGCATTCCCACCGAAAGCACGTACATACTAGGAGCTAAGCGATGGCAACTTTAGAATTATCTGTTTATCGTTACAACCCTGACGTAGATTCTGCACCTCGTATGCAAGATTACAAGCTGGAGGTTGAAGAAGGTCGCGACATGATGGTGCTAGATGCGCTGTTAATGTTGAAAGAACAAGATCCAACATTGTCTTTCCGTCGTTCATGCCGTGAAGGTGTGTGTGGTTCAGACGGTGTAAACATGAATGGTAAGAACGGTCTGGCTTGTATTACCCCTTTATCTGCATTGCAAAAAGGTGGCAAAGGCAAGATCATCGTTCGTCCATTACCGGGTCTGCCAGTTATCCGTGACCTGGTTATCGACATGAGCCAGTTCTACACTCAGTACGAGAAGGTAAAACCTTACCTGATCAACGACAAGCCAACCGGCGGTGAAGAGCGTCTTCAAAGTATTGAAGAGCGTGACAAGCTGGATGGTCTGTACGAGTGTATTCTGTGTGCATGTTGTTCAACGTCATGTCCGTCGTTCTGGTGGAACCCAGATAAATTTATCGGTCCTGCGGGCCTTCTTCACGCGTATCGCTTCCTGGCTGACAGCCGTGATACTGCGACAGAAGAGCGCCTGGCTGACCTTGATGACGCGTTCAGCGTCTTCCGCTGTCACAGTATCATGAACTGTGTAAGCGTTTGTCCGAAAGGCTTGAATCCTACTAAGGCGATCGGACACATTAAATCTATGTTGTTAAATCGTTCGGTTTAATACATATTTAAATCTACAGATGGCATGCTCAGCATGCCATCTTGTTTTCGTTTAAGTTTCTGCGCTAGAAAAAGGGCTAATAAATGCACGAAGGTGTGATGAAGGCATGGCTGGAATCTTCGCACTTATACGGCGGCAACGTTGCATATGTTGAAGATTTATATGAGGCGTATCTTGATGATGCGGCTTCAGTGCCAGAAGAATGGCGAGAAGTGTTTGATCAACTGCCAAAGGTAGAAGGCGTTGACGTTGATGTTAAGCATTCAGAGATCAAATCTCAGTTTGCTGACCTTGCTAAAAACAAACACAGAGAAGTAATCGTTTCTGCAGAAGGTGCGGCAGATGCAAAACAGGTTCGTGTTTTGCAACTTATTAATGCATTCAGATTCAGAGGTCACCAAAACGCAAACTTAGATCCATTGGGTCTATGGCAGCGTGATCGAGTTCGCGAACTCGACCTGGCCTATCATGATTTAGACAATGCCGACCTGGAAAAAGAATATAACGTTGGCTCTTTTGCTTCAGGCCAAGAGACAATGAAGTTAAAAGACTTATACAACGCGCTGAAAACCACTTACTGTGGTTCTGTTGGTGCCGAGTATATGCACATTACTTCAACAGAAGAAAAACGTTGGTTACAGCAACGCATCGAATCTACCTTCGCACAGCCTAAATTCAACAAAGAAACTAAGCTTCGCATCCTGAAAGGCCTGACCGCTGCTGATGGTCTGGAAAAATACTTAGGTGCTAAATTCCCAGGCGCAAAACGTTTCTCACTGGAAGGCGGTGATGCACTGGTGCCAATGCTAAAAGAGCTGGTACATCGTGCCGGTGAAAGTGGCCAGGAAGAAGTGGTCATTGGTATGGCGCACCGTGGTCGTCTGAACGTATTGGTCAACGTACTGGGTAAAAACCCTCAAGTACTGTTTGACGAGTTCGCGGGCAAATACGGCGAATCAGCAGGCTCTGGTGACGTAAAATACCACATGGGTTACTCGTCTGACTTCGCAACGCAGGGCGGCAACGTTCACATGGCGCTGGCGTTCAACCCGTCGCACCTTGAGATCGTTAACCCTGTGGTTATGGGCTCGGTACGTGCACGTCTTGACCGTCTTAACTGTAAGAGCGGTTCTAAAGCACTTCCTATCACTATTCACGGTGACTCAGCCATCGCCGGCCAGGGCGTAGTACAAGAGACATTCAACATGTCTCAGACTCGTGCTTATGGTGTGGGTGGTTCAATCCGTATCGTGGTGAACAACCAGGTTGGTTTCACGACGTCAAACCAGGAAGACACGCGTTCAACTGAGTACTGTACTGACATCGCTAAGATGGTTCAGGCGCCAATTTTCCACGTTAACGCGGATGACCCAGAAGCGGTTGCGTTCGTGACGCAAATTGCCCTTGATTTCCGTAACAAGTTTAAGCGCGATGTGGTGATCGACCTGGTTTGTTACCGTCGTCATGGCCACAATGAAGCCGACGAGCCGAATGCAACTCAGCCTCTGATGTATCAGAAGATCAAAAAGCACCCTGTACCGCGTCAGATTTATGCTGACAGACTGGTATCAGAAGGCGTATTGAGCGCTGAAGAAGCGAAGACGCTGGCTGATGACTACCGTAACGGTCTGGATAAAGGCCAGATCGTGGTTGAAGAAATTCAGCCTGAGACCAAGCACTCTTCAGACTGGTCTAAGTACGTTGGTCACGACTGGGATACAGCCTATGAGGCAAGTGTTCCGGTTGAGAAGCTAAAAGAGTTGAGCGAAAAAATCTCGACTTACCCGGCTGATCACAAAGCGCAGTCGCGCGTTAAGAAAATTTACGACGACCGTAAAACCATGGCCAGTGGCGAGAAGCTACTTGACTGGGGTATGGCAGAAACGCTTGCCTACGCAACCTTGGTTGATCAGGGCACAGACATTCGTCTGACCGGTCAGGATTCAGGTCGTGGTACTTTCTTCCACCGCCATGCGGTTGTTCACAACCAGGCCGATGCTTCAACTTACCTGCCGCTGCAAAACGTGCGTGACGATCAGGGTCTGTTTGAAGTATATGACTCAGTATTGTCTGAAGAAGCTGTATTGGCGTTCGAATATGGTTACGCGACAGCAGAGCCAACTTCTTTGGTTCTGTGGGAAGCACAATTCGGCGACTTCGCGAACGGTGCCCAGGTGGTATTCGACCAATTCCTGAGTTCCGGTGAGCAAAAGTGGGGCCGTTTGTGTGGTCTGACTTTATTATTGCCACATGGTTACGAAGGTCAGGGTCCAGAGCACAGTTCTGCGCGTCTTGAGCGTTACCTGCAACTGTGTGCAGACCACAACATGCAAGTGTGTGTACCAAGTACGCCAGCACAGGTTTATGCCATGTTACGTCGTCAGTCAGTACGTCCTCTGCGTCGTCCACTGATTGTTATGACACCAAAATCTTTACTTCGTCATCCTCTGGCTGTCTCTAGCCTGGAAGAGTTGTCTGAAGGTGTTTTCCACAACATGATCGACGAGATTGATGATATCAATCCTGAAAACGTCGAGCGCGTTGTGTTCTGTAGCGGTAAAGTGTATTACGAATTGCTACAGGAGCGTCGCAAGCAAGAGCTGAATAATGTCGCTATCGTTCGTGTGGAGCAGCTTTATCCGTTCCCACACAAAGAGATGGACGAAATCATGGCTCGCTACCAGCACGTTAAAGACTTCGTATGGTGTCAGGAAGAGCCTCAAAACCAAGGTGCCTGGTACTGTTCACAACACCATTTCTGGGAAGCTATCCCAAGTGGTGCGAAGTTGACTTACGCCGGTCGTAAAGCTGCAGCAGCGCCTGCATGTGGCTACATGTCGACCCATACAAAAGAACAAAATGCGTTGATTGCTGACGCTTTAACTATTAAGAAATAAGGAATTAGAGATGACGACCGAAATTAAGGTTCCTGTTCTTCCTGAATCTGTTGCCGATGCAACAGTGGCCACATGGCACGTAAGCGTTGGTGACAAAGTAAGCCGTGACCAAAACCTGGTAGATATCGAAACTGACAAAGTAGTTTTAGAAGTCGTTGCACCTGAAGACGGTGTTATTGTCGCAATCTCTGAAGAAGAGGGCGCAACGGTTCTTGGTGAGCAAGTTATCGCACAGCTGGGCGCGTCAGATGCCGCTCCAGCGCAATCAAATGAACAAACAGCAGCGCCAGCAGCGGCGCCAGCAGCAGAAGGTAAAGAAGTGGACATTAAAGTACCTGTACTTCCTGAATCAGTAGCAGACGCTACAGTTGCAACTTGGCATGTACAACCAGGCGAAGCGGTAAGCCGCGACCAAAACCTGGTAGACATCGAAACAGATAAAGTTGTGCTTGAAGTTGTTGCACCTGAAGACGGTGTAATGGGCGAGCAACTGCACGCAGAAGGTGAAACCGTTCTGGGTGAGCAAGTGATTGGTAAACTGGTTGCCGGTGGTGCACCAGCGGCAGCGCCAGCTGCACAGGCAGAAGCAGCGCCTGCAAGCGATGACAATGCAGACGTGCTAACGCCATCTGTACGTCGTCTGATTGCTGAAAAAGGTCTTGATGCTTCACAAATCAAAGGTACTGGCAAAGGTGGTCGCATCACTAAAGAAGATGTTGATGCATTCCTGAAAGCGCCTGCGGCAAAACCAGCAACAGCGCCAGCGGCAGCAGCACCAGCGGCGCCAGTAGGTGACCGTACTCAGAAACGCGTTCCTATGACTCGTCTGCGTAAGACAATCGCGAACCGTCTGCTTGAAGCGAAGAACTCAACAGCGATGCTGACGACCTTCAACGAAGTAAACATGAAGCCTATCATGGACCTTCGCAAGCAGTACAAAGATGTATTCGAAGAGCGTCACGGTATCCGTCTTGGTTTCATGTCTTTCTACGTGAAAGCGGTTACAGAAGCACTGAAGCGTTTCCCTGAAGTAAATGCGTCTATCGACGGCGATGACATCGTTTACCACAACTACTTCGACATCAGCATCGCAGTTTCTACCCCACGTGGTCTGGTAACACCTGTACTACGCGACTGTGACAAGCTGTCTGTTGCTGAAATCGAAAAAGGGATCCGTGAGCTGGCACTTAAAGGCCGCGACGGTAAGCTGACTGTTGACGACATGACTGGTGGTAACTTCACTATCACTAACGGTGGTGTATTTGGTTCACTACTGTCTACGCCTATCATCAACTTGCCACAGTCTTCAATCCTGGGTATGCACAAAATCCAGGAGCGCCCAATGGCAGTGAATGGCAAGGTTGAAATCCTGCCTATGATGTACCTGGCACTATCTTACGATCACCGTCAAATCGATGGTAAAGAATCAGTTGGCTTCCTGGTTACAATTAAGGAACTTCTGGAAGATCCAACGCGTCTGCTTCTGGACGTTTAATCATCTAGATTAAAGATTAAGCTGTATGTGGGCATAATGTCCGCATACAGCTTTTTTTTTGCGCCATTAGTCTTACTGGGGTTTTCATACAAGGCCTTGAGATCTATACTATGGGCGCAATTTGGGATAGCTGATTATTTGCATAAATATTCAGCTTTTTTAGTATAAAAAATTGGATAAAGCATCATGAATTTGCATGAGTATCAGGCAAAACAACTTTTTGCCGAATATGGTTTACCTGTATCAGATGGTTACGCTTGTGACACGCCTCAAGAGGCTGTAGAAGCTGCTGGTAAAATCGGTGGTGACAAGTGGGTTGTAAAATGTCAAGTACACGCTGGCGGCCGTGGTAAAGCGGGCGGTGTAAAACTGGCAGACAGCAAAGACGAGATCCGCGCATTTGCTGAAAACTGGTTAGGCAAAAACCTGGTAACCTACCAAACTGACGAGAAAGGTCAGCCAGTTGCTAAAATCTTAGTAGAAAGCTGCACTGATATTGCAAATGAGCTATACCTGGGTGCTGTTGTTGACCGTGCTTCACGTAAAATCGTGTTCATGGCATCAACTGAAGGTGGTGTTGAGATCGAAGAAGTTGCTCACAACACGCCAGAACTAATTCACAAAGCTGAGATCGATCCACTAGTCGGTCCTCAGGCTTACCAAGGTCGTGAGCTTGCGTTCAAACTAGGTCTGAACCCAACTCAAGTTAAGCAGTTCACTAAGATCTTCATGGGTCTTGCTGACATGTTCATCAACCACGACTTTGCACTACTAGAGATCAACCCTCTGGTAATCACTGACGAAGGCAACCTGCACTGTCTTGACGGCAAGATCGGTGTAGACGGCAACGCATTGTTCCGTCAGCCTAAGATCCGTGAATTCCATGATCCTTCACAAGAAGACGCGCGTGAAGCTCACGCAGCAAGCTTCGAGCTGAACTACGTTGCGCTAGACGGTAACGTAGGTTGTATGGTTAACGGTGCTGGCCTAGCGATGGGTACCATGGACATCGTAAACCTGCACGGCGGTAAGCCAGCTAACTTCCTTGACGTAGGTGGCGGTGCGACTAAAGAGCGTGTATCTGAAGCGTTCAAGATCATCCTGTCTGATGACAACGTTAAAGCTGTACTAGTTAACATCTTCGGCGGTATCGTTCGTTGTGACATGATCGCAGAAGGTATCATCGGTGCGGTTAAAGAAGTTGGCGTAAACGTACCAGTAGTTGTACGTCTTGAAGGTACTAATGCTGAAGCGGGTCGTGAAGTACTCGCTAACTCTGGCCTTGACATCATTGCAGCTGAGTCTCTAACTGACGCTGCTGAGAAAGTAGTTGCTGCTGCGGAGGGCAAATAATGTCTGTACTAATTAACAAAGATACTAAAGTAATCTGTCAGGGTTTCACTGGTGGCCAGGGTACTTTCCACTCTGAGCAAGCTATCCAGTACGGTACGCAAATGGTTGGTGGTGTTTCTCCTGGTAAAGGCGGCACAACTCACCTGGGTCTGCCAGTATTCAACACTGTACGTGAAGCGGTAGAGTCTACTGGTGCAACTGCATCTGTAATCTACGTACCAGCAGCATTTTGTAAAGACGCTATCCTTGAAGCGATCGACGCAGGTATCGAGCTTATCGTATGTATCACTGAAGGCATCCCTACACTAGATATGGTTGATGTTAAAGTGAAGCTGGAAGAAACTGGCGTTCGCATGATTGGTCCTAACTGTCCTGGTGTTATCACTCCGGGCGAGTGTAAGATCGGTATCATGCCTGGTCACATCCACCTTCCTGGTAAAGTAGGCATTGTATCTCGTTCAGGTACTTTGACTTACGAAGCGGTTAAGCAAACTACTGACGCTGGCTTCGGTCAGTCTACTTGTGTAGGTATCGGTGGTGACCCAATCCCAGGCACTAACTTCATCGACGTACTGGAAATGTTCCAGAACGATCCTAAGACTGAAGCAATCGTAATGATTGGTGAGATCGGTGGTACAGCTGAAGAAGAAGCTGCAGAGTACATCAAGCACAACGTGACTAAACCAGTTGTTTCTTACATTGCAGGTGTTACAGCGCCTCCAGGTAAGCGTATGGGTCACGCTGGTGCAATCATCGCAGGCGGTAAAGGTACAGCTGACGAGAAGTTCGCTGCACTTGAAGCTGCTGGCGTTAAGACCGTTCGCTCACTGGCTGAGATCGGTTCTGCACTAAAAGAAAAAGCAGGCTGGTAATCACGTTACCTGCACTGTAAAAAGGCGCCTAAGGGCGCCTTTTTTTATGATGTTAGGCCTCATTATAATATTTCATGCGTAATCGGTATTCATAAAGTAAGTGGTATAAAGCTCGCCCATCTAACTTCTGTGGAATGGAGCCTTCGCCACACTGGTTGGCGCTAATGTATTCGAGTAATATGCCCAGATATAAGGGCCACCGGCACCTTCATTCAGGTCAACGCCTACGTGTGTATAACCATCAATTTTGTATGGTTCATTTTGATCTGTGGGCAGAAATAGCAGGTCAGTGATAGCAGGGCCTTCACCATCAATTTGCCAATACATATAAATGTACTTTCCGCCAGCACCACTGTTTAAATCAATCGGTGACCACTCCCAGCCAGGGATCGAGTTTTCCTGAGGACTGTCATAAGCGATAAAATTAATCGCAGTCACAGCCTGGTCTGGTAGCTGTTGGTATCCGACATAGAGAAAGTCACCTCCAACACCCTGATTCAGATCTGTGGTAAAAAAGTCCCAGCCCTTTTCGAATAAAGGACCAATGGTCGTGTCTTTTTGAATTTTTAGATTTGAAATGGCCATCTTAACTCTCCTTTTACGTATTTAAGTGTATTACCCTTATGTGGGTAACTAAACATTAGCTAGGAAGCGAAAAAGCCACTATTACACCGTAATTACAAGTTATGACTGGACTGGAGTAACCAAGTGAAATGCAGTTGGTCAATAGAGAAGCGGGGGAAACTCCCCCGCGTGATAAGATTAGTCTTGATAGCTGATATGCTGGAAGAAGCGCACAATAACGTCTTGCTTCTCAGGATTAATAGGCAGCTTACCGGTTAAACGGCGGATCATGGTTTCGGCATTGTTCATAAATTTGCCGTAACCCACGTCTTTTTTGTCTTTGTCGCTGGCAACCACCACAAAGTGCATGGTGTCGCACAGGTGTTCACTGTCCCAGATAGAGCGTACCTGGCCATCTGGTGCGGAGGTATCAAAGCTCAGCTTTTGCAACTCACGATTGGCGTCTGACTTATCAATTTGACTACTTCTTACCAACGGCTGACGGCCATCGGCAACAAAGCCAACATGGGTCAGTTGCAGCTGATCGCACAAAGTTAAAAAGCTGTCTTCAATGCTACGATAAAACTGAGTGTAATCTCCAGGGCGCATCTGACTTTGATACTCGGTCTTGATAGCGCGGGTAATCGGGATAGAGAAAGACACATAGCTCATCTCTGAGTGCTGCTCTGGCAATGTGCAGTTGCGAGCCTGGTAGCGTGGATATAAGCTACGCAGTTTATAGCCGTAACTTTCTCTGTGGCCTTTTACTTTAGCGAAAATGTCATAGGTCAGATGCTGATGGTCACGCACTTTATAAAACAAGCCTTGCTGCTCGTATTGTTCTTTCAGATCGTCTAGCGCCTTTTTCACTTTGCTGTGGAAACTGGCGGCATTGGCACGCAGCTCATCGCCGGTGGCCAGGAACAATAAGCGAATTTTACGGGCTTTATGGCTCGCCTCATAATGTATTTTGTGACCTTCGTGATACTTTGGATTGTAAAAAAACAGGATCTGCTTATCCGTTTGCAGGCTGTGTGCTTCGTCGTGATAGCGCACGATGGGCAGCTTGTCGTTAGCAATGACGTGAACGTTAAATAATTCGTGCTCGTCGCAGATGGCAAACAACTTTCGGGCCAGGCGTTGGTAGCAGCTTTCCACATCATCAAAGCAATCGAAGAATGCGTCACTGGGTTTGAACTCAGCCAGAATGTAATGGTTGTTACGTGCGTTCGTTGGAATATAAACGCGGTGAAGATTCATTGATGCCATAGGTTTTTCCTTGCGATACCTCTGTTGTTGACGCCTATGATAGAGCGACCATGTGACGAATATATTGCGCTAGAACAAAATTTGTCATAAAAATGACGCGTCTTTTTGCCTTTGATTTGTCTGTTTTATGCTCAGGTTTACACAATTGCGAGGTAAATCCGTTTTCGCCTTAGTTTTACGCTGTTCGTTGCGCTAACTTTTTGTAATAATGCCTCAGTTAACTGGTACTAAATTTTCAGAGGAATGAGTTCCTATGGCGGAAGCAGAAAATCGCCCAACAAATTTTATAACAAATATCATAGATGCGGATTTAGCCAGCGGTAAGCATGGCGGCACGCACACGCGCTTTCCACCAGAGCCGAACGGCTACTTACATATAGGCCATGCTAAGTCTATTTGTCTGAACTTTGGCATCGCCCGCGACTACCAGGGTCTGTGTAACCTGCGCTTTGACGATACGAACCCGGAAAAAGAAGATCTGGATTACGTAAACTCAATCAAAGAAGACGTGCAGTGGCTGGGTTTTAACTGGGATGGTGAGATCTGCTATTCGTCTAACTATTTCGACAAGCTATACGAGTATGCGGTAGAGCTGATCAACAAAGGCCTTGCCTACGTGTGTTTCCTGTCACCGGAGCAGGCGCGTGAATACCGCGGCACGCTCACTGAGCCGGGTAAAAACAGCCCGTACCGCGATACCTCACCAGAAGAAAACCTGGCGTTGTTCGAAAAAATGAAGAACGGCGAGTTCAAAGAAGGCGAGTGTGTACTGCGTGCCAAGATAGACATGGCCAGCTCATTCATGGTGCTGCGCGACCCTATCATCTATCGTATTCGTTTTGCTCACCATCACCAGACCGGTGACAAGTGGTGCATTTACCCAATGTACGACTTTACTCACTGTATTTCGGATGCGCTGGAAGGGATCACCCATTCACTGTGTACGCTGGAGTTCCAGGATAACCGTCGTTTGTATGACTGGGTACTGGACAACATCAGTATTGAGTGTCACCCACAACAAATCGAATTCTCTCGTCTGAACCTTGAATACACCGTGATGTCAAAGCGTAAGCTGAATGACCTGGTGGTGAACGGTCAGGTAGAAGGCTGGGACGATCCGCGCATGCCAACTATTGCTGGATTGCGCCGTCGTGGTTATACCCCTGCGTCTATCCGTGAATTCTGTAAGCGCATTGGTATTACCAAGCAAGACAACATGGTTGAAATGGGCATGCTTGAAGCGTGTATCCGTGACGACCTGAATGAAAATGCACCACGTGCAATGGCAGTACTTGATCCGGTTAAAATCGTGATTGAAAACTATGACGCCGAGCAGGTTGAGATGCTGGACGCGCCTAACCATCCAACACTAGATATGGGCTCACGTCAGCTGCCGTTCACTCGCGAAATCTACATTGAGCGTGATGACTTCCGTGTTGAAGCCAACAAGAAGTTTAAGCGTCTGGTACTGGGTAAAGAAGTACGTTTGCGTAATGCCTATGTGATTAAAGCTGAGCGCGTTGAAGAAGACGATGCGGGTAACATCACTACGATTTACTGTACATACGACGCCGATACTTTAGGCAAGAACCCGGCTGATGGTCGTAAAGTGAAAGGCGTTATCCATTGGGTATCAGCAAGCCACTGCATTGACGCAGAAGTACGTCAGTACGATCGTTTGTTCAATGTACCAAACCCGGCAGCGGCGGAAGACTTCGCGACTACGCTGAATCCAGAGTCACTGGAAATCATCGCCAATGCTAAGCTGGAGCCGTCTCTGGCAGACGCTGCACCAGAGCAGGGCTTCCAGTTTGAGCGTTTGGGCTACTACTGTCGTGATAACAAGCGCGACACATTGACCTTCAACCAAACAGTTGGTCTGCGTGATTCCTGGGCAAAAATTGAAAACGCCTAACACGCACAATAAATAAAAAGGTCGGCTTATGTCGGCCTTTTTTAATTAGCATGCCCGATCTTCTTAATTGATCTGATAATTTGCATTAGAAACACTGAATACCCGTAAACGGACAGGCCCATGACAGAAAAGTCGATCCATAATTTTTACATCAATGAACAGCAATCGGTGTATTTGCTCTCCCATAAAGATGCAAAAAAGCACCGTCAGTGGCTCAACATCTGTCAAAAACAGCTGACCATGCTGGGCTATCATGATGTGGAAGTGATCGGGTCTGGCGCATTCGGGTTTGTATTTGCTGGGATCGATGAGCAGGGCAAAGAGTGGGTGTTTAAGTTTTCCCGAATTACTCTGGCTCAGAGTGTACGTGACCGGCTGGAAGACGAAGCCTATATGCTGTCGCAGATTAAAAATCCCATGGTCCCCGAGTTTTACGCTTTTGAACGGGCAAAAAAGCAGGGGATCCTGATGATGGCGCGGGCCAAAGGCCAGGATCTCGAACAATGGTCGCTGAAACGCGGTCGTTTTAAACCTCATGAGCTGGTGCATTTGGCCAATAAACTCAGAAGTGTGCTGGTTGACTTACGCGACCGCAAAAATGGCATGTCGCCTCAGCCTGTGGTGCACGGCGACATTAAACCGTCTAATATTGTCTGGGAGGAAGCAACAGACAGCTTTTCGCTGGTTGACTGGGGCAGTTCAGTGTATGCGCAGCTGGATGCCCATGGCGAGCCCGTTGCCAGTAATATTATGGATCTTATGTCATCGGACATCAGCAGTACCAATGCCCGGATGGGCGATGTGTACTTTATTGGCGATGAGCAGATGTCCGGCGCGCGCTCCTCGCCACGCTTTGACGAGCAGGGCGTGGCATCCACTATCTATGCGCTGGCCAGTGCCCAGTCCTGCCGTTTTGGCGCCGCCGTGATCCCCGCAACCAGCTTAGGCTTGCCACAAGCATTTGCCAGAATGATAGATGCAATGCTGAGCAAAGATAAAACCATCCGGGATCAGGCTGGCGACTACTTTATGCGCAATATGCCGGCCATGGCGCGCATGTATCTGCCCGAACTAAAAACACCGCCTCGCAAAGCAAGCATCCCTTTTTGGTTTAATGAGATCGACGAAGAGCCAGATACGGTGGTTTACAGCTCGCGCAAACAATTTTTACGCCGCGCCGATCATAATCAGCAACTGCTGGACGTGAACGATGCTCAGCTGGACCGCTACTATAAAGAGTTTCTGTTCGACACCGGTGACAGTGAGAAAGCGTTTCTGGCATCCATCAGCCGACTGGCAAAATATCCGGTGGTAGGTGGCCTGAGTTTTCACTGGAAAGATGCTTCTTTGTTTGTGGAGTCCAGCCTGGTACTGCACGATGAATCTTTGCAAAGTGCTTTTACGGATGCCGTGAACGCCACTGTGATGCTGGCGCAGGGGATAGAGCAAAAGGGTCTGTTTAAATGCTGCCTGTTTGATGCCAGACAAACCATTCAATTGCAGCGCGACGGCACCGGCGCGTTTATTTTTGACCACGTCCCTGAGCTGCAGTACACCGTATCGGACATTGGCACCAGTGAGATCGCACGGCCGCACTCTTATTTTGAAGATGGCAAAGACCCCGACGAGCAACTGCAATTACCACGACAAATAGTGCAGTGCGTGTTTGAGCTTAACCAGATCCACCATACCGGTTGTATCATCTTTGAATCGCTCAACGACCGCCTTAAAATCCACCATTACTATTGCCTGCTAGATGCCAGTAAAGAGCGGGAGTTTAAAACTCTGCTGACCCGCATTATGCAATACGCCATGAGCATTCAGGACTTCGGTGTCGCAGGTTTTATGAAACTGCCATACAAAAATACCCGTGAATTTGCATTGTGCGCCCGCCAGCCAGACCATTTTTATCCTAAAGATCCGAAAGCTGCAGAAACTCAAAGTGAATCATCTACGACTAAGATATAACAAAACGCACGTTGCACATCGGCCCATCCTCCGCCAAGATAAATAGCTTACAACCGGAGGGAAACATGGATCAGGAAACACGCCGAGAGCTGCTCAAACTCAGCTGGAGCATGCACGACGAAGTAGAGCAGGCCATTTTACAAGACAGCGCCAAACAGGGCGACGACAATTGGACAGAAAAACAAAAGCTGCTGCTGGCAGATATGTCGCTGCACCTTTTGCAAACCGCGCTCAAACCCAATGGCCTCAGCCAGGAAAAGCTCAAAAATAACCTCAACGCCATTCTCACGCTAAGCGATGACTTTATCGACGAAGTAGACTTACGCAAAACGGCCGATGCCCTCTATGGGTTGGATAAGTGAACGGACGCTGGTCTTTAAATCAGCATTTAGTCTCTTATCTTGTTTTATACACTTGCACTTATCAGTCATCCCGGACGCGTGCGAGCCGGGATCTACCCGAACACTACGCAGAGGTTCCTCAATGAAGACAAACCCGACAAACCTCTTTGTCATCCCGGACGCGAGCGAGCCTGGCTCTACTTGAGCAACATGCAGCAGTTTTTGAATGAAAATAAACCTAACAACAGCTCCGTCATCCCGGACGTGTGCGAGCCGGGATCTACCGCAACTCAATTCTTAAATACCTAGACTAATAAGTGATGCGCGCGAATATCAGAGTTTATCAATCGGGCTTGTTGTATAGGCAAACTTATCACCCATAACATGGGTATAAATCTCGGTTGTTCTGATATCTGTATGACCTAACAACTCTTGTACTGTCCTTATATCAGCGCCATTTCGCAGCAGTTCAGTGGCAAATGAGTGCCTGAAAGTATGCGCTTTAACTCGCTTAGTGATATCTGAAGCCAGCACCGCAGCCCTGAGTTGCTTGCGAAATGCTGTTTCATGCAAATGGTGACGACAGACATAACCGTCTGTCGGGTGAATACATCGCGTAGAGGAGGGAAACAGATACTGCCAGGAGAAGTCTTTCACAGCATGTCCGTATTTACGGATCAGAGCCGGTGGCAGCGAAGTCAGTCCAAATCCTGCGTTCAGGTCTTTTTGGTGAAGCGATTTGACTATGGTCATTTGTTCTTCTAATGCCTGCAAGCATGACTTAGGCAGCAAGGTATATCTGTCTTTACGGCCTTTACCCCGAAAAACAAAAATAGACTTATTGGCAAAATCGAGATCTTTAACTCGAAGTTTTAAAGCTTCATTGATACGTAAACCACTGCCGTACAAAAGTGACGCGATGAGTTTGTGTACGCCGTGAGGGTTAGCTATCACCTTTTGCGCTTCATCTGCACTCAAAACGGTGGGTAACGTGACATCTCGCTTACTGAATGAATAGTTTAACCCTTTGATGTCTCGTTTTATAACAAAACGGTACAAAAAAATGATGGCGCACAGCGCTTGATTTTGCGTTGCAGCGCTCACTGCCCGGTTAACGGCCAAGTGGTTGAGGAAACGTTCTATTTCCCTGTTGCCCATCTCATCAGGATGCTTTTTGTCATTGAATAAAATGTAGCCTTTGATCCAGTACAGATAGCTTTTCTCTGTTTTCAGACTGTAGTGCTTGGTCCTGAGCTCAACGCGTACAGATTCCAAAAAAGGTGAATAAGACATCTTTACTCCGAGTGCTGTTTATTTATACAGGTATAAGTGAATGCGGCCAATTATCAAGTCAAATTTCTCGTTTTCTCCGTGCTTGAAGGTCTCGTTTAAGTGAAGCTTTGATTTAAGTTAATCAGATTCAAAAGGTTAGTAGTTTTACATAACGAGACCCCAAGTCTCGCTATGAACAAGGCTCGGTTTCAACAAAGCCGTTTTGGCTTGAGTAGCGAGTACAATAGTGGTAGGTTATTGTTCTTATTATGAATAAAATAATTTAGCTGTGGATCTGTATGGTTTCAGGAACTGTATCTAACCGGTATTCACGCTAATAAGCTGTTATGCACCTATTGAGGTTTAATGTTGAAATTTCACATTCCATTTTTAGTTTTGATAATTTCAGGTTGCACAATTACAACAACTGAAAAGGCAAAAGGTTACCATGTTGGTATGTGGGATCTAGTTGCTGATTATTGTGACGAGACATACGAGTTAAGAGCTGATGGTACCCAAACTGTAATTAGCTACCCTGAAATAAGCACTGATACTTATACATTTAAAAGGTTTGGTGATACTGAGTTTTATGCTTGGGAATACACGGTAATCGAATATAACAATAAACCAAGCTGCAATGGTACTTTCGATACTCATTTGGGTGAAAAAACGTTGGCTTTTGTAAAGTTTAAAAACAATTTTACAGAAATGCACATATATTCTTGGCCCAATGAAAGTTCGTACATTGGTGGTTACTTAAAAAAGCGGTAGTTAGGTGTATAACAAAGCAAATCAAAAAGGGCGGACAAAAACCAGTTGGCTTTGTTCGTACCTCACAAATTATAGCCAACTAATTTTTGCCGTTTATTTGCGGCGTTAGCAGCCGTGAGGGATTATGCGTAAAATTTTTATACTGGCATTATTTTTTAGTTCTTCTTGTTTTGCTAATGATATAACTAAAACTTGGACGAAACTTCAGGGTGATTATTTAATTGCTATTCAGCAGCAAGATTATAATAAAGCATTAAGACATGCTCTAGAGTTAAACAAAATAGATCCTAATGATACACAGGTTCTGTTGTATATAGTTTTTGCCTCAGTTAAATCTCAAACTGAATTGCCAAATTGGGTAATGGAAAAACCGTGGAGTTCCGCTTCAACGTTAGATATTTTTAATAAACAGTTAGCAATTCAGCTGTTAAACGGCAGCTAACAAGGCCGTTAAACCGTGGACACAAAACAGCAGGCTTGTGCTCCTTCGTCGCCAATTTTAGCCTGCTATTTTGTGCCGTTTACGGCAAGCGTTAGCCGTATTGGAAACCATTAAAGATGGATGAAAACGTAATTTATAAAAAATATCTGGATGAGATTGATTCAATCGAACTGCACCGGAAAATTGATGGATTTAGACGTTTGAATTTTCGCTCAATGAACTCAGATGAAGTGCGAACAGCTATCTTTGAGGTGTTAAAGCCAAATGGAGGTCCAGTCTCAGTTATAGCTCTAGAGAGACGGGTGCTCGAATACCCGAAAGGGACAAGAGTATTTCGTGTTAGAGGACTTCCAAAAGAAGACTGTATTACGCCTTTCAAGACAATTACTGCTGAATCACATCTATGGAACCCACCTCCATCAATCTCTAAAGCGCAAAGGCTAAACATTGATGGAGAATCGGTATTTTACGGTTCGACTGAACCTTTTATTGCGATGGAGGAAGCTAGAATTGGAGAAGGGGAATATTTCTGTTTAGGGGTATTCGAAGCATTAATGAGTATTCGGGCACCTCATATAGGTTTTGACAACGACATACCTTCGCTATCCTCGGATCAACAACTTAAACATAGGATGATAACAGACTTCTTTGCACATGAGTTCATTCGGGACGTAGGAGTAGGAACAGAACATTTATACAAAATTTCCAGATGTATAGCTTATGAGCATTTCGAGCTTCCTGAAAACCTTCAGGATGCGTGGTGCTTTCCGTCTTCATTTGATAAAACCAAAGTGAATATGTGCCTTAGATCCAATAAGGCAGAAGAACGGCTAGGATTACATGGTATGGTGTTTTGCCAAAAAACTGGCTTCCAAAACTTTTCATGCTTGGAAGTTGGTATAGCAAATGAGGAGAAGACATTTAAATATTTTCCTCTTGGGAGTGATGAACAAAAGTTGTATTTTCCTGAAATAGGCGCACCAAATGGCGGCTAACAAGGTCGTAAACGCGGACAAAAAACAGTTGGCTTTGTTCGTACCTCACAAATTTTAGCCAACTATTTTTAGCCGGTTACAACGGCGTTAGGCACTGATTATGAATTTAAATGTAGAAGGTCAAACCTCGACTTTAGTAACGCTTATAACAGAACTCCAACCGTTGCTTAATGACGAGGCTTTAAGGATTCGGAAAAATGCCGAAGTTACTGAAAGTATGAAGCTTGACGCTGACTCATGGTGTCGTTCGGCAATGGGAGATAGCTTAGTTAAGTTAAGATTGTTTACAGAACAGAATTTTAACTACATAGAGACCATGAGCATATTAGCAGTGACGAGATACATTTTTGAGATGTCTGTTTGGTTGCTATTGTTTAAGATGGATTCACGATATGGCTTGGTTTACTCGAGCCGATTAATTGACACCCAGCTGAGGTATTGGAAGGATTGCAAAGCTCAAACTGAGCGAGAGGTTCAACTCTTAAAAAAGTTTGAAAGTGAAGAAAAATCAATAATGGAAGAAGAACTCAAGAAGCTTAATGAAATTACTGATTCTAAGATAAAAGAGAAAGAAGCTTTCAAATTAAGCTCATTCGTAATGAAAAAGATTGATGACAACGCAGCTCGACATTTCTCTATTTACGCTGAGCAAGCAAAATCAAATGGGTATAGTTTTCAAGCTCATCTAGTTGAGAATAAGCAGTTACCAGTCATTACAAGCTCCATTACTGAGCTTGAAAATGAAAAGGCTAGTTTTTTGTCTTCAATACCTGAAGACATTAAACTTCTTATCCCTAAGCGTTGGAACTGGTGTGATATGGCAAAAAAAGTCGACTTAGGTGACGAGTATGAATATATCTATTCATACACAAGTAAGCTTTTACATGCGACACCATCAAGCATTACAACAAACCAGAAAAATCTCGAGCTAAGTGAGATCAATATATTTCTTAAATATGTCCATGTTAAAATTAAAGATATATTGAGTCTAGCAAAGCATTATCCGTAATTAATGCCTAACAAGAGCATGCATTGGACGTTTTTTCCGTTGCGCAAATTGGCATTCGCTTCGCTCATTATATGCCAATTCGCTCCACTCCAAAAAACGCCAATGATGCTGGCGTTAGGCATCTAGAGTATGGAACTACAAGAAGTCTGTGAATCTCTTTTAGACAATGCTGATATGAGTATTGACTTAAGTGCTTATCCGAAAGTTACTCTGGATATATTGGTACAAGGCACAGTAAACGATAAATTCTGGAAAGTAGTATTTGAGTGTGGCCAAGTGGTGTACATGGATGCAGAGTTCGATGACGACTCATCAAATAATGATCTGTTTATGGTTTTAGAAGCAAGCGTTAAGGAAACAATCAAAAGTAAAGTAACGCCTGCTGTTCAACATAGAATGGATGGATTAAACGATAAAGATCCTGTTTGGAAGGTGCATCTATACGGCAGTATGTCACTCACAATGGTTACAACAAGGTTTAATTGGCAGCTCATTGAGCTATCTGAAAAAGAGTACGAGGCGGCCTATGCCTAACAAGGCAATTATATGCGGACAAATTTTACTGTGTCGCTTTTTGCAATCCCGCTTCGCGGGCAAAAATCAACCCAATAAAATTTGCCGTATATTGCGGCGTTATATGCACTTGAAGTCAGGAGTTAAAGTTGACCTATGAAGTTCCAGAAGAACTAGAGTTTTTTGAAAGAGGCTTTGATTATTCTAGTGAATATGACCATGATGAAGGGCAGTTTTCATTCCTAATGGATTATGGCACTGGCGAAAAATTAATATTTACTCATTCACCGTTTGGTAATAACTCAGTAAGTGTGAAGCTATTTCAGGGAGCGGAATTAGTATTTCACATTTACAAAGAACAAGTTACGAGCATTGCTTTTCAGGCTTGGGGTAGAGAGCAGATATTAAGAGTATATTTAGGCGATGATTACAATAATTTCTTAGTTTATTTTAATCCGAAACCAAGGCTTAAATATTGCGAGCCTAATATGTAATTGTGCATATAACAAACGCATCAAAAATGACGTCAAACGCTTGGCTGGCGCTCATTCTTCGCTAATTTTAGCCAAGCATTATCCGCATTTTATGCGGGCGTTATGTCACTTTCTCAACCTCTAGGTGTATATGGAAATTTCAAGAGTTATCATTAAAAAGTTCCGCTCAATAAAAAAGGCGGATATTTGGGTCGATTCAATTAACGCTATTGTTGGTCAAAATAATTCGGGGAAATCCTGTTTACTTCGAGCTCTGAATGTTTTTTTTAACTATGAGAAAGAAGAATCTGCATTCGTTGATGGTGTGCACAGTTTTGCTCCTAGAGCTATCTCTAAAGTTGAAATTCATTTCGAGAACTTTGATGAAAATAGGACACCAGACAAGTACATAAATAATAATAAAGTAATGATTGAAGCTGCTTTTCAACTGAATGCTAAAGGTTGCAAAAGAACGATCAAATATAAATCTGGTAATAACTGGGTTACGGATAGCGAATGTATAGAAGAAATAAAAAAACAAATTGAGTTCATTCTTATTCCTCCAAATCGAGATGCGAAAGCACTCGAGTTAATGGAACACAGTGTGCTACAGCTTCTTGTTGAAGAAAAAATGAAGGAAGCAACATCGGCCCGTGATAATTATACGGTGAAATTTCGGCATGCAATAAACCATCTTGAGACTAATGCATTAGATAAGATTGCTAGAGATGCAAAGGCTGAGTTCCCTGTTAATAAACCATTCGATATAAAAATAAAATACTCAAAAACTATAAGTTACAAGGATTTTTTATCAGATGTATCTATTTCAATTGAAGAATCAGGGTTGAGTCACCCTCTAGTTGAGTGTGGTTCTGGAATTCAAAGTTTAACGATTATCTCATTGTATAACTTACTGGGTAAGGCAAGGGATGAAAATATAATTATTGGTTTAGAAGAGCCAGAGACAAACTTGCATCCGCAAGCTCAGAAAGAGTTAATTCGATATTTTAAAGGGTTAGTTGAAAAAGAGAATATCCTACAACTTTTTTTTACAACACATTCGTCACAAATGATTGATCAAGTTGATCATACGGAAATCATATCTTTTAAAAAGGAGCTTTGTGAAAATAGAGGCTTTATTACCACAGTCAATAAATTGCCTAAAGATTTTTTTGATAAATATGATTTAGATGACTTTAAGTACTATCAATTTCATCGGTATAGAAATAGTGACTTTTTCTTTTCTAGTCATGTCATTGTTACCGAGAGCAAAAATGAGGTTGAGATCATAAAAAGAATTGGGGATGCGGCTGGGTTTGATTTTGAAACTAATGGCCTATCCTATTTAAATCTTGAGGGTGTGGATAAGGCGAAATATACAATTCACCTCCTAAATGAGTTAGAGATACCATTTTTAATCATTTTGGATAAAGATTTCTTTGTTTCATACTTGAATGATGATTACGCTAGCAGCTTGAACACACAAGGATTTCCTCAATATAAGACTGAATATAAAGACGAAGAGCTAATAAAAGTACTAATTCCTAATGAGAATGATCGAAATGATGTATTAAGTAAAATCAATACCAACCATACTGCCGTGTTGAATACACTTGAAAAGCATAACGTAATTTCAATGCGTTATAGCCTAGATTTAGATCTGGTTGCAGTTAGAACAGCTCAAGAGAAATATTATGATTTATTGAGGCTTCCTCAAGATAAGAGAAATGTCCAAGAGCTAACAGGTATGAGGAAGGGCATTAAAAGAATTGATAGGATTGTCTCGGCTTTTGAAAGCTTAGAGACATCAAGTTGGCCGTATTCATATTCAAGAATAAGAAAAATGATGACTAAAATAACACGCGAATTAGCGTGACATAACAATAGCATAAAAAATGACGTCAAATGCTTGGCTGGCGCTCATTCTTCGCTAATTTTAGCCAAGCATTATCCGCATTTTTTTATGCGGGCGTTATGTCTTTCAACTTTGAGGTTAGCCTTGTTCAAAAATAGATTGCCAACTAGAAGCACAAATCATACAAGTGAATCGTTTTCTTATAAGGTTTTTAGTCGCGCTATTCCCAACCATTGGATAATAAGAGATCTCAGTGAGCGAGACTATGGTATTGATGTTCTAGTTGAATATGTCACCGATGACAATGAAGTTACGGGGAAGTTGGCAGCAATTCAGCTGAAGTCTACTTCTGAGCTGTCTTTTAATAAAGATAATGAATGGCGTTTTTATAAAGTTAAACCTTCTACAACAGATTATTGGTTGAATTCAAATATCCCTGCTTTTATTTTCTTTGTGTCCGAGGATGAAGATATTTTCTTTTTAAGCGTTAATGATTACGTTAAAAGAAACTATGACCGATATTTGGAAAATGAAAATTTCTATTATGGAATTACACCTGAAAATCGTTTTAGTGTTAAGGATTTTGTAGAAAAGTATGAGTCTGTATATGCCTCAGATGTTAGTGAGATGGCTCTTATTAATATAAATTATTTATATGAGGATTTTTATAGCTTCTTTATGGAAAATTATAAGCGTGATGAACTTATGATTCTCGACAGTGATGACGAAAGGTTAAACCAAATAGATTTACTTTCGTATCGATTAAGTGTTTTGTCCAAGGAGGTTTCAATTAAGTGGACTGTAACTTCATTGGATGAAATTGTGGTTGCAAATAATTATAAAGATGAGCTCTGCGAATTTCATCTGTCTATGTTTATGGACGAGTTAGATAAACAAATGCAACTTATTATTAAAGGTCTTTTAATAAGAATTGCTCCTTACATTCACTATTGGTTTAAGAAAGACCCTTACTTTGTAAAATTCCTAGTGGAATGTGATAAGGATCTTCTCAAAAATATTCGATGGAAATCGATACAAGCAGGTCGTGGCATTCCAGTGACATAACAAGCGGCTGAATTAAGATTCACCAAAGCCGTCACGCCAATTGCAGAGCAATTCGCCCGCCTGCTTTGGTTCACTTATTAGCCGGGCGTTATGTTTAAGGAGAGGATGGTGAAATATTTAGTGTTTAGTTTATTACTATTTTGTTCGAACTCTTTTGCAAATGATTCATGTCCGCATAAAAGAAATGACTCGTCTTCACTCTTGGAAGATGTAATTTTATCCTTTGCCGAAACATTTCAGCCACTAGTGTATTTAAATAATGGAGAGATTGAGAGTGCAAGACGAGAATTGATAAAACAGGTCTCTGCCAATGTTTACGTAATTGATCTTTTTATATCTGAGCCGAGGTGTAAGTTTCCAGAGCATGAAATAATTCTTGCTAAGAAGTATCTAAAAATGGTGTCCAAAATGTACGAGATTTACCCTGTACCTGAGTGGGAAAATAGTGAGATTGCGTTGATATTAGAAAAGGCAAAAAGCTTTGAAAATGCAACTGATGAGAATTAAAAAATAAAACATAACAAGTGCCTTAACCAAAGGACGCAAAACAGCAGGCTTGCGTTCCTTCGTCGCTAATTTTAGCCTGCTATTTCGCGCCGGTTAGGCAAGCGTTAGAATTAAAAGGATATTTCGTGGAAGAAAAGATAGCTAGGATTTGCTGGAATGATAATGATTGGAAAAAGCCATCTGGAACACGCGGTAAAAGTCAAACTGAAGGGCTGTTTGAGTTTGACAATGGATTTGGGTTTGAAGAATGGTTGTTTGACTTCGAAACCTTAGTGGATGGCTATAAGTATGCTTTTCTTCAACCGGTAAATACAACGAATCACGCGCATGCAGGGTGTAGATACGCTATTCATCTATATGTTTATGATAAGTTCAAAGCAAAAAATATATCTATTGCAAAAATCGCTAGCGTAGAGTGCCTGACTGAAAAAGAGGCTAAAGCGGCTTACGATAAACTTCATCAAAGCTCTGTGATAGAGTCGATGGTTAAAGATGTCGAGGTTGTCGGAGGCAATACAAGTCCGTTGACGACGCTACCACCAATAAATTGTTTTAACATTCGTTTTAAGCCGCAAGACGTTAAGTTTATATCTATAGATGACTTTCATTCTTTTCACGAACTAACTCGCTATAATCTTTACGAGAATAAGCACAGTTCAAAGCAGCTATTTGTTGGTTTTGATTCAGAAGATCAGTTACTAGATGATGTTACTGAAATTATGAATTCTGACGTTTCAGAAACTGAACGAGAAACTCTGATGAAAGCTCGAGTTGGACAAGGGAAATATCGAAAAAATGTAATTCGCGTTTGGGGAAATGAAGCTTGTGCTGTAACTCTTAACTCTGTTCGAGAGGTCCTAATCGCTTCCCATATAAAGGCATGGAAAGACTGTTCTGATTCTACCGAAAGACTCGATGGTGCTAATGGCATATTGTTGGAAGCTACGTTAGACAAGCTATTTGACTCACATTTAATGTCTCTGTTTTATAAGAAAAAAAATGAGTTTGAAATCAGGTTTTCCCACTCAATTCTGCGTAAGCTTCCAAAGTATTATAAGGATTTAGCAGGTTTTACCGTAAACATTGACTGTATGTCTCATGACGAAGCCGCTAGGTTTTCTAGTTATATGGAACATCATAATGCGTTATTTCAAAGCAAATGTGAAAAATAATTCTAACAATCTGTTTAAGAGGGATTCGCAACGAGTGGCATTTTCACTATGCGTTGGTTTAAGTGTTTAAGGTGGTATGCGGCGGCAACGGTATTGCGTTGCTCACCCCTTAACAGGGCGCTGGGGGATCCCCTCATAATTGAGGCCTTCCGAGCAGATGTATCAAGCGCACGTATTCACGTATAGCCCAGCGCAGTTGCTTTCCTGTCATAACATAATCGCTTCGCCGCCTAACCTCTTTACCAAGCCTAACAGTCGACAGCACAGCACGCTCTCTGATTGTATTTGCCTGGAACTTTCGTTGCCAATTTGAGTGTTGGGCATACAGGCCGATCCACCAGAGGATAATTGTCGCCAGTAAAGAGAGCAATAACAGTATATCGAGCCGGTTGGGGCATCGACTTTTACTATGTCTCAGACCCATCCCGTATTGGGGGCTTTTCAGGTCTCGAAAGCTTTCTTCGATTTGCATGCGCTTGGCGTAAAGTGAGACAACACGTTTGGGTTTGAACAAGTCAGCGGGTAGGTTAGTGGCCAATAGCCAGGGTTCCTTACTGCCAGTTCGATAACTTTTTTGGGCGGTATGATGCCTGCCAGCTTTTGAAGAGCGCCTGTCAGTACGACCTTTTTGTTTGGCTTTATATAAATGCAGGTGGCAGTTGATAGGACTTTTTCGGCCAAGTTTTACCTCTCCAATATAACGTCCACGGGGAGTGGCTGATGGATAAAGCGCCTGATTTACATGCCAATTTTCGCTGTTCTTATGCTGATAAGTGACTTTGCCACGCACCCGCCCCAGCCAGAACCGACCTTTTTTATCGACCTGTCGAAACCAGGTATTTCGATAGCCGGCATCGGTCACGATGAGTGGAATACATTTATCAGGCAGGACGCAGGCAAGTTCATCAAGGAACAATTGATGGGACTTAGGTGAGTTGTATTGAGCAAACGTGAAGGTGCGCTCATACACGATCATTGAGCGCCCTTGAATGCTGACGGAAGCACGCAAAGTCATCAGCCGCAGTTGTTCTCGCACATCGGCCCAGTCGACCAGCAAGATAGGCATGGGATTAGCGCCACATATCAGGCGCGCATGGAAGCGGTAAATAGCGAGTCGGTCGTTAAGCATAGCGGTGTTGCCAAGCAGTCGGTCCATACGTTTAATGTTGTGCTTGGCAGCGACAGGGCCCTTCATATTTCGACCCAGCTCTGTAAGAGATAGTTGGTTGCAATCGAGCAAAGTCTCAGTTGCCAGCATTAACGGATCAAGGCGCCGAGCATGAATTTGGGGCAGTTTTTTCTGAGCATATCGTGTAGGATAGTGATGTCACGCATGGTGTTGTTATCTATTTGGTTTTTGGCGAAATAAATTAGTTCAAACAATGCCGTGCGTGTCCATCATATTGATTTAAAATATAATTATCTGGGGATTCCTCAGCGGCAAGCGTTATAAACCAATAGAAGTATCGATGTAGTATGGAAAATAAACAAGAAAATAAGAAAGAAGCTGGTTGCCTAGGCTATGTTATTGGTGGGATGTCATTTATTCCATTAATTGGTGTTTTATTCGGAATAATCGCCATTGTATGGGGTTTTGCCATAAAACACACAAAACTAAAAATAGTTGGTGCATGTGGTATAGCATTCACTGTCATTCTTTATAGTGCGCTGGGATACCTTGGCTTTGTACAAGAAGGCGGTGTTTACGATGACTTGCGTGGTGAACTTACAAAAACACAATTAACAAGCGCTGTTCAAGCAATAGAGTTTTATAAAGTCCAAAATGGACAATACCCTGAGTCATTAGAAGCGTTGCAAAAATCTTTACCAGAAAACTCTATGGTTTTCCTTCATGATGCAGCACAAGTAAATACTGAAGGAAAGCTTTACTTTTACAAGCTTATTGATGAAAGCTCATACCATATTCGCTCATATGGTCGTGATGGTGTACTTAATACCCCTGATGATATTTTGCCTTCGCCAATAAAAAATGTAGGCTTAGTTACAGACTATCAAGTTACAAGTGGTTTATAACAAGCGCTTCAACCAAAGGACGCAAAACAGCAGGCTTGCGCTTCTTTTTCGCTAATTTTAGCCTGCTATTTTGCGCCGGTTAAGCGAGCGTTAGGTGCTGATCGTAGGTAGCTGAATGAAGAGAGCCGTCATAATTGTTACTGTGTTGATTATATTGTTGTCACTTTCATGGAAAAAACATGATCTTCAGGATGGCTATACGCTACAAGGTTTTTACGGGCATCATGGCTGGATTTTTGACGGTTTGTTTTCCCCTGTGATCATGGATGAAATACTTGGAGTTCAAGGCTGCAATCTTGGTTTTATGTATGGCTCAGTCTTTGGGCGTGAAGATAATAGTTATTTCATTGTCAACACGAAGACAAACGATGTTAAATGGCTTAATAGCTGGGCACTCTTTAAAAAGGTTAAGTTACTTGGTTGCCCAGCTCCAGACATGGACCTTGAAATTAATTTTGCTGGTTTTTCGGCTGGTAAGCAATACAACATTGAGTGAGCACCTAACAAACGCTTTAACCAAGGGACGCAAAACAGCAGGCTTGCGCTCCTTCGTCGCTAATTTTAGCCTGCTATTTTGCGCCAGTTAAGAGAGGCGTTGGTATGACTCCCACTGTCAA
>NZ_PNCJ01000054.1 GCF_005887115.1 Pseudoalteromonas rubra | reverse complement strand
GATTAGAATTAGAGAACACAAACATTGTTTGGGTCTGTAGCTCAGCTGGTTAGAGCGCACGCCTGATAAGCGTGAGGTCGGTAGTTCAAGTCTACTCAGACCCACCACTTCTTCCCGATGCTGCGTTATTAAGCTCGTCGTTTAGAAACTACTAAACGTCCTCACTTAATGCCTGGCCTCGAAAAGAAGCTTGGTTCAGAACAATGTTATTCCTAGTAATGTGGGGCTATAGCTCAGCTGGGAGAGCGCCTGCCTTGCACGCAGGAGGTCAGC
>NZ_PNCJ01000053.1 GCF_005887115.1 Pseudoalteromonas rubra | reverse complement strand
GAGTCGGGGAGGGGGAGCCATTTAATTTGGCTCATCGTTTTTTGCTCAAAAAGTTCCCCCTTAGCTCAGTTGGTTAGAGCGACGGACTGTTAATCCGCAGGTCCCCCGTTCGAGTCGGGGAGGGGGAGCCAATTTGAGTAACAACATTTTGTTCCCCCTTAGCTCAGTTGGTTAGAGCGACGGACTGTTAATCCGCAGGTCCCCCGTTCGAGTCGGGGAGGGGGAGCCATCTCATTATACTCCCTTGTATGTATTTAATTTCATCTTCCCTTGTATTGGCAATTGTTCGATTATATTAGACTTTTTCTGATGAATGCTCTACCCTACAGGCATTCTAGGCGGCTATTTCACTCCTCAAAAATGCTGCTATAGCAAGTCAATCGACGAACGGAATTTAATCCCAGTTTCAGGTAGATGAATAACAATGGCAGGTTTTAAAAAACTCATATTTCTCCAGCTCGTTTCCTGGATTGTTTTTTCTGCGCTTGGTAGCTTCTTGATCGCAAGTAGCTTTGACAATGCCGTCAGCAGAGCACAGCAAAATGCACAGAGTATGGTAAGTAACTATATTCAGGAAAAAACCATGGCAGATGTCACGCCCGAGCATATTCGCTTGTCTCTTGGCAGTGGCAATGTATTTTCTTCCTTTATTGTACGCGACTTTGCCGGGCAAACCGTACTTAACATCAATACCCAAAGCGAAATGCCAGTATTGGCGGGCATTATTGCCGACACACTAAACTCTATCAGACCCCAGTTTGCGGTTAATAAAAGTAAAGACATCAAAATCGAGTTTTTGATCAACGTACAGAGTCAAGCTGAATTGTTACAACAGGCGCTCGTTTTCATGATCATCATCTCTGCACTGATGGCCTTCATTCCTATCTTCTATATGAAGACTATTTATCGCAAGCTAAACCGTAATGTCAGTATGACGGTTGCAGATGCTGTAGATATCTATATTACGCAGAATCAGGTGACTGAAAGCATAGATCAGGATTTCAACACGAATAAAGTGGCTGAGCTTGGTGCTGAATTGGCGCCCTCTTTCAATCGACTTGCCCACTTTTTGAAGAGTAAGCAGGAAGACATTAAGTCTGCGGCCCAGTCGATCAAGCAAGAAGCGTATAAAGACGTGGTGACCGGGCTTGGAAACCGCAATATGTTTGTTGAATACTACGAACACCAAATTGAGTCAGCCAGCGATAAGAGTTTCGGCTCACTGGCGATGGTGCGCTGTAGTGAATTGCAAATGATTAACCAAACTCGTGGCTACCAAAAAGGCGATTTGTATATTAAAGGGATTGCCGACATCGTCAAACATGTCAGCGGTACTTACACAGGTAGTCAGGTGTTCCGCCTCAATAGTTCAGATTTTGCGGTTATCCTACCAAATATCCCGTCTAAAGAAGCTGAGCGTTTTGGGGAAACATTACAAGCCAGATTCACTCAGTATCAGCAAAACCAAGAATTAAGCTCAGTTGCAAACACAGGTATTGTCCCTTACGAGTCAGGCAAGCCTTTGGGCGAGTTGTTATCCGTTGTGGATAACGCAATGAGTATGGCACAAAGCAAGCAAGCCAACGCCTGGCACCTGCAGCGTGAAACCGACTTGGTAAATAATGTCGGCGCAGGTTTCGGGAACCAAAACTGGCGACGCGTTATTCGTGAAGTTATTGAAAGCCGTCGCGTTATGTTGATGATGCAAAACATTATGCCAATTGGTAAAAATGTCAAAGCCTATGCCGAAATACAAGCCCGCTTTAAAACCGAAGACGGACAAATGCTGCCCACAGCCTCTTTCCTTGCAATGGCCGAAAAACTGGAAATGGCGATAGAAATAGATCAACTCATAATCGACACCTCAATTGAGATGATCAAGTCGCGCAATTTCAATGAAAAGTTCTTCGGGATCAATGTAACTGCATCCAGTGCGCACAGCGATCAGTTTGTTATTTGGCTTGAACGACGCTTGCTAAAAGAAGCCAACCTGGCATCCAAGCTTATCTTTGAAGTCAGCGAATTCGGCTTGCAACAGAATATTAAAGCCAGTAAACGCTTTATCGATATGGTACACCGGGTTGGTGCTCGGATAACCGTTGAACGGTTCGGTGTTGGACTCACATCCTTTAAGTTCTTCCGCGACCTGAAACCCGACTTTATTAAGATGGATGCCAGCTATACCCGAGGACTGGAGGAGGACAAAAACAACCAGTACTTTATGCGTCTGATGGTCGACCTAGCTCACCGCATCGGGGTCAGTGTGTTTGCCGAAGGAGTCGAAAGCCAGGAAGAAAAACACATCGTTGAAACCTTATGTCTGGATGGCGTTCAGGGTTACTACATCGAAAAGCCAAAAGAAATTTAATACTCTGATGACAAAGGGGCGAGTCTGTCGCCCTTTTGTCAACTTTACTAGCCATTTTTAACAAACTTTCCCCCCTCTCTCCCGGCTAAATGCTGTGATCTCAGGCCCGAAATTGTTAGAATTCTCAGTCTATTCTGGTTCTCTGTAAATTCATTCACACTAAGGGGCAAGCATGACAGAGTATATTCTGTTGCTTATTGGCACAGTGCTGGTAAATAACTTTGTATTGGTGCAATTCCTCGGCTTGTGCCCGTTTATGGGTGTCTCAGGCAAACTCGAAACCGCCATTGGTATGTCACTCGCGACCACCTTCGTTCTGACGTTGGCTTCTGTCACCAGCTACCTGGTCAATCAGTACATTTTGCTTCCCCTGGATCTCACTTTCCTGCGCACCATGAGCTTTATTCTGGTGATTGCTGTGGTTGTGCAGTTTACAGAGATGGTCGTTCGTAAGACCAGTCCAACCTTATACCGCCTGCTCGGTATCTTCCTGCCGCTTATCACCACCAATTGCGCGGTATTGGGAGTTGCACTACTCAACATCAAAAATGACCACACCTTCATTGGTTCTGCAGTATATGGGTTCGGCGCAGCCGTCGGCTTTTCACTGGTGCTGGTCCTATTTGCCGCACTGAGAGAACGTCTGGCCGTCGCGGATGTACCGGCACCATTTAAAGGCGCCTCAATTGCCATGATCACAGCCGGACTGATGTCGCTGGCCTTTATGGGTTTTTCTGGATTGGTGAAGTTCTAAGATGACACTGTTTTATGCACTTATTGCCATAGGCGCACTGGCGCTGGTATTTGGCCTTATTCTCGGCTATGCCGCCGTTAAGTATCGGGTTGAAAGCAACCCCATTGTTGATCAGGTAGATGCCATCTTGCCACAAACACAATGTGGTCAGTGTGGCTACCCTGGTTGTCGCCCCTATGCTGAGGCGATTGCTAACGGTGATGATGTAAATAAATGCCCACCCGGTGGCGAAGCAACGGTGAAAAAACTGGCCGATTTAATGGGCGTAGAGGCCAAGCCCCTGGCCGGAGGTGAAGAAGCAGAGCCCATTAAGAAGGTTGCCTATATACGCGAAGATGAGTGCATAGGCTGCACTAAGTGTATTCAGGCCTGCCCGGTTGATGCAATTGTTGGCGCGACCCGCCAAATGCATACCGTCATTGCAGACGAATGTACCGGCTGCGACCTGTGTGTCGACCCCTGCCCTGTCGATTGTATTGATATGATCCCGGTGGCACAAACCGTCCAAACCTGGAAATGGCAAATTGATGCCATTCCTGTAAAGCAAATCGACTAAGAGGTTTAAGTGGAAACTTTACTTGAGCAAATTGAACACGGTAAATTGTGGCAGTTTCCCGGTGGTATTCATCCACCGGAGCAAAAATCTGTGTCAAATCAGGCGAGTATTGGTCGTATTCCCCTGCCCGACTATCTGGTGCTACCTCTGAAGCAACATATTGGCGCCAACGGTCAGCTGCTGGTTAATAAAGGGGACAGCGTACTAAAAGGTCAGGCATTGACCCGCCCGGGCGCAAACTGGTCTTTGCCTGTGCATGCGCCAACTTCTGGGGTGATCAGTGACATCAAACCTATGCCTTCAGCACACCCTTCCGCTTTACCTGAATTGAGTATCGTACTCACGCCAGACGGTGAGGACAACTGGTGTGAACTGAGCCCGGTTCCGGACTACACCCAGCTCAATAACCAAGCCTTGATCGACATTATTCACCATGCCGGTATTGCCGGAATGGGCGGTGCGGGTTTTCCAACCTATGTCAAAGCCGACAGCGCAAAGCATAAACCTGTTGAATTTTTAGTGGTCAACGGCGTTGAGTGCGAGCCTTACATCACTGCAGATGATCTGCTCATGCGCGAACATGCCGAGCAAATTGTGCAGGGCATAGAGATTATGCAGCACCTGCTAAACCCAGAATATGTGCTGGTTGGTATTGAAACCAACAAACCTGAAGCCATTCAGGCGATGACCGCAGCGGCGGCTCACAATAATAAAATCCTGATCCGTAGTCTGCCGGTTAAATACCCCTCGGGGGGTGAGAAACAGCTGATCCAAGTACTGACCTCAAAAGAAGTCCCCAGTGGTGGAATACCTGCCGATGTTGGCGTTTTGGTACAGAATGTCGGTACTTTGTTTGCCGTCAGCGAAGCCGTATGCAAAGGCAAACCGCTGATTGAGCGCGTGGTAACTGTGACCGGAAACACCATTCAGACACCACAAAATGTCTGGGCACTGCTGGGCACAGAGATTAAGCACTTACTTACTTGCCAGGGCTTTGAACCTGTGGCAGAACAGCGTGTTATCATGGGTGGTCCTATGATGGGTTTTACGCTGCCAACGGTTCGTATTCCGGTGGTTAAAACCACCAACTGTATTCTGGCACCGGATAATCAGGAGCTGGCCGTTGCCGGCCCCGAACAGGCATGTATTCGTTGTAGCGCATGTGCCGATGCCTGTCCGCAAACCCTGCTGCCACAACAACTGCAGTGGTTTGCCAAAGGCAAAGAGTACGACAAGCTGGAAGAACATAATTTGTTCGACTGCATTGAATGTGGTGCTTGTGCCTATGTCTGTCCGAGTGAAATTCCGCTGGTGCAATATTACCGGGTTGCCAAAGCCGAGATCCGCGAGCAAAAGCTCGAAAAAGTGAAGGCGGAGCGTGCTAAGGAACGCTTTGAGGCACGCAAAGAGCGACTCGAGCGGGAGCAGGAAGAGCGTCAGAATCGCCATAAACGCTCAGCACGCAGCAATACTCGCAGTACAGAGCAAAACGACAAAGTCAGTGCCGCGATGGAGCGCGTCAAACAGAAAAAAGACAGCCAGTCCGCAGTACAGGCTGCGATAGAACGGGCTAAGGCTAAGAAATCGGCCGATGGCACACTGGAGCCAGACAATTCAGAGGTCGCGCTGGAACGCGCTAAGCGCAAAGAAAAAGCGCGTCAGTACAAAGCAGAAAAAGACGCACAAGCTGCCCCTGAGATGCATGCCGGCGGAGAAGGCTCACGCAAAGATACCGTTGCCGCCGCCATAGCAAGGGCTAAAGCTAAAAAAGCAGCACAACAAAATGACGCGACTGACTCTTCAGCTGCCACAGCAGAGGATCCGCGTAAAGCCGCTGTTGCTGCGGCCATTGCACGCGCCAAAGCGAAAAAATCAGCTCAGCAGGACAACGAGGCAACACCGCAACAAAGCGACACAGGAGCCGAAGATCCTCGCAAGGCTGCCGTTGCCGCCGCCATCGCTCGTGCTAAAGCAAAGAAAGCCGCTAAAGAGACCGAGCAATCAACAGACGCTGAACCAGCCGAGGCCAACGCTGAGCCGGAAGATCCTCGTAAGGCCGCCGTCGCCGCTGCGATTGCCCGAGCTAAAGCAAAGAAAGCCGCTAAAGAGACCGAGCAATCAACAGACGCTGAACCAGCCGAGGCCAACGCTGAGCCGGAAGATCCTCGTAAGGCTGCCGTTGCAGCTGCCATTGCCCGTGCTAAGGCGAAGAAAGCCGCCAAAGAGGCCGAGCAGCAAACAGACGTAGAACCTAGCGATACACCTTCTGAGCCGGAAGACCCGCGCAAGGCCGCCGTCGCTGCTGCGATTGCCCGTGCTAAGGCAAAGAAAGCCGCTAAAGAAGCCGAGCAGCAAACAGACGCTGAACCTGCCGAAACCTCTGCTGAACCTGCCGAAATCTCTGCTGAGCCGGAAGATCCCCGCAAGGCCGCCGTCGCTGCTGCGATTGCCCGTGCTAAGGC
>NZ_PNCJ01000052.1 GCF_005887115.1 Pseudoalteromonas rubra | reverse complement strand
TAAAGGCAAAAAAGAAGGCAAATGCGGCGAAGGTAAATGTGGCGGTGATGCTAAAGGCAAAAAAGAAGGCAAGTGTGGCGAAGGTAAATGCGGCGGTGATGCTAAAGGTAAAAAAGAAGGCAAGTGCGGCGAAGGTAAATGCGGCGGTGATGCTAAAGGCAAAAAAGAAGGCAAGTGTGGCGAAGGCAAATGTGGCGGTAAATCTAAAAAAGAAGGTAAGTGCGGCGAAGGCAAATGTGGCGGCCACGCTTAATAGATACAACGGCTAAGGAGTGATAATGACTAAACCATTTGGCAGGGTTGGCATGGGTCTGAGGAGAGAGATGCTAGATGATATCTTGGCTACTCCTCCTCAGCAGGTGGACTTTTACGAAGTCGCGCCCGAAAACTGGATGACGCTCGGTGGCAAATTCGCTGCTCAGTTTTCGGAGTTAACCGCCAGGCATCCGTTTGTTTGCCATGGCTTGTCATTATCACTCGGCTCCCCGGCACCATTAGACATCGACTTTGTGAGCGACCTGAAAGCTTTTTTTTCGACGCATAACATTCGATGCTACAGCGAACACCTGAGTTATTGTTCCGGGGATGGCCACATGTACGATCTTATGCCTATTCCCTTCACTGAGGAGGCGGTAAAGCATACTGCAACGCGGATTAAAGAGGTGCAAGACAGGTTGGAGCGTCGTATAGCTGTAGAAAATGTCTCGTATTATGCCGCGCCTGGTCAACAGTTATCTGAACAAGACTTTACCTTAGCAGTACTCGAAGAAGCTGACTGTGATCTGCTGTTAGATGTGAATAACATCTACGTCAATTCTATCAACCATGGTTATGATGCAGGTACGTTTTTAGCAGCGATGCCCAGCGAACGCATCGCTTATGGTCATATTGCCGGACATTATGTTGAGGCAGAGGACCTGCTTGTGGATACCCACGGTGATTCGGTTTGCGATCCTGTTTGGAAATTATTGCAAGAAGCCTATCGCTTGCATGGTGTGTTTCCGACCTTGTTGGAACGCGATTTTAACATTCCTCCTTTACCCCAGTTACTTGAAGAAGTTGATCAGATCCATGCTGTGCAGAGCCTTGATAAGCTAAAAAGGGGGATCGCCTGATGTCGTTTCAGCAAGTTCAGGCTGAGTTTATGGCTCACATTAAAGATCCTGAAGTTAACCCAGCCCCCGAAGGGATTGAAGATCGCCGTATGCAGATATACAGGGAGTTGTTTTTTAACAATATTGAGGGGTTCGTAGCGTCTACTTTTCCAGTATTAAAGAGCCTGTATGACGAGCAAGCCTGGTTAGCATTAGTACGCGAATTTTTCAGCCAACATGATTGCCAGTCTCCTTATTTTTTAGAGATAAGTCGTGAGTTTTTGTTCTTTTTGCAAGAAGAGTACACAGCAACTCCGTCTGATCCTCCGTTTATGCTTGAGCTGGCTCACTATGAGTGGACAGAGTTGGAAGTGGCAATTGCGCAGGAAGTGACAGAAGAAGTGCCTATTCCACTGCCTTTATCAGAATTATCTGGGTTGAACCTTGCTCAGAGCGCACGCAGTGTAAGTTATCAGTATCCGGTACACCAGATAAGCGTTGAGCATCAACCTCATGAACCGTCAGGACCCCATTGCTTTATTGTTTACCGGGACCGTGCGTTTGAAGTGCAATTCATAGAAACAAACCCAATGACCGCACTCCTTATTCAAAATATTGTTGGTAATCCAGGGATAACTATAGGGGCGTTGGCAGGGATGTTGGCCGAACAGTTTAGCCAGTTTGACGAGCAGACCTTGATCAATGGGGCAATTCAAACCTTAAGCCAGTTTGTTCGCCTTGGCATATTGGTCGATAAAAAAGCATAATACCCCTTTATCAGGCATCTAAGTTCGATTATTATGGGCGCCGTTTTGTCGTGCTTGTGCTGAGTGACAGACAAGCGGCAGATCCTGACGTGCCACACCTCAGACCAAGCTGCTTGCGCACCCGGCGCTTAAAAAATAAAGGTAGTAATATGTCTAAAGGTGATTTCAAAGATCCGTTTAACGCTAAGTATTTCCTGGCTTTTGTTGCTGTATTCGCTGGCATTGGTTGCCTGAATGCAATTCTGGGCTGGGCAACGGCACTGAGCGCTTAATCGCTGGTAATAACCTTCTGGTCATACAGAATTAAAAGCCACCTATACTTTGGGTGGTTTTTTTCTACCCGAACATCACGAATTTATTGTGAAATCTGCCCAGCTGGCATTTCATGTGATTGCTTTCTTGTTATAATCGAGCTCTTTGATATTTAAACTTATTAAGCAATTGATTATGACACAAGCAAACTTGTCACTGATTAAAGACAGCATCGCAACGGTTCCTAACTACCCTAAAGAAGGGATCATGTTCCGTGATGTGACTACCTTATTAGCCAATCCAGCAGCTTTCAAAGCAACTATGGATTGCCTGGTCGAAGCCTATAAAGAGCAGGGCTTCACCAAAATCATTGGTACAGAGTCACGTGGTTTCATCTTTGGTGCACCGCTGGCCTATGAACTAGGCTTACCGTTTATTCCTGTCCGTAAGCCAGGTAAATTGCCGCGTGAAGTGATTAGCCAGTCTTATCAACTTGAGTATGGTGAAGATGTACTGGAGCTGCATGTTGATGCCATCGAAGAGGGCGATAAAGTCCTGTTAGTTGACGATTTATTGGCAACAGGTGGCACCATTGAAGCAACCGCTAAACTGGTAGAGCGTCTCGGCGGTAAAGCCACCGACGCAGCGTTCGTGATTTCATTGCCTGAGTTGGGCGGTGAAAAACGCGTGGCAGATATGGGTATCAAAGTATTAAAACTGGTCGAGTTCGACGGCGAGTAATCGACTATGAGTTATCAGGTTCTGGCGCGTAAATGGCGTCCACAGTCGTTCCACGAGATGATGGGACAGGAGCATGTTAAGCAGGCACTCATCAATGCCCTGAATGAGCAACGTCTGCATCATGCCTATCTGTTTACGGGTACTCGGGGAGTGGGCAAAACTACTATTGCCAGGATCTTCGCCAAGAGCCTGAACTGTGAGGTTGGGATCACCTCTACTCCGTGTGGTCAATGTAGTGCGTGTGAAGAGATTGAAGCCGGTAAGTTCATTGATCTCATAGAGATCGATGCAGCATCGCGTACTAAGGTTGAAGATACGAGAGAAATTCTGGACAACGTGCAATACGCGCCAACACGTGGTCGCTATAAGGTCTACCTGATAGACGAAGTGCATATGTTGTCCAAGCACAGCTTCAATGCTTTGCTAAAAACTCTGGAAGAGCCGCCTGAGCATGTTAAGTTTCTGCTGGCAACGACAGATCCGCAAAAATTACCGATTACGATTCTATCGCGCTGTTTGCAGTTTAACCTTAATGCCATGGCACAAAGCCAGATAGTGACTCAATTGTCGCAGATCCTGCCTCAGGAATCCGTCAATTTTGAAGAGACGGCACTGGAAGTTCTGGCCAAGGCTGCAGACGGCAGTATGCGTGATGCACTGAGCCTGACCGATCAGGCCATTGCACAAACCAATGGTGAGCTGACCTTACCAGCCGTACAGCAGATGCTTGGTTTGATGGACAGTAGCCACGCCGTTTTGCTTATGGCTGCGGTGTTATCGCAAGAGGGTGATACCCTGTTGGCAGAAGTGGCCAACATAGCCCTGAAAAATGGTAACTTCAGCAGTGTGCTGGATGATCTCATCAGCCTGTTGCATCTGGTACAACTAACTCAGCTGGTGCCTCAGGCCGCTAATTTTGGTCAGTTTGAAGCCGAGCAAGTTAAGACTCTGGCACAGCAATTAACGCCTCAAGATACCCAGTTTATGTATCAGCTTCTGCTTGCCGGCAAGAAAGACCTCAGCTGGGCGCCAGAGCCTAAACTGGGCTTTGAAATGATTATGTTGCGGTTGCTGGCATTTGAGCAAGCCGACTTCAGCCAGGCATCAGGCCCGACGCCTGCTACTGCAAAGGACCCGGGTAAGGTTGGTAAGCTCAGAGATATGCTGAGCGTAAAGCAACGTGGTCCGCACGCTCAGACGAGCGCGGCAGCACCAGACCGCCAGCCACAAGCTGCACAAAACCAACCCGTTGCACCTGAGCCCCAATCTGCATCTGTTCAACAGAGTACGTCTTTGGTTACCCCAGTGCAAAGTAGGGCGCCTTCTCAACAGGGGGCTCCAATGGGGCAAGTCCCGGCTCAAAGTGCGGCCCAGCAGGCAACGAGCCCTGTGCAGCAACTGCCTGAGTCGCGGGTCGCACCTCAAGCAATTGAACCTCCTGCACAACATACAGAAGCGGCTTTGCAACAACCTTCTCCTTCAGCACCTCAGCCATCACCTGAGGATGTCTCGATTGAACAACAATATCAGGACATCATGGCACAGGCTGAATCACAAGGGTATGGGCAACACCAGAGCGAACCACAGTCTCAGGTTATACCTCCTCACCATCAGCATAGTGAGGTGTCTCAGCAGAGTGAACAAACACACACACCGGTTCAGCAGCTGGCACAGAAGCAGCAGCAAGCTCAATCGGCAATTGCTCGAATTTTACAAAACCGACAAATCTCAGGTGCTGGTAAATTGCTTGCAGGAGATGACGAAGCAAAAAAGTCTGAGCCGCAGCAGGGCAGAGGTGCTGCACCTAGCGCTGTTGCGTCAGGCAGGACTTTTCCGCCGGCCTCGCCGTCAGTTGATAGCCAGACTCGCGGAACGAATGATACTCAGGGACAGAGCCAGATTCTGCCACAGCAAGACTTTCAGCCAGCAGCGCCGCTTCGTAAAGCCAAAAAGCCGGATATGGCTGAGCGCTTTAAAAAAGATGAGAGCAAACTGGCGCCTGAGTTATTAGAACAATTAGCGCCTCAGGCATCAGACGATCAGCAGAGTCAGGAAAGTACAGTCAGTATTCCTGCGCCAGAGAATTTTGTCAGCCCGATCAGCGATATTAAATACGCGCATCAAAAAGATGATTGGGCACAATTAATAGAAAAAATGCAGCTGGGTGGTCGGGTAAGGCAGTTTGCGCTGCACGCTATGTTCAATCGCCAGGGCCTGCAATGTACTTTGCAGGTTGAGCAGAGCCAGCAGCACCTGGATTCTAATATGCTGAGAGAAAAACTACATGAGAGCCTGGTGGAAAACTTAAGTGAGCCGGTAGAACTCAATATCGAATTTGTAGATGCAGTGACTAACACGCCGTTTCTTATCCAGCAGGATATAGATCAGCAAAGATATCTTCAGGCGGTCGAAGCAGTGAATGACGATCCCGTGATCCAGGCCTTTGCTCGCGAGTTTGAGGCCTCAGTAGACGAAAAATCGGTAAGGGCATTGTAATTGTGTAAGTAAGCCCTTATCTTGTATCCCATAGAGTTTTAATTTTTTGAAGTGTAAGAGAGCAGACTATGTTTAAAGGTGGAATGGGCAATATCATGAAGCAGGCGCAGCAAATGCAAGAGCGCATGGAAAAAGCCCAGGAAGAGATTAAAAGCCTCGAAGTCGTTGGTGAAGCAGGCGCAGGTCTGGTTAAAGTCACTATGCTGGGTAGCCACAATGTGCGCCGCGTAGAGATCGACGAAAGCCTGATGGAAGACGACAAAGACATGATCGAAGACTTGTTGGCAGCAGCGGTTAATGACGCTGTACGCCGTGTAGGCGAAGAGTCGCAAAAGCGCATGGCCGACGTCACAGGTGGTATGCAGATGCCGCCGGGCTTCAAGATGCCTTTCTAATTGAAAGTTAGAGAAAATGGCGCCTGATGGCGCTATTTTTTTGCTTAAAATCTGACAACTTCCAATAGAAAATATCAAGGACATAAATGAGTAAGCGTGCGCTGGTTTTTCCAGCCAATTTTAAGCTGGTTTTATATGCAATGGCAGTGATGGTTGTGGTGCAGCTGTTGGGGAGTGTGATTGGCTTGCCGGTGGGCCGACTCGGGATCATCCCACATAATGAGTATTACCTGAGTGGCATTCTCACTGCGCCTTTTGTGCATGGCAGCTGGGGTCACTTAATGAGTAACTTGATTGGCCTCACTATCAGTGGTTATCTGGCCGCGAGGTTACCCAAGTTTAAAAGAGCCACTTCGCTAATCCTGGTTGCGACCGGGTTACTCGTGTGGCTGTTTGCCGGCTCTGGCAATCATATTGGCGCATCTGGCCTGGTCATGGGATATTTTGGCCTGTTACTGGGCGCTGCGCTGTTTAACCGTGATGTGCTTGGCATCGTGAGCTTTATCGCCTTACTGATACTCACTTATTATGCCAACATCAGCTTTTTAGCGACTTTGCTCGATTTCTCAGCGCAGACCAGCAGCTCAAGCCATATCTTTGGTTTTATTAGCGGACTGGGCGCTGCTTATTTGACCAGGACAAGCCGCAAGAGTGCACTGACGAAGTAGGTTATAACTTATTGGCTGCACTTTGAGTTACAGAATGAAGCAAATCGGGTTTAGCTGAGGTCTATCTGGTATCCAACCAGGTTGCAATGACCGCACCAATTCTAGGTTTACCCATAAGTACGGCAAACTTGGAATTGTAAGAAACATAACAACTTGTAACACAGGAAAGAAGTGGTTCTAATAGCCATATAAAAGTTGTTCAGGCCGAGATTGAGTTGTATATCGGCTCGAGTTAAAAGTTGAGATTGTGTCTTGTGACAGAGCTCAGTCGCAAAAGGAGTTTTAAATGTTGAGAGTGAGTATTGTCATACTGCTTTTTTTAATGTCGTCTTTGGCCAATGCCGCGAGCTTTACCATAGTGGAATTGCCCAAGTCGAAATACCTTGTGGAAGCACCCAAGATCACAGTGGCATTACCCGCTTCATATTCCTCACATCCGAGCAAAAGATATCCCGTGCTTTACCTGCTTGATGGTGAACTGAATGGTGAATTAGTGCATGGCATGTTGCAAAGGCTGCACGCATCAAATGGGTCTTACGAACATATAATAGTCGGAATAACCAGTCAAAATCGAATTCGGGATTTTGCGCCAACAGTAAATCAGGACCCGAGAGGGCCTGTTGGCGAAGGGGGTGGGGGAGATGCTTTTTTAGATTTCATTGAAAAAGAGCTCATGCCAACCATCGCGGAAAATTACCGCACGAATCAATTCAATTCACTTGCTGGACACTCTATCGCGGGCTTATTAGTGATCCATAGCTTTCAGTCTCGACCTGCATTATTTCAAAGCTTTTTTGCATTCAGCCCCGCTGTTTGGTGGGGCGCTCGTGAAACCGCCGAAGCAACCAAGAAATATGTTGCATCAAAAGGGCGGGTGCAAAACTATCTCTATATGAATATAGGCAGCGAAGGCGGTGAAATGCGCGAGGTCTATGACTCCCTGGCACACACAATATTAAGAAATCGTCATTTAGACTCGCAACTGCAGTTAGACGAGTTTGATGATGAGCCGCACGATTTTACACTGGCCGTTGGCTTGTATAATGCACTAAAAGGGCTGTTTCAGTATCAACAGCAGCAGGCCTTTTGGAAAGGGAGAAGATGATGTATGAATATCTAGTCGGGTTAGAGGTAACGGACGATGAGGTGTACGGCCAGTACCGTGCCTTGATGAAGCCTATTTTAGGCAGGTATCAGGGTGGGTTCGGTTTCGACTTTATCGTCAGTGAAGTACTGCAGTCGGAAACAGACGAACCTATTAACCGGGTTTTTACCATTTACTTTCCAAGCAAAGACGTCGCGGATGACTTCTTCTGCGATCCAGATTATCTAAAAGTTAAGACACGGTATTTTGAGGCGTCAGTTGCGCATACCACCATTATTTCAGGTTATGAGAAGGCTACCTGAAACGTTCACTCGAGTGCGTAGTTAATAACAAAAAGAAATGACGAAGGATGATATGATGTTCAGGCAGATAGTTAAAACGACCCTGGGTGGCTTGCTTTTATTGAGTTCTAGTGTGTATGGCGCGGTAGCCTACTTATCAATAGAAAAAGACGGACTGGTCGGTAAGTTTCATTCTCATGACTCGACAGAGCAGCGAATTGGTGTGCTTGTTCTGGGTGGCTCAGAAGGTGGGTTACCCGAAAAACTTGCTCAGCCAATAATCGATGCAGGCCATCCTACTCTGGCATTGGCCTATTTCAAATCCACCGGCTTGCCTCAAGAGCTGGAGAAAATTCCGCTTGAGTATTTCACTACAGCCAAATCATGGTTGCAAAGTCAGCGCAACGTTGTACCGGATAAGTTAATTGTGGTTGGCTGGTCAAAGGGTGCAGAAGCTGCATTATTACTGGCAACCCGAGATCCGCAGATTTCAAAAGTGGTTGCTATTGCACCCAGTTCAGTTGTTTGGGCTGGCATTCTGAAGGACTGGCAAAAAGTTCCTGCATCGAGCTGGACTGAGCGCGGGAAAGCACTGCCTCATGTGCCTTTCAAACCCAGTGGACCAGTGAACGGCTTGCGAGATTTATACACTCAGTCGTTGTCAAATCGTACAGACGCCAACCAGGCTGATATACCCGTTACTTTAATTCATGCTCAGGTTACCCTTATGTCTGGCGAGAAAGATACTATCTGGCCTGCTCCTCAGATGGCAGAAACGATTTGCAATAAGATGAATGCAAAACGAGCCGGACGATGTGAGCATTTATATTACGAGGGTCTGGATCATTTACTGAACTATCAGTTTATCGAGAAAGATACCGACATGAATCAGCTATTCATTAGCAAGCTGTCCGGTGATTTTTAGCGGGTTCTACTAGCGCGATGCTGGCGATGTTTTACTTACTGAAATAAGCAGGTTGAGCGTGATACCTCCTGTAATAGGACTTTATTTTACCAACCCCTTACCAGATAAGTGGATTTCTCATAAGATTAAAAGCAATACATAAGGAGATAAGTAGTTATTGAATTAACAGTTAAAGCAGTCTCGGAGTTTGACTGTATAGACTTTATACATATGTTAAAGCGATATTTTAGCGCTTCAATCAATTGTTACTGGATCGGATTATCGTAATGGAGTAGCCGGTGAGGTTTCCGTTCTTCTCCTATGGTAATTTACTTAGATAATTCATTGAACAGGAATGCTGTACTTTATTTTAAGAAAAAAGGAGATGAAAGTGAAGGAATCGATTTTCATAATGCTGCTTTTCAGTGGTTTTTCACATGCTGAGATATTTAAGTGTGTCGAAGATGGACAGGTTAAATATCAAGACAGACCATGTGCTAGAGAAGAGGTGCAGCTAAAGACGAATCTGAATAGTAATAGTGTTTTTGGGAAAAATTACTATAAGCCATGCACTTTAGAAACGTTAAATGATGGCATGCGACTTTTTGTGGCGCCTCATATATCTCATAAAATGGTGTGTGGACAACCATCAGGTGTTACAAAAGAGGCTATCTTAAAGCACATTCCAAATGGGCGTATTTTTCCACGTTCCCCGAGCAAGAACGTTGTATTTATTCATTGGGAGACAAGTAGAGGATATAAATATCAAATGGAGTATTTTAAAGATGATGGTTTTATCCACAATGCTGTGCTTTTTACACCAGATAAGTTTAAGAATACCACTAGTAAATATAAAAAAAGCTCAAATGATCTGGATTCTGCGATTTTAAGCATGTGCAAGAGTAAGTGGCCAAGTGAGTATCGACAACAGGAATATTGTGTAAAAAAACAAACGGAAGCTGCTATGCGTGTCGGTGCTAGATTAAACGATTATCAAGAAGGCAGTGTAGAAAGAAATATTTCAGACAAATGTATAGCGAAATGGAAGAAAGGTCTGGGCTTATTGTCTATTGACTACAGGCAAGTTGATTATTGTATCAAAAAGGAAATTGAATCATATTATAACCTAAAATAACAATCATGTTTTTGGCTCGGTGTAACTGACCAACCATGTTAATCGCAGTCAGTTACCCGATACTTTATTCACGTCTCAGAGGTAGTAGATTAATTACCTAATAATTGCCGTTTCTTTAAATTTGTTATAGCCGCTCACAAAGCAAGCAATTCCTGGAGCGCAAAGGGGCTCAAACCATGGGAGCTCCCCACTGCAAACTTTGAAAAAGTTACTATCATTCAGATCAATAGAGACAATACCTTTACTTCTTCCTTCAGCTTCCCAGTTGCCAATCGCTTTGTGCTCGCCGAGTTGTTGCTTTGCCCAGTTTTCATCATGAATGATTATAGTTGTAAGGATCTCTGGCCTGAGTCTGAACATATCTAAGCTCAGGCCGGTAACATGAAACTCAGCCAGGCCATTTTTGAACAGCTCTTCAAGGTGAGAGATTTCGGGATAGCCGTATAGTTCCCTCAGGTAGTTATTTTGTAGTGAACCACTTACTTCTGGATAATCAAATATCTCCTCTGCAACTTCCCTTATTACCTGATCTTTAAAACTGAGCTCTTTCTCAAACTTCATTGGGTTATTGCATACAGGTTGAAACATAGCGGCGGGTATTACGTGCATATCGTTGAACCCATTCGCTTGCGGCGCTTTTTTGGCTAACAACGCTTGGTAGCCTTCATCTATTGTGTTGTAAATCAACAGACATGAGATCCCGAGGGAGTGCTGTGCATGAGAAAAGTCATTGTCGACGATCATTCTTTTTAGAGACATACACCAATTATAAGTACGATTGTTATTCTCATACGCTAACAGTTTGTCACTTGTAAGCCCTGGATATGCTCCGGCTATATTGAAAAAGTGGTTATCACAATCATATAGAGCTTTGAAGTAGCTACTTGTGCTACATGCAAGCTCGCCACTTTGTTTGCATAGTGACTTTAAGGAAAATGTCGGGTTATCTTCAATTTTTGATTTTGCATCCTTTACTGCCGTCACAAACTCTTCCGGTGGTGCGTCAGACTCTTTGACTAAGTCTAGACTGTTATTGAGGTGCAGATCATCACCTTGATATAGCCAAATAGCAGGGTAGCGCCATTTTTTCCCTGACTGAGGATCTGTGACTTCAAGCAGCTTAGATTCAATCGTCTCTCTGTTGGGCTTGCCCAATACTGAATCGAGAATTTGGAGATGCAGATTTAAGAATTCAGGTTGCAGACGTTCTTTGTAAAATGGCTGATCATTGTTGCGCATACGACGGATGTAGTCGAAATCGAGGTCTAAGCCGTCATTTTTAAGTAGTTTACAGTATTTATCGAGCAGTAACTTTTTACTGACTTTAAGCTCAAAATCAGGGTTGAGCTCTTTGAAGTAGGTATCTATTAAATAAAATGCCTGCTCAACTACAGCATTGTTCTCAGACAGGCTTTCATCCAGGTAAGCCTGTATTGGCTTAATTTTGAATAGCGAGTGGGTGAAGCGGTCGCCTTTTGTTCCACCATACAACCATCTCTCGATAGACTTTTTTGATGGTACTGTTTTGGCTATTTCCTCAGCCTTAATGCCGTTAAAAAATGAGATAAAGGTATCTGCAGAAAAGGGTGAAAACAACAGCTGTACTTTAACTTTACGTAGTAAATTGTTATCCATAAATATCCTTTTGCGCTCTGAATAAGTGTTTTAATTATATGATATGATTTAAAAAGTCTATAAAGCCATGAATATGCTCAAATTCCGATTTGTAATCAACGACAGATGAAATAGTGGAATTACAGTTTGACGGTGCTCCCGAGACCAAGCATAGTTTTAAAAAGTCCAGATCATTAGTTGAATCACCAAATCCTCTTAATGTATCTGCTGCCCAGCCTTTAGCGGTACGCAGGTAATTGAGTGCAATCCCTTTAGAGCAACCAGCTGGCATGATGTCGATTGCTGAATTTGAGTGTGTTACGTGTAAGCCATCGTTGCTTTGTAGCAATGACTGAATGGCCGACAGTTCCTGCTCAATAGATGTGAACCCCAGTCCCTCAAGCCTCAGGCTGACTGTAAATTGCTTGTTTGGCTCGAACCTGACGTTATTGCCAAACTCGGCTTCAATAGTATTGATGATACTAATATTGTGCGATGATGTGGGTTTGTAAATATAGTCCTTAGTCTGAGGGCAGAATATAGCGGCGCCGTTCTCGCAAATATAAGGGGTGGTCAACCCAAGCAGTTGCGACAGGCACTCCAGGTATGCTTGTGAGCGGCCACTGGCTAGTATCAGGTCAATGTTTCTTTCATCTACGATCTTTTTTACTTGCATCAGGGCATTTAGATCAAAAGGCGAAAACCTTCCTTTGCTTAAACACCCGTCTACATCACTGATTAATATCATGTTAGCTGTCCTCTATGGCGTAAAAATACACTAAGAACTAAACCCTTTTAAGTCAATATGCTCCTTATGAATATGTAACATGTCCGGACATGTCTATTGACATGTATCAGACATGTTCCGGACATGTTGCTACTTTTTGGCTGTATCTTGCGCACCAGGCTCAAGTCACTTAGTTTGTTTAACAAGTGCTTACTCTAGTGTGGTCAGTCTGGGTAAGGATAGAAACGTGAAGAAAACGAGTTAATTAATTAAGGAGTTGATTTATGTCACTATTCAGAAGTGGTGAAGATACTAAGTATAGTAATGCAAGTAAAAAATCCAATGCAACTTTGGTGATAAACAGCTTAACGACTGTTATGTACAGTCACAGATATATCGAATTGGATGACAGTAGGGCGGGCTACTCTTGTGGCAAAGGCAGCGTATGTACCAGCTGTCAAATACCATTGACAGGCAAAATTTGCGGTGTAATGACGAGCCAAAGTAATGGGCAAGTCTATATGTATAACTCGACTGTGCAAACTTCTGATAGTTATTTATCCAAGTTTAAAGTGGGCTATAGAAACGTCTCAACAGCGTTGCTTCTTCTTGATATACTGCTGGGTGAACAAAGCATAGCCATTATAATTGAATGGATTAACTTGCTATTTTAAAACTCTTCGACTGGTCATATAGATTCACACTGGACTTAGCATGGTACATATGGCGATTAGAACCGGTAAACTGGCTCGGCCCTATGTACTTCTCTTACTGCACCAGCCCGGCTTGACCTCGTGGGATCACTGTCAAGTTGGGTCTAGCCTGCTTAGCAAGAAAAGATAGGTACTTTGCTACTGAAGGGCTGTATTGAAAATGGCCACTCAAGTGGCCACAATTATTTGTATCAAGTGCTCAATCGGCGATGTATTTGTCTACCAGAATACTTTCGTAACTTTGAGTCTGCCGCCATCGTTTTCACAGGTTGCACCCAGTGTCGGGTTGTAAGTCTGCGAAATTTTGAACCACAGCTGAACCTGATTACTGTCCAGGCATTGGAAGTGATAGTAGCGGAAATCTCCCGGGTTGCTGCCGCGGGCGTGAGTTGTTGTGCTGAGTGTAAACAAACAGGCTGCAACAGCAGCCAAGGTCATAAGCTTTTTCATTTTAGTTTCCTTCATACATTGTTTTGCTCCTTCCACAGATAACGACTTGTTTGTCATTTTATATCGTTAAATGTGAACAAAATTAATAATACGTTACCGGTTCGGTTTTTGTCCACATACTAATTTTGTTCATAACATTCAAATGTCAGGCTGACTCTTAACTTTCAGATATATATAGCTATTTTTTCTTTTCTGCAATCAGTGTGGCAATCTCAACGTGGTGTGAGAAAGAAAAAAGTGGCTGAAGAGTCAGTTTTTTTGCAAATTGATACGTTTTTAGGTACGTTTAATTAGCACTTAATAAACAAATCAATAGTGCAGAATAATAAAAAAGCGCATATCTGTTATTGACAGCTTTACCTGAACCAAGGAGGAAGCGGATGTTTGAATTCTTTGCAGCATTATTAGGCCTGGTTGCGACCGTCTGGATTACATTCGGTGTTTACATTGCTGGTCGATTTTACCCTAACTACGATCACTTTAATCAGTTCTGCAGCGAACTGGGTGCATCGGGAAGCCCGACACAAAAGTTGTCTCCCTGGATTAATAACTACCCACTGAGCGTGATGTTTGTGATTTTTGGCTGGCATGTGACTCAGCTGCCGGACGCGAGTATCGCGTTTTATATTACGGGTGTTCTGATTATGTGTCATGGTATCGGCACCTGGTTCGCTGGCTATTTCCCCATGGATAAAGATCCCTATACACTTACGCCGAGCCGACATTGTCAAATCCACTCAACGGCCGGTTCAGTCGTGATGTTAACTTTGCTGGTTGCGCCCGTTATTATCACAATCAGTCCGGACTCTGAACTGATCACGCCGTGGTTTCGTGTATTCTCTGTTTCAGTGGTATTAGCATCGATATTCTTCACTATCAAGTTGGTTAAAGCATATAGAGCCAGGCAAGGAGCAGGTTTGTACCAGCGTTTGTCCTACTGGACTCAACTTATGTGGTTGAGTGTATTTTCTTTGATGTTGGCGTAATCAATGGTGGTGCCCGGATAAAACATCGGGCACCTGCCGCCTTAACATTTTAGTGCTTCAACAACCAAAAACTTCCCTTCATGATTGCTATGTATTGCGTGCGATAGTTGAGAAAAGCCACTGTCTTTAAGCAAGGCTTTTATCCCATCGAGTGCCTTTAGTTGTGAGTGTACCTCCATATCTCCCTCCGCTGGTGCATGGAGATCTTCACATAACCATAGTCGACCACCTGATTTGAGTGCAGAGAAAACCAGTTCTATTGCGTAACTCGGGTTTTGCCAATGGTGTAAAGAAAATGCTGCGATGACTAAGTCTTGCGAATTATCGGAGACATCCAGTGCTTCAGCACCGGCCTCAAAAAATTGCAGTTGAGCAAGTGACAGCCCGGCTTTTTTCTGACGCGCTTTTGCTAAAGCAATCATTTTAGGTGTGGGATCAAGTGCTGTAACGCGCACGTTGGCTGCAGACTGTGCCAGGCACAGGCTTAAAAACCCGCCACCACAGCCAATCTCTATGATGTTGTAACCGGGTTGCACTTTGGCAAGCTGCGGAATTTGCTGGTGGAACGCCAGCTCCCCCCATTGCTCGTCGTAGCTGATTGCATGTTCGTCATTCCAGTGGCTCATAACTATTCCTCTTGTAACTTGTGGTATGGGATCAGTATGCAGGCAAGATGCCGGGCAGAGCAGAGCGCAGTTTATGCGAAAATCGGCTTATTGTAAGATTTGAGTATTGGCACAGTTTGTAACGTAAGAAATATTTACAGACACTTTTTTAGTCCACATTTTGACAAATTCCGTATTAACTAAAGAGACTAATAACACGGACTATGGACACGACAATGAGAAAGCTTTTGATGGTGCTGGCGTTGCTCACAATGACTGGCTGCTCAACAAAATTTATCTACAAAAATGCGGACTGGCTCAGCTACTGGTATCTGGACGATTATGTGTCTTTAAGCGATGAGCAAGAAGCACAATTTGATGAACGTTTACTCGCCTGGCTGGACTGGCACAAAGCCAAGGAGCTGACACGCTATGCCGGGCAGCTTAAAACACTCAAGCAAGACATCCAGAACGACCAGATCACACTGGAGCGGATCGCGTATCATCAGACACTAATGCTGGAGCACTGGTATCGTTTACGTGGCAAGGTTGTGCCTGATCTGGTAGAGCTGGCACCGATGCTGACACAGGCACAGGTCAGTGAGTTATTTGACGAACTTGCCCAAGCACAAGCTGAACGCACAGAGAAAAGAGCGAAGCGCTCTGAGCAGAAAAAGCACAAGCGTTGGCTCAAAGAGCGTAAGAAAAACCTCAAACGCTGGGTTGGTAAGCTTTCCGCTTCGCAGGAACAACGTATTGAGCAATTGTATGAGCAGCTGGTAAGCACCAATGACCTGTGGTCAGACTATCGTGGTCGCTATCAGGAAGAACTCAGAGCGCTGTTTGCTCAGCCAGAGCGCGGTGACGCGTTCAAAACACAGTTGAGCAACTTATTGATGGCACCAGAGGTGTTCCGTTCTGAGCAGCTCAATCTGGCCAACGAACACAACCGCAAAGCCAATCATCAATATTTGCTGGATGTGTATCAAAGCCTCAGCGAGAAACAGAAAAAACGGCTGGTTTCGGAGTTGGATGACTTAATTGACGACATCGAGTCTCTTGCCGCTGATGATTAAGTAATTTGCGTGAACTAGTTGTGTGAAAAATCATAAATTTTACAAAAATCAAACTTTATGGGAACATCGGAGTGTCTGCTGAAGGAAATTAGAGTGCTTCGATATGGATCACAACGAATTCGAGCGCCCGGTTTGGGTGAGTTACACGAGCGCTGATCAGGACTTTGTGGAACGGCTTACTGCTCAAGTTACCGGGTACGCTCCTCAGAAAGGGCAGTTGCCTTTTTATCTTAATACATATAAAAGAAACTCAGTCTCTTCCGAGCCGGTTTCTCGATTGTCTAAAGCGTTTTCAGAGACCCAACCAGGTGTGAACAGTCGGGATATCCGATTTTTATTGCCTGGCGAGTCAATCATTGATTTGGTCAACTGTATTGCTGGAAATTTGCGTAGGTTGTGCGTCATATCTTCAGTTTATCTAAAGCAAGCGCACTGTTTGTGGGAGCTTTGTGCGTGCTTATGTGCCAGCCAGCAGACTATCTTTTTCATACTTATTGATGTCGAGCGAAAGCATTTTTCAGGCGAAAAAACCGTTGATGGTAATACACTTGCTGAGCTTCTTGGTGACATATATGAAAAGCGCTTGGTCCCGTCAAACCCGCATCTCAAGCAATCATGTTGTTCGGATAGGAAAAGCATTATCTCGTACTTCCAGCGGAGACTGGATGAATGTATGCAGCACGATTATGAATCTCTAACGAAAGAGCAGGCCAGATCACCAGATACAGCATTACTCAGAGAGTTGGCGGGAAAGCTATGTCTTTATGTGAATCGCATGTCTCCAGATTGTTATATTAAAAACTACGAAAAATTTCTTACAGATGAATGGGACAGGTGGGTAGAGGGACGTTTCGCAACAAAATGTACCGCAGCTCAAAATGACACAGCGAATAAATTCGCTACTTTATTACGTGAATCCGAAAACATAGACAAAAAGTGGCTGAAGAAGTGGGAAGGGGACATTAAGTCAGAGTATCACAATTATGCTGATAAGGAGGGAGCCCTGAGTGAAATCAGGAGGCTGTGTGGTTTAGTGTCGCTATGTATGATTGATGGTGCCTGGGCGGGTGAGGTTTTAGCTGCGTCTCCTCAAGGGCGCTACTCCAGAATTGCAGTCAAGGGTGGATCAAGTCCTGGTTCTGAAAAGGGGAGCGAAAACCGAGAAGAGTATACTTTCAAATTAGCTAGAGCTGCGTGCGCTGTTTATGGGTCAATACCAAGAGTAAAGCAGTGTGACTCCATGTATGGTATACAGGTTGATGAGGAGCGTCATTTTTTTAAATACCCAGCGAGGGGACCTGAAGAATTACACCAAAAGCAAACAGACAGAGAAAAATATTTGGACAAAATTGAGATTGAGCTGGTTGCTAAATTGATGAGAAGTAGTGAAGAGTCAGTACAAAAGGATTTCCAACAGGGTAGGGCATGGCTCAATGCGCTTATTGAAAATCTGGACTATGATGATCGGCTCAATAAACATGGGTTAGTGACAGATTTATTTATACTTTTAGAACAAAATAATTTTAATAAAACGAATGGGTTAGTTGAGGAGCAATACCAAATCATTGAAGATTTGCATGCAAGACTGGCGAATGAGCAAGGCACTGTGGGCCCGCTTTCAATACCCACGGTGATTGTACCCAGTCAGCACTCGGATGGTACCTGCGGGCTTGCCAACGAAGCCATCAGCCCCAGAAGAAATATGGCAGTTGTAGAATCGCCGCGAGCAAAAATTTTGCGGCCTTTCGCAAAAAATCTATTGCAACTGGCGACATCAAAATATGAGAGAGAGCAATGAATCAGTCTCTTCAGGATAGTATCAGGAATGACATTGTCGCGCTAACGCCAACAGAGGTTAGTGGCTACGTCCTTCGTAGTGAACATATTGCCGCGCTCCAGGCTGCCTGGTTTGCACGTCGGCCTCTATTGGTAAGGGGCGAACCTGGGCTCGGTAAAACTCGGTTAGCGGACGCAATCGCAAACCTGTTGGGTTTTGGTTTGGTGAAGAGTGTCGTTCAATACAACAGTTCAATCGAAGACTTACTATACTCCATTGACTATATGGAGCGCCTTCATTTGGCAAACAGCCCGGGTATTAGTAAAGAGGAGCTGAAGATTGAACGACACATCAGACCCGGAAAGATCTGGCAGGCGATGGCACCAGGTACTCTGTCCAAGTTCAACATGGAACGGCCACACGACAAACGAGGAACAGTACTTTTGATTGACGAGATAGACAAAGCCGATCCTTCCTTGCCGAACGCGCTGCTTGAGGTCTTGGATGAGAAAAAGATAACCTTAAGCTATATGATGGAGCAGGTTAAAAAAGAGGAAGATCATGCTTTGCTGACGATTATTACGTCAAATGATGAGCGTATGCTGCCAAAAGCCTTTCTGCGACGCTGCGCAGTATTGGAACTTAGGCTAGGGCTAGGTAAAGAAGGGGTAGAGCAACTATTTGAGATATACAAAGCCCATAAGGTGCACGAACCAGAGGACTTTGACAGGCTAACTGAAGAGAATGTGTGCCACGTCGCTGATAAGATCATCGAAATGCGCAACAATAATGTGCATGTAGATTATCATTCCGGCACATCCGAGTTTCTTGATATTCTCAGAGTGCTGAATAATTTCGATGATCATAGTAGAAACTATTGGCTAGAGAATTGGTTTGATTTGTTTGCAGCGAAATCTAAGGGTGTTTGATGCCGTCTATTGCAGATGCATTGAGGGTGATTTATGAGTTAGGAGATGCGCATCTTAATTTGGATTTAGCGCTGGAAGCCTTAGGTGTTACAAGGGCAAACCAGGTATCGCGAAACCAAACTCCTGATGCGTCTTCAGCGCAAAGTTCCGCTCTGACTGTGTCGTCAGGATTAGAGGCAAACTTAGGTAGAGAGTTAGATGAACAGCAAGCCCATATTGTTTACACCGATCCATTTTATCAGCCAACCATTGTACTAAATCAAAAATATCGTAAGAAGGTTTTACAGAATTCGAATAGTGTCTCTTCAGAGATTGACAGTAATTTGCAGGACTTCATCACAGCAGAGGCGCGTGAAGCCCCTCGAATGAAGTCTTTGTGGGATGTCAGCAGAGGACAACAAAATAGTCACCTTCTCAAAGTTACTCAAAGTCTTGGTCAACCGGATTTTTCGGAGTTGACCCGTCTTATAGTGACGAGACAGCCTTTTCGGAAAATTCCCTATATTAATCAGAATAAATACCCATCGGAAGTATGTGTATATGTTGATGTCACACACGAACAGTTTCTGTGGCTGGACGATGTTCAAGAGCTGTTAAATTTACTGCAAAGAGCAATGGGTGAACGAGCTATTTGCCATTATTGCGAATATTTACGGCTCGAGGCCGACAGGATTCTCTGGAGAACAGAGACGCGTACTCTATTGAAAAAAGGCTTCCCTCCTTTGCCTCCTGCAAATGCGGATGTCGTTTGGGTTGGGTTAACACACCCTCGAAACATACCTTTGCTGGGGAGTTGGCTGGGTAGCTTGTCGTCACACAGTAATCGTATTGTGCATATTCCTTGGACATTTTTATCTCGCAAGCACCTGAATCAAAAGGCGATTGACCTAAGCGTTGTTGACAAGCTTATCTCCGCTTTAAGTTTAACCCCAAGCTTTGTCACATTGAGTATGATTCGTGAGTTGAGGTGCACCCTGTCTGTCGAGGATGTGAGTATCGAGCCAATTCTGGTTCAGCATGATGCGATAAAGTGGTATGAACATTGTAATCGCGGGTGCTGGGAAGGCAGTGCAAAACTATGGCAGTTGGCATGTGCCGATGAGTTCACTTCTGAAAAGGAATCGGAGCAGCTTATCTCCTCAATCGAGAGTTATATACCGTATGATTCTCAGTTGTATCTTTTTTATCTTAATTGTCTCACTTATCTTCCTTTGTTATCGGAAGAAACTAAATTAAGACTGACGAACAGCTGTAATAGTTATTTTGGCAAACTTAAAAGTTATACTGAGCAAAAATTAAGTGCGAATGTCGACTCGTTAGTCAGTCTGGAAGAAGATGCCTGGTGGTTACAACAAGCCAGTAGCTCAGCATATAACTCAGACATATTAGAGACTGCTCAACAAGCGTTTACGCTAATTAACTTAAATTGGCAAAGTCGCTCTGGCGAAGCGTACAGACTAGAATGTATTGATCCTGAAATGTGGCAGCAGTATCAGGCCGGACTTGAGGCCCGCTTTCCTAGTAAGCTGATATCAACAGGCAGCGAGTTAAAAATAGTGGCGAAAGATGAGCCGTATACTGGTTTGCCGGTTTGTCAGCTCATGGATAGAAGCATACAGGATGAAAATATAGGGATAGAAACAGATAAAATATACATACCGAAGATGGAGATGGACGCTGTAAGGCTATCGCACCTTTTTGAAGTTCGTCACTATCAAAGTGCATTTGAATCACTCAGCCTGCAATTTGTGAGTTTATCTTATTTTGACTGGGCTGACTCTGTGGAAATAAACAGACATGGTGTGACGGCAGAAACGCCTTTCGCGACCGTCTTCTGGTCATGTGAGGTTGAACATCATGGTCCTGATATAATAATTAAACCAGAAGCGGACGGGTTCATTAGCAAACATAGACTGGGTGTAGACGAGTATGGTCTATATTGTGAGGTTAGGATAAAGTCGACGGCGTTAAAGTTACGTTATATTCCTGCTGGTGCTTTTACTATGGGTTGGTCTGAAGGTGAAAGTCAACGTAATTTTGCTACAAAAATGCCTGTGGCCCCGTTAAGGATCAAGCGTGAAGTACTACTCGATGCTGGATTTTGGATGAGTGAAGTGCCTGTCACTCATAAGCATTGGCGTTTACTCAATATGGACCAGCCAGGCCTTGGGCGAGAACAGAATGACAGTGAACCCATTGTTCATATCTCAAAACTTGATGCATTGCATTATGTTAGCAACATGAATAATGCGCTGCATACAGAGGGGTTCAATTTACCATCGGAAGCACAATGGGAGTATGCCTGCAGAGCCGGAAGTTATACATTGTTCAGCAGTGGCACGTCAGCGAACGTCAACTGCAACCGAGACTTCCCTTATGGGTCTACGACCGACACTGCAGCGCTTAAAGAGGTTTATTCATACCCTGCAAATCGCTGGGGGCTTTACCAAATGCATGGTAACGTATGGGAGTGGTGCCTTGATGACTGTGAGGACCCAACCCCGTCAGATGAAATAAGCTTAAACCCTCTCGGCGACTTGGATTCTGCACAGAGCGCTTTACGGGGGGGCAGTTGGCGAGTACCTTCGTTAGTTTGCTCATCAAGCCAAAGAGCTAGGCCATTGTCAACTTGGCAAGATGATGATGTGGGTATGCGAATCATCTGGCAGCAAGCCGATTTGGAACAGAACCACGCGGAATATGATGTACAAAGGCTTTACCTGCACTATTTAGAACGACGCTTGCCACCTGATCCCGAAACGTTTCCTTTGCATTTTGCCACTGCATGGGGCCTTGATGAGTATGGTTTCTGGCAAACAATTACCCTAGGTACTCAACCTCTCCGGCTAAGATTTATTCCGGTTGGCAGTTTTTACATGGGGTCCGCCTTCCAAAAGCAGAGCCTGGACCAACACGAAATACGTAAACAGCCACTGCTTAAAAATGGCTTTTGGCTAGCGGATACGCTTTTGAGTGAAAGCATAACCCAGTTGTTGCTTGAAGGGCAGTGCAATGAAGAAAAGCATAATGTCGCACAATCAAACCTTAGTTGGTTTAATTGCGAGTTGTTATTGCATAAAATTAATCAGTCTATGAATACGCATGGATTTGATTTCCCGTCAGATAGCCAATGGGAATATGCCTGTAGGGCAGGATCGCAATCGGCATTTGCATTTGGATCTGAACTAAAACCATCTGATGCCGTTTTTGGTCGTCAATCTGTTGAAAGCTTAATAATGAAATCCGCACGTGCAAATCGTTGGGGTTTGTATGATATGCATGGGCTACTGTACGAGTGGTGTCGCTATGATAGTGAAAGAGGCAGGCAAGGGCGAAGTATGCCCATCAGTGGCTTAAATAGTCAGGTCGGCATATTGCGAGGAGGAAGCTGGTCATCCTCTGCTAATGAATGCCGCTGTGCACATAGCCTCAATGCCGAGAAGTTTCGGGCTTCAGCACAATTTGGATTAAGGTTAGCATTCAACCCTTGAATAAATCTGATTGGTCACGTGTTTCAAAGAGTCATTTTGCTGTCTTATTTTTACTGTTAAAGAAGTAGTGGGCAAAGGCACTGCCCACTATTTTTTATCTAATCCAACAGAGTCAGTTCGGTGACATTGCGTACACCAGGCTGGCTCATGTAGTCATTTTTAACACCTGTCACGCGTAGTTTTTTGCCCAACAGAGCAGGGTTAAGCTGAGGGCTGTATGTTGCACGCTGTGAAGACTCCAGCTTGATATACAGCTTGTTGCCAGGCGCGTTAGGATCGCTCAGTTCCAGTGCATAAATATTGTTGATGGCTGAAGTGATAGTGCCAGCCACAACGACTGGTGTCCCATTGCTTTTAGCCAGAACTTCACTAACCGTCATATCCAGATTTGGCTCCGGGTCTGGTGAAGTTGACGATGCCTTGGCAATTTCAGAGACATTACGAATTCCAGGCTGACTCATATACGAGTCACGCTTACCGGTGATCACCAAAGTCTCATCCAGTATGCTTGGGTTCAGTTGTGGGCTGAACTCGGCGCGTTGGCTTGACTCGAGCTTGATGTTGATAGTCGTGCTGTCGTCAGATAAGTCTGACAGCACCAAAGCGTAGATGCTGTTCAGCGGTGCTTTGACTTTGCCCGTTAAGCTGATGGTTTCGCCCTGTGCTGTTGCCAGTGCCTGAGCAACAGACAATGCGCTTGGAGCAATGGCCAAGTCGGTGACATAACGGATCCCGGGTTCACCCATGTAGCTGTTACGCTTGCCGGTTACCAGCAGGGTTTTACCCAGAATTTCAGGGTTCAATTGCGGGTTGAAGTCGGCGCGTTGATTAGACTCTAATTTGACGTTGATGCTGACAGCCGGATTATTTAAGTCAGTTAGTAACAGGCCATAGATGCCATTGACGGCATCCGTTACTTTGCCCTGAACCACTAACTCAGAGCCTGTTGTCGCTGCCAATGCGTCAGCAACGGATACCGCAGTACCAGGTGTCGGGTCTGGATCAGGATCAGGATCTGGGTCTACCTGGCCCAGGCCATACGGAGCATTGAAAGAGTTGTCTTTATACGTATCTGTATTCCAGGGGTTAAAGCCGTTACTTGGATTACTCCAGGGCTGACCATTATTGGGGTCAAACATTTCCTCGGAGGTCATGGGGATGGGCGTAACGCGACCCGGTGTACGACCATTGGCACCATCGAAATGGGTATAGCTTTCAGGAGTTGCTAACCAGTTGATGATATTTACTGATAACACAGAGGCGTGGCCTGGATCCGTCCAACCGGGGTAGGTTTTTTTGGTGTTCCCGTTGTCCTGACGACGATACTTAGGGGTTGCATCTTCAATCGGTGAGGAATCGCCGATGAATGCTGCTTTACCAGCCCCTGATTTAGCGATAGCAACGTAAGGACCTTCTGCCTCGCCGCCAAAATACAGGCCAGAGTCTTTGGCATATTTCCATTTGGTTGGATTGTCTGTTTCAGCAAAGTAAACCAGGCCTTTGGCTTTTTGACCATCAACAATGGCCAAAGTCGCACCAGCAGCCATGAGAATGGGTGCGACACCCTGGGTCAGACCCTCAGTCTGAGAGGCCGGCTCAACACCACTGACACCTTGTTTGTAGTCTACGCCGTTAAAGCGAAAACGAATACCAAAGTTTTCTACCAGCCAGCCTTGCTGTGCACTTTTTGGGTTACGCCAGTCTCCGTAGGCACCGCCCATATTGTACTTGCTCAAGTCAGAGCGGTTGTAACCGTTGAAAACTTCAGTCGCATCCCAGGTATTGAGGTTACGGTCCGCGTCATAGTGGTCGGCGATAAAGAAGATGCCTTTACCCGCAGCAACGAAGGTTTCCAGTGCCTGTTGCTCTGCAAGGGTAAAGGGACGGTTCGTTTCCGCGAGGACAAAAACATCGGCATGTTTGATGGCATCATAAGTAATGATGGCTTCGTTAGCCTGAGTTGAGATGTTGCGATCGTCATAAAAGCGAATTTTACCGTCATTGTTTAAATCGACGCCCCGATATTCCTCAACACGATAACCTTCGGCGACCAGGGCATCGGCGAAGTCAGAAAAGGCGCCGTCAATAACCCAGTCGGCATTACCTTCAACGCCGCCGTGTGAGACGTCGAATAATACGGTTTTGCCATTGCTTTGTTGTGCACTCGGTACTTTGACCGGTGCGGTATTGTTCCAATTATACGGTGTAGCAGCCTGCAAAGCAGTTGCTGAGAGTGCAAACGCTACACCAAGGCCTAAGACTGTGAGTTTAGATAGTTTCATCATCAATTCCCGTTGTGAATATCAACCTGACCTTCCACCTTTGCCTTGTAAGCGCGCTCACTCAGAGAACCAAGTTGCCGCGAACGTCGCTGAACAACCTTATTTAACTCACCAAGTCGCCAAGTTTCCCTGGCAAGCACACAGTCCTTTGGCCTTAAAGTCGCACATTGAGTTCAGGTGGTTGATATGAAGTTGCCGCATACTGCCTGTGATTACGGCGCGATATAAAAGCCACGCTAGTGCGTGGCTTTTAATTTTTTTATCGTTCTGACACTCAGTTTGCAGGCTGGGTCAGGTCGATTTGATAGATTGCAAAACCATTTTCTGTGGTTTGATTTAAAGGTGTGATATGGGCAAAGCGCGCACTGAATGCTGTTGCTTTGTCCGACGGTGAGCTATAAAAGACAACGTTAGCCCCCGCTACCGGTGCGAATGACCAGTTGCCATCTGCACTTGGATCCATGCCAGTTTCTGGGGTTTTGTCTGACTGCAATGAAATATAATCAGCGACTACCTGACGGTTTTCGTTTGGCGAGTCTACTGCGATTTTTTCGCCAGAGATCCCCGGGAAGTTACCACCGCCTGAAGCGCGATAGTTATTGGTTGCCACCAGAAATACTTGCTCATCGGTTACCGGCTTGCCCTGATAGGTAAGCGCTTTAATACGGTTTCCGTCAGACACCTTGTTGCCCTTAGTGTCGTATCTTGCGGGCTCTGTGACATCAATCTGATAGCTCACACCGTCAAGGACATCAAAGTTGTAAGAAGGGAAATCCGGATTGACCAGCACCTGAACCGTAGCTGTGTTAGGCGTGATCTGATTGAACTGACCCGCTGACATTTCCAACCACTGTTTGACTTCAGCACCATTGAGTTTGAGCACTTTCAGCACGTTAGGATAAATATACAAGTCGGCCACATTACGATAAGCAATGTCACCTTTGTCAACCGCCGTAAAGTCATCGGCACCACCACGACCTGCTCTGAAAGGGGCACCCGCTGAAAGGACCGGGAGGTCATCCAGCTCAGTCCCTTTTACAATGGCCTGTGTGTACCAAAGTTGTGCGTCGGTGACTATCTGGATAGACGGATCGTCGTTAACCAGTGCAAAGTAGCTGTTTACTTCGTCAGAGATTTTGGCAAACGGCTCATTAACCCAGGTTTTGGTTTCACCGTGTGCGGCCATTGCCGCGTTTTCGACCTGTGCATCGTTAACGGCTAAAGACGTGACAGTGCGATCTGGGTTGGTGATAGAAATTGGCTCCAGCGTCGACTGAGTGTCTTTTACTTGCCAGCCTTCAGCACCGTATTCTAAGGTCATGTCGATGATACCCAGGTTATTACCCCAAAAACCAGGCATGACGGCCGCGATGCCATTAATAGTGCCTTTTTCATTGTCTACGCCATGTGCTTCAAGACCTTCGTAGCGTGGACCCGGGAAGTTCGCATGGGCATGGCCAAACATGATGGCATCAATGCCGTCGACTTTGGACAGGTAGTAGCTGGCATTTTCTGCCAAGGGTTTTTTCTCTGCCGTTTCCAGTCCTGAGTGAGGAATCGCAATGATGATGTCTGCGCCTTCTTCTTTCATTTTAGGCACATAGTGTTTGGCCATATCGACAATGTCTTTGGCTATGACCTGACCTTCCAGATTGGCTTTGTCCCACTGCATAATTTGTGGCGGCACAAAACCGATGTAACCAATTTTCAGGGTTTGCACGTCGCCATTTTTATCAATGACCTGCTTGTCTTTAATGATGTAAGGGGTGAACAGTGGTACGTCGTTGCTTGGATCATCGTCACCATCATCTTTAAACACATTGGCTGAGATATACGGGAATTTGGCATCGTCTATGGCTTCGTCCAAAAATTCCAGGCCAAAGTTAAATTCATGGTTACCAATGTTGGCGACATCATAGTCCAGCGTGTTCATCGCACCATAAATCGGGTGGACATCACCGTCTTTAAGGCCTTTGATTTTGGCCATATAGTCGCCAAGCGGGCTTCCCTGTATCAGGTCACCATTATCCACTAACACTGAGTTTGTTGCAGCTTCTCGTGCCTGACGGATCAAGGTGGCGGTTTTGACCAGGCCGACCTTGTTGTCTTCTTTGTTTGAGAAGTAGTTAAAGTTCATCAGGTTCGCATGTAGATCCGTTGTTTCCATGATGCGCAACTCAAGCAAAGTGCCTTCGGCAATCTTAGGCTCTTCAGGGTCTTTGTCATCATCCTTTGGCTTATCATCGGTCGGCTGTTTGTCGTCCGTAGGTTGTTTGTCTTCATCTGCCAGCTGTTCTTTAACTATTGGTCTGATCTCAACTTTGCTATCGTTATCCGAACAACCAGTGATTAATGCGGTTGTGCCGCAAAACATTGCGAGTGTTAGTAATTTTAATTTCATAGTCCTGACTCTGTAATTGTTTCAGGGGCAGTACTATAGAAACCAAAAAAGACAAAGAGGCTAAGAATTAATGGCATCTCTGTGCCAAATATATGGCTAAAAAAAGACTTTCATTCTTCTGTTAACATGTTAAGTCACGACCGATTTTTAAGCTAAATTCATGATATATAAAATGAAATTCTGGTATTTCGAAAGTGATTCATGACTCTTTGTTAAATAACATTATTGATAAGAGTAAAGTGCGACAGGGGGGGATAATTGCACAAGATGCTTTGCACTCCAGCGCTGGAGCACAAAGCATGTGTATTTAAACAGTGTTCTGCCACTGTCATTATTGAAAAATTTGTATGAGTAGAAAAGCACCCATCTGGCGCCATTATTTTGCTTTAGGCTGATAGAGTTGCTCTATTCCGGGAATGTTCAGCTCCCAGCGCGGCTTGTGCTCGCCGATATAATGCCGTGCCGCGTCCAAAAATAATCGGGTTCTGACCGGCAGATCCCGGTGTGGGTAAACGGCATATACCGCACTGTAATCGGGCAGGTTGACATGGGTTAGCAGGGGAACCAGCTGCTCGGTATCTACTCCGTCGGCGAAGAAAAAGGCCGGTGCGGTAAAAAACGCGGTGTGCGATAGTACTTTGCTCATCAGGGCTTCGGCATCATTGGAGCGAAACACTGGCGTGATGGGCTGCTCCTGTGGTTTACCATTTTCGTCGATATAACTGATGGCTTCAAAGCGCAGATGTGAGCTGCTGTATGAGGCTGCGGGTAAGTCTGCCAGATCGGCCATGGTCTTTGGCTCGCCGTATGTATCAATAAAGCGTTGGGTTGCCAGAATCAGCATTTTATTGCGGGCAATCTTTCGGGCTACCAGGGAGGAGTCGCGGGGTTCACCAACCCGAAACGCCAGATCATAGCCTTCTGAGATCATATCCACGACCCTATCATCCATACGTATCTCAACACTGACCTGAGGAAAGCGTTTCTGGAAATCGTTGATGACCGGCATCAGGTAATGTTGACCGATATAGCTCGATGCGGTGATGCGCAATAAGCCCCTGGGCTCCTGGTGATAGTTTTCTGCCAGTTGCACTGTGTCCTGTAATAGTAAGCGCAAATCTGCGGCCTTTTTTACCATTTCAGCGCCGGCTGCGGTCAGGGAAAATGATCGGGTAGTGCGGTTGAGCAGCCGCACGCCCAGTTCTTCTTCAAGCTTGCCTATCTGTTTGGAGATCACTGAACGGTCTATATTTCTTAGTTCAGCTGCCTTAGAAAATGACCCCTGCTCAACAACTTCGAGCAACATAATCAACCGGCTGGTGGTATCCATAATCTGTCCTTTCAACACAAAGAAAAGTTTATTGGTGCCATTCTGGCACTAATGTTTTTAAAAAACTACCATTTTTCTTCACGGTAATTCTTCGTACCATCATAGCAACTCATACTGTCGGAGAATGTCATGAATAAAATTAGCTATACACTCAGTGCGGTCGCACTTGCTTTGGTGCTCAGCGGTTGTAGCCAGCCAAATGCACAGGAAGGGCAGCAACAGCCACCGCCGCTGACCATAGATGTGGCACAGGTCAAAATGGCCCCGGTGCAGTCATGGCATACCTTTACCACGCGTTTGCAAGCGCCGGAGCGGGTGGTGCTTAAGCCTCGCGTATCTGGTCAGGTGGAGCAGATGACATTCAAAGAAGGTGAAAGAATTGAAAAGGGCCAGACTTTGTTCAGACTCGACCCGCGCCCGTTTGAAGTGCAGGTTGAAACCCTAAACGCACAGCTGGTCAGTGCCGAGGCTGCACTGATGCAGGCCAAAAGCGAAGCGCGCCGTGCCAAACAACTGGTGGCTGAAAAAGCCATGTCAACCGAGCTTGCAGAGCAGCGTGCGGCGACATTGCGCCAGGCACAGGCTAATCGCGATGCAATCGCCGCACAGCTGAAAAAAGCGCGTCTGGATCTGGAATTCAGTCAGGTTGAAGCGCCCATCAGTGGCGTGATTTCGCGTGCTATCGTAACCAAAGGTAATTATGTGAGCGCCGGTGAAACCACGCTGGCAACCATAGTTTCAGATCAGCAGATCTACGCTTACTTTGATGTCGACGAGCGCACCTGGAATGACAAGTTTGCCGGTGTGAATGCCACCGATGCGGTAACCGTGCAATTACAGCGTATCAACGGTGGCGCATCGGTGCCAGGCGTGGTTGATTTTATTGATAACGAAATTAACCCTAATACGGGCACTTTAGGCGTACGCGCAGTGTTTGATGCGCAGCAACACAGCCTGAAACCAGGTGCCTTTGCGCGCATCTCTTTGGGCTCGGCTGATGCTGCAACCATGCCTTTGGTGCCTGAGCGTGCCATTGGAACGGATCTGAAAAACCGCTTTGTGCTCACGGTAGATGCCAATAACACGCTGCAATATCGCCTGGTTGAGCTGGGTGAGCGCTACGGTGCATTCCGTGCGATTAAATCGGGTCTGGAAGCGGGTGATAAAGTCGCAGCCAATGGTCCTGCACGCGTTGGTCCGGGCATGCCTATCACCCCAAACATGGTGACGCTGAACCTGAATGATACCCGTCTTGTGATTGCACAGCGCGACACTCAGCTTAGCGCTGCAAACTAAGAGGCCATTATGAACTTTTCTCACTTTTTTATCAGCAGGCCGATTTTTGCGGCCATGCTCTCGCTGGTGTTTGTGATCACCGGCGCTATTTCGCTGTTTCAGTTGCCGGTCAGCGAATACCCGGAAGTTGTCCCACCAACCGTGGTGGTTAACGCCAGCTATCCGGGTGCCAACCCCAAAGTGATTGGTCAGACCGTTGCAACGCCGCTTGAGCAGGAGCTCAATGGCCTGGAAAACATGCTGTACCACTCATCGCAAGCAACCAGCGATGGCCGTCTTACCCTGACTGTGACCTTTGCTTTAGGCACAGATTTGGATCAGGCACAGGTTCAGGTGCAAAACCGGGTGAACAATGCCTTGCCACGCCTTCCTCAGGAAGTACAACGCCTGGGTGTGACAGCGCAAAAATCGTCACCTAACCTGGCACTTGTGGTGCATTTAGTGTCTCCGGATGGTCAGCAGGACACCTCTTATATGGCCAACTATGCCGACATCTATATCAAAGATGAGCTGAAGCGTTTGCCGGAAGTGGGCGATCTGCAACTGTTTGGTGGTGCTAAATACTCTATGCGTGTGTGGCTAAATCCCGATGCACTGGCAGCGCGTAACCTCACTGCGGGTGATGTGATCAATGCGTTACGTGCGCAAAACCAGCAGGTAGCCGCGGGCTCTTTGGGCGCTCAGCCTTCTCCGGATGAGAACCAGTTTCAGGTATTATTGAATGTAAAAGGGCGCTTAACTCAGATTGATGAATTTGAGCAGGTGATCATCAAAGTGGGTGAGCAAGGTCAGATCACGCGCTTGCAGGACATTGCACGTGTTGAACTGGGCCAGGAAAACTATGCGCTGCGCGCCATGCTGGACAACCAGCCAGCGCTGGCGATGCCGGTATTCCAGCGTCCGGGCTCTAATGCCATTGCTTTGTCTGACAACGTACGTGCGACAATGGCGCGTCTGGCGAAAGACTTCCCGGCAGGCATGACCTACGAAATTGCTTATGACCCCACCGTATTCGTACGTGGCTCAATTGACGCCGTTATCCAGACGTTACTGGAAGCCATTTTGCTGGTTGTTGTGGTTGTGGTGGTGTTCCTGCAAACCTGGCGCGCGTCTATCATTCCTTTAATTGCCGTACCGGTGTCACTGATTGGTACTTTTGCCATCATGCAGATGCTGGGCGTGTCGATTAATACACTGTCTTTGTTTGGTCTGGTCCTGGCCATCGGGATTGTGGTAGATGACGCCATTGTGGTGGTCGAAAACGTAGAACGTAATATTGCCGACGGTTATAGCCCGTTTGAGGCAACTAAAATTGCCATGACTGAAGTAACCGGGCCGATTATTGCCATCGCCTTTGTATTGTGTGCGGTGTTTATTCCAACGGCCTTTATTACCGGACTGTCGGGCCAGTTTTACAAGCAATTTGCCCTGACTATCACCATTTCAACTTTGATCTCGGCCTTTAACTCACTGACTTTATCGCCTGCGCTTTCGGCCTTGCTGTTAAAGTCGCATGATGCGCCGAAAGACGGCCTGACCCGCGTGCTCGACAAACTGTTTGGCACCTGGTTGTTCAAACCCTTCAACCGCATGTTCGACAAAGGTGCGCAGGGTTACGAGAAGCTGGTACAAAAACTGATCCGCATGAGTGTGGTTGTGGGTGTGGTGTACTTAGCGCTGGTGGGTTCAACCGTAGGTTTGTTCAACTCAGTGCCAGGTGGCTTTATTCCTCAGCAGGATAAGCAATACCTGGTAGCGGTGGCACAACTACCGGATGCGGCCAGTCTGGACAGAACCGAAGCCGTGGTCAAACAAATGCAGGCAATTGCACTGGAAGTACCTGGTGTAGCGCACACCGTGGCATTCCCGGGCTTGTCGGTGAATGGGTTTACCAACAGCACCAACAGCGGCATTGTGTTTACGCCACTGGCTGATTTCTCGGAGCGTCAGGATCCCAGCCTATCTGCCCATGCGATTGCGATGCAGCTGAACATGCGCTTTGCTGAAATTGATGAAGCCTTTGTTGCGGTGTTCCCACCGCCGCCAATTCTTGGTCTGGGTACCACAGGTGGCTTTAAATTACAGCTTCAGGACAGGGGTAATAAAGGGTTCGAAGCTTTGTTTGCAGCACTGCAGAATACCATTGGTCAGGCGCAACAACATCCGGCACTGACGGGTCTGTACTCCAGCTTCCGTATTCAGGTGCCACAAATGGACATTAACGTTGACCGTGAGCAGGCATTATTACAGGGCATTCCGCTGGATGAAGTGTTCAATGCACTACAAATTTACCTGGGCTCTGTATATGTGAATGACTTTAACCTGTTTGGCCGTACTTATCAGGTCAAAGCGCAGGCTGATGCTGAGTTTCGTGCCAAACAATCGCAGATCAATAACCTGAAAGTGCGTAACGCCGCCGGCAACATGGTGCCGCTGGGCTCTGTGGTTACGGTGACACCCACCACAGGTCCGGATCGGGTGATGCACTATAACGGGTATATGACCGCAGAACTGAACGGCAGCCCGGCGCCGGGGTACAGCTCAGATCAAGCCAAAGAAGCGATTGAATCTGTGCTGGCCGAGAGTTTACCGGAAGGGATCAGCTATGAATGGACTGAGGTAACCTATCAGCAAATTCTGGCGGGCAATACGATGGTATATGTGTTCCCTCTGGTGGTGGTACTGGTCTTCATGGTGCTGGCGGCCCAATACGAGAGCCTGCGTTTACCACTGGCCATTATATTGATAGTACCAATGACGATATTCTCTGCGCTGGCGGGTGTGTATATGCTGGGCGGCGACAATAATATCTTCACCCAGATTGCGCTGATTGTACTGGTGGCGCTGGCCTCGAAGAACGCGATTCTGATGGTCGAGTTTGCCCGCGATAAGCATAAATCCGGTGCCACGCACCTGGAAGCCATCATGGAAGCGTGTCGTTTACGACTGCGTCCTATCCTGATGACCTCGATTGCGTTCACAGCCGGTGTGGTCCCTCTGGTACTGGCATCAGGCGCTGGTGCAGAGATGCGCCAGGCAATGGGTAATGCGGTGTTCTTTGGTATGATTGGGGTAACGGTATTCGGCTTGCTGTTCACGCCCGTGTTCTATCGCCTGCTCACCTTAAACGACAGCGCAAAGGAAGGTTTGCAAGACAGCACAAACGCGCCTGTGATTGAAAAATAGCCGTTAACAGGATTTAAACACCTGTCACAATATTGAGTTGTTTGACAGAGACCAAGATGGTTTAATAGCAACAATTGCGAAGTTTTGCCCATAATCGGAAAGTTAAAGTTATGGGCAATCCGGCCTCAAAAGGGTCGAAAAGTGGAGAAAACCACCATGTCAGTCGAAAAAACCACCATGCGAGCACTGGAGCTGCGTCAATGTGGCGCTGAGTTTGACTTAGCGATGGCAGAGCACGCTATGCCAGTGCCGGGAGATAACGAGTTACTGGTTGCCATTGATTATGTGGCCCTGAATCACCTGGACGCACGGATGGCGAAAGACGGATTTTGCCAGTGGCAATACCCGCACATTTTGGGACTGGATGCCGTCGGCACAGTGGTCTCAGCTGCTAAAGGGGTATTTCCCCCCAAAGGCAGCCGGGTATTGTTTAATGCCAGTCTGGCAGAGCAGGGAATGCTGAAAGAATACGCGGTTGTACCCAGCCACGCGGTGTCGGAAGTACCCGATGGCATGAGTGGCGAAGTGGCGGTGTCATTGCCCAATGCGGGCATGGCGGCACTGCTGGCTTTGGATAAAATGCAGGTGCAGGACGGCGACTCGCTGGCCATCAACAGCGCACAAGGCGCTGTGGCCCACTTTGCCGTGCAATACGCCAAACAGCGCGGTGCTCAGGTGTTTGCTTTTGCACAAAAAGAACACCACAAAAGGCTGAGCAAGCTCGGAGCAGACTGGGTGTTCGATTGCGAATCGGAGTCGGTGTGTGAACAAATCAAGCGAGAAATGGGGCCGGGCGGCTTTGACTGTATTTTAAATACACAAGGCGGCGACTCCTTTTTAGATGACCTGCGCCACTTGCGGTTTTGTGGCCGCATTGCCTGCCTCAATGGCTTTGGCACCATTCCCGAAGAGCTGCTGTTTGAGAAAGCGCCCAACATTGGCGTGGTCTCAGTCGCCGGTGCCTGGATGGCCAACAGCCTGTGCGCTCAGCAGCATTTGTGTTTTATGGGTCGCCAGTTACTTGATGATGTCAGCAACGGCCGTATCAAAGCACCCGAGGTTAAACTGCTCGACTTTAGCGTCGACACCGTGCGCGATGCACTAAGCTGCTTGCTTGGGAAAACCTGCCAGCAACGCCCGGTGATCCGCATCACGCACGATTAGACCTATAAACGATATTTATGAGTTACAAAGCCCGGCTAGGTTAGTCGGGCTTTTTTGTTTGTTGTCCGAGCATGTTTTTACGCTGCATTATGCAAGGGGAAGTAAGCCATGCTGTGTTGAAATCGCAACACCTTGCCAAATAGGAAAAAAGTGGGTCTAATAATACGCATAAATAACGTTGTTCAGGCAGGGAATGAGTCAGGTTGTAACGGTTTAAGTCACAAACGGTTCAGAACAGAAGTTACTCATCAAAAGCAAATCCCCATAGCATAGACCACACCAGCCGGATACGGCATGCAGGTAGCGGCCCAGTTCAACAAACGATTATGCGTACTGCGTACGCATGAATACTAAAGCGTTATATTTTTAAAAAGATATGAGTAACAAATTGACTATAAAAAGCATTTTTTTAGAGAAACTTAATCGATTTTTAAATCCTAATTTCGATACTAAGTTTATATGGTCTTTGTTGACATCAGGAATTGCACTTGTAGGTTACCAGAGAATCATACAGTTAGGCTCAAACTTAGAGGTTATCAAAGAAGATTTGTATATAAAGCTTTCGCTCAGTTCGGGTGTAGATAGCATATTTATATTTATTGGTGCTTTTATGATCGTTTCTTCAGTTGTTTTATTTACATTAATGCAACTGAACAACATAAAAAAATCTCCCACAACGAAACTTTTGGAAAAGCTTCTGAGTGACAATACCAATGTGGTTTTAGATGAAGTTAAAATTCAAATTCTAAAACAGGTTATTGAAGATGTTATGAATGACAAAACATCTACTGAAGTGGTCAAGTCTATTGAAGACGGTGACATTCATAAAGCTATAAGATTATTAAAACATGATGCAGACGTGAGTCAAAATGTAGTGGTGGAAAAGTGGCGTAAGATTGGTGCGTTAGCTTTTTTTACTGATACAAATGAATCGATTAATGCATTTAAAAAAGTTATCAGTCTGGATGAAAATGATCTAGAAGCACGCTTGGTATATAGTGATCTTCTAATTCGAATAGGTAAATACCAAGAAGTAATAGATTTATTAAGTGTCAAAAATACGAAAGTAGAACCTCAAATTAAAGCGATGATGCAGAGAACTTTAGGTGTTGCATATAAATACCTTGGTGAGCTAGGTGTCGCTGAAAAAATGTACAGGGATGGTTTGATTATTGCTAAATCTATTAATAGTACGGAAGTTGAGGCTGAAATCCTCAGTGACCTTGGTCTAATTTTTAAAATAAAAGGTGATTATTCCGAAGCTAAAAGAAATTACAAAAATTCTATATTGCTTATGAATGAATCAAATAAAAACATATCTGTTGTCTATGGTAATCTAGCGGTTGTTTATAAATATGAACATAATTTTTCAGAAGCAGAAAAGTACTATGAAAAAGCACTCGAAATAGATGAGAAAAATAGTAATAAGTATGGTTGCGCTAGACATAATGGTAATCTAGGAAATCTGTATAGAGAGCAAAAGAAATTTGAAATAGCTGAAGAGCACTACAAAGAATCTTTAAGTTTATATAGAGAGTTAGGTGCAAAAAAAGATGTTGCCATATGCTCCATTAATATTGGAGTGCTTCACCTAATTAAAGGTGAGTTGAGTGATGCTTTAGATTGTTTTAATTCGGCATTATCAATAAATGAAGAGATTAATCATAAAGAAGGTGTGGGATTCGCTAAATACAATATAGGCGCAGTAAATCTTGAGCTTGGGAATGTTAGTACGGCTCTTCAAAATTTAGAATCAAGTTTATCTATATATGAAGAGTTAGGGGCAGAAAATACTGTTTCAGAGTTAAAATCTGCCATACGCAAAATAAAAATATAACAAGTAAATCCAGGTGACACCTGCGGCACACCTGATTTAGGCGTTGGTATGACTCCCAC